>NZ_JACMYG010000001.1 GCF_014236655.1 Pseudomonas kielensis
CCTGGAATCTGCCGTCAACCGCTATTTTCATATTTCTGTCACAAAGGCCAAAGAAGCCCCGAAAACGCAAAGGCCGCCCCGTTGGGGCGGCCTTTGCGTTACCTGGCGAATTACAAGCTAGGGAAAGCGAACTGAGAGGCTTCATGGCTTGCACGCTGTGGCCAGCGCTGGGTAATGGCTTTGCGGCGCGTGTAGAAGCGCACACCGTCCGGGCCATACGCATGCAGGTCGCCGAACAGCGAGCGTTTCCAGCCACCAAAGCTGTGATACGCCACTGGCACTGGCAGCGGTACGTTGACGCCGACCATGCCCACTTCGATCTCATCACAGAACAAGCGAGCCGCTTCACCGTCACGGGTGAAGATGCAGGTGCCGTTACCGTATTCGTGATCGTTGATCAGTTGCATCGCCTCTTCCAGGCTATTGACCCGAACCACACACAACACCGGGCCGAAGATCTCTTCTTTATAGATGCGCATCTGCGGCGTGACGTTATCGAACAGGCAGCCACCCAGGAAGAACCCCTCCTCATGCCCCGCCACGCTCAGGCCACGACCATCGACCACCAGCTTGGCGCCAGCCGCGACGCCGTCATCGACATAGCCGCTGACCTTGTCCCGCGCCTGGCCGGTGACCAGTGGGCCCATGTCCAGCCCGCAGGAAGTGCCCGCACCGATTTTCAGCGCCTTGATCTGGGGGACCAGCTTGGCCACCAGGGCATCGGCCACTTGATCGCCCACGCACACAGCCACCGAGATCGCCATGCAACGCTCGCCGCACGAACCGTACGCCGCCCCCATCAGGGCGCTGACCGCGTTGTCCAGGTCCGCATCCGGCATCAGTACCGCATGGTTCTTCGCCCCGCCCAGGGCCTGCACACGCTTGCCGCGCTTGGTGCCTTCGGCATAGATGTACTCGGCAATCGGGGTCGACCCGACAAAGCTCAAGGCTTTGACTTCCGGCGCCTCGATCAGCGCGTCCACCGCCGACTTGTCGCCGTGCACCACACTCATCACGCCCTTGGGCAAACCGGCTTCCAGCAACAGCTGGGCAATCAGCAGGGTGGAGCTCGGGTCACGCTCGGAGGGTTTGAGGATGAAGCAGTTGCCGCAGACGATCGCCAGCGGGTACATCCACAGCGGCACCATGGCCGGGAAGTTGAACGGCGTGATGCCGGCCACCACACCCAGGGGCTGGAAATCCGACCAGGCATCGATGTTCGGCCCGACGTTACGGCTGTACTCGCCCTTGAGGATTTCCGGTGCGGCACACGCGAACTCGACGTTCTCGATCCCACGCTTCAGTTCACCGGCGGCATCTTCCAGAGTCTTGCCGTGCTCTTCGCTGATCAGTTGCGAGATACGTGCCTCGTTCTGCTCCAGCAGTTGCTTGAAGCGGAACATCACCTGGGCGCGCTTGGCCGCCGGTGTGTTGCGCCAGGCCGGGAACGCGGCCTTGGCGGCGTCGATGGCCTGCTGGATGGTTTCGCGGCTGGCCAACGGCACTTTATGAATCGCTTGACCGGTGGACGGGTTGAACACGTCAGCGGTGCGACCGTTGTCGGTCACCAGTTCACCATTGATCAAATGCGGGATGAGGCTCATGCGGGGCTCCTGAATTCGGTTGGCGGGCGTCCGCCGAGGGACGCCTTCTATATATAGACAGCGAGGCAAGCAGCCGAGTGGCAATGGCGCCTTTCAATCCGAAAAGCGTGAGCACGCTCGGCTCCTGCCGTTTTGCGGACAATCAGTCGATCTTGTTCAGCACTTCGCCGACCGCATCGAACAGGCGATCCAGGTCTTTTGGCTGGCTGTTGAACGTTGGCCCGAACTGCAGGGTATCGCCGCCGAAGCGCACGTAGAACCCGGCTTTCCACAGGGCCATACCGGCTTCGAACGGACGCACGATGGCATCGCCGTCGCGCGGGGCAATCTGGATTGCACCGGCCAGGCCGTAGTTACGAATGTCGATGATGTTCTTCGAGCCCTTGAGACCATGCAGCGCATTTTCGAAATGCGGTGCGACTTCGGCCACGCTCTGCACCAGGTTTTCCTTCTGCAGCAGGTCGAGTGCCGCCAGACCCGCGGCGCACGCCACCGGGTGGGCCGAGTAGGTATAGCCGTGGGGGAATTCCACCGCGTATTCCGGGGTCGCCTGGTTCATGAAGGTCTGGTAGATCTCGGAGCTGGCAATCACCGCCCCCATGGGAATCGCACCGTTGGTGACTTGCTTGGCAATGCACATCAGGTCCGGGGTCACGCCAAAGCTGTCAGCACCGAACATCGAACCGGTACGACCAAAGCCGGTGATCACTTCGTCGAACACCAGCAGGATATTGTGCTGATCGCAGATTTCCCGCAGGCGCTTGAGGTAGCCCTCTGGCGGCACCAGCACCCCGGCGGAACCAGCCATGGGCTCGACGAACACCGCTGCGATGTTCGAAGCGTCATGCAGCTCGATCAACTTGAGCAGTTCATCGGCCAGGGCAATACCGCCCTCCTTGGGCATGCCACGGGAATACGCGTTGCTCGCCAGCAAGGTGTGCGGCAGGTGATCGACGTCCATCATCGCCTGGCCGAACAGCTTACGGTTACCGTTGACGCCGCCCAGGCTGGTGCCGGCGATATTCACCCCGTGGTAACCACGGGCCCGGCCGATCATTTTGGTCTTGGTCGCCTGGCCTTTCAGACGCCAGTAGGCACGCACCATTTTCACCGCGGTGTCGGCACACTCGGAACCCGAGTCAGTGAAGAACACGTGGTTCAGGTTGCCCGGGGTCAGGTCAGTGATTTTTTCGGCCAGTTGGAAAGACAGCGGATGCCCGTACTGGAAGCCCGGCGAATAGTCGAGGGTGCCCAACTGTTTGGCCACCGCCTCCTGGATTTCCTTGCGAGTGTGCCCGGCGCCGCAGGTCCACAGGCCCGACAGCGAGTCATAGACCCTGCGGCCCTTATCATCGATCAGCCAGCTGCCTTCAGCCCCCACGATCAGGCGTGGGTCACGCTGGAAATTGCGGTTGGCGGTGTACGGCATCCAGTGGGCATCAAGCTTGAGCTGGCTGGCCAGGGACGTCGGGGCGTTTTCAGGCAGGTTCATCGGCAAAACCTCGCAAGGCAATAAGCGGCGTAGGGATTAAAAAGCGTTGTTGCAGCTAAGTTGCCACGGCGATAAAGTCGGTGAAATCCAACTTTTCTAACCTTCAGTCAGGCCGTTACTAAACTATGAGCAGCCGTCGCCCCGATCCGCTGGCACAAGTCAGCGACTTTGATATCCGCCTGTTGCGGATCTTTCGCAGCGTGGTCGAGTGCGGTGGCTTCTCGGCGGCGGAAAGCGTGCTGGGGATCGGTCGTTCGGCCATCAGCCAGCAAATGAGCGATCTGGAACAACGCCTCGGCCTGCGCCTGTGCCAACGCGGCCGCGCCGGGTTCTCCCTGACGGAAGAGGGTCGTGAGGTCTACCAGTCGGCCCTGCAGCTGTTAAGTGCCCTGGAAAGTTTTCGCACCGAGGTCAATGGCCTGCACCAGCACCTGCGCGGCGAGTTGACCATCGGCCTGACCGATAACCTGGTCACCCTGCCCCACATGCGCATTACCCACGCCCTGGCGCAGTTGAAGGAGCGCGGGCCGGATGTGCAGATCCAGATCCGCATGATCGCGCCCAACGAAGTCGAACAGGGGGTGCTCGACGGCCGCCTGCACGTCGGCGTGGTGCCCCAGGCCAGCGCCTTGTCGGGCCTGGAGTACCAGCCACTGTACAGCGAGCGCTCATTGCTCTACTGCGCGGTCGGCCACCCACTGTTCTACGTCGACGATAAACAACTGGACGATGCGCGCCTCAACAGCCAGGACGCGATTGCCCCGACCTTCCGCTTGCCCGCCGACATCCAGGCCCACTACCAGGCGCTCAATTGCACCGCCAGCGCCTCCGATCGCGAAGGCATGGCGTTCCTCATCCTGACCGGGCGCTACATCGGCTACCTGCCCGATCACTACGCCAGCCTGTGGGTCCAGCAAGGTCGCCTGCGGACACTCAAGCCAGACTCACGCTTTTATGACCTGAGCCTGGCATCGGTCACACGCAAGGGCCGGCGCCCGCACTTGGTACTGGAAAGCTTTCTCGAGAGCCTGGCGGCGACGCGTTGAGCCCCTGCAAACCACGCATTTGCCTCACCAAGGCTTGTCGGATGCCCGCGGGTGCGTTATCAACGCACTGGCGCCCCCACTGACTTGCCCGGAAACGTCCATGACCTTTGAAGTCCCAGCCCACAGCGGTAAACCAGCCAGCCGTATTCGTCAGAAAAACGAGGAGACCATCCTCAAGGCCGCCGAAGTGGAATTCGCCCGGCACGGCTTCAAAGGCACCAGCATGAACACCATTGCGCAGAATGCCGGCCTGCCCAAAGCCAACCTGCACTACTACTTCACCAACAAGCTCGGCCTGTACATCGGGGTGCTGAGCAACATCATCGAATTGTGGGACAGCACCTTCAATACCCTCACCGCCGAGGACGACCCCGCCGAAGCGCTGACCCGCTACATCCGCGCCAAGATGGAGTTCTCCCGTCGCCATCCCCAGGCTTCACGGGTGTTCGCCATGGAAGTGATCAGCGGCGGCGAATGCCTGAGCGAGTATTTCAACCAGGACTACCGCGCCTGGTTCCAGGGGCGCGCCAGCGTGTTCCAGGCCTGGATCGACGCAGGCAAGATGGACCCCGTCGATCCGGTGCACCTGATCTTCCTGCTGTGGGGCAGCACCCAGCACTATGCCGACTTCGCCACCCAGATCTGCCGCGTCACCGGCCGCAGCAAGCTGACCCGCCAGGACATCGATGACGCCGGCAACAACCTGATCCGCATCATCCTCAAGGGCTGCGGCCTCACTCCCGCCATCTAAGACAGTCACCATGCCTTTTACCCTCGCCGGCCTTTGCGAGTATCGCGAAGAGATTCGCAAAAGCCGCTTCATCGCCCTCGCAGCGCCGATCACCAGCAGCGCCGAGGCGCAAGCCTTTCTTGAACAGCACAGCGACCTGAATGCGTCACACAACTGCTGGGCCTGGAAATTTGCCGACCAATACCGCAGCAGCGACGACGGCGAGCCCGGCGGCACCGCAGGTCGGCCGATACTGGCGGCGATCGAAGCCCAGGACTGCGACCAGGTGGCGGTACTGGTGATTCGTTGGTACGGCGGCATCCAGTTGGGCACGGGCGGCCTGGCCCGCGCCTACGGTGGCAGCGCCAACAAATGCCTGCAGGGCGCTGCAAAGATAGAACTGATCAGCCGGGTGCCGCTGGGCTGCGACTGCGCCTTCAGTGAGCTGGCGCTCGTCAAGTTGCGGGTGGCCGAGTCCGGTGGGCTGGTGGTGGATGAACAGTTCACGGCCAATGGCGTGCATTTGCAGTTGGCCGTGGCCGAACCACAGATCGACACCTTGCAGGCGCAACTGGCGGGCCTGAGCCGTGGGCGGATTCTGCTGCAACGCTGAACACTGGTCACTTTATGCACAGCCAGGCTGCAATGCTTTGGGGCATGCCCTGCAGCCTGACACTTGCCCACAAGCGCTGTGCACCCGACTGTGGATAACCTGAGTACATCGCGCTGTAACCCTTCTGTCACGTGGCTTTGCGGGCATTGATCAGTTTTCATCCAATTGCCTGTTCTGCAGGTCATTTGCACCGCAAAACAATTGCTTAGAGCGGTTTAGCCGCTTTAGAACAAAGGCCCGCCGTGCTTATGCCCAAGTCTTTGGCTTGCGCACAAATACTGTGGAGCAACCTGTGGATAACCCGTTCATGGCTGGCGCAGTGGCAGAGCTGGCATAGGTCGCAGGACAATGATCATTTTTTAACCAATTAACTCCCAAGCGTTCCTGCACCATGGTCTCCAGGGCCGCCCCGAAGTGGTGCCTGCTGCGCCAGCGGCACCCGCCCAACGTTATCCACTGAGCCCGGCGCGCTGCGCCTTTCAGCACTTTCCTGACTCAATGGCCAGGAAATTGCTTTGCCACAGGCCTCTCGTTCAACGACCCGAGCCTGTGATGCCAAACCCCATCCCGATTCCCACTCCAATGCCACGCCTGCAACTGCACGGCATCAGCAAGCGATACCCCGGCTGCCTGGCCAACGATGGCATCGACCTGTGTATTCAACCCGGCGAAATCCACGCCCTGCTCGGTGAAAACGGCGCCGGCAAAAGCACCCTGATGAAAATCATCTACGGGGTCACCCACGCCGACTCGGGGGACATGCACTGGCAAGGCCAGCGCGTTAGCCTGCGCAATCCGGCCCAGGCCCGCAGCCTGGGCATTGGCATGGTGTTCCAGCATTTTTCCCTGTTTGAAACCCTCACGGTGGCGCAGAACATCGCCTTGGCCATGGGCGCGACCGCCGGTGCACCACAGGCCCTGGCGCCGAAAATCCGCGAGGTGGCGCAGCGCTACGGCCTGGTGCTGGAGCCACAACGCCTGGTCCACAGCCTGTCGATCGGCGAGCGCCAGCGGGTCGAGATCGTGCGCTGCCTGATGCAGGACATTCGCCTGTTGATCCTCGACGAGCCGACCTCGGTGCTGACCCCGCAGGAGGCCGACGAACTGTTCGTCACCCTGCGCCGCCTGGCCAGCGAGGGCTGCAGCATTCTGTTCATCAGCCACAAACTCGCAGAAGTGCGCGCCCTGTGCCACAGCGCCACCGTCCTGCGCGGCGGGCGCGTGGCCGGGCATTGCCGACCCGCTGAATGCTCCGATCAACAACTGGCGCAACTGATGGTCGGCGACGCCGCCCAGTGGCTCGTCGACTACCCCAAGGCCAGTGGCGGCGCGACGTTCCTCACGGTCAGCGGCCTATCGTGGGCCAACCCGGACCCGTTCGGCTGCTCGCTGCACGACATCGACCTGCAGGTACGCAGCGGTGAGGTGGTCGGCATTGCCGGGGTGGCGGGCAATGGCCAGGACGAGTTGCTGGCCCTGCTCAGTGGCGAGCAGCGCCTGCCGCGCCAGGACGCCTCGCGCATCGCCTTCGCCGACCAAGCGGTGGCCGACTTGCCACCGGATGCGCGGCGCCGGCTGGGCCTGGCCTTCGTCCCGGCCGAACGCCTCGGGCATGCGGCGGTGCCGGAGTTGAGCCTGGCCGACAATGCCCTGCTCACAGCCTTCCAACAGGGCCTAGTGAGCCATGGGCTGATCCAGCGCGCCAAGGTCGTGGCGCTGGCCGAGACCATCATCCAGCGCTTCGCGGTCAAGGCAGCGGGTGCCCAGGCCCCGGCCCGCAGCCTGTCCGGCGGTAACCTGCAGAAATTCATCCTCGGTCGCGAGATCCTCCAGCAGCCCCGCCTGCTGGTCGCCGCCCACCCGACCTGGGGTGTGGATGTCGGCGCGGCGGCGACCATTCACCGCGCACTGATAACCCTGCGCGATGCCGGGGCGGCCATCCTGGTGATCTCCGAAGACCTCGACGAACTGCTGCACATCAGCGACCGCCTGGCCGCCCTGTGTGGCGGGCGCTTGTCGGCACAACAACCGACGGCGAGCACCACCCTGAGCGAAGTCGGCGCCTGGATGGCCGGCCAGTTCGACCGCCCTCACTCACCCGCACCTGCACTGGCTTGACGGAGTTTCCCATGCTGCTTTCCCTAGAACCCCGTGGCCAGCATTCGCGCCTGATGCTCTGGTGCTCGCCCTTGCTGGCCGCCGCCCTGACCCTGGCGTGTGGTTCGCTACTGTTCATCGCCCTGGGTCATGACCCGCTGTTGACCCTGCACACCCTGCTGATCGCGCCAATCAGCGACGGGTATGGCGTCAGCGAACTGTTGGTCAAGGCCTTGCCCATCCTGCTCTGCGCGCTGGGCCTGGCGGTGGCTTATCAAGCGCGCATCTGGAACATCGGCGCCGAAGGCCAATTGCTGCTCGGCGCCCTAGCGGGCAGCGCCGCAGCGGTGCACCTGATCGACTGGCAAAGCCGCTGGGCGCTGGTCCTGGTCCTGGGCACCGGCACCCTCGCCGGCGCGCTGTGGGCGGGGCTCACCGCCTGGCTGCGCACGCGCTTCAACGCCAACGAAATCCTCACCAGCATCATGCTCAATTACATCGCCCTGAACCTGTTGCTGTTCTGCGTGCACGGGCCCTTGAAGGACCCGGCGGGCTTCAACTTTCCCGAGTCGGCGATGTTCGGCGAGGCCAGCCGCTTGCCACTGCTCACTGCAGAGGGCCGGGTGCACGCCGGGGTGTATTTCGCCCTGCTGGCACTGGTAGCGGTGTGGGTGCTGCTGCAGAAAAGTTTTATCGGTTTTCAGATCAAGGTCCTGGGCCTGGATAAACGTGCGGCAGCCTTCGTCGGTTTTCGCCACAAGCGCCTGGTCTGGCTGGCGCTGCTGATCAGTGGAGGGCTGGCCGGGTTGGCCGGGGTCTGCGAAGTCAGCGGCCCGATCGGCCAACTGGTGCCGCAAGTGTCGCCGGGCTATGGCTATGCCGCAATCACGGTGGCCTTTCTCGGCCGACTCAACCCCATCGGCATCCTGTTTGCCAGCCTGCTGATGGCGCTGCTGTACCTCGGCGGCGAAAGCGCGCAGATGAGCATGAACCTGCCCCCCGCCATCACCCAACTGTTCCAGGGGATGATGCTGTTTTTCCTCCTGGCCTGTGATGTGTTGATCCTCTACCGCCCCCGGCTGAACCTGCGCTGGGCGCGGCGTGCACCGGCGACCCACGTGCAAGCAGGAGCGCTGTGATGGATATCGATCTGCTGGGCAACATTCTCTATGCCATGGTCCGCTGCGGCACACCGCTGTTGCTGGTGGCGCTGGGTGAACTGATCTGTGAAAAAACCGGAGTCCTCAATCTGGGCCAGGAAGGCATGATGCTGTTTGGCGCGGTGATCGGTTTCATCGTCGCCCTGAACAGCGGCCATCTGTGGCTCGGCGTCCTGCTGGCGATGGTCGCCGGCATGCTGCTGTCGGCACTGTTTGCCGTGGTGGCACTGCTGTTCAATGCCAACCAGGTGGCGACGGGGTTGGCCCTGACGATCTTTGGCGTCGGCCTCTCGACATTCGTCGGCGCGGCGTGGGTCGGCAAACCCCTGGCCGGGTTCGAGCCGGTAGCCATTGCCTGGCTCAGCGAAATCCCGTTGATCGGGCGCATGCTGTTTACCCAGGACCTGCTGGTGTACCTGTCGTTTGCCCTGTTTGCCGTGGTGGCCTGGGTGCTGCTCAAAAGCCGGGTGGGACTGATCATCCAGGCCGTCGGCGAAAACCCCGACGCCGCCAGTGCCATGGGCATCCCGGTGCTGCGGGTACGGACCCTGGCGGTGTTGTTCGGCGGCGCCATGGCCGGGTTGGCCGGGGCTTACCTGTCGCTGGCCTACACGCCGATGTGGGCAGAAAACATGAGTGCCGGACGGGGCTGGATTGCCCTGGCGCTGGTGGTGTTCGCCAGCTGGCGTGTCTGGCGCCTGTTGCTGGGGGCCTACCTGTTCGGGCTGGCGAGCATCGTGCATCTGGTCGCCCAGGGGCTGGGCCTGGCCATCCCCTCCAGCTTGCTGGCGATGCTGCCCTATGTGGCAACCATCCTGGTACTGGTACTGCTGTCACGCGACGCCGTGCGCACACGCCTGTATGCGCCGATGTCGCTGGGGCAGCCGTGGCAGGCCGGGCATTAGCGCTCAGGCCACAGGTGCCGACGTCAGCGGGCCGGCTGGCGCTGGCTGCCTGACCGGCAACACCTGGGCAATGCCCCATGCCAGCTCAACGACCAGGAACAGCGCCAGCAACCCGGTCGCCCCGTGCAACAAGGCATAAGCCTGCCAGGTAGCAAAGAGAAACCGCCCGGCCGCGTCATAGCGGCCGTACACCGCCTGCGGATCGCGGATCCGCAGCACCGACCAGACGCAGACAATCGAGCCCAGCAGATTGGCCATCAGCATGTGCGCCGGTGCAAAGACCGGCAACTCACCGGGCAAGTCGAGCACCTGACTCAAGCCAGACAGCAGGCCGTGCAACGCGGTAAAACTCCAGGGCGTGACAAACGCCGCCATCACAATCAGGTCATACCAGGCACTTCTGCGCACCAGTCGGCGATACTGTTGAGGGGTCCACATGGCGAATACTCCGTTTATTATTCAGGGAGCCCCAAGGCTAAACCCTGGAGTATGCTCAAGGGTCAAGCCCCCAGCCAACGGCTCGGACCACGCAGTCCGCTGAACCCATAACCCTCTTTTTCAGGAAGCCACTCATGTCTACGGCAAAAACCGCGTTGATCATCGGCGCCTCCCGGGGCTTGGGCCTCGGCCTGGTGAAAACCCTGCTGGCCGACGGCTGGCAGGTCACCGCCACCGTACGCAACCCACAGAACGCCCAGGCACTGCAGGCCCTGGGCAAGGTGCAGATCGAACAACTGGACATGGACGATCAGCCCGCCGTACTCGCCCTCAGCCAGCGGCTCAAGGCTCAGGTGTTCGACCTGCTGTTCGTCAACGCCGGGGTCAAGGGCCCGGACGTGCAGACACCCGGCGGCGCGACCCTGGCCGAGGTCGGCCAATTGTTCTTCACCAATGCCGTGGCACCGATCAACCTGGCCCAGCGTTTTGTCGGGCAGATCCGTCCCGGCACCGGGGTGCTGGCGTTCATGAGTTCGGTGCTCGGCAGCGTGACCATGCCGGACGCGCCGGAGCTGGCCCTGTACAAGGCCAGCAAGGCGGCGCTGAACTCCATGACCAACAGCTTTGTCAGCCAATTGGGCGAACAGCGTCCCACCGTGCTGTCCCTGCACCCGGGCTGGGTGAAAACCGACATGGGCGGTGAAGGCGCCGACCTGGATGTCGAGACCAGCACCCGCGGCCTGGTGGACCAGGTCAATGCCTACGCCGGCCAGGGCGGGCATCACTTCATCAACTACAAGGGCGAAACCATTCCCTGGTAAGGCCATGAAGATCGCCGCCTATCGCGTCGTAACTGCCGCAGGCGGCGATCTTTTGCTACCGCGGCACAACCTGAGTAAACTCGGCACCTCGTCCCCGCGACGAACCTGGATCAGCAGACAGGGCAACACTGAGCTGGCGAACCTGAACCCAACTTTCAGAGGAGCCGGCAAATGCCTGCGACCCGTACCTGGTTAAAAAACCCTCTCGCCATCTTCACGGCCAACGAGCTCGACGCCCGTGGCGGCCTGGTGCTGCAAGACGGCGTTATCGTCGAAGTGCTCAAGCAAGGGCAGCAGCCAGCAACACCCTGTGGACAGGTTTTCGACGCTCGCGAGCACGTGATCCTGCCGGGGCTGATCAACACCCACCATCACTTCTATCAGACCCTGACCCGTGCCTGGGCCCCAGTGGTCAACCAGCCATTGTTCCCGTGGCTGAAAACCCTGTACCCGGTCTGGGCCCGCCTGACCCCGGAAAAACTCGCGCTGGCCACCAAGGTCGCCCTGGCTGAATTGCTGCTGTCGGGTTGCACCACGGCCGCCGACCACCACTACCTGTTTCCCGACGGCCTGGAAAACGCCATTGACGTGCAGGTCGAGAGCGTCCGCGAGCTGGGCATGCGCGCCATGCTTACTCGGGGCTCGATGAGCCTTGGCGAAAAAGACGGTGGCCTGCCGCCGCAGCAGACAGTGCAGGAAGGCGAAGTGATCCTCGCCGACAGCCAGCGACTGATCGCCGAATACCACGAGCGCGGTGCCGGCGCACAGATCCAGATCGCCCTGGCGCCCTGCTCGCCATTCTCGGTAACGCCAGAGATCATGTCCGCCAGCGCCGCCCTGGCCGACCAACTGGACGTGCGCCTGCACACCCACCTGGCCGAAACCCTCGACGAAGAAGACTTCTGCCTGCAGCGCTTCGGCCTGCGCACCGTGGACTACCTGGACAGCGTCGGCTGGCTCGGCCCGCGCACGTGGCTGGCCCACGGCATTCACTTCAACCCCGATGAAATCGCCCGCCTCGGCGCGGCCGGTACCGGCATCTGCCATTGCCCAAGCTCGAACATGCGCCTGGCCTCGGGCATCTGCCCGACCCTGGACCTGATCGCCGCCGGCGCACCGGTGGGCCTGGGGGTCGACGGTTCGGCGTCCAACGATGCTTCGAACATGATCCTCGAAACCCGCCAGGCGCTGTACATCCAGCGCCTGCGCTATGGCGCCGAGAAGATCACCCCGGAGGGCGTGCTGGGCTGGGCGACCCAGGGCTCGGCAAAACTGTTGGGACGCAGTGACATTGGCGAACTGGCCGTGGGCAAACAGGCCGACCTGGCCCTGTTCAAACTCGATGAACTGCGCTTCTCCGGCAGCCATGACCCAATCTCGGCGTTGCTGCTGTGCGGTGCCGATCGGGCGGATCGGGTGATGGTCGGCGGCCAGTGGCGGGTGATCGACGGCCAGGTCGAAGGGCTGGACCTCAAAGGCTTGATTGCCGACCACAGCCAGGCGGCTCGGCAGTTGATCAGCGGGATCTGACCTGAGCGCTGCGCTGGCTCGCCAGCGCAGCCGCTAAAGCCCCAGCAGCGACAACATAATGAAGGTCGCAAACAGCACAAAGTGAGTCATCCCTTCGATGGCGTTGGTTTCGCCATCGTTGAGGTTGATCGCACTGACGATCAAGGTGATGAACACCATCACGGTCTGCACCGGCGTCATGGCCATCTGAAACGGCTGGCCGGTGTACAGCGCCATGGCTTCCATCACCGGCACCGTCAGAATCACCGTCGACAACGACGCCCCCAACGCAATGTTGACCACCGACTGCATACGGTTGGCCAAGGCTGCGCGCAAGGCCGTAAGGATCTCCGGGGCCGCGGAAATCGCCGCGACCACGATCGCCGTCAACACCGGCGGTGCGCCCGTCCCTTCCAGCCCCAGGTCGAGGGTCTTGGACATCACCTCGGCCAAGGCGCCGATCACCACCACGCCAAACACCAGGGTGCCAATGGACAGCCCAAGACTGATCGCCGGCGCCTCCTGCTCGGCCTCGTTTCTGCGGCGTTTTTGCGGGTAGCTGTAGCTGAAAAAGTAACTGTGGGGACCGACCTGCATCCGCAGGAACAGGGTGTAGAGCACCACCATCGCGCCGATGGTGAAGGCCGAGTAGATCTTCCAGTCAGCCTCGGGAATGAACTCCGGCACCACCATGGACACGCTCATCGCCGTGAGGATCATCACGCTGTAAGTGCGCGCCGAATCATCGTTGTAGGACTGCTCGCCATGCTTGATCCCGCCCATCAACGCGGCCAGGCCGAGGATGCCGTTGATGTCGAGCAAAATTCTTTTCTAGACACATGAATTCATCTAGAAGGTGCAACCCTTTACGAATCAACGGCTTAGCCAACGTTTTTGACACCTAAAACTTGACACCCATTTCCATGTGCTTCGGATACCCCAGACGGAAAAAACGCTGAATTCATCGACACTCCACTACCTCCCATACGCTGAGAACGGAAGAGAGATCTCACAATGATCGATATGAGGTTATCGTGGCCAGGTTGCCCATCACCTCGGATTGACGGGTAGGAAACCCTAGCGCACCGTCCATCGCCTTTGCCCCCCCCCAAATCACCAATCTCAAGGGTGGACAGCAGGCCGTATCGCAGTGTTGTCTGCGGCGAGGCGCGGAATGTCCAGTCACACCTGAAAAAAATTACGGTTGCGCTGGACGTGATTCAAGCCGATTCGGATCCTAATATTAGACTCGATACCACAAGCTAGGGGCCGAACACCAACCGGACTAAATATATGCGGAGGTAGTGCTTGTATTCCGTAGAACACGGCGACGAGATAAATCGATAATTGGTTCAAACGCTAAGTCAATATTGCTTTAATTAATGCCCTGCCAGCAGTCCCGGCAAAGAGCTATTAGAGACCACCTGGTTGAGGGTGACCAAGCAATCTCTCAGTGAAATACTCCCTAGGAACTAAGTACACTGGGAAGGAGCAACCGCCGTCCTTGCGCTCACCCACGCTTAGGTATGCCGATAACGACGAACCCTCTCGTCCAGCCTAATCCCTACCCCCGGCGTATTGGCTGATCAGCGTCCACGCCGGCAATTCCTTATCAGCGAAACACAGACAAACAGATATACAAAACAACATATCAATTGTCGGCCAACCTTTCACTGCGACATGAGGTTAATGCAAAATTCCGTCCCGAAACACATGTAAGAGTATGCTTTTAATACACTGTTTAAAACTTTAGAAGCACGCACGAAAGTGCTTGACCAGAGCAGTAAGATCACTACGCTATGCCGTTTTTGGCGTAGGATCTCATTATGCTTACCTACCAAGTGCAGGATGATCGCATCACATTCAAGTGGGATGATGATGAATGTATTCGCGGCTACCGGACTACTACAATCCACACTCCATCGTGGATCGACAAAAAAGTGCTCAATAAAGTAGCCGATGCGGTAAGGGTATTATGCATCACTGGAGCCGACACTAGCTATTCGGGGCGCTTCCGGGCAAGCAAATATATCTTTAAGCACATTGCCAAGTTCCAGCTAAAGTTCCCACCTGCGGAAGATGACTGGAGCAACTTCATACTTACACACTACTCCCATCACCTCTACAACAAAGACCATAAGCCCAAAACCCGATATGACCATTGGAACGCGGTGGCGTTTATTTACAAAAAACTGAGGCGGGATGGATTTATACCGGAAGACACATTCATCCCAGATGCAAAAGCGAATTCCGTCAGTCACCCGGAGAATATGTCTCAACCGGCTGGTTACGGGACTGTGCACACGCCTATTCCCAAAGGGCCACGATTTCTGCTTCCCAAAAAATACCTTGTGGAAGAAGGCTTGAGTTTTGAAGATGACGTGTACCTACTTAATCTTAAGAACACTCTCGAGACAAGGGCCGATGCCATTGTCGAATGCTCGGTAGACTACTGGAATCGAATGCTAAGATGCCACGCCCGAGGTGATGAGCTATGTAAGAACATCTCGAACGACGAAATCAAGGCGGTGCTTGAGAGCGGACAATTCAGCAGAAATGGGATGCATCTTGCGCATCCAGATTCGCCTACAGGTATTAACTGGTTTCTAGCCGTCGCTCGATATTACGCCGCACAGACTGACGAGCTTAAATCGATGACATTCGACGACCTGCAAGAACTACCTTTCTTCAGGCCCGTCATCTACAACTCTCATAGCAAGCCTAAACTTAGGGCACGACTATGGGAGGCTGCCGGCGACGACTGTATCGATAACAATACAGTTAACGAAACTTTTAACCGACTACTCGGCTACTTGTCACCCAGAGACTGCGCAGTTGCAAGTGCGATCATTGCATCAGAAAACCCTTCGTTCAATCCATCATCACTGACCAACATAAAGTTATACCGACGAGACGGAAAATTCTATCTACGCGGCAATAGTGACAACAAGCGAATAACAGTCAGCGTTAGCAAACCTCGCGCGCAGTCACGCAAGGTCTCTGTACTTCCCCCATTGAGCACTCGGATCGTTATGGATGTGATTCGGTGTACAAACATGCCAAGACGACGCCTTTTATCGGAGGGTAAGAGCGGGTGGAGGAAGCTGTTCCTTGTCTCGAGCAGAAACCAAATTGGCTCCAGTCCTAACTTTGCAAAAACCTTGACTACAAATGCTGGACTCTCTCTGCACGATTTGTATAAAGATGAACTAGACAAAGTAGGCGTAACTCCAAGCATGGTCAATCTCTACACGATCCGATGCACTCAAGGGATTTTGGAGTTTTTGCGTACTGGTAGTCTCCAGGCCGTAGCGGACATGCTGGGTAACTCTTTGCAGGTGGTAAGAGATAAATATATTCCGGCCTGGATGGTTCATCGATGGGCGACGAGGTTTTTCAGGGTGCTACATCAAAAGGTCATCTTAGTAGCAACAGAGGGCGAGCCTTGGCAGTTAGCTGCATCTGACTTTAGCACTCGAGAAGAGCTACAGGCTTTTGTCCGACGGATACTATTAGGCCTTAAGAAGGGAGATCCCTTAAGCGAAGCCTTACGCTCGAAGCTGGGTCATTACTCGCCTGACCCCAGCTCTTTAATTGAAATGTTTGTAGAGCGCGAGCTGCTATTTGATCGGAGTGCGGGTAGCCTTGCCGCGATCTACGCATACGCAGATGCCGTCGATAAGCTTGCACCAGAAGAACGCTTAGTGATCGATGAGCGAACTAGCGTGCCCTTATGGATCTTCCCGGTGCTCCGGGATTTAGTAGCGAAAACAATTTCCCTCGATTTCGATAGCGCATCTAACGCTGAGATGGCTATTGCGGGCAGGGTTTCGGGCGACTCCATGAGTGAACTCCGAAAATCGCATGCTCGTGCGACCATCCTGAAGCAAGACCTTCGTCCGCTAGTCTCCCTTTCCGATTGGAAGGCCATCTAATGGAAGACTTTTCATTCGACGAACGTCGTATCAAAGCGATGATCGAGCACGCGGAACGGCAAAGCAAAATCTATAAAAGAAGCCACAGCTATCAAGCAGATTGGCTGGTAAGAGGTGGGATCGGAAGTCAGGAATGGCTGGTCAGTTTTCCAGGTGGGTCAAAGCTTCAGTGCATGAGCTTTGATCGCTTGATGGCGGACGGCACCAACCTCACCGACGCCCCTAATAAGCTGCTGCTGGAAACGGTGCAGAAATGGTTATTTCACTGTCGCATGGGCACCATTACAGGTAAACCAGTCGCGGAAGGTCGATGGATCACATACTTTAGCTTCGCTATGAATTTGGCGGCACGCGCCAATCTTTATAAAGATACTTATGAAACCAGTACGCATGGCTTCAGGCTCTTCGATGAGGACGCCTGCAAAGCTATCGCCGAAACTTTCAGTCAGGGTGGATGGACTGCTGCTTTGTTGTTGAAGGAGCGTTTCATTTCACACCTGCTCGATATCTTACCTATCTCCTTCTCATTAGAAGATCTTATATCAGACCTGGACGCCCTGCCAGTTGAGCTCACAAGAGAAGCGATTTCCTACTTTACTCGAAACGATCTCTACGTCTCCAGCGCCCAAAACAGCACCTATGATAAAGGATTGCTGTCAAGAGACTATATTGGCTCCATTCTCGGTCGACCTTCAACGTCTCTGCATAATGCAAATTTTCGACTGTTCATTAGGCAGTTTGAGCCGGCCTTAGCCCATGACGACTTACTACAAAGAGGTGTGCGAGCAAACCTTCACAGCACTCAAAATACTAAGACAATAGATGAGGCAGCTGACGGGGCGATGGGCATCAGCTCTTTTATGGATACCATGTCGTGCCTAAAATTATTTTTCCAAGGCCATGATATTCTGCCCGAAGACATCCCCGACATCAAACTGAACATTGATCAACTTGTTCTTGATTACAAGCCACACTTGAAGCCAGGTGGCCACACCAAATTGCTACCTCTTGATATTGGCTTCAAATGCCTGAATCAGGCCTGCAAGTGGATAACCGTCTACGGAAATGCCATAGTTGAGTCTCTGATTTTTTACATCGAGCAATTCGTCTCTATTGACGAAGACAATTCATTGTCGAAACAGTCCGTAAAAAAGAACGAGCTCTTCCAGAAAACAAAACACCTTTGGATGACGAGAGGTATGGAAAACCTACCTGCCCAGCCGCTATTCCAAGCGCTCAACATAAGCAGGCTCCAAACCAAAGAGAAGAAAAATTTCCCTGTAGATAAAACCAACTACAAAATGGTGATGGAATCTTTTTATGGCGCTTGCGCCATAATTATCGGCATCGTAAAGCCTATTCGGAATACTGAGCTTAGTACCCTTGAACGTAACTGCCTATCTACTGACCGGGGCAACAATGGCGCTTTTATGGGCCACATGGTTGGCAAAACTGGGGAGTTGGGTGCAAACGACTTCATTGAGCGCCCTATTCCCTACGTTGCTGCCCATGCCATCCAGCTACTCCAAGTGCTCGGCGAAAAGCTAGCAGATATCTATGGAGATGAATCGGAGTACGCAGGGAGGCTGTTTTATATTCCGGGCAGAGGATTCAAATGCCCTAGTGGCGAAATTCCCGAATGGAAAGTGAACTTGTGCATTAATACTTTCTGCGATGCTATCCAACTGCCCGTCGATAAAATAGGTCGGCGATGGTATGTGCGCATTCACGAGATGAGAAAATTCTTCCTCCTGCTCGTACATAGACACGTGGGAGATTCAGCGAAAGAATTGCTGAGGTATATGGCAGGTCACTCCAATAGGAAGCATATTGATGATTACACAGATTATGAACCGTCAGATTCGGAAGCCGTCCGATATGAATCCGAATGCATCGACGACAAGCTCATTGCTCTTGAAAACGGCTTGCTGTCCAAAGATGCAAACCAAGGGCTTCTAGCGCTTTACATAGAAGCCTTGAAGCACTTCAAAGCCACCAGCATCGCCTCGATTAGCAACAAGGAATTGCTCCAATACCTAGACAAAATGGTGCAACAACCTGAGTTCGATATGACCACATATAAAGTCAGGCTTGAATCTTACGACGAAGAAATCTACACCATCGATTTCGCCATTTGCCTAGGAGGCCAAAAAGATGAGAGATACAACAAATAAAAATCTCCACTCTCGTCACACTTGGCTTTCACAGGTGCTATCTAAAGAAATTACACCGTCGAAAGCCCAGCTTCGAGCCCTATCCTCGATGCGAGGCTTCTGCAAACTGGATGTCGCTGGCTGCTTCACATCGATTTCGCTCAACTCCCTGAAGCAAGCGGCTAAGGTCGCACAGTTTGGCATCTCTGGGTCAAGCCTGTGGGACAACATGCTACAGATGAGATCCAGGGCGTTTGCCCTGTTGACTCCCAAGGTTAATCCGGCGCCTGCACCTAACCTTCCTTCAGACAAGGATCAGGCACGCATCGCGCTGCTGGAGGCTCACATCGCCTCGATGGCGTACTTTGACATCTTGACTTTCCTAGAGCGTATTGACCCTCAGAGCAACCGTAGCGCTGACGAAATCCGCGCAACCATCAGACTTAAAGTCAAAACATCCAAGGCCAAATATCAATCTTTCCTGATAAGCGACCAGATATTTTCTTCAGAGAAAATGAAGGTTATCGACGGCGGCAAAAAGGATGGGTAAGCAACTCTACACGGAATATGAATCCGTAAGCGTGCCAGACAAAGCTATGCCGATTCGGAAGGCTGGGGCGTTTATTGGAAAGTCACGCACTATCGAAAACTTCGTACTTATTCGCTGGCCTAACGGTAGGCCGTGCAACCTTGCCAATCTATGGATCGCTGAGATCTGCGCGTCCACAGGCGCCAGAGATTCTGCGCGGGTAGACGCAGCGCTCATCACGCACTTCATTCGCTTTTGCTCTGTCAAGAGCATTCAATTCAGCAATTTCAACGAAACTAATTTTAAGGATTTTACTGAACAGCTAGTTCAAGAAACCAGGTCTACCCTTCGTGGTATCGCACCAGCAAGGAATAACAATCGCACCAGGCTAATCCAGCATACCACGCTTAACTTTTTGCACTGGCTAACAGAAAACTATCCAGATCTTTCTAAAACGCCGTTGGTAGGCCTAAAGAATAGTGGTGCAAATATCACGATATCTTATGAGATAAATCCCAAAACCAAGCGATCCTACATGGTTCATCCCCTGTTCGTAGCTCCCGTGCCGTACAACGATGACAAGGTGGCAATAGACGAACACATCATCCAAAAAATCCAGGATGAGATTTTCCGGAAGCGAGACTGGGAGGATCTGCCTGCTAGCTCCAAGCTTAAATCAATCAGTGACCTCGAACTCTACGATGCCACCAGTGTGTATCTATACGAGCGGCGGATGTTCACGTTAAGAATGATGAAACTCACAGGACTACGTCCTGAGGAGCTATTTGACCTCGACCTTCAGCTCAATCAAAACATTTCGAATACACTAGAGATTGTGATCCCCACTAAAAAGCGCGGAACTCCGGCACCGTTACGCCGTTTTAAAATCAATGCTGCAGATGCAAGGCGGTTTGAACTTTACGCTGAAGCCAGGAAAGCTTACATTGACTTCCTAGCAGATCGTAAAATTTTTTTCGACCAGCCCAACAATATATTCCTAGGTGAAAATGGTAGTCGATTGAAAAAAGAGTCAATCACTAAGGAGTTTGACCGACTGTGTTTAGGTGCTGGTTTGTCAGGCACCCGCGTTTGCCTGTCCATGTTTAGACATCGTTTTGTCACGCGTCAAATCAATATCAGGCTGGAGGAAAGATTCGCCCAAGCCCCCGCTCTAAAGAAAGGGTGGACGCCGGCGCTGCGAGACGATGTTTGCGCAGAGGTGGCACAACTCACCGGGCACTCTGACCCTGAATCTCTCCATCATTATTTTCACGCTGAATACAAGGCGCTCACGTCGAGCTCGACCTACAGTTCGATGCTTGAGGCCCAGGACGAACTGGACTCTGTTAAAGACACGCTCACTGCTCTAGAGCATAAATCCAAGCTGCAAAAAAATGATCTGTCGGTTGAGATCCAAAACCTCAAAGCTCTGGCCGAAAAGCTTGAAATGCGGCTAAGCAACCGCGAGAGTGCTTAGTAGTGCTTCTACACCACCCGACCGGCCTGTGAGCCAGAGTTATCACGGTGCCATACGCTACCGGTGTGCGGTTACCGATACCTGGGAGAATAGTCAGATGCGAATAGTCCGTACGCTATGGGATCTCATAAGCAAAGACCACCGCCCTCAGCGTGAGATTGAGCGCGAACGTGCGTTCATCCAAGCCGCGAACAGGCTCAAGACCCTTAGGGTATCGCCGGAAGGAGCCATGTTCATTGATCCCGAAGAGTTCCGGGAGCAGATTGTCTGCGCACGTGAGCAGTTGAAGCACCTCGTACCTAACCCGGGAGCACCTGGCGGGCCGTCCCGACCATCTGAGAACCATAGGGCGGATCAGCGCGCGTATTTCGCTGCAGAGGCTTCTGTGAGGCCCATGGACTGTATTGAGGCGGTGGCCTGGCGTCGGCTTCCCAGTGGCGCTGCTGTGCGCTACGTGTGCCTCCAGTCCACGCATACCGGTAGATATGCCGTAGCTATAGCCAGCATGTTCTCGGGCTCGTCGGAGACACTCCCTACTTGGATCGACGGCGACGTCAACAGACAGGTCGCAAACGCGCTACAGGGCATTGATTTCCAGTGGTACGCGACTGTGAGTGACGCGATGAATGCTTGGGATGCAGAGCTCTGAACGCCGTGCACGCTTCACTGGCACCAAGGGCCCCAGGAAGGCGGGTTCTCGACGATATCGATTGAGATGCTGAGCTCGCGCTGCATGCGCTCGAATACCCTGTTCAGGGTCGGATGGGTATCGGACTCCTTCAGTGTTGTCACCAAGAGCAATAGCTCTCGACCTTGAGCCAAGGGCATCTGGACGTCGCAATACACTGTGTCGTCATCGTCTATCATTCCCATCGAAAAATCCTCATAGGATGCTCTTCGCTTCTGGCTTATCCGGCCTGGTGTTGGGGCGTGCCCCTGCGGGGATGGTCTGTCGTGAACCGAGCCTTCGTCTCGGCCCTCCGGGCTTCCATGCCGCACGCCTGCGCGCTCCGCTTGCGTCACACTGCCCTCTCGCTCCACATACAGTTAACCTAGCCCCTAGCTTCGATATCGTATGCTAAGGGTTTCGGCAATAGTTTGACGCTAATGCATCGCCCCTCCTACTCAAACCTCTTTCCTCTCTCCCTCAAAAAGTTAATAATTTTAAGTTGGCTCATCCAACCGCCATAAAAAAGAACAAAAAAACTTGCCTATGTAGGCGTTAGCCATGAATTCCCTTGCGCATAATTCCGACTATATTGCCGATTTGGTTTAACAGTTCCTTCGCCTCATCTTTTTCGAGTCCGTGTAAGTAGTGCTGGAGTCGCTCGATCTCAGAAACTGCTCCTGCATAGTCCTTACAAAGCGCGAGTATCTCTGCATACTGCCCCCTGACCTGAACCATCCTTCCCATTAAGCCCATCTCAGAGACTACACGCAAAACTTGTTGCTCAAGAATTTCTCTAGCTCCCACATACTCACCTGCTTCGGCAAACTCTTCAGCGGCATCCTGCCCCAACCTCACGAACGAATCGTATGCATTAACCATATTGTAGAATTTCATGGCATGGATGCGAGAAAAGCCGGACTTGCGTCCCTGCGCATTCAAAATTTTCGCATACAAATCCAGCGAGTCCGCAAGATGCTTGATGTCCTCACTCACGTCATCTGACCGCTTGATCACTTTCCAAAGTACATCTGGATTTTTGCCGAGGACATCTTTTGGCTCAAGCCCCAAAATCCCATAATATCCATCCATAACTGCCTTGCACAAAAGCTCTGCTGCTTTGTAGCGCTTAAGCTTCCACAGTGCGAAAGCATGGTTATAGTCGAATATCCGCCTGTGGATCGAATCTGGAATTTTTGGGGCAGCGGACTCAACCTCTCTCCTCACATCTTTTTCATGACCGAGGTATGCTGCAAATAAGATTTTTTTCATAGCTAGCGATAAATGCTCGCGAAACTCAAAGCCGTGAGCATCTAGAATTTGCGCCATCGTTGATAGATGGCTTGAAGCTTCATCATAACGACTGTCTCTCATGAGAGAGAATACAAGTCCGTCAAGTGCCCAGAACGTTTGTCCTGGATCTAAACTTCCCGAGCTTACTGCACTCGCCAAACTAGACGCTACATCTACCAGGATCCCCATCTCATAGAATGTCTCCTCACCAGCGAGTTCGATGAGCGGCTCGACGTCATTAAGCTTAATGAAAACTTGAATCAGAAGTGCAATCCGCGAGGTGTCACGGTTTTTCTCCATTCCCTGGATCAGCAACTCCTTCAACGTCAGCAAGGCGGCAGTGACCGCAGGCTCACCCATGAGCTCCAGGTGACGTAGGCCTAGGGCACGGACGGCATCATGGACTTTGAGCGTTTTGGCGCCAAACACCTCAACTGTCCCCGTTGCCTGGATTTTCTTGATTACCGCAGCTGCGCCACCCGGCGACAGCTTGAGGGTGGTTTGCAGCAGGCGAACCACTTCTTCTTGCGTTAACCCGGTGTCGGCCAAACTGACTACAGCCAAGGCATTCTGTGTAACTGCGTCATAACCTTCGTAAACACGAGCCAGGATAATCTCCTGAGCAGTCTCAGCGACGTTTGCCTGCAGAGCAAGGTCAGCGCAGAGCGTTTCAATGTTCCCATCGTAATCAGCTTTGGCAATCGCAATGGCACTATCGACATATAGCGGGAGGCCCCCAGTATAGGCACGGAGCTGCTGGAGTGCCTGAGGACTGCCGTAGGCGCCCGCGCCACTGGCCACCTGCGCAACAGTGTCAAGATCCCAGCCCTGCAAAATCTCACGACGCAAACCCATGACGGCTTCGAGCTCACGTACATTTTCATGAGGCTGGCAAAGGAGTATGAAGCGGATGTGCCGAGTGGCGTTAAGGAGGTCGCGGATGTTAGTTACTGGTACACGATGCGCATTGTCGACAACAACAATCAGAGGCGCCTCAGCCTGCTCCAGGAATCTGTCGAATGCCCGAATCGCTTCGTAACCGCTCGCCCCTGGTAACAGTATCTTCCGAATACCATCAGAGTCTCGCTTCATGTATTTGGAGGCGAGCTCCCGCACAATCGAGCTTGCCAGAGCGGGCCCTGGTAGGTCACCAACATCGTAATAAGCGCATGGCTCAGGACTGTGTAGAGCCGCATGAGCGGCCCATGTGGTCTTACCTGCACCGGACAACCCGCAGATTATGCGCACCCGCTCCGCTGAAGTGAGCTCAGGCTCATTCTTTTGCGGCCTGTATGAGAGAGGGGGTGTTGGGAAGTCCTGCAGTTGAACAACCAACTGTTCGAATAGGCCAGGTAGCTCTGAGGTGTGGAAAACATGCCGAGCGTTTCCGCCCCCCGCAGCACAAGCGAGCATCACCAGGCCCGCCATTTTCCAAGTCAAAGAAGAAGGCGACAGCAGCGAGAAATTCAGCTTTTCAGCCTCTGCCGTACACCACTGAGCAGCCTCCTCCAGAGATGTCCAGGCAGGAGGAAGGCAAGCTGGACGCAACGCGCTTGAACCAGCGGAAAGGTATATCAAGTCAATGGACGCCTTCTGCTCATCAACCTCAGACCGGAGGGTTTCCCCTAACACTTGGTTCGCGACGATGACGAATTGGGCTGCACCTGGCCGCCGCCCATCCTTGTGCTCCTGCCTCAGGATCTCGAAGCGCTCCAGAGCGCCAGAAACGTCAACCGGCATAATGGGTTTCGAGCGCGTTTTTACCTGGACGTACACGTGGCCAGCTTCAGTGTTGAGCTCGACGTCCTCGTCCCGCTCGACCAACACTTCACGTACGCCGGAAGATTGCGCCAACAGTAGGCACCCCACAGCGTACAAGTGCTGATAAAGAAACCCCTTATGAACAGACTCAATGCGCTTGAGTTGTGCAGGGTCTAATACGTCGTTGTGAGGGATCTGGTCATTCGGTTGCATGGCAATACCATTCGGCATGAGGTAGAGAAGCTCTTCGCGAGAAGTGCTGGCTAGGCGACAGCCGGCGTGGCAGCCTTTGTGGGTGACCGATAGCGGCAGCTTTCTGATCTCAGAAAACTGGTCTGTCCCCCAAGATGCCGTAATCCCTAACACCACTAAGTCTATAGACATCGGTGGCCTTTTTGACCCGATCAAGGGACGGAAGAGTCTGACTCAATATCAGGTAAACAGACCTTTGATATTTCAAGCTTGAAAAAAAGCGTGACAGGCGTTCATCAAAACGGTCGCGTCGTGGAGGGCACGGTGGTGCTTGGTTGTTGGGAGGAGGCGGTAAATGTCACTGGCAGCCTCCCGGCCCACAAGCACCTCCAGAGGCTTCAACTGGAAGGTGGGCATCAGGTCTGCTGCTTCGTAGAGGACATCGAACCAAAAAACGTCTTGAGGTGAATCGCTGCAAAGCACCTGCCCTGAAAACAGCTGATTCATATTTCTCGCTACAGCGTCTGGGGTATCACCTTCCTGATGTAACTGATCTTGAGAGAGGCCGTGCATGTCTTGCGCGTCAAACGACCAGTGCGTCCAGTACCGGACGGGCTTGATAAGCGAGCTGAAAGTGGTATCACTCGACACGACGGCAACTTCAATCGGATAGCTGTCAGGAGCTATTCCAGAAGCTTCAAAATCAATAAAAAAAGAAGGCCGTTCCACCTTGCTGCTCCTGTTTGAGGCTGCGCTTTTCAGCGGCTACACCGACTGCTTATGTGTTTGCGCCGCAATTGCTCGAACCAGCAGTTCTAGCTGTTAGCAGCCTATGCAAGTCGATGGTCTTGCAGATGCTGCATCTCACGCTCCCATTCAACCAGAAATTTATCCCAATCCGAGGCGTATGGCCCATTAAGCAACCTGGTCGAGCCGATACTTGCCTGGTTGAAACGCTCCCTCCAGGGTTGCGGAATAGTCTGCTCCAGGATGATGTCGATTCCGGAGTAGTGATGCTGCACCGTGACACAATCCCGAAGTTTGTTGAGCTCAAGTGCCTTGTCAGCTTTGGGGGAGTATTTCCCTTCTAGAAGGTCAAGGTCATCAAGGATGGATAAGGCATCGAACGCCTTCAAATCGCCTGGAGATATGTTCGCAAGCATCCACAAAGCCTTTCGTCTCTTGGCCTCCAGTTCGCGGAGTTCATCGTCGGGCATTTGAGTTACCTCTTGTTGGCGTTGATGGCGTGCCGCCTGCGGCGTCAGGCTGCTGTGAATCGAGCCCCGCCAAGGCGTGTCTCGCCCCTGCGGGCTCGCATCCCTCACGCCTGCGCGCTCCGCTTGCTTGGTGCCTGAGCCTATGGGAAGCATAGATCGCAACGCATCCTACCCTCATGATTCGGAGCTCGGCATCGCTATTCGAAGCGTTCTGTTATCGTTCTAAAAGTAATTTAGTCGCTCTTATTCATCAACCTTCTGGGGAGCCGGGATTGGACACAACTCAACGCGTACCAGGCAGAGCCTACCAAACGGTTCGCGATCCTGAGCGCCTGCTCATTGAAGAGCGCGCCGAAGCTCTCTCAGCCGCAGGATATCCGCTGCCAAATGATGATCCGGCTATGTACGCTGAGCAGAGACTGAAAGAGGCCAGAGCGGCAGCTCGTTCGTCGCAGCTAAATGGCGCTGCCGAAGAGGCTCCACTCTCAACGAGAGAGGTCAGCCAAGTGCTGAGGGAGGTAGCTCTTGGGCGCCTAATTATGGTCAGAGCCTGCGAGAGGGGATGGGAAGAAATTTATGCGGAGCGCTTCAAAGTTAATGTCGAAGGTTGGCGAATGTCTATTCATAACGACCGCGATGAGCTGGGCTACTGCGAAGAGTGCATAAGCCCTGACGGACGGCGCTGGTCTATAGACTCGGGAAATCGCTTTGGCACAGATCCCATTGCTATGCTGAGCACATGGGAGCATCAAACGCTTGAGCGGCTCCTGAAGGCGATTTAAGTGGGGCATCCTCCGCCACCCGCCTCTTTAGACATTTACGCAGGCCTACCAGGCTGCTAGGACGACTTCCGTGCTCAGATATTGTCTTTCGTCCTGTGGGTCACAAGGTACTGACAACTAGGAAGTTAAGAGCTACCGCCCCCATTTTTATCATCAAGGAAGAAAATGAAATACTCATTGCTTGAAGGCGCTCGTGTAGAGGCCACTCCAAAAGCACGTGGTGTTTGCAGTTTTTGTGGTTCCCAGACCGTCGCTAAATGCGGGAACCATGTCGTCTGGCATTGGGCTCATAAACGTTTGGACAATTGCGATCCGTGGTGGGAAACGGAAACCGCATGGCATCGCGATTGGAAGAATATGTTCCCAACCGAGTGGCAGGAAGTTGTGTTGCAAGCATCCTCAGGGGAGCGACATATAGCAGATGTCCGAACTCCTTCAGGGATGGTTATTGAGTTTCAGAGATCGACGATACATCCCGAAGAGGTCATCGCGAGGCAAAACTACTATCAAAATATGATCTGGGTGATCGATGGCACGCGAACTGAGTTCGACAGGTACAACTTCAGAATGGGTTTGTCGAAATTGTCGGAGAATGGACTGGCTTCATTTAGCTGGTATTCCCGCAGCAAGCTCTTTGCTCGCTGGTTGGTTTCCAAACCCGTGTTCATCGACTTTGGCCCCGATTTTGGTATATGGCGCGTCTTAAGATTCGATCCGACTCAAAAACATGGATTGGTGGCTTACACACCGAAGGAAAAGCTGGTCGAATGGATCACCCACGGCACCACCGATTTCAGCTTCAACGGAGGCCCGGCCTCTGATAGATCCGTTACGGCGGATCAATAAAAACCGACCAAGTGCCTAGGGGCATGGTCGTCATGATTAGTTAAAAGTTGCTGACTCATCTCTGAGCTATGCTGGGTCGTAATCAAGGAGTCCATGTAGATGCCCGGTGAATACTCGCTGTCAGACGTTCTGGAAAGAATGTGCCAAAACCAGCTAGCCCTCGAAGCGGCTCTCATGGAGCTAACCCTCCATGTGGAAGCCCAGGGACATGCGGAAGTTGGCGACAACGTTCGTGGTGCGCTTTACACGATTGGTGAGAATGCAGGTCATATCAAACAGGGGCTGGCCCGGCTCAAAAAGCTTCCATGACCCAGCCGCTCTTCGATTTTGATCTCAAACGCGTTTCGCTTGAGCATTATATTACTGGGAAAGCTGCTATCAACTTCCCGCACCATGAAAGCCCCACTGGTGGGTGGCATTTCCTGTCCTACTTCGACCGGGATTCGGGCTTAGCGAAAGTGTCTTTGGCAGGTATTCACTATCCTGACACCACGGGATTTTTTGGCGACGCGGGCGTCATTGACGTATCTGAACAACTGGCCAAGCGCGGTTGGTTTTTAGACGGGCAACTGCTCTTCATGGCGGATCACTACCGAGCGGCGGCGGATATGATTGTGAGATGGGCCCTGAGCGAATCCGAGCACTGCAATATCGAGATTGACGAGTGGTTTCCATCCCTGACGGAAAAGCAGCGACTACTCAAGATGCTCGACTTGGCCAAGCCGAAGCTTTTTGAGGTTGGCAGGATCCACAAAGTGGAGACTTGGCTGGATTCCCAGTGAAGTCGCTGCATTGTGGCTAAGGACGCAGCATGAATTTCTAGGAGTTGAACGGACGCATCAAGGTGTCCGGAGCTGGGCAAAAAATCAGGCTGGAGTAAGCGTGTTACGACGAAATTATGCTGTTTGATATTTCTTACGATTTGCCAAGGATGCCAAAATGGAAGCTCCAAAACGGTTGTACAAATACAGAGCATTCAGTGCGCTAACCGTCGATTTACTGGTATCGGACAAGATCTACTTTGCCGATCCCGCTTCGTTCAATGACCCGCTTGACACAAAGCCCTGTATTAACCCGGATCTTCCTGTTGATCAGCTCGAACACACACTTCGAAAGCTAATAGAGAACAGGATCTCTGCGGAGATGGCAGCCGCTGCTAAGGCGATAATGTATCGAGGCCCTAAGACCGTAGGTCACATCCAGCGGCATAGTAAGCGTCAAGCAGAGCGGATTATTGCGGACATTGCTTATAATGCGACCAATCCTGAATATCGTAATATTTCTCCCAGTCCACAAGTTCAGCTCTTAACCTACCAGTTACAGATTGAGCTCATTCAAGCATACGACAAGGGAGTGCTCTCGCTCGCAACAAGAAACTCCTGCCCTCTTATGTGGAGCCACTATGGAGACCAGCACCATGGCCTTTGTATCGGTTACGAAGTTCCTGTGGACGCTCAGAAGAATCTTCATAAAGTGGCATATGGGGGAAGCCGGCTCATTGACGCAAGCAGAGTGGCCGCAATGCTTGACGGCGATGATGCGGCCCGAAAGGGAGTGGATGCTTCGGTGTTACTGCGTAAAGCTCAAGACTGGCGGTATGAGAAAGAATGGAGATTGATAGGACGCCGAGGCCTATCAGACTCACCGCTGGAAGTAACTGACGTGACCTTTGGCACACGTTGCATAGACTCGGTCAAACACACGGTTATCAAAGCATTAGAGGGGCGGGATAAACCTATTAAAATGTATGAGATGCGTGAGATTTATGGAACCTTTAAACTCAAAAGATTCGCATTGAACGAACAGGAGCTTGCAGTCTCATACCCCCACCGCGCGCGTTCTGCAGCAGAGTTTTTTGACCGACTGGAATAAACGGGCGTTCGTTAAGTGATTTACCGCTCACCGCTACCCTGCGAGTTCACTGGCTCTATGAGGAGCCGCAGGTGAATATCGGGTAAGCTCACCCAGCGAGGCTATTCATAGCCATCGCCCTATAGTCCTTAGCTGCATCCCCCAGGATTCCTCATCCTGAGGCTGCGGGTGCGCACACCCGCCTTTGGAGCTACCCAAGCGATCTTGAAGGGCGGAGCCTATATTTACCTTTAGGCCGATGGAGGTATGTTCGAGCCGGTTGGGTTCGCTGACGCTTATCGGAAGAGGGAGAGCGTATTAGTTCAGCGGCTATCTTCAGGCTCCTGCACGACTTATGATGATGGCCGCTTGGCATCGCCAACCTCTCAAATACGGACGTTGAGTCACACGACTTCCAAACACAGCAAGGACTCTGCTCAGCCAGTTGCCCGCCACTGTCTTAACGGAAACGCCGGGCTCAGCACGATGCCAGTCACTGAACGCTAGGAGCGGAAATTGGCCGAAGAAGAGATCTCACTCATCAGCCCTGACGAGGAGGCGAAGGTTAGAGCGGACAAGACCATCGCTCCTGATCTATTCGCTATGGATTGCGGGCAACTCCCATTCGAACGCATGGGTGATGCTCATTTTGAGCTTTTAGTCGCAGACGTATATCGGGCCGAATACGAGCGCGACAATGACACCTGGTACGACGTGGTGGGTCGTCTCAACGATGGAGCCGACCAAGGTCGAGACGTCATTCTCTTCAAGGCAGGCGTTCCAGCTGGGGTTATCCAATGTAAGCGTCTAAAGAAAAAACTCGATCTCAGCACGGTGATTTACGAAACCTGCAAGTTCTTCCTTTATGCACACATCCGACCGCAAATTGCGCCCCCTGTCGGTGAAACGTTCCGATACTACTTTGCGGCGGCTGATGACGTAGCTACGGATGCTTTTGAGTTCCTTCAAGGGGAAGGTATCAAGCGATTCAACGACAGGCTGGGCGACTTCCAAGAAGCTTGTGAAAAAGTCTTCAACAAATCCAAGACTTTCCAGAAAAACGACTCACTTAACAAACTGACCCCTGCCGAACTTTGCGCAATTGTTTGGCAGCGGATACCTACCTTAGAAACCAGGGCTCTGAGAAAAGATAGCTTGTCGGCCTTGGTAGGTAAGCACCCTTCGGTAAGAAATACATACTTCAAACTGGACTCGGATGCCGGCGAAACCCTAAAGGTCGTGCGGGATTACTTAGCGTCTCTTGGAGGGACATTGCCTACCGGAGAAGAGGCGTCCCTTAGCAAGATTCGTACGGAGTACATCAGTTGGGAGCTAAGAGAGGGAGATGACCTCAACGTATGCCTGATCCAAGGCCAAGATCTGTTGCCATTCTTGCAGGGCATGCTTAACCCGAAATCTGGAGCTCTTAAAGAGGTATTTGGCAGCAGACCTGTAGTTGTAACCGCCGGTTCGGCAGCAGCCACGCCAGCGCAGTGGCTAGAAATTAACGAATTGGTAGAAGCGTATCCAAGCCCGCTCGTACTTCTAGTGGGGTGCGGGACAGTGACGGGGGTTCAACTCAACGCCTGGCGAGTTGCCGACAACATCTCTTGGATCGATCCGCTCTGGGAGCCCGCGTCGGCTCAAGACTACAGAGCAGGATGGTGCTGGGTTACAAATGGCGCTGAGGGTGAGATCAGCTGCCATGTGCTGGTTGAAACCGCTCCTAAAGATCCAACCCTTGATCACGGCAGTTTCTCACTTCGACTCGCCTTCAAGGACATAATCATCTGGCCAACGTTAGGTGATGATTTCATAAATCCGGCGTCGAATAGAAACTCTCATTTGCGCAGACTGATTGCCAGTCAAGCGGAAGACAAATTTAAACGCCCGAATCTGGTTTTGGCCTCCCTGCACATCGTTGATCTTATGGAAGTCGTGACATCACTCACCGACTACCATGCTCGCCGATTGATTTCCCCAGTTGCGATTGCGTCGGCGAACAGTGCCCGGCTTCAGAACTGTAAGATGCAGCTTCACAGCGCTACGGGTATCTTTCCTGCCATCGAAACCGCCCTACACACGCGATCAAGCCCTCCATCCATGCACCCCCCCAGCCGCGTGATGCGTAGGAGCACGAGCGGCAGTCTTACGCTGACGCTCACTTGGGATACGAATATCACTCTGAAGCGTGCTAGAGGCCATCGATTGCAAGCTGGAGGTATCACATGCGACCTGATGCCAGCAGCGGTCGAGATGCATGAGCTCTTTGATCGACATCCGCCTTCCAGCTACTGCATTCCAGAGGTAAGGAATCAACTAGCTCTATTGGACAAATTGATCGAGCAAGGAGAGCTGACAGATTCGCAGTCGTTTGCCTATCAGACACGCCACGGCGTGGCGCCGGAAAAAGCATTCACCCTGGAAGACCTGGCCACCTCTGGGAAATATGTAATGAAGGCATTTTCCGCCCTCAGTTATCTCAAGTCCCACGGCAGCGCAACATGGATAACAGAGCCTGGATCGAAAGGTCATCTTCAGCTCAGCGCAGCGAGCGAAGGTGAGTACAACGTGCTCGCGTGGACAAATGATGACTACCTAGTAAGGCAGATGACCGTAGAGCTTTACAAGTGGGCGAGAGACACCGCCAACCACCCTCATCTAGTCGTCTTTGCCAATGCAGAGGGCAGAGTCAAAGACCAAAAGCTGGGCGAACTTAATAGTGAAGGCGAAGAACGCCTGGACATCACGGCAGCCCCAGGCCAACGAGGGTCATTCACAGAAGTCGGCATGGTGAATCGAGTGTATGTATTTCCACTTGATGAGGTTCACTCATGCTGCGACGAAGAGGAGACAATCGCGGTTGAGGACTTCATGGATGACATTTCCACTCGCAGGAAGAATCTAGATGCTCAATGAACTGATCAAGATCTTGGATGAGCGAGCTATCGATGCAGGGTTCGCATCACCTCAAGAGGGGCTCCTGATATTCGATAACGACCCTCACTGGCCTGGCCCGCCGTTGCCAACCCAAGAAAGATATTGGTCAACGAAATTTGCGGCGGTTCTGCTCGTGCGGATCGAAGGCTCTTCATATGATGAAGTCTGGGCAGAAACTAGGCAGGCCGAAGCTTTTCTGGATGCGGGACTTCTGCGGCTGGAGAAAAAGGGATCCGTCGTGGACGGATATCTAGTTCTGGCGCTCGCGGGAATGACTGATGAGCTGAAGCCTTTCATGAACGAAGTCGAAAAAGACACACGATTCGTGAGAAAGCATGTTGTGTACCCTGGCGCCGGTGATTGGCAACGTTGCCAGCGAATTACCCCACTTGGGCTGGCGTCGCCATTAGGGCAGACCGAATTCTCAGCATTCGACACTAACAACGAGAATGTGACTAGCTTACTGCAGGCACTCGCCGGATCGACCGGAAAGGTACTCGCCCGCCAACATGGAAAGAAGTGGGATTTGAATGAATAACTCAGCCATAAAATTCCTCTCGGTCGAAATCAGAAATTTTCGGGGCGTGCCAAAAGTCCTGAAAATACCTCTGGATGCACGTCTTACCATCATCCACGCTGCCAATGGAACCGGCAAAAGCACCATTTGCTATGCGCTGGAGTGGCTGCTAACAAACAAGGTGAACGACCTTCCAACGACCACTGATTTTTCTTGCGAATGGGGGTCAGGTGATACTGCTGTCCACGTTGAATGCGAGATCAACGGTGTCCGGTACGAGCTAGAACGAATCAAGGGCAAAGCCTGGATCAAAGCCGCATCCGACAAGAAAATGAAGCAAATTAAAGATCCTGATCTGCTGGGAATGTTAACCCCTACCTCAGTCTCAGGTAGTACCGCGCAAGCTACTAGCAAAGCCCGGCGGGATTGGCTGCGCAACAGCCGATGGCTGTATGCAAACTCCCTAGCCCTTCTTGTAGATAACAGCGAATCAGGAACCCGACAGCAAATATTTGCCGACATACTCGGGCTTGGCCATCTCGCTAGCACGCTCAGCAATCTGAAGGAGTATCGCAATGAGCTGCCCAAGACCCAAGGTTTGGAGACAAAGCTAAAGGGCCTTTTGGCAAAAATCAAAATTCTTGAGGCAAGGCTAACTCAAGGTCAGCAGGGGCGCGATCAAGCCATTCCGAAGCTGAACGCAGTGTTATCTGGGTTTCCTGACAGTCAGCTATCGGGAAGCCTTTTGGATGACTTCAAAAATGCCCAGCTGAAAGTCGCCAGGCTGCTGCAAAGCACCAGGCAACAAAAGGGGATATTAGATCTACTGCTCGAAGGGTGGGCAGGATATGAGTCCAGCATGCAGCAGCTCGTGACTAGCAGAAAGCAGCTTAAAGAAACCACAGACACCAGCGAAACTTTGACCAAGGAACATCGCCATCTCTCGGGGCAAATTGCTGAGGTCGATATAAGCATCGGCCAAGCCAAGCTAGGCGTGGGGTGGGCGCAATCACAAACGGCCCTTCTTGACCAATGGGACAAAGTGGCCAAGAGCGAAATCATCGCTAGAAGAAACCATGACACCGTCAATTTCTTCAAGGCTGTGGAGGATGAGTTTGTCGAATACAACTGGGACGACAACCGACAACAGGAATGGCTGAGCGCCTTGGAGTATCTGATCCACAACAAAGATACGCTGCTTGGCCTCCTACAGCAAAGGTCTGACCTTCTGCGGAGCCCTGTCCCTCCGCCAGCAAACTTCATCCAAATATCAAAATCTGCCAATGACGCCTCGCGAGAACGCGAGAAGGCTCAAGCCGAATTCGACGCGCTGTCAAATGTGGTAGATCGCTTGAGGGCGTTAGGGCATGAAGCAGCGGAGAATTCGATAACCGGTCATTGTCCACTCTGCAGCCACGACTGGGGGGATGCGGAAGCCTTGCGCCAGCACCTCACCTACGCTGCGATAACTCCGGAGATACAGGTCGCTAAGACCAAACTGCAGACTGCTCAGAAAACGGAGAAGCTTTGGAGCGACTCATTACAGGCCGCGCGCTCTCAGCAAAAATCCGCCGAGAACTACACCGCTCTGCTTGAGTCAGTACGCGATAGTTTGAAGGCATTTGAGTCGAAAACAGGCTACCTCGCCATCATGGGTAAGGACGAATTTTTAGAGTCCGACATTATTCACTTTGAAGGCCTAAGAGCTCGACTCATAGTTGTGATCGGGACGAAAAAGGTTGCTCGATCACTGCTAGAGGTTGAAGATTTCTTTAAATCCCCATCCTCTCCCAACGCGATCACCAGAGTTTTGGAGGCGCGTCAAAGACTGGCTCAGTATTCGGAGCACTACCAGCGCCAATTGGAAGCGACTACATTAGAGCGCACAAACATTGCTCGGTCTGTGGACGAGAAGCTTCGGGCCATCCAAGCCAAGGCCCAAGAGTCCAATCAACTCAACGCCAGCATCGCGGCGATTTCCCAAGTTGTAAATCGGTTTCAAAACCAGTGGAACCAGGTTAACGATGGCCATCCAATTTCGAAAGAGCTGCACGCGGCCACCCAAACTCGCGTAGAGGCGGAACTCATCAGGGCGGAAGGATACGAATCGGAAATCGCCGAATGCCAAGTGTTGCTGAGTGTCGAAGATGACTCTGGAAAATTGATCGAGCTTCAGAAAGAAAAGTCGGCTGTGAGCAAAAAGCTACAAACAGGTCAAAATCACATCCTCACAGCTGATGAAGCTATTAATCGATATGGTGATCATGTTCGTGATGTGACTGTATCAAGCCTGTCTCCGCTCTTGAGCCCAGCAACAGAACTATTCTCGCGAATGCATGCCAATGAGGTGTATCACAAGCTAAGCGTATCTGGGGACGACCTGAACTGGATGGTGCTTGCAGAAGGTAACGATACTCCGCTGGCAGCGCAGGAAAAATTGAGTCAAGGCCAGCGACAGGATTTGGCCCTGTCACTTTACCTGGCCAGGGCTAAGTCCACTGGAGGCAGCTTCCTACTTGATGAGCCAATCGCACACTTGGACGACCTCAACAGGGTCGCCATGCTAGACATATTCAGGCTCGTAGCTACTTCGATGGATCACATGAACCTGATCCTGACGACCGCGAGCGATACCCTGGCAAGACATCTGGCGCAGAAGTTCTCCAGTCTGCCCGATGAATACCTTTTGAATACTATCCACCTTGAGGGCAATCCTCGGACAGGTGTCAAGGCCACGGTGACCAGAAACACTTCAACTGCAGCAGAATAGCCCGATACAGGTGTGAGAAACGGCCAGTGAAAGGAATGATCACTGGCCGTTCAATTGCTCCCCCCAGGTTTAGGCAAGCGGAGCACGCAGGCAACTCGGCAGAGACGTGAGGATGTAAGCCCGTCACAGCCAAGACCTGCATGGTCTGGGTTCAACCATGGCCTCATACAAAGCGCCCAGTCACCCCGTAAAAGATCACTGCAACACTCGTGGAGTGAAATGGTGCTGCCCCTGTGAAAGCCTTAGAAAATCGCGCAGGCTCGCACGCCCATTACCGCGCTGAAACGTCGCGAGCACGTAGCGTGAATTCACTGTGGTCAGCACCCAGAAACGGCCCTCGCGCTCCGCTTTAATCACGTCAGAAGTCCGGATCAGGTGACCGTCGCCGAACCGTCCATATTGGTCTTTGCGGTTGTGACCAAACACTACGCCTAATCCAGCACGAGCCTTTATGGATACTCCGCAGAGATAGGCTGTTATCGGTTTGTCGAAGCCTTGCGCCTGTGCTTTTAGGATTCGTGCAAGATCGAAATCTGTATGTCGTTTCCCATGAAAATCTACATCCAAAGTGTTCAGCATAATTGCGCTCCTTCCGCAGCCCGTATGGCGTTACCAAGAAATCCACACGGAACCATCTGCGCTGATATCGTGCGGTATTTTTGGTAAATATCAGGCTGTACGAATCATGTTCACGTGATAGATCGGACGAAGGTTGCTCAGCACATCAGTGTTGAAGCCAGGTTGGTGAGAGTTGTGATACTTGGAGCCGGTCTCTACCTCCAGCAGGCAAACAACGCACTCGCTTTGGTCTTCACCAAGCATCACTTTGGTCAGAGGCTCCATGCGCCAGCCTCCCTTTCCGTTCATATGGGCGGGAGTGACTACTTGTACCTCTGTAATGATCGTCTCAGCGTCTTGGGCAATCAGCACCTGCTGCAGTCGAGGTTCGCTGTCGATCATTAGAACCGCCTCGGAAATTCTGCCCTCGGTCTCAGCCTGGACGGTTACGTGATACCAGTGATTACGAAGCACTTTGGATACCTGATGCCATTGGTACTGACCTTCACCGAACATACCGGGGAGACCGAGCATGTCGGCGTCGTGTGTTCTAAACATCGTATGTCCTTGGGACTCAAGGGGCTCCGACGCGGAGCGCAGTTAACAGAAAGAGAAAACTTCCTTCAGGGTTGCGGGCTGTTCATGACCAGGGCCAATCAAGACGTAGATGGTGTTTCTGGTTTCGAACAGAACACCTCCGTTGAAACTGGTGCACATGGTTGAACGAACCCAGTCGCCCCGCTCGAAACGACCTTGGCTATCCTCGGCCACGTTATGAGCAAACACGATCATCGGGAGTTGACCCGATGCATGAACCTTGGAGAGCTCTTCGGGGGTGACTTCGATACGAAATATTGTCCAATCTCGAACCAAGCAGTAAGGCTTTCCGGGAAAACGTTGGTTCACCAGCGCTCGCGCTTCAGAGCTGCTCGACATGCCTTCCAGTGGTGTACGTGGCCCTTTCATGAAGTCGGGTTCTTCGACGCTAGCCATTAGGCCTCCCCTCAGTAATTAACATCAAATTGACAACTCAACCCTCTCTGCCTGCCGCTCACGATGGCTTGGCTGATCCAAGGCAGCACTGCGTTCTCTAGGCCAAGCGCATGGGCAAGCCCATTAAACCTCTACGGAAGTCCAAAGGCAATCATAACGAACCTAATTGGGCGTGTTATGACGCTCTCGAGTGTGGCTTTATCCTCAGCTTTGGTTGGGGAAAAACCGATGGATGCGGCAGAAGCACTGGCTGTCGTGGTTCGTGGGATTCGCAGAGGCCAAGGTTTGTCCCAAGAGGACATCAACAATCTCGGGCGCTCTCATTTCAGCCGGATAGAGCGGGGGGAAGTAAGTATCGGACTCGATGTCTTGGTGAAGCTCGCCGGGATCCTAGACCTCGATCCGGCTACGCTCCTGCTTATGGCGACCTCCATGCAAAATCACGAGTCATTCAAAGACGGTCAAAAACGTCTTTCGAAGCAGCTGGCAAGAATCAGAAAGGCAGGGATTGATCTTGAGATTGAGTCGCAGGCTCGGGTTGGGAAGCCACGTCCTGGTCGACCAGCTCGCCCTGAGGCGGCTATTAATGCCATTGAGGCCAATCGGTTGAAGCAGTCGGGAATGCCTGTCGTTGAGATCGCGGAAAAGTTGGGGCTTTCAGAAGCGACTGTTCGTAGATATTTGAAAACAACCAAGCCCGAACAGCAGTGATTTTTGAATGACCAGCACCAGGCTGAAAATGTCCCAAGAAGGTTTGCTGTGGAAGACTGCCCTAAGCCATCTTGGCGCCACAGAGTTGCATCAAGTCGTGGTCGGCTTATGGGTAGAAGCAGGGCCTTCCCCCCGAGCAACCGTCGAGTACCTGGAAATTCTGCACATTGGCAATGACGTGCTGAATATACTGAGAATTGCCCAAGTAGCTGTAGGTGCGGTAGTACCTTACAGGCCGGTTGAGCCAGACAGGATTGCGATCTATTCTGCTCATGCGGAGCATCTCGCCGACAAGTTGTTGGAGGCCATGCCAGTCGGAAAGCTGCCTCCCAGCTTGAAGGGTGCAAGGCTTGAGGTCGATCTAGGAATGTAGGTCGAGCGCGGGGTGATTCATACACTCTTCCAGTGGACACGCTGGAGAAGCCATCCTAGTAGAATTCGTCGAGCTGATTACCGCCCCCTTTGAGATGTTCTATGAACTCTGAATTAACTGAAGAAGAAATGCGTCGTGCGTTATTCGGTACGCCTCAGCCCGAGGAGCAGATGTCTGCCCCTGTAGTAGAGGAGCCAGTGGAAGAAGTTGTGCTCGCGAAACCGGTGGTCGCTCCAACAGCCAAGAAGAAAGTAGCGAAAGCATTCACGCCCAGGCTGAGGGTCACGTTACGCGTTGGAAACGAGTTTGAAGGGAAAATGGTCGAGTTGATTCACGAGGCTGATACGTTGAGCTCATTGCTTGCTGAGCAGGAGGCTGTGAAGGCTGCTAGGAAGAAGTACAAGTACGTGGAAGTGGTATCGGTTAAATCCATGTAAATGCGCCAAATGACCTAGTCGTGCAACGGGTCGGCCCGTACATGGATCATTGATCAAACATCTTGCCTGGCTAAAGGGCCTTCAGATCGCTTGCATGCAACTGCTCTTGATGCCTCTTGATGCCATTGGCGCTGATGCTATAGGATCAGATCAGGAGATGGCATTCCTCCTTTAACCGCCTTCGTGCTGATGATGCCTACGTGAACCCTGGACAGGGTGCGTAGGTGTGTCTCCCTGTCCTCCATTTTAGGACAGGCTATGATCTTACCCTCCGAGTTTCCCTTTTCTTTCAGCGCGAGCCTCTTGCGAGTTAGTCCACTCAGGTCTGATGAGGTGGGCTCGCCATGCTGAAGTCATTAATGGTCATCGCCGTTGGCGCTTCACTTGGAGCCTGGTTGCGCTGGATATTGGGCATGAAACTGAATGCTCTGTTTCCTACGATTCCTCCAGGTACTGTGGTCGCGAACATGGTTGGGGGCTACATCATCGGCCTGGCCATCGCCTTCTTGGCCGCTTCTCCTACCCTCAGTCCAGAGTGGCGTCTCCTCATCATCACGGGTTTCTGTGGTGGGCTTACCACCTTCTCCACATTTTCAGCCGAAACGGTTGCCTTGATTCAGGAAGGCAGACTGCTCTGGGCGCTTGGCTCAATTTCGTTGCACGTCGTAGGTTCGTTAGCGATGACCGCTGCCGGGCTTCTGTCCTACCAAATGATTGGTACTCGCTGAGGAGATAGAAATGAAAGGCTATATGGTCGTTTTTTTCACCCAACAAAACCGTCGTTATCAGGGAAAGATGCTAGGCGAATGGATCGTCGACGTGGCTAAAGAAATGGGGTTGCGAGGCGCCACGCTCTGCACCGGAATCGAAGGGTTTGGGCACACAGGAAAACTGCATTCATCGCACTTTTTTGAGCTGGCGGATCAACCCACGGAGATTCGCTTGGCAATCACGGAAGATGAGGCAGAACGGTTGTTCAAGCGATTGGATTCCGAGGAGATTTCGGTGTTTTTCACAAAGACTCCAATCGAGATGGGCACCCTTGGAAAAACGCCTTCCAGTGCAGCCCCCTCCACAACTTCGGAGCTATGAACATGAGCTACGCGGACATCCAAGCTGGCAACGCCATCCCCGATGACTTTTTCACCGTTATCGAGATTCCTACAAACCACTCTCCGATCAAGTACGAAGTGGACAAGCCAAGTGGGCAGATCTTCGTCGACCGCTTCCTCAGCACACCGATGTTCTATCCGGCCAACTATGGGTTTATCCCGAATACGCTGAGCGACGATGGTGATCCGCTGGACGTCCTGGTGGTTTGCCCATATCCCGTCTCACCTGGGGTTGTCATCCGCAGTCGCCCGGTTGGTGTGATGTACATGAATGACGAAGCCGGGGCGGATGCCAAGGTGATCGCAGTACCTCATGAAAAACTCAGCTCGATGTACAGCGACGTAAAGGAGTGCTCAGACCTCCCTGCGTTACTCCTCGCACAGATTCAGCACTTCTTCGAAAACTACAAGGCGTTAGAGCCGGGTAAGTGGGTGAAGATGGGCCGCTGGGGCAGTGCAGACGAAGCGCGGGAAGAGATTCGCAAATCGGTAGCTGCTTATATCCCCAAATAGGCTTACTCCAGATTGAAATGCCACTGTCGGAGGATCGCGCTGAGGTGCGTGCATTTATGCTTGGCCTCAGTTGCTTCAATCATCAAATATCCGAGGAACCACACGCCTGTGAAGAAGGATCGATGCTCGCTCGCCTAGCGAGGCTATGCGCTTGGAGCGCGCTCTTGGGTTTCGTGAGCGACCCCGTGTCGGGGAACAGACTGGAGGCTGATTAGGGCTCGGTGTAAATCGTTACAGGCTATGTGCCCTGCCGCGTTGGTAAACCTCGGATGTTAAAATAATCGCTTTGGATCAAAGCGCAAGGACACTGATGACTCATAGTAGAGCTCCCGCAGAAACCCCTAGAGCAGCCGCGATTCTGGCTCGCTTCCTATCGTCGGAATCCGCTGGCGGCCTTGTACTGATGGGGGCAGCACTCGCGGCTCTGATCGTGGCCAATTCGCCTCTCTCGCAAGGTTATTTTGCCGCCTTGAACAGTGTCTGGCTGGGCATGTCTGTCGAGCATTGGGTCAATGATGGCCTGATGGCTATCTTCTTCCTGATGGTCGGCCTTGAGATCAAAAGAGAGATTCTGGCAGGCGGGCTCTCCACTTGGGGCCAGCGTGCCTTGCCGGGATTTGGTGCTATAGGCGGCATGGTGGTGCCTGCGCTGATCTACATAGCAATCAACTGGGGGAATTCTGAGACCTTGAAGGGGTGGGCTATCCCAGCAGCTACCGACATCGCGTTCGCCTTGGGCGTCTTGTCGCTCCTAGGTAAGCGAGTCCCTACGTCGCTGAAGGTCTTCCTCGCCGCCTTGGCGATCATTGACGACCTGGGTGCTGTAGTCATCATCGCCTTTTTCTACACCACCGGTCTTTCCATGCCGATGTTGCTGGCATCGCTCGCAACTCTGGTCATTCTGATCGCAATGAATCGATTGGGCGTCAGACGATTATTCCCTTATTTGCTGGTCGGCTGTGTGCTGTGGTTCTTCGTGCTGCAGTCGGGAGTGCATGCCACCCTTGCGGGTGTCGCTGTAGCTCTGTGCGTCCCAATGGGCAAGCCTGAAGAGGAAGCCCGGTCTCCACTGCTGTTCCTGGAGGAAAAGTTGCACATGTGGGTCGCGTTCGCTGTGGTGCCGATTTTCGGCTTCGCCAATGCGGGCGTTTCACTGGCCGGTATTTCCATGGAGAACCTAGTCGATCCGGTTCCTCTGGGTGTTGCGCTGGGCTTGTTGGTGGGCAAGCAGATTGGCATCTTCCTATTGGCTGCTCTGGCCATTCGTATGGGCTTGGCCAAACTGCCGGAAGGCAGCAATTGGACACAGCTTTACGGCGTGGCGCTGTTGTGTGGCATTGGCTTCACCATGAGCCTGTTCATCGGAAACTTGGCGTTTGCTGGATCAGCTCACCTGATTGACGAGGTAAAAGTCGGTGTGTTGATCGGTTCGACCTTGGCTGCAATCGGTGGAGTCCTGATTTTGCGTCGCAGCGCTGCTCCTGCCGCTGCGCCCGCCACGATTTCCAGTTAAGCGTAAGCAAGACGGCCACAGAATTTCTCCCTGATCGAAATCCTGTGGCTGGAACATCGTTTGGCGAAGTTTGGTCATCGTGCTGTATGCAAAAAGCTACCGATATGTCCTCTTAACCGCGAATCGTCACCAGCAATTCGGATGCGACTTTTTTCAGCATGAAAGTTTCGCGCTGAATGGACTGCCCCATCGATGACTCCTGGCGCTGCATCCGGCTTCATTGTGCGTTATGGCTTCATGCAGGTTGATCCAAACAGGCCGCATTCCATTTGCGATTTCATGACTTTCCATTCTGACTGGCTCTAGCTGGGAGGCCACTTCGCATATATAAAAGTGCGAAGTCATGTGCATCAGATCGTATTGCGGCTTCCAGTAGGGCCGGTACTCTTCGATATAGCCATAGTGCTGGAGCACCTTAATCTCACGGGCACCCGTCTCTTCCTCAAGCTCACGCTTCAGGCCTGTGACAATGTCCTCGTCGTCATCAAGACCGCCGCCAGGGAAGCTAAAGTCGTTATAGCGCTCAGTGAACAGCAACAGGATCTGTTCGTCCCGCAACACGATGCCGCGTGCGGCATGACGGCGGAACACCCTGCCTTGTTTGGATTTCAGCTCTGGATGAATAATTTCGGTAATGGGTTGCATGCTGTCTCGTTACGACTCAATCAGGTAATCATCGTCTAAAGTAACCACAGTATTTCTGACGTTTGGAAATACTGTGGTCGGGGACGCTATCTCAGCGAAGCAGCAACACAGGCATGGTGGCTGTTCGAAGCATTGTCGTAGTCGTGCTGCCTACCAGAAACTGTCGGATGCGTGAGTGCCCGTAGGCACCCATCACCAGTAGATCAATTCCGTGCTCTGACTGATAAACGTGCAAAGCCGCTTCCACGTCTCCTTGTCGGATTTCTGCATGGACTTCAAAACCTGAGGAGATAAGCATGCTCCTGGCTTTCTCCAGCGCCTCTCGGTTGTCTTCCAAATCAGCACCAACCATAACAAGATGAATTGGTAGCCCCTCACAAAGCTGGCTAGCGGCGAACATCTGGACAGTTTTGTAGGCCGTAGGGCTGCCGTCAAAAGCGACCATTACCTTTTCAGGTCTTCTGTAGCTGCTTGCTGTGATCAAAATTGGACGGTGAATTGTGCGTACGACAGCTTCAATTTGGCTGCCGAGGCTTTGAGCACCGCGATTGCTGTTTTCGCCCACTCGCCCAATTACCAGCAGTCGAATCTCAGCCTCAAGCTCGCTCAGGCTTTCTACCAGATGGCCGTGGCGTTGCTTCAGCTCAGGAAAAGCAGCGCCCGAGACTACAGTTCGCTCCCTGGCTTTCTCGAGCGTGTGCTGCCCTTGCTCCAGAGCAAGCCTGGCGCGCTGCGCATCTAATGTAGCCAGTTCCTCAAGCAGGTGCTCTCGACTTCCAAGACCAATATTTCCACTCAGGTCTGCCGCTGCCGGATATTTCTCTTCATCCAGTACATGCAGCAAGGTAAGAGGCGCACCTAACTTTTGCGCCGCCCATGCTGCGTAGTCGCAGACCGCCAGTGAGGACTGTGAGTAATCAATGCATGCCATTACGTGGGTCATTGTTTATCTCCTTAGTGGCTCATGAGCTTGTCGATGGCGTCAGGTTTGTCATGCACGCCAAAGCGGTCAACGATAGTGGCGCTGGCTTCATTCAGGCCCAGCACATCTACCTCTGCACCTTCACGGCGGAACTTGATGACCACCTTGTCCAGAGCTGCAACCGCAGTGATATCCCAGAAATGGGCTTGGGTAAGGTCGATGGTGACTTTGTTGAGAGCTTCTTTGAAGTCGAAAACGTTGGTGAACTTGTCGGCTGAGCTGAAGAACACCTGACCTACAACGCGGTAAATGCGGTGTGACTCTGCCTCTTCAAGACTGCTCTTGATATCGAGATAGTGTCCGACTTTGTTCGCAAAGAACAGTGATGCCAGCAGCACGCCTACCAGTACGCCATAGGCCAAGTTGTGCGTTGCTACAACGACCACAACAGTCGCGACCATGACAAGGTTGGTCGACAGCGGGTGCTCTTTAAGATTACGCAGCGAATCCCAGCTGAAGGTGCCGATGGACACCATGATCATCACGGCAACCAATGCCGCCATCGGGATCTTGGACAGCCATTCGCCCAGGAACACGACCATCAGCAGCAAGAAGATGCCCGCGCATAAAGTTGAGAGGCGAGTACGACCGCCGGACTTCACGTTGATGATCGACTGGCCAATCATGGCGCAGCCCGCCATGCCACCGAGCATCCCGGCTGCGATGTTTGCAACGCCCTGGCCCTTACATTCGCGGTTTTTGTTGCTGGTGGTATCGGTCAGATCATCGACAATGGTCGCGGTCATCATGGACTCAAGCAGGCCTACAACTGCCAGAGCCGCTGAGTACGGGAAGATGATGCGCAGGGTTTCAAAGTTCAGCGGGACTTCAGGCCAGAGGAAAATCGGCAGCGTGTCCGGCAGTTGGCCCATGTCGCCCACGGTGCGGATATCGAGTCCCAGGTACATCGCGATAGCGGTCAAGGTCAGGATGCACACCAGCGGCGAGGGAATCAGCTTGCCGATCTTCGGCACATACGGAAACAGGTAGATGATTCCGAGACCCGCTGCGGTCATGGCGTAGACGTGCCAGGTGACATTTGTGAGTTCAGGCAACTGCGCCATGAAAATCAGAATCGCCAATGCATTCACGAACCCGGTGACCACTGAGCGCGAGACAAAGCGCATCAATGAGCCAAGTTTCAGGTAGCCCGCGAGGATCTGGAGTACCCCACAGAGCAAGGTTGCAGCCAGCAGATACTGGAGCCCGTGATCTTTTACCAAGGTAACCATGAGCAGTGCCATGGCACCGGTAGCCGCCGAGATCATGCCAGGGCGACCGCCGATGAAGGCAATCACGGCACAGATACAGAAGGATGCGTAGAGGCCGACCTTAGGGTCGACGCCGGCGATGATCGAAAAGGCAATAGCTTCCGGAATCAGCGCGAGTGCGACTACGATTCCCGCGAGCACGTCTCCGCGAACGTTGGAAAACCACGTTTGTTTAATTTTTTGCAGCATAGAAATATCCAAGGCAAAGCATCGCGCACGCCAAACGGACGGCGAGCGAATCGATACAAATTCAAATTTTGAGGATTTTTTCGCTGTGTGCTTTAGGTGTAAAACCGGGCGTACAGCAGTGAGCACCCGCGAGCGAAGCTAGCGGAAGCAAGGTGTTGCGAGGGGGCGTAGCGCTAAGGCGGCGTAGGCTGCCAGTAGATCGTTTGGAGTACAGTCATGCTGATGTTCCTGTAGCTCAAAGGGTATGCAGAACCGTCAGTATACATTGAAGCCGCCGTTGATTGCGACTCCGTGTCAAGCTCCACGAGCATTGAATGCTGAAAGAGAGCTAGCTGAAGAGCAGGTTTTTGAGCAAAGTTTGCGAGTGACGCGGGGGGATAGCCTTAAGTATCTCGCGAGACCCGCTTAGGTCTCTAGCTGGCTTTTCGATTAGGTTGGTACATTATAAAACCAAGTTCACATTCACTCGCAGGGTTAGCCTCGTATGTCTAAGGAAGGCCATCGTTTAGCCCATGTTTAGTTGGCTCCATAGTATTTGGTTTCGTACCGCAATCATTTTGGGAGGGGTGAATATTGTCAGCCGAAGGTAGTGCAACGGTGGTCAAGACTGACGCCCCTTGGACGGTTTTTCTGGTGTTCCTGCGACTAGGACTCACCTCTTTTGGAGGCCCGATTGCGCATCTAGCTTACTTTCGCGAAGAATTCGTTGCTCGACGCCAATGGCTGAGCGAGCGCAGTTATGGGGATTTGATTGCCCTATGCCAGTTCTTGCCGGGGCCCGCCAGTAGCCAGGTTGGCATAGGTTTAGGACTATCTCGCGCCGGGTTTCTTGGAGCAGTCGCTGCGTGGGCAGGTTTCACATTGCCTTCGGCAATAATCCTGGTTTTATTCGCTCAGGGTATGTCCGCGTGGGGAGGCGCGTTTCCGAGCGGTCTTTTGCACGGTCTTAAAATTGTCGCGGTGGCTGTCGTTGCTCAAGCCGTCTGGGGTATGGGCCGTAGTCTGTGCACTGACGCGCCTCGAATAACTATCGCCGTGTTTGCTGCTTATGCTGCACTCCTTTGGCCGCATGCCTGGGGACAGATCGGCGTGATTTTCTTCGGCGCCATCATAGGATTGATCCTCTTCAGAACCGATCAGAACCAGGCTACGGAGTCTTTGCCGGTATCGGTGAGTAGGAAAGTCGGTGTGGTGTCTTTGCTGGTGTTCCTCGGCTTGTTAGTTGGTCTGCCATTGCTGGTTCAGCTGTGGCCCTCACAAGCATTAGCTGTGGTAAACGCCTTCTTCCGCGCTGGGTCATTAGTTTTCGGAGGTGGGCATGTTGTGCTGCCGTTGCTTCAGTCGGCGACCGTACCGAACGGATGGGTAGCCAATGACACGTTTCTTGCCGGATATGGTTTAGCACAGGCCGTACCAGGCCCGCTTTTTACCTTCGCAGCATTTCTTGGCGCGTCCATGAATGCCCAACCTTCTGGTTGGCTCGGGGCTACTGCCTGCGTCATTGCTATTTTTGCTCCTTCGTTCTTGCTCGTAATCGGCGTGCTGCCATTTTGGGAGCAACTGCGGAAAAGCTTACGCACCCAAGCTGCACTTTCAGGCGTAAACGCAGCAGTTGTGGGCCTTCTCCTGGCGGCCTTGTATAACCCAGTCTGGACGAGCGCCATAGTGATTCCTGCAGACTTTGGCTTAGCGCTGATAGCGCTTGTGGCTTTGATGTTCTGGAAGGTTCCTCCATGGCTGGTCGTCCTGGCGGGAGGTCTCCTCGGATGGTTACTCGGCATTGAGTTTTGAGGTCGGCTAAGCGATTCCGTCAGGACGGGTTGTTTAGCGCACGCTTACAGTGTGCTGAGTTGTTGATGCAGCCGATGGATTTGATGAGCCGAAGGGGGCAGAACTGAGAACATGCATTGCGACCTGAATTTCGCGATTAGGCTTCTACGGTCTGAGCTAGAACTAGACGAAAGAGAAGTCCCTAGGTGAGGTAATCAGATTTCAGACTGCGCATTTTTTTTCAAATGGGCGAATGGCGAAAACTGATCCGGGAAAGGTAATGTTCAAATTCTTATTCATGGACGACTTACATGCCAGTCACAATTCGCGCTGCAGTTGTTGCAGATGCACAAGCTATCCAGCGTATTTACGCTCCCATCGTTTCGACAACGGCGATCTCGTTCGAAGAGATTCCGCCAAGCGCTGAGGAAATCGCTCAGCGAATAGCGACGACACTTCAGACATATCCCTACCTGGTGGCCGAAGAAGGTGGGGAGATCAAGGGCTACGCCTATGCCAGCCAGCACCGTGCACGTCCGGCATACCGATGGGCCGTTGACGTAACGGTGTACATAGCCGAATCGGCTCGCCGTCAGGGTGTTGGACGTGAACTCTATGAGACCTTGCTTCCGATCCTTGAAAAACAGTGCTTTCGTGCAGCTTATGCCGGAATCGCACAGCCCAATGAAGGCAGTGTGGGGCTGCACGAGTCGCTGGGATTCGTCCATATCGGCACATATCCGGAGGTAGGCTTCAAGCTTGGGAAATGGCACGACGTCGGCTACTGGCGGCTCGGGCTGTGCCAGGCAACTCCGCCACTGGAGCCTATCCTCTTTCCTGAGCTTGAAGCCGCATCACAGTAGGTACACTCGATTTGCGTCGCGAGCCATCAGGATTCGCCAGTGAGATAGCTTTGGACTTGGTTGACTACATCTCGAGCGGTGCGGGTTACTCCGATCAATGTCGCAGAGGCGAGCCCCGTCCAATCGCCGTAACCCACCAGCCACAGACTGGGTGAAGCAACACTCCGGTTTTCGTTCACAGCCACTTTGCCATCCTGGCCTACAATGCCCAGGCTGTTCAGGTGGTCGAGCGCTGGAGAAAACCCAGTGCACCAGATGACGACATCCACCGCTGTTTCGTCTCCCGATGACCAGACAACGCCTGTTGAAGTGAAGTGCGTGAATGGCCGTACTGCGCTCAATACACCGCGCTCACGAGCGTCCTTCACCGATGGCACCATTACGATGTCGCCCAGCCCTCCAACGGGCTGTTCAGGCTCCACTCCCTCCTGTTGCGCCTTCAATCGAGCAGTAGCTCGTTCGAACAGGGCGCGCCCATCAACCTCATCAGGTAGAAACTTTGGGGCCTCTTGAGTTACCCAGGTTGCCTGAGCCACTTTAGAAACCTCGGCGTAAATCTGGGCTCCCGAGTTGCCACCACCCACGACAAGGACGGTTTTCCCCTCAAACTCATTCGGCCCAACGTAATGAGCGGAATGAAGCTGCTGCCCAACGAACAACTCCTGTCCGGGATAGCTCGGAGTAAATGGGCGGCTCCAGGTGCCTGTTGCACTGATAACCGCTTTGGCATCCCAGTTTCTATCCCCGGAGAAAACCCGTAATCCTTCTTCGATTTTTTCGACACGGGTCACCCTGGTGGATCGGATGATGGGGAAGTCATATCGACGCTCGTACAGAGTCAGATAGTCTATAACATCATCACGGTGAGGCGTTTCTTCTGATACGGCAGGCATCGGCCAGCCTGCAATCGAGCTCCATGCCGATGGAGAGAAGAGTCGCAGCGAATCCCAGCCATGCCGCCAGGCTCCTCCTGGTGCCGACTCCGCATCGAGCATCACGTAAGACAAGCTTGTCCGCTTCAAAAAATAGGCGACTGTCAGCGCAGATTGACCACCGCCAATGACCACAACATCAAGTTTCGAATTCTGACTCACCAGCATCCTCCAGGCTCAATCGCGGCAACTCACCGTCGTCGTATCAGACTCTGCGACCGTGCTCATCAATGACGACTTGTCCGTCTTCTTTGACGAAGCTGCCGCGCTGCTCCTGCGGCAGAAGGTCGAGGACTGCCTCTGACGGACGACACAAGCGTGTACCCAAAGGCGTCACGACGATGGGGCGATTGATCAGGATGGGATGAGCCATCATGGCATCGATGAGCTGATCATCAGTAAGTGACGTGTCGCCGAGTCCCAGCTCCTCGTAGGGAGTGCCTTTAATACGAAGCAGGGCCCGCACCTCGATACCCATATCCTTGATCAACCTGACAAGCGTGGTGCGCTCAGGTGGGGTCTGTAGGTACTCGATAACAACCGGCTCTTCTCCGCTGTTGCGGATCAACTCCAAGGTATTGCGAGAGGTGCCACATTGCGGGTTGTGATAGATCGTGATCTGACTCATACCGTTTCCTCGCGGTGAGTTAAATGGAGCGCTGGTTGACGCGCTTGGACAGCTCTTCAGCTGACTCTTTACGCTCGGAGTAGCGATCAACCAAGTAGTCTTGGCGACCCCGCAACAGCAGCGTGAACTTCATCAGCTCTTCCATCACGTCCACCAGTCGGTCGTAGTACGAGGACGGTTTCATGCGGCCTGCCTCGTCGAACTCGGTGAACGCCTTGGCCACCGAAGATTGATTTGGGATGGTGAACATGCGCATCCACCGCCCCAATACCCGTAGTTGGTTGACCACGTTGAAAGATTGCGAGCCGCCACAGACCTGCATTACTGCAAGGGTCTTTCCTTGCGTAGGTCGAACAGCACCAATCGCAAGCGGAACCCAGTCGATCTGGGCCTTGAAAACTGCGCTCATGGAGCCGTGCCGCTCAGGCGAACACCACACCTGTCCTTCAGACCACTGCATGAGTTCGCGCAATTCTGCGACTTTGGGATGTGTATCCGGAGCATCGTCCGGCAACGGCAAACCCGAGGGATCGAAGATTTTGGTTTCGGCGCCAAACTCCTCCAACAAGCGGGCTGCTTCCTGAGTCACCAACCGGCTGAAAGAGCGCTCTCGCGTCGATCCATACAGAAGCAAGATTCGAGGCTTATGGAGTGACGGTGTACGCGGCTCCAGTTGCTCCAACGACGGAATGTCGATCAGGTCGGCGTGTACGTTCGGCAATGTGTCTTGCATAAAAACTCCTACGGCGGCGCCAGGTTGGGCACCGCCTCGGTTGATCTTTAAAGCGAACCGATGCGATTCAGTTCAGCTTTCAACTGTTCAGCGATTATGGTCTTCAGTGGCAGCGCAAGAAATGCGCTCACGCGCTCGTGAATTTTGGCGAGTGTGGTTTCAAACGCTGCGGTGATCTCGGCTTCCGACCCGCTAGCGTCAGACGGATCGGCCAGACCCCAATGCGCCTTCAAAGCTGGCCCAAAGAAGATTGGGCATGCCTCACCCGCTGCCCGGTCACAGACAGTGATCACGATGTCTGGAGGCGAGCCTTCAAAAGCATCCGAAGCCTTGCTGCTCAAGCCCGCCGTGGAGATACCCGCCGCCTCTAGCGTTTGCAATGCCCGTTGATTCACCCGGCCACTGGGAAAGCTTCCTGAGCTGACGGCTTCTACACCCTCGGGCGCCAAGTGGTTGAAAAGCGCCTCGGACAGAATGCTGCGGCAGCTGTTGTGGGTGCACATGAACAAGACTTTCATCAGACGATTCCTTGATTCAAAAACTGAGGCGCAGTGCCAGGGCGGACAATGTGGCGACGAGGATGGGCACGGTCAGCACGATCCCGGTCTTGAAGTAGTAACCCCAGCTGATCGTTATATTTTTCCGGGCGAGCACGTGCAGCCACAACAAAGTTGCCAAGCTCCCAATTGGGGTGATCTTCGGGCCCAGGTCGCAGCCGATGATGTTGGCGTAAACCATCGCTTGCTGGACTACACCATCGACTTCGGCGGCATGAATGGATAAGGCGCCTACCAGAACGGTGGGCATGTTGTTCATGATCGATGACAGCAACGCTGTTAGCAGCCCTGTGCCTAGGGACGCGCCCCAAACGCCATAGCCGGCGAACACGTTCAGGATTTGCGCGATGTGGTCGGTCAGGCCGGCGTTCTTCAGGCCATAAACAACCAGGTACATACCCAAAGAAAAAATCACCACCTGCCATGGCGCCTCTTTGAGCACCTTGCTTGTGTTGATGGCGTGACCACGAGCCGCGATGACGTAAAGAATGAATGCACAGATCGCTGCAATGGCGCTGATTGGCACCCCCAATGGCTCAATGACAAAGAAGCCGATCAGTAGTAGTGCCAACACCCACCAGCCGGCTACAAAAGTGGCCCGGTCGTGGATTGCCTCGTCCGGATTGTCCAGTTGGTTGAGGTCATAGGTCTTTGGTAAATCTTTGCGGAAAAACCACAGCAGCATGGCTAACGTCGCCGCCACGCTGACGATGTTTACCGGCACCATGATCGATGCATATTCGTTGAAGCCGATATCGAAGTAGTCGGCAGAAACGATGTTGACTAGGTTGGAAACCACCAGCGGTAAGCTCGCCGTATCGGCAATAAAACCGGCGGCCATGACGAATGCCAAAGTAGCCGCAGGAGAAAAACGCAACGCCAACAACATCGCGATCACAATGGGTGTGAGGATCAATGCTGCTCCGTCATTGGCGAACAGGGCCGACACCGCTGCGCCCAGCAGGACGATAAGTGCGAACAGCTTGCGGGTGCTCCCGCCTCCCCATCGGGCCACATGCAGCGCAGCCCACTTGAAAAAGCCTGCCTCATCAAGCAGCAGACTAATGATGATGACCGCGATGAAAGTCCCAGTGGCATTCCAGACAATGCGCCAAACCTCTGGTATGTCGGCAAGGGTAACGACACCTGCCAGCAACGCCACGATGGCACCGAACATCGCACTCCAGCCAACCCCAAGCCCCTTGGGCTGCCAGATGACAAGGACGATGGTGGCGATAAAGATCAATATGGCAATCAGCATTTCATTAATCCGGTTGGGCGTGAATCAGCTACACACGGCTTGGTTGATCGGACGGTCGTTCATGCCGCAGAGGCGCTTAGCCTCGATTTCCAGCCATTGCTGATTGGCGTCTACCACTTCCTTCAAAACTGCAGTCACCCACGCGGGCAAATCAGGATTCAGTCGGTAGTACACCCATTGGCCTTGGCGACGATCCAACAACAAACCGGCAGAACGCAGCAGCGCCAAATGACGAGAAATCTTCGGCTGACTCAGGTCGAGTGCTGCAGTTAGCTCGCATACACACAGCTCACCTTCACTCACGACAAGCAGCGAAATTTTTGCTCGGGTGTCATCCGCCAGGCACTTGAATAAGGTGGTGGGGTTCATGGGTTCTGTCATAGATCCTCCAGGTGTTTGGTCTTGACCAAAACGAAGAGCTTGATGCGCTCGTGGATGTCGTGGAGCGTATGGCGAAATGCGCCAGGATCATCGCTAGTTACTGGGTCAGGAAAATCCCAGGCAATGACTTCACCTGCATTGGGCATTGGTAAGGCACTCGCTTGCGGATTTATCACAAAGAGTGATTACGTAATCGAATCGATCAGCTTGAAACTCGTTGATGGACTTGCTGCGCAGGCCCGTTGCATCGACTCCAACCGCCTCCAATGCTTGAATCGTGCGCAGATCAACCTCAGACGGTTCAGATCCTGCGCTGAAGGCCTCTAAGCGCGAGTCGGTGTGCCGCAGCAAAGCCTCTGCAAGCAGGGAGCGGGCCGAGTTGGCAACGCACACGAAAAGCACTTTGATAGCAGGGCTCATGGTGGAGCTCGATACATATGAAAAATCGAATATACGCTTTGGCGAATATTCGGTAAAGCGAATATGATGTCTGCTGTTTCGGCATGTGCCCTAACGTTCCATGCGTGTCGGCATAGCGGAGATGAGAGGATGGAGGGGGATATGATGATCCAGGCAACGGAAATAGCCGGAGGGCAGTCGCAGCGATTTCGCGATGCGCTGAAATTTGCTGACCTTCCAGCAGACGATATTGATCTTCCAGGCCGAACCTTTTTTGAGTTCACACTGGATAGCGAGACGGTCGCATGGGGAGGATTCGAAACGCATGGTACGGACGGGTTGTTGCGTTCTCTGGTCGTAGTGTCGACATTCAGATCGAAGGGGGTCGGTGTCGCGGTGCTTCGGGTCATTGAAGCGAAAGCCGCCGAGCAGGGAATCGCTCGATTTCATTTGCTGACAACAACTGCTTCAGGCTTTTTTAAGCAGCAGGGCTATGCAGTAAATCAACGAGGCTCTGCGCCACCTCTTATTTCTCAGACGGAGCAGTTCAGGGGGCTTTGCCCTAGCTCGGCTTGCTACATGTGCAAAGCATTATCTGCGAATGCACGAAAGTAGCTGATCACCTTGGTGATGGCTTTTAGCCTCGACGCCAGCTAGATTTGGAGCTTTCTACGATCAAGGATGGATATGAAAAAGCTCATCGCAGTAATGGGGATCTGTGTCGCACTTGGCGGTTGCGCTACGTCCCACTACACCGCAGGGCGAGACTTTCCGTCGGCCAGTGTAGCGAGCATCACCAAAGGCAAAACGACGACTATTGAGTTGAAGTCCCTGTTTGGTGAGCCCTACGCCAAGAGTGCTGTCAGCGAGACTGACGAAAAGTGGATCTACACCTACACCACTGGCTCAGCCCATGCCCAAAGCTACGTGGTCACCATGAAGGTGACGACTACGGGCACTCAGAAAACTCTCGACGTCTTGATCCGAAATGACGTGGTCATCAACTACACATTCAGCGAAGGCCCCGCTCCAGGCAGTACCACTGCGACGAACTAAGTTCGCCACCTTGCCATTGGGCGACCCACCGCGCTCAGTACGTTGTTGATGGAGCAAGCTCATGGACAGAACATATGCTTTCGTGGATGAGTCCGGGAATTCCGACCTTGATACGTCAAAGGGAGGAAGCTCGGGATTCTTCATCGTGTGCTCCATTCTGGTGGCAGAGAAAGATCTGGAAGCTGCTTATGCCCAAGCTGAAGCACTCCGCACGCGTCATTTTCAAACAGGCGAGATCAAATCTAGCAATCTTAAGCCCAAAGATTCAGATCGCCGTGCCCGAATCCTCAACGAGCTAGCTGAGCTGCCATTCAAGCTCTATTTCACCGTCGTTGATAAGTCCCGAATTCACAAAGACGGCGGCCTCCGTATCAAGACCTCGTTCATAAAATACGTGAACGGGTTGCTCTATGAACGTTTGTTTCGCGCATACCCTGACCTCCAGATGATAGTAGACGAGCATGGTGGCCAGGAATTTCAGGAGAGCCTCAAAAGCTACGTTGCAGAACGATTCGTGGACGACCTATTTGGCGATAAGGATGCCTTCCAGACGATGGCCAGTAAGGACAACGTTTTGGTTCAGGTTGCAGATTTCTTCGCTGGCTCAGTCGCTCAGATCTACGAAGAGAAAGCTTCGGAAGAAGCAGTTCTTGCCTACAAGAAAATCCTCCGCAGCCTGACTCTTGGAATGCTTGAGTGGCCATCCAAGTACCAGTCCCTTCTGCCACCGCCTACGAATGAGTCTGGATATGCTGACTACCAGGTACACCAGGAGGCTCTCCGCCAAGCCGACCGTTTTAGCGAGCGGGTAGGTGACCACCCCGATGAAGATGAGCGACTGCAGCTAAGCATTTTGCGGTTTTTGAGATTCCAGAGCGAATTCGTCACCAAGGATTACGTGCTGACTACGGAGATCATGGCCCATCTAAAAGATAGCGGACTGGGAGAGGTCAACGGCCAGAGAATCCGCTCCAGTGGCATTGCCAAACTCCGCGATGCAGACGTCATCATCACAAGTGCGGCGAAGGGTTACAAAATCCCCCAGACACGTGCGGACATCAATGACTTCCTAGAGCGGGCATCCGGAATCGTCGTCCCTCTTCTCGAACGCGTTAAAAAAGCGCGCGATGTGTATCGGCTGAGTAGTCGAGGAGAATATGACATCGTCACTTCCGACCTTGCTGAGCTAGCCAAACTGCTCGCTGCGCTCGATGCATTTGCCGATGATTGAGACATGCCACCCACTCAAGTAACAATTGAGCAGCAAATGAACGCAAAATCACCATTAATGTAAAGAGCCTATCTTCAAGGACTTCTGCGTATGACCAAGCATTACGTCAAGACACAGCCGCTAACCGATTCACAGATTAATATCCTTACTCAAGGTGCTTCTACTTCCTATTACGGTGAAGAACTCCAGTACATGGTAAAAGCCGGATTGATGGAGATAACACTGTATGGCCAGGCAAAATTTGAAGAGGCCTTCAAAGGCCCGGGCATCAGTAGGCGGTTTCGCCCCAGTGCACGCGGTCTCGCTAGCCTTTCACTGGTGGCACCCGAGCGATTTCCTGATGCTGGTTTTCCAGCTCGAGTACAAACGCCGCCTCCGAAGCAGGAGATTTCCTGCTTGGCCCTTGGGTTATTGCTGTACAGCCTAGAATCGGACTGCATGCGCTTTTCCATGACCAGTGCATGCCCAGATGGCATGTATTCTGCGAAGCATGACCTCATTCGGATGGGTTACCTCCATGACCCCATCTCTAACGACCTTTCCTATGGATCTGACGTAGTTAAGTACACGCCAGAGGGCGCCGCAGTGATTACCGGTATTTTGGAGGCTGCGTCTCGCAATTACGGGGCCGATCTGGCCGAGACACGTGAAACGCTTTCGGTGCTCTTCCTTGCAACTGGCGGCTATCACCCAGACCCAGATGCCACCTTTGATACCACACGCGAGCAATGGGCAATCCTGGAAAAGTACAATTTTGCCTCCGTTTCCCGCTCAGACTCAGGGCATGACCAGAGCCTAAAAGTTCATGCTCCTTTTGTGATCACTTGGTTTGAGGGCATCAGCAAACCGTACCCCTACTCGACCTTGGGACAATTTAATCTGAAGATCACAGAGGTTCAAAAAATCTATCCAGAAGTGGTTGCCCAGTTCACAGCTAATCAGGCCTTGGGCGAACTTTGAGCACTAGATGACGGCCACTATGGTCGACTTCTGCCTGCGCTGACCAAACTCAATCAGTCGAAAGTAGCCATTGTAGGCACGCAGTGGCTCCTCCCAAGTAGTAGCATAAGCATCGAGCGCAAGCGGAGCGCGCTGGCCCTCTGGGCCCAAGACTTGAGGATGTAAGCCCGCAGGGCCGAAACCTGGCGCAGCCAGGGTTTGGTTCACGTCAGCCGTGCCCATAGGGCCAAGCCCAAGCAAAAACGATGTGGATCGCCGGCGACTACGAATCAGGATGGTTGCCGAACGCCTCACGAAGAAGGCTCTGCATCATCACAGAGGCGGGGCCTTCGAGAAAGTGCTCTTGGCTGCTGACATCGAAGCGCACAGGATTGATGTGTGCGACAGTCGCCCCCTGTCCCAAAGCGCGTAACGGAAGCTCTGCTGCCGGATAGACAACCCCGGACGTTCCAATCGACAGGAACACATCGCACTCCTGCGCAACTGCGAGCCCTGCGCCCCATGCATCCTCTGGCAGCATCTCACCAAACCAAACGACGCCAGGTCGAACATACCCATCACACGCACTGCATCGCGGCGGCTCAATCCGACTTCCATCTTCAGGCTGGGCTTCAGACGTAAGAGGCAAGGTATGCGCCAGGCCACAATCGATGCACCGAGGCGAATGCAAGCTGCCGTGCAGATGAATCACATCCTGGCTACCAGCGCGCTCATGGAGGTCATCAACGTTCTGGGTCACCACGGTCAGTTTGGGCACATGCATAGCTAGTTCGGCGATAGCGAGATGAGCACCGTTTGGCTGCGCCTGCAGAACTTTATGCCGGCGCCATTCGTACCATCCCCAACACAGTGATGGATCAGCTCGGAATGCTTCGCTGGTGGCGAGCTGCGCTGGATCGAAGCGCTCCCATAGTCCCGTCAATTCGTCTCTGAAAGTCGGGATGCCACTCTCAGCTGATGCACCAGCGCCTGTGAAGACAACAACGTGCTGAGCTTTCCTCAATTGCAGAGCTGGCGTACTGGTCATAATGAGCATTCCTTGGAGCCGGACTTAAGTTGATCTTTGCTAACACAAGCTTCGATCTGCAGCATTGTCCGGATGAGATACGAGCTAACGAGGTTTCCGAGCTTCCCACATCTGCTGGAATGCATCGCTAGTTACCCGGATGCCTACCAGAGTGACAGCCCCATCAATGATGCCAGCATCCCGAGACCACTTAGACAGCAGTCTAGCGAGCTCAAATAAAGACATAGGGTGCTCTGGGCGTCGAGCAGAAGGGAAAAGCCAGTCACCTTCTGAGAGTTTTTCGGCATTTAGATACCGAGCGACTGACCCGTGAGTTGTTGCGGGCAGACCTACATAGCTGAAGTTTCTGCCAGCACTGCGCCAGGTTTTGTAAACCCGGTAAGCGCCGCCTCCGTTGTGACAAATCGAGCTTAGATACTCTATTGGGCGCACGCCCGCCCGCATGCATGAAAACAGCGCCTGGTCTCGCAAGCTTACGGAGGCGTTGATAGCACGCTCCAACGCCTGCAAATCCTCGCTCGTTGGAACGCCTCTAGTTGGCAGTGGCAGGCGGCCCCTGCGGTTCCGTTTGAACGCCATCAGATAGGAGAAAGCAGACGAGCCCACAAAATGTCTGAGTTGTTGTTCGTCGGTGGTCACCTCACTTGCCTCAAGCGCAGCTTGAATACTTGAGAGGATCGCGAGTTTTGCAGTATCTGGCGTAGCCATCAGCGACTCGGGCGAGCCGGACTTCGCACACTGTTCGAGATCGTGATAGTCCTGATAACCCAAGCCCCTAGCCAGAAGGCTTTGAGCGAACGCGAGTTGTACTCTCGATGGGCCGTGCAACAAATTGCGTAGCTGTTTGGCTAAGCTTTTGAAGCCTCGGTTGCTGATTAGATCGTCAGGATAAACAGGAATGCGCATGCGAATCTCCGAGCAGCCAGGGTGTCGGCTGCCCGCTGACTATCGTCGAAATGCGTGCGATAAAGAGGTGTCGCAACCTGTGGCACTTGAGCCTTCACGAGCCGACCGTTTGATCCAGGGAGATCAGAGGCGTAGAAATTAGCATGGCAATCTGCGGAGCGTCTACGATGGTTCCGAAAGATTGGGCTGCCTCATCGATTCAGGGCACTGCGTGACCACCGTTTCGGGGGCATATTGGCAGCTGATTTTTTCAACGGGATTTGGGCTCGGTATCAGATATTGAGCAAGTGAAAATTGAGGAAAGGCGTGGCGAACTTCAAATCGACTGAGATGCGGTTTTTGGACTCGATCTTCGACATGGGTGGAGGATACGTTCTCGACTTTTCCAACCGCACGATGGACGAATTCTTCATGGAGGAGCTTGAAATCGACATCTCGCACGAGATGTTTTCCAAGGACGGCACCTCCAAGGCCAGACGTGTCAGATACCTACTTCAAAACGCCGATCACCCTACGGTAGCTCGAGTGCTCGAAGCTCTCTGGAAGTATCGGCAATCTATGCGAGAGGAGACCAAGGCTGAGGAAACCGTCGTGAACGCTGAGGGGCGATTCGTCTCCCTGCTCAAGTCCGTAAGATCGCCAGGGCAGCACGCCCAAGTGGTACGAAATCCTTTCGCTGCAGCAACGGTCATTGATCAGGGCCAAGTCCTCGATGCTTTGAAGCAGCGCCTGTACGATCTGCGCGTCCTCTCTCCGCAGAAGCGTGGATATGAATTCGAAGGATTTCTCAAAGAGCTTTTTGATTCCTCTAGGCTCCAGGCGCGTTCGCCATTTAGCCTGGTTGGCGAGCAAATAGACGGCAGCTTCCAGCTAGGAAACGAAACATATTTGATCGAGGCCAAGTGGGTCAGAGATCCGATTGGAGCAGCTGAGCTACACACGTTTCAAGGCAAACTCGATCAAAAGGCTGCCTGGGCGCGTGGTGTTTTCATCAGCTATGGCGGATTCACCCAAGAAGGCCTCCACGCATTTGGCAGAGGCCGAAAGGTGATCTGCATGTCCGGCGAGGATATCTACAAAGCACTGGGACGGCGGATACCCATTGCGGAGGTAATTGACCGGAAGGTTAGAGCTGCTGCAGAAACTGGCGCTGCGTTCGTACCCCTGGATGAGTTGTCCAAGCAATGACAAGCACGGCTCGAGATGAAGGGGCCGTGTAATGTGCCCGAAAGGGACACTAAGCCAGTTTTATAGGCTTAATGTACCGATTCGGGATCATTATGAACCTGCAGATCAATCCTGTTTATTCCCAAACCTCATCCTATGCAGGCTCTTTGGGAGCCGCTGCATTATTCTCCTCATCCCTTGGTGCGTCCTCGATCTCGAAGCGCGTATCAAATCCAGGATACGCAGTGTTCACGTCAGCAAGAATGGCATTTACTAAGTGCAGCGCATCAGCGATGGTAGGTTCCAGCATCCGGTGGTATGGCAGTGGGATGCGATGGAACCGATGGAGAGGGTTCAGACAGTGAGTGAAGTTACTGTCCCTTATTGCACCCCATTGTCCATGGACGAAGCCCGAGGCCCAACCGTAGTACCTGTCGTAGTCATCCTTCGTGCCTGACTCCTCTGCTAGCCTGCGAAGATCTTTACCGGCCCAATGGCCCAGATCGATCTCCACGTACTCTTGGAAGTAGTCTTCGTTCGCCAAGGTTTCCAAAGCCTGTTGGGTCACAAACCGAGCCTTCTGACCGGCCATCTCCTCGTGCTTGAGCAGTGCCAGCTTGGCTTGGCCGGCGCCATAGGAGCGGAATTTTTTCCACATCTCGTCGTTCCCACAGCGTACTAGATAAGCCAGCGAGATCCTGCACTCAGTGAGAGATCGAAGCAGTAGCCTTCCGGTAATGGCTGAGCTCAACGGCCCCATGCTCATTTCGGCTAAGCAGGCGAGAGCGAAGAACCCGAACCCGAAAACGCCATCATGTTTCTGATTCAGGCCAGTGGTGCTCAAGCTCGTGAACCAGTGAGCCAGTAAACCTTCACGGACATCATTGATCGTCTTGCCCAAGATTTTGGGGTCATGGGCAGATTCACCTCTGGCCTCCAACGGAGCTGGGAGGCAGTGGGTATGTTCCAGTGTGTAAGCCCAAAATAATTCGGGCCAGAGGCTAGGTTCTTGATCCGGTTTAAGGCTGATTACAGCCATTTCCATGGATCTAATGGAGGGTCGGACTGATCTCATATCTCCCCGGTGTGGATATTCGATAATTTCCTGAATCCGCTCCCTCATCTCCTCCATGACGAAGATTTCCCCTAGCCCTAGCTTGAACAGTACGCTTAACCAGCGCACATCCGTTGCTTCTTGGGACTGGTGGTCAAAGGTTTTCAGTGCCGCCTGGCCAAGGGTCTGCCAGTCGTCCTCGGTTGCTTCAGCAGCGAGTGCTGCTTTCCACCAGTCTCGACCTGGAAGGTTCTCGAGGAGCAGTAACGGACGCAACGCTTGCAAGCCTGAATGGCAGCGGAGCACCCGGCTCACGAGGGCGTCGAAGAGTTCTCTCGGCTGGTTCGGCAAATCAGAGTGGCGAAGCGTCCAGCCCAGTGCTTCTTTTGGCTCCTGTTCACGATCATCATCACGTCGATAGCGAATGCCGATGGAAGCGATGTCCCGAAAAACCTCGATTGCCTCTTCACGGGGAATTACGGTAATGACCAGGCAGGCCCAAAGCATCTCCGGTAGGCGATTGTTCGCCCATGACGAGAAGCTCAACCCTGTGATCTGCATAATGGGGGGTATGAGCGCTTTGCCAACCCTTTTGTGATCTGCCAGTGACGATGTAACTTTCCCGGAGCGATTTGGCTTTTTCTTCCTGTTAGACATGAGCTACTTCCTGTTTGGCTACGCACTGTTCGAACCGTCATCAGTCATCAAGTCGAAGCTGGCCCAGCTAACTAATGCCGAACCTCGACCCGGTGACCACTCCGGCTGCCCCTGATTCAGGAATCCAGGTCGGATACCTCTCCTGGCTCTCCCTTGTCCATATCCCTTTTCCAATGTTGCAGCTGTGGGGCGCGCTTGCTAAACCAAATGACCCCTTCAGATCGACGCCAGGAGGCATGGCTGTTTCCACCGCCTGGCCAAGCGCCCCGCTCTGTGACAAAAATCCATACACAGGACAGACCGTCTTCCTCGAGAAAGGAGTCAAACAGACCCTGATCTATAAAAGCATGAGAGCCGTCGTCAGGACTCTGCCCGCTGACGAAAAGTGTTCTGCCAGAGCTGTCAGCGTATATGTTTGAGTTGGACTGATGCGGCGTCAGCCCTAGTCGTTTTGCGAGCCAGGGTGCAGGTATCAGAGCGTGAGCGCCGTCGTTCAGAGACGCATCTAGATGAGACTCCCAGTGGTAACGGAAACACGGGTAGGCAATCTCAACCTCACCAATATTGTGAAAGTCCATGGTTGACCACTGCTCTTGATCCCACGTCGAACGCCAAGGGGCTTCCAGCAGATAGCCATCGTCCGTCGCATTTCGGGTTGACCAGTTGTCTACTCGAACCTCTTTTTCCATACGGATGTATTTTATGAGTCTCTGCTCATCCTCACGCTTGACGATTACCGGCAGTAAAAAGCGCCATTCCTGTTTTCTAAGCCCATGCTCGCGGCTGGACTTATCTTTGTACCGCTCTGATACCGACCGATGCTCATGTAGGACTATCCAGGCCCGGCCCTTCGCATCCGTCCTGCTGACAAGGCTTGCCATACCCAAAGCCGGATCCTCTTCGAAAGGCCACTTCCCGAGTTCCTGTTCTGAGGTATGTCGCATGGTGATTTCGGATCTGGGAATGGAATCTTCCGGGCTCGGCGCCTCTTCGGAGGCTAGTAGGATTGTCGGATCTATGTCTCGATGGAAACCTACATCGAGAGGCCCAGCATACTGACGCGATCCATGGAGGGCGCGTTCGGACATCCATTTGTTATCCGCAAGGCTGCAGAGAAGCTCATCCAAAGCCAGCCACTGGTATTTCTTACCAATACGCTCAACCAACGGTCTGTCCCGACTGTAATCATGACGCCTGCTCCGATCTTCGGGGAACAAATCCTTCGTCCAACCGAGGCCATAGGCACGCTTTGCGACCCAGCGCTGGGCTGCAGTCACATCGATATGCGGTAGCTGGTCAGGCCGCTCCTCGGGGGCATTGAATCGCGGCTTATATTCCTTGCGATACCTTGCCTTTTCACCTGTGCTCAGCATTCTTAGAAGGAGTGCCTCGCACGCCTTAAAGCTTTCAGAGTAATCAGGTGCAGTTGTGCCCTGCCGGCGCTGAAGAAGATCGCGGAAACGGTTCGGCGTGAAGGCATGCATCATCTCAAGGAGTTCGACGCGTTCAGGGCAATGGTCGATGACTTCTTGCTCAAAAATTTCAGATCTTTCAGAGGGGGTCAGGGGCTCAGGCGTGCTCAGCGAGATATTCAGGAACGAAGTTACGCGAGGTCGTATTTCATAGCAGCCAAAGTCGCCACCCCACTGGGCGCATGAGCTCTGTATCTGAGAGTCACCAGCATGCTTGGCAGCCTTCTCGAGCGCATTTTCTGTAACGGAAAGCCGAATGCTTCTCGAGTTATAGGGTGGACGGGCCTTCTGAATGTCCACGGTTTTCGGCAAGCAGTTTTTGCAAGCTGCGAGCTCGATAATGCCAAGGGCGGCGTCTCGAAGCAGGATGGACGCGGGGACGTCCACTCGGTCGAATACAGCCTTGTAGGCCACCGCAGAAAAGGGGCGCAGAAGCCGTTCACAATTGCTGACACAGCACGCGCCGAAGGCTGCTGTGTGCAGGCGCTCTAGGATATACAAGTCGTCCACTGCGGCGAAGTCATCACAAAGCTTCGCGTACAGAGAATTGTTGCGGATCATCAGGGAGGTAAGCGCTTTGGTGGCCTTGTCCCGCAGCTCCCGATTAGAGCTAGCAAGGAACCATGTGAGGATTATCGCGCAAAGGTACTGTACCTCAGAGTCTGTCTGCTCACTTTGCTCGAGAGCGCTCCACTCTATGAGCCGCCTGGCAGTAGCCCCCTCGTCTAACGGGAGAATATTCGCGTGCACAGTCCAGTATGCGTCCCGCTTCGGCATTTCAAGGACAATTAGCCGCTTATGCAGTGCTTCTGCATTCCAGGGGTGCCCAGCACTCGCGCTGACCTGGATGATAATGTCGAAGTACCCATCTTCAACCTCCAGGAATGCGTTGAATAGCTCGAGCGTCCGGTCGGTGAACGACTCATTATTGCGCCACCTAAGACTTTCTATGAAGGCATCATTGACTGCTGGATCATTCGCCCATGCATTGATATCGCCTGGCAACAGATCGAGCAGCTCTTGATTGAAACGCTCAGGCAGTTGCACCGACAGGGCGTCGACCAATCCCACCCAGTCACCATGAATGCTTTCATCATCATGGATGAATTTCAGGGCACCAGATTTCAGTGCATCAGCAGGATTGATTACCGTCTCCAATATCACTGAGGCCATCAAGTGGTCTTGAAGTCTCTGGAAGCTGAAGCGAACGATGTCTTCAGGGGCGGCAAAAGGATCGGCTCTCCTTTCCCTGGGATCTGGATCAAGCCTGAATAATCCGTTTCTCTGGAGAATTTCAAACCATGTGGTTCCCGGTGGTGCCGGGTATGCGTGGAACCTCCCATCGACGATACGTATAGCGTCGCTATGCGGGACATAGTCCCGTCTGTTTGCAGCCATCTCTGATGCAATAGCAGCGAGTGCCTGGTTCGTCGGCCTTACCAGCTCATCGCTACCATCCCTACCGGCACCCAAGTTGCGAGCAATACTCTTCGTATAGAAAGAAAAAACCTGCTTCGTGCCGACCAAACCCTTGGGGAACCACTTTTGATTTTCCCTTTCAAGAGCAACGCAGGCGCTACGCAAAAAAAGTGGATTTACAAACTCGGCAGCTAACCATGGGGTGTTCGGTTGAGATATGCCGCGCTTTCCCAAGTATATTCGAGCCGCTCTGGACTGCTCTTCCTGTGTCTCAAATCCGCGAATTCGGAACGCCGGAACCTTCTCACTTACCGCAGGAGGGATAATGTAAGGAATGTATTCAGTCCTACAACTGAAGGCCAGCGTTAGGTTCGGGTGGCGTTCGATTCTTGCCACGAACTCTGCAAGCTCATTACGCCAGAGAGTTAATCCAGCCCCCTCATTTACCGCATCTACCAGGATCAATCCGCGCTTGCCGGTAACGTCTGCGGCGGCACTCAGTGCTTGAAGCAATGCGTCAGGATTAATGTCTCCGACTCCCAGGCGCTTTGAGAACTGAGCCCAAACGCTGCCGCCGTTTAGCTGTTGGCCAAGTATCAGGACGACTGCTCTGCCCTCTAATATGGCGTTCTGCGCTACGTTACCCAGCAGATGCGATTTTCCCGTTCCCGCTTTTCCAAATATAAAGATGCTGCGACCTGATTCCGCAGAAATGTATCGACCCTCGATGAGTGATCTGAAGGCGTATGCTGCACCACTGAGATCTCGCAGTCGGTACTCTATATAGTCCAATGAGGAGCTGCTGGACTTTGGTTCCTTCGCCTTCTCTTGCTTCGCTCGCCAAAAAATTCTTTCTAGATCATGAACGCTTTCTGAAATAGACTCGATTATCTCTAAGGCTGCCGCTACAGGCCAGACTCTATAGGCGTCTGAAGTAAATGCGAGGCTAAGTTTCTCCAAGTCAATTGTTTTGGCGTGGAGATTCTCAATAAGCTCTAAGCTGCCTTCGAATGACTGTTCAATGCCTCCAAGTTGGGCGGCTTTATGTATTTTTGAAAAGTGATCCTGGATCTCGGAGACAATGCTATCGTCTCGTAATATGACCTTGAATATTCTTTCAATGCCAACTTCCACATGGTCTTCAGGATGGTATCTTTCGTCCAGCGATTTGACTGCTAGGTCAATGTGATCGGAAAACCATTTTGGTGAGAACTCAACGTCGCCGAACCAATATCTGCGCAACCCCTCCGCATTCGGATGGGTAAGTCGATCCGTGATCTCTGAGGCCGTCCATGCAATAAAGTCGACATGTTTTCCCGGCGCAACGAGCTTTCCCCATGTTTCCTTTCGAGAGTGCCAGCGTTCCCAACCTGTGTTGCCGCCACCTTGCTTGCCAGTCTTATCAGTCAGGTCACAGGGGAGAGCGACAATATACCTGGACAATCCTGGATGCGTTCCCAAGGCTCGCCGCACGGAGTCGTCAATGTTAGCCCAGTTTATATCAGCCGATTTCGTATAGTATTTAGCTTGATAACCAACCTCGCTTCCATCACTGAGCAACCAGTACGCCTCGATTCCCCCATCTCCTCCAGCACCTTCTATTCGCCTAAACTCTGCATCAGCAGCTGGCTGCTCACGTCTGGCTAGCTGACATATGAGTTCTTCAAAGGCGAGGCGTTGTCCTGAGTCCATTCCTCTGATGCGTTTGTAATCCATGATGTGTCCGTGAGAAAAGCTGGTAGGCGTAATGGCAGAATGCCTAGAGTGTACCGTCTTACGAGCCACCAGGATGTTCGTCGCGCTGACTCTCTTGGCAAGGCCTGCGGTTTTCTCACAAGGTTTGCCAACGTTTTTGCGGTTCACACAGTCTCTCAAATTCCCGCCGAAGATGACGCGGGAGCGAGTGCACCTGTTGAGCTCACATGGCCTACGTTGATGCTTTACCAAATAGAATCGCAATGCCCTTAATGACAAGTACCGAAACGAAGCCGACAAACACGCCTACCAGGCTGTGAATGGCTAGTGTTGCGATGGTTTCCCACGACCCTGCCCCAGCGACAAGCTTTTCAGCAAAGTGCTGCATAGGCCCAATGCCTTCTGTAATGAACGCACCCCCGACTAAAAACATGGCAACAGTCCCAATCCAAGACAATGCCTTCATCAGCTTCGGTGCAGCCGACAAGAGCCAACCGCCTACAGACCTCAACATCGAGCCCCATCTACCCTTAGCGTTGGATCTCTGCAGAACAAGGCCTGCATCATCCAAGCGAATGATCCCCGCAACCAAGCCGTAAACGCCGACTGTCATGACCACCGCGATCAGCGCTAGCGTCAAAACCTGTTGGAGCATCGGAGCATCAGTAACGATATTTAGGGTGATGACTATGATCTCGGCGCTAAGAATGAAGTCCGTTCTTACAGCCCCTGCAACCTTCCGCTTTTCATAGGCGGCAAGCTCCTCAGGTGTCTTAGGCATCGTTTTCTTTGGTTGCCCTGTGCCATCTTCACGTCTAGCCGTGATCTTGTCCTTGATAGCCTCAAAGCCCTCATAACAGAGATATGCCCCCCCAATCATGAGCAGCCAGTGAACCGCCGCAGGCAAAAGTGCGTTCAACACCAAAGCACAAGGCACAAGGATGGCTTTGTTTCTCAACGAGCCCTTGAATACAGCCCATACCACCGGTAGCTCTCGGTCGGCTTTCATGCCGGTAACCTGCTCAGCATTCACAGCAAGGTCGTCGCTCAGGACACTAGCTGATTTCTTTGCAGCGACTTTACTCATGAGTGAGATGTCGTCTAGCAGTGTGGCAATGTCATCCAATAGTGCAAACAAGCTACTGCCGGCCATCTAAGGCTCCTTGCGTTGATTTATTCTGTTCCCCCACCAACCTAATGCATACCGATGCTAATGCCCCGCATACGCTCCCTCCGTAGGCTCTGGATTACCCTGTCGTCACTGGGTTACGGAGAGCACCTTTCTAGACAATGGACACACCATGCCGTTCATCCTCGAATATCCATAGATCTCGAGCAGAGTCAGATACAGGCTCAGAAAAATTTCCGGGCTTCCGGGGTATGCCATAGATAGAGGTGTGTCAGGAAGGACGAGGCAAGAGCACTCCCAATCAAATACACATCTTAATCTTCCCCATCAAGAGCAAGAGCAAGAGCAAGAGCAAGAGCAAGAGCAGGTCAAAGCCTAAGGGCTTTGACACCAAAGCGGAGTGTGTCTAGAAAATCACCGCCGAGTAGATGGTATCGCGCACCAGGGTCGGCGAGGCTTCGTTGCTCATCATGATCGCCAGGATCACCACCTCCACCAGCACCGCAGCCAGGGTCAGGATCATGGTGCCGTAGGGATCACCGACCTTTTCCGCCAGCAGCTCGGCATGATGGGCGACGCTCATCGAGGCCATCACGATAAAGGCGATCAGCGCCATGCCGCCGGCCAGCGCAATCACCTGCCCGCTGTGCAGCAACCAGTGCTCCAGGGGAAAGACGACCAATGCTGCCAGCAGCGCCAGCAGGAGAAGCTTTTCTTGCTTGAGGAAGGTGAGCATAACGGTCCCTTGTACCGAAGCCAGCGACGCCTTGGCGATGAGTGACTGACTGCGATGTCACGCCCATGTTCCGTTGAACCTTAGCGCACCGTTGCATGGCAGTTGGTGCGCGGGGTGCACTTTATTGGTCTTCCCGGCACCTTGGCGGGCAGGCCTTGCTCCGCCAGGACGATCATGAACCTGTAAGAGCAAGGCTTGCCCGCGATGGATTGTGCCGGGTTCGACGGCATTAGTTGTCCTGTTGGTCAGTAATTTGCATTGACCTGGTCAACCCCAAAACATCCCGGAGTTCCCTTCATGCACAAACGTCCGTTGCATACGCTGCTTTGCGCCGTCGTCACCGCCCTTGGCCTCAGCGCCAGCCTGACCGCCAGTGCGGCCGATCCGCTGAAAGTCGGCTTCGTCTACATCGGCCCGATCGGCGATCACGGCTGGACCTATCAGCATGAGCAGGGGCGCAAGGCGCTGGTGGAGAAATTCGGCGAGCAGATCAGCAGCCACTATGTGGAGAACGTCGCCGAAGGGGCGGACGCCGAGCGGGTGATCCGCAACATGGCCAAGGAGCAATACGACCTGATCTTCACCACCTCCTTCGGCTACATGAACCCGACCCTGAAAGTCGCCCGGCAGTTTCCCCAGGTGACCTTCGAACACGCCACCGGCTACAAGCAGGACAAGAACCTGGGCACCTACCTGGCCCGTACTTATGAGGGACGTTACGTCGGCGGTTTTCTCGCCGCGAAAATGACCAAGAGCAAAAAGATCGGCTACGTCGCCTCCTTCCCGATCCCCGAGGTCATCCGCGACATCAACGCCATCCAACTGGCCCTGAACAAGTACAACCCCGGTACCGAGATCAAAGTCGTGTGGGTCAACTCCTGGTTCGACCCGGGCAAGGAAGCCGATGCCGCCAACGCGCTGATCGACCAGGGCGTCGACGTGGTGTTCCAGCACACCGACAGCCCGGCGCCGATCCAGGCCGCCGAACGCCGCGGCGTGTATGCCGTGGGCTACGCCTCGGACATGGCCCACTTCGGCCCCAAGGCAGTGCTGACCTCGATCGTCAACGACTGGGGACCGCACTACATCCAGGCCACGCAAAGCGTCATCGATCACAGCTGGAAGTCCCAGGATTACTGGGGTGGACTGAAAGAGGGCACCGTTGAACTGCCGATCAGCGAGCTGGTGCCCGCCGCAGTGAAAAGCGAAGCCGAGCAGATCATCGCCGACATCAAGAGCGGCGCGTTCCATCCGTTCAGCGGCCCGATCAAGGACCAGGCCGGCAGCGAAAAAATCCCGGCGGGCTCAAGCGCGAGCAATGCCGAACTGGCGTCGATGAACTACTACGTCGAAGGCATGCAGGCCGAAATGCCAAAGTAACCCCCCGCCCCCTGTGGGAGCAGGCTGGCTCCCACAGGCCCCAGGCTGAACCGCTTGGTCAGGTTTTACTCAATGTTTGCACGGGCATCTGTAGAATGCCCGCCATAAGCACCTGATGAGAACCGCACATGTACGATTGGCTGAACGCCCTGCCCAAGGCTGAACTGCACCTGCACCTGGAGGGCTCGCTGGAGCCCGAGCTGCTGTTCGCCCTGGCCGAACGCAACAAGATCGCCCTGCCCTGGAGCGACGTCGAGACCCTGCGCAAGGCCTATGCCTTCAACAACCTGCAAGAGTTCCTCGACCTCTATTACCAGGGCGCCGATGTGCTGCGCACCTCGCAGGACTTCTACGACCTGACCTGGGCCTACCTGCTGCGCTGCAAGGCGCAGAACGTGATTCACACCGAACCCTTCTTCGACCCACAGACCCACACCGACCGCGGCGTACCCTTTGAAGTGGTACTGAACGGGATCGCCAGCGCGCTTAAAGACGGCGAGCAGCAACTGGGCATCACCAGCGGCCTGATCCTCAGCTTCCTGCGCCACCTGAGCGAAGAAGAAGCCGAGAAGACCCTGACCCAGGCACTGCCGTTCCGTGACGCCTTTGTCGCTGTCGGCCTCGACAGTTCCGAAATGGGCCACCCGCCGAGCAAGTTCCAGCGCGTGTTCGACCGTGCCCGTCACGAAGGTTTCCTGACCGTCGCCCATGCCGGTGAAGAAGGCCCGCCGGAATACATCTGGGAAGCCATCGACCTGCTGAAAATCCAGCGCATCGACCATGGCGTGCGCGCCATCGAAGACGAGCGCCTGATGCAGCGGATCATCGACGAGCAGATCCCGCTGACCGTCTGCCCGCTGTCCAACACCAAGCTCTGTGTGTTCGACCACATGTCCCAGCACAACATTCTCGACATGCTCGAGCGTGGGGTGAAGGTCACGGTGAACTCCGATGACCCGGCGTACTTTGGCGGTTATGTGACCGAGAACTTCCACGCGCTGTACACCGACCTGGGCATGACCCAGGACCAGGCCAAACGCCTGGCGCAGAACAGCCTGGATGCGCGCCTGGTAAAACCCTGAACGCAAAAGATCGCAGCCTGCCCGGCTGCGATCTTTTCAGACGGCTTCGGTCAACTCCTCCAGGGTCTTGCCCCGCGTCTCCATCCCGAACACCCAGACCACCACCGCGGCAATAGCGAAGCACATCGCGCCCAACGCAAAGACCCCGCCCTGCCCGGTGACAGGAAACACCAGCCCCGTCACCAACGGCCCCAGCAACGAACCCACGCGGCCAATCGCCGAGGCAAATCCGGACCCCGTGGCCCGCGCTGAAGTCGGGTACAGCTCCGGGGTGTAGGTGTACAGCACCGCCCACATGCCGAACAGGAAGAACTGCATCAACAGCCCCGTGCCGATCAGCAGGCTGACGTTGCCGCCAAACACCGCGCTTTGCCCATACAAAAACGCCATCACCCCACCGCCCAGCAACGTGATGACGCACACCGGCTTGCGCCCCCAGCGCTCCACCAGCCAGGCCGCCATGAGGAACCCGGGAATCCCGCCGAGGGAAATCAGCACCGTGTAATACACCGACTGGGTCACGGCAAAACCGGACTGTTGCAGCAGTGCACTGAGCCAGGACGTGAGGCCGTAAAAGCCAAGCAGGGCAAAGAACCAGACACTCCAGATCATCAGGGTGCGCTGGCGATACAGCGGCGACCAGATCTGCCCCAAGGCGCTGAAGAAGTTGCCGGGACGGTGCTCGGCCCTGGGCAGGCGAATCGGCGTCGGCAGATCGGCGCGTCCCAGGGAGGCCCGGACTTTATCCTCGATCCGCAACAGCACCTTGTCGGCGGCATCAACGTGCCCCGCCTGCTCCAGCCAGCGCGGTGATTCGGGGATGAAGAAGCGGATCGCCAACACAAACACCGCCGGTACCGCCAGCACCAGGAAGATGTCGCGCCAACCGATCACGGGCAACAGGAAATACGACAACACCCCCGCCGCGACAAACCCCAGCGGCCAGAAGCCATCCATCAGGGCGATGTAACGTCCGCGACGCTTGGCCGGAATCAGCTCGGACAACATCGACTGGGCAATCGGAAACTCCATGCCCATGCCAATCCCCAGCAGAATACGGAACAAGGTCAGGGTCTCGACGGTTTGCGCCGTGGAACACAGGTAGCTGGCGATCCCCCACAACACGATGCTCCACTGGAACACCGGCTTGCGTCCGAAACGGTCGGCCAGCATGCCGGACAACGATGCTCCCAGGACCATACCGAAGAAGCTCGAGCTGGCCAGTAACCCGGCCTGTGCCGTGCTCAAGCCGAACTCGGCTTTGATCGAGCCCAAAAGGAAAGTCATCATGGCCAGGTCCATGGAGTCGAAGAAAAACGCCAGGGCAATGATGATGAAGATGACTCGGTGATACCCGCTGATGGGTAACCGTTCCAGCCGTTCCGCCGCACTGTAGCCTTGTGTATCCATGCCCTGCTCCCCAATCCGAAAGTCCCCGGATCGAGTGTGCGCGAACGCCGGGATGGAGGATTGCTGGATACGACCTGGCAACAGCCCTGAGCGACGTCTGAACCTGAGGCGCCAGACGTCGATCACACCGGCGATTAAAGGGCCATTTCCAGCTCAGGCGCCTTGCCGAACAGATCCAGCTCCCGGACACCAGTCGGGGTCACCTGCAAGGCCCGTGAATCACCGGACACACTCAGCCAACCGGACTGGATGAACAACTGCAACAACGCGGCCCCCAACGTGCCCCCCAGGTGCGGCCGACGCTCGCTCCAGTCGGGGCAGGCACAGGCCACCTGCGTGCTGCTGTGGGCCAATGCCTGAACGAAAACCCCATGGCTGGCCAGTTGATTGGCACCTTTGTGGGTCACCAGGATGCGTTTGTCCAACTGTTCGATCCAGCCGGAATCCAGTAGACGCTGAAACAGATCAGCCGCCAGGGTGCCGCCAAAATGTTCTTCGCAGAGGCGGGCGCGCAGCAGCGACGACGGGGCTGCCTGGACCTTGGCCAGCGCGCTGGTGCGCTTGAATACCTGGGCAATGTTGCCCGGCGAACTGGCCAGGGTGGCACTGGCCAATGCCTCGACCGCCGCCCCGACTTCGGGCGCGGCCAGCCGGTAGAACCGCTTGCGTCCGCGCTCCTCGATCTTCAACAGTCCACCGCTGAACAAACGCCCGAGATGGGCGTTGGCCGAGGACGGCGACAAACCGGCCAACAATGCCAGCTCCTCCGATTGCCGGGCAATCCCATCCATCAAGGCCCACATCATCGCGCTACGCTTCGGGTCAGCCAGTAGTGTGGCGATCTGACTGATGCAAGGTGCATGTTCCATGTATTCACTCCCTGTTGAATCATTTGTCTACTGCTCGGGGGACATCTTGACCAGTAATATGATGCCGGCCAAGGCGTGATAACCGCCAAAAACCGGGCTAAACAACTAATTTAAGCGACAAACTTCTTCGAAATCCTCAAGCCAGCCCAGTGATTTTCCGCTGCGCAAACCGGGGGATCGAGCAAGGCTGCACGGGGTCGCGAACCAGGTCGCGAACTCAGGCGGGCGCTAGTATAAGCGTGATGAACGACGGTTCCTGCCCTGGGGAAACCGCCAAAGCTGATAGGTGCTGAGTGAAATTTCGCTATGTAAGGGCGATTAATGGCTCATGACAAATCTTGTCGAAAATTGACCACTCAAATGCTCACACCGACGCTTGAGCATTTCCCTTAGCAGGTTCACCGGCTTACTCAATTGGGCGCGATGGGCGCACAACAAATTCAGCGGTGCACGCTCGCCCTGCAACTCCGGCAGCAGCACCGTCAAGCGCCCGGCCTGCACGTCGGCGGCCACGTCCAGCCAGGACTTGTAGGCAATCCCGGCCCCCGCCACCGCCCACAGGCGCACCACATCGGCGTCATCACTGAAACGATCACCGCTGACCGTCAGGCTCACGTCCCGCTTGCCATCGTGAAAGCGCCAATGGTCGTGAACCCGACTGCCCAGCATGTACAGCAGGCAATTGTGCTGGGCCAGTTGTTCCAGTTGGCACGGTACGCCACACCTCGCCAGGTATTGCGGGGCGGCACACAACACCCGGCGATTGTCCGGGGCAATGGGCAGCGCCACGAGGCTTGAGTCTTCCGGCTCGCCATACCGCAGGGCGACGTCCACCGGCTGGCGGAACAGATCGGCGATCCGGTCGCCCAGCAGCAGGCGCACCGTGAGCAGGGGATGCTCACGCTGGAACTCGTCCAGCCAGGGCAACAACAGATTGCGTCCGAAGTCCGAAGGCGCCGACAGTTGCAGGACCCCGCTGACCTGGTCCTGGCCGCGCGCCAGCAACCGCCGTCCTTCATCCAGCTGGCCCAATGCCGCGCGGGCATACACCAGGAACCCCTCGCCTTCCGCAGTCAGGCGCAAGCTACGGGTGGAACGCGCCAACAGCCGCGCCCCCAGTTGCTGCTCGATCCGCTTCAGCGCCGCGCTGGCCACCGCCGGCGACATGTCCATGCCCCGTGCCGCCGCCGACAGGCTACCCAGGTCAGCCGCCCGCACAAACAGCAACAAGTCATCGAAACGCAGCATCGGCGCCCTCGCATTATCAAAAAACAATTGAAAGAGACTGTGCTTTTAGCGGGTTTTATCTTGCAGATAAATAGCCAATCATCTGCTGCATCCCATGACCACCGAGCCCAACCACCCATGAAAGCCATCGCCTACTACCACAGCTTGCCCATCAGCGACCCGAACGCCCTGCAGGACATCGAGCTGCCAGCACCCGTCGCCGGTCCCCGTGACGTGCTGGTGGAAGTCAAAGCCATCTCCGTCAACCCGGTGGACACCAAGGTCCGCCAGAACGTCGCCCCTGAAGGTGGCGCCGCCAAAGTCCTGGGCTGGGATGTGGCCGGCGTGGTCAAGGCAGTCGGCACCGACGTGAGCCTGTTCAAGCCCGGTGACAAGGTCTACTACGCCGGTTCCATCGCCCGCGCCGGGGGCAACAGCGAGTTGCACGTGGTCGACGAGCGGATTGTCGGCCACATGCCCAAGTCCCTGGGTTTTGCCGAGGCCGCAGCGCTGCCGCTGACGGCGATTACCGCCTGGGAACTGCTGTTCGAACGCCTGCAGGTGCGCGAAGGCAACACTGACGAAGGGCAAAGCCTGCTGATCGTCGGCGCTGCCGGTGGCGTCGGCTCGATCCTCACCCAACTGGCCAGCCGGCTCACGGCCCTGAAGGTCATTGGCACCGCCTCGCGCCCAGAAACCCACGCCTGGGTAGAAACCCTGGGCGCCGACCTGGTCATCGATCACCGCCTGCCGCTGAGCGAAGAGCTCAAGCGCGTCGGTCAGCCCCAGGTCACCCATGTGGCGAGCCTGACCCAGACCGACCAGCACTTCGCCCAACTGGTGGAGGCCCTGGCGCCCCAAGGCAAACTTGCACTGATCGACGATCCCAAGGCGCTGGACATCACCCAGCTCAAACGCAAGAGCCTGTCGCTGCATTGGGAGTTCATGTACACCCGCTCGCTGTTCGAGACCGCCGACATGCTGGAGCAGCACAAGCTGCTCAACCGGGTCGCCGCGCTGATCGATGACGGCACCTTGCAGACCACCGTCGGCGAGCACTTTGGCACCATCAATGCGGCCAATCTGCGACGGGCCCATGAGCTGCTGGAGAGCGGCACCGCCAAGGGCAAGATTGTCCTCGAAGGCTTCTGAATGTGAAGGGACGGACCCTGTGCGCAAGGGGAATTGCGCACAGGGCACCGTCAGTCAGAGAGTTGATCCGTGTCACAACTTTGCGTGGGTTCGAGACTACAATCGACAGCTCATGCAGTGCTTTCTTTTACGCACGGAGGTCAGCAATGAAGATCCTGATAAAAGAACTGGCAAAATCCCGGTGGCAAGTGCGCCTGGATAATCAAGCCGTAAACTTCCGCTCCGAAGCCGAAGCCCGGGCTTTTACCTCGACCCTCGAGGCCCGCTTGCACGCCCCCCATTACCTTCCCGAACCCCAGCAACGCGCGGCCGGCTGACTCACACTGGCACCTGCGCCGCACGGGCGACTTGCAGGCGACGGGTGAGCATCGCGACGCTCACCACCAATATCCCGCACAGGCTGATGACCATCGCCATCGGCATGGCCGTGCCGTCGTGCAACACCCCCACCAATGCCGCTGCCCCGGCGGCGACACTGAACTGCAGGCAGCCAAGCATGGCCGAGGCACTGCCGGCGCGCGCGCCCTGCCCGCTCATCGCGCAGGCTGCGGCGTTGGGGATGATGCAGCCCAGGCTGGCGATGCAGATGAACAGCGGAATCAGCAAGGGCCAGAGTTGTTCGGTGTGCAGCGTGCTGACCGCCAGCAGGGTCAGGCCCGCCGCCAGATAGACCCACACCGCGCGCGCCAGCAGGAACGCCGGCCCGCGCTTGGACAGCAAGCGCGCATTGAGTTGCGCCACCAGAATGAAACCTGCCGCGTTGATGCCGAACAGCCAGCCGAAATGCTCCGGCGGCACGCCGTACAGCTTGATAAACACGAAGGGTGAACCGGCGATGTAGGCAAACATCCCGGCGATCGCAATGCCCCCGGTCAGGGCGTGTCCGAGGAAGACCTTGTCCGCAAGCAACCGACCGTACTGACGCAGCGCGCCGGACAATGGCTGGCGTGGCTGGTTGGCCGGCAGACTTTCCGGCAGGCCCAGGGCAACGGCCAGGGCAGACAGGGCGCTGAACGCGGTCAAGGCAATGAAGATCGACTGCCAGCCATGCAAGTTAACCAGCAACCCACCCAGCATCGGGGCGAGGATCGGGGCCAGGCCCATCACCAGCATCAATTGTGAAAAGACTTTGGCCGAGCCCACCGCATCACACTTGTCGCTGACCACCGCGCGGGAAATCACCATCCCGGCGCAACCGCCGAGGGCCTGCACAAAACGCGCGGCGATCAACCCATCCAGGCTCGGGGCGAAGGCACACGCCAGCGAAGCCAGGGTGAACAGCGTCACGCCCACCAGCAGCGGAATGCGCCGACCGAAACGATCAGCCACCGGCCCATAGGCCAACTGTCCCAGCGACAAACCGAGGAAGTACGAGGCCAGGGTCATCTGCACGTGTTTTTCGTCGGTGCCGAACGCAGCAGCCATGGCCGGGAACGCGGGCAGGTAGAAATCGATGGCCAGCGGCCCAAAAGCGCTCAAGGCGCCAAGAATCAGAATGGTACGGAAATTCATCAGGCGTCCAGCTCACATCAGTCGGCAGCCCGACAGTCTAGCCGCGCTTGGACGCCTTGAACATTCCGATAGCTCGCTAACTAACAAGTTTCATCCAGCCAACTTGACCGCATACCCTTCCTCGCTGATCGCACTGATCACCTGCTCGGCCGACAAGCTGCTTTCCACACCCACTTCCTTCGCCGCCAGGTCGATCCGCACACTGGCCGCCGGATCCTTGGCCTGCAGGGCCTGGGTAATGGTCCGGACGCAGTGACCGCACGACATACCTTGAACGTTGAATACTTGCATGGGGCATCTCCTTTGATGGGGTTGGCAGCAGTCTTGAGCTTGCCACCATGGCAAGGTCAAGTTCCGCGATAAACGGCCGGGCTGGCATTGCACCGCTTGCTCGGTCAAGCTTGGCCATCCATGACATATAAGCAGGAGACTCAGCCATGCGCTGGCACGCTTTCAGCCTACTGGGCATGCTCAGTCTTTGCGCCGCCGCCTCGCCGGCCAGTGCAGAAGACTACGCAGTACTGATCATTTCGCGCGAGCGCCTGGAAGTCGCGACCCCGTGCGAAATCGGGGTGTACATCCAGGACCAGCTGTCCGCGCGGCTGTTCCAGGAGCAGAGCACCTCGTTCAACCTGCCGCCCGGCAACTTCTCCCTGCGCCTGAAACTGCTGCCCGGCCAGGTGCCCGGCTGCAACCCCGGGATGCTTGCCCCCGGCTCACAGAACATCACCCTGCGCGCCGGTGATCTCCACAAATACCGCATCGCCATGAACGCCCAGGGCATGTACCTGAAGCAGGAACCATTGGGTTACTGAACCCCGCCCCCACAAGGGGTGTGGCGTTTTGCACATGGCGCTTGACCTTGCCAGCATGGCAAGGTTGAACCTGTAGGTCATTTCTACAGGGAGTAAGACCGATGTCCGATTCCACCACCTTCGATCTGCCGATTGCCGGCATGACCTGCGCCAGTTGCGCCGGGCGCGTCGAGCGGGCGCTGACTAAAGTCGAGGGCGCCACCGCTGTCAGCGTCAACCTGGCGACCGAACAGGCGCGCGTCCAGGCTCCGCACGACAGCTTGCCGGCACTGATACAGGCCGTTCAGCAAGCCGGCTACAGCGTCCCCGCCCAGAGCCTGGAACTGAGCATCGGCGGCATGACCTGCGCCTCGTGCGCCGGCCGTATCGAGCGCGCGCTGCTCAAGGTGGCCGGGGTCAAAAGCGTCAGCGTCAACCTGGCCAGCGAACGGGCACACCTGAAGTTGCTCAGCCAGATTGACCCGCACGTGCTGATCAATGCCGTGACCAAGGCCGGTTACAGCGCCAGCGTCTGGCAAGCCGAGCAACGCTCCAACGACGACCAGCAACAACGCCTGCAGCGTGAACGCTGGAGCGTCCTGCTGGCCGTGCTCCTGGCGTTGCCACTGGTGCTGCCGATGCTGGTGCAACCCTTCGGCCTGCACTGGATGCTCCCGGCCTGGGTGCAGTTCATCCTGGCCACGCCGGTGCAGTTCATCTTCGGTGCGCGTTTTTATGTCGCCGCCTGGAAAGCCGTGCGCGCCGGTGCCGGCAACATGGACTTGCTGGTCGCCCTGGGCACCAGCGCCGGGTATGGCTTGAGCATCTACCTGTGGGCAACCGCCAGCGCGGGCACCGAACCCCACCTGTACTTCGAAGCCTCGGCCGTGGTCATCGCCCTGGTCTTGCTCGGCAAGTACCTGGAGAGCCGCGCCAAACGCCAGACCGCCAGCGCCATTCGGGCCCTTGAAGCCTTGCGCCCGGAGCGAGCGATCCAGGTGATCGACGGTCGCGAACAGGACGTTGCCATCAGCGCCCTGCGCCTGGGTGACCTGGTGCTGGTCAAGCCCGGCGAACGGTTCCCGGTGGACGGTGAGGTGGTCGAGGGCCAGAGCCACGCCGACGAAGCCCTGATCAGCGGTGAAAGCCTGCCGGTGCCCAAGCAGCCCGGCGACAGCGTCACCGGTGGCGCCATCAACGGCGAAGGCCGCCTGCTGGTGCGCACCCAGGCCCTCGGGGCAGAAACCGTGCTGGCGCGGATCATCCGCCTGGTCGAAGACGCCCAGGCGGGCAAGGCGCCGATTCAAAAGCTGGTGGACAAGGTCAGCCAGGTGTTCGTGCCGGTGGTGCTGCTGCTGGCCCTGGCCACCCTGATCGGTTGGTGGCTGTACGGCGCCCCTCTGGAAACCGCCGTCATCAACGCGGTGGCCGTGCTGGTGATCGCCTGTCCTTGTGCACTGGGCCTGGCCACGCCCACCGCGATCATGGCCGGAACCGGCGTCGCCGCCCGTCACGGCATTCTGATCAAGGACGCCGAAGCCCTGGAGCGCGCCCACGAAGTCAGCGTGGTGGTATTCGACAAGACCGGCACACTGACCTCCGGCACCCCGCGCATCGCCCACTTCAGCGCCGTCGACGGCAACGAAGCGACGCTGTTGCAACAAGCCGGCGCCCTGCAACGCGGTAGCGAACACCCGCTGGCCAAGGCCGTGCTGGATGCCTGTGCCGAGCGTGACCTGGCCGTGGCCGACGTCACGGCCAGCCAGTCCCTGACCGGTCGCGGCATTGCCGGCACCCTGGACGGTCGGCGATTGGCCCTGGGCAATCGCCGCCTGCTCGAGGAAAGCGGCTTGAGCGCCGGATCCCTGGCAGACTCGGCCACGGCCTGGGAAGCAGAAGGCCGGACACTGTCCTGGTTGATCGAACAAAGCCCCGAGTCGCGGGTACTGGGCCTGTTCGCCTTTGGCGACACCCTCAAGCCCGGCGCCCTGCAGGCCATCGAGGAATTGAACAGCCAGCACATCGGCAGCCACTTGCTGACAGGCGACAACCGGGGTAGCGCCAAGGTGGTCGCCCAAGCCCTGGGCATCAGCAACGTGCACGCCGAAGTGCTGCCTGCGGAAAAAGCCTCGACCGTGACCGAACTGAAGAAAACCGGGGTGGTGGCAATGGTCGGCGACGGCATCAACGACGCTCCGGCGCTGGCGGCGGCGGACATCGGCATCGCCATGGGCGGCGGCACCGACGTGGCCATGCACGCGGCCGGCATCACCCTGATGCGCGGCGACCCGCGCCTGGTACCCGCTGCGCTGGAGATCAGCCGCAAGACCTATGCGAAGATCCGCCAGAACCTGTTCTGGGCCTTCGTCTATAACCTGATCGGGATCCCGCTGGCCGCATTCGGCCTGCTCAACCCGGTCATGGCCGGTGCAGCGATGGCCCTGTCCAGCGTCAGCGTGGTCAGCAACGCCCTGCTGCTCAAGACCTGGAAACCGAAAAAACTGGAGGAGCTGGAATGAACATCGGCCAAGCCGCCCGCCAAAGTGGCCTGAGCGCCAAGATGATTCGTTATTACGAGTCGATCGGCCTGCTCAAGCCGGCGCACCGCACCGACAGTGGCTACCGCCTGTATGGCGAACAAGACCTGCACAGCCTGGCCTTCATCAAGCGCTCCCGCGACCTGGGCTTCTCGCTGGAGGAAGTCGGCAAGCTGCTGGCCCTCTGGCAGGATCGCCAACGGGCCAGCGCCGACGTCAAGGCCCTGGCCCGCCAGCACATTGACGAGCTGAACCAGAAAATCCGTGAACTGGGCCAGTTGCGCGACACCCTGCAGGACCTGGTGGAGCATTGCCAGGGCGACCACCGCCCGGACTGCCCGATCCTCAAGGAACTGGCCTCGGGCTGCTGCGCCAAACCCGCTCATCGCTGACCCTGTCGGCATCCCACAAAAAACCCGGCCGAGGCCGGGTTTTTGCTGCAAGCGATTACTGCATCCAGGGCGGAGGCGGCTCTTCGGCTTTGCTCGGTGGCGCGTCGTCTGCGGCGCGGATCGCCTGGCGGCGCTCCTCGTCCAGGCGAGCGGCTTCGATCTCACGCATGATGCCGCCGACGTCCGCCAGTTCTTCCGGCTCGTCGAACTCGCCGGTCAGGATACTGGCCGGGTGCAAGGTCCCGGCTTCATACAGGGCCCACATCTCCTTGGCGTAGCGGGTGCGCTTGAGCTCCGGGGCAAAGCGCCCGAAGTACGAGGCCATGTTGCCCACATCCCGCTCGAGCATGCTGAAGGCGTGGTTGTTGCCCGCCGCATCCACCGCTTGCGGCAGGTCGATGATCACCGGACCGTCCGGCGTCAGCAGCACGTTGAACTCCGACAGGTCACCGTGCACCAGACCGGTACACAACATCAGCACGATCTGGGAAATCAGGAAAGCGTGATACTCACGGGCCTGATCGGCATCCAGCACCACGTCGTTCAGGCGTGGAGCGGCATCGCCGAACTCGTCGGCCACCAACTCCATCAGCAGCACGCCTTCCAGGAAGTCGAACGGCTTGGGCACCCGCACCCCAGCACCGGCCAGGCGGAACAACGCCGCCACTTCGGCGTTCTGCCAGGCATCCTCGGTTTCTTTTTTACCGAACTTGGAGCCCTTGGCCATGGCCCGGGCCTGTCGGCTGTTGCGCACCTTGCGGCCTTCCTGGTATTCGGCGGCCTGGCGGAAACTGCGTTTATTCGCCTCCTTGTAAACCTTGGCGCAACGTAATTCGTTGCCGCAGCGCACCACATAAACAGCTGCTTCTTTGCCACTCATGAGTGGGCGCAGCACCTCGTCGACCAGACCGTCCTCGATCAGGGGTTCAATGCGTTTTGGAGTCTTCATCAGCTTTTATTGTGGGTCCTTTATTACCAAACACGCGAAAGTCATTCGTTATACGGCAATCCACTCACGGCGGGGAGGGGTTGCCGACCTATGAACCCTGTGGATGCACTCAATGTGCCAGATTTATCCACTCAACCCTGAGGACCGAGGCAGATCATAGCCCAGACTCTGACTTAGGTTAGCAGGCCGATTAGCAGGCATTTGCGACAGATTGCGCGATCCAAAAGCCAGCCACGTGTAGGTTTTTTTCCATTAGCCCTCAATTTCCCTCTCCAGCGGCCGAAGTCATCCATGACAAAAGGATTTGTCCGACAATCGGCCAATAAGAACAAGTGTGGAGCGCGGATGAACATCAAACAAAAACTGACCTGGGCATTTGCAATCATTGCCTGCTTGCCCGTGGTCCTGGTTGCCACCCTGGTGGTGATGAACCTGCGCAGTGATGCCAAGGACACCTTTGTCGACAGCAGCGCTCGCGAGATTCGCCAGGTCAGCAACGCCATGCAAATGTTTTTCGACGGCATCAGCCAGAACGTCGACTATCTGGCCTCGCTGCCGCTGATCAAGAACACCGACGCCAGCCTCAAGACCTACATGGCCGCCAACGCGGCGGACATCCCGCAAGGCGAGATGGACAAACAAGTGTTCGCCCTCCTGCAGAACCTGGGCAACAGTCACCCCGCCTATGCCTACGCCATCGTCGGCACCAGCGCCGGCGGCTACGTGTCCTGGCCCGATGACGCCAAACTGTCCAACTACGACCCGCGCCAGCGCCCCTGGTACAAGGCCGCCCAGGCCAACCCGGGCAAACCGCTGCGCACCGCGGCCTATTACTGGACCGATAACAACACCACCTACGTCAGCACCGTGCGCACCCTCGATAACCAGCTGGGGATCAATGGCGGCGTGGTCAGTATCGACGTGACGCTGACCCAGCTCACCGAACTGGTCAAACAGATCAAGCTCGGCGAAACCGGCTACCTGATGCTGATGGAAAACAACGGCACCGTGCTGGTCGACCCACAACGGCCCGAGCACAACTTCAAGCCGTTGAACTCCCTGGGCGAGGGTTACGCGCAGCTGGCCAAGGCCGGCAAGGGCCTGGTGGAAGTCGAACTGAACGGCGAGCGCTACATGGCCAACGTCTGGCCGTCGGAGCAACTGGGCTGGACGTTCATCGGCCTGATCAAGCAAGCCGATGTGATGAGCGAAGCGACCCAGTTGACCTGGCTGATCGCAATCATCGCCGCAGTCCTGGCGGCGATCTTCGCCGTGGTCGGGGCCAGTTTCGCCAGCCTGATCGTGCGGCCGATCCGCAGTGTCGCCAGTGGCCTGGAAGGCATCGCGCAAGGCGAAGGCGACCTGACCCAGAACCTGCAGGTCCGTGGCAGCGACGAAACCGCGCAACTGGCCAGCTGGTTCAACCAGTTCCTGGCGGCGATTCGCAGCCTGATCCAGCACATCGGCGGCTCCGCGACCAAGATCCTCGCCAACTCCCACAACGCCACCCAGGTGTCTGGCGAGATGGCCGAAGCCGCCGGGCGCCAGCGCGAAGCGGTGGACATGGTGTCCACGGCGTTCCATGAAATGGTCGCCACCGCCAACGAGGTCGCCCGCTCGTGCAGCCAGGCCGCCGACTCGGCGGACAACGGCCAGCGCCAGGCCCACGAAGGCCAGCAACAGATCGACGCCGCCGTGAGCAGCGTCGACCGCTTGAGCCAGGAGATCGAGCAATCGGCGTTGTCCATGCAACAGCTGGAACGCGACAGCAATGACATTCAGTCGATCCTCGGCACTATCCGCTCCATCGCCGAGCAGACCAACCTGCTAGCCCTGAACGCGGCCATCGAAGCGGCGCGGGCCGGTGAACAAGGTCGCGGCTTTGCCGTGGTCGCCGACGAAGTGCGTGCCCTGGCCAAACGCACCGCCGACTCCACGGCGGAAATCGACGGCCTGCTGGGCAACCTGGCCAAACGCACCAGCCAGGTCACCCAGCAAATGCACGCCAGCCTGCAGGTTTCGCAGCAGTCAGTGAGCCGCATTGGCGAGGCACGCAACAGCTTTGGGCAAATCCGCGAATCGGTGGATGTGATCCGCGACATGAACACCCAGATCGCCACCGCCGCCGAGGAACAACACCAGGTCGCCGAAGACATCAACCGCCACATCAGCCAGATCCATGGCGACGCGCAACTGGTGGCGGAACTGGCGAACTCGGCACGCCTGGATTCCCAGAGCCTGGCCGGGTTGTCCAACGAGCTGGATGGATTGGTGCGACGGTTCCGTACCTGATCACAGGACCTGGCCTGGGCACATTCAACATCGGTGGTGCCTGACATACCGCCATCGCGAGCCGGGCGGCGCTCCGCTTGCTCGCGATGGCCTCAACAGCGCCGCATTGCTCCTGGGCCTAACGCTCGATAATCGCCGTCACCCCCTGACCACCGGCGGCGCAGATCGAGATCAGGCCTCGGCCCTGCCCCGCCACCTCCAGCAGCTTGGCCAGGTTGGCGACGATGCGCCCGCCGGTGGCGGCAAACGGGTGGCCGGCGGCCAGGGAGCTGCCCTTGACGTTGAGTCGGCTGCGGTCGATCGAGCCCAATGCCCCGTCAAGCCCCAGGCGACGCTTGCAATAGTCCTCATCTTCCCAGGCCTTCAACGTGCACAGCACTTGCGCGGCGAAGGCTTCGTGGATTTCGTAGTAGTCAAAATCCTGCAAGGTCAGGCCGTTGCGCGCCAGCAGACGCGGCACGGCATACACCGGCGCCATCAACAGCCCTTCTGCGCCGTTGACGAAGTCCACCGCCGCCGCTTCGCCATCGCGTAAATACGCCAGGATCGGCAGGCCACGCGCTTGCGCCCAGGCTTCACTGCCCAACAGCACCAGGGAAGCGCCATCGGTCAGCGGCGTCGAGTTACCCGCAGTGAGTGTGCCTTGGCCACCCTTCTCGAAAGCGGGCTTGAGCGCCGCGAGTTTTTCCAGGGTCAAGTCCGCACGCAGGTTGTTGTCGCGGGTCAGGCCGAGGAACGGTGTCATCAGGTCGTTGTGCCAGCCTTCGGCATAGGCGGCGGCCATTTTCTGATGACTTTCCAGCGCCAGTTGATCCTGTTCAGCCCGGGGAATGCGCCAGGTCTGCGCCATCAACTCGCAGTGCTGGCCCATGGACAAACCGGTGCGCGGCTCACCGTTGCGCGGCAACTCCGGCAGCAAATGCCGGGGCCGCAACTGCAGGAAAGTCTTGAGCTTGTCGGCGGTGGTCTTGGCACGATTGGCCTGCAGCAGAATCTTGCGCAAGCCTTCGTTGACCCCGATCGGCGCGTCGGAGGTGGTGTCGACGCCGCCGGCAATGCCGCAGTCGATCTGTCCCAGGGCGATCTTGTTGGCCACCAGCAACGCCGCTTCCAGCCCCGTACCGCAGGCCTGCTGAATGTCGTAGGCCGGCGTGGTCGGCGACAGCCGTGAGCCGAGCACGCACTCGCGGGTCAGGTTGAAGTCCCGGGAGTGCTTGAGCACCGCCCCCGCCGCGACTTCACCCAGGCGCAAGCCGTGCAGGTTGTAGCGCTCGATCAGGCCTTCGAGCGCGGCCGTCAACATCGCCTGGTTGCTGGCGGTAGCGTAGGGGCCATTGGAGCGGGCGAAGGGGATGCGGTTTCCACCGATGATCGCGACGCGGCGCAGCTGAGTCATGAAAAGCTCCAATTCTGTGAAAGCCATGACCCACAAGCGTAGGCCTTATCTCGCGGATCGAACGACTGATGACGATTCGTGGTCCACACTTTGAACCCCAACCGCTGGAGCGCGTTCCATGTCAGACCGCTATATCGACTTCGCCAACTCGTCCCTCGGCCACCGCGTGGTCGGCGCCCTTGGCCTGCCGTCGCCGGTCCGCCTGGAACGCTGGGAAGCCGGTCGGTTGCGGCCGGTGGACGGTGCACTGCTGCTCGGCGGCGGCCCGCTGGCCAGCAAGGTCCACGCCTTCGCCAACAAACTGACCGAGCAGATCTACAGCTACGGCGCCGAACCGCTGGTGGCCCAGGCGTGGATTCCCGGGCATGGCCCCAAGCTCAAGGCCGTGCTGTTCGATGCCAGTGATCTGCTGCACACCGACCAGCTCAAGCAACTGCGCGAGTTCTTCCAGCCCCTGCTGAAAAACCTCGACCACAGCGCCCACGTGGTGATCCTCGGGCGGGCGCCGGAAAGCCTCAGCGATCCCTTCGCCGCCAGTGCGCAGCGGGCCCTGGAAGGTTTCAGCCGCTCGCTGGCCAAGGAGTTGCGCAGCGGCGGCACCTTGCAACTGCTGTACGTCGGCAGCGGTGCGGAAGATCAACTCGAAGGCGCGCTGCGGTTTTTCCTCTCGCCCAAAAGTGCCTACGTCAGCGGCCAGGTGGTGCGGCTCAACGCCTGCGCCACTCAAGTCCAGGACTGGACCCGGCCACTGGCGGGACGCCGGGCCCTGGTCACCGGTGCGGCACGCGGCATCGGTGCGGCGATTGCCGAAACCCTGGCCCGCGATGGCGCCGAAGTGGTGCTGCTGGATGTGCCGCCGGCCAAGAGCGATCTCGAAGCCCTCGCCGCTCGCCTGGGAGGCAACAGCATCACCCTGGACATCTGTGCCGAAGAGGCCGCTGCACGCCTGATCGAACAGTTGCCCCAGGGCATCGACATCGTGGTGCACAACGCCGGCATCACCCGCGACAAGACCCTGGCCAACATGACCCCGGAATTCTGGGACGCCGTGCTGGCCGTCAACCTCAATGCCCCGCAAGTGCTGACCCAGGCCTTGCTCGACAGCGGCACTCTGCAAGACAACGGCCGGGTGATCCTGCTGGCTTCGATCAGCGGCATCGCCGGTAACCGTGGCCAGACCAACTACGCCGCCAGCAAGGCCGGGCTGATCGGCCTGGCCCAGGCCTGGGCGCCGCTGCTCGGCGAACGCGGGATCAGCATCAATGCCGTGGCGCCGGGGTTCATCGAAACCCAGATGACCGCACACATTCCCTTCGCCCTGCGCGAAGCCGGGCGGCGCATGAGTTCCCTGGGCCAGGGTGGCCTGCCCCAGGATGTCGCCGAAGCCGTGGCCTGGCTGGCCCAACCCGGCAGTGGCGCGGTCAGCGGGCAAGCGCTGCGGGTCTGTGGCCAAAGTGTCCTGGGAGCCTGAGCATGACGACGAACTGGCAGGTTGTCGCGGGCGCACCGACGTTGCCCCCGCTGTATTGGCGAGCCGCGACACGACGCAAGATCACCGGCAGCGTCCTGCCCGATGATGGCCTGCGCGCCTGGCTCAACGTCGACGCCCAGGCAGTGGCGGCCTACCGCAAGGTCTGTGGATTTACCGAAAACGGTTTATTGCCGCCGACCTATCCCCATGTGCTGGCGTTCGGTCTGCAATTGCAGCTGCTCACCGCCCAGTCCTTCCCCTTCCCGCTCCTGGGACTGGTACACCTGGCCAACCGCATCCGCCTGCTGCGGCCGCTGGGCGGCCTCAGCCGAGTCCAGGCCAGCGTCCATGTGCAGAACCTGCAACCCCATGCCAAGGGCGCAACGTTCGACCTGATCACCCGCCTGGACGATGCCCTGGGTCCGCTGTGGGAAGCCGAAAGCCGGATGCTGTGCAAAGGCGTGAAACTTGCGGGTGAGCCGCCTGAACCCCTCGTGCAGGATCCGCAGGATATCGACGAGGTCAGCCGCTGGTGGGCGCCGACCGAGATTGGCCGGCAGTACGCCAGGGTCTCGGGGGACTACAACCCGATTCACCTGAGCGCACTGAGTGCCCGGCTCTTCGGCTTCCCCCAGGCGATCGCCCACGGCTTGTGGATCAAGGCGCGCACCCTGGCCGCACTCAGCGGCCATCTGCCCAGCTCGAACCTGGAGATCGCGGTGCAGTTCAACAAACCGGTGCGCCTGCCCAGCGAGGTGATCCTGCTGGCCAGCGCGGCGGGTTCAAGTGGCGACTTGCAACTGAAGGGCCACCGCGCACTGCAGCATATGCACGGCCATTGGCAACCACTGGCCTGAGCGCTCAACCACGCCGAATCAGGAACACCCCCGCCAGAATCAACACCAGCCCGGCAATCTTGCCGGCGCTGATGGGGGCTTCGCGAAACCCCGCCCAACCAAAATGATCCAGCGCCAGCGCCATGCCCAGTTGCCCGGCCAGGACCAGCGCCATGAACAGCATCGCGCCAATGCGTGGCCCGGCAAACGCGGCGGTGGTGATAAAGAAAGCGCCCAGCAAACCACCGCTCCAGTGCCACCAGGTCAGGCTTTTGAGTGCCGCCAGGGTTGGGGTTTCACGCTGGATCAGCACCAGCAGCAACAGCGCCATAGTGCCGACAAAAAACGAAATCAACGCGGCAGACAGCACACTGGAAACCTGCTTGGCCAACTGGCCGTTGATCCCGGCTTGCAACGGCAGGAAGGCGCCTGCCACCAATGGCAGGCAAAGTAACCACCAGACGGGGGCCGGCATGTTGTTCTCCAAGGACTCGAATGGGTGCGCAGTATAGCGCCCGAAACCGCTGGCTTGAGCGTGTCTGGCAGTTAAGGCGCTGTCGCACTCTGGCGGCGGATTCAGCTTATGCGCACTGCGCTGGCAGGAGCCGCTTGTGGGAACAGGTTGTCCAGGGTATCCAGCAGGCGCTGGTGATAGATGGGTTTGCGGAACAGATCCAGCACTTGCAGGCGCAGCAAGTCGCTGACATCGGCCATGTCGGCATGACCCGAAATGACGATCACCGGCAAATGCTGGCGGGCAGTGTGTTCGCGCAGGCGGCGGATCAGCGACAGGCCGCTTTCTTCGGGCATGCGCAAGTCAGTGATGACCAGCGCGATATCGGGATGGCGAGTGAGCTGCTGCAAGGCCAGTTTGACCGTGGTTGCGGTGAAACAACAAAACCCCTCGAGCTCCAGCAGTTCGGCAAGCTCCAGGAGCGCATCCTCTTCATCGTCCACCAGAAGCAACTGTTGACGCGGGGAAGAAGACGCACTCATGGGTGACACCTGTTGGCTGTATCAATAACTAGAAGAGACTACTTCTGCTGCCTCAACCACCGGCTGGCGGTGGTGTTGCAGGAAGCGAGGTCGTCAGTGCGTCCTCAATTGCTTGAAAACTTTTGGTCACTGCGTCACCGAGAGTTGGTACAAACGCGACCAACAGCAACGCCACCATCGCCACAATCAGCGCGTACTCAATCGCTGAAGCACCCTCGGTTCTACGAAAAAAACGACGTGTTTTAACCATCAGTTTCTGAAGGAACATAAGACCTCTCCTTGGCGCTCGGGGCGCTGCTGTAGCAGGGCTGCAACATGATTGCTCTCTGCCATCAGAGCATTGTCAACAAGCCCCTCCCCAGCAAGTGTAAGAAGTAACTAATCAGAAAGTATTAACACTAGTTTGTTGGAAAAAAAACGCCGTATTTACAGGCACTTCCTCAGTTTATGGGCTATTTAGTTATCCGTAATGGCATTTTGGATTAGCTGCGCTACCTTCAAATAGCCAAATCGTTGAATGTTCATAGCTGCCTGATTGCGAAGTGATCTCGTTGACCTGGACGAGCAGGTATTGCAGCAGGAAAGGGAGAGCCGTCATGAACAGTCGTATCACTATGGGCCTGGCTGGGCTTCTATTGGTCGCCGCCATCATTGTCGGATATTGGGGGCTGGTCTTGAGCCGCCAATCTTCCCCCGCTGCCCCCCCGGTCAGTCCTGCCGTGGTTCTCGCCACGCCCAGCGTCATGGAACACTCCGTCGCCCAGGCGCAAGAGCAGACTCGCCAACCCGTGGTGGTGCTGGTTCGCGATGTACCGCCCTTCACTGCGCTGACTGCCGCCGACCTCGCCCTGGAGCAACTGCGCAGCGCCCCCGCCGGCAGCTTGAACAGCCTCGACCAGGCCATTGGCCGAACGCCATGGCGCCCCCTGAGTGCTGGCACCTGGTTGAGCCAGGAAAGCTTCGAGGCCGGCGGCCCGCTGGCGCGCATGATCCACCCCGATGAGCGTGCACTGGCCGTCGCCGTGGACGAAGTGGTCGGCGCTGGCGGGCAACTGCTGCCAGGCGACTATGTCGATGTCCTGCTGTACCTGCGCCAGGACCAGAGCAACGCGCAACAGTCGGCACAAATCGTGGTGCCGGCGATGCGCGTACTGGGTGTCGGCGAACAGTTCGGCCTGACCAATGACGGCAAGCCCGCCACCCCTGCCGCCAGCCCCGAGGAAAAGCTCAAGCAAGATCAACGGCGGCTTGCCGCTCGCACAATTGTGCTGGCGGTCCCCGAACAACTGCTAAGCCGCCTGATGCTGGCGACGCAAGCCGGCACCCTGCGCCTGGCCGTACGCAGCAACGAAGAACAGCGCCTGGCCAAGTACTGGGCCGGCGAACCCGACTCGGCGGCCAACCTCCAGACCAGCAACCGCCAGCTATTCCAGTTCAACCAACTGGCGCTGGGTGAAGCGCCTGTAAACCTCCCGGCCAGCAGTAAACAAACGACGATGCCTCGGCGTGCGATCGAGGTGATACGTGGCAACCAGGTGACCCAACAAACCCCCTGATCGAGCAAGGATGCATGTCTATGCATAGTCGTTCCATGCTGCTCTACCATCGCGTGATCTGTGCCTTGCTCCTGGCGGGGCTGCCGGTCGATGTCGCCCTGGCCTCTTCGGGCAATTGCAGCGCGCTGGACTCATTGCCCGCCGTGCTGGAGGTGGGGGAAGGATTGCAACAGGTCCTGCAATCGCCCGTGGCGATTACTCGCCTGGCCATCGGCGATCCGAAAATTGCCGACGTTCATCCCAGCGGCAGCAATGCCTTCCTGCTCACCGGAATGGCGCCGGGGGCTACCAGCCTGATGGTCTGGACCGCCTGCTCGAGCGCTCCGCGGCAAAGCATGGTGTTCGTCCAGGGCAAGGCCACGGCGGCCATGACCCGCGCCGCCGAGCTGCCGTCCGAAGACACCCTGCTGCCCAGCCAGGTACAGACCGACATTCGATTTGTGGAAGTCAGCCGCACCAAGCTCAAGGAAGCTTCGGCCTCGATTTTCGGGACCCGTGGCAACTTTCTGTTTGGCTCCCCCAGAACACTTCCCACCATCGACGGCGTGGTCCAGGGTCGTCTGCCGGTGAACAACGACCAGTTCAACTTCTCCTGGATCGGCGGCAAGACCATGGTGATGATCAATGCCCTGGAAGGCAGCGGGTTTGCCTACACCCTGGCCCGCCCAAGCCTGGTGGCGCTCAGTGGCCAGAGCGCGAGTTTCCTGGCCGGCGGCGAAGTCCCGATTCCGGTTCCCAGTTCCGGCAGCGACAACGTGTCCATCGAGTACAAGGAGTTCGGGATTCGCCTGACCCTGACCCCGACCATCGTCGGGCGCAATCGGATTTCCCTCAAGGTGGCACCGGAAGTCAGCGAACTGGATTTCAGCAATGCCGTGAACATCGCCGGCACCCTGGTTCCAGCCCTGACCATCCGGCGCACCGACACCAGCATTTCCCTCGCGGACGGTGAAAGCTTTGTCATCAGCGGCCTGATCAGCACCCGCAACAGTTCCCAGGTCAACAAGTTTCCCGGGCTGGGGGACATCCCGATCCTCGGCGCGTTCTTTCGCGAGACGAACATCAATCGCGAGGAGCGCGAGCTGCTGATGATCGTCACCCCGCACCTGGTGCAACCACTGGCGGCTGATGCCCAACTGCCGTCCCTGCCGGGTGAGAAGCTGCGCAACTACGACCCGAATTTCTACCGCATGTTCTTCCTGGAAAACGGCAATTTCGACAAGCGCAGCGGGTTATCGCAATGAGCCAAAGCCAGAGCCTGAGCCAGACCTTTGTCGCCATCACGCGCAACAGCACCGACCTTGAGTGGCTGCAAGGAGCACTGGCGCCTCTGGGCCAGGTGGTCAGCGCTGGCGCCGGTAGCCTTGACGAGTTGCTGGCACTGGTCGACGTGACCTTCGCCAGCCTGGTGTTTGTCGGCCTGGACCGGGAACACGTGGTGGCCCAGAGCGCCCTGATCGAGGGCGCCCTGGAAGCCAAGCCGATGCTGGCGATCGTCGCCCTGGGCGACGGCATGGACAATCAACTGGTGCTCAATGCAATGCGCGCCGGGGCGCGGGATTTTGTCGCCTATGGCTCACGCGCCAGTGAGGTGGCCGGGCTGGTGCGCCGCTTGAGCAAGCGTCTGCCGCCGGTGGTGCCCAACACCCAAATGGGAGGATTGAGCGTGTTGTTCGGCACCCAAAGCGACGCCGACGGCGCACTGCTCTCCAGTCACCTGGCGCTGGTCGTGCAAAAGAGCGGCCAGCAGACCCTGCTGCTGGACCTGGGATTACCCCGCGGCGACAGCCTGGCCTTGCTCGGGCTGGAAAGCTCGTTCCACTTCGGTGACGCGCTGCGTCATCTGCGGCGTATCGATGCAACCTTAATCGACAGTGCCTTTACCTGCACGCCAAGCGGTATGCGCATCCTCGCCTACGCCAGCAATGATGAGCCCCTGGAGCACACCAGTGCCGCCGAGCTCTACATGCTGCTCAGCGCCTTGCGCCAACACTTCCAGCACATCGTGGTGAACCTCACCGGCCAGCCTGACAGCGAAGCAGTGCGAACCTTCGTCAGCCACTGCGACAAGTTGCTGTGGTACACCGACCAAAGCGTGCTCGACTGTCGACGCAACCTGGCCGTGCTCAACGTGTGGCGTGAAAAAGGTATGAAGCTGGAACATGCCCAACTGCTGGTGGATCGCTACCTGCGCAATGTGGCGCCCGACTCGCAAACCCTGGGTAAAAGCTTTGGCCTGGAAGTCATGGCCACGCTGGCCTACAGCCCCGAGGTGCGGCTCAACGCGAAAAACCAGGGGGTCACCCTGTTCGAACTGGCCCCCCGCGAAGGCCTTACCCAAGCCCTGCGCACCCTGGGAGAACGGCTGGCCCGGCGCTCCGAACACCCGGACACACCCAAGTCCAGCTGGCTGAACCGTCTGCGAGGCAGCAAATGAGCAGCGAAAAACTGTTTGGCGCCACGGCCCGGCCGACGGTCGGCAACGGCGATCACGAAGGCCTGAAACCGGTCCTGCATCGCTACATCATCGACGCCATCGAGGAGTCCGGAAAAAACCTGCTGGAAGGCTCCCGCCAACTGCTGGCGCAGTTTGTCACCGACAAGGTCGCCGACTACATCGCGCGCCTGCACCTGGCCATATCGCGCTATGAAATGGAGCGCCTGGCGGAAGAAATCGTCGATGAGCTGACCGGTTTCGGCCCCCTGGAAGTGCTGCTGCGCGACCCCACCGTGACCGAGATTCTGGTCAACGGCCCACACCGGGTATTCATCGAGCGCGATGGGGTGTTGCACCAGAGTGACCTGCGTTTCATCGACGCGCACCACGTCGAACGGGTCATGCAACGCATCCTCGCGCCCCTGGGTCGGCGTCTGGACGAGTCCTCGCCAATGGTCGATGCACGCATGCCCGACGGCAGCCGGGTCAATGCGATCATCCCGCCGATTGCCCTGGATGGCCCCTGCCTGTCGATTCGAAAATTCCGCAAGGACATGCTCAAGAGCAGCGACCTGATGACCATGCAGACCATCGACCAGGCGATTTTCGAGTTCATCCAGGAAGCCGTCGGCCGCCGCTGCAACATCCTCATCAGTGGCGGTACCGGCACCGGCAAGACCACCTTGCTGAACATCCTCAGCCAGTTGATCAACCCCCACGAACGCCTGGTCACCATCGAAGATATTGCCGAACTGCAGTTGGGCCACCCCCATGTGGTGCGCCTGGAAACCCGCCCGCCGAATGCCGAGGGCCATGGCGAGGTCAAGGCCAGCGACCTGATCCGCAACGCCCTGCGGATGCGCCCGGACCGCATCATCCTCGGGGAGATTCGCGGCGTCGAAGTGCTCGACGTGCTGACGGCGATGAACACCGGCCACGACGGCTCGATGAGCACCGTGCACGCCAACAACGCCCAGGACGCCCTGTTGCGCCTGGAGACCCTGGTGGGCCTGACAGGCCGCCAGATCGCCGAGCGCACGCTGCGCCAGATGATCTGCGCCGCGCTCGATGTGGTGATCCAGTTGACGCGCATGCCCGACGGTCGACGCTGCGTCAGCGAGGTGGTGGAAGTGGTGGGCATTCGCGACGACATCTACGTCACCAACACCCTGTTTCGCCTCGACCGTCGCACCGGCTTCGGCTTCCTGCGCGAGGCGGTCAATCCCGCTGGCGACAAGCTGCGCCGGGAAACAGGCCTGACACTCAACTGACCTGGCGAGGCCACCACCATGCTTGCACCGCTATTGCTGAGCCTGATTTGCCTGGTATTGCTCGGCTTGTCGATCCACCTGTTCTTTCGCGGTGTGCGCCAAACCGGCATCGAGCGTGTGATGGACCGCCTGGCCCAGGGGCAACCACAGCTTGAGTTGCAAAAGACCCGCTGGAGTGGCCTGGACCGCGCTTTCCTGCGGGCAGGCATGGGGCGCCCAACCGAGCGCATGGGGCTCTGGTTGCTGCTCTGGAGCCTGTCGATACTGATCGGCTTTGCAGTGGCCGGCTGGTCGGGGCTGCTGGCTTTGTTACTGCTGCCGCCGCTGGCACTGCGACTGTACATCGCCTGGCGCTATCAACGCCGTGTACGGCGGATGATCGAGCAACTGCCGCAACTGCTCGATCACACCGTGCGCAGCCTCAAGTCCGGGAGAACCCTGGCGGACGCGGTAATGGGCAGTATCGAAGCCAGCGCCGACCCACTGAAAAACGCCTTGGCTCGCGTGCAACGCAACGTGCAACTGGGGGTCAATCTACCCGATGCCGTCCACGACTTTGCCGAGCTCTACGACCGGGATGTACTGCGCATGTTCGCCCTGGGGTTGAAGGTCAACCATCGTTATGGCGGCAATGCCAGCGAACTGCTGGAGAACCTGATCAAGCTGATTCGCGAACGCGAACAGGGGGCGCGCCAACTGCGCGCGATGACGGGCGAGACTCGCTTGACCGCTTGGGTACTGGGACTGCTGCCAACTTGCCTGGCGTGTTATTTCCTGATTACCAACCCCAATTACATGCTCAGTATGTGGCGCGACCCCAGCGGCCAGCACATGTTGATCAGCGCGGTAGTGCTGCAGAGCTGCGGTTCCCTGGCGCTGTGGCGCATGTTGCGGAGTATTTGAGATGGCGATCCTGGCCAGTGCTTTTTTGTTGCTCGCCGCCGCCATCCTGGCTCTGGGCAGCGTGCTGCAGCAACGACGGCGTGAGCGTCAGGTAGCGCAACGCCTGCAAGGCCAGATGGTGCGCGACAGCCGCCTGAGCAATTACCTGCGCGTACTGGGCGACAACAGGCTCAGCCAGCGCTCGGTAAGCACCGACAACGAGACCCTGGCCTTGCTCGCTCGCCTGGGTTGGCGTCGAGCTAGTGATCGCTCGTTATTTGCCGCGATCCAGGTCGGTACGCCCTTGCTGGTGCTGGGGCTGGCGGTGTTTTTGCGCGAGATTTTTTTCCCTGCCGCCAGTCATCCCTGGTTAGTGCCATTGCTGCTGATGGGCGTTGGCTACCTGCTGCCAAAACGGGTATTGGCCTACGCGGCCAAACGCCGGCAACAGATCATTGCCAGAGAAATCTCTACCTTTATCCCCTTGCTGCGCATCCTCTTCGAATCAGGCATGGCCGTGGAACAGGCACTTCGGGTGTTGAGCACGCAAGCGCAAAAACTGCTGCCGGAACTGACCAGCGAACTGCGCCTGGTCCTGGCTCGGGTCGACTCGGGCCTGGAGCTGGGCCAGGAGTTGAACCAGAGTGCAAAACTGTTGGCCGTGGATGAGTTCAACGACACCTGCGTGATCCTCCAGCAACTGATTCAGCAAGGTGGCGGCGCAATGAAATCGCTGCTGGCGCTCAAGCAACTGCTCGACGATCGACGCCTCACACACCAGCAGGAATACATCTCGAAAATGTCCGCGAAAATGTCGGTGGTGATGATGGTGTTTCTGTTTCCGGCCTTGCTGATCGTTCTGGGTGGCCCAGGCTTCACCGCCATTGCCCGCGCGTTCGGCTCTTAGAGAGAAGCTGATGAGAATAATGATGCTTGCAGCAAGTCTGTTAATGCTCGGCGGTTGCGCTACGGGAGGGGCTGCCCCCTGGTCGGCGCTGACTGCGTCGGGCAGTTGCGCTCGGCTCAATTCCGAGCAGGAGCTGGCGGTCAACCTGGCCGACGACATGGCCAGCGACGGCAAGCTGCACGCCAGCCTGGCCAATCTGGAAAAGCTCCCCGACAACCTCAACGAAGTGCGCTTGCGCAAAGCCCGGGCCTATCGCCTGCTGGGACGCAGCGAAGCCGAGCCGCTGTACCGCAGCCTGATCGGCAGTTGTGTGTCGGCTGAAGCGGAACATGGCCTGGGCCAGTTGTATGCGGCTCGCGGTGATAACGGCCAGGCCCAGGCGCATCTGCAACGGGCTGCGCGCCTGGCGCCTACCAATGAGAAAATCCGCAATGATCTGGGTGTGGTCTACCTCAACCAGTTACGCCTGGACGAGGCGCGTTTCGAATTTCTCACCGCCATTGAACTGAAGCAGAGTGACCCCTTGCCGGCGGTCAATCTGGTGACGCTGCTGATCTATCAGGACAATTGGAAGCAAGCCGCCGAAGTGGTCAGCAGTGCCGGGCTGAGCCCGGAACAATTCACCAACGCCCGGGCCCACGCCGAACGACTCAAGGTTCCGGCCACCGTCAGGACGGCTGCCAGCGACCGGGTTGCTGCGGCCGACACCCCATCGATCAGCCTCAAGTAACCCGCAGGAGAACCGCAGATGAAACTAACGACTGTTGGCTGTCTGGTCCTGCTGGGCCTGCCCCTGAGCGCCGTGGCGATTGAGTCGGGGCCCGCTTCGGCGCAACAACAGGAAACCGAAGGGTGGCTGGTGCTGCAAAGCAGCAACCAGGCCGCCTCCGCTACGCCACAGACCGCTACCGCCACCGAGCGCGAATTGGCGCTGCAGCGCTGGCTGAAGAAGTACAGCTACAGCATTCCGGATTTCTACGATCAGGACAGTGCCGGCGAGATGTCGTCCGGCAACTGAACGGCGGACCGCCCTCGACTAATGCGCAGTCACTTGCCGGCGCATTCCCGAATTGCTCGGCGACAGCGCCAACGCCAATTGCGTGCGGTTATGCATGTGGGTCAAGCGCAGGACCTGGGACACATACAGCTTCACCGTGTTCTCGGTGATGCCCAGCTCACAGGCGATCTGGTAGTTGGTCTGGCCCTTGCCGACCAGGCGCGCGACGTCCAGCTGACGGGGCGAGAGCTGGTTGAACAGGGCCGGGATCTGGGCCTGGTCCGCATGACTGTCAGCGTCGGTGGCGGGGTTGTGCGAGGCCTCCACTGACGGTGTCCGGCGGACTTTGTCGATGTCCTGGTAGAGGTCGTTGATGGTTTCGGAAAGATGCTGCAGCTTCTGGTTCAAATGCCCCAGTTGCAAGTCCTTCTGCCGCTCCTGCAGGGCTGCTTCCTGGCGCTGCAGGCCTTCGAGCAGTTCGTTGAGGTTGATCGGTTTCTGGTAATAGTCCGCGATCCCGGCCCGCAGCGCCTTGATCACATCCTGCTTGTCGGCTCGCCCGGTGAGCATGATCGCTTCGAACGCTCGATGCTTGCCCGCCACCCGCTGCAGCGCATGCACCAGCTCGATGCCATCGAGGTCCGGCATGTGCAGGTCACAGAGCACCAGGCCGATGTCGGCGTCCTCGCTGAAGCACTCGATGGCCTGTTGGCCGGACCCACAGGGAATGCAGACGTAACCGCTGCTTTCCAGGAATTCGCAGAGTTCTTCAACAATCAACGTTTCGTCGTCGACCACCAATACTTTTACCGCCGATGTGGACTTGTTCACTCGCCACTCCATGTTCAGGCCAAGCGCTGATGACTGCCGTACCAATAGCCGGGAACCGTACAACTTGTGACCTGAAAATAGACGTACTTCCTGACTATGTACATAGCAAGATGGCGGCGCGGAACCTATTGAATCCAGGCGATTGTCAGAAACATGCCGAGGAAAACGAAGGGGGCAAAAGGTGGGTTTTTTGACAGCTCAGGCGCAAGAAACTCAACACGCCTCCTAAGTCCTTGAGCCATAAGTGGCCACACCGTTGGCGCCAGTAACAGCCACAGGGCACTCAGCACACCAGCACCCACAAAACTGCCCAGCAAATGGACCGGCTCGGTGGCCAGGCCAATGGCCGCCATTAATTTCACGTCGCCGGCGCCCATCCGTCCCAACGCATATCCCGGCAAGGTGAACGCCACTGCCAGAAGGAAAGCCCAGCCACCCTGCTCGGCCGGTGCGCCCAGCCAGGTAGTGCCGCTCCAGAGCAGGTAGGCCAATGCCGCGGCACCCGCGCCAAGCGTCAGGCGATTGGAAATGTGCCGCTGCTGAACATCCTGTGCCGCGCACAGCGCCAGCCAGATCATCAAGACAAGACTTTGCATCTGGAAAAATCGTCCGCGTTGGCTGAATGATTCTATGCTCAAAGCACGTTGTAACAGTCAGGGTAGACGCACTCATGAAAACAGACCTGCCACACAAACAAAAAGGCGCTGTCGCCATTGAGTTCGCCTTGGTGTTCGTGATTTTTTTTGCGGTGTTCTACGCCATCGTCAGTTACAGCGTGCCGCTGTTGCTGATGCAGTCCTTCAATGAGGCCACGGCCGAGGCAGTGCGTCGTAGCGTCGCCCTGGACCCCAATACCAGCGACTATCCGAACGCCGTGGTCAACCTGGCCAACTCCGTTCTGCAGCAGCAACTGTCCTGGGTGCCCAAAGCCTTCAACCTCACCTATGGCACCGGCGGCGATGCGAAAGCGGTCTACAGCGCAGGCCAGTTGACCGCCAGCGTCAGCTACCCCACCAGCAAGCTCAACCAGGTGATTCCGTTCCTGGTGTTGCCGGGAGTGGGCACGGTGCCCAGCCTGCCGACCAGCCTGAGTGCACAGTCGAGCATTCAATTTTGAGTCCCGCTGGCAAGCTGTTCGGGCTACTGCTGCAGCGCTCTCCCGCCATGCCACTCGACACCCGTGCGCGCCCGGTCGTGCCCAGCGTGGGGCTGCAATTGCAACTGGACTCACAAGGACGCGTGCTACAGATCAGCGGCCCCGTGCGCCATTCGCTCGCCCACCCATTATCGGGCAGCACTGCCCGGCACCTGAGCGAATACCTCGTGCCGGGCAGCCGGTTAGCCGTCGAAGGCCCACCCAGCGAATGGCACGGACACAGCCTGGACCTGGACTTCACAGGTCTGGGTGCAACCACCCTGCACCTGCGCGGCTGGGCACAGCCGGCTGAGGATGGCTGGCTCCTGCAATTGCTCGACATCGGTGACTTACTGCAGGAGCGGCAACAGGCCCAGACCCGGGACACCTGCCAGGCGCTGGCCGCACGCTGCAGTGAGCAACTGCGCCTGTGCAGCCTGACGCGCCTGCCGCAGGTTTTGCGCGAACAATTGCAGGACCTGGCCCAGCATTGGCGGATCCCCTGCGTGGCCATTGCCCTGCTCGATGAGGCGCAACAGGACTGGCGGATCCACAGCCATTACCACGCCCACGATGCTCCCCGGCTCTGGCACACCGATCAGTCGCTGGGCACGGGGCTGGACAGTCTGGACGGCAGCCGTCCCCACGTTTTGCATGGCGTTCAGAGTGCCGGCCTTGATCCGCGCCTGCGGGACATCTTCGCCCATGCCGAAGGCTTGCTGGTGCCGTATCGCGACGCCCAAGGGATCGGCGCCTGGCTGCTCTGTGGTTTTTATCCGGCGGTGCAGCCTGCGCCAGCCCTCGGCGAGCGTGACTGGTTGCTGCTGCTCGCCGCGCTGGCTGGGCCGCTACTGGGGCGCTTGCGTGAACAGCAGCAACAGCAGCAACTGCAACGCCTCGACGCCCTGCAAGGGCTGCTCGGCAGCGGCTGGTGGGAACTGCACGAGGGGGTGCAACTGGCCCCGCAACTGGCCCGTAACCTGCACCTGGAACACGCGCACCTGCCTCTGAGCGAATGGCTGGCGGTGTTTCATCCGGTCGACCGCGCCGAGCTGCAGAGTCGACTGCAGGACCTGCTGCAATGCGACCGCCCCCTGCTACTCAGCGTGCGCCTGCAAGCTCGCGACGAGTGCCAGGCCCCGGTCTGGTATCGCCTGCAAGGTCAGATGTTGCAGTTGGGCGAGCAGCGCCGGCCAGTGGGTTTCATGCTCGATATCAGCGACATCAAGAATCAGCAGCAACAGGCCGCCGCCGCCCATGCCCGGCTGGATAATCTGATCGCCAGCTCACCCGCGGTGATCTACGTGCAACGCTATGAGGAAGGTGCTCTGCAGCCGTGTTTTTTCAGTGACAGCCTGCTGCCGCTGCTCGGCTGGCAACTGAGCGAACTGACGGAAACCAGCCTGATCGAGCGGATCCACCCCGACGATCGCGACCTGTACTTCGTCCGCACCCGCCAGCTGCTGCGCGAGGGCAGCGTTCGTGCGCGCTACCGCATGCGTGACCGGGCTGGCGATTACCACTGGTTACTGGATGAGGCCCGGTTGCTGCGCAATGACCTGGGTTTGCCGGTCGAGGCGGTCGGCCTGTGGCTGGACGATACCGAAGCCACCCTGGCCACCGAGCAGGTCCGCCAGAGCGAGGAGCGCTACCGGATCCTGGTTGAGGATTCGCCGGCGATGATCTGCCGTTACCGTCCCGACCTGACCCTGACCTTCGCCAACCGTCCACTGGCCAAGTACCTGGAGTACCCGCCGGAGCAACTGCCGGGCGTCGACCTGGGGAGTTGGTTGTCAGCCGAGCAGCGCGCAGCCTTCCTGCTGCGCATCCAGCAACTGACCCCGGAGTTCCCGGTCAGCACCGCCGAAATCAGCCTGCAACTGCCCGGGCGCGAACACGCCTGGTGGGTGTGGTCGGACCGCGGCGTTTTCGATGACCAGGGGCAACTGCTGGAAGTCCAGGCGGTGGGCCGCGACAACACTGAAGTACGGCGCTCCCAGCAACAGTTGATGCAGAGCGCCAAGATGGCCACCCTCGGGGAAATGGCCACGGGCCTGGCTCATGAAATCAACCAGCCGCTGAACGTCATGCGCATGGCCGTCGCCAATATGCTCAAGCGCTTGAGCAACGGCGATGTAGCGGCCGACTACCTGCAGGACAAGCTCAGTCGTATCGACACCCAGGTCCAACGCGCCGCGCGGGTGGTCGATCACATGCGGGTGTTTGGCCGGCGTTCGGAAATCGAGCAGCAGCCGTTCAATCCGACACAGGCAGTGGAAGGCACCCTGGCCCTGCTGGCCGAAGGCATGCGTGGCAAGGGCGTGGAGTTGCGCATCCATCACCTCGACATCGAGGTGCAGGTCCGCGGCCATGTCGATCAACTGGAGCAAGTGTTGATCAACCTGCTGGTCAATGCCCGCGATGCCCTGCTGAGCAAGCGTGAAGTGCAGCAGGCATTTGAACCCTGGATCACCCTGCGCGCCGAGGCCGATACGCGCGCGGTGCGCCTGTGGGTCGAAGACAACGGCGGCGGCATCGACCCGCGCCTGCTGGAGCGCATCTTCGAACCGTTCTTCACCACCAAACCGGTGGGCGTCGGCACCGGCCTGGGGTTGTCGGTGAGCTATGGCATCGTGCAGAACATGGGCGGCCAGTTGAGCGTGCACAACGCCGAGCAGGGTGCGTGCTTCTGCATTGAGCTGCCGATTGTGCCGCCGACCTAGATCACTAGGTAAGCTTTGCCCTTTTGCCCACAGGTCAGGTTGAATCCCACATCGACCTTGTTGACATCGATCCCAAGATTGAACAACAGGCTGTTCAACAGCGGGTCAACCAAAGGCGACAGCAGGCCATTAATCGCAACGGTGAGCAAATCGAAGACCTGGGTCAGCGTCGAGAGCAGTGTTCCCAGCACCAGACCAAGCAGACCGGAACTGAGCGTCACCGGATAGGATTTGAGCTTCACCCCTCCCAGCGTCCCGCTCAAGCTGCCCACCACATTGGAGACAGAAACCGAGTGCAACGGCATGGGGGCTACGTTGACGTCCTTGGGGTTGTCATAGACATAGTTGGACTCTTTGCTGCCGACCACTGACGAATCGATCATGATTTCAGCGCCGCCACCGGCAAAGCGCGTGCGCGCACCACAGGTCATGGGGGCCAGCAAGTGTCCCTGGCAGGCCAGGCTGCCAACGTCGTAGAGAGTGATCGGCGTCGGTACCGGTGACGACGCGGAGGAAAACCAGCTTGTCGGGTCGATGCGACCGACTTTGAGCTTGAGCGCGGTGACTTCCGTTGTCGCGGTCAGGCTTTTGCGAGTGGGCAGGTTACAGGCGTAGTCAGTGACATAACTGGAGCCCACGCCAGCCTCCAGCCCGACATCCAGATTGAGACCTGCCGGCAATATTTGCAGGTCCGTCTGCGTACAACTTCCGCCCAGCAGACAGCCGGGGGCCAGCAACGTGTTGATCGTAGCCACCACCGCGCTCAACAGCGAGTTGACGAGCTGCAGCACTGCGTTGATCAACGACAGATCCACCGCGACCAGTGCCCGCACTTGCGCGGTACTGACATAGATTCGATTCACTCCGAACTCGGGCGAGACCTTTGCCAGCTCGGGATCGCCAACGGCAGAAAACTGGGGCGGCTGGATCACTTTGAGCGTGGTCTTCATACCTAGCAGGCCCAGCACATTGACCGGTAGAACGGCAGTCGCCGCCGAGTTTTTGTTGGCCAACTGCACGAAAGCCTGCACCAACTGGAACAATTGCACCGCCGCATCCAGCCCGGCGGCGGTAGTACCGGTTTGCAATTGCAGAATGTCGCCCAGCTTGATCGGCGGCGCATTGATTGCCCCAACCTGCAGACTGGCCAGTGCCGCTTTGACGTCGGCCGTGGCGCCATTGATAGGTGCCACCTTTATCGCCGCCTGGATGAATTGGGTGACCGTGCCCTGCTGTTGGAGTAACGCCGTATAGTCGCCCGCAGTGACGCCCAGTTCGATCGCCAACTGATCCATGAACTTCAGCAGATTGATGTCCGTCTTGACCAGGCCATCCCAGCCCACCGCCGTCAGGTTCACGTTGCCGCCCAGCAGCGAGGAAAACAATGGATTGAGAATGTTCGACCTGGCCGTATCGACGCTGAGCAGCGTACTGCGAATGCTTAACTGCGCCAGGGTCGGCTTGGGGCTCGCCGCCACGGCAGTCGCCGTCAGAGGGGTGTTGATGCTCACCGCAGTCCCGCCAAACAAGCCTTGTAGCGCGCTCACCGCAGAGGTCGGCACGACCTGAGTGGCAACCACGCGGATGGCCGCGGACTGGCTGGCATCAACGGCAAATGTACGCAGGTTACTGGCGGCTGTGACCAGCACCCCGCAGGTAGTGGTCAGTGTGCTGGAGGGACCGACAACAAAGGCATTACGAACCGCGCTTTGTCCGGCATACGTAGCCGCCGTGAGGCCGGGCAGGCAATTACCGCGACGGCTGACAGCTTCAAGCGCAGCGCTGTCCGCCACCCGCTGCAACTTGCGCTGTTCCAGGTACAGCCGACCGCTGTCGACCACCAACAGCGCAAACAACAGCGCCAAGCCCAGGGTCATCGCCGCGACCAGGCCAATGGCCCCACGCTGGCGATCTCGACCGCGAAAGCAAGAACGAGGAGACATCGAGCACTCCTTGCTACCTCCAGTAGTGTTCGCAGTGTAGTCAACGCGCGCGCGCGGCGCTGGCAAGTTGCCAGTGCCGCTGCCAGATGGTCGGTCAGGCGTGCTTATCTAGGCGGATAGTTACTCAAAATCCGCGTCACCGTCTCGCGTATCGCATTGCTGCGATCGCTGGGATTGGGAGAGCTGCTGAGCATCTGTTCGTCACTGCCGCGCCACACCAGCTTGCCGTCCTTGCCGTCCAGCAGGTCGATCTGGATGGTTGCGACCTTGTAGCTGACATTGCGGGTTTCGTTGTACATCGGTGCGCCCCAGTAACCGTTCCAGGGGTTGCCCCAGGCGCCGCCGTAGTTGGTGGTGATCTGTTGCTGGCGCTCTTCGATGATCAGGTAGGTCTGCACATCGAGGTCACCCTTGCTGCTCCCGGTGGCCGGGCGCAGGCCGCGTTGGTCGAGCTGATCGGCCACCGCCTGGCGAATGCGTTGCTCGGTGAGGTCGCTCTTGATCCGCGGATCATCCGGGCGGTATTGCAGGGCGGGCTCTTTCCAGGTCCAGCTGTGGTAGGCGGCGAAGTCGCGGCTGGCGTCAAAGTCGTGGTTGACCTGATTGGACTGGCAAGCACTGAGCAACACAGCGCATGCCACGAATGCGAGACGGCGGAACATGGTTTATCTCCGGTTCAGACCCGTACACGAATGGGAGTCATTAAGACGGAGGATACGCCGCTACGGCCTTTTCGACAGCTTCTCTTAATGCATCACCGCGTTCGCGTTCACTGCCGTTGACGCTGGTTTCGGCGCTGGCACTCCACACCGGCTGGCCGCTGCCCGCGTCGTACAGATCGACCCGCACCACCAGCACCTGAATCTGGTAGGTGCGCACAATGGGCACCGTGTTGTACATGCCGACACCACTGCCATAGCCGTTGCCATAACGGTTGTAGCCGCCGTAGGCGCCATAACCGTAATCGTCCTGCACCTGCTGCAGGCGGGTTTCCTGGTGCAGGTCGGCACTGACCAGCAGGTCTGCCGTTTGCTGGTCGTGCAAGGGGCGCAGGCCTCGCTGGTCGAGGGCATTGCTCACGATTTCAGCGATCTGCGCCGAGTCCGCCCAGGCCGAGCCATTGGGCATCTGGCCGTCGAGCCAGGCCCAACTGCGGTAACGCGCGAAGTCTCGCGGTGCCGCGGGATAGGCGCTGCGGTCAAAGGTCTTGGCCGCTTGTGGCGGCGCCGGCGGCAAAGGCCTGGAGCTGGCGACATACGGGTTGCTGCCCTGGCAGGCACCAAGCCCCAGGCACAGGGCGATCAATCCAAGACGGCGTTTCATGATGCCCTCCACAGGTATCGGGATCAGACCGGGCGGCAGATCCAGTGCAGGTAACGTCCCAACCCGGCAAACGTCGGGTGGCGACGGTGCGCCAGTTCCATCTCCAGCAAGTCGAGCAGTTCGGCACGGGCCTGGAACTCCACGGGCATGTAGTCATGGAAAACCCGCACCCCACTCTGGGTTTCGACCGTCCACAGGCCCTGCAGTTGCGTCGCCAGTTCGCGTGGATCCAGGGGCATCTGCGGGGTCAGGCTCTGCTTCTCGCCCGCCATGTCGTTCTTGCGCATCTTGCGGAAATGACCCTTGAGCAGGTTGCGGTAAATCAGCGCGTCGCGGTTGTAGAACGCCAGCGACAACCAACCGCCCGGCACGGTCAGTTGATGCAGCACGGGGAGAATCGCATGGGGTTCGGCCAGCCACTCCAGCACCGCATGGCACAGCACCAGGTCATAGGGCTCGGTGAGCTGGCCGAGCAGTTCCTGCCAGGGCGCCTGGATAAAGGTCGCGGTTTGTCCGGCCTCGGCGAAACGCTGGCGCGCCCCCTCGAGCATCGGTTCGGCCGGCTCGGCCAGGGTCACCTGGTGGCCGCGCTCGGCCAGCCACAGCGACATGTGGCCCAGGCCCGCGCCGATGTCCAGCACCCGCAGCGGACGGTCCGGCAAGGTTTCCGCCAGGTCCGCCTGCAACACCGCGAGGCGAATCGCGCCTTTGGCACCGCCGTAGATTTTTTCCGCGAAGCGGGTCGCCAACTGATCGAAATGACGGTCGCTCATCAGCTGAACCGCCGTTCGCTGTCGGCCAGCTTGCTGCGCACCACCTGCTCCATGTCCAACCCCAATTCGCTGCACAGCAGCAGAAGATACAGCACGATATCCCCCACTTCCTGCCCGGCGTGGGCCAGGGCGTCGGGCGGCAATTGGCGCGACTGGTCTTCGCTCAGCCACTGGAAGATTTCCACCAGTTCGGCCATTTCCACACTGGCGGCCATGGCGAGGTTTTTCGGGCTATGGAATTGCCGCCAGTCATTGCGGTCGCGGATGCTGTGCAGGCGTTCGGTCAGTTCAACAAGGTTCATCGGGCTCTCCTGAAGGCGTATAGCTTCAAGCGGATGACCGCAGGAAGCAAGCTGTCGCTGCGCGACAGATCGCGAGCAAGCGGAGCGCAATGGCGGACTAATCGACAACATTGAACTCGACCCGCGCCGTCTGCCCGCCCTCATCCAGCACGCTCAACTCAACAGGTCCAAGCTGCTCGAAGGTGGCGTTGATGCTCTCCTGATTGGCGCTGTCGCCCAGCGGGGCGCCGTTGACGAACCACCAGCGCCGACCGCTGCCCCCCAATGCCGACAGCTTCAGGCGCAGCAGCTCCTGGCTGGCGGCCGGTCGCCGTAGCTGATCACCCTCACGCACGCCAACGATGGACAACGGTGAAGATGCCGCCAGCAGCGGCCCCGGGCAATCCGGGTCATTGGCCGGCAAGCGTGCTTCGCGCCGTTCGACCCGTGGCAACCAAGGCTCCAGCGGTGCCGGCCACAACGCGATGTCCCGAGCCACCGCACCAGGACACTTGGCGTCGACCCGCAGCCCACGCGCGTTAACCCAGATCTTTTCCACCAGACCCACACCCAGCGGCTGATCCATGGCTTGCAGGGTCGGCGGCGTGGTGCCGTCCAGGGTCCAGGCGAAGCGCTGGCGGCGGCAGTTGGGGTCGGTGCGGCTCATGGGCTGTCCCAGGGGCCAGCAGATCGCAGCCACCCCGACGTTCAACGGCACCGGCTGCACTGGGGCGCTGATGCCGCGCTGGCTGTCACGGTTGATCAGCACATCGTGTACCTGGAGCATCAGCGGCGCCGCCGAGGCCAGGCCAAACTGCCCGGGTACCGGAGTGCCGTCCGGGCGGCCGATCCAGATGCCGATCAGGTAACGCGGGCCGACGCCAATCGCCCAGGCATCACGAAAGCCATAACTGGTGCCGGTTTTCCAGGCCAGCAGCGGGCGCTGCACCAACTCGGCTCGCGGATCTCGGTCGGGGCGTGCCTGCCCGCTGAGAATGCGCCGCACGATCCACGCCGAACCCGGCGACAGCAGCGGCCGTTCACGCAGTTCGTCATCGGGCTGCAAGCGGATAGGGGCGCTCTTGCCGCCCCGGGCAAAGGCGCTGTAGCCGCTGACCAGGTCTTCCAGGCGGCTCCCCGCCCCGCCGAGGATCAGCGACAGGTTAGGCTCGGCCAGGGGCGGCAAGGCCAATGGCATGCCGCCGATGCGCATTTCGGCGGCAAACCGTTTCGGGCCGTAGGCTTCGAGCAACTGCACGGCCGGCAGGTTCAGTGAAGTGGACAGCGCACTGCTGGCCGGTACCGGGCCGCTGAAGCCCATGGAGAAGTTGCCCGGGCGGTAATCGCCGTAACGCCGGGGCACATCCTGCAGCAGCGACTCGGAATGGATCAGCCCGGCGTCCATGGCCATGCCATAGAGGAACGGCTTGAGTGTCGAACCCGGCGAGCGCAGGGCGCTGATCATGTCGACATGACCAAAGCGCCGGGTGTCGTTGATGTCCACCGAGCCCAGATAGGCGCGCACCGCCATGCTGTGTGCCTCGACCACCAGGATCGCCGCCGAGGTGTGCTCCGGCAAGCGCGCGCGCCAACCCAGCAACAGGTCCTCGAGACGCCGTTGCAGATTGGCGTCGAGGGTGGTGCGAATCAACGGCGGGCTGTGCGGACGGTTCAAGCGGCGCGCCAACAAGGGCGCCAGGCTGGGCTCCAGGCGGGGCGCCAGCAGCAAGGGTTCCTCCAGGGCTTCGTCGACCGCCGACTGCGGCCACACGGCAAATTCGCCGAGCCGGCGCAGCACCTTGTCCCGCGCCACTTGCGCGCGAGCCGGATGACGATCCGGACGCAAGCGACTGGGCGCTTGTGGCAACACCGCCAGCAACGCTGCTTCGGCGTGGGTCAGGTGCTGCGGTGACTTGCCCAGATAAGCCCAACTGGCGGCGGCCACGCCTTGCAAGGTGCCACCGAACGGCGCGCGGTTGAGGTACAGGTTGAGAATCTGCTCCTTGGACAAATGCCATTCCAACTGGGCCGTGCGCCACAGTTGCCGCAACTTGCCCAACAGCGTCCGCGGATGGGGGTCGAGCAGCCGCGCCACTTGCATCGACAACGTGCTGCCGCCGGACAGCACCCGTCCGCCGCTCAAGTTCTGCCACGCCGCCCGGCCCAGCGCCAGCGGGTTGACGCCCGGATGCTGGTAGAACCAGCGGTCTTCGTAGGTCAGCAGTGCGTCAAGGTAATAGGGCGAGACTTCGCTCGTCTGCACCGGGTAGCGCCACACGCCGTTGGCATCGGCGAAGCGCCACAGCGGCGTGCCGTCTTCGGCCAGCACCACCCGCGCCAGGTCGTCCTGGGGCAGGGGCAACGGCCAGAGGCGGTCGGCCAGCCACACCAGGGCCACCAGCAGCACCACGCTGCCCAGCAGCCCACGCCACACCCGCTTGCTCCACGAACTCAGGCGCCGCGTTAGTATTGGAAAAATCAAACCCGCAAACCTCTATGCTTCAAGGGAACTCACCCACAGATTCAACAGCCAAAGCTTCAACTCTGGCACCCACGCCCACTCTTTCATCAGGATGCACACATGCAGGTAGAAAGCTTTTTCGAATGGCTCGGCCAGGCGCTGGGGTCGGTCATCCGCTTCATCGTCGACCTCCTCAGTGGCTTGTTCAACACCTTGAGCCACGCTGGCGGCAACTTTGTCGAGGGGCTGTCACAGGCGTTGGGCATGGACACTTCGATCGTCAGTATCCTTGCGCTGGTGGTCGGCCTGTTGTTGCTGTACTCGGCGATCCGCGCGTTCATGCGCGCCTCGATCATCGGCGGGATCATCTGGCTGGTGCTGGGGTTGTGGGTGTTGAGTTGGGTGATTCACTGAACCCGACCCTGTAGCCGCTGCCGAAGGCTGCGCTGGGTTGCGCAGCGCCCCCCGCAGCCTCGCGGGCTCGGCAAATGCTACAGGGGTAGCCGCTGCCGAGCCTGCATTCACCGCCCCTTGATCACCATCTCCGGCACCGTCTCACCCACCGCCTGCCAGTTCGGCCGGTACATCGACTCCACTTGCGGTGGCGGTACCCGATAGGTGCCGGGCGTGACCGCCCGCGCCAGGTACAGCAGGTGCGTGGTGCCATAGCCGTCCAGGTTCAACGCTGCCACGTAACGATCGTCACGGAACTCCTGGTGCTTGAGGCTGGCGTTCTGCATCGATTCCCGCCATTGCTTGACCTTGCTGCTGGCGTTTTCCAGGCTGGCAGCGCTTTGGGCCAGATTCTGGTTCTCCAATTCCAGGCCGGCCGGCAACAAGTCCACCACCAGGGCATCCGGCACGCGCTGCTTGGCGCTGACGGCGATGTGCACCAGCACCAGGTCACCGCTGGCCAATGCCTTGAGGTCCAGCGGCTCACCATTCATGCCCAGGTACTCACGCCGAATGCTCAGGTTCTCGCCCCCTGGCGCCGGAGCCTGCTGTGGATAACCGGAAATGGTCAGCTGTTGGTAGACCGGCTCGCTGCCGGCATTGCTCAGCGTCAGCGGCGAGGCCAGCAGCGGCCCTTGCAGCTTGAGCCCGGGCTGGGCGTTGTTGAGCTCACGGGTTTGCGTGCCACTGCTCAATTGCGCAGTCCAGTTGGCTTCAGGCTTGCCCAGCAAACTGCGGCCGGCGAGGAACAGCGAGTTGCGCTCCTGGGTCGACAGGTACGGGCTGGCAGCCAACTGATCGGACAGCTCGAACAACCGCTCTTCCCGCTGCCCCTTGTCCAGGTCGTATTCCTGCAGCAGCGCCAGAATAAGCGCCTGGTCACGCAACGGGCTGCCGTAGTCGGCCAGCCAGTCGTTGGCCTTGCGTGTCGCGGCAAGTCCCGCAACCAGTGCCTGGCCCGCGCGCGGTTGATCACCCATTAACTGCAGGGCCACCGACAACTGCACCAGTGGCAACCCGGAACGGGCATCGCTGCGCCGCTCGAACAGACTGCGCAGCGCGCCCAAAGGTGCCTGTTGGCTGCGAGCCAATACCAGGCCGGCATAGGCCTGCACCGCAAAACGCGTGTGTTCGGCGTTTTCGCTGTAGTCGACTTCGATCAGGTTGCGCTCCTGCAGGTAACGCAGCAGGCGCTCGTTGGCTTTTTTCAGGGCATCGGCCGGCACGCCGAAACCCTGGTCGCGGGCGCGCAGCAGGAAGTCGGTGACGTAGGCTGTCAGCCAGTACTCCTCCTCCCCGTCGGCACCCCACAGGCCGAAGCTGCCGTTGTAGCGCTGCATGCCCAGCAAACGCTCGATACCCAGCTCGATCTTGCGCTTGCGCTCGGCCTCCGGCTCGCCTTCCAGGCCCAGGCGCTTGAGGCTCGCCGCGTCGGCATACAGCGACGGGTACAGGCCGCTGGTGGTTTGTTCGGAACAACCGTAGGGGTAAGCCTTGAGTGCTCGGATCTGCTCGCCCAGGTTCAGCGGTGGCCGACTCGAGAGGCTGAGCAAGGCCTCGCGCCCCGCCGGTTCGAACAGGGCCAGCTCGCTGTCAGGCAAGCTCCAGGGTTGCTCCTTGAGTACCGCGCGATAGTGCTTGAGCAGCGCCGGATAGGCCGGCCGCACGCCCAGGGTCCATTCCCGGGTGAACGGCGGCAGGTTCTCGCCCGGCAAGTCCAGGCCGTTGACCAGCACCTTGACCTTGCCCTGGCCAAACCCACCGAGGGCGCGCAGGGGAATCCGCAGGGTGGTGCGCTGGCCCGGGGTCAACGCCACGCTCTGGGCAGCCGTATCCACCAGGGCCAGTTGCCCCTCGGTGCTCAGCTGTACTTGCAGCGTCTGCGCCTTGCCCGAAAGGTTCGACAGGTCCAGCGCCAGGCTGGTCTGGTCGCCGCCGGCGAGGAAGCGTGGCGCCGAGAGTTCGGCGATCAGTGGCGCGGCGATGACCGTCTTGGCTTCGGCCATGCCGTAACGATCGTCGGTCCAGGCCTGGGCCATCAAGCGCAGTTCGCCGTTGAAGTCCGGAATTTCGACGCTGACCTGGCCTTCGCCCTGCTCGTTCAAGGTGACTGGCGCACTCTGCAGGGCGACGATGGTCACGCTGGTGTCCGGGCGCTTGCCGCCCTTGGCCAGCGCCGCATCACCCCCAAAGGCCAGGCTGGCCAGACGGCCTTGGCCGGCTTCGATCAACTGCCCGTAGACGTCCAGTTGATCAGCACCGTAGGCCTTGCGCCCAAACAGGCTGGAGTAGGGATCCGGGGTCGGGTATTCAGTGATATTGAGAATGCCGACATCCACCGCCGCCAACAGCACGTGGACCTGTTTGGGCACGCTGCCGTCGGCATTCCTGGCCTGGATCTTCACGCTCAGCGGTTGTTTGGGGCGCATTTTTTCCGGTGCGCTCAGGCTCAGGCCGAGCTTGCGCTGGGTCCGGTCCAGCGGCAGGTGCAGCACGCCGACCGCACGTTTGGGGGTGACATTGGCCTTGCGCTCGCCGGGACGAATCACCAGCGCACTGACATACAGATCGTGCCGCGACCATTTCGGATCAAGCTTCACGGCAAAACTTTTGCCCTCGGCCGGCACCTCGATTGCCTGCCACCACAGCGGGCCATCGGCCGATTCCACCAGCAGGTAGCCATTGCCGGCCGCCGGTGGCGTCACCGTGACCGTGGCCGTGTCGCCATCGGCATAGGCCGGTTTATCCAGCGCCAGTTTCACCTGGTCCGGACGCACCGCTCCGCCTTCGGCGTTGTCCTGGGCACGGTAGCCGGCCCAGAAGCGCAGGCTGCTGGTAACCCCGGTCTGCGGGTCTTCGACCTCTACCCGATAAGGGCCCCACTCCACCGGGAAGCTGACCTTGGCGGTGTCACCGGCCTTGATGCTCAGGGTCTCTTCGGCAAGGGTGAGGAACTTCTCGTTGAAGTGATAGCTCCAGCCATCGTTGTCGGAGTAGTTCCAGTAGTAGTCACGGCGCTCACGAATCAGGCGCACCTTGAGGTTGTCGGCTGCCAGCTTCTGGCCCTGGTTGTTGGCCATCAACAGTTCGAACTCGACCGGACCATCGCCGTCGGTTTCCTCGCCATCGAACAAGGCCCGCAGCCCCGGCATGCGCTCGGCCGGCCACACCGGTTGCACCACGCGCCGGGTAATCGGCCGACCACCGGACTCCTGCAGGCTGGCCTGGACGATCAGTTGCAGCGGTGACTTGGCTTCAGCCCATTTGCTGTCGAGGGAGATCAGCACTTCGCCGTCTTCGTCCAGCGCGGCTTCCTCCAACTCCAGGTCCTGGCTCAACTCCTCTTCGGTCACCGAGCCGAACTGATAACCCGGCAGGCTCTTGACCGCCTCACGCAGGGGCCGCACATAAACCTGGCCACTCAAGCGATTGCCCGCGGCCGGCGCGCCGTAGAGATAACGACCATTGACGCTGATTTGCGCGGTGTCGCCCGGTTTGATCGGTTGGTCGCTGCCCTTGAGTTCGAGGGCGAGGCGTTCGGGCAGGAAGTCTTCGACAAGAAATTCGTAGAGCTGTGGCTTGCCGTCGCCCAGGTCGAATACCAACTGCCAGCGGCCGGTCGGTGCTTCGCCGGCCAGTTGCAGCTGATATTGATACAGGCCTGAGGCGTCGGCGTCCCAGACGAACTTGCGACTGACCTGCTCGTCCGGGCGCCGCACTTCGACACTCACCGGCTGCGGCTTGACCGCGTTGCCGTCGGCGTCGCGCAGCAGGGCGTTGAGCAGCACGGTCTCGCCGGGGCGGTAGAGGTCACGCGGGCCAAATACGAAGAACTGCAACGGATGGGACTGGGGGCCGCCGATATTGAACTCGGCCAGGTCCAGCGCCGCACTGTTGAGCCGCAGCAGGCTGGTCTGCTGGCCCTGGTGGGCGAGGAGCACTTCGGCTTTTTTCGGCAGCGGCAATTGCGCATGGCCGCCCTGCCCGGTCTTGCCCTGGCCGACCACGCGACCGTCGCTGTCGAGCAGTTCCAGGCTGACATCGTCCAGCGCCTTGCCGCCTTCCAGGGCTTGAGTGAACACGTCCAGGCGGTTCTGGTAGCGGTGCACCGAGAGCCCGATGTCGCTGAGGGTGAACAGGGTCGCCGGTTGCGAGTAGTTGTAAGTGCCCGAGGCGCGCATTACTGCCAGGTACACGCCCGGTTGTTGCAGGGGCTTGAGGCCGGCGATCGGCAACAGCAGGGTTTCGCGGGTGTTGCGCGCCGGGTTCAGGTCAAAGCGGCCGCCATAGACCAGCTCGGCCATGGGCAGCAGTTCACGGGATTCATAGCTTTGCAGGCTGTTGTTGCGCCCCCATTGGGCAAGGAACGCCGGCAGCGATTCGGATTTGATCCGGAAGAATTCGACGTCGACCTTGTCGACATTCAGGGCAATCACCGGCAGGCCTTCGGCCAGGCGCGTGGGCAGCAGACTGCCACGGCTGGCAAACCCGACAGTCGCTTGCAGGTCGCGGGTTTCCAGGCGGCTGACGTATTCGCCAGCCAGCTTGGCGTCGTTGACCGCCAGCAGTCCGGCATCCACCGTCAGCACCAGCTTGCGCTGCGGCTCAAGGTGACGCAGGCGCAGTTCCATCAGGTTGTCGGAGAGCTCCCAGGCGCCATCGACCTTGCCGCTTTTGCTGTCGACCAGGTGCAGCTTGTCAGCGAATTTCTGCTGGGGGTCCAGGGGCACCGAGAAGCTCACCGACAGGGTGCTGGCACCGTCGAGCTGGATTTCCGAGACATCCACCACGCTCAACTCTCGGCCGGCGTAGCGCTGCTTCAGCGCCGCGAGGTCCTGCCCGGTGTGCGCCTTGGTGGTGCTGACCGTGGCCGCCGGTGCGGAACTGGCCGGGGGTTGGCCAGGGGTCGATGAATCGCAGGCGCTGAGCAGGGTCAGCGCAGCGGCCAGAAACAATCCTTTGTTAAGCATGGGGCACTCGTGGGCAGGAGTATCGAAGGGTTGAACTATAGCCCAAGCGTTTGCCGGGCTGGAGTGATTGACCAACGGTTGGATGTTTGGTTCGCTGGCCGGGAGCCGACCGCAACGGATCCCGAAGCACCGCCCCCGCCGATCTGCCGCTACAATGCCGCTCTCCCAAGGAGCCTGCATGTCCACCCTGATCAACGACTGGCGCGACCGCCCGACCCACCGCCGTGTCTGGGCGCTCGCCGCGCCGATGATTCTCTCCAACCTTTCGGTGCCGCTGGTGGCGCTGGTCGACAGTACCGTGATCGGCCACCTGCCCCATGCCCACCAACTGGGCGCCGTGGCCGTCGGTGCCAGCCTGTACACCTTCCTGGCCTGGGCCATGGGTTTTCTGCGCATGGGCTCCACCGGGTTCGCCGCCCAGGCCGCCGGACGCGGGGACGGCGCAGCCTTGCGCCAGGTCCTGCTGCAGGGCCTGCTGCTGGCGCTGGGGCTGGCCGTGCTGCTGGGCAGCCTGGGGGTGCCACTGAGTGGCGTGGCGCTGCACTTCATGCAGCCTTCGGCGGAACTCGAACACCTGACCCGGGAATTTTTCCACACCCGGCTGTTTGGCTTGCCCGCGGCCCTGGCCAGCTATGCGCTGGTCGGCTGGTTTCTCGGCACCCAGAACGCCCGCGCACCGCTGGCGATTCTGCTGACCACCAACCTGGTGAACATCGCCCTCAACCTGTGGTTCGTCATCGGCCTGGAGTGGGGTGTGGTCGGCTCGGCCCGGGCGTCGGTGATCGCCGAGTGGACCGGCGCCCTGCTCGGCCTGGCCATGACCCGCAGCGCCCTGCGCGCGTATCCCGGGCACATGGCCTGGGCGGCCCTGGCGATCTGGCAGAGCTGGCGGCCGCTGCTGGCGGTCAACCGGGATATCTTCATTCGCAGCCTGGCGCTGCAGTCGGTGTTTTTCATGATCACGGTGCAGGGCGCCCGGCTCGGCGATGCGACGGTGGCGGCCAATGCCCTGTTGCTCAATGGCCTGCTGTTGACGGCCCACGCCCTCGATGGCCTGGCGCATGCCGTGGAGGCGCTGTGTGGCCACGCCATCGGCGCCCGTGATCGCCAGGCCCTGCGCCGCTCGCTGGTGGTCGCTTGCGGTTGGTCGCTGATCGCCAGCACCGGTTTCGCCCTGTTGTTTCTGTGTGCCGGGCACCTGTTCATTGAAATGCAGACTGACATCCAGAGCGTGCGCGACACCGCTTTCAGCTACTTGCCCTACCTGGCCGCCCTGCCCCTGATTGCGGTCTGGAGCTACCTGCTCGACGGCCTGTTCATCGGCGCCACCCGTGCGCGGGAAATGCGCAACGGCATGCTGTTGAGCGTGGTCATCGTCCTGCCGTTCGCCTGGGCCCTGCAGGGCCTGGGCAACCATGGCCTGTGGCTGACATTCCTGCTGTTCATGTTGCTGCGCAGCCTGACCCTGGGCGTATTCGCCTGGCACCTGCGCAACAAGGACCAGTGGTTTAACGGCCACACGCCGTGAACCACCGCCCTGGCGCAGACCCTGGCTTCACGTCGGATCGTTGCGCCAGTGCTGACGCAGGCTGTCCAGGCGCTCCTGTTGGGTCCCTCCTGACAGAACGAGCTGCAGCGTGGCCGATGGGTATTGCAGGCGCAGGCGCAACCAGCCGTCCAGCACCGCGTGCTCGGTGAAGCCCTGCTCCAACCCTTCCTCGAGGCAGCACCAGATCACCCCGTAATCGTGCCCGGTGGCACGGCACCACGACCAGGCATGGCGCTCCAGCAAACACACCTGCAACTTGTCCTGCTGGTGCTGGCTGAGGTTGTCTTCGATCGCCAGGTCACTCACCGCCCGACGCGGATTGACCATCTGCTGCCACCCCAGGCTACCCATGGCCCGGTCGGCCCAGGTGCCGCCGTACCAGTACAACCGGTCGATGGGCCCCAGCCAGCGGCTTAACTCGCTGGCGTCGCGGGCATCGAAGAAGTAGCTGGCGGTCCAGGGGTTGTAGTAGCTCAACAGGCCCTTGTGATGCAGGCCGAAGGTCACCGTGAGCATGCGTCGCAGGTGCTCGAGCAACGCAGCGGCCGACACCGAGGTCTGGAGCAACAGCCCGGGCCAGTCTTCAGGCTGGTCGTGGACGCAGTCCGCCAGTCTTGCGTGGCTCGCCAGTTCGATCACTTGCGGCCCCTGCTCGCGCAAGCCATGCAGCTCGGTGTCGGCAAACAACGCGTGCCGTACCGCGCCGGCAAAGCCGTGTTGCAACCTGCTGCCGGCCTCCGGTGCGGCGGGTATGTCGAGCAACAGCCATTGCGCCGTGCGGGCCAGGCTCATGCCGCACCACTCAGGCCATCGCCTGCCGCCGTGCGACACACGCAGATGGACTGACGGCAATGGCTATAGCTGCCACCCCCCGGCAGCAGGCACAGCAACACCAACGGCTGACTGCTGCGCAGCAGGGCCAGCAAGTCCTGGGCCGCGACCGCGGGTACCTCCTCCGGGGTTGCAATCGGGGCCTCAACCAGGGGTGGCGCCATGGCCTTGAGGTGAAGGTTCGGGCTGGACAGGTGCAGGGTTTCTCCGACGATGCTCACTTCGCTGCAACCGACCTTGAATTGCCGTTCAGCACCGGGACCAACGACCAGTGCCGACCCGGGCGACACTTGAAGCTGTTGCTCGCGCCCCATGAATGCCGCCGCACTGATCTGCAGTTGCAATCGTGCCGCATCACTCGGTGCCGCAGTCGAGTCGCTAGCAGCCTGGTCCACCCCGGTCTGCTGTGGCGTAACGAGCACGCCGCTGATCAAGGGCTGGTCCGGATCACCCTCGGTATAGCTGACACACACCTGCACACCGGCCCTGAGACCGTTTATCGCCTGGGCAGACAAGTGGGCAGACACCGGCAACCAGCAATGACTGGGTCGACCGCCCTCGCCCTGGTACAACCACTCCATTTGCACCGCGATCCGCTGCTGCGCATCACGGTGTTGGCCGTCCACGCTCACCACCCAACCAAGTTGCAGGCTGCTCATGCGCGGTTTCTCCGGTGGCTCGGCGGGCACGTACGGCACGCCCCACGCAATGGCCCGCAGTCGATTGTGATAGCGCGGCATGTCATGCGGACTGGCGCGATGTTCGACCCGGGTGATCAGCCATGGGCCATTGCCCTCGGTGCAGGGGTGTCCGGCGCACGATAAACGCTGTCCCGCGCGCACGGTGGGCTGCTCGGTTTCAGCCTGCACGTGGATGCCGTCCGCTTGCATATGCACTGCAAAGCGCCTGACGCCGGCGGCACCGTCACCCCCGAAGCTCAGCGTGTCGGCGACGCCGTCGTGCTGCCCGGAATCGGTAAACACCAGGCAATGGCCACGCCGGCGGTGTCGGAAGTGGTAGTCAATCGACTGCTGGCCACACAGGCGCTGGACAAACGCCAGGTCGGATTCGCAGTACTGGGTGCAGAACGCCAGTGTCGGGTACTCACTGCGCAGTTCGAATCGGCAAGCCTGCCCGTCAATGCCATGCTCGCTCAACACCTGGGCGAGGATCTGCGGCACCGACAATCCGCTGAATAGGCGCCGGGTGAAGCGCCGGGCCAGTGAGCCCAGTCGCGGGCCCAGGGTCACACGCCAGAGGCCAGGTTGTGCCTCATCGTGAAGCGGCACCAGGTCCTGGATCTGACCATGAATACCGCTGGTCGCCGTGCCGAAACACAGATAGGCCGCGCGAAACATCAGGCTGGACAGGTCCAACTGGCGTTCGTCCAGGTGCAGGTCCAGCAAGAATGCATAGGGCTGGCTGATGGCTTCGCTGCCGCTGAGCGCGACCACGGCCAGGGGCTGGGATTGACCCGCTATCTCCAGACGAAATGACGGCTCGTGAAGGGGATCGAACATCGGCTTTTCTCTACAGGAGGGGCGGCCGGGGATTCTCGCTGAGAGACATGGCCGAGTAGAGTGCCGAAATACAACTTGGGAAATGGACTACATGAAATGAGGAAGCACCATCGTTGATAGTGCTACACCATTGAAAATCGCCGAAAAAAAAGGGAATCGCCTTACCAGGCCATCTGAAATTTCCGTAAGACGGGGAACATTTTCAGACAGCCTGGTCTCGGCGGTTCGCTACCTCAAGAAGACAGGTACGAAGAACGAGTCAGGCCCAGGCGCAGCGCATCAAGGAACTGGGTACGCTCGGCAGCCGTGATCCGCGCACTGGCGACTTTGTCGCGGTAGTGAGTCATCAGCTCTTCCGGCGACAAGTGCACGTAGCGCAGCATGTCTTCGATCGTGTCGTGGGTCTCGATCCCGGCGTGATAAACACTGCCATCGGCATTCTGGTAGATGTTCACCGAGTCGGTGTCACCAAACAGGTTGTGCATATCGCCGAGGATTTCCTGGTAGGCCCCCACCAGGAAGATCCCCAGCAGGTAGTCTTCACCGTCCTTGAGGGCATGCACCGGCAGGCTGGTCTCGATGCTCTGCTCGTCGACGTATTGCTTGATCTTGCCGTCGGAGTCGCAGGTCAGGTCTTGCAGCACGGCGCGGCGCAGCGGCTCTTCGTCGAGACGGTGCAACGGCAGGATCGGCAGGACCTGGCCGATGGCCCAGGTGTCCGGCAGGCTCTGGAATACCGAGAAGTTGCAGATGTACTTGTCGGCCAGCTTGTCGTTGAGCTCGTCCAGCACCTGGCGGTGCGAGCGCTGACGGGCCTTCAGGGAGTTGTGCAGACGGCGGCAGACGGCGAAGTAGCATTGCTCGGCCAGGGCTTTCTCGGCCAGGGTCAGCTTGCCATCGGCGTACTGGGCCGCCACGTCGCTCATGTAGTGGGTGGCGCGCCAGTAGGTTTCGGTGACCATCTCGATGTCGGTCGGACCCAGCAGGTCCACCAGCCATTGCACGGTTTCCGGCAGCGCATCCTTGTTTTCGATCTGCGGCACGTCGTCGTTGTGTTTCTCGACGTCGGTCACCTGCACCACCAGCATGGCATGGTGGGCGGTCAGGGAACGGCCGCTTTCGGAGAAGATGTTCGGGTGCGGCAGGCTCTGCGCGTCGCAGAACTCCTTGAGCATCCCGACCACGACACCGGCGTAATCGTCCATGTCGTAGTTGATCGAACTGGCGTTACGCGAGTGCGTACCGTCGTAGTCCACGCCAAGGCCACCGCCGACGTCGATGTGATCGACCGGCAGGCCGAGGTTGCGCAACTCGCCGTAGTAACGGATCGCTTCCTTGAAACCGTGCTGGTAGTCCGCCAGGTTGGCGATCTGCGAACCCATGTGGAAGTGCAGCAGGCGGATGCCCTGGTCCAGGCCGGCCGCGCGGAAACGCTCGACCACCGACAGCAGTTGTGCCGCCGACAGGCCGAACTTGGATTTCTCACCACCGGTGTCCGCCCACTTGGACGAAGCCAGGGACGACAGGCGCACCCGCAGACCGACCTGTGGCTTGACCTTGAGCGAGGCGGCTTCTTCGATCACCAGGCCCACTTCGGATTCTTTCTCGATCACGATGAACACGTTGTGGCCCAGCTTCTGCCCCATCAGCGCCAGGCGGATGAACTCACGGTCCTTGTAACCGTTGCAGACGATGGTGCCGCCCTTCGGTGCCAGGGCCAACACGGCCAGCAACTCAGGTTTGGAACCGGCTTCAAGGCCGATCGACACATCCTGGGTGGCGATGATGTTCTCGATCACCGCTTCTTGCTGGTTGACCTTGATCGGGTACAGGGCGGTGTATTTGCTCTGGTATTCCAGACGCTCGATGTTCGCATCGAAGGCGCCGGTCAGCTGACGCACGCGGTCTTGCAGGATGTCCGGGAAACGGACCAGCAATGGCAAGGACAGGCCGCTTTTGCGCAGCTGGTCGACTTGCTCGAACAGGTCGATAGGCGAGCTGTTCGGACCGTTCGGACGAACTTCGACGCGACCGGCGTCATTGATCGCGAAATACCCGGCCCCCCAATGGCGAATCCCGTAAACACTGCGGCTGTCCGCAACTGTCCATTGGCTGCCATCGTCTTTGCGTGTGCGTCGTACGGACATCGAAGTCCCCTATAAATGAAGTCAAAGAGCGCCACCCGCGTTGCGGGCTGGCGCAGCTTAAAGAATGAAAATGACGATTAGCCTGCAACGAGGGGATAGACCTCGAATGCAGCCCTGAGTTTAGAAACCGGTCAGAACAGGCTCTGTGAAAACCATGGAGACGACGCCTGCGCTGATCGGTATCAGGCCTGCGTCAAGTCGGAGTGGTCTTCACAGAGGCTGCTAGCCGCCGGATTTCTTCGCTTTGAAACCGTGCTTGATCAGCTCTGCCAAGAGTAGCTCGACATGATCGCCCTGGATTTCGATGACCCCGTCCTTCAACGCGCCGCCGGTGCCACAGCGTTTTTTCAACGTCGTGGCCAGGTCCTTGAGCGCGTCTTCGGCCAGCGGCACGCCGCTGATGGTGGTCACCGTCTTGCCGCCACGGCCCTTGCTTTCGCGGCGCACGCGCGCGATGCCATCACCGGCCGGGATAACGGTTTGTTGGCAGATGCAGGCTGCCACGGGCTGGCTACAGTCCGGGCAATGTCGACCTGCGTCGGTGGAAAATACCAAGCCACCAAGGGCGGCGAAGGATGCGGCTTTTTTGGCCACCGGCAATCCTCTTGGGAGGACAAAGACTGGTCGCAGCCACGTTGGCACGGGCTATCGACCGCGAAGCCCCACTCAGGCAGGGGCAGCGCTACTGGAACGGTACAACAAGCATTTCACTGTAGGAGCGAGTGCCCGCTTGCGAGTGCCCGCTTGCGGCTTGCTCGCGATGGACGTCAACGATAACGCGCGGCATCAGGCAGCACGTGTCGTCCGTGCATTTTTCGCGAGCAGGCCGCAAGCGGGCACTCGCTCCTACAAAAGGTCGCGCAGTGTAACGACAAAAAGCTCACTTGCTAAGAGCCAATCGGCGCCAATTTACGCATCTTTTGCGACGTCGATGCCGCGCGCCCGCAGATAGCGTTTCAAGGCCGCCAAAGAGTCCGGGCAGTAAGGCTTTTCGCTGATTTCCTGCATGACCTGGGCAATGGGAATAAAACGCGCTTGCAGGACTTCTTCCGGTTGCAGGATCAAGGGCCCATCCCAGACCGCCGAAAACGCCGCGCACCACAGGCGGCTACCGGTGTCCTCGAAGTAAAAATGGTCGTGGGCGGTCAGTTCCACCCCGCTCACCCCCAACTCTTCCGCAAGCTCCCGGGCCGCCGACTCGGCGTAGCTTTCATCGGCACCGACCATGCCGCCGGCCGCCACATCCCAGAACCCGGGATAGAGCGCCTTGCTGAAGGTGCGCTGATGCACGCACAGCTCACCGCTGGAGTTGAACAGCATGATGTAGGTGCCGCGCCCGATCAGCCCGCGCTCGCGCAACTCTGAGCGCACCAGTGAGCCGAGCAGGCGGTCCTGCTCGTCGACCCAGGCGATCCGCTCGGCATCCGAGGCCGCACGGTGCGCGGCCTCCCGGGCTTGATCAACCATGACTCAGCCCTGGTTGAGCAGCTGACGCAGGTCGATCACCGCTGCGTTGGCCCGCGAAATGTAGTTGGCCATGACCAGCGAGTGGTTGGCCAATGGGCCAAAACCGCTGCCGTTGAGGATCATCGGGCTCCAGACGGGCTCCTGCGAGGCTTCCAGCTCACGAATGATCTGGCGCACGCTGACCGTGGCGTTCTTCTTGGCCAGGACATCGGCAAAGTCGACTTCGATCGCCCGCAGCAAGTGGGATAGCGCCCAGGCTTGGCCGCGTGCCTCATAGAACACGTTGTCGATCTGCATCCACGGGGTTTCCACCACTTCCTCGTCGACCTGTGGCACCTGGCCCGGGGCCACGACTTCGGTTTTCAGCGAAGTGTTGAGCTTGACCCGGCCGACGCTGGCCGACAGCCGTTGCGACAGCGAACCCAGGCGGGTGCCGACATCGCCCAGCCAGTTGTTCAGGTTATCGGCACGGGCATAGAACAGCGCGTTCTTTTGCGACGGGTCCGACAGGCGCGCCTGATAGCGGGTCAGGGAGTTGATGCCTTCCTGATACTCCGACTCACTGGAAGGCAGCACCCAGCTCTTGTTGTCGAAGTTGAAGCGCGGCTCGGCCTTGGCCAGGTCAGCGTCTTCAGCCGACTGCGACTGCGAGCGGGCAAAGTCTTTGCGCAGGGCCCGGGTCAGGTCGCGGACCTGTACCAGCACCCCGTATTCCCAGCTCGGCATGTTGTCCATCCACAGGCCAGGCGGGAACCGGTCGTTGGAAATGTAGCCCCCTGGCTTGTTCAGCAAGGTGCCGGCCACCGACTTCAGGGTTTCCACCGTGGTGTAGCCGACGACCATCTGCTTGCCGTCTTTTTCGGCGGCGATCTGGGCGTTCTGCTGGACCGGGAACAGCGCCGGCTCCTCGCTCCAGTACCAGCCCAGGCCAATGGTCACCAGCAGATACAGACCGATCAGCGTAGCCAGCGCACGGCTGAACAGCAGGCCACCCAGATAGCTGCGGGTGTCCGACTTGGGTTCGGCGGCGCGGTCAGGCGCGCTGCCTGCACGGTTCTTCCAGTCCAGCATGGCGATATCCTTTCAATCACTTGAGTTCATCGGTTCGACCACAACCCTACTCCATCGTGCCTGGCCAGCAGCGGATTAATCCTGCCCTGGCACGGCGCCGCATGTCTGGCGGTCGAGCGAGCACTATAGATGAAGCAGGGCCGCGAGCCTACGAGACCAGTCGGTCATAAACTGAATGGGGTCGCTTTGCACAATATTGACTGGCGACACTCATGCAACCGGAAAGTGGTGCTAGCATAGAGCCACCAGTCGACCTCAGCATGCACCCTCACTAGTAGTCAGGATATGACCGAGCCAGAAGACCCCAGCCGTGAGCGCCTCAAGCAGCACTTTGCCCAGCGGGTAATTCATCAGGCACGTCAGATTCTTGAGATATGGCAGCGTCTGCAAGGCGGCGAGTGGTCGACAACCGACCTGGCGGAGCTCAGCGAAGCCAACCTGCGCCTGTTGCGTTTCGCCGAGCGCTTCGAGCAGCCTGAACATACCCAGTTGGCCCAAGGCATCAACCAGTCCCTGCAGGCCGTCGACGCCAATCGCGGACGCTTGAGCAGCGGCCTGATCAGCGACCTCAACCGCTTGATGCAACGTTTGTCGCGCACCGGCCTGCGCCAGGGCGACCAGCTCGAACAGACTTACCTGCCGCCCCTGCGCAAGCCGGTGTATGTGCTGCTGCAGGATCACGACCGTGCCGAACGCCTGGCCAAGCAGCTGGAATTTTTCGGCCTGAGCGCCCAGTCCCTGGACAGCGTGGCGGCGTTTCGCGCGGCGATGGTCGAGCGTCTGCCGAGTGCGATTGTCATGGACGTCGATTTCGAGGGCCCGGGCCTGGGCCTGCAATTGGCGGCCCAAGCCCAGGAAGGCCTGGAGCACAAGCTGCCGCTGCTGTTTTTCAGCCTGTTGGAAACCGACACGCCGACGCGCCTGGCGGCGGTCCGGGCTGGCGGCCAGGAGTTCCTCACCGGCACCCTCGAGGCCTCGAGCCTGCTGGAAAAGATCGAAGTGCTGACCTGCGTCGCCCAGTACGAACCCTACAAAGTGCTGATCATCGACGATTCCCGCGCCCAGGCCATGTACACCGAGCGCCTGCTCAACAGTGCCGGGATCATCACCCGCACCTTGATCGACCCGATCCAGGCCATGGCCGAGCTCGCGGACTTCCAGCCCGACCTGATCATTCTCGACATGTACATGCCGGCCTGCACCGGCACCGAGCTGGCCAAAGTGATCCGGCACAACGACCGTTATGTCAGTGTGCCGATCATTTACCTGTCAGCCGAGGACGACCAGGACAAGCAACTGGACGCCATGAGCGAAGGTGGCGACGACTTCCTGACCAAGCCGATCAAGGCACGCCACCTGATCACCACCGTGCGCAATCGCGCGGCCCGGGCCCGCAACCTCAAGGCGCGCATGGTCCGCGACAGCCTGACCGGCCTGTACAACCACACCCATATCCTGCAACTGCTCGAAGACTGCAGCTTCCGCGCCCGCCGCGAGAACAAGCCCTTGAGTTTTGCCATGCTCGACATCGACCACTTCAAGCGGGTCAACGACAGCCACGGCCACCCCATGGGCGACCGGGTGATCAAGAGCCTGGCGCTGTTTCTCAAGCAGCGCCTGCGCAAGACCGACTTCATTGGTCGTTACGGCGGCGAAGAGTTCGCCATCGTCATGCCCGACACCGATATCGAATCGGCCTACAACGTACTCGACCAGATCCGTCGGCGTTTTGCCGAGATCCATTACCCAGCCCAACCGCAAGACCTGTGGTGCACCTTCAGCGCCGGCGTGGTCGACCTGAGCGAGAACAGCGACAGCCTGATGATGGCCAGCCAGGCCGACGAAGCCCTGTATCGCGCGAAGGCGGCGGGTCGCAATCGGGTGCAGGCTGCGCGGCAATCAAGGCAAAGTGCCACTTTTTCCGCGGAAGCCACCGATTCGGTCATAACGCTGTAATACAAACGCAATAACTTCGGGCGCTTACCATTCTGTCGTCGGTAGAAACCTGATGCGCCTGAAGTGGCTGACCAATCTCAATACCCTGCTGTTAGTGGCGGTGTGCCTGGCACTCGGCGCCACTTTGTGGTGGTCGCAAAAAGCCCTGGAACGCCCCTATCTGTTGATGGAGCGTTACCTGGGACTGTCCCAGCAGTTTCAGAACCAGGTGGCACGCAAGATCGAAGACTACCTGCAAAGTGGCGACGCCTTGCGCCTGAGCAGCGCCACCCAGGCGATTGCCACGCTGCAACAAGGCCTGGATGAAATGCGACCTGAGCTGGCCCAGAGCCTGCGCCCAAGCCTGGCCAGCCTTGAGGCGTTCAGCAACACCGAGCTGCTGGCGGCGGGCAAGCTGGCTGGCGATCCACAGGCGCTGCTGCTGCAAGCGGAACGCGAGCTGGGGGCCGGCCTTGAGCAACTCGGCCAGTACGCCACCGCCAGCCCCGGCCCGGAATCCAACGCTTACCTGCCGTTGTTACTGGCGGCGGCCCAACACCTGAGCAAGTTGTCCCTGGCCCGGGACAAACTGGTGAGCAGTGACCGCAGTGAGCTGGCGATCGATGTCGAACGTGAAGTGAACAATATCCGCACCCAGGCCGAGCTGATCGACGCCTTGCCATTGCTCGGCGTGGCGAGCAACCAGGCCTCGAACAGCGACGATTTCGCCTCGATGATGGGCCTGCAAGGCAGTGAACAAACGGTCGCCGAAGATGCCGGCACCGGCTACAAGCGCGAATTGGCCAGCCTGCTCGCCCGCTACCCGGCGGAATTGGCCCGGACCCGCGAACAGATCCGCCAACGCGGCGAATTGAGTGCCGCCACCCACCTGAAAATTGACGCCGTGCAGCAGGCCATCGCCGGCCTGGAGCCCGTGGTGCGTGCCCAGCATGGGCAGATTCAAGGCGAAGTCCGCTTGATCCAGGGCGCGATGATCGGCCTGATCCTGTTGATCGCCCTGCTGATCGATACCCTGCAGCGACGGCTGGCGCGGGTCCTGAGCAACCTGGCACCGGCCTTGTCGACCTGGGCCGAAGGGGATTTCAGCGCCGACATCCACCTGGGAGCGACCAATCGCGAACTGCATGACATCGAGGCCTCGCTCAATCGCCTGCGCGCCTATCTGGTGGACCTGGTGGGGACCATCCGGCACAACGCCGAACAAGTCGCCGGCAGCAGCCGTGTGCTGGCCGAGCTGAGCAACGAACTGCACGGCGGTGCCGAGCATCAGGCCGGCGACACCGCGCTGATCCGCGACTCCCTGGGCGAGCTGGAAGCCACCATCGTGCAAGTGGCCGGCGATGCCAGCCAGGCGGCTGACGCCAGTCGCCATGCGGGCCTGGCGGTGGCCCACGGGCAGCAGGTGATCGGCATGAGCCTGACCGGGCTGCACGCGCTGGTCGACGAAGTCCAGGGCAATGCCCAGATGATCGAGCACCTGGCCGAGGAGTCAGCGACCATCGGTGGCGTGCTGACGGTGATCCGCTCGATTGCCGACCAGACCAACCTGCTGGCCCTGAACGCCGCCATCGAAGCCGCCCGCGCGGGGGAAATGGGCCGTGGTTTCGCAGTGGTTGCCGAGGAGGTTCGCACCCTGGCCCAACGCACCGCCGGCGCTACCGCCGAGATTCAGACCTTGATTGCCGGCTTGCAACAGGCGGCCCGCCGGTCGGTGGACGGCATGCGCGCCCAGGTCGAGCACGCCGAGGCCACCGCGAGCCAGGCGCAGGCGGCTGACGGCGCACTGGATAAAATCGTCGATGCCATCCAGACCATCGCTGACACCGCGGTGCGCATCGCCGATGTCACGGCCCAGCAAAGCGGCGCGGTCAGCGAAATCCGCGATCACAGCGAACGCATTCATCAATTGGGCGGGGATAATCTGCTGCGTATCGGTCAAGGGCGCAGCCAGGGCGAGAACCTGCTGGTGCTGGGCGGGCAGCTGCACACGGCGGTGCAGGCCTTTCGTGTTTGAGCGGTCTATCGCAAGCCGCTTCGCCTGTTGCCGGGACTTCGCCGAACGTGCTGCCAACTCGAATGACCAGATTTAACCAGTTGGTCATATACTTCGCGCAATCATCGGTCATCGTGCTGGCTATTGCAGAGAACTGGACAGTCACAATTGCTTTGCGGCATAGTCGCCGGGTTCTGATAACTGCGCATAGATCACAAGGAACAGCAGATGGCGACGCTACTGGTGCTGCACGGACCCAACCTGAACCTGCTCGGCACCCGCGAACCGGGCGTCTACGGGGCTGTCACCCTGGCCCAGATCAACCAGGACCTGGAACAGCGGGCACGCAACGCCGGCCATCATTTGCTCTACCTGCAAAGCAACGCCGAGTATGAATTGATCGATCGCATTCACGCCGCTCGTGTCGAGGGCGTGGACTTCATCCTGATCAATCCAGCAGCTTTTACGCATACAAGTGTCGCATTACGTGACGCGCTGCTGGCGGTGAGCATCCCATTCATCGAAGTGCATTTGTCTAACGTGCACAAACGCGAACCTTTCCGCCATCACTCTTACTTCTCCGACGTAGCGGTGGGAGTGATCTGCGGCCTTGGCGCCAGCGGTTATCGACTGGCCCTGGAGGCCGCCCTGGAACAGCTTGAAAGACCGGCAACGGCTTGAACAACAAGCGTTAAACGCCCCTGACCGACCCTTGGGAGTTGATGATTCATGGATATCCGTAAAGTTAAGAAACTGATCGAACTGCTGGAAGAGTCCGGCATCGACGAGCTCGAGATCAAGGAAGGCGAAGAGTCCGTACGTATCAGCCGCCACAGCAAGACTCCGGCCCAGCAGTACTACGCTCCGGCGCCAATGGCTGCACCGGCTGCCGCCCCAGTTGCTGCAGCGCCTGCTGCTGCCGCTGCACCTGCCGCTCCGGCCGCACCTGTGCTCAACGGCACCGTTGCCCGCTCGCCAATGGTAGGTACCTTCTATCGCAAGTCTTCGCCGACTTCGCCGTCCTTCGTTGAAGTAGGCCAAAGCGTGAAGAAAGGCGACACCCTGTGCATCGTCGAAGCCATGAAGATGATGAACCACATCGAAGCTGAAACCAGCGGTGTGATCGAATCCATCCTCGTTGAAGACGGCCAGCCGGTTGAGTACGACCAACCGCTGTTCACCATCGTTTGAACCGCGGAGTGCCTTTGATGACTGCGAAGTTGGAAAAAGTCCTGATCGCCAACCGCGGTGAAATTGCCCTGCGGATCCTGCGCGCCTGCAAAGAGATGGGTATCAAGACCGTCGCCGTTTACTCCAAGGCCGACAAGGAGCTGATGCACCTGGGCCTGGCAGACGAATCCGTTTGCATCGGTCCGGCATCGGCCGCGCACTCTTACCTGCACATCCCGGCAATCATCGCTGCAGCCGAAGTGACCGGCGCTACCGCCATTCACCCAGGCTACGGGTTCCTCGCGGAAAACGCCGACTTCGCCGAACAGGTGGAGAACTCCGGTTTTGCCTTCATCGGCCCGAAAGCTGAAACCATCCGCCTGATGGGCGACAAGGTTTCGGCCAAGCACGCGATGATCGCAGCCGGCGTACCGACCGTTCCAGGCTCCGACGGCCCGCTGCCCGAAGACGAAGAAACCGCTCTGCGCATCGGTCGCGAAGTGGGCTACCCGGTGATCATCAAGGCCGCTGGCGGCGGCGGTGGTCGCGGCATGCGCGTGGTGCATAAAGAAGAAGACCTGATCTCCTCGGCCAAGCTGACTCGCTCCGAAGCGGGCGCAGCGTTTGGCAACTCGATGGTCTATCTGGAAAAATTCCTGACCAACCCACGTCACGTGGAAGTCCAGGTGCTTTCCGATGGCCAGGGCCATGCCATCCACCTGGGTGACCGCGATTGCTCGCTGCAACGTCGCCACCAGAAAGTTCTCGAAGAAGCGCCGGCACCGGGCATCGACGAGAAGGCTCGCCAGGAAGTCTTCGCCCGCTGCGTCAAGGCGTGCATCGACATCGGCTACCGTGGCGCCGGCACCTTCGAGTTCCTGTACGAGAATGGCGCGTTCTATTTCATCGAAATGAACACCCGCGTTCAGGTTGAGCACCCGGTTTCGGAGATGGTCACCGGCATCGACATCGTCAAGGAGATGCTGAGCATCGCCGCTGGCAACAAGCTGTCGTTCACCCAGGATGACGTGGTCATCCGCGGTCACGCGCTGGAATGCCGGATCAACGCCGAAGACCCGAAAACCTTCATGCCGAGCCCGGGTACGGTCAAGCATTTCCACGCACCAGGCGGCAACGGCGTTCGCGTCGATTCGCACCTGTACAGTGGTTATGCCGTTCCGCCGAACTACGACTCGCTGATTGGCAAGCTGATCACTTACGGGGCAACCCGTGACGAAGCCATGGCGCGCATGCGCAATGCGCTGGAAGAAATCGTGGTTGACGGGATCAAGACCAACATCCCGCTGCACCGCGACCTGGTCCGCGATGAAGGCTTCTGCAAAGGGGGAGTGAACATTCACTACCTCGAGCACAAGCTGGCGGGCGACAAGCACTGAGTGTTTGCCTGCACCTGACAAAGCCGCCTTCGGGCGGCTTTGTTGTTTCTGCGGGTTTATTCTGCCCTCACGACCGCCATCGCGGGCACGCGCAACAGAAACCTCCCGAAAAGCCCACTCCCACAAAACCCGCTCTCTGGCGTAAACTTGCGCGCTTCTCGCAGACCGCTAGGCTGCAATCAATATTTTTCAAAGGTGCCCGCCATGCCTTGGCTGCAAGTCCGTCTCGCCATCAGCCCAGAACAAGCCGAAACCTATGAAGACGCTTTCCTTGAAGTGGGCGCCGTCTCGGTGACTTTCATGGACGCCGAGGATCAACCGATCTTCGAGCCGGAGCTGAACACCACTCCGCTGTGGTCGCACACTCACCTGCTGGCCCTGTTCGAAGGCGGCACCGAGCCTGGCCCGGTGCTGGCTCACCTTGAGCTGCTGACCGGCGGCCCGCTGCCCGAGCATCACAGCGAAGTGATCGAAGACCAGGACTGGGAACGCAGCTGGATGGATGGCTTCCAGCCGATGCAGTTCGGCCAGCGCCTGTGGATCGTGCCGAGCTGGCACGCCGCCCCCGAGCCCGACGCGGTCAACCTGCTGCTGGATCCGGGCCTGGCGTTCGGCACCGGCACTCACCCGACCACCGCACTTTGCCTGGAATGGCTCGACGGCCAAGACCTCAAAGACTGCAACGTGCTGGACTTCGGCTGCGGCTCGGGGATCCTGGCCATTGCCGCCCTGCTGCTCGGGGCGAAACAAGCTGTCGGCACCGATATCGACGTGCAAGCGCTGGAAGCATCGCGCGACAACGCCGGGCGCAACAACATTGCCGATGAACTGTTCCCGCTGTACCTGCCAGAAGATATGCCACAGGTGCAGGCCGATGTGCTGGTCGCCAACATTCTTGCCGGCCCCCTGGTTTCGCTGGCACCGCAACTGTCCAGCCTGGTCAAGTCCGGCGGGCGCCTGGCGCTGTCGGGGATCCTCGCCGAACAAGGTGATGAGGTCGCTGCCGCTTATGCCCAGGACTTCGATCTCGACCCGATCGCCAATCGCGACGGCTGGGTGCGTATTACCGGCCGTCGGCGCTAGAATGAGCGCTTGCAGACTCCGGATGGCCGCATGACCGACAGCTTCGTCACTCAATGCCCGCACTGTCAGACCAGTTTTCGCGTCAGCCACGCTCAATTGAGCGTGGCTCGCGGGGTGGTTCGTTGCGGCTCCTGCCTGCAAGTGTTCAACGCCGCCCGCCAGTTGCTCGAGCAACGCCAGGGTCAGCAAGCCGCCCCGCTCACCCCACCGCCAACGACCGTACCGGCGCCCGAGCAACGGGCGATCAGCCAGAAGCAGTGGACCGCCGCCGAGCTTGACCTGGACCACCTCGACCTCGACGAGGAACTGGCTCGGCTGGAGCAGCGGGAAATCCAGCCGACCAAAGAGTTCGGCCAGGAGCGCAAGCCCCGGGAAGACTCACTCAGTGCCCGACGCGACAGCGGCGAAAGCGAAGAAACCTGGTCCGACAGCCTGTTCAGCGAGTCTGCTGCCGAACGCGCCTTGAGCAACGTCGACAGCCCGGTGACGGGCAACGTCTCGACCGAAGATCTCGACGCCCCCCTCACGTCTTCACGCACCGAACCGTCGCTGTCACTGGTCGATCTTGACGACGACGAACCCGAGGCGCCGCAACTGCGCCTGGAGCCGGTGGACGACGAGGAGGCCCGTCAGGACCTGCGTCACGAACGGCTGTCGGCCACCGATGACGACGAACTGGAGGATCCGCCCCAGGCCATCGAACCGCCGCGCAAGAAGCGTCCGCGCAAAGAGTCCGCCCGCCATGATGAAGTGCTGCAGGACCTGGTCGACGACCCGTTGCAACTGGACTGGCAGAAGCGCCGCTCACCCTGGGGCCGCCGCCTGTTCTGGGGCTTGATGGTGCTGTTGGCGGGCGGTGCGCTGGCCGGCCAGTACATCGCCTATCACTTCGACGAGCTGGCCCGCCAGGACCAGTACCGCCCCTGGTTCCAGCAACTGTGCCCGCAGCTTGGCTGCAATGTGCCGTCCAAGGTCGACATCGCCAAGATCAAGAGCAGCAACCTGGTGGTGCGCAGCCACCCGGACTTCAGCGGCGCCCTGGTGGTAGATGCCATCATCTATAACCGTGCGCCATTCTCCCAGCCGTTCCCGCTGCTGGAGTTGCGGTTTGCCGACCTCAACGGCCATCTGATCGCAAGCCGGCGTTTCAAGCCAAGGGAATACCTCAATGGCGACCTTGCCGACCTGGCGGAGATGCCACCACAAACGCCGATCCACATCGCCCTGGATATCCTCGACCCCGGCTCCAAGGCCGTGAACTACAGCCTCAGCTTTCACTCGCCCGAGTAAATGGGCTCAGTGACCCGCCATTGACGGTGGCTTTCTGACGGCTGGCATGGCGTACCAAACTACTGGCAATAACAAAGTAACTGTTCAGATTTTATCCAATTCAGCCTTTATCCAGTCATCGAGAGCGGGTATCATGCCAACCCTTTTTCGAAGTCTCATGATCCGACCCCACAACAGGGAAGTCCTATGTCGGCGGTACGCATCGGCCCATATACATTGCCCAACGGCTTGATCCTCGCCCCAATGGCGGGTGTCACCGACCAGCCCTTTCGTCAGCTGTGCAAGCGACTGGGTGCAGGGTTGGTGGTCTCGGAAATGGTGACCAGCGACATGAGCTTGTGGAACACCCGCAAGTCACGCCTGCGCATGGTCCACGAAGGTGATCCCGAGCCTCGCTCGGTACAGATCGCCGGTGGTGATGCGCAGATGCTGGCGGATGCGGCCCGGGCCAACGTCGAGCTGGGCGCACAGATTATTGATATCAACATGGGCTGTCCGGCGAAGAAGGTCTGCAACAAGGCCGCCGGCTCCGCCCTGTTGAAAGATGAAGCACTGGTGACCGAGATCCTGCAGGCCGTGGTGGCTGCGGTTGATGTGCCGGTCACCTTGAAGATCCGCACGGGCTGGGACCGGGCAAACAAGAACGGCCTGACCGTGGCGAAGATCGCCGAGCAGGCCGGGATCACGGCGCTGGCGGTGCATGGCCGCACCCGTGCCGACCTGTACACCGGGGACGCGGAGTACGACACCATTGCCGCGATCAAGCAGGCGGTGTCGATTCCGGTGTTCGCCAATGGCGACATCGACTCGCCCGAAAAGGCCCGGTACGTGCTTGACGCGACCGGCGCCGATGGCCTGCTGATAGGCCGGGCCGCCCAGGGGCGACCATGGATTTTTCGTGAGATCGAGCATTTCCTGCGTACCGGCGAAAAACTGCCGGCTCCGCAATTGAGCGAAGTGGAACATATTCTGCTTGAGCATCTGGCCGCACTCCATGCTTTTTATGGAGACGTCATGGGCGTACGCATTGCGCGCAAGCATGTCGGCTGGTATCTCGCAACCTTGCCGGGCGCCAGGGAATTTCGCGCCCACTTCAATCGTTTGGATGGAACGGAAGCACAATGCGCCAACGTTCGGGAGTTTTTCACCGAACGTTATAAGAGCCTGACAGGGGACGGAGAAGGGGTGGCCGCATGACGATGATGACCGAGACTTTAGTGAGTGGAACAACACCCGTGAGCGACAACGTGAATTTGAAACAGCACCTCAATACGCCGAGCGAAGAAGGCCAGACCCTTCGCGGGAGTGTCGAGAAGGCGCTGCACAATTATTTCGCCCACCTTGAGGGCGCGGCCGTCACGGATGTGTACAACCTGGTGCTCTCCGAAGTCGAGGCTCCCCTGCTCGAAAGCGTGATGAACTACGTCAAGGGCAACCAGACCAAGGCCAGTGAGCTGCTGGGACTGAACCGCGGCACCCTGCGCAAGAAACTCAAGCAGTACGATTTGCTGTAAGCATTTAATCAAACCAGAAAGGCGCCCGCGTAAAACCGGTCGCCTTTTTTGCTGACTTCCTTTGCTTTTGATGGAAATTGAGATGACCGACCAGACTACCCGCCTGCCGATTCGCCGCGCCTTGATCAGCGTTTCCGACAAGACCGGGATCCTCGAATTCGCCAAGGAGCTCGAAGCCCTTGGCGTTGAGATCCTCTCCACCGGCGGGACGTTCAAGCTGCTGCAGGACAATGGCGTAGCCGCTGTGGAAGTCGCGGATTACACCGGTTTTGCCGAAATGATGGACGGTCGGGTCAAGACCCTGCATCCGAAAATCCACGGCGGGATCCTCGGTCGTCGCGGTATCGACGACGCGATCATGAACGAGCACGGCATCAAGCCGATCGACCTGGTGGCGGTCAACCTGTACCCGTTCGAAGCCACCATCAACAAGCCGGGCTGTGACCTGCCGACCGCCATCGAGAACATCGACATCGGCGGGCCGACCATGGTCCGCTCGGCAGCCAAAAACCACAAAGACGTCGCGATCGTGGTCAATGCCAGCGATTACGCCAGCGTCCTGGAAAACCTCAAGGCCGGTGGCCTGACCTACGCCCAGCGTTTCGACCTGATGCTCAAGGCGTTTGAACACACCGCCGCCTACGACGGCATGATCGCCAACTACATGGGCACCGTGAACCAGGCGGCTGACACCCTCAGCACAGAAGGTCGCAGCGAGTTCCCGCGCACGTTCAACAGCCAGTTCGTCAAGGCCCAGGAAATGCGCTACGGCGAGAACCCGCACCAGAGCGCGGCGTTCTACGTGGAAGCGACGCCTGCCGAAGTCGGGATCGCCACCGCGACCCAACTGCAGGGCAAGGAACTGTCGTACAACAACGTGGCCGACACCGACGCCGCGCTGGAATGCGTGAAGAGCTTCGTCAAGCCGGCCTGCGTGATCGTCAAGCACGCCAACCCGTGCGGCGTAGCGGTAAGCCCGGACGCCGAAGGCGGTATCCGCCAGGCCTACGAACTGGCCTATGCCACCGACACCGAATCGGCCTTCGGCGGCATCATCGCGTTCAACCGCGAACTGGATGCTGAAACGGCCAAGGCCATCGTCGAGCGTCAGTTCGTCGAAGTGATCATCGCCCCGAGCGTCAGCGCCGAAGCTCGCGCCATCGTTGCGGCCAAGGCCAATGTGCGCCTGCTGGCCTGCGGCGAGTGGTCGGCTGAGCGTGCCGCTGCCTGGGACTACAAGCGCGTCAACGGCGGCCTGCTGGTACAGAGCCGCGACATCGGCATGATCGGCGCCGACGACTTGAAAGTCGTGACCCAGCGTGCACCGACAGAACAAGAGATCAACGACCTGATCTTCGCCTGGAAAGTGGCCAAGTACGTCAAGTCCAACGCCATCGTCTACGCCAAGAACCGTCAGACCATCGGGGTCGGCGCTGGCCAGATGAGCCGCGTGAACTCGGCCCGTATCGCGGCGATCAAGGCTGAACACGCCGGTTTGCAGGTCGTCGGTTCGGTGATGGCTTCCGACGCGTTCTTCCCGTTCCGCGACGGCCTGGACAATGCGGCCAAGGCCGGCGTGACTGCGGTGATCCAGCCTGGCGGCTCGATGCGTGATGCTGAAGTGATTGCAGCGGCCGATGAAGCCGGCATCGCGATGGTCTTCACCGGCATGCGCCACTTCCGTCACTAAGTACACGATCAACTGTGGGAGCGAGCTTGCTCGCTCCCACAGAAAAGCAGCTTCAACGCTGCCCACAGAATTAGCGTCATCCGAGGTTTTTGAAATGAATGTTTTGATCATTGGCAGCGGTGGCCGTGAACACGCCCTGGCCTGGAAAGTGGCTCAGGATCCGCGCGTGCAGAAAGTTTTCGTGGCACCCGGCAACGCCGGCACCGCCATTGAAGCCAAGTGCGAAAACGTCGCGATCGACGTCCTGGCCCTTGAGCAACTGGCAGACTTTGCCGAGCAGAACGTCGCCCTGACCATCGTCGGCCCGGAAGTCCCGTTGGTGGCTGGCGTGGTTGACCTGTTCCGCTCCCGTGGCCTGGATTGCTTCGGCCCAACCGCCGGCGCGGCCCAGTTGGAAGGCTCCAAGGCTTTCACCAAGGACTTCCTGGCGCGCCACAAGATCCCGACTGCCGACTACCAGAACTTCACCGAGATCGAGCCGGCCCTGGCTTACCTGCGTGAAAAAGGTGCGCCGATCGTGATCAAGGCCGACGGCCTGGCCGCCGGTAAAGGCGTGATCGTCGCCATGACCCTGCAGGAAGCCGAAGACGCGGTGCGCGACATGCTCGCCGGCAATGCCTTCGGTGACGCCGGTTCGCGCGTGGTGATCGAAGAGTTCCTCGACGGCGAAGAAGCCAGCTTCATCGTCATGGTCGACGGCAAGAACGTACTGCCGATGGCCACCAGCCAGGACCACAAGCGTGTAGGCGATGGTGACACCGGTCCGAACACCGGCGGCATGGGGGCCTACTCCCCGGCTCCTGTGGTGACCAGCGAAGTGCATCAGCGGGTCATGGACCTGGTGATCTGGCCAACCGTGAAGGGCATGGCAGCCGAAGGCAACGTCTATACCGGTTTCCTGTATGCAGGCCTGATGATCGACAAGGCCGGCAATCCGAAGGTCATCGAGTTCAACTGCCGTTTCGGCGACCCGGAAACCCAACCGGTGATGCTGCGCCTGCAATCGAGCCTGGTACTGCTGGTCGAAGCCGCGCTGGCCCAGGCGCTGGACAAAGTCGAAGCCCAGTGGGATCCACGCCCAAGCGTCGGCATCGTCCTGGCCGCGGGTGGCTATCCGGCCGACTACGCCAAGGGTGATGTCATCCAGGGTCTGGATGCAGCCGCCGCACTGGAAGGCAAAGTCTTCCACGCTGGCACTGCACTCAAGGACGGTAACGTCGTGACTGCCGGTGGCCGGGTGCTCTGCGCCACGGCGATGGGTGCCAGCGTCGATGCCGCCCAGCAGCAAGCCTACCAACTGGCCGCCAAGATCGATTGGCCAGGCTGCTTCTATCGCAAGGACATTGGCTACCGTGCCATTGCTCGCGAACGCGGCGAAAATCAGTAATAAACCAGCCGTTCGGCCAGGCAAGGGCCGCTGGTCCTTGCCGTCCTGTTCCAGGCCCGCGCATAGTTATAATCTGGCTTCAACTTAAGAAGGGATTCCGCCGTGCGCTGGCTCAGGATTGCCATTGGCTTGACCGTCACTCTACTGACCCTGCTCTGCCTGCTCCCGGCCCACGCCGCGCAAGGCAGTGGCTGGGCAGTATTGCTCGACGAACAGGGCAGCCTGCAACTGACCGACATCCGCTCGCCCCGCTACACCAATCAATTCAGCCCGATTGAACTGGACCAGATCACCGCCGCCGACCCCGATGGCGCGCTGTGGCTGCGCTTTCGGCTCAGTCCTGGCAAACACGAACAACTGCTGCGCATCTTCGCCCCCGATCTGTTGCACCTGGACCTCTATGTGCTGGACGGCGACACGCTGATCGAGCAGACCCACAGTGGCAACGACCAGGCACTGAACTCCCGACCGCTGCCCAGCACCGATTTCATGGTGCCGCTGCCGCAGCTCCAGAAGCCCCTCGACGTGTATCTACGCCTGGTGTCCGAGCACCAGTTGCGGCCCTACATCACCCTGCAATCAGCGGTCATGTCCGCCGCCAATCAGACCCAGACGCTGATCTATGGCCTGTTGTTCGGCTGCATCGCCATGCTGATCCTGCACAACCTCACGCGCTACGCCTACACCCGCTCGCAAACCTGCCTGTGGCTCGCGGCGTGCGAAGGCCTGCTGATGCTGGGCATGCTGCTGCTGTTGAACCTGGCCGGCCCATGGCTACCCGACTGGCATGCCCTGCAAGCCCCCGACGTCTACCTGGCCCTGCTACTGACGGCGCCGTGCGGGCTGATGTTCACCTATCGGTTCTTCACCCCGCTGGGCCCGCACCCGCTGAACAAGCTGCTGATGGGCGATATCCTGTTCATCGTGCTGTGCAGCCTGCTGTTGCTGTTCGTCGAGACCTTGCCGCTGAACCTGATGACCTATGCACTGGTCGCGCTGGCCGGCCTGAGCATGCTCCTGGTCAGCGCCTACCACTGGCAGCAGGGCTACCGGCCGGCCCGCTTCTTCGTCATGGCGATGGTGGTGTTCAACCTCGGCACGCTGATCATCCTGCCTGCGTTGCTGGGCCTGACGGTGGTCGCCCCGCAAAGCCTGATCACCGCCTTGTTGGCTTTTATCTGCCTGAGCGGCCTGTTGATGGGGATTTCGCTGAGCGAGCGCCAGCGCAGCATTATCGAGAACCGCTTCAGCATCAGCCGCGACCTGGCCGCCAGCAATGCCGAAATCAACGCCAAGGCCGAGTTCCTGGCGAAGATCAGCCATGAAATCCGCACCCCGATGAATGGCGTGCTGGGCATGACTGAACTACTGCTGGGCACGCCACTGTCGGTCAAGCAGCGCGACTACGTGCAGACCATCCACAGTGCCGGCAACGAACTGCTGACACTGATCAACGAGATCCTCGACATCTCCAAGCTGGAGTCCGGGCAAATCGAACTGGATGACGTGCAGTTCGACCTCAATGCCCTGGTCGACGACTGCCTGAGCATCTTCCGCGCCAAGGCCGAGCAGCAGAACGTCGAACTCATCAGCTTCATCCAGCCCCAGGTGCCGCGCGTGATCAGCGGCGACCCGACACGCCTGCGCCAGACCCTGCTGAGCCTGTTGGAAAATGCACTGAAAAAGACTGAGGAAGGCGAGATCCTGATCGTTGTCGCCCTCGATGAACGCAGCAGCAAACCGCGCCTGCGCATCGCCGTGCAAGACAGCGGGGAGCCAATGGATGCTGAAGAACGTGAAGCCTTGATGCACGCCGAACTGCACAGCAAGAACTTCCTCTCCGCGACACGCCTGGGCGGCAACCTGGGCCTGGTGATTGCCCGCCAGTTGATCCTGTTGATGCACGGTGAGTTCGGCATCAAGTGCGGCAGCAATCAGGGCAGTACGCTGTGGCTGACCTTGCCCCTGGACCCAGACCGTCTCGAACACCCGACGTCCGACCTCGACAGTCCGCTGCAAGGCGCCCGGGTGCTGGTGGTGGACGACAACGACACCTGCCGCAAGGTCCTGGTGCAGCAATGCACGGCCTGGGGCCTGAATGTCAGTGCCGTACCTTCCGGCAAGGAAGCCCTGGCCCTGCTGCGCACCAAGGCGCACCTGCGCGATTATTTCGATGTGGTCCTGCTGGACCAGAACATGCCAGGCATGACCGGCATGCAACTGGCCGCCAAGATCAAGGAAGACCCGAGCCTGAACCACGACATCCTGCTGATCATGCTCACCGGGATCAGCAACGCCCCGAGCAAGATCATCGCGCGCAACGCCGGGATCAAGCGCATCCTGGCCAAGCCCGTCGCCGGCTACACACTCAAGACCACCCTGGCCGACGAGTTGACCCAACGCAACAAAGGCCAGGTTAGCGCGGTTCCCCTGCCCGGCAACCCACCAGCCGAGGTCAATGTGCCCAGCGACTTCCGCATCCTGGTGGCCGAAGACAACAGCATCTCGACCAAAGTGATTCGTGGCATGCTGGGCAAACTCAACCTGCAACCGGACACCGCCTGCAACGGCGAAGAAGCCTTGAAGGCGATGAAGGCCCAGCGGTATGACCTGGTGTTGATGGACTGCGAAATGCCGATCCTCGACGGTTTTTCCGCCACGCAGCAACTACGCGCCTGGGAAGTCGGCAACCAGCGCACTCGGACCCCGGTGGTCGCACTGACCGCGCACATCCTCGCCGAACATAAGGACCGCGCGCGCCAGGCCGGCATGGACGGGCACATGGCCAAGCCGGTGGAGTTGTCGCAACTGCGTGAACTGGTCGAGTACTGGGTGGCCCAGCGCGATCAACACAATCGCAGCGCATCCACCGTCTGATCACCCGCCTGGGGTGTCGCGCTCAAATCTGGAGCCCGCGAATGGCGCGCAGTGATTGGGCCAGTACGGCTTTTTTCACCTTCTCGCGAAACTGCGCGTAGTACAACGTGTTGAAGGTCAGCAACGTCATCTGTTCCCGACTCTCCTGCACCTGCTCTGGCGCGAAGAGAAACCGCGGGGCACCTCGAAACAGGCGAAACTCACGGTGGTAGAGGCCCAGTTCGACTTTGTTCGGGCCGTTGGCAACACAGGGAATCGCCTGGAAGACACCCACCTCCTGGGTCAGGCTGCTGGACTCGAACAGATCGAGCGCCGCCTGGTTGCGCTCCAGGGCTGCCATTGCAAGACTGATGGGAATGGAAAAAGACTCGCCCAGGCGCCTGGAAATCTGCTGGATGACCTGGCGCCCCATCGTGTCAGTGGACGTGGCCGGCAGGCCCGCCGGCGGTGGCACATCCCAGCCGATGAACTTGAGCGTGTTGCGGTAGTACTCGAACCAGTCACCCACCAGTCCATCGGCAACTGCCGCGCGTGTCGCCTGTTGCGCGTACAGGGTACTGAGATAAATGTCTTCCCGATGGGATTGCGGTAGATCACCGGCAAAGGCGACCAGGCTGCCACCCACCACGGCGGCCTGCTCAGTGGTATCGATCATGACCTGCCCCCCATCGCAAAGGGTGTATAGACACCATTGACGATTTCACCCAGCCGCGAAAGGTTGTCGCTCAATTTATCCCCGAGCTTCAAGTCAACCGCCTCACGAGCCTGTGCATAAAGGCATTCGGAAAGATTCGCCCGCGCCTGGCGAACGCATACAACGCCCACGACATCTTCGCCGCGGAACACCTGAGACCAGGGATTGGCGTTCAGCACCTGGCGGGTCTGGAAGCCGATATACAGGCTGATGATCGAGGTTGGCGTCAGCGCCAGGATCGCCAGCAGGCGCACTTCCTGCAGGGCTGGACTGGTATTTTCAGGCAATTCGCCAATGGCCCCCACGGAGTCATTCAAGTGCGCGAGATGGGGCAGAAAAGCGGCAAAATCCTGCCCTGGACGATCGTTGGAATTGACCATCATCCCGGCGACCCACTCCAAGGGAGAAGTGCCGTTCTGGGGCCCCAGGGAAAAATACTGCTGCGTCTTTAGTGAGCGTATCCAAAAATCATCGACCACCCGCAGATAAGCGTCGTACCAGTCGACAGCGAGCTTCATCTGCACTTTTTTACTGGCCACCAGTTGGGCCAACAGGCACGATTTGACGACATCAGAACACGTGACCAGGCCATTGGCTCCGGGCAGGGCAACAACCGCGCCCCTTACCGCATACACCATGTAATGCTGTTCCATAGCAAACCCTCAAACTTAAAAAGGGCAGCCACTGAGTGGCTCCCCTTTCAAATGTATTCCATTAAATCTCGTAATCGGCAATCTTGCTTTCTGCGTTACGACCTAACTTATTAAGAATTTCATCGCGGGTCCGCTCGACAACAGATGGTACTTTCCTGAATACCGACTCACCGCGATACAGTTTCACATCACGAGAATCCCAGTCGGCAAACAGAACTTGGGCCGACGTGTTCTTGCGAATAAACCGCACAGTCCCCAAGGCCAGAGTCACTTCTCCATTGATTTCCGAACAGGTACCGGCCGCAGTACCGCCTACGCCATTTTCGAGCACATTACGCTCATACAAGGTCAGGGCAGTTTCCCGCTTTTTCAGTGCACTGATAGCGGAGCCTGCCACTTTCAGCATTAGTTCAGAGGTGGCGCCCGGCAAGGCAATTCCGGCCACCACAGCCCCGAGGATCTCCAGGACCAATTGATCCATACGGACCGAGTTACCACCGATATTGATGTCGTTATAAAACTTCTGGGTGGGCAGCCAACCAGCATCGGTCATGACCTGGACAAACTGGTAGTACCATTCCTTACCCTGGTCCTCGCGGGGAAATGCTTTGTTCGCCACCAGTGTGGCAAAGAGAAACGCGTGCATGACATCGTCTCTATTTTGCTCGGAGAGATTACCGGTAAAAGACAAAATACCTTCCCCGACAATGGCACCTTTTTCCGGCGCCTCAACTTCCGGCGAAGTAAAACCACGAGCGCGCAGGGTGAATGAGTCTGCCACCTCATAACTTCTAATACGCTCGACACAGCCGGCCGGGGTCATACCATATATACCATCACTACTCATAACCATCTCCTTGATTATTAATCCAGCCTCTTCATGAGGCCGTAAGAACGACAATAATCAGGAACAAGCAGAACCACAAACAGCAACCTGTAACTTCTCAATAACAACAGCCACCCAACCCTTGAACAACCTATACAAAACTACTCATTACGCGCCAACAAAATAACCACTGATCTCCCGACCAACTCCCACAACCCATAAACCGACTGATAGACTCCCCCCCAACACTCTCCCGCCGCGAGCCAAAACCATGCTCCACGTGCTATTTAGCGTTTACCTGAAAATGTTGGTGCTCTATAGCCCGTTCTTCGTGCTGTCGTGCTTCATCAGCCTGACCCGCGGCTATTCCAACAAAGAGCGTCGGCGCCTGGCCTGGAAAGTCGCCCTCGCGACCCTGATTTCCAGCGTCCTGCTCTACCTGTTCGGCCGGGTGATTTTCAATGTCTTCGGCATCACCGTAGACGCCTTTCGCATCGGCGCCGGCAGCGTGCTGTTCATTTCCGCATTGGGCATGGCCCAGGGAAAATCCGCCGTGCAGACCGACAACGTGCAGCAGGATGTGACCATCGTACCGCTGACCATCCCGCTGACCGTCGGCCCCGGCACCATCGGTGCCTTGCTGGTGATGGGCGTCGGCCAACCGCACTGGGACGATAAACTCACTGCGATCATGAGTATTGCCCTGGCCAGCTTCACGGTAGGCGTGGTGCTGTACCTGTCCAACCGCATAGAACGGATTCTCGGTGACCAGGGTTTGCAGATCGTCAGCCGCCTGATGGGGCTGTTTGTCTGTGCACTGGCGGCGCAGATCATCTTTACCGGGGTCAGGGGTTACCTGGTGCCTTGAACCCCCGGCCAAAAAGACAGCGGGAAACCCCACTGCCTTTTTGGCCGCCCCCTCGGCCGGTGCTACACCTCGTTGCCGCTCTCCACATGGTCCCACAGCGACGTAGCGACGCCCGGCTCAATCCCCGCCATCAAGTCTGCCAGAGACAGCGAGAGGCGCTCGCCAGAAAACCCCAGATCCAGTTTCAACTCACGCCTGGACGCTTCATCGTGCGCTTCGGCGCCGCGCAGCACCAAGCAACGCCCGTCGCTGGAATCGATCAGCATCAGATGCCCGTCCACCAGAGTGATCAGCCAATGATCGGAGATGGAAAGCTCCATCGAGAGCAGATGCCCCCCCGGCTTCAATGAGTCGAAGTCGACGATCAGGCAATCCAGGCGCATCCAGGCCTCAGGTGAAACACGGCACTCCAGCAGCCCTTGCGCATACCCCAGCACCAGGGTGGTCACCCCATCCGGAATCAACGGCAGCAGGTCAACAATCCTGCCACGCCCCTCGATCGTCAACACCTCGTCGTCTCGCAGGGCGGCATTAACCTTGGCCCAGAAGTCGTGTTCGCGGCCCCACCAGTCACGCGCCCTGTTACTGAACATCAGGCCTCGGCGCCAATCGTGCAGCAGTGGATTAGCCCCTTTATGCACCCCCAGATACGCAGCACTGGGAACCTCCTCACTCAGGGTGGTAAAAAACCTGCGCCTGACCTGCGTGTCGTACCAACTGCAGATATCACCCACCTGCCCCGTAGTCAGAAAGCTCGCATGCGCTAGCCTGGCCAGTAACTTTGTCAGTTTCTGCTTGCGTAGCGGGGCCGCATTGGCCTCATCGAAGAACAGCTGTTCTACGCCAGTCACACGGGCCGGCTGGCCCTCGATCAGCTCGAGTATCACACCCTCGCGGGTAACCCCCCGGAGTCCGCAGCCCTGGGCGGTCACCTCAGCGAACAGCCACTGCCGCCACCGACCTTGCCACCCATTGGAGTCGTCACGGCGCACTTGCTGTTTGCCACTGCCAAACAGCCCCCGCATCTGCTCCAGGGTCAGCATCGGCTGGCGGTAGAGGCGACCTGAGTCGGGCGCAAACAACCACAGCGCTTGTTTATCGTGGGTCAGACTCACCGCATGCATCCTGCGCCCCTGTTCAGCCCCGACCAGAAGGACTCGCCCCTCCAGGTAGCGGGCAGCCAGCGGTTGCGCCCTAACATCGGACAGGCCGAGGATATCGAAGCCACTGACAGCATATTGCCCAGCAAGCACCGACAACCCCGCCAACCAATCCTCCTGCGCGACCAGCCATTGCTCATTGACTGAGCGCAGGACCACCTGCTCCTCGTTGACCTCGAACACCAGGCCGTGATGGGTCTGGGCCAGATACGTGTCGCCGGCAGTTACCACGCTGTCCACGTCACTGAGCAGGGTGCGCAAAACACCGTTGACGGGCCCCGGCTGCCGCACCCAGAGCGACAGGGTTCTGGCCTGCGCATCATAGAAAACCAGGCTGTTGCCATCCATTTGCCGCGCAGCAAGCAAAGTCGGACTCTTGAGGCCGAGCTCCCGATCGGTCACAAACCACTCGTCCCAGACCCGTAACCAGCCGCAAAGGGTTTGCGCGCCGTGGTGAACCTGCAGCGAAAGAAACGCCGCCGTCCAGCCCCTAATGTCCCCGCCCGTCTCAGGTGAATCGTCGTCATACACCGTGTCGGAGGGGTCAAACTGCTGCAGGAAGGCACTCCAGCCTTGCCATCCGAACCCATCCGCAACGCTGGAGATCTCCTCACTCAAGGTGTTCGTGATCGCCTTGAGATCAACCTCATCGGGATACAGCAGGTAGTCGAACTGAAAGACAACCCCATTCATATCGCTGACCTGCTGTACGACACGTATAGCCTCCCCCACGTCATGACAGGAGAGGATCGAAGAGGCCATGCGCGGGTTGAACAAACGATAGCGTCGATTGACCTTGCCGGTGATCGCATCGACCCGCCAGACCGTTGGATAATCTCGATGATAGAAATACACCTGATCACCCTTGACCGCGGCCAACTGGATCTGAGCACAGGCGCCGCCTGGCAGATCGCGGGCATACAGAATGCGTTCGCGTGCTGTTTCGTAAAACCCATTGGTGTAGGTCGGCCACTGCGGATCACTGAGCGGCACTTTGAAGTGGTATAGCGGCACATAGGGGATGACCAGACGATGCTCATGATTCAGTCGAGTCAAGTAGCGGGCCAGTTCGCTGGCATCGCTGTTGTCGGGCAGTTGCTCCTGCACCAACTCCAGCTGCTGGGCAGGCCAATTCACGCGAAACAGCCGGTCCGGCGCCAACTCCAGATACAGTGCGCTCTCGGCGGATACCTCGACCCTGATGCCATCCAGGGTCAAGCCCCGCGCATCGAACAGCACCGAGGTCTCACTGGTCCAGGCCGCACGCACCACCCACTGCACCGTTGCAGGTTCAGCGAGGGCCGCAAGCTCAACCGCCACCACACCGGGAGCCAGCGTGAGGGAGTACTGTCCTTGCACACCGCCAATGTAGTAAGACATGGTCCCGTGGTATTCGCGAGGCATTTGCGGCACATACAAAGAACGGCACTGCTCGTTCAGCAAGACCTCGACACGGGTCGCCTGGTACTTCGGATACAGTGCGTACATCACATATTCGAATGGCGTCCAGGGATCGAACCAGAAGATGCGGTTCCCGTTGCTGTCGTGCTCCAGCTCGCGCAACTCGTCAAATCCCAGATCATGGCGATGGGTGGCTCCCGGCATCAGTTGATAGTCGTAACCGTAAGCACATTGAGGCGTGCCAGGCAGGATCAAGGTCTTGATGTCATCGGGCAGCAAGGAGTGCCCCGACAGGCCCCAACGCTGGTTGATCTCGATCGCCTGCGAAACATCGCCAACCAGGGTCGGCAACCCAGGTCCGGAACGCTGTCCCCGCAACAGTAAATGACTGCCAAGACTCACCCGCGCTGCTCGCAGGTCCACCCGCCTGAAAACGACTTCAGAGGCCGGTTGGAAAACACCGGATTCCACAGTCCATCCGCCGTGCGCGACGAGCGATTTCATGCGATAGAAATACTCCCCTACCTGTTGAGCCCTATAAAGATTGATCAGGTAGTTATGGGCCAATGCTCCCACGCCATAAGCGATTCCGCCGACCACAACGGCCAAGGGGCCGGCGACACCCGCCAACGTGCCGCTTCCGGTGGCGACCAGTCCCAGTGCCAGGCCGGTGGCGTCGAAACTCAGTTGAACCGCGATGGCGGACCTGGCCGACGGATTGTCGGCGGTGACCAACTCATAGATGTCGAACCCGACATTGACCAGCGCCAGCAGGTTGCCCGCCCCCACCCCCAACAGTCGCCCGAAGGTCCGCCCCAGCAGCGTCGAGGAGGTTGCTGCAATCAGCTTTTCATCAAGCAAGGCGAGCTGCACCAGCTTGATCAGAGCATAGAGATCGGACACCACGCCATGCAGCACCTGGCTATAAATCACGTAGCTGTGCAAACGAACGCCCAGCGTCATCGGCGTACCGGCACCTTCAGCCAGAGAACCTTCGGCCTGCCGCAGGCTTTGCATGAGCGCCAGAATCGCAAAGCCGCTGTTCATCGTATTAACCGCCCCGGGCTCATGGGGCTCAACATCGTTGGGCGCGTTACCCAGCACCTCGAAGCGCTGGCGCAGCCAGTCCTTGATCTTGATCAGGTGCGGCTCATCAACCGTGACGTGCTCGACTTCTTGAGGTTGCTTGCTGTTGATCAATGAGAGGGACCATTGACCTTCCCCCGCCGGCTGCACCGTCTCGTACACCGGCACGAATCCTGGTTTCAGGGTGCGATTGGCGATCATTTTTTTCGTCACCGACTGGATGACCTGCGCCCAACGTCGCCCCTCCAACTCCGCGATGCCACGCCCCAGACGCGCGTTCTCCGACAAGGCGCGAGCCCGCAGCGCCGCGAGGTGCAGTGAGGGCTCGAGCACGCTCGCGTCCTCCCCTCCCTGGTTCCCCAGTAATTGACCAACCCTCCCCCCTGAAGGAAGGGCGCGGTTGGCAATTTTCTGGCCGTCGAGCTCAATCAGATTGAACGTGTCACTCGTCACATCGACAATCCCGTAGTGCCTGGCCAGCTCGCCATCGGCCAGGAACCGCTCGATGCCACGCTGCAAGTCCGCCACCTTATCGAAGCCGTACAGACCGAAGTTGGGATCGTAGAAGTGCCAGGTCGCGCTACCCTGCTCCACAACCTTGGCGACCAGCAGCGAATGATTGTCGGTGTTGAGCATCAGGCTAACGGAAGCGGCTTTCGCCTCCAGGGTCTGCAGCGCGCTCGCCAGGCTGACCGCCCCGCGCTTATCGCCAAACTCGGCCATCGGCACACTGCGCAACTCATCCAGGGTCAGCAGCAAGCGCTGGGTCGTGGGATCTTCCACGGCGACGTTGGCGCTGGCCAACCGGCCAATCAGGGTGCGCAGGGCGCCCCGGCCCTGCTCAAGCGCCGCAGCCATCACCAGTGCCAACGGATAACAACGTCGGCCTGGCTCCCCCCCACCGCGCACCAGCAGATTTTGCGGCAACTGCCGGGCCGACGTGGCGTTGGCCTGGAACATCACCTCGCGCATGGTATTGCCACGCTGGAGAATGGCAGAGCGATATTCATCCATGGCCCGCGCTTCGATCTGTGCAACACGTGCGCCCCACTGCCGTTCGCTCAAGGGTTCGGCAAAGGCCAGGACCTTGAGCGCCGCAGAGCGCTCCGTGAGTGACACGCCCTCGGAATGCGTATCAAGCCCGGCTTCGAAGGCTGCCGAGCGCTGCTGACGATACATGTGCTCAATTTGTTCGTAGCGCGCGACAATCCCTCGATCCTGGGTACTCTCAGCAAAGCTTTGGGCCTTGTCCCAGGCATTGGCAAAGCCCACTTCGTCGAGCGCCTGCGCGCCGAACAAACTCCCGAGCACCACACGATGCAGTGGACTCAAATGCTCCACAGGCAACTTCCCTGCGGCAATCCGGGTCAACGCCTCATTCAGATTGCCAAGCAGTTCGGCGCCGATCGACGACGGCAGTTCACTGGCCGTTTGCGCGAGGATTTGCTGACGCTCATCAAAGCCAATGGAAACCCATTTGTCGAAGATGACATCACCACTCAAGCGGTCATTCATCGCCCGGATAAAAGGCTCACCCAAATCATTGAGCAGTGATTGCAACACTGACGTCAACAACACCGGCTTACCTTCAACAACCGGCCAGCCTCGCTTGAAAGTCAGGGTTTGCTCTCTCAGCAGCTCCCCCAGGTTGGCGGCGTAACGCGACTTGAGTTTTCCGGATAGCCACTTTTCCTGCTCTTTGGCCAACCATTCACTCGGGGTGCCGTTCACCGTCCAGCCCGAGATCATCTCTTCCTCGGTGAAAACGTTATAGCCATCGGTCAACTTCAATCGGGCACGAACGGCATCCAATTGTTCGAATCCAAGGTGCGTTTCAGTGTAATCACTGAGCCCTGTGACAGCGGCACCGGGCCCAGTCAAGGTGATAGTGCCGCGAGCGCCGGTACGAATCCCATCCTGGTAGTACGTAAACATCGCAGAAAGAAGATTTTTAAAAGACATCAGCCGTGATTGTGTGAGCCTCCCTTCGGCCGTCCTTTCGTTGATGACGTTCTGAGCGACATCGAACAGGCGGTCTTCATCCCCCCACGCTATACCGGCAATGGCAAGTCGGCGCTCTACTTCCTGCAGACAGTCATAATTGAATCGGATCGTTTGCATGATGGCCTGGGTCATGCCGCTCCCGGGGTGAGCCAGAATATGAGCGTTCATTTCCCCAGAGCCTTGCGAGCCGAACGCCGTGCCCAGGCGAATGCCATCCTGCGCTACCGAACTGTCCTGTGGCGGGACAAATATTTCACGGACACCGGGTTGACCACGCGCAAAGGCAAGCAATGCTTCTTTGTATTCTGCGGGGACGGTGTCAGTTCTATCCCCATAGCGCTGCCTGTCCCGGCCCGGCATCAAGCTGTCGTCATGATTGAGTAGCAGTTGCAACACACCAATCAGGGCGCCTTTCTTGAGACTACTGATATCGACGGCCCCCAGCTTTTCGGCCAGTGGCGGCAAGTAGTCCATATCGCTGTAACGGCCACCCTCCAGATGCAGGGCCTGCAGACGTACCACGTCACTGGCCGCGGCAAAGTTGCCGCGCATACCGATTTCGCGCTGATAGACATCTCGCAGAAAGTGCTCACTGAACTCTTGAGCGGCATCACGCAGCCGCAGATCCGGCCCGACCATGGCCAGGTGAGAATCCAGGCATTGTTGGCGAAAGGCTTCGAGCACCGTGCGATCCTTGCCATAGGCCCGCACCATCAGGTCGATTCGCGCCTCGTCCGCGCGGCCGGCCCATTGCGGCTGGCTCAGATACGTCGACATTTGCCACTTCAACAGCCGGGCACGGTCTTCAATCAGTCGCGACAGCGCCGCGGGATTCGTCTCTCTATCGCCCCCCGACTCCATGGCATGCACCCTGGCGCTGTCGAGAATCACCCGGTTCATCTCGAATGCCAGCAAGGCGTCGCGGTCGTACCAGAGGTTGAACGTATAACCCTGCGGAGCCAGCACTTCCCGCCAGATATTCATATAGTCACGCTGGATGTTGCCAACCTCACTGCCGCCGACCCAGACGAAGTGCATGATTTTTGGCACGGACTCTGCCCCCGCCGACAGCAGGGTGGAAGTCGCGGCCAACCTGGATGTATACCGTTCGAGCCCGACCAAGGCCTGCTCGGCGGTCGCGGAAGGGAGGGTCGCCCGCTGATGAAACAGCGCGTCAAATGAGCGCTGGAGAAGTTGGACAGGCACTAACTTATCAGCGACTTCAGACGCTTGATTGGCGGCGAGATAATAACGATCCAGCGCCTCGTAATCAGGCGCCCCCGAAAACTCGCTTAATTCCTCTTTTAGTTGCGCATAGGCTGTGGACGACAAAAATCCATCATGCCGTTCTTCGGCATTTACTATTGCATCTTCCATGATTTTTTCTTCCTGAAAACTGTAGTCAACTCGTTTTACGGGCACGCGCGGACATCCACTACAAGTAGCGACAACATATATTTAATGCCGAACGATTGGTACCGGCCACGCCGCACTTTAATGAGTGAAACGCTTGGCTTTACTCCACATCAACAACGCTCTTTGCGCGTTGCTCCAGGGGGCGAGCAGCCAATCTAACGAATAGCCCCAGGACAGACAATTTGCACTCAATACAAGTCGTGTACTGTGGCCACTGTTATTGGTCCCCATACACACTTCATGAGTCCGTAAACAAGGTAAAACAATAACGCCCCTAAGAAGGGGCGTTATTATTCAAGTGCCAGGCTTTTCACCATACCAGCGTGGCGTATAGACCCACTCACCACCGTCGCTACGGGGGAACGTGCAGGTAGTGGACGAGCCGATCAGCACCATGGTTCGCATGTCCACCTGGTCCGACGTCAACGCACCGAGCGTGGTGACACGTAGCGCCTGCCCCGGTCGACCGACATCCCGTCCCAGCACCACGGGCGTTTGTGCTGTGCGGTGCTGCGCGACAATCTCCAGCGCGCGCCCCAACTGCCACGGACGCGATCGAGAGATGGGATTGTAAAAAGCCAGGACCAGGTCCGCTTGAGCCGCCAGATCGAGGCGCTGCTCGATGATCGACCACGGCTTGAGGTTATCCGACAGCGACATCACGCAGAAGTCGTGCCCAAGTGGCGCACCGGCCAGGGCGGCGGTCGCCAGCGAAGCAGAAACCCCAGGCAGGATCTCCAGATCGACACTGTGCCAGCCGGGGTCGCTGGACTCGTGCAACGCCTCAAGCACGGCCGCCGCCATGGCGAACACACCCGGGTCTCCGGAGGACACCACGATCACCGAACGGCCTTGCGCCGCCAGTTCGAAGGCGTGTCGGGCCCGCTGCATTTCTTCGCGGTTATCGGTGCAGTGCAGCACCTGGTCGGGACGAAAGGGCCCGGCCATGCGCACGTAGGTTTCGTAACCCAGGACGTCCGTGGCACGCGCCAGTTCTGCTTTGACTGCCGGCACCATCAATTGTGCAGCACCAGGACCGAGGCCAATCACCGCCAGGCGCCCGCGCGGGCGACCGATCCGCGTCACATCCAACGGCTGCGGGGCGACGGCGATGGTCATGTTGCGCGCTGTTTCTATGAACGTCACACCCGGCAGCGCTCTGAAGTCGCTCGCCGACGCCACAAACCGTAGCGGCACGCCCAACTCCAACGCGGCCTCGCGCAACGCCGGGCAAGCCATCTGATCTGGCGCCGCCACTAGGCAAGCCAGCGCCTGCAGCGCGACGTTCGCGTGCTGCATCGCCGCGCGGATGGCGTTCGTCAGATCCGCCTCGACGGCACTCACCAGCACCACCACGCAGCGCGGATAAATCAGTAACTCGTCTGGGCTCGCCACTCGCTCGACACTGCCGACATGGATCGAACGACGCGCCTGCGGTTCTTCCGGCAACTGCGCCTGTTCCAGCCACGGTGCGGCGCCTTCGATACGCACGCTGTGCCCGGCCAGCAAATCGGAGACAAAACGTTTACCCGTCTCCAGATCGCCCAACGTATAACCGCTGGGCGGATTGAGCAGGCAGGTGCCAAAGCGCAGTTCACCGCTGGTGGTGATCGCGGGGGCCACCTCGAGCGCCGCGGCAATCTCCCGGGCCATGTCATTCACCCCGCCGAGCCCCCCCAGCAGCGGCACCACCGCGCTGCCGTCTTCAGCCACCGCCAGCACCGGCGGCTCGGCACCTTTCTCCAGCAGCAGCGGTGCCAGGGTGCGGATCACGATACCGGCCGCACACAGGGCAATGATCGGCGTGTCCTGTTGATAGAGTTCACGCAGGGTCGCACCGAACTCCTGATACACCCGGTCTGCGCCCTCGACCCGGCCGCCGAGGCCGTGGATCAAGGCAGCGGGATACACCTGCTGCAGGCGACGGGCAGTGGCCAGGCTACCCTGGCCGAGAATGACAATGGCTGGCGTGGAATGGGTCATCAGCCTTGCCACCTGACACCTGGGACGATAATCAGCGAGAAGTACGGTGAAGACATCGGTTCGACCTCATCCAGCGGCACAATCTTCTGATTGGCCATGGTCGCCCGCTCGACATACAGCGCGCGCTCGGCCAGCCCCAGTTCCTCCAGCACTTGCCGCACTTTCGGGAAGTTACGCCCCAGCTTCATGATCACCGCCGCGTCGGCATCGCCCAGGCGGCGCTTGAGGTCTTCGTGGGGCAGCACGCCAGACAGCACCGACAGGCTCTGGTTGCGATACACCAGCGGCGCGCCGAGCACCGAAGCACCACCGAGCATCGAGCAGACACCCGGTACCACTTCGGCTTCATAACGTGTGGCCAGACGGTCGTGCAGGTACATGTAGGAACCGTAGAAGAACGGGTCGCCTTCGCAGATCACCGCCACGTCGCGGCCGGCCTCCAGGTGCGCGGCCACGGCCTGGGCAGCACCGTCGTAGAAATCACTGATGATTTCTTCGTAGGACAGCGGCGCCGGCAACACTTCGGTAGTCACCGGGTACACCAGCGGCAGCAGGTTCTGCGCCTCTTGCAGGTGGGCCTCGATGATGCCGAAGGCATTGCCTTTCTTGCCCTTGGCCACGAAGTACGCCACCACGGGCGACTCACGCAGCAGGCGCAGGGCCTTGACGGTAATCAGTTCCGGGTCACCGGGGCCCACGCCCAGGCCGATCAAGCGTCCAGGTTGCTGCATCATTCAATCTCCGTGGCGAGGGCATTGACCGCTGCGGCGGCCATGGCGCTACCGCCCAGCCGGCCTTGCATGATCACGAACGGCACGCCACGGCTGTCCGCCGCGAGCATGGCCTTGGATTCGGCGGCACCGACAAACCCCACCGGGAAGCCGAGAATCAGCGCCGGCTTGGGTGCGCCGGCGTCGAGCATTTCCAGCAGGTAGAACAACGCGGTCGGGGCGTTGCCGATCACCACCACGCTGCCTTCCAGGTGCGGACGCCACAACTCCAGCGCGGCGGCGGAACGGGTGTTGCCCAGTTCGCGCGCCAACTCGGCGACGCTATCGTCGCGCAGGGTGCAGATCACTTCATTGTTGGCGGGCAAGCGGGCACGGGTCACGCCCTCGGAGACCATGCGCGCGTCACACAGAATCGGCGCACCGGCCGCCAGCGCATCACGCCCGGCCTTGCCCGCCCCGGCGGAGAACTGCAGGCCATCGATGGCCTCGACCATGCCGCAGGCGTGAATCACCCGCACCGCGAGTTTTTCCAGATCGGCCGGGATACGGTCCAGGTTCGCCTCGGCGCGAATGATCGCGAAGGAGTTGCGATAGATCTCCTGACCGTCGCGGATGTAATCAAGCATCAAGGGGGCTCCGTGGGCGGGCATCAAGCAGTGCGCCCGCCGCTTCAATAGTGAGGTTACGTGCTTGCAGGGCGCCGAAACCGGCCTGCCCCGCATCGCGAAAATAGAGGTCGTAGTGACCGGGGCTGACCGCCAGCAAGGTCACGGGCGCCGTATGGGCGGCGGCGCAGGAACGCGGGCAGCCGGATAAGTGCACCTGCAGCGGCGCGCTGGCTGATGGGCGCAGCGCGGCCAGGCGCTGGCCGTCGCGCTTGGTGTCGGCCAGGCCCTTGGCACACCCGGGCGAACCGGTGCAGGCCAGCACATGGGCCAGGGCCTGATCGGCGCTCAACAAAAACCCCAACGCTTGCAACTGTTGGCTGAGCGCGGGCGCGTCCTGCTCGCGGATGCTGGGCAACAACAGGCTCTGCCAGGGTGTCAGGCGCAGGCTGGCATCACCGTATTGCTGACACAGGAGCGCCGCGCCCTGGAGCATTGCGCAGGTCAGCCGTCCCAACGGCGGGACGGCCCCCACATGGACCAGGCCCGACTGACGCTGTGGATACGTTCCCAGGTGCTGCCCCGCCTGTGCCGGGGGACGCTGCCAGGAATCCAGTCGCCGCAGCGACAGTCGCTCACCCAGCCGCTCCAGCAGCGAGTCCAGGGAACGTTCGGCCAGCACGTGGCGCATGCGGGTCTGCTCTGGCCGCGCCAGTTCGAGAAACAGCTCCAGCACCGCCACCACCAGAGCGTGGCCGTCGTCGAGCCGCACCGCACCGGCGGCGGTGTCGGTCGGACAACCGGCCAGGCCAAAGGCCAACCAGGTCTGGCCATCCCGCTCGAACGCACTCAACCACAGGTCATGGGGATGCTCCAGCATGGCCAGCGCCTCCCCACCATCCAGTTGCACAGCGAACTTGGCGGACAGGTCATGCAGGCTCGGGTTGCTTTCCAGGGTGGCGAGAATCTGTGCCGCCAGCGCACGGGTGTCCAGCACCATGGCGCGGTCGATGCCGGCCGCCGGACTGAGCATCAGGTTGCGCACATCGTCGCCCGCCGCCGAGCGCGGACCGAGCCCGGCCGCCAGCAGGCGCTCAATCAGCCGCGAGTGCTCGCCGGTAATTCCGCGAATCTGCAGATTGGCGCGGTTGGTGGCCTCGATCACCCCACCGGCAAATTCCTCGGCAGCGGCGGCCACCGCCAGGGCCTGGGCGGCGCTGATCGAGCCGCCGCTCAGCTTGATCCGGCAGATCCCGCCATCCAGCGCCTGGACGATACGCAGCAACCCCGGACAGGCCGAGGGGCGTAAGGCAGGATGCAACGGACGTTCGTTCAAGGGGGCGACCGACTCAAGAGGTAGAAGCACTTCGCGGGCGAAGGCGCGGTATTATGCCTGCTTTGTCCGACGGCATGAAAAGCCTGCCCGTCGGAACCTTCATGTTTGAGGAATATAGATGGCCCCCTGGCTGACAGTCGTAGGCATCGGAGAAGACGGCTTCAAGGGACTGGGCAAGCAGGCCCGGCGTGCATTGCTGGGGGCCACACGGATTATCGGCGGCCAGCGCCAGCTCGATCTGCTGCCGGTGTGCATCCGTGGCGAGCGCCAACTGTGGCCCAGCCCGTTCTCCCTGGAGCCGCTGCTGGCGCAACGCGGCGCACCGGTCTGTGTGCTGGCCAGTGGGGACCCGATGTTCTATGGCGTCGGCGCCAGCCTGGCGCGCCAGGTACCCCGCGAGGAGATGCTGATCCTGCCTGCGCCGTCGTCCTGCTCCCTGGCAGCCGCCCGCCTCGGCTGGCCACTGCAGGAGGTGGTCTGCCTGTCGCTGGTGGCCCGGCCACTGGCCGCGCTCAACAGCCACTTGTTCAGCGGAGTGCGCCTGTTGGTGCTGAGCAACGACCGCCACAGTCCGGCCGCACTGGCCGCACTGCTGCGTGAGCGCGGTTTCGGCCCGAGCCGGATCAGCGTGCTGGAACACCTGGGCGGCGAGCAGGAGCGGCGGGTCGACGGCCTTGCCAGCGAGTGGCACGATCCTGAGGTCGCCGACCTCAATGTCCTGGCCATCGAGTGCATCGCCGAACCGAGCACCCCGCGCCTGTCGCGCCTGGCCGGCCTGCCGGACTCGGCCTTCGCCCACGACGGCCAGTTGACCAAGCGCGACGTGCGGGCCGTCACCCTGGCCCATCTGGCACCGATACCCGGCGAGCTGCTGTGGGATGTCGGCGCGGGTTGCGGCTCGATCGGTATCGAATGGATGCGCGCCCACCCCAGTTGCCGCGCCCTGGCCATCGAGGCGGATTCAGGCCGCCAATTACTGATCGAGCGCAACCGCGACACCCTTGGCGTACCCGGCCTGCAATTGATTCGCGGCAGCGCCCCCCAAGCGCTGGCCGGACTCGAGCGCCCGGATGCGATTTTCATCGGCGGCGGCGTGACCCGTGCCGGCGTACTCGACACCTGCTGGGCGCAACTCAAGCCCGGCGGCCGCCTGGTCGCCAACGCGGTCACCCTGCAAAGCGAAATGACCCTGATGGCCTGGCGTGAACGGCACGGCGGCGAACTGACCCGGCTGCACATCGCCCAGGCCCAGCCATTGGGCGAGTTCGACACCTGGCGCCAGGCGCTGCCGATTACCTTGCTGGATCTGGTCAAACCCCTCGATGCGTGACGAAACCGCCGAACAACCCGCCCCCCTGCGCAGCGGCCTGACCACCGGCAGCTGCGCCACCGCCACCAGCCTCGCGGCGGCGCGCCTGCTGCTGGGCGGCGGCAGCAGTGATGCGGTGCAGATCGTCCTGCCCAAGGGCAAGCAGGTGCAGATGCGCCTGGAGTTCTGCCGGCTGCTGGCCGACGGCGCCGAGGCCGGCACGATCAAGGATGCCGGCGACGACCCGGACGTGACCCACGGCGCCCTGCTCTACAGCCAGGTGCGCCTGACCGCCGAGCCCGGCATTCGCTTCAGCGCCGGGCTCGGCGTCGGCACCGTGACACGCCCAGGCCTGGTGCTGGGCGTCGGCGAGCCGGCGATCAATCCGGTGCCGCGCAAGATGATCAGCGACCACCTCAGCGCCCTGGCCCTGGAGCTCGGGTATGCCGGCGGGTTTGCGGTGACGGTCAACGTCCAGGACGGTGAAGCCCTGGCGCTGAAAACCATGAACCCGCGCCTGGGCATTCTTGGTGGCCTGTCGATTCTCGGCACCAGCGGCATCGTCCGGCCGTTTTCCTGCGCGGCCTACATCGCCTCGATCCACCAAGGCATCGACGTCGCCAAGACCAACGGTTACCTGCACATCGCCGCCTGCACCGGCAACGCCAGTGAAGACACCATGCGCCGGGTCTACAACCTGCCGGAAATCGCCCTGATCGAAATGGGCGATTTTGTCGGGGCGGTGCTCAAGCACCTGCGCAAAGTGCCTGTGGATAAACTCAGCCTGTGCGGTGGCTTCGGCAAGATCAGCAAGCTCGCCGCCGGCCACATGGACCTGCACAGCCGACACTCGAGCATCGACCTTGAGCAATTGGCCGAATGGGCCGCCGCAGTGGGCGCCGACGCCGCACTGCAGCAAGAGATTCGCCAGGCCAACACCAGTCAACAGGCCCTGGCGATGGCCAGTGCCGCCGGCATTGCCCTGGGTGATGCGGTGTGTCAGCACGCCCTGGCCTTCGCCCGCAGCGTGGTACCGGCCCAGGTCCAGGTCGAAGTGTTTGCCATCGACCGCCAGGGCGGCATTGTCGGTCACGCAGGAGTATTGCCATGAAGCGGATACTGTTGCTCGGCGGTATCACCGAAGCCCTGGCGATCGCCCGCACCCTGGGCCCGCAACACCTCTACAGCCTGGCCGGGGTCGGCCGGGTACCCAGCGACCTGACGTGCCAGGTGCGCGTCGGTGGCTATGGTGGCGCCGAGGGCCTGGCCCGTTTCATCGAGGATCAAGGCATCGACCTGCTGCTCGACGCCACCCACCCCTACGCCGCACAAATCAGCCAGAACGCCGTCACCGCCGCGCGACTCAGCGCTATCCCGTGCTGGGCGCTGCGCCGTCCCGCGTGGCAGGCGCAAGCCGGCGATGACTGGCGCGAAGTCAGCGACTGGGCCGAACTCAGCACAGCCCTCAAGCCATTCCAGCGCCCGCTGTTCACCCTGGGCCGCGAGCCGTTGCAGCACCTGGACGAAATCCCCGCCGGACAGTTCTGGACCTTGCGCGCGCTGGAGGTTTATCCCGGCAACCCACGCTGCGAAGTGCTCGGGGCCCGCGGCCCGTTCCACCTCGAAGACGAACGCGCGCTGTTCGAACGTCGACAGATCGACGTGCTGATCAGCAAAAACAGCGGCAGCAGCGCCACCGAACCCAAGCTCGAAGTGGCCCGCGAGCGCGGGGTGCCCGTGCTGATTCTCAAGCGCCCGGTGTTGCCGGCGGTGGATCGGGAGTTTGCCAGCGTGGCCCAGGTGTTGAAGGCACTGTCATTGTCAGACGGTTCCTGACCAGAACCGGCAAGGCTCGCCTGCTGGATTGTGAACCTGTGGGTGAGGCTGTTGATGAAATGCGTGTCCACTACGGGCCTGGCTATCGAATGTACTTCACCCGCAAACACCACGTGGTTTACCTGTTGCGGGTGGGAGGGGACCGTGTGTTGATCCGTTGTGCGCTCAATGACATTACGCGCGCCACAGGCATGACACAGATCGCCCGCGACACCGGGCTGGGCCGTGAAAGCCTGTACAACGCACTCGGCAGCACTGGCAATCCGGAATTCGCGACTATCATGAAGGTGATGAAGGCCTTGGGCCTCAAGCTTCACGCGACAGCCGCCTGAGTACACTGCGACACCACACCGCAGGGCAGCTTTTTACTTATCCACCCCGATCAGGCTAAATACGCCGCCTGATCTCCCACATCACCGGATCTGACCATGTCCCGACAACGGCTAGCAATTGCCTGGATCGCCTGCTTCGCAGTGCTGTTCAACATGCTCGCCATGCCAATGTCCGGTGCCATGGCCCAAGCGTCCAGCCAGTCCCCGGCCGAGCAGTTGATGTGGGGCAGTTTCTGCTCCTCCAGTGGCACCCGCATGGTCGCCATCTCCCTGGGCAACCTTGAACAGAAAGCCCCCCCTGGCGAGCAACACTCCAACATGCAGCACTGCTGGTGCTGCTCGGGCACAGCGCCCCTGGTGGCATTGCCGGGACATGCACCGCAGCTGTACTTCGCCCGGTTCGAAGCCAATCGCAGCTTGCCGGCGCCCACCCTCGACTCGCCGACACCGCGCCAGCAATGGCCCAGCCTCAACCCCCGAGCCTCGCCCCTGGTCTGATTCGATTCGCAACTAACCTGCGTTTTAATCATTCCGGAGAATTACCATGTCAAAACCATCCCTGGTGAAGCACACGTTGCTGCTCGCCGCTTTGCTGTTGCCTGCCTGCTTTGCCAATGCCCATGAATACAAGGCCGGTGAGCTGGACATCGCCCACCCCTGGTCCCAAGAGCTGCCGCCCAATGCCCCGACCGTGGCGGCCTACTTTGTCATTCACAACAATGGCAAAACCGCTGACCGCCTGCTCAGCGTGGATTCGCCTATCTCGGGCAAAGCCGAGCTGCACGAACACGTGATGCAAAAAGACCTGATGAAAATGCAGCAGGTGCCCAGCGTCGAGATCCCCGCCGGGGGCACCGTCACGTTCGCGCCGATGGCCTACCACGTGATGCTCATGGAACTGAAGGACCGCAGCCTGCTGAGCGACGGCAAGCGTTTCCCGCTGACCCTGCATTTCGAGAAGGCCGGTAACCTCACCGTGGACGTCGCGGTGCAGAAACAACCGCCCGCCGGCACCGACACGCACCAGCACGCCCAATAACCGGCAGCAGCACCGCCCGTGAACGCGCAGCGCTCACTTGGCCGCAGGCGCACAGCTCCACGCCAGCCCCCCTTGACGGTCGCGCGTGGCAGCTGGGTCAGCCTGTTTGCCATGTTGATGATCTTTATCGGTCCACTGATTTCTCAGTCGATGCCGATGGGTCAGCGCGCCCCGATGTCCATGAGCATGTCCATGAGCATGTCCATGGACATGAGCATGGACATGGCGCCCGGTGCCCATGCCGGGCATGAGGCGCAAGCGCCTGCCGAACACTGCGCACCCCAGGCCGATCACCATGCCATCTGGGAAAAGTGCGGCTACTGCAGCCTGCTCTTCAATTGCCCGGCACTGCCAGGCAGCCAGGCACTGGCGATCTTCAACCCACCGCTGGCACAAGGTTTCATCAGCCCCCTGCCTCGCCTGGGCCATGCCCGACTGACCGTCTTCCCCGGCGCCCGCACCCGCGCCCCACCCATCAACGCGTAAACACCCACATCCCCACCGACACGGCCAACTGTTGAACACGACAGCCACAGGCTGCTGGCCGTGTGTTTACGACTGATTGATGGAACCGTTATGTCCAGGTTTTCTGCTGCCCCACGCCTGAGCGATGCCCAGGCAACTTTCGCCCCGAACGCCCTGCGCGTTCGCCTCAAGCAAGCCACCGCACTGCTGTGCGGCGCCCTGCTCGCGCCATTGGCCGGCGCCGCTGAGACGGCCACCGACCACAGCCAGCACGCCGAAGAGCTGAGCCCCACCGTGATCACCGGCATTGCCCCCAGCTCGCCCCTGACCATCGTCACCAACCCCAAGGACCCGCGCCAACCGGTGCCGGCCAGTGACGGTGGCGACTACTTGAAGACCATTCCCGGCTTCGCCCTGGTGCGCAACGGCGGCACCAACGGCGACCCGGTGCTGCGCGGCATGTTCGGTTCGCGGCTGAACATCCTCACCAACGGCAGCATGCTGCTGGGCGCCTGCCCTGGCCGCATGGATGCACCCACCTCGTACATTTCCCCGGAAACCTACGACACGCTCACGGTGATCAAGGGCCCGCAAACCGTGCTGTGGGGCCCTGGCGCCTCGGCTGGCACGATCCTCTTCGATCGCGAGCCGGAAAACTTCGGCGAACTCGGTAGCCGGGTCAACGCCAGCGTGCTGGGCGGCTCCAACGGCCGCTTCGACAAAGTGGTGGATGCCGCAGCAGGTGGCCCGCAGGGCTACGTGCGGGTGATCGGCAATACGGCCCACTCCGATGACTACAAGGACGGCAACAATGACACCGTGCCGTCGCGCTACGACAAGTGGAACGGCGACGTCGCCGTCGGCTGGACCCCAAACACCGACACCTTGCTGGAGTTGACTGCCGGCAAGGGCGACGGTGAAGCGCGCTATGCCGGACGCGGCATGGACGGCTCGCAGTTCAAGCGCGAAAGCCTGGGCCTGCGTTTCGTGCAATCGGACCTCAGCGAGGTGCTGGAAAAACTCGAGGCCCAGGTCTACTACAACTACGCCGACCACGTGATGGACAACTACACCCTGCGCACGCCCTCCGGCACCGGGATGATGGCCGGCCCCATGGCCTCCAACGTCGACCGCCGGACCCTCGGTGCGCGGGTCAAGGCCACCTGGCGCTGGGCCGACCTGCAACTGGTCAGCGGTGTCGATGCGCAGACCAACGAACACCGCCAGCGCAGCGCCATGGGCATCGACACCTACAAGGACGTGCCACGCAACAAGGATGCGGACTTCCACAACTACGGCCTGTTCGGTGAGCTGACCTGGTACGCCGCCGACCGTAATCGCCTGATCACCGGCGCCCGCCTGGACCGCGCCTCGGCCAAGGATTTTCGCCAGAGCATCGGTTCCGGGATGATGAGCAAGCCCAACCCGACGGCCGACGACACCCGCGCCGACACCTTGCCCAGCGGTTTCGTGCGCTACGAGCACGACCTGGCGGACAGCCCGACCACCCTCTACGCAGGTCTCGGCCACGCCGAACGCTTCCCGGATTACTGGGAGCTGTTTTCGCCCAAGTCCGGTCCCGTGGGGTCGCTCAACGCCTTCGACTCGATCCAGCCGGAGAAGACCACCCAGCTCGACGTCGGCCTGCAATACAAGACCCAGGACCTCGAAGCCTGGGCCTCGGCCTACATCGGCACCGTGCACGACTACATCCTGTTCGACTACACCCCCACGCCCATGGGCACCAGCTCGCGGGCCGAGAACATCAACGCACGCATCATGGGCGGTGAACTGGGCGCAGCCTACAACCTGACCGCCCACTGGAAAGCCGACGCCACCCTGGCCTACGCCTGGGGCAAAGACACCACCCACGACACCGCCCTGCCGCAGATGCCACCGCTGGATGCGCGCTTCGGCCTGACCTACAGCGAAGACAATTGGAGTGCCGGTGCCTTGTGGCGCGTGGTCGCGGCGCAAAACCGCATCGACCAGAACAAAGGCAACGTGGTGGGCAAGGACTACGACAAGAGCCCGGGCTTTGCGGTGTTCTCCCTCAATGGCGCCTACCGCATCGACCAGCACTGGAAGGTCAGCAGCGGCATCGACAACCTGTTCGGCAAAGACTACGCCGAACACTTGAACCTGGCCGGCAACGCCGGGTTCGGCTACCCGGCCAGTGATCCACAAGCAATCAACGAACCGGGTCGCACGTTCTGGACCAAGGTGGACATGAGCTTCTAAAACGCCTCGCAAGGACGCCATGCCTGTAGCAGCGGTCGCAGCCTGCGGCAGCTGCTACAGAACCAGCAACCACACAACACCTATAAAAGATTCATCGCCGAGCGGAGTGCTATTGATGAGCCAACCCAAAGTGTCCTTCTACAACCTGGCCTGGCGCTGGCATTTTTATGCCGGGCTGTTCGTTGCCCCTTTCATGGTGATGCTGGCGCTGACCGGCACCCTCTACCTGTTCAAGCCACAACTCGATCCCCTGATGTACGGCAACCTGCTGAACGTTCCGGCCGGTCATCACAGCCTCAGTGCCGACGACCTGCTGCGCAGGGTGCAAACGGCTTATCCACAGGGCCAGGTCACCCAGTACCTGCCGCCGATCAATGCCGAGCGCAGCGCGCAATTTGTGCTGAAGAACCTGGGCAGCGAACTCAACGTGTTTGTCGATCCGTACCACGGCGACATCCTCGGCGAGCAGGATGCCACGTACAACCTGCAAGCCATCGCCCGGGCGATTCACGGCGAACTGATGATCGGCACCCTCGGCGATCGCCTGATCGAGATGGCGGCTGGCTGGGGCATCGTGCTGGTGGTGTCCGGTGTCTACCTCTGGTGGCCACGTGGCAAGGGCGGTGCAGGCATCCTCTGGCCACGCCTGAACAGTCGCGGCCGGTTGCTGTGGCGCGACCTGCACGCCGTCACCGGTTTCTGGGGCGCGGCGTTGCTGCTGGTCATGTTGCTCAGCGGTATGACCTGGACCGGTTTCTGGGGCAAGTCCTACGCCCAGGTCTGGAACCAGTTCCCGGCCGCCATGTGGAACAACGTCCCAACTTCCGATGAGCAAGCGCGCAGCCTCAATACCGCCGCGCGCCAGACCGTGCCCTGGGCCATGGAAAATACGCCGATGCCAATGTCCGGCGACCACGCCGAACACATGGCCCACAACGGCGCCAGCCACGCACCGGCCGCGCCGGGCATCAGCCTGCAGTCGGTGCAGGACATTGCCGAGCGAGGCCAGGTCGAGCCGGGCTACAGCATCACCCTGCCAACCAGCGCCAGCGGTGTGTTCACCATTGCCGTGTTCGCCGATGACCCGCGCAACGACGCCACCCTGCACGTCGATCAGTACAGCGGCAAGGTCCTGGCCGATGTGCGTTGGGAACACTATGGCAACGTCGCCCGCGCCACGGAGGTGGGCGTGATGCTGCACGAAGGCAAGATGTTTGGTGTGCTGAACCAGATCATCGTGCTCCTGATCTGCCTGATGATCCTGCTCAGTGCCGTCAGCGGCGTGGTGATCTGGTGGAAGCGCCGGCCCCAGGGCAAGGTCGGGGTACCGCCGTTGCGTCATGACCTGCCAACCTGGAAAACCGGGGTACTGATCATGTTGGCGCTGGCCGTGTTGTTCCCGTTGGTGGGCGCTTCACTGGTGGTGGTGTGGCTGCTGGACCGGTTCCTGCTGGCGCGCGTAAGCCGGCACACGGCATCGACCTCCCCCTCTTCCTGAACACCCCGAGGGACGGAGCAACGGTATTTCAAGGGTGCTTGAAATACCGTTGAACAGTTTGAAAAGTCTTATCTTGGGTTAGTTTTTTAGCCACTCCCTGATCCTCGCCATACTCCTGCTGCCGCAACTTAAGCACCCACTCACTGGACAGTATTAGTTGCGGCAACTTCCTACTTTTCAATCCGCACAATTCCTATAAAGAATTGAAAGAGGTCAACTTGATAAAGAAAATTCTAGCCTCCCTCGCCTTCGTTTCACTGCCGGCACTGGCAGCCCCGCCGCCGTTCACCGGCACCGACTATTCAGGGCATTACCAATGCACTGGCATGGACAGTCATATAGGGGAGTTCAAAGGCACCGTCGACATGAAGCTCAACCCTGAACAAAGTACCGGCCCGTACGGCGCCTATAGTTTTACCCTGACCCTGACCGACAACTCCCTCTATAAAGGTTTCGCCGCCGCCCAGGAAACATCACTGGCCATCTACTTCGCACACACGGACCCCGCCCTGAAAGACTACGGCGTGGGCATTGCACAAGTTGGAACCAGTGCCGACGGCAAGGTCTCTTTTACCAAATACTATTACGGCCCGGAGTATGAAGGCGGTGGCCACGGCATGGAAACCTGCACCCGCCAATAGCCCTTACCGGCACTCGCGTCACGATCAAGGGCGTTGCCACTCATGCCTTTGATCGTGCGCGGATACCCGCACGCTACAGCTCGTCACGGTGAAAACTGACGGGCGCCAGCGGAACCTGTTGCCGATCAGTCTTCCAGTTATGGCCCAGGCGTCCAGTCTGATTCCAGTAGTGGGCGGCTGTCAGCACCCGCAGCTCACCGATGTCGGCCAGTTGCGAGATGAAATCCGCGGTAGACAGTCGGGTGATCCACTGACCGCCCACACGCTCGGCTTGTTTGGTCCGCAGCAAGGCTTGCTCTGCCTGGGTGTACTGCGGCACATACTTGATCAAGGCACCATGGGGCGTTGAGTAGTAGTACGAACTGATCGGGAAGCCTTTGCTCTTCAGGCTGTGAGTGTGCAGATACACCAGCCAAGGCGAGGCAAAGTTGGCATAGACCTGGTCAGCATCGACCGCCAGCGTGCTGGTTCCCGACAGATACAGTTGGTGGCTGGCAATCAACTCATAGTCCGCAGGAAAGATCGGCGCCTTGTTCTTCTGGGTCGTGACGGGGTCGCCTGAGGTCTGGAAAATACGATCAAGCGCCTGGTTGGAGTCGTCCCGGCGCGCCAGCGGCTCCAGTGCACAGAAGCAATGCGTGTCCTTTTGACGCAATATCGCGCTCTCATAAGTGGTGACCTGTTCATAGGCGCTTCCCGCCCGGCGCTGGATGTAGCGAGCCGCATCGTCGGGATGCTGGAATATCGGCCCCATTGCCAATTTCGGCATCCACGACCACAGATCCTGCTCGCTCATGCCGGCTTTATACGGCTGCCAATCCCGCGACAGGAACCCGATCCCCCAGTAAGCACTTGGCACCATGACTTGCAGGCGCCCGGCCTTTCTCATGTTTCCAATGTAAGCCGCCAGATTGAAGGTGCCGTCCAGTACGTCGCGCCAATCGGCGCTCGCCTGTGCCAGGGTCGCGAACGGCTGATGCTTGAGTGCCAACTGAGCAGCCTCGTCCGGTGGCTCGATCGGGTCGTAGTAATCCCCCTCAAAGCGCAACAGCGCTCCGTCACTGCACGATAAGTAGAGCGGTAACCGGCCCTGCGTCGTTTGCGTCTGCAAAAGCGCCCGGTGCACGTCCATCGGCGAAAAAAAGTGCCGATAGTCCTCATCCGGCAGCACATCCGGCGCTTGCGCGGCGCGCAGGTACAGGCTGTCGACGACGTAGCCCTGGGGCAACTGTCCATCGGGGAAAACCTGGTCATACGTCAGTGTCGAACCCGGGATCGGGATCGGCACAGTGGCAATGAATCGGTTGTGCCTGCGATCGCGCAGAATGTAACCGAAACTCAGCGCCGCACGATCTGCTGCCAGCTCATGGGCATGACGCGCCGCGGCAACACTGTCAGCAAATACGGGGCTGTAGCTCGGCTCACTGCGCGGCAGACCGAGCGCCGTGCCGAGACTCATTGGGCGCTCCAGGCTGAACTCGGTCACTAAACGCGGCGCCCCCCAAACAGCGCTACCCGCCACCACATACAGAAAGCCGTTTTTAGCCAGCGAATCCACCCACACCGACGGTTTCAGGTCTCCCTCGTGGATACGTTTTTTTATCCAGGCTGCGTCCAGGTCATGGGGCAGGCTGCCGAAGTCGCTCAAGGCATTGGCAAGATCGGCTCGCACTCTATTCCATGTCCCGTTGCGGTAACGAATCACCGAGCCGTCGGGCCCGAACAGGTATTCGTCCATCATCCGCGTCTCCCGCCCGAATGCGGTCAGGACCGATTTCACGGACAACATGTTGAGATACAGCTGCTTTTGCGACCCAGACAAGAGCACCGGAACCTCCCGGGCATGGCGCGAGCGATAGCGGCCCACGAGGGTGCATCCTGCGGGAAACAGCCCCGCGCCCACACTTTCATCCGGGAAGATCCATTTCACATCGAAGTCTTCTTCGGGCGTGATCACAGGCTCGGTCGCAACGAACAAACCATCGGAGCGCTTCAGGATCAACCCGCCGTAGATGCTGTCAGTGGTGGGAGGGAGCTGCGCGCGAGCATAGAGCGCCGCATCATCCTGGGTCGGAAAAACCGGCCCTAAAAGGCGACGCTCGATGTTCTGGGCAGGCGTCCATTGTGGGTTGACCACGCCTTTTCTATCCCAGCACAGAGAAGTGTGCAGGACCGTCAATTCACCACTGTTCGCCACGACCCTGACAAAGCCGGTCTGGGTCAGTTTTCCATTGGTCAAGTTGGATTGGACAGCATCCAGCCCCATCTCCGGGGTGCCGTTATCGAACAACTTGGTACTCTTGCGCGCGACATACTTCAACAATGCGCCGTCCTGCGTCGCGATGTACGTGGGAATCGACTCAGGCCCTTCGACGACCGGCGGCTTCTTGGAGTCGTACACCACCACATACAGGTCTCTGGGCACAATAAAGTGCTGGGCCAACCAGAGGCGAGCAGGCCGCTGTGTCTGCATCACCCGCTGGCGCGAATAGAAATAGGAATGGCGCCGGAATGCCTCCGGATACACATAGTCGATGCCTTCACCCGGCCCGGCACTGGGGAACAGGCTCCGACGAGAAAACAGTTTGTCGCGAACCCCCTCGACCGCAACCAATTCCGACGCAATGTACTCGTGCTTGCCTTGTTGCTTGAGGATGAAACCGAACCAGGTCCGCTCCGTATCATGCTGCCCAGCCCCTCGTGAGAAGCGATCCTGCGCCGCTTCGTCCGCCGACGAAAAAACCGCGCCGAAGGCCACCTGTTTCGGCACCGGCCTTGCGCCCTGTTCCGGGTGGGGTGTCCAGTCCTTGGTCACTTGGCCCCGGTACCCCCAAAGCCCATTGTCGACCAGGGTCTGCAACTTTCCTGCGCTCGCCACTGCCCGTACAAACTCGACAGGCGCGATGCTGCCATCGGCAAGCCCCAGCGCCAGTGGTCCCGGGTGACTCACGGTGCCCAAGCGCATCAGCAACTGCTGCCAGCCGCGGGAATCGGACTCGAACCACAACAGACTGTCGTCGCTGCCTGACAGATAGGCCGGAACGCCTTGCGCGACCACATGGAACAACTCGTGAACCTTGAACATCTGCAAGCTGACGCTGGCGTCTGTGCGCGTCCACCCCAAGCGCTGCACCCGATCGACATCCAGCGTCGAGAGCGCCCGGTGTGAGTAAAACACGCTATGGAGCTGGTGGTTCACCGGGTAGATTGCCCGGCCTTGGGCGTCTGCCGGGAACAGGGGGGGCGCTTCGAGCGCATCGGTGCCGGCGTCGACCGGTTCAGTCACGACGAACCGCTGGTTGCTGCGCTGGAAGATCACTGCAACAAACTCGCGGTCACGCCGCTTGCCGACCTGTTCATGAGCATGCCGCGCCGCGTCATCCGCCGACAAAAACTCACGGCTCATGCGCACAACGGCAGCGCTCGGCTTATCTCTCTCATCCATGAAAAAACTCCAACCTGTTGATGGCCTGTAATGAGCCATCAGGTTATCCAGCGTCCCCGTGCCTGTGCGGTACATACATAGGGAGCACAGGCACCACGACAGCGCATCGGCATGCCCCACACCCCGTTGCACGCCCACCCCTGGTGCGCTCGCGGATGAATCCGCCTCGGCGGCCGCATCAAACCCCGGGCTTTCGTGCTTAGGCACAGCCCTTGCTAAAGACTCTTCAGCCTTCCACCAATGCCAACCAAAAACGTTCATGGAGATCGCACAATGAAGCGTCGCAGCTTGATCAAGGCTTTCACTCTTTCAGCCAGCATTGCCGCGATGGGCATGACCTGGACGGTCCAGGCCGCCGAGACCATCAAGGTTGGCATCCTGCATTCCCTGTCCGGGACCATGGCGATCTCTGAAACCTCGCTCAAAGACATGGCGTTGATGACCATCGACGAAATCAACGCCAAGGGCGGCGTCAATGGCAAGCTGCTGGAGCCGGTGGTGGTCGACCCGGCGTCGAACTGGCCGCTGTTCGCCGAAAAAGGCCGGCAATTGCTGACCCAGGATAAGGTCGCCGTGGTGTTCGGTTGCTGGACCTCGGTGTCGCGTAAATCGGTATTGCCCGTGTTCGAAGAGCTCAATGGCCTGCTGTTCTATCCGGTGCAATACGAAGGCGAAGAGATGTCGCCGAACGTGTTCTACACCGGTGCCGCGCCGAACCAACAGGCGATCCCCGCCGTGGAATACCTGATGAGCGAAGAAGGTGGCAGCGCCAAACGCTACTTCCTGCTGGGCACCGACTACGTCTACCCGCGCACCACCAACAAGATCCTGCGCTCGTTCCTGCACGCAAAAGGCGTGGCCGACAAGGACATCGAAGAGGTCTACACACCGTTCGGCCACAGCGATTACCAGACCATCGTCGCCAACATCAAGAAGTTCTCGGCCGGCGGCAAGACCGCCGTCATCTCCACCGTCAACGGCGACTCCAACGTGCCGTTCTACAAGGAACTGGCCAACCAGGGCCTGAAGGCCACCGACGTGCCCGTCGTCGCGTTCTCGGTGGGCGAGGAAGAACTGCGCGGCATCGACACCAAGCCACTGGTGGGCAACCTCGCGGCGTGGAACTACTTCGAGTCGGTGGATAACCCGGTGAACCAGAAGTTCGTCGCGGACTGGAAGGCCTACGCCAAGAAACACAACCTGCCGGGCGCCGACAAGGCGGTGACCAACGACCCGATGGAAGCCACCTACGTCGGCATCCACATGTGGGCGCAAGCTGCCGAGAAAGCCAAGTCCACCGACGTCGACAAGGTGCGCGAAGCCCTGGCCGGCCAGACCTTCGCCGCACCGTCGGGCTACACCCTGACCATGGACAAGACCAACCACCACCTGCACAAGCCGGTGATGATCGGCGAGATCCAGGCCGACGGTCAGTTCAACGTGGTCTGGCAGACCGAAGGGCCGATCCGCGCCGAGCCCTGGAGCCCGTTCATTGCCGGCAACGACAAGAAGCCGGATTACGCGGTCAAGAGCAACTGAGGCACTGAATGCCCCGCCGAACACACCGGTTCGGCGGGACACAAATTCCTGTGGGAGAGAGCCGCCCGGCGCTCTCCCACCTTGGTCTGCGCAAGGCGATACATCATGCCCACTGGCCTTCACCGCTTAATCCTCCTCATCGCGCTCCTGCTGCCACTGGCCAGCCAGGCCGGCGACAGCGAAGACTTCGTCGCCGCCAATCCGGCGCAGCAAGCCAGGCTGCTCGAAGCCTGGGCCGCGCAGCCCGATCCGGCGCGCGTCGAATTGATCAATGCCTTGCAGCAAGGCGTAGTGACCGTCGACGGCCAAGCCAAGACCCTGCGCCTGAACAATCGCCTGCGGGGTCTGATCGACACCGCCGTGGCCAGCCAGCAACTGCTCGCCGCCGATCCCCGGGTGCGGCTCGGTGCGGCGCAACAACTGCAGAAAAGCGCCAAGCCGGCGCAACTGAAATTCCTCGACCAGCAACTGGCGGGCGAAACGGATGAGCAGGTTCACGCGGCCCTGAGCCTGGCCCTGGCCAACCTGCAACTGGTGGACAGCGACCCTGCCGTGCGCCTGGCTGCGGTGCGTCTGCTCGGCGAAACCGGCGACCCACTGGCCCGCACTCGCCTGGAAAACCTGCTCGAACCTGGGGTCGAAGCCGACGCCGCGGTGCTCACCGCAGCGCAGACCAGCCTCGGTCAGGTCAAACGCAAACTGCTGGTGGGCGAGTTGCTCGGCCAGGCATTCAGCGGCATGTCCCTGGGTTCGATCCTGCTGCTGGCGGCCCTGGGGCTGGCCATCACCTTCGGCCTGCTGGGGGTGATCAACATGGCCCACGGCGAAATGCTGATGCTCGGCGCCTACTCCACCTACATGGTGCAAATGCTGCTCCAGCGCTTTGCCCCCAACGCCATCGAGTTCTATCCACTCCTGGCCTTGCCGGTGGCGTTTTTCGTCACCGCCGGTATCGGCATGGCGCTGGAACGCACGGTGATCCGCCACCTCTACGGGCGCCCGCTGGAAACCCTGCTCGCCACCTGGGGCATCAGCCTGATGCTGATCCAACTGGTGCGCCTGCTGTTCGGCGCGCAGAACGTCGAGGTCGCCAACCCGGCCTGGCTCTCGGGCGGGATCCAGGTCCTGCCCAACCTGGTGCTGCCGTACAACCGTATCGTGATCATCGCCTTTGCCCTGTTTGTGGTGGTGCTCACCTGGCTGCTGCTGAACAAGACCCGCCTGGGCCTGAACGTGCGCGCCGTCACCCAGAATCGCAACATGGCCGCTTGCTGTGGCGTGCCCACCGGGCGAGTGGACATGCTCGCCTTCGGCCTCGGCTCCGGGATCGCCGGGCTCGGCGGCGTGGCGCTGAGCCAGATCGGCAACGTCGGCCCGGACCTCGGCCAGAGCTACATCATCGACTCCTTCCTGGTGGTGGTGCTCGGTGGCGTCGGCCAACTGGCCGGGAGCGTGTTCGCCGCCTTCGGCCTGGGGATCGCCAACAAGATCCTGGAGCCGCAGATCGGTGCGGTGCTGGGCAAGATCCTGATCCTCGCGCTGATCATTCTGTTCATCCAGAAACGCCCGCAAGGCCTCTTCGCACTCAAAGGACGGGTAATCGACTGATGAACCAGCCCCTGCTCATTACCGCCACCCGCAAGGCCGGGCCCAAGGTGACGATTGTCGTCGGTACGCTGCTGGTGTTGTTGCTGCTGGCGCTACCGCTGCTGTCGCTGCTGCCCGCCGACAACGCCCTGCATGTCTCGGCCTATACCCTGACCCTGGTCGGCAAGATCCTCTGCTACGCCATCGTCGCCCTCGCCCTGGATCTGGTCTGGGGTTACGCCGGCCTGCTGTCCCTGGGCCACGGCCTGTTCTTCGCCCTCGGTGGCTACGCCATGGGCATGTACCTGATGCGCCAGGCCTCGGGGGACGGCTTGCCGGCGTTCATGACCTTCCTCTCCTGGACGGAGCTGCCGTGGTTCTGGACCGGCACCAGCAGTTTTCTCTGGACCCTGTGCCTGGTGGTGCTGGCCCCGGGTCTGCTGGCGCTGGTGTTCGGCTTCTTCGCCTTTCGCTCGCGGATCAAGGGCGTGTACTTCTCGATCATGACCCAGGCCCTGACCTTCGCCGGCATGCTCCTGTTTTTCCGCAACGAGACCGGGTTTGGCGGCAACAACGGCTTCACCAACTTTCGCACCATCCTCGGCTTCGGCATCACCGAACCCGGCACTCGCGCGGTACTGTTCAGCGCCACCGTGTTGTTGCTGGTGGCCAGCCTGTTCATTGGCTGGCGCCTGGCGCAGAGCAAATTCGGCCGGGTGCTGACCGCCCTGCGCGACGCGGAAAACCGCCTGATGTTCTGCGGCTACGACCCACGCGGGTTCAAGCTGTTTGTCTGGGTCTTGAGTGCGGTGCTGTGCGGCCTGGCCGGTGCGCTGTATGTGCCCCAGGTGGGCATCATCAACCCCAGCGAAATGTCCCCGACCAACTCCATCGAAGCCGCCGTCTGGGTGGCCCTGGGCGGACGCGGCACGCTGATCGGGCCACTGCTGGGCGCCGGCGTGGTCAACGGCATGAAGAGCTGGTTCACCGTGGCTTTCCCCGAATACTGGCTGTTCTTCCTCGGTGCGCTGTTCATCATCGTCACCCTGTACCTGCCCAAAGGCGTGATCGGCCTGCTGAAAAAAAGAGGTGAACAATGAGAGTCACTGCGACCGCCGATTTCATGCTCGAACCGATCCTGGAACCGAACAAGGATGCCGGCAGCAGCCGCGATGCCATCGGCCTTGGACAGCGCGCCGGAAAAGGCCTGAACACCCGCCACGGCACCCTCCTCACCCTGGAGGACATCAGTGTCAGCTTCGATGGCTTCAAGGCGCTGAACAGCCTGAACCTGTACATCGGCGTTGGTGAACTGCGCTGCATCATCGGCCCCAACGGTGCCGGCAAGACCACCCTGATGGATGTGATCACCGGCAAGACCCGGCCCAGTCACGGCAAGGCCTGGTTCGGCGAGACCCTGGACCTGACCCGGATGAGCGAAGTGCAGATTGCCCAGGCCGGGATCGGCCGCAAGTTCCAGAAACCGACAGTGTTCGAAGCCCTGAGCGTGTTCGAGAACCTCGAGCTGGCGCAAAAAACCGACAAGTCGGTATGGGCCAGTTTGCGCGCCCGGCTCAATGGCGAGCAGCGCGATCGGATCAGTGAGGTCCTGGACACCATTCGCCTGACCGCCTCGGTCAATCGCCCCGCAGGCTTGTTGTCCCACGGGCAAAAGCAGTTCCTGGAAATCGGCATGCTGCTGATGCAAGACCCGCAACTGCTGTTGCTCGATGAACCGGTGGCGGGCATGACCGATGCCGAGACCGAGTTCACCGCCGAGCTGTTCAAGCGCCTGGCCGGTCAACATTCATTGATGGTGGTGGAACACGACATGGGCTTCGTCGGTTCGATCGCCGACCACGTCACCGTATTGCACCAGGGCAGCGTGCTGGCCGAGGGGTCGCTGGCGCAGGTGCAGGACAACGAGCGGGTGATCGAGGTTTATCTCGGGCGCTGAACGCAGGTGCGGATTGCTCTCTGCAGGAGCGAGCGCCCGCTCCTACAAGGAATTGAGGAGAAGTTGAACATGCTGCAAGTCGATAAATTGCATCAGTACTACGGTGGCAGCCACATCCTGCGGGGCCTGAGCTTCGAGGTGAAGGTTGGCGAAGTCACCTGCCTGCTCGGGCGTAACGGCGTGGGCAAGACCACCCTGCTCAAATGCCTGATGGGCCTGCTGCCAGCCAAGGAAGGTGCGGTGAACTGGGAGGGCAAGACCATCAGCGGGCTCAAACCGCACCAGCGGGTTCACGCAGGCATCGCCTATGTTCCCCAGGGCCGGGAAATCTTCGCCCGGCTGAGCGTCGAGGAAAACCTGTTGATGGGGCTGTCGCGTTTCCCGGGCGCCGAAGCCCGGGAAGTGCCGGCCTTCATCTACGAGCTGTTCCCGGTGCTGCTGCAGATGAAGCAACGCCGTGGCGGTGACCTCTCAGGCGGCCAGCAGCAACAGTTGGCCATCGGCCGTGCGCTGGCCAGCCGGCCCCGCCTGCTGATCCTCGATGAACCCACCGAAGGCATCCAGCCCTCGGTGATCAAGGAGATCGGCGCGGTGATCAAGCAGCTCGCGGCACGCGGTGACATGGCGATCCTGCTGGTGGAGCAGTTCTACGACTTCGCCGCTGAGCTGGCCGATCAATACCTGGTGATGTCCCGGGGCGAGATCGTCCAGCAAGGTCGCGGCGAAAACATGGAAGCCGAGGGTGTACGCGGCCTGGTAACGATCTAGTCTCTAGCGTCCCGACGATAATCAGAAAATATGACTGCCCCTGCCCAACACATCGTATTCACACCCAGCTGGCATGCCGAGCTTGAGCTCGGCTACGCCCGCTTCGGCGACAGCACGCGGCCGACCCTGCGTCGCCACCAGGGTCCGCTGCGGGTGCAAAAACACCTGTACGCCGAAGGCCCCCAAGTGTGCCAGCACATCATCGTCCACCCGCCCGGAGGGATTGCCGGCGGTGATCGCCTGGAGGTCCGCGCCAGTGTCGGGCCCAACGCCTGGGCGCAATTGACCAGCCCCGGCGCCGCCAAGTGGTATCGCGCCGCCAGCCCCGCCTATCAGCAGCTCGACTTGCAGGTCGCCGCCGGTGCCACCCTGGAATGGCTGCCCCAGGAGACCATCGTCTTCAGCGCCGCCCAGGCCGAGCTCAAGACCTCGATCGAACTGCAGGGCGATGCCCGATTGTTTTATTGGGACGTGGTGGCGCTGGGTCGCCCGGCCAGCGGCGAACGCTTCGAGCAGGGGCACTTTCAAGCGCAACTGGAGATCCGCCGCGACGGCCAGTTGCTCTGGCACGAACGTCAGCGCATTGTCGGCGCTGACGGTTTGCTCGACTCGCCGATTGGCCTGGACGGCCAGCCGGTGTTTGCCACCTTGCTGGTGACCGGCGAGATCGACAGCGAACTGCTGCAGGCCTGTCGTTCGCTGCCCAACCCGGTACGCGGGGATCTGACCCAGCTTCCCGGGCTGCTGGTCGCCCGTTGCCTGGCCAGTGAAACCTTGCTGGCACGGGGTTGGCTGATTGATCTATGGACACTGCTGCGCCCGGCCCTGCTCGGCCGCGAGGCGCTGGCGCCGCGAATATGGAATACCTGAACACCGGCAACGGGTTCGGGTCGACCTTACGAGTGCTCTTTTTTTCTGCCCAGATGGATTTACACGATGGACCTGACCCCACGCGAAAAAGACAAGCTGTTGATCTTCACTGCCGGCCTGGTGGCTGAGCGGCGGTTGGCCCGCGGCGTCAAGCTCAATTACCCGGAGGCCATGGCGTACATCAGCGCCGCGCTGCTCGAAGGCGCGCGGGACGGCCAGAGCGTGGCCGAACTGATGCACTTGGGCACGACCCTGCTGCAGCGCGAACAGGTGATGCCCGGCATCCCGGAGATGATCCCGGAGATCCAGGTCGAAGCCACCTTTCCCGACGGCACCAAACTGGTCACCGTCCATCAACCCATCGCCTGAGGTCGCGCCATGCCGTATCACATCCGCGATGCCGTGCCCGCCGACCTGCCGGCGATTTGCGACATCTACAACGATGCCGTGCTCAACACCACCGCGATCTGGAATGAACAGGCGGTCGACCTGGCCAATCGTCAAGCCTGGTTCAGCGCCCGCCATGCCCAGGGCTACCCGGTCCTGGTCATGGCCGCTGCCGACGAGCAGGTGCTCGGCTACGCCTCCTTTGGCGACTGGCGGCCCTTCGATGGGTTTCGCCACACCGTGGAACACTCGGTGTACGTGCGCAACGACCAGCGTGGCAACGGCCTCGGTCCGCGCCTGATGGAAGCGCTGGTGGTGCGCGCCAGGGAGGCTGGCAAACATGTAATGGTGGCCGCCATCGAGAGCGGCAACGCGGCATCGATCCGCCTGCATGAGCGGGCCGGCTTCATCACCACCGGACAGATGCCGCAAGTGGGCACCAAGTTCGGTCGCTGGCTCGACCTGACGTTCATGCAATTGACCCTCAATCCAGGCTCTGAGCCACCCCTGGCCAACAAGGAGTAAGCCACGATGAACGCCGCCCAACTACGCCGGGTCAACCCGGAAAGTTTTGCCCACTACCGCCAGGGCTTGAACGACTTGCTGTTCGACGCCGTGCAGCACGGGGCCTCGATCGGTTTTCTGGCCGATATCGATGACGCCCAGGCCCGCGCCTACCTCAACGCCGTCCAGGCCGACCTGGAGAACGGCAACCTGCTCTTGTGGGTGGTGGTCCAGGAAGAAAAGGTCCTGGCCAGCGTGCAACTGGGCCTGTGCCAGAAGGCCAACGGACGTAATCGCGCCGAGGTGCAAAAACTCCAGGTCCTGCACCAGGCCCGTCGACGTGGACTCGGCCAGCAGTTGATGAATGCCCTGGAGCTTGCCGCGCGCCAGCATCAGCGTGGCCTGTTGTACCTGGATACCGAGGCCGGCTCGCCCGCGGAAACTTTCTACCAGTCACTGGGCTACACCCGCGTCGGCGAACTGCCCAACTACTGCCAAAGCCCGGACGGCCACTACGCGCCGACCGCCATCTACTTCAAGACCCTGGGACAACCTGCATGATTCCTGGCGAATACCGGATCCAGCCCGGCGAGATCGAGCTCAACGTCGGCCGGCGCACCCTGAGCCTGACCGTGGCCAACAGTGGCGACCGGCCGATCCAGGTCGGCTCGCACTATCACTTTTTCGAAACCAATGACGCCCTGACCTTCGACCGCGCCGCTACCCGCGGCATGCGCCTGAACATCCCGGCCGGTACTGCGGTGCGCTTCGAACCGGGGCAGAGCCGCGACGTGGAGTTGGTGGACCTGGCCGGGCATCGCCGGGTGTTCGGGTTTGCCGGACGGATCATGGGTGACCTTTAAATTTTACCGCGTCTGCCCTGGCCTCTTCGCGGGCAAGCCCGCTCCCACAGGTGATCGCATTCCCCTGTGGGAGCGGGCTTGCCCGCGATAGTGAGCGCAGCGAACGACTTCAAATTTTCCTGAATCTCAAGGCGAACGAATGAAAATCTCCCGCCAAGCCTACGCCGACATGTTCGGCCCCACCGTCGGTGACAAGGTTCGCCTGGCCGACACCCAGTTGTGGATCGAGGTCGAGAAGGACTTCACCACCTACGGCGAAGAAGTGAAGTTCGGCGGCGGCAAAGTGATCCGCGACGGCCAGGGCCAGAGCCAGTTGCTGGCGGCCGACGTCGTCGACACGGTGATCACCAACGCGCTGATCCTCGATCACTGGGGCATCGTCAAGGCCGATGTCGGCCTCAAGGACGGGCGCATCGCTGCCATCGGCAAGGCCGGTAACCCGGATATCCAGCCCAATGTGAGCATGGCCATCGGCGCCGGGACCGAAGTGATCGCCGGCGAAGGCATGATCCTCACCGCCGGCGGCATCGACAGCCATATCCACTTCATTTGCCCGCAGCAGATCGAAGAAGCCTTGATGAGCGGCGTGACCACCATGATCGGTGGCGGCACCGGTCCTGCCACCGGCACCAACGCCACCACCTGCACCTCCGGGCCCTGGCACCTGGCGCGCATGCTCCAGGCCGCTGACGCCTTCCCGATGAACATCGGCCTCACCGGCAAGGGCAACGCCAGCCTGCCGGGACCGTTGATCGAGCAGGTCAAGGCCGGCGCCATTGGCCTCAAGCTGCACGAAGACTGGGGCACCACCCCGGCGAGCATCGACAACTGCCTGACGGTGGCCGACCAGTATGACGTGCAGGTGGCGATCCACACCGACACCCTCAATGAGTCGGGTTTCGTCGAAACCACCCTCGCCGCCTTCAAAGGCCGCACCATCCACACCTACCACACCGAAGGCGCGGGTGGCGGTCACGCCCCGGACATCATCAAGGCCTGCGGTTTTGCCAACGTGCTGCCGAGTTCGACCAATCCGACCCGGCCGTTCACCCGCAACACCATCGACGAACACCTGGACATGCTGATGGTCTGCCATCACCTGGACCCCAGCATTGCCGAGGACGTGGCCTTCGCCGAAAGCCGCATCCGCCGTGAAACCATCGCCGCCGAGGACATCCTGCACGACCTCGGGGCGTTCTCGATGATCAGTTCCGACAGCCAGGCCATGGGCCGGGTCGGCGAAGTCATCATCCGCACCTGGCAAACCGCCGACAAGATGAAGCAACAGCGTGGCCCACTGCCGGGTGATGGCCAGGACAACGACAACTTCCGCGCCAAGCGCTACCTCGCCAAGTACACCATCAACCCGGCGATCACCCACGGCATCAGCCACGAAGTGGGTTCGATCGAAGTGGGTAAATGGGCCGACCTAGTGCTCTGGCGCCCGGCGTTCTTCGGGGTCAAGCCCAGCCTGATTCTCAAGGGCGGAGCGATTGCCGCCAGCCTCATGGGCGACGCCAACGCCTCGATTCCAACGCCACAACCGGTGCACTACCGGCCGATGTTCGCAAGCTTTGGCGGCTCGTTGCACGCCACCAGCCTGACCTTCATCAGCCAGGCCGCACAGGAGGCAGGGTTGGCGCAGGCATTGGGCTTGAAGAAGACCATCGCCGTGGTCAAGGGCTGCCGCAGCGTGCGCAAGACCGACCTGATCCACAACGACTACCTGCCCAGCATCGACGTCGACCCGCAGACCTACCAGGTCAAGGCCGATGGCGAACTGTTGTGGTGTGAGCCGGCGGATGTGTTGCCGATGGCGCAGCGGTATTTCTTGTTCTGACTGCGCACAAACCCCGAAGACTGCCTCAGGCAACATTCGGGGTTCGATCTATCCGTTATGCACCATTACCGCCCTCTTCCAGGCTGAGTATTTCCTCTGGCGTCAGCAGGTCGATAAGCCTTTGTTCGACAACCCTGGCCTCAGCGGCCAGGGCCTTGGACTGAGTGTTGTAGGCATCACTGGTCATCGTGGTCCGGGCGATGTCCAGTTGCTCCAGGCGTTCAAGGATTGATTCATAGGCCAGATCGAACCGGGAACGGTATTTTTCTTTCAGATACTGTGCCCAGAAATCACGGCGCGCGATCGATTCAATCTCGGCCTTCGAGTCCTTCAGGCTGTTCACATACTGCTCTGCTGCCTGCAGCTTGGCGCGAGGCACGTATTGCAAACCCGCGTATTCAGCCTTCGTAGGCTGGCCTGGTAGGTCAAGCCGGTCCCTGAGGTTGACCCGATAAGAAAGCCGCACTTCGATTTGATCCATCAACAACAGCTGGCGACCCTTTTCGTGCGTCGTTGTATCGGAACGGACTATCGTTTTGATGCGCTCGTTAATGTCCTTGAGCGCAAACGCTTCCACCTCATCCAGACGAAACAGGCCTTTGGCCAGTTTGAGCAATTGAAGACCTGCGCCGCTATCGCCTACGCGCGCCAGGGCCTTATGAGTCAGGACCTTGATTTCCAATTGGCTGAACATCAGCGCAGCACGATCACTGCAGGTTTCCGGCTCCCCCGCCAACTGGAACAGTTCACGACGCAGCACTGCGTTTTCTTCGGCCGCATCCAGCACCGCCCAAACCCGAGCCTTGAGATCTGGATAGGCTTTTTTGTACTCGGCCGTCGCATGCAATTTTTCCAGTAACCGGAAAAACTCCTCGCTTTCACTGACCGCCCTGCCCGCGTCCCCTGCGGCGGCTTCTCTGGCGAGGGCTTCGCTGTCGAGGAGTGCCCATTGCGTCCTTCTGGTATTGCGCTCCTGCGCCGGCGTATCACGCAACCAACGCTCTACACGCTGTGTCGATGGCGCCAGAGTGCCACCGGCAGCACCACGATCATCCGGGGCATCAGGGGGAACCGGCGCCAATCCGGCCTCATCGTTGTCCAGGTAGATACGCGCCAGAATCTCCCCATATTGCGCGATGCCTTGATCGGAAAGAGGATTTCCGTTCAGTTCAGTGACCCTCAATACCCGATTGATGGCCGCCGACTGTTGCGCAGGTGGATTCACCGCCCATTCGGGAAACGAGGTGAGCTGATTATCACGCAAATCGACCATGGTCAGACGGGGTTGATCGGCCAGCCCTACTGGCCATTGACTGATCCCGGTGCCCTGCAATCGAACCACGCCCAGTTCCGTCATCTGGCTTAGATCAGGCACTCGCGCCAACGGGTTGTGGTTTAGATTCAACTCTCTGAGCCCCTTCATCCGAGCCAGTGACAGCGCTTCATCGGTGGTTAACCTGAGGTCATTATTGGACAGGTCCAAATACACAAGGCTGGGCATTTCATCCAGTTGCGCGGGTATGTCTACAAGACGGTTGGCCTGCAGTTCCAAGCGTTGAACAAAGGGAAACGATTCAAGAAACTCATTGGGCGCCGCCATGAGGCCCATGTCACTGAGGTCCAGAAAATTCACATGACCAAAGTCCACCTCCAGAGCAGGCAGCGCCCCAATGGCTCGACCTCGCAGCGTCAGTTCATACCCCCGACGGACACCATAGCGCGAGTATTTGAGTGACTGTCTTTGCCAGCAACGCTTGAGCAATTCTGCGACCACTTGTTTTTCATGCTGCTCGACAGCTACAACACTGCCATTTGGCAAAACACGCGTGGACGGGGTCGACAGCCATTGCTGCGACCAACTCTGCAAACGTTGATACTCCGCCTCGAAATTGACCAGGTACAACTCTCGCTCAGCGCCCAACAACTCCAGAAAACCGTCAACCTGACCATCCGTGAAGTTGGGAAACAGCTTGAGCACTCTTGCCTCGTCCGATACCGGCGCGGGATTCAAACCCGCCCCGCGCCCGGACAGCGGATAACCCAGGCGACTATCGATCCAGCGCTGGGGCGCCCTGAATCCGGGATTGATCGGTTGCATCCCCAGTAACGACCGCAACTCACCGCGAGTGAGCAGGTGCTGCCTGATCAACGCTTTCAACGCGGGTCCTTGCCCCACATGAGGCAAGCCTATCGCTTCGCGCTGGATATCCGGCAAGGCATGCTGAAGCGCAGCATAAAGATCATCGGCTCCGTGCAAATGCCCATCATCCTGGTCACGAGCCTCGTACCGCCCCAGGTCATTGCGCACCAGCACCTTTCGGCTATCGGCATGCTCGGGACCGACACTGGCCCGCAGCGTTCCGCTGAACGAGCCGTCTCGAACCTCAATTCGCACATCATCCGACCAGCCCGGCAGTTTTTTCAGTGAGTTGAGTACCAGCGCCTCTGCGTCCGGCCCCACCAAATCGCCCAGGTAAAGCCCCTCGTAGGCTCGTGACAGGCGCACCTCGCGCTGGATCCAGCGCAGCTCTTCCGCCAGGCGCAGGGGGATGGGCTTGGTTTGCAGCTTGTCGGCAAAGTCCCATTTGGCCATTTGCTGAAGCTCACCCGGGCGGGCGTCGGCCAACAACTGTTCAATCACCCTCGCGGGTACGCTGGAAAAGCGCGACTTGATCAGACTGAGCCGTGGATCGCGGCTGGGGGGCCTGGCGTTGTAGATATCATTGAAGAACTCAACCTTATGGCTTTCGGCCAGCCGAGCGATGCGTCCGCGCGGGATCTCGACACGCTTCTCCAGAACATCCCGAGGGGCTCCAGGCTTTTGGCCAAGCACAACATCGGTTTCACTTTCAGTGAGACTTTCCAGGATGGTTTTCAGCAGTCGCCCCCCTCGAACCTGCGCATCATGGACCTGCACGATCCGCACCTTGCCCTGTACGCCCTGCGGATTGACGTACTCCCAGAGGGTCTTCGCCTGCCCATCAATAATCCGTATCGATACCGTCTCCGGCCACGCGCCGTACCGCGTCATGACATGCAGCTGATTGATCGAGTGATCGGTTGCAGAAGTGCTGGATGAGGCGTTCTGCATGTCGGTGATAAATGCCTCGACCTGCCTGTACGCGGCAAATCGAGTCATCGTATCGGCCAACATCGGTGCCGGTGGCTCGCTCTCGACGTGCATTCGACGCAAGACCCCCTCATCGGTGCCGCTGACATGGCGAATCTGTTCAAGCTCGGCGTCGCTGAACTCACGGACACCGTGCCCTATTCGTCGCATCAATTCACGGACCTCCCAGGTCCGAGGTTGCTCCACTTCATGGCGCCAGGCGCCGAAGCCGTTGTGGTTGAGTTCGGGCGCATAGGCATTTGCCCTGGCAGGATGCACGATCCGGTACTGGCCGCTGACAGGGTCTATTTTCACCCGGTAGTGCTTGTCGCCCAGGACCAGGAACGCCTGGCCATCGTGATGCAGCAAACCCAGTTCATTGGGCTTCAGAGCGGCCGGCAATGCTTCTGGGTGCTCGTAGGGTTTTAGATCGGGTTTCCACAACCGAGTCTCTCCATTCGCCAAGGTGACCTGTTTCATACTATCGATAATCGGCGAACGCTTGAGGGGGGCAATCGGCTCGGCCCCCTCAGGACCAACGGCTGCAAGCGACGCTAGCTGAGCGATGTTTTGTGCAACATCCATCAGATAGACAAAACCCTCATTCCTGTCGCCCTGCGCCAATGCCTCGACGCCTTCTACCAACTCATCGGTCAGTTGCGTCGCCATTACCGCCATCATCGCCACACCCAGGGGCGGGACAAACAACGCAACGACATTGAGGACCGCCAGCGCCGTACCGAGATAGCCCAGCAGTTTGTCATTACGCGCCTGCGCATCGGCATCTGCCGTGGACACTGCGACAAACGCTATATCGTTGAGGAGTTTGTTCAGTTGCTGATCGAACAGAAAAACCCACAGCGCCCATCGAACCGGCGTTTCCTCCATATGGATCCTGGCGTCAGGGTCAGGCGTTCTTACATAAATGTGGCTGTTGGGCTGCTGTTCAAGTGGCGACAGCCGATCATTCAACCGTCTGAAAAAACGCGCCTTGTCTTCCTGCCTGACAAACCGACTGAAAAACGCCTGATAGGCAGGGTCACGCAATCGCTCACGCAATTCGTTATAGAAATGCTGTGCCGAAGGGTATTCCTTGATTGGGCTGAACGGGTCATGAGGAATGTAGACAACCAGGCGCTGCACCGTCTCACTGCTGATGCGGTCCGGCCCAATGAGTACGACGCCGATCAACTCGGTATCCCCGAGCAGTTTCAACCCGTTGAATTGCACAGGCTTGCCATCCAGACTCAGGTCATCCGAGTGGTCCCGGACCCGGATAAGCAGACGATAAATACTTGAATCGGGAGTGACCCTGTCGATATCACCCTGCATTCGCGCAAGGTCGATGGCTGCACTGAACGCATGCTGCTGACTAAGCATGACCCTGGCCTTCAGGGCACTTTCAGACTCGGCCTCGGCGACACCCAGTGCGCTGTTGATATGCGCCTGATACTTGGCGCCCAGGTCCAACTCTCGACACAACGCGGCAAATTGTTCAACGGTAAAAGGCAACTTTCCTTGCGGTGAAACAAGCAACACACTGTTGCTACTGCGCGTTGTTCCATACGTGTCAGCTTCGTCAGCCTCGGTAAAGTTATGCAAAGCAGCATCCAGCAGACTGCTGGTTAATCGAATATCGTCGGCAAAAGGTTCGGGGTTCGAGACCGCGTAGGATAACAGCGTGTTATCAACATCCACCGAAACGTTGAACTTTTTCGCCATTGCAGCCGTCAGCAATGGCCGGGAAAAGGCCTTGATGTCCTTGAGGTCAACCAGCATCTGATCGAGCGCATTTTGCGAAGCGTAACTCTGCCGACTACTAAGCTTAAAAGCAGCCTGGTGATCCTGGGTTGCAATTTCATGCCGACGGGGCCGAGCCAGCCCGGCGTCGAGCAGCTCCCTGCGTCTTTGCGGTGTTGCCTCCAACAGCCAAGCAGGCAGTTTATTCTTTACAAAATCATAGTGAGGCCCTTTATCCTCAGCGAGCGCAACTGCCCCACCATTTGCTAACTGCTTATTTAATTCAGCCATCGTTTGATTCACTCAAATTACTTTCAAGAGCATCAAACTTACTAAAAAGACGAGCAGATAAATAAACCAAATAGCCGCAAATAAGCGCGCCAAACAAAGTACTAATCTTCGACTATCCGAATACCAAAAACACTTATATACCACCCGCCCGGATGCGCCGTGCAATGAGCCGGCAGATACCATTATCAATGGCGCAGTAATATTTCCTGTTCTGAGCTGATGCCCTGGCTGTATTGGCAGGTCGGGCACCATCGACGAGCGGTCCGTTTTGATCGGACGGGGGCATTTCAGTGGCAAGGGGGACGCCTTACTAGCAGTTCTGCTAGTTACCAGCGTTATACGTTATAGGTAAAGTTGATTAGCGTCGCACCTCTTCACAAGGAAGGCCGGTCATGACCCACTCTCGATCTGCCAGGAACGACGGCTCGCGCCAGGCCCGAACCCTGCTGCTGGCCGCCGACAACAAACACTCCATCATCGCTGAGATTACGCGGGATCGGACCACCCCTATCGCTTACTCCCCCTACGGCCAGCAGTCCGGACAACAGACAGTGACGACGGGGCTGGGTTTTAACGGCGAACTGCGCGAAGTGCAACTGCGCGGGTATTTGCTGGGCAATGGCTACCGCGCTTACAACCTGATTTTGATGCGTTTTCATAGTCCAGACAGTTGGAGCCCGTTTGGACGGGGCGGGTTGAATGCGTATACGTATTGCGTGGGGGACCCGGTGAATTTTTCGGATCCGACGGGGCATATTAAGTTGCCGGGACTTTTCCGCGGCCCCCGTACGTCACTGGCTAGGGCCTCCAGCACCTCTAGCGTAACCCCTTTAGTCCCCCGTACGCCTGAACCGGCTTCTACGGCTATTCCCCTCACCTCACCTGCCAACCAAATGCAAATGGGCATTAGCAATCCAAACTTCCCTGGCAGGGCGACGCGTCCAACTATGCCGCTATTGGCTAGAAAGCACTCGGGTGAAACCACTCGCAGCTTTCGTGATCACGCAATTCGGAGTGAAGCTCCTCCGCCGATTCCACCAAAGAGACAGTTACCCCGCTTTAATGATACCGGTGGGCAAGTAGGCATTCTTAGTCCCAACCAAAAACCAGGAGAACCTAGTAGTTCCCGTGAAATCTGGAAGAGCACCCCCTATGAACCTCCACTCGCACCCGTTCCGCCGCCGAGAACACTACCAAGTGGCGCCACCCGCGAATATTCCGTAACTTACGACCTCAGCGGTAACCCCACACAGCGCAGTGTGCAAAAAGCCAGTTTGTCGACGATTCAAGGCAAAATCAGAGCGCGAGGGGAATAAAACACTTACTCCACCACCAACCGCGCCAGGCGCTGCTTGAGCATCTGGTTCTCGGCGCGCAGTTGCTGCACTTCTTCGAGCAGGTCGAGCGCCAGGGCAACGCCCTCCCATTCCAGTTCCAGGTCGTGGCGCAGCTTGGCGGCGCGCTTGGCGACCGCCAGCTCATAGTCGTTGAACCGCCAGTCCTTGGGCTGTGCGCCCTGAGGTTCGAGGATGCCGTGCTCGACGATTTCGATCACGTAGACGTCCGATAGATCGGTCGCCTCACAGAATTGCGCCATGTCCAGTTGAACGATCAGGGGACTGCTCATTGTCAGTTACTCCAGGTTCTGGAACTCAAATGTTCTCGATCAGAAGTGCTCACGTGGGTTGAACGCGGCTTTTTTCGCCAGTTCCTGCCACAGCGCCTTGACCTCGTCGTCGCAGGTCTTGGGCATCACGGCCTTGAGCTGCACGAACAGGTACCCGCGCTCGCCGGCCTTGTTCAGCAGGCCATGGCCCTTGGCGCGCATGCGCTGGCCGTTCTGGCTGCCGGCCGGGACCTTGAGGTTGATCTTGCCGGTCAGGGTCGGCACCGCCACCTCGGCGCCCAAGGCCAGTTCCCACGGTGCCAGCGGCAGGGTGATGATCAGGTTCTCGCCTTCGACGTCGAATTTTGGGTGCGGCGCAAAACGAATCGTCAGGTACAGGTCGCCATTGGCGCCGCCACCGATCCCTGGCGCGCCCTGGCCTTTGAGGCGGATGCGCTCGCCGTCGGTCACGCCGGCGGGGATCTTCACGTTGAGGCTCTTGGCCGTGTTGCTGACGTGCTGGCCTGCCGCGTTGTACTGCGGCACCTGGAAGCTGATCTTCTTCGACTCGTTCGACAAGGTCTCTTCGAGAAAGACCGCCAGTTCCATTTCCACGTCCTGCCCTCGCCGACCGGCGCTGCGGCCAGACTGTGCACCACCGAAGCCTGGGCCACGGTTACCGAAGATCGAACTGAAGAAGTCCGAGAAGTCGCCGCTGTCCTGGGCACCGCCAAAACCGCCACGGCTCTGCCAGCCAGGAGGTCCCTGGAAGGGCTGGCCATGCTGGCCATAGCGGCGTAGATCGTCGTACTCGGCGCGCTTGTCGGCACTTTTCAGCGCTTCATAGGCTTCCGAGGCGTCCTTGAATTTGGCTTCGGCGTCCTTTTCCTTGCTGACGTCAGGGTGATATTTACGCGCCAGCTTGCGATAGGCGGCCTTGATCGTCTTGTCGTCAGCGGTCGGTTCAACACCGAGAATCTTGTAATAGTCTTTGAAGTCCATCGCGGGGATCACCATCCGTTATCGATATCGCGCCGTCTGCCAGCATGCACCATCAGGGCGCAGCGGGCTTGACCGATCTCAAGGTTGTGACCGGACAGCGCAGCAGAAGTTTATCGGCAGCCGGGCAGATCCGTTGATCGCGCAGTGGCTGCCAAGCCATGCCTGTAAGTTTGGGGAACAAGGATAGTCTTTCAAGGCGCTTAAAGCTGAGATTTAGCGGATAGTCGGCCTTCGATTCTGCGTCGCACTGACATACACTGCGCGGCCGTTTTTTAACCGGAACCAGAAAGACATGAAAAACGCATCTCCAGCTCGTGCCTGCGGTATCGACTTCGGCACGTCCAACTCCACTGTCGGCTGGCTGCGCCCTGGCATGGAAACGCTCATCGCGCTGGAGGACGACAAGATCACCCTGCCTTCGGTGGTGTTCTTCAACATCGAGGAACGCCGCCCGGTGTACGGTCGCCTGGCGCTGCACGAGTACCTGGAAGGCTACGAAGGGCGCCTGATGCGTTCGCTCAAGAGCCTCCTGGGCTCCAAGCTGATCAAGCACGACACCAGTGTCCTGGGCACGGCGATGCCGTTCAAGGACCTGCTGGGCCTGTTCATCGGCCAGTTGAAGCAACGCGCCGAGACCGCCGCCGGTCGGGAATTCGAAGAAGTGGTGCTGGGCCGGCCGGTGTTCTTCGTCGATGACGACCCGATGGCCGACAAGGAAGCCGAAGACACCCTGGTGGATGTGGCCCGCGCCATTGGCTTCAAGGAAGTGTCGTTCCAGTACGAGCCGATCGCGGCCGCCTTCGACTACGAGTCGACCATCGAGCGTGAAGAGCTGGTGCTGATTGTCGACATCGGCGGCGGTACCTCCGACTTCTCCCTGGTGCGCCTGTCACCCGAGCGTCGCGGCCTGAGCGAGCGCCAGGACGACATCCTCGCCACGGGCGGCGTGCACGTCGGCGGGACCGATTTCGACAAGCAACTGAGCCTGCAAGGCGTGATGCCGCTGTTCGGCTACGGCAGCCGGATGAAAAGCGGCGCCTACATGCCCACCAGCCAGCACATGAACCTGGCCACCTGGCACACCATCAACTCGGTGTACTCGCAAAAATCCCAGCTGGCCTTGGGCAGCATGCGCTACGACATCGAGGACACCGGTGGCATCGACCGCCTGTTCAAGCTGATCGAGCAACGCGCCGGGCACTGGCTGGCCATGGAAGTGGAAGAAACCAAGATCCAGCTGACCCATGCCGACAGCCGCCACGTGCCGCTGGACCGCATCGAGCCGGGGTTGAGCGTGGAACTGAGCCGGGCACTGTTCGAGTCCGCCATCGACGGCCTGCTGGAGCGCGTGCGCAACAGCGTCAGCCAACTGTTGCTGGACGCCAATGTCGGCGTCGACCAGGTGGACACGGTGTTCTTCACCGGCGGTTCGAGCGGGATTCCGGCCCTGCGCAACAGCGTCTCGGCCATGCTGCCGAACGCCCGCCATGTCGAAGGCAACATCTTCGGCAGCATCGGCAGCGGTCTGGCGATTGAAGCGGCCAAGCGTTACGGTTCGATGGATTGAGGCGGCAGCCTTCGCTGGCCAGCGAAGGCATCCACACCCTAGACCATCCCCGCCTGCTTCAACTCGCTCTTGAGGTACGCGTAGTAAATCGGCCCTGCCACCACCCCCGGCAGGCCGAACGCGGCTTCGAACACCAGCATCGCCAGGAGCAGCTCCCACGACTTGGCACTGATCTGCCCGCCGACGATCCGCGCGTTGAGGAAGTATTCCAGCTTGTGGATGAAAATCAGGTAGCCCAGCGCCGCCATCGCCACCCAGATCGACAGTGACAAGCCGACGATGGTGATCAGGGTGTTGGACATCAGGTTGCCAATCACCGGCAGCAAGCCCAGCAGGAAGGTCAGCACGATCAGGGTCTTGGTCAGCGGCAGGTGAATGCCGAACATCGGCAAGATCACCGCCAGGAAGATCCCGGTGAAGAACGTGTTGAGCAGGGAAATCTTGATCTGTGCAAAAACGATGTTGCGAAAGGCCTGGACCAGCAGGTGCAGGCGGTCGAACAGCGCAGCGGCCAGGGGTTTGCGTTTGGTCAGGTCAGGCACCCGTTGCAGGGCAATGATTGCCCCCAGCACCATGCCGATCAGCAAGGTGACGAACATGTGCGCCGCGTCCTTGCCCACCAGTTGCAGGTCGCTCAAATGTTTGCTCAGCCACTCACCGATGGCCACGCGGAACTCGGCGGCACTGGCCGGCAAATAGGCGTCGACGAACGGCGGTAACTGGCCGCGCGCCTTATCGACCACGCCCATGAATTTATCCAGTGACGCCCCGGGATTTTCCGCTTCATGCAGCAGAAAGCTGAAGGCGCCAGCAAAGATCAACGCCAGCACGCTGACCACCAGCGTACCCAGCAAGGCCACCGCCAACCAGCGCGCACGCCGTCCTTCGATCAGGCGTTGCAGTTGAGGGGTGAGCATGTTGACCAGTTCGTAGACCAGCAACCCGGCCAGCAGACTGGGCAACAACCGCAAGGGCAGGACCAGCAGCAAGCCACCAAAAATGATCACCCAACTGACTACCAGCAACACGTGACGCTGAGAAAACGTTGGCATACAGCCTCAAAACAAACGGCGTTAAAGGATTGGCAGTCTGCCAGCGTTCGGCCCTTGAAGCGAGCGGATGGCCGATATCGATCGGCACCGCTGGCTCCGGTACGGGTGGCTTGGAGGGTTACTTTTTCTTCAGGCAATCGCTCATGAACGTCTTGCGCGCCTCGCCGGTAAGGGCCTGGGTGGCGGCGGTGGCGTTGCAGGTTTTCATCTTCTCTTGCTGTGGGGTCAGGGCCTTGGCGTCATTGGCTGCCGGCTGCGCCTTGAGGCAATTGCTCATGAAGGCTTTGCGCTCGTCACCCTTGAGGGCCTTGGCGGTGGCGTCAGCGTTGCAGGTGGTCATTTTGTCCTGTTGCGCCGTGGCGGCAAACCCCTGGGAGCAGAGCAGCAGGCCGACCATCAACAACGGGATACGCAGCATCTTCATAGCGACTTCTCCTGGTTGCTGCGCCGGAAGGCGCAGCTTGAATGGCAGTGTAGACAACTGCTGTTACAGGTTCATCCAGGAGAAAAAAGTGTCAGGGGGCGATTAACCTGCCCTGCCCCGACTTCGTAGCTCGTTAGACAGGGCCAATCACATGTTCGTACTCCTCATGAGCCTTTACTCGGCGCTCAATAAGCTCGGCGCCATAGCGCTCGAAAGACACCGGCCGCCCGCCAGGCTCCCGATAGGTAGCACCCAGTGCCTTCAATGAGGTCCATTGGGCGTAAGACCCTTTCTGATGCAACTTCGCGACCTTGATTGCACGCAGGGTCGAGTCATCGCTGCCTCGCGCGGGTATCGCCGGGGGACCAGGTGGCGTGTCATGGATAAAGCTGTACTCGGCCACTGCCGGCCCGGGCTCCAAACTGATCACCGGATCGGGGTCAAAGTTGAAATAGCCTTCCTGGGCCAGGTGTGCCGCGGGAAGTTCGGGCCAGGAGTCAGCGACCACCAACTCGGCGGGCTTGCTCAGGTCACCGATGAGCACGTATTGATGGTCGAAGTCGCTGGCCCTGACGATATGCACCGCAGCCGTTCTGGGCTGGCTGGCCAGAATCGAAAAGGTCACCTTGGAGTTTTCCGAACAATTGCCGCCCATGATCTTGATGGCCGCCTGGGCGGCTTCGGCGATTGTCAGATCGGCGGTGGGCAGGCCGGTCTCCAGGTCGATCTTCCTGAGGTTTTTCAGCTTCGCGATGGCCGAACCACCTTTTTCCCAGATGCTTGGCCGCTGATTGCCGGAAAGGGGCAGCAGCTCCTTGCTGCGAGTGATGGTTCGTTGTGCCAACTGCAGATTGGCCAGGGTTGGCGCGCTGACTTCAATGACCTTGCCTGGCTGAGCTGGCCATTCAAATACCCGCGCGTAGCTGAACAGGTCAGCGGCGGTGTCCAACGATGCTCCCTCGGCCGTCGCCAACTGCGCCAGCGCATGGTACTCAGCTGCACGCCCGGTTTGATTCAGATAGCGCGCGGTCATGGCCAGTTCCCGCTGCGCAGCGGACAGTTCCCATTGTTGCTCGTTGAACGCATTGTCCAACAGGCTGGAAAACTGTTCAGGCGTCAACAGCTTGTTCAACTCGAGTAAAGACTCGACGCTTTGCCTGAGTCTTGCTGTGGCCAAGGGGCTTTCGCGCGCGTGGAAGAATGCCCACTCAAGCGTCACTAGCCCCCTCAACGAGTACTGTGCATCTATAACCCTCAATCCTTGATCGAAGGTGTCTGTACTCACTTGCCCGGCCTCGTCATAGGCAATACCCGCCCGCACCCTTAGACGCCCTTGAGTCCGCAGCACCGCCTCAGGCGTGTCCTCCACAGGAATGTCACCCGCCGCACCACCGCGCAGTCGCAGCAAGCGCGGGTCAATGGTCGGTGGTACGGGGGCCGGATGAGCGTCCAGGATGGCGGGCAGTTGCTCACGCTGCAGCAAGTGCTGACGCACCGCTTGTTTGAGTTGCTCAGTTTCGCCCCGGCCAATGTTCAAGCCCTTGAGCTCATCATTGGGCAATGCCTGCAGAATCGAGGCATAAAAATCAGTCCCCGCATGCAGGACCTGACCCTGCTCGTCGCAGACCTGAAAACGCCCATCGGCCAACGCCACGATTGTGCGCTTGAGCTTCGCATCCTGGTTGCCGATGCTGTCCACGATCCTGCCCTCCACGTCGTAGCGGCGGACCTGCAGTTGGATATCCGCTGGCCAGCCCGGGAGGTTCTCCAGGGAGTGCAGGACCAGCTTGTCGGTATCAAAACCCTCGACCGAGGTCAGGTAGATGCCTTCATAAGCGCGAGCGACCCTGACCTCGTCCAGCGCCACCTGAGCCAACCCCTTGAGTCGGGCTGGCAACCGCCCTTCACTGAGCGCTTGCAACTCCTGCGCGCTGGCAACATTCAATAGCTCCTGAGCGACACTGCCCGGCAGCCCCGGCACTTGTCGGCGCACGCTTTGCACCTGCGCCGGCCAACCCGCTTCGTTCAGGGTGTAGCGCCGTTCGAACAACGCCATGCGTTGCTCGCTTGCACGGCGCGCGAGCTCTGCCCGGAGGAGGCGAGCATTAGCCTCCCGGGTGCTCACCGAAGCGCCGAGTTCCTGCTCCATCAGGTGCTGGGTTTGGGCTTCATCCAGGTGCGACAACAAGGTCTGGAGCAGGTCGCCGTTGATCAAGCGGTCCTCGTAGATCCGCGTAGGCGCAACCGCAATCGAGCCGCTGTCCCAGAGCACTGTGGTGCCGTCGCGGGCAATCAACTGCAGTCGCCGCTCGCCCGTCAGCAGCCCGTCCAGCAGTTGCAGTTGCGTCAGGGGATCGGCTTGCAGGTAGTGCGCAGGCAGGTCACTGCCGATCTGTTCAATGAAGGTCTGTACCTGCTGATCAATCCGGAACCGGGTTGCCGTATCGCTGAGCAGCGGCAGTGGCGCCTCATTGTCCCGATAGGTGCGCCGCAAGGCTTCGACGGGTGAGCAACTGACCACGCGCATGTCGTCAAAGGACTCGTCCAGGCCTTCGACCAAGGGCCCCTGGCGGGCCATGAGGGTGTGTTCATCCCATTCCTGCGGCCGTTCGCCCTCGATCACGAACGCCCCGGCGCCATTGCTTTGCACTGTCGGCTGATAGGCATCCGCCCGGCCCGGGTGCGCGACCCGATGGCCAGCGGTCTGTGGATCCTTGACCAACTCGAAGTGGCGCGAATCGACGCGCAGGATCGACTTGCCCTGATGCGGGTGCAGCCACAGTTCATTGGGTTTGGAGTCTGGAGGCAGGATCAGGTTCTGTTGCTGGTAGGGTTCGAGGTTCTGCCCCCACAAGCGCTTCTGACCATCAGCCAGGGTCACCTGCCGGGATCCTTCGATCATGGGCGAAAGCCTGGCATAAAATTGTCCACCGATGACACCAGCCGCCCCGAAGGCCGCCAATTGCGCCAGGTTCTGGGCAACCCCCAGCAGATGATCGGAGGCCTCCAGGTACTGCCCCTCGCTCAAATCCACGACCCCTTCGACGACTTCGCTGGTCAATTGATAGGCGGTGTACGCCAGCATCAGTTCCCCGAAAAACGGCACGAAGGGCGCCACAACCATCAGCGCGACATTGAAAATATCGCCGAGCATTCTTTCCAGGTTGTCGATCGACGCCCAACGCGCCGCGCGGTCCGATTCGGCGGTAGAAACCACCACGTCCCGTGCATCGTTGAAAAATTTGTTCACCTGCTGCTGGCACAAGTACCGCCAGACGTTACCGCCATAACGATGTTCGTTGTCGTCCTTGAACGACACGACACCATAATGCAGGCGCGGGTGGTCTACCGGCGTCTCTCGCCAACTGGGCAGATCCTCACCCGGCGCCTTGAGGTGCCAGGTGACGTGGGTCAGGCGTTGATTGAGGTCGGCAAAGAAATACCCCCGTTGCCGGTGATCGACGAAGCGACTGAAAAACTGCTGATAACGTCGGTCTCGCAACTGGCGCGTCAATTCATTGAGCAGCTCCAGCGAGGAGGCATACTCCTTGACTGGGTGCTCTGGGTCATGGGGCACATAGGCAATCACCCGCTGGTCGAAGTGAGCAGGAACAATCAGCACGATGCCCCTCAAGCGCGTGTCCATCATGCTCAAGTGGTAATAATTGACGGCATTCGTGGACTGCGGTTGGTCGTTGATCAGGCCCTGAACCAAGCGATAGGCCTCAACACCCACATCACCCTTGACCCGCGCCAACTCCAGAGCAACAGACAGGGCGGCCTTCTGGCTGGCGATGACTCGGTACTCCAGTACGCCTTTGGCCAGACCGTCGGAGAGGTTCAGGTAATCATCGAGATAGGCCGCATACTTGGCCCCCAGGTCCAGCGCCCGACAAAGCGCCTGGAATTGCGCAATCGTTATCTTCTGGCGGGTGTCCTTGATGTGGAAACGCCCCCAGCTATCGGGCCGGGTTATAAAGTCGGACCCGGACAAATATTCTTGCGAACTTGAGAAGTTGTGCAGTGCCGCATCGAGCAACGAAATCGTACGACTGGTAGCCCCTTTGCCGAAGTCATAGGCCCAAGGCGAATGGCTCGCGGGTGAATACAGCTTCAGAAAAGTTTCCCTGACATTCTCTCGAACGCCGTATTGCGTGCTTAATGCCTCCATCAGCAGGGGCTCTGCAAATGCGTAGGGGTCTTTCAAGTCTGCGAACATCTTGTCGACCGCGTTCTGCGCCGACCAGTTCGCGGCCATCATGCGCTTGAGGACCAGGTGGTCGGCCGCCGAAACATCCTTTGTCCACTGCGGGAGAGGGGCGCGTGCGGCGCTCAATTCTTCCAGTCGCTGCGGCCTGGCTTTCGCCAGCCAGCCAGGGATGGCCTCTTTGATGAACGCGCGGTGCACGCTGGCCGGAGCCTCGGGCCCGGGTGAAGTCGTGGTGTGTGATGTCAGTTCCATCTGGCATTACCTGAGTTCTTGGCGTGATTGAAAGTCTGCGCTGAACAAAACAACAGGCGTGGCCGGCCAACCGGATAGCACCCGATTCACCAGAGAACCACGCAGGATTTTGTTCGTTCAGAGACTACTCAGCGCAGCGTACAACTCGTGTCGCCGGATAGATGAAGTACCGATCTTGCTTATGCGTATGAAACGTCTGGCCAAGGCGTAAAGACGGGATCTTGTCGACATGATCCCCCCACGGTTCAAAACCCTTTGTTTCGACGATAGTGTTCCGGCGTACAACCGGCCTGACGCTGAAACATCGCGGTAAAGGCTGACGCCGTGCTGTAGCCCATGTCGAAGGCGACTTCCTGAATGCTGCGTGGACTGTCCAACGCCTCGATCGAGGCCAGGAAGCGCAGGCGCTGGCGCCACTCGCCGAAACTCATGCCCAGTTCCCGCAGACATTGGCGCGCCAGCGTCCGCTCGCTGATGTGCATGTGCGCGGCCCATTGCGTCTGCGTGCGGTTGTCACCCGGGGCCGCCTGCAACGCTTCAAGCACTCCCGACAATGCCGCGCTGCTGGCGTAGGGCAGATAGCCGCTGTGAACCGGTGCCTGCTGCAATTGGTCAATCAGCACCTGGGCCAGGCGCTTGTCGGCAGCCAGGGTGGGGATTTTCACATCGCGGGTGGCGAAGTCCTTGAGGATCGCCTTGAGAATGTCACTGATCGCCAGCGTGCAGGCCTGCGCTGGCAGATCGCGACACACCTGTGGCGCCAGGCACACGGCGCGATAGTTGATCGGCTGATGGCTGTAGAAACTATGCTCGGTCTGCGGCGGTACCCAGATCGCATAGTGCGGCGGTGACATGAAGCGGCTCCCACCCACCTCCATATGCAGTACGCCATGGGCCGAATACTCCAGCGTGCCCCATGGGTGGCGGTGAGCGGCGGCATACCGGTGCGCGTCGAAGTCGGCATAACGGAAGTACACCGGGGCCGGCAGTTCGCTGAAATCCAGCAGATCAATGTGTTTACGGCTCATGCTGTCCGGATTCAAGGGCAGGTTGTCTGGATTCAAGTATAGGCCTTGATCCGGACAGGCGGATAATCACCCCTCATTAACGTTCTGGTTGTCCTCATGCAATTCGCTTATCCCCTGCTGGCCATTTTCATCTGGGCCGGCAACACCGTAATCACCAAAATGTCGGCCGGGGCGATCTTCCCCGCCGAGATCGGCTTTTATCGCTGGCTGCTCGCCGGCCTGCTGTTCACCCCATTCATGCTCAAGCAAGTGGTGCAGCATTGGCCGCTCATCCGCCCGAACCTGGGCAAGATCTTTGTCCTCGGCGTGCTCGGCATGGCGGTGTATCAAAGCCTGGCGTACTTCGCCGCGAGCCTGACCTCGGCCACCAACATGGGCATCATCCTGTCGCTGATGCCGTTGATGTCACTGGCCATGGCAATCATCAGCCTCGGTCAGCGCCTGACCGCCGGGGCGCTGGCCGGGGCACTGCTGTCATTCGCCGGGGTGCTGGTGGTGGTGTCGTCCGGCAGCCTGGCAACACTGCTGGAGCATGGGGTCAACCTGGGTGACGCCATGATGCTGATCGCCACCCTCGCCTATGCGGTCTACAGCACCCTGTTGAAAAAGTGGCAACTGCGCCTGCCGCCCCTGGTGCTGCTCTACCTGCAAATACTGGTGGCGGTGGTGGTGCTGTTTCCGCTGTTCGTCGCTTCGCCGAAAACCGGCCTGACCCTCCACAATGTGCCGCTGGTGCTGTACGCCTGCCTGCTGGCCTCGATGGTTGCACCACTGGCCTGGATGCAGGCCGTGTTGCGCCTGGGCCCAAGCCGGACCACGCAGTTTTTCAACCTGCTGCCGTTGATTACCGCGCTGATTGCCGCCGTGGTGCTGCATGAAGAACTGGCGCTGTACCACCTGGTCGGCGGGGCGCTGACCCTGGGCGGAGTGATTGTGTGCGAACGCTGGACCCGGGTGCTGGGCCGCAGATGATCGGCTGTCGCTAGACGCCCGCCGCCTTCAACCGTCGGGCATGTTCGACAAACAGGCGCACCGGCTCCGCGCCCTTGCCCACCAGCCCGAGCGACTGGTTGACGATGTCGAAGTGATCCAGCGGAAAATCATCACCGATGACCTTGCCCAGGTGGGAGCTGTAGCGCCCGACCATGCCGTCGCAGTGCCCGGACTCGCGGACGAAGGTGCGGGCAAACAGACGGCAGCTACGGTTAGTGCCGTCGATCAGATTGCCGCCACGATCCGTGATGCCCGGCTGCAGGGTGCCGGACCAGGAGTAGTAACGCACACCATTGACCTCCTCCGGCCCGTGCCCGCCCCAATGCGCGGGCAAGCCCTGTGGATAACATTGGTTGAACCGTGCCACCCCTGCGCTGGTCAGCGAGTTGTGGGAGGCGTGCACGTCCACCGGCCATCGGCGCACGTGGTGGCCGGTCTCCAGCAGCCCCATCAGCCAGGCGACGCCTTGTAAAAAGGCACTCAGCAGCCGGCCTTTGGCGCTCTCGGGTGGGTAGTGTTGGTGCAGGTAGTCCGCCAGCTCCGAGCCGTGGTTGGGGCCGGCCACCGAGGTCACCGACGCCACTAGGTCGGGGCGTTTGGCGGCGGCGTAGCGCGCGGTCAACGAGCCTTGGCTATGGCCGATCAGGTTGACCTTGCTGGCACCGGTTTCCTGCAGGATCGCCTCGATCTGCAGCAGCAGCTCTTCGCCGCGCACCTCGTTGGAGTTGACCGGCGACACCTGCACCGCAATCACCGTGGCCCCGCCCCGACGCAGCGCCGGGATGATCCCGTACCAGTACGGGTACAGCACCAGGCGAACAAACCCGAGCATGCCCGGGACCAGCACCATGGGGTAGCGAGGGGCGGTGTCTTGCGACATGTGAAAACATCCTTGTGATCAATGGGAAGGCCCGGGAGGGGGTGCAAGACGCCAGCCATCAGTATCGCCAGCCAGGATGACGCCTGCACGACCACTCTATGACATTCCCCCGCGACCGCTTCAACCTCGTCATCGTGGCTCGCAATATCCGATAAAACTTTTCTCCCGGCTCATCACTCACACCTAGGGAGCACGCCAACAGAGTGTGATGCCCAGTGATCAGCCCGAGGAGATCGAGATGAGCGAGCAACAGTTGTCTGATATCAACACCCTGCGCCAGCGGGCGCGCACCCACGTCGAGAACGGCGCCGTGACCGAAGGCTACAGCGCCAACCGCGAGGAGGTGCTGCGTCTACTCAATGAATCCCTGGCCACCGAGTTGGTGTGTGTGCTGCGCTACAAACGCCACTACTTCATGGCCGATGGCCTGAAGGCCGCGGTGGCCGCCCAGGAATTCCTCGAACACGCCACCCAGGAAGCCGAGCACGCCGACAAACTTGCCGAGCGCATCGTGCAACTGGGGGGTGAACCGGAATTCAATCCGGACTTGCTGTCGAAGAACGCCCATGCGCAATACGTCGCCGGTAATACCCTCAAGGAAATGGTCTACGAGGACCTGGTGGCCGAACGTATCGCAATCGACAGTTATCGCGAGATCATTCAGTACATCGGTGACAAGGACCCGACTACCCGCCGGTTGTTCGAAGATATCCTGGCCCAGGAAGAAGAGCATGCCGACGACATGGCGGACTTGCTGAAGGACTTGTAGGCTCGCCTGTTCAGCCTTGTTGTGGCGATCCACAACAAGGCTCCCTCACTCGTCAAACCCGCAGATCAGCCCTTCACGGTCTTCGGCGCCTTGCCTGACTTCATCTGCTCCAGCAACGGTGCACATTGATTCGGTTCGCCACCACTGGGTGCGACCAGCGCCAGCAACCCGGCCGCCGGGCCGGCTATGACTCCCAACGCCACCATCCCCGCGCCGCGCAGCATCAACGGCACGCCCTTGACCCCGGCATCCGGCTTGATGAACTTGCCGCGCACGTACAGCGGTGAACGCAAGGAGATCAACCGCCAGCCCTTGGACTCTGGGGTAATGGTCAGGTCCAGTTGTTCGCTGGCCATGTTCGCTGTGCCGTCGATGTAGATGATCGCGTTCTCGGTGTCGAACACAAACAGGCGCGTGGTTGCCAGGCCGCTCTTGATGCCGAAGTCGGCCGCCGCGCAATTGATCTTCACTTCCTTGTCGCCAAAGATCTTGCCGACCAGGTAGTTGCCCACGTTCAACCCGGCCAGCTCCATCAGTTCCCGGCTGATCGCGCCGTCGTTGATCAGCATCTTCAAATCGCCATTGGCACTGCCCAGCAACGCCGCCACCGAGTTGCCCCGCCCGGCAATGTCGGCATCGCCATTGAGTTCGCCGAAGCTGGTTTTCATCGGCTCAAAGGTCGGGAACAGCTGCTTGAGCTTGAAGCCCCGCGCGCTCAGTTTGGCCCGGCCTTCCAGCGGCGTGGTCTGGCCGTTGAGGCGGATCTGCGCGTCCAGCTTGCCGCCCGCCACGCCAAAGCGCAGTGGCTGCAGGTTGAGCTGGCCGTCATTGAGGATCACGTGGGCATACAGGTCATTGAACGGCAGTTTCTCGCTGTGCACGATGCGCTTGCCGGTGAATTCGACATCCGCGTCCATATCGCGCCAGCGCTCCGTGCGGAACTCCTCCACCGGCAGCACCTTGTCGGCCGGCTGTTTGCTGTCGCCGCCACGGGCCTTTTGCTTGGCGTTGGAGTCGGCGCCGATCAAGGGCGCGAGGTCGACGAACAGCAGCTGATTGGAGACCAGCGCGCCACTGAGCTTGGGCCGTGGCTTGCTGGCCACATAGGCCAGGTTGCCATGGATGTCGCTGCCGCCGATGGTGCCGTTGAAATCTTCATAGCGGAACGTCGCCCCCTCCTGCGCCCGCAGGTTGGCGATCAGATGACCGTCGGTGGCGTACGGGGAGGAGTCCGGCAGGGTGATGCCGGTCAATGGGTAGAGATTGCCCAGGCTGCTGCCCGCCAGTTTCAGGCGCAGGTCCAGGGCGCCGAGGTTCAGCGGATCGGTCAGGGTGCCGGCCAGCTCGACCCGAGTGTCGGCAATCCGCACCTGGGCCTGCAGCGCAAAGGGCTTGGCGGCATCCTGCAAGGCCAGCAGGCCGCCGATCTTGCCCTGGCCGGTAAGCGCCTGGCCGTGGTACTGGCCTTTGACCTGCAGGGCAAACGCATAATCCTGAGGCGCCGCGCCCTTGTCCTGGGCTTTTTTCGCGGTCTCGTCACCGACGATATCGCTGAACGGAATCGGCTTGCCCAATGGGTCGATCAGCAGGTCGAGGCGGGTTTTCAGGCTCTGGTCGTCGAGGGTCACGTGGCCTTTGTCGAAGCCAATCGCGCCGATATCCACCGCCCAACTGGACGGTTCGGCATTCGGGTCCTTGGGGTCGAAGGTGAAGGTCCAATTGGCGCGTCCGTCCGCCAGGCGCTGCAGCTGGGCATTGGGCTCGGTCAGGTCGATGCGCGGAATCACCACGCGCTGCGCCAGCAGGGCCAGCGGCGAGATCCGCAGCTCGACCCGTTTCAGGCTGACCATCTGTGGTTGTTTGGACCAGTCGGGGTTGCCCAGGCTCAGGTCCTCGGCCACCACATGCGGCCACGGCACCCAGGCACGCCAGCCACCCTCGTCGAGTTCGCGCTGCCACACCACCGCCAGGTTGCCATTGATGGCAAAGGGCCGATGCAACTCCTGCGAGACCTTGGCATTGAGCGTTGGCTTGATCCGGTTCCAATCGAAGAACGCGATGACCAGCACCAACACGGCGATCAACAGCACCAGGCTGGCAAAGACCCAGGCGAGAATTTTACGGGTGCGCGTCATTGCACAAAGCTCCTGATGACTGCTCGGCGCCCGGACCGCGACGCTCGATAAAAATCCTAGGCCAGAAATCGACCGACTATGAAAACTACGACTGGCAAATGGCCCGCAGGTTTAACCAAAAACGCGATTCAGCGGTAAATAGCGGCTTTTTTCCTGACCCAGTCGACAGAATTCTGTTACCTGGGCGGCACTTCGAGGGCGCACAAGCGGGTCGAAAATACCCAATCCGGTGCCGAAACGCTCCCCGCAAACCCCCGCTCTAGAGGCGCCCGGCAGAACAATCAATTCTGTTGATTATTACCATTGTCTTTATGAACTTTTATATCAACTTATCGAGAGTAGCATTGGCTCCGTACCCACTTTATCGCCCCCACACGGAGCAACCGATCATGAAACGCCAATTACTGCTGAGCCTGACCCTTTCCCTCCTCGCCGCTAACGCTTTTGCCTTGCCAGCGGCCGAGCAAGCCACGCCACAATCCAAAGCCGAACATTCGGTGTTCAGCCAGACCGTTGCCGAAGGGGGTTCCGACCGCCTGCTGGAACGCAACAAAGTCGCCGCCGATGGCTACGACCGCACTCCACAAGGCCAGACCGTTGCCGAAGGCGGCCGTGATCGCCTGGAAGAAAAAGGCCTGGTTGAAGATGGCTACGACCGTACCCCACAAGGCCAGGTCGTTGCCGAAGGTGGCGGTGACCGTGTCATCGAACGCAACAGCGCAGTGAGCTGAGCCCATGGTGGCCCGGAAAAAAGCCCGATTCCCTGGAGTCGGGCTTTGACTTTGCGTCAACCGCAACGCCCCGCCACACCCTCGCTGTCACCGACCCACTGAAGTTCGACGCCAGCAAAGCCGATTTGCTAGAGTGCGCCGCTGTCCCTGATTAGAAGTCAGCCGCCTGATGCTGCCCCGCGCCGAACAGAAACAACAGACCCGCAACGCCCTGATGGACGCAGCTCGCCACCTGATGGAGTGCGGCCGCGGATTCGGCAGCCTGAGCCTGCGCGAAGTGGCGAAAACCGCCGGCATCGTCCCCACAGGCTTCTATCGGCATTTTGCCGATATGGACCAACTGGGCCTGGTGCTGGTCAGCGAAGTCGGCCAGACCTTCCGCGAGACCATTCGCCTGGTGCGCCACAACGAGTTCGTCATGGGCGGGATCATCGATGCCTCGGTGCGCATTTTCCTCGACGTGGTCGCGGCCAACCGTTCGCAGTTCCTGTTCCTCGCCCGTGAGCAATACGGCGGATCACTGCCGGTGCGCCAGGCCATTGGCCAGTTGCGCGAGAACATCAGCGCCGACCTTGCGGCAGACCTGGCATTGATGCCCAAGCTGCAACACCTGGACCTGGCGGGCCTGTCGGTGATGGCGGACCTGATCGTCAAGAGCGTGTTCGCCACCCTGCCCGACATTATCGATCCGCCCGCTGAAGCGCTGCCCGAGCATCTGACCCCGCAAGCGAAGATCACTCAGCAATTGCGCTTCATCTTTATTGGCCTCAAGCATTGGCAGGGGCTGGGCAGTACCGAGTAAGCCCTTGGACCGTCGCCGGGGCGCGCAACAAAAAGGTGCGCCAGCCCGCCTCTTCGCACCAAACCACACCACAGCATCGCCCCTTGTCCCGCACCACTTTCTAGCATTCGCGGGCTAACCGGGGAAATTTCCTACAACCTTTCCTGTTGGCAAGCCCCTTGCTCTAGCCCCTGCATCGTCCTTTGCCGGAAGCTTGCCATGCTGGTGATTCATCGCAGAATCGACCCTCAACCCCTCTGGGCCGCCGAGTTGCACCTGAACTTCGAGGCCCGCAGCAAAAGCCGCCTGCGCTGTTTCAGTGCCACGGGGGAAGACGTCGGCCTGTTTCTGGAGCGCGGCCAGCCACCGCTGTCCGACGGCGAATGCCTGGAGGCCGAGGACGGCCGCATCGTGCGGGTCTGCGCCCGCCCTGAACAACTGCTGCACGTCACCTGCGCCAACGCCTTCGAATTGACTCGCGCGGCCTATCACCTGGGCAATCGCCACGTGGCCCTGCAAGTGGGAGATGGCTGGTTGCGCCTGCTCGACGACTACGTGCTCAAGGCCATGCTCGAACAGCTGGGTGCCAGGGCCGTCAGTATCGAGGCGCCGTTCCAGCCGGAACACGGTGCCTACGGCGGCGGCCATCACCACTCGCGTCACGGCGACGAAGACTTCAACTACGCGCCCAAACTGCATCAGTTCGGCGTACGCCTGTGAATCCCGCCTGGGCGCTGCTACGCCTGGCCAGTCCACAACTGCCGATTGGCGGCTACAGCTATTCCCAGGGCCTGGAAATGGCGGTGGACAACGGCCGCGTCAGCGACCCTTCGACGGCCAGGCGCTGGATCAGCGACCAGTTGCTGCTCAACCTCGCACGCTTTGAAGCGCCCTTGCTGCTCGCCCACTGCAGTGCTGCCGCCAGCGAAGACTGGCCGCAGTTGTGGCGCCTCTGTGAACAGCACCGCGCCAGCCGGGAAACCCGCGAGCTGCATCAGGAAAGCCGGCAGATGGGCTACTCCCTGCAACAGCTGCTCAGCGGCTTGCCGGAGCTGGACCCGCCTGCCCGGGAGTTTCTGCAGCGCTGCCACGAACCCCATCTGGCCCTGGGCTGGGCGCTGGCCGCCCGGGCCTGGCACATCAGTGCTCAGGACGCCCTGGCCGCCTGGCTGTGGAGTTGGCTGGAAAACCAGCTGGCGGTGCTGATGAAAACCCTGCCGCTGGGCCAGCAAGCGGCGCAGCGCCTGACCAGTGAATTGCTGCCGCTGCTGCAACAGGCGCAGCAGGACGCCAACCGAATCAACCCCGAACACCTCGGCAGCGCCGCGTTCGGTCTATCCCTGGCGTGCATGGCCCATGAGCGCCAGTACAGCCGCCTGTTCCGTTCCTAGGGCCGGTCATTTTGGAGAATCACATGAACACACAACCTTTGCGTGTCGGTATCGGCGGTCCGGTCGGTTCCGGCAAAACCGCCCTGACCCTGGCCCTGTGCCTGGCGCTGCGTGAGCGCTACAACCTGGCGGTGGTGACCAACGACATCTATACCCGCGAAGACGCCGATTTCCTGGTGCGCAACCAAGCGCTGGCACCGGAGCGGATCATTGGCGTGGAGACCGGTGGCTGCCCGCACACGGCGATTCGCGAAGACGCCTCGATCAACCTGGAGGCGGTTGATCAACTGAACCGGCGTTTTCCAGGGCTGGACCTGATCCTGGTGGAGTCCGGCGGCGACAACCTGTCGGCGACCTTCAGCCCCGAGCTGTCCGACCTGACCATCTACGTGATCGATGTCTCGGCGGGCGACAAGCTGCCGCGCAAAGGCGGGCCAGGGATCTGCAAGTCCGACCTGCTGGTGATCAACAAGATCGACCTGGCCCCGCTGGTGGGCGCCTCTCTGACCCTGATGGACAGCGATACCCAGCGCATGCGCAACGGCAAACCCTTTGTCTTCAGCAACCAGAAGACCGGCCAGGGCCTTGAACAGATCATCGCCTTCATTGAACGCCAGGGCCTGCTGACCGCGGCCTGACAGTTATCCACACGACACTCGCAAAGGAAGCCTATCCATGACACTCAAACGCCTATTCGCCGCCGCGGCCCTGCTGCTCACCCCGGCCCTGGCCTTCGCTCACCCGGGCCACGGTGACAATGGTTTGCTGGCCGGCATCAGCCACCCCATCGGCGGCCTTGATCACCTGCTGGCGATGCTCGCCGTCGGTTTGTGGGCTGCGCAACAGCAAGGTGCCGCACGCTGGGCACTGCCCTGCACGTTCGTTGGCACCATGCTGCTGGGCGGGGTGCTCGGGTTCGAGGGCTTGAGCCTGCCGGCCCTGGAGAGCGGGATTGCGGCCTCGGTGCTGGCCCTGGGCCTGGCGGTGGCGCTGGCAGTGCGCCCAGCCCTGAGCCTGGCCGTCGGCGCCACCGCCCTGTTTGCCCTGTTCCACGGCGTGGCCCACGGCCTGGAGCTACCCGAGATGTCCAGCCCCTGGACCTACGCCGGCGGCTTCGTCGTTGCCACCGCGGCCCTGCATGCTGCCGGGTACGCCCTGGTGCGCGTGTTACCGCAAGCCGCCGCGCCGTTGGTACGCCTGGCCGGTGCAGCATCGGCGGCGACCGGGGTCTGGCTGCTGGCTGGCTGATGAGGTGCCGTTGCCGGCAACAAGCTGCAAGCAGATCGGCTCTGACTTGCAGCTTGAAGCGAGCAGCTTGAAGCTTGCCTCCCTCAGGCCTGCTACCATGTCGCGCAAACACCCCTGCCGTGACGACGCCAGCCAATGCCCCATGCTCCCCGCTCTGCCTCCCAGCCTGAACTGACCGCTCTGTTTGCCACCGTGCAGCAGCATTTTCGCGGCGTGATCGTGCCTCTCTGGCAGGGTCCGGGCTGGAATGCGCAAATGGCATTGCCCTACGAAGCCCTGGATGCCCAGCACCAGCCATTGCCGCCCCAGCGCTATCGGGCGATGGCCTGCGCGCGCCAGCTGTACCTGTTCGCCAGCCTGATCGGTGAAGTGCCGGCAGCCGAGGAGCGGGCAGCGGCGCTGTTCCGTTCCTTGCAACAGCACTTTCATGATGGCGAGCATGGCGGCTGGTTCTACAGCATCGACCCTTCGGGCGCGCCGATGGATCAGCGCAAGGACCTCTACACCCACGCCTTCATCCTCTTCGCCTGCGCCCATTACTGGGCCAAGGTGCGTGAGCCGCTGGTGGAGTCGGTGCTCAATGCCGCCCTGCAAGTGCTTGCCCAGCACTTTGCCAGTGGCAACGGCCTGTACGAAGCGAGCCTGGACCGCGACTGGTCGTCACTCGGCACAGGCCCCCTGCAAAACCCGCTGATGCACCTGGCCGAAGCCTTCCTGGCGATACTGGCGGTGCGCGAGGACCTGGCCGTCGAGGCGGCACTCAAGGCGTTGTGCGCCGCCATGCAGCAGCACTTCATCGACCCGCAGCACGGGGTGATGATGGAGAAACCGCTGGGGGCTGTGGATAACTGGTTTGAGCCGGGGCATCAGTTCGAATGGTTTTTCCTGCTGGACGCCTCGCCGACCCTGCGCGGCTCGGCGCTGCATGCCTCGCTGGACCGCGCCTTCGCCTTCACCGAACAACGGGGGGTGGAGCCGCAGACCGGGGCCGTCGCCGCCATGCTCGAACTGGCGGAGGGCGAACAGCCGCGCGACGCCACCCAGCGCATCTGGGCCCAGGCCGAATACCTGCGGGCCCTGACCTTGCGCCCCGCCAGCCAGGCGGTGCTGTTGCGCCAGTTGCACGCCTTGCAGCAACGCTTCCTGCATGCCGGCGGCTGGCACGAATGCCTGGACGCCAGCGGCACGGTCAGCCGCCAGGATATGCCGTCGACCACGCCCTATCACCTGGCGACCTGTTATCGCGGGTTGGCTGAGTACCTGGACTGAGGTGACGATCGCTGTCGCGAGCAAAACCTGCCCGCGATTGGCCCGACTCGGTCCTCAGCCAGCAATCCACTTCGGGTCTGCGGTAAAGCTGATGGTCAGCCAGCGCGCGGCATCCGGCTTGCCCAACTGCGCCGAAATCTGCTCGCGCAGGGCATCCAGCGTCGCCACGCCCTCCAGCCGGTAATCGGCCGGCAACACCACGTGAATCTCGATAAATCGCGCCCGCCCGTGTTTCTGCACATAGCTGACGTAGTCGGCAAAACCGTGCTCGGCCTTGGCCGCGTCCATGACCTGGCGCACCTTGTCATCCAGTTGGTCGGGGGCAATGCCCAGCACATCGCGCAGCGCCGGGCGCAGGATCTTCCAGGCCGGTGCCAGCATGCTCAGGGCCAGCAGGATCAGGATCAGCGGGTCGACGTACAGCGCCCACTGGCCATACCCCTGGGTCTTGAGCAGCAGCGCCGTGAGGAAACTCACCAGCAAGCCCACCGACAGCATGGCGTCCACCAGCCAACTGATGTTGTCGAACTGGATCAACGTGGACTTGAGCGTGCGATTGCGGTGGCGGATGTAGAAGAAATAGGCGAACTCGACAACGGTAAACACCGCCGCGTAGACGATCACCAGCCCCAACTCGATCTCGCGGCCACCGTTGATGATGCCGAACACACCGTTGAGAAAGGCATAGATCGCGATCAGCAGCAGGAAGCTGCCTTCGATCAACAGCACCATGGGTTCCAGGTGCCAGAAGCCGAACTGGAAGCGCTGATTGCTTTGCTTGGCGATCAGTTGGGCGGTGATCAACATCAGGACCTTGATGAAGGTCGCGATCAACGAAAAGAAACCATCAAACAGGATGGATTGGGACCCGGAAACAAAACCCGTGACGATCCCGGCGATCGCCACGGCTAACATCAGGATGGTCGATTGCTTGAGCAGTGCCTGCTCACCTCGGTTACTCACATGGCCTCCTTGTGAACCCGGACAACCGCGACTTGCGGTGGGGGTTTCAACAAGGAGTGTACCTTATGCCCTGTTTTGGCCGATTCGACGCCTCCCTCTTACCCCTTGGCGTTGCGATCAATCGCAAAGCCACCCCAGGTCTGGCTCACGGGCATCAGTTCCAGGCGGTTGATGTTGATGTGTGCCGGCGCGTTGAGCACCCAGAAGATGGTCTCGGCAATGTCCTGCGGCTGGATCGGCTCGGCGCCGGCATAGGTCGCGTCGTAGCGCGCCTGGTCGCCGGCAAAGCGCACCAGCGAGAACTCGCTTTCGCACAGGCCCGGCTCGATATTGCTGACACGCACGCCAGTGCCCTGCAGGTCGCACCGCAGGTTCAACGAGAACTGTTTGACGAAGGCCTTGCTCGCGCCATACACGTGGCTGCCCGGGTACGGGTAGTTGCCGGCAATGGAGCCCAGGTTGATGATCCCGGCGCCGCGGCCGTGGGCGATCAGGCGGGGTAACAACAGGCGCGTGCTGTACATCAGGCCCTTGATGTTGGTGTCGACCATGGTGTCCCAATCGTCGAGGTCGCACTTGGGTGCCGGGTCCACGCCCAGGGCCAGGCCGGCGTTGTTGATCAGCCCGCGCAGCGTGGCAAAGGAGGGTGGCAGGTTGGCAATGGCCGCTTCCATCGCCTGACGATCACGCACATCGAGCACCAGGCCATGGACCTCGGTCTGCTTCGACAATTCGGCACACAGGGCATTCAGACGTTCTTCACGACGCCCCGTCAGCACCAGTTTCCAGCCAGCTTCGGCAAAACGACGGGCGCAGGCTTCACCAAAACCGGATGTGGCGCCGGTAATAAACAGGGTGTTGGACATCGTGACCTCCTGGAATGGGCTGATCCACAGCCTTGAAATAGATAAACAAGCGGCAGCATGCCCGGCCACGTTCCCGGGGGCAACCTCAGGTTTTCTGGACAAAAAACCACCAACTTGCCCGAGCCCTTGTGGGCCGTGGCCCGCAGCCAACTGCACGCACCTTATCCACAGCCCCGTCCACAATCTTTGGGGGCAAGTGCAAAAGCCTGGGCACCGCTATCCACAAGGCTTTGCGGGCAGATTGAAAAGTTTTTTGCTTGACCCCGGCCGCCCCACGTGTCGCCCTCCCGGGTTGAACGCGACCGGGCGGTCAAATCGGCGATGGCTCCAAGCCAGCAAATTCGCTGCTTTGCCAAGTCTTTCCAGAGTTTAACCACAGACTTATCCACAGGCTGCCCGGTCGATTTTCCGTTGCGCGCGGCGACCAATAAAAAGGTTGACAATCCAGGCTCAGGGTCATGCAAAAGCGTCTGTACAAAAAACAACCACAAGCTTGAAAGCCACGTAAACAAAGGCCTGCAGCGAGTTGCACCCACGTTACCCACAGCCAGCTCCACAGCAAACGGGGACAAGTCAAAACTGTGGAAAAACAGCTATTTGCAGCGTCTTTATGTCGCGCTTTGACAGCTGCTGAATATTGTTGTCCACATTTTCCGATTGACCGCGAAGATCCACGATCAGCCCCCCCGTTAAAGCAAAAAAAAACGCCCTGGGGCCGGGGCCGTCAGGGCGTTGGTTTGCCGCGTGCCGGTCTAGTGACCGCCAAGGTAAGCGTTGCGCACCTCCTCGTTGACCAGCAGCTCCTTGCCGGTGCCGGTCAGGCGGATCTGCCCGTTGACCATCACATAGGCGCGATCCGACAGGCGCAGGGCATGGTTGGCGTTCTGCTCGACCAGGAAGATGGTCATGCCGGTGCTCGCCAGCTCGCGCAAGGTGGCGAAGATCTGCTTCACCACGATCGGCGCCAGCCCCAGGCTCGGCTCATCGAGCAACAGCAGCTTGGGTCGGCTCATCAAGGCACGCGCGATGGCGAGCATCTGCTGCTCGCCACCGGACATGGTCATGGCCCGCTGGGTCCGTCGCTCCTTTAGTCGCGGGAACAGCTCGAACATGCGCTGCATGTCTTCGCTGGCGTACTTGTCGCCAATGGGAATGGTGCCCATCAACAGGTTTTCCTCGACGGTCATGTCGGGGAATACCCGCCGCCCTTCCGGCGACTGCGCGATGCCGTTGGAGGCGATGTAGTGGGACGACTTGTGGGTGATATCCACCCCCTGGTAGATGATCTGCCCGTCAGCCGCCCGGGGCTGGCCGAAGATCGACATCAGCAGGGTCGATTTACCGGCGCCGTTGGAGCCGATCAGGCTGACGGTTTCGCCTTCGTTGATGTGCAGCGAGACTTTTTTCAGGGCCTGGATCGGCCCGTAGAACACGTCCAGCTCCTTGAGTTCGAGAATCGGTTGGCTCATACCAGCTCCTCTTCATCGGCACCCAGGTAGGCGGCGATCACTTTCGGGTCGTTGCGAATAGCTTCGGGTCCGCCCTCGGCGATCACGTTGCCGTGGTCCAGCACCACGATGTGGTCGGAAATGCTCATTACCATGCCCATGTCGTGTTCAATCAGCACCACGGTCAGATCGTGCTCGTCGCGCAGCAGCCGGATCATCGCGCTCAGTGCTTCGGTTTCCTGAGGGTTGAGGCCGGCGGCCGGCTCGTCCAGGCAGATGATCTGCGGCCGTGTGCACATGGCCCGGGCGATTTCCAGGCGGCGCTGCTGACCGTAGGACAGTTCACCGGCCAGGCGGTTGGCGCAGTCCACCAGGTCGACCACCTCCAGCCAGTAGAACGCGCAGTCCAGCGCATCGCTTTCGGCCTTGCGGTAGCCCTTGGTATTGAGGATGCCGGCCAGCAGGCTGCGGTTGACCCACATGTGCTGGGCCACCAGCAGGTTCTCCAGCACCGACATTTCCTTGAACAGGCGAATGTTCTGGAACGTACGCGCCAGGCCGGCGCGGTTCACCAGGTGGGTGCCACCGAACATTTTGTAGTACAGCCGACTGGCGAAGCTTTTCGGCGAGACGAAATCGCGGGCCTTGAAGGACTCGCCCAGCAACTGGATGACGTTGGTGTGCTGGCCACGGGTGTTGAGTTCGATCTTGCCGCCGGAGGCCTTGTAGAAACCCGTCAGGCAGTTGAACACGGTGGTCTTGCCGGCACCGTTAGGACCGATCAGGGCGAAGATCGAGTTGCGATGGACTTTGAGGCTGACGTCACTGAGGGCTTTGATACCGCCGAAGTGCATCATCAGCTTCTCGACACTGAGTACCACTTCGCTCATGGCGCTACTCCTTTACGCGGGGTCACACCGGTACGGCTGATCCGAATCAGGCCGCGCGGTCGCCAGATCATCATCAACACCATCAGGATGCCGAACAGCAGCACCCGGTACTCGGCGAAGCCGCGCAGCAGTTCCGGGGCCACGGTCAGGACGAACGCAGCGATCACCACGCCGATGGTCGAGCCCATGCCGCCGAGCACCACGATCGCCAGGATCAGTGCCGACTCGAAGAAGGTGAACGAGGTCGGGTTGACGAAGCCCTGGTAGGTGGCAAAGAACACCCCGGCCAGGCCTGCAGTCGAGGCGCCGATGGTGAATGCCGAGAGTTTCACCAGCACGTGGTTCAAGCCCATGGAGCGGCAGGCGATTTCGTCTTCGCGCAAGGCTTCCCAGGCGCGGCCGACCGGCATGCGGGTCAGGCGGTGCTTGATGTACAGCACGGCCAGCACCACCAGGAACAGCACGGCGTAGATAAAGTAATACTTCACGTCCGGGTTGTAGGCGATCCCGAAGAACTCATGGAACGGCACCCCACCCTCTTTGGCGCGCTTGCCGAACTCCAGGCCGAAGAAGGTTGGCAGCGGTGCGGCCATGCCGTTCGGACCGCCTGTCAGAGACAGCCAGTTGTTGAGGATCAGGCGGATGATTTCACCAAAGCCCAGGGTCACGATGGCCAGGTAGTCACCGTGCAGGCGCAACACCGGGAAACCGAGGATGCAGCCGGCCAGCGCGGCCGTGATCGCCGCCAGTGGCAACACCGTCCAGAAACCCAGCCCCAGGTATTGATAACCCAGCGCCAGGCCATAGGCACCGATGGCGTAGAACGCCACGTAGCCCAGGTCGAGCAGCCCCGCCAGGCCCACCACGATGTTCAGGCCCAGGCCCAGCAGCACGTAGATCAGGCCCAGGATCACCACGCCCAGCAAGTAGGAGTTGGAGAAGAACGGGAAGACCACGGCGATGACGATCAACAGCGGGATGATCCAGCGCAGCCGCGACTTGTAGTCCGGCGCCAGCACGTGCACGCCGGAGCCGGTGGACTCGAAGCCTTCGAGGATCCGTCGGCCCTTGGGCGACTGCAGGAACAGGCTCAGGGCGAAGCGTCCGGCCATGACCACGGCAATGATCCAGGCAACGCGCTTGGGCTCCAGGTTGAAGCTGTAGCCATCGAGCACGACCCCGACAATCGGGCCAAAGACGATCAGGGCAATCAGGCCGGCAAGAATCGCGTCGACCACACTTTCTTTGACATCAATGGATTTTTTAGTGGTTGAAGACATCGCTTACACCTTCGACACAAGAGGACGGCCGAGCAGGCCTTGGGGCCGAAAGACCAGAACAAGCACCAGCAGCGAGAAGCTGAAGACGTCTTTGTAGTCCGAGTTGACCAAACCCGAGAACAGCGACTCGGAGATCCCGAGGATGATCCCGCCGAGCATTGCCCCTGGCAGTGAGCCGATGCCGCCCAGAACCGCTGCGGTGAAGGCCTTGATGCCGATGATGAAGCCGGCATAGAAGTCGAAGGTGCCGTAGTTCATGGTGATCAGCACGCCGGCCAGGGCCGCCATTGCCGCACCGATGATGAACACGTAGGAAATCACCCGGTCGGTATTGATCCCCAGGATCGAAGCCATCTTGCGGTCTTGCTGGGTGGCACGGCACATGCGGCCGAGCTTGGTGTACTTGATGATGTAGGTCAGCAAAGCCATGCCGACGAATGCGGCAATCAGGATAAACACCTTGGTGTAGGTCAACTGCACGAAGCCGGTGCCGACTTCGATGCGCCAGGCTCCCGTCAGCAGGGTTGGAACACCTTGTTGCTTGGCGCCCTGGGCGATCTGGGCATAGTTCTGCAAGATCAGCGAAATCCCGATGGCGCTGATCAGCGGTGCCAGACGGGTCGAGTTGCGCAGGGGTTTGTAGGCGACGCGCTCGATGACCCAGCCATACACCGCCGTGACCACGATGGTGAAGATCAAGGTGCCGAGCATCAGTAGCGGGAAGGATTCAATACCGAAGTATGCCAGCAGTGCCAGACTGATTGCCGCGAGGTAAGCGGAAATCATGTAAACCTCGCCGTGGGCGAAGTTGATCATGCCAATGATGCCATAGACCATTGTGTAGCCGATGGCGATCAGGCCATAGACCGACCCGAGGGTCAGGCCGTTGACCAGTTGCTGCAGGAAAATACCATCCATAACGCAATCTCACGCAGTGAGAACCTGCACCCCTGAGGGGGTGCGGCTCTTCTAAGGAAAATACAGATTTACGTCGGAGCAATGTCAGCCACGATCAGACTGATTGACACCATCCCCTGTGGGAGCTGGCAAGCCCGCGCCCACGGGGATTGATGGCGCTCAGCCGATCGCGTCAGCCCTTACTTCTGTTTTTCCAACTGGTGGTATTTACCGTCCTTGTCCCACTGGTAGACCACGTAGTCGGAGACTTTCAGGTCGCCCTTGGCGTCCCAGGTCTTCTCGCCCATGACGGTCTTGACCGGGTTGGCTTTCAGCCATTTGGCCGCTTCTTCACCCTTGTTCGACTTGGCGCCGTTGAAGCCTGCCGCCAGGGCCTGGACCGAAGCGTAAGCGTACAGGGTGTAGCCTTCAGGCTCGGTGCCGGCCTTGCGGAAGGCATCCACCACGGCCTTGCTCTCTGGCAGCAGGCGCGGGTCGGCGCCGAAGGTCATCAGCACGCCATCGACGAATTGCGGGCCGCCAGCGGTGGTCACCAGTTCGTCGGTCACGATGCCGTCATCGGACATGAACTTGACGTCTTTGAGGCCTTGCTCACGCAATTGACGGACCAGAGGACCGGCTTCCGGGTGCAGGCCGCCGAAGTAGACGACGTCAGCACCGGCGCCGCGGATTTTGGTGACGATGGTGCTGAAGTCTTTCTCGCCGCGGGTCAGGCCTTCATACAGCACCGGCGTTACGCCGCGCTTCACCAGTTGGGCCTTGGTGGCATCCGCCAGGCCTTGGCCGTAGGTGTCCTTGTCGTGCAGCACGACGACTTTTTTGCCCTTGAGCACATCGACGATGTAGTCGCCGGCCACGATGCCCTGCTGGTCGTCACGCCCGCACATACGGAACATGGCGCTCAGTCCGCGCTCGGTGACCTGTGGGTTGGTGGAACCCGGGGTGATCGCGATGATCCCGGCTTCGTCGTAGATCTCCGAGGCTGGAATGGTCGAGGAGGAGCAGAAGTGACCGACTACGCCGGCAACCTTCTGGTTAGTGAGGTCCTTGGCGACCGTCACCGCCTGTTTTGGCTCGCAGGCGTCATCGCCCTTGACCAGCACGATCTTCTCGCCATTCACGCCGCCTGCGGCGTTCACGGCGTCGGCTGCTGCCTGTGCACCCTTCATGTACTGCTCGCCAAATGCCGCGTTGGCGCCCGTCATTGGACCCGCTACACCGATCTTGATGTCGGCCTGAGCAAACGCAGAAACGCCCAACGCAGCAGCCACTGCGAGGGCCAGAAAGCCTTTCTTGTAAAACGTCTGGGACATGAGGTGGTGCTCCAAGGTTTTTTTAGTTGGCACTGCGACTTCACTGAATGCTCAGAGCAAGGGCCGTGCCATTGGTTTTTTATTCTTGAGCAAGTCGTTGCCTTATTGTTTTTTAAACAGTTTTGGGCCCATTTTCATTGGGCGTGCAACCGTCTAAACCGCGAAAGGTGAAACCGTTATTTTTTAAGGGTGAAACCTTCGCGTGCCACTATTGCAACCGTCAGCAGAAACGACGTGCAACCAGCCTGTAACAGCCCGCGTCACCGAACTGCACACTACTGGTGCGAGACTGCTACAACCCGCACCACTACAGGCTAGTCGTTACCGCCAAAAGCGCCGCGTCCAAGCGTTAAATTCCCTTGCTTAAATCACAATCCGCAGGCACTGGCCCGCGTGATAGAGGGAGAACCCGGTTTCGTACAGGCAACTGCGCAACCCCACCCCCAGCAGTGGCTGCATGGGGGCGAAAGGAATCGGCAAGGCTTGAGGATCGCCGTGGCACAGGTAGTCGGCGAAGGCTTTGCCGACAACGGTCCCGGTGGTCACCCCTCGTCCGTTGTAGCCGGTGACCGCGACCAGGCCGGGCGCCGGTTCGAACAGGCGCATCAGGTGATCAGGGGTAAAGGCGATGCAGCCGGTCCAGGTGCATTCCCAGTCCACCGGCTTGAGATAGGGGAAATAGTGTTGCTGCACCCGGTCGGCCCAGGCCTTGAGGAACCAGGCGGGTTTGCGGTTGCCATTGCCCAGGCTGCCAAGCAACAGGCGACCGTCCTGGTCACGGCGAATGCTGCTCAGCACCTGGCGCGTGTCCCAGGAACCCTGGCCGCCCGGCAGGATCTGCTGCGCGGCTTCTTCGGTCAGTGGCGCCGAGGCGACCTGGTAGTAGTAACCCGGGAAAAAGTTGCGTCGCAGCTCGGTCCAGTCGCCCTCGGTGTAAGCGTTGGAAGCGATCACTACCTGCTCGGCAAGCACTGCACCCTCGGCGGTGTGCACCGCCCAGAGCTGGCCCTGGCGTTCCAGCCGGGTCACCGCGCTATGGTCGAACAACCGGCCACCCAGGTCGGCGGCCGCCTTGGCCAGACCACTGGTGTAGGCCATGGGATTGAGCGTGCCGGCGCGGCGATCGAGCAACGCGGCGGCGATTTTCTTGGTTCCGGTGGCTTGCTCGCACGCCGCTCCGGTCAATAATTCGACCGGGGCACCGCGGCGTTTCCATTGCGCTTCGCGGCTGCGCAGATCGGTTTCGCCAGTGCGGTTGTGGGCCATGTGCAGCGTGCCCTCGCGGCGCAGCTGGCAATCGATGCGGTACTTGTCGATCAGGCTGAACACCAGGGCGGGAGCCGCGCCGAGCATACGATTGAGCTGGCTGCCGACGACTTCGCCAAAACCCTCTTCAATCTCGTCCGGGGGAATCCACATGCCGGCGTTCACCAGCCCGACGTTGCGCCCCGAACCGCCCTGGCCACAGCGCTGAGCCTCAAGCACACAGACGCTCTTGCCCTGTTCCAGCAAATGCACGGCCGCCGACAAGCCGGTGAAGCCGGCGCCGATCACGCAGACATCGGCCCTCACCTCGCCCTTGAGCGCCGCCCGGTCAGGCCGTTGCGGCGTCAGTTTTTCCCATAAGCATTCTTCGCGTAACGGCATTGCAAGACCCCGATCAAAAACCGAACCCACACAATTCAATGTGGGAGCGAGCAAGCTCGCGCCCACTGGGGACTACCGCTCGACTGAAGCTTCAATCAAACGTGATGCCCTGGGCCAACGGCAGTTCCAGCGAGTAGTTGACGGTGTTGGTCTGGCGCCGCATGTAACCGCGCCACGCATCGGAGCCCGACTCGCGACCGCCACCGGTTTCTTTCTCGCCGCCAAACGCGCCGCCGATTTCCGCACCGCTGGGGCCGATGTTGACGTTGGCGATCCCGCAGTCGCTGCCCACCGCCGACATGAACTGCTCGGCTTCACGCACGTCAGTGGTGAAGATGCACGAGGACAGGCCTTGCGGTACAGCGTTGTTCAGGCGCAGCGCTTCGGCGAAGTCGTTGTAGCCCACCACGTACAGGATCGGCGCGAAGGTTTCGCTGCACACCACGTCGCTTTGCTCGGGCATTTCGACGATGGCCGGCGAGACGTAGTAGGCGTTGGGGAACTGCGATTCGAGCTGGCGCTTGCCGCCGAACACCCGGCCGCCTTCACTCAAGGCCTGCTCCAGGGCGTCCTGCATGTTATCGAAACTGTGCTTGTCGATCAGAGGACCGACCAGGTTGCCTTCCAGCGGATGGCCAATGCGCACCTTGGAATAGGCAGCCTTGAGACGGGTGACGATTTCTTCCTTGACCGATTCGTGGGCAATCAGTCGGCGCAAGGTGGTGCAGCGCTGGCCAGCAGTGCCGACGGCGCTGAACAGAATGGCGCGGACCGCCATGTCCAGGTCGGCGCTTGGGCCGAGGATCATTGCGTTGTTGCCACCGAGTTCGAGAATGCTGCGGGCGAAACGGGCAGCGATCTTCGGCGCCACTTCGCGACCCATGCGGGTACTGCCGGTGGCGCTGATCAGGGCCACGCGCGGGTCGTCCACCAGCGCTTCACCGGCATCGCGGCCACCGATGATCACTTGGCTGAGGTAGGGCGGTGCATCGCTGAAATTCTTCAGCACCCGTTCGAACAGCGCCTGGCAGGCCAGTGCGGTGAGCGGGGTTTTCTCCGACGGTTTCCAGATCACCGGGTTACCGCACACCAGCGCCAGCGTAGTGTTCCAGGCCCAGACCGCGACCGGGAAGTTGAATGCACTGATTACCCCGACCACGCCCAGCGGATGCCAGGTTTCACGCATGTGGTGGCCCGGGCGCTCGGAGGCGATGGTCAAGCCGTAGAGTTGACGGGACAGACCGACGGCGAAGTCGCAGATGTCGATCATTTCCTGCACTTCACCCAAGCCTTCCTGAGTGATCTTGCCGGCTTCCCAGGACACCAGCTCGCCCAGGTCGGCCTTGTATTCACGCAGCACTTCGCCGAACTGGCGCACCAGCTCACCACGGCGCGGTGCTGGCACCTTGCGCCACAGCTCGAACGCATGCTCGGCACGACTGACCTGCTGCTCGACTTCGGCGGCACCTTCCCAGTTGACCGAGGCAATCTGGCTGCCGTCGACAGGTGAATGCACCGGCTGTTTGCCGTTCTGGTACAGGGCCGGGTTTACCCCCAAACGATCAAGCAATGCGGCAACCATGGGTCACTCCTCAAGCAAAAAACGGAAAGTTCGCAGCCGCAGCAAGACGGCTGATCAGGCCTGTAGTTGTAGCGCTACACAGACGAGCCAACAAACGACGATTAGGCGAGATATCATTCCGTTTATTCATGCAACGCGTTGCAACAAGAACAAAGGGCCCACCCATGCTGAATAAACGCCACTTGCCATCGATCACTGCCCTGCAGTGCTTTGAAGCGGTCACCCGCCACCTGAGCTTCACCCGCGCGGCCGAAGAGTTGAACCTGACTCAGAGCGCAGTGAGCAAACAGGTGGCGCAACTGGAAGAACTGCTGCAGCACCTGCTGTTTCGTCGGGTTCGGCGGCGCCTGCAAATGACTCCGGCTGGGGATCTATACCTGGTTGAAGTCCGAAAAATCCTCACCCAGGTCGAGATGTCGACCCATTACTTGCGCTCCTACGGTGGCGAGACGGAAGTCCTGCGGGTGTCCACCCCGCCGACTTTTGGTGCCCGTTGGTTGGTGCCACGCCTCAAGGGCTGGCGCCTGCGCCATCCGCAGATTCACCTGGACCTGTGCAGCGAGCAGGAAGCCGACGACCTGCTGCAGGGCCGCGCCGACCTGGCGTTCTACTTCGGCCAGGGCTCCCGGCCGGGCACCGAGTGCCTGAAACTGTTCGGCGAAGAGCTGGTCCCCGTGTGTGCGCCCGGCAGCCTGCCAGACCATCCCTTCACCGACCCGACCCAGCTCACCGACCTGGTACTGCTGCAAAATGCCTCGCGGCCCCAGGCCTGGCACGACTGGTTCGACAGCCAGGGTTACCAGACCGAACACAGCTACCACGGGCCGCGCTTCGAGACGTTCTACATGTGCATCCGCGCCGCGCAAGTCGGCTGTGGCGTGGCCCTGTTGCCGCGTTTTCTGGTGGAGGAAGAACTGGCCGACGGCAAGCTGGTCATTCCCTGGCAGCATGCAATGCCCAGCAGCGACGCCTATTACCTGGCCTACCCGGAACACGCGGCGGAAGTGCCCAAGGTCCGGGATTTTGTGAAGTGGATGCTGGAGCAGATCGATACACCGGCGGCCAGCTGAGTGCGTCGGCCAAAAAATCACTGGCAATCACCACTGCCGATATGCGCCACTACGCCCCTTCAATGAAACAGCGTCAAAGGCTGCGGCCAGCCTGGAGATCCCCGTTATGAGCGAGAGTGTGTTTGCCGATCGCATCGTGCAGAACCTGCTCGACACCGACTTCTACAAGCTGACCATGATGCAGGCGGTGCTGCACAACTACCCCAACGTTGAAGTCGAATGGGAGTTTCGCTGCCGCAACAGCGAAGACCTGCGCCCCTACCTGGCGGAAATTCGTGTGCAGATCGAGCGCCTGGCCGAACTAAGCCTGAGCGCCGACCAGTTGGGTTTCCTGGAGCGCATCAGTTTCATGAAGCCGGACTTCCTGCGGTTTCTCGGACTGTTCCGGTTCAATCTGCGCTACATCCACACCGGCATCGAACAGGGCGAGTTGTTCATTCGCCTGCGCGGGCCATGGCTGCATGTGATTCTGTTCGAGGTGCCGTTGCTGGCGATTGTCAGCGAGGTGCGCAACCGCTATCGCTACAGCGAAGTGGTGCTGGAACAAGCCCGCGAGCAGCTGTATCGCAAGTTCGACTGGTTGAGTGCCAACGCCAGCAGCGAGGAGTTGTCCGAGTTGCAGGTCGCGGATTTCGGCACCCGCCGCCGGTTTTCCTACCGGGTCCAGGAAGAAGTGGTCAACGTGCTCAAGCACGACTTCCCGGGGCGTTTCGTCGGCACCAGCAACGTGCACCTGTCACGGGAAATCGACATGAAACCGCTGGGCACCATGGCCCACGAGTGGATCATGGCCCACCAGCAACTCGGCCCGAGGCTGATCGACAGCCAGATCGCCGCCCTCGATTGCTGGGTCCGTGAATACCGTGGCCTGCTCGGCATTGCCCTGACCGACTGCATCACCACCGATGCATTCCTCAACGATTTCGACCTGTACTTCGCCAAGCTGTTCGACGGCCTGCGCCACGACTCCGGAGATCCGATTCTCTGGGCGGAAAAAGCCATCGCTCATTATCACAAGCTCGGTATCGAGCCGATGAGCAAGACCCTGGTGTTCTCCGACAGCCTGACGCTGCCCCGCTCACTGGAGATCTTCCGGGCGCTGCGCGGGCGGATCAATCTCAGCTTTGGCATCGGCACCAACCTGACCTGTGACATTCCCGGTGTCGAACCCATGAGCATCGTGCTTAAAATGACCGCCTGCAACGGCCAGCCAGTCGCCAAGATTTCCGACGAGCCTGGCAAGACCCACTGCAAGGATCCGAATTTCGTCGCCTATTTGCGACATGTGTTTCAAGTACCTGCCGCCCTATCTGGCAATTCAAGCAAGGAGTGAATTCATGCAAGCCGTACAGCGTGAGATTGCTGAACAGCTCAAGGTCCAACCGCCCTTCGCCGACCAGGCTGCCCTGGAAGCGGAAATCGAGCGGCGGATCGGCTTCATCCAGGACTGCCTGGTCAATTCCGGGCTCAAGAGCCTGGTACTGGGCATCAGTGGTGGCGTCGATTCGCTGACCGCAGGCCTGCTGGCCCAACGCGCCATGCATGAACTGCGCGAGCGCAGCGGTGATATGAGCTACAAATTCATCGCCGTACGCCTGCCGTACGAAACCCAGTTCGATGAACACGAAGCCCAGGCTGCGGTGGACTTCATCGCGCCGGATGAGCGCCACACGGTCAATATCGGCCCGGCGGTCAAGGCGCTGTCCCGTGAGGTCGCGGCCTTTGAAGGCAAACACGCGGTGTCGGTGGATTTCGTGCTGGGCAATACCAAGGCGCGCATGCGCATGGTCGCCCAGTACACCATCGCCGGGGCCGCCCACGGCCTGGTGATCGGTACTGACCACGCCGCCGAAGCGGTGATGGGCTTCTTCACCAAGTTCGGCGACGGCGCCTGTGACCTGGCCCCCCTCAGCGGCCTGGTGAAAAACCAGGTACGGGCCATCGCCCGGCACTTCGGCGCGCCCGAGTCACTGGTGGAAAAAGTCCCGACCGCCGACCTGGAAGACCTGTCGCCGGGTAAGCCGGACGAAGCGTCCCATGGCGTCACCTACACCGAGATCGATGCCTTCCTGCACGGTGAGCCGGTGCGTGAAGAGGCCTTCCGGATCATTTGCGACACCTATAGAAAGACCCATCACAAGCGGGTAATGCCGTTTGCCCCGTGATTGACTAAAGGGGCTTTAGCGCGGCCATCGCGAGAGGCTCGCGATAAATGCCAGGCAAAAAAAAGCGTCCCACCGAGGACGCTTTTTTTATGGGCGCTACAGGCTTACTTCAGGGTAATGGTGCCTTTCATCATCGAGATGTGGCCAGGGAAGGAGCAGAAGAAACCGTATTTTTCATCGGCTTTGAGTTTCGACACGTCAAAGGTCACGGCATCTTTCTCGCCAGCACCGATGATCTTGGTGTGAGCGATCACGCGGGTATCGCCGTCCTTGAGGTAGTTCTTGTCGATGCCGGCAGCCAGGCCATCGGTGGCGATCGGCTGCATGTCAGCTTCAGTGCTGATCACCAGGTTGTGGCCCATGACGTTCTTCGGCAGGCTGCCGGAGTGGGTCAGCTCGACGGTGAAGGTCTTGCAGCTCTTGTCGATTTCGATGGCCTTGGTGTTGAAGGACATCTGGTCAGTGGAGTCAACGGTGACCTTGCATTCGGCAGCCATCAGTTGGCTGCTGGCCAGTGTCAGCAGGGATACCGCAACAAGTTTGGCAAACATGGTGAATCTCCAAGGCAGGGTTTAAAAAATCCATATCTTGTAAAGACTGCCTGAAATTTCCGGAAGTTCCTATGACCTCAGTCAAGAATTGTATACAACTTTCGGGCTATGACACCCATCGAAACAATCTACCAGCCAGACAGCCCGCACCCGCCTAAGATCGGCCCATTGTTCCCGCCAATGGAGTGTCCGTCATGTCCCTCAATAGCCTGTTGTGCAGTTTGCTCGCCGCCTACGCCTGTGGGGCCAGTGGCACCTTTGAAGAAGCCCGCGCCCCGGATTAATTCTTGGAGCAACCCGGCGCCAGCCATTACTCTGCGCTCGTCACTGATCACGGAGGAAGGCATGTCTTTAACATCTGTTTGTGTGTTTTGCGGCGCCAGCACCGGCACTCACCCGGCCTATCGAGGGGCGGCGATTGCCTTGGGCCAGGAGCTGGCCCGGCGCAAGCTGACGCTGGTGTACGGCGGCGGTGCGGTCGGTTTGATGGGGATTGTCGCCGATGCCGCACTGGCGGCCGGTGGCGAAGTGATCGGAATTATTCCCGAAAGCCTGAAAAACAAGGAAATCGGCCACAACGGCCTGACGCGCCTGGAAGTGGTCGATGGCATGCACGCCCGCAAGGCACGCATGGCAGAACTGAGCGACGCCTTTATCGCCCTGCCCGGCGGCCTGGGCACCTTCGAGGAGCTGTTCGAGGTCTGGACCTGGGGCCAGCTCGGCTACCACGGCAAACCGCTGGGGCTGCTGGAAGTGAATGGCTTTTACAGCAAACTCACTGCATTTCTTGATCATGTCGTCGGTGAAGGCTTCGTTCGCGGGCAGCACCGTGACATGCTGCAAACGAGCGAATCGCCGCAGGATCTGCTGGATGCACTGGATGCCTGGCAGCCGGTGGTCAGCCCCAAATGGGACGGGCAAAAACCCGATTAACCCTTGGCCCCGGTTTAAAGGCAGAATACGCGCCGCTCAACCTCACCTTCGACCCCAGAGGATCGCCCATGGCTAAACCTAATTACTCCTTCGCCAAGCGTCAAAGAGACTTGGCCAAAGAGCAGAAGAAAGAGGAAAAGTTGCAACGCAAGAAAGCGGCTGCCGATGAAGAGGCCGGCGCACTGAACCCGGATGCAGAAACTGAAGTGACTGCCCAAGACGCTGTAGAAGCACCGAAAGAGCAGGCGCCAGACGCCTGAGCCCCACCGGACAGTGTCCCGCCTATCTTCTGTAGGAGCTGGCCAGCCAGCTCCTACGGCGGAACGCGCTAGTCCAACGGCAAGACTGTCACCCGCACTTCCGGGTCGTGGCTGCCGCCCCCCAGAATCACCCCACGCAACGGCGACACATCAGAGAAATCCCGGCCCCAGGCCAGGCTGATGTGCTCAAGCGCCGGCTGGATATTATTGGTCGGATCAAAATCCACCCAACCCAAGACCGGACAGAACACCGACACCCAGGCATGGGACGCATCGGCGCCGATCAGTCGCGCCTGCCCGGGGGGTGGCTGCGTCAACAGGTAGCCACTGACGTAACGCGCCGCCAAGCCCCTGGAACGCACGCAGGCCAGCATCAGGTGCGCGAAGTCCTGGCACACCCCCCGCCGCCGCTCCAGCACTTCCACCAGCGGCGTTGCCACCTGCGTGGCCTCGGCGTCGAAGGTGAACTCGCTGAAAATCTTCTGCATCAATGCCTGCACCCCAAGCATCAGCGGCCGTCCCGGCGCAAAACAGCTTTCGGAGAACTCGACGAAGGAGCTTTTCAAGTGCACATAGGGCGATTCGAAGCGATAACGACACGCCTGCAGCACCTCGTCGGCGATCGGCTGGCCACTGTAGGTCAGCGCGCTGCGGGTCGCCTCCCAGGCCGGCGACTGCTGGAAGTCGGGTAATGCCCGGGCCAGCACCTCAACGGTCAGCCGGGCATTGACCTGCAACTCATCGTGGGGCCGCTCGAAGGCCAGGCGAGTCAGCGGGTTGCCGAACACGTCCAGCTCATCGCGGCGGGTCGTCGGTGACGGGCTGATCAACAGCTGCTGCTCGGTGCAGCGTTGCCAGGCGCAGGGCCGCGGCCACAGATGGGCCAGTTGCTGGGCCAGGGACACCGGGCTGTCATAGCGATAATGGGTGTCGTGGAGAATCTGATAGCGGGCACTGTTCACACGGACACCGTACGTTGGCTGACATCGTCGACATGGGCGAAATGCCGCAAGGCCAGGCGGTCAGACACCTGATTGCTGACATCGGCGACGTCCTGCAGCAAGTCCGCCAGGCCATCGAGGGCGGCGCGCACACTGCTGTCACCGAACAGTGGATTCTCCAGGCAGCCGAGGTCAAACCCGGCCAGGCGCTCCACCAGCAGTGGCAAGGCGGCCTCGGCAGGTGCGCCGAAGTCATGGTTCAAGCGCTTCAGGGAACCGCTCACCAGTTTCAACTGGAACAACACCGCATGGGGGTTCTGTTCATCGAGCAGCAACAGATCCAGCACCGGGATCAACTGCGCCACGGCCAGGTAACGGGAGCGGTAGGTGATGCTGCTGTTACCCAACTCCAGCAACCATTCCAGGCCCGCCTGATCGAACGCCCCGGCCCCACGCAGGAACCCCGCCAGGCTGCTGCTCAGGAACTGCAAGCGTTCGATGCGCCGGCCGATCATCAAGAACCGCCAGCCTTCGTCGCGGGTCATGTCGTCCAGGGCAAACCCGGACAACGCGGCCAGTGACATCACCAGGCGGTTGAGAAAGTCCAGCAGCTCGCCAAAATCGGCGGCCTCGGCCTCGGTCTCCAGCTCCATGGCTTCGCGCTGCAACTCCACCAACGCCTGCCAGTTCTCGCGCGACAGCTTGCCGCGCACCTGGGACGCCGCCCACTGCAAGCGCTGCAGGTTGGCGCGCAGGCTGAACGACCAGTCTGCGCCGAGCAAGGCGGCCAGCAGACGCTCGGGCAACTCACCTTCCTCGGGCAGCAGCATCAGGCCTTCACCCAGTTCGACCGCCGCTTGCAGGGCTTGGGGATCATCGCCGTCGACATAACGCGCAAGCATGATCCGCAGCAACCGCGCACTGTCATCACAGCGCTCGCAGTAACGACCGAACCAGAACAGGTTTTCCACCACCCGCGACGGCAGGTACGGATCGCGTCGCACCAGGTCATGCACGCCGAGGGTTCGCTGGGCCTTCCATTGCTCGCCGACGGGGGCCCGCTCGCCCAGCACCCAGGTGTCCTTGCTCGCGCCGCCACGCTGCATCGATACCACTTCGGCATCCGCCTCGGCGGCCACCCGGGTCAGGCCGCCGGGCAACACCCGATAGCCGTCGTGACTGGCCACCGCGTACACCCGCATGCCGATGGCCCGTGGTTGCAACTGGCCCGTCTCGGCCTGCCACACCGGCGCCTGGGACAGCTGGGGCAATTCTTGCGCAACATAGGCGTAGGGCCGCGCACGCATGCGCCGGACCAGATCATCGCGCTGCTTTTCACTCAAATCACGACCAAACACCGGGACAAAGCTCTGGGAAGGAAAGGCCGGCTTGATCAGCAGCTCCGGCAGTTTCTCCAGCGCTTGCTCCAGCACCGGCGGCTCCCCGCACCACCAGGTGGCAATGGACGGCAGGAGCAGTTCCTCGCCGAACAGGTAGTGATTGATCCTGGGCAGAAACCCCAACAGCCCCGGCGACTCCAGCACACCGCTGCCCAGGGCGTTGGCCACCAGCACCCGGCCCTGGCGCACCGCCTCCAACAGCCCCGGGACGCCGAGGGCCGAGTCGGTGCGCAGCTCCAGCGGGTCGCAGAAGTCATCGTCGAGCCGGCGCATGATCGCGTGGACCCGGCGCAGGCCGCTCAGGGTCTTGAGGTAGACCGTGGCATCGCGCACCGTCAGGTCACCGCCTTCGACCAGCGGATAACCGAGCTGGCGGGCCAGGTACAGGTGTTCGAAATAGCTCTCGTTGAAACGCCCGGGAGTCAACAGCACCACCAGCGGCACTTCCTCGGCGCTGGGTGCCTGACGGGCCAGGGTTTCCTGCAGGGTCCGGAAGAACCCCGCCAGGTGCTGCACTTGCAGGTCGCGGTAGAGTTCGGGAAACGCGCGCGAAACGATGGTGCGGCTCTCCAGGGCATATCCGGCACCGGACGGTGCCTGGGTGCGATCCGCGGTGACCCACCAGCGCCCGTCGGGGGTGCGCGCCAGGTCCACGGCATACAGGTGCAGGAAGGTTTCGGCGGGTGGCCGGATCCCCTGGCAGGGCCACAGGAAATTGTTATGGCCAAACACCAGCTCCGACGGCAGCAGGCCCTCGGCAATCAGGCGCTGCGGACCATACAGGTCCGCCAGCACCGCGTTGAGCAGCCGTGCACGCTGGGCGATTCCAGCCGACAGGTGCTGCCACTCATCGGCGGCAATCACGTGGGGCAACAGGTCCAGCTCCCAGGGGCGGTCGGCGCCCTTGGGGTCGGCGTAGACATTGTAAGTGACGCCATTTTCCTGGATCTGCCGCGCCAGCAAGGCCTGGCGCTGCACCAGTTGCGCAGGCGAACTGCGTTGCAACTGCTCGAACAGGCGCCGCCAATGCGCGCGCACGCCGCCGCTGTCGTCGAGCAGTTCGTGATAGGTGCCCGCCGTGAGCGGGTAATGGTCTAGCAGGTCAGGCATGGAACGCTCGGCAGGCTCAAGAAAAAGGCAGGTTAGCGCACAACTATGGCAGGTCTGTCATTGGCTGCTCTGCGCAAACTGGCGCAAATCCAGGGTCATGGGCAACTCATCACTGATCGTCAGGGTCGGGACCTGAAGGGGCCCCGGGCTGTGGCCAAGCCGGAAGAACCGCGCCATGCGCCGGCTCTCGGCTTCGTTGGCGTTGACCGGCAGGCTGTCGTAGTTGCGCCCTCCGGGATGGGCAACGTGGTACTGACAGCCCCCCAGGGAGCGCTGCATCCAGGTGTCGAGCAGATCGAACACCAGGGGCGCATGCACCCCGATGGTTGGCTGCAGGCAGTTGGCGGGCTGCCAGGCGCGGAACCGCACGCCGGCGACAAACTCGCCGACCCGACCGGTAGGCTGCAGCGGCACCGCGACCCCATTGCAGGTCAGCACATAACGCTGCGGCGCCAACCCCGTGAGCTTGACCTGCAGGCGTTCCAGGGACGAATCGACATACCGCACGGTACCGCCTGCCGCGCCCTCCTCGCCCAGCACATGCCAGGGCTCCAGCGCCTGGCGCAGCTCCAGTTCGATGCCGCTGACCGCATAATCGCCGACCTTGGGAAAACGAAACTCCAGGTGGGCGGCGAACCATTCGGCGCGCAACGCATACCCGGCGGCGTTGAGGTCCACCAGCACATCGGCGAAGTCCTGCTCGATAAAGTGCGGCAGCAGGAACCGGTCATGCAGCTCCGTGCCCCAGCGCGCCAGCTTGGCGGGCGCATAGGGTTCACGCCAGAAGCGCGCCACCAATGCCCGCAGCAACAGTTGCTGGACCAGGCTCATGCGTGCGTGGGGCGGCATCTCGAAGGCCCGCAACTCCAGCAGACCCAGGCGCCCGGTGGCACCGTCCGGCGAATAGAGTTTGTCGATACAGAACTCGGCGCGGTGGGTGTTGCCGGTGACATCGATCAACAGGTTGCGTAGCAGGCGATCCACCAGCCAGGGGGCACAGGCTTCACCCGGCGCCGGCATTTGCGCGAAGGCAATTTCCAGTTCGTACAAGGCATCGTTGCGCGCCTCGTCGACCCGCGGCGCCTGGGACGTCGGGCCGATGAACAGGCCGGAAAACAGGTAGGACAAGGACGGGTGGTTGTGCCAGTAGCTGATCAGGCTGCGCAGCAGGTCCGGACGACGCAGAAAGGGCGAGTCCGCCGGGGTCGCGCCACCCAATACAAAATGGTTACCGCCGCCGGTGCCGGTGTGGCGGCCGTCGATCATGAATTTCTCGCTGGTCAGGCGGGTCTGGCGGGCCTCCTCGTAGAGGAACTCGGTGCGCTCCACCAGCTCATCCCAACTGGCGGACGGCTGCACGTTGACCTCGATCACGCCAGGGTCCGGGGTCACCCGGAAATTGCTCAGGCGCGGATCACTGGGCGGCTCATACCCCTCCAGTAACACCGGGCAATGCAGCTCCTCGGCGGTGGCCTCGATGGCGCTGACCAGTTCCAGATAATCCTCAAGCCGCTCCAGTGGCGGCATGAACAGGTACAAGCGCCCTTCCCGGGCCTCGGCGCAGAACGCGGTGCGGGTCAACCAGTCGGCGGACTCGTCGAGTGCCGGCACACGCTCCTCGGCCACTGCAGGCGTGGCATGAGCTGCCAATTGTGCGGTGTCCGGCAGCGGCGGGAAGTCCTGGTTGGGGTCCTGCGGATGGATGAACGGGTACTCCGCGGCTTTCACCCAAGGCTGGGAGCCCAGTGGCAATCGATAGCCCAGGGGGGAATCGCCGGGGACCAACCGGCAATGCTCATCGCGCAGATACCAGCGCCCGCTTTGCCACTGGTCACCCTTGGCGGTGCGCGCCAGCGGCAGGACCTGGCCGATCACCTTGTCCAGGCCCTGGCTGAACACCTTGCGCAACCGTGCACGCTCCAGCGGCTCCTCCAGGCGCGGGTCTTCGGCGCTGACGTTCAGCGGCAAGTTGCCTTCGCGCCACAGGTAATAGAAGTGATCTTCGTAAGCGGGGAACACAAAGTGTGCGGGCAGTTTCAAGCGCTCGGCGACACTCGCCAGAAAACGCCCGGCCAACGCGCCATCCGCGCCGTAGTCCTGCTGCTCATCGGCTATCAAGGCACTGTTGTGCCAGACCGGCACGCCGTCACGCCGCCAATAGCAATTGAGTGACCAGCGCGGCAGTTGCTCGCCGGGGTACCACTTGCCCTGGCCGAAATGCACCAGGCCCTTGGGCGCGTAATGCTTGCGCAGGCGCTGGAACAGCTCGGCCGACAGCCGGCGCTTGTCCGGGCCGAGTGCGGCGGTGTTCCACTCGGCGCCATCCGGATCGTCGATCGAGACGAAGGTCGGCTCGCCGCCCATGGTCAGCCGCACATCGCCAGCCTGCAGGTCGCCGTCGATCTGCCGGCCGAGGGTCTGGATGGCCTGCCACTGCTCCTCGGTGTAGGGCTTGGTGACCCGAGGCGCTTCCCAGATCCGCTCCACCGACATTTCATGGCTGAATTCACACTCACAGGGTTCGACCAGGCCGCTGATCGGCGCCGCAGAGGACGGATCGGGACTACAGGCCAACGGAATATGCCCTTCACCGGCAAACAGCCCAGAGGTGGCGTCCAGGCCGATCCAGCCTGCACCCGGCAGGTAGACTTCGCACCAGGCGTGCAGGTCGGTGAAATCCACCTCGGTGCCGGACGGCCCGTCGAGGCTCTTCACGTCCGCCGTGAGCTGGATCAAGTAGCCCGAGACAAACCGCGCCGCCAGTCCGAGGTTGCGTAGCAGTTGCACCAGCAACCAGGCCGAGTCGCGGCATGAGCCGGACGCGTGCTCCAGGGTGTATTCCGGGGTCTGGACCCCGGGCTCCATGCGGATCAGGTAACCGATGTCTTCGCTCAGGCGCTGGTTGAGGGCCACCAGGAAATCCACGGCCGGCAGCGGCGTGCGCTCGATGCCCTGGAGGTAGGCCTTGAGCCTGGGCGTCAGCGGCAGGGTTTCCAGGTACGGCGCCAGTTCCTTGCGTTCGTCCGCGGCGTAGGCGAACGGGATGGTCTCGGCATAAGGCTCGAGGAAAAAGTCGAAGGGATTGAACACTGCCATTTCCGCCAGCAAGTCGACTTCGATGCGCAGTTGCTCGGTCTTCTCTGGGAACACCAGGCGCGCCAGGTAGTTACCCTGGGGGTCTTGCTGCCAGTTGATGAAGTGCTGCTCGGGCAGCACTTTGAGCGAATAAGAGAGGATCCGCGTGCGGCTATGGGCCGCCGGGCGCAGGCGAACGATCTGCGGGCCGAGTTCGACGGCGCGGTCGTAGCGGTAATGCGTGACGTGGTGCAATGCGACATGAATCGACACGGCGTGCCTCCTGCGAGCCAAAAGCGTACCGAGCACCGCGCAAGACTTATGCCATACAGCAGCGCTGGCGCTTTCTCCGGTTGCTTGAGGCAGTACAGCACCAAAATCGAGCGATGCGGGGAATTGCTTTGATGGCGCTGCACGCAAATGTGGCGCGGGATCTTTTTTCGGCCCAATGCAAAACGCCAACCCGAAGGTTGGCGTCTTGTTCTCGGCCGTCAGCGCTTAGCGCGGCACAACCGGCTTGCGCGCGGGCTTGGGCCCCTTGCCTTTGGCTGCGTCCTTACGCTCCTTGGCCGCCTGCTGGTTGCGGGCGAACGCCGCAGCCTTGGCCTGTTCACGCTTGTCCCACGGATTGCCACCGTCACTGGCACGCGGCGGCAGGCCGGTGTGCTGGGTGAGGATCTTGGTGGTCTTTTCCGTTGCCGCCACTTTATGGCTGCCCGCCGGCGTCGAGTTCTTGCGACGGGCGCTCTGGTAGCTGTCGGTCGCCGGCTGGTGCAGCGGGATCAACTGGTTCTTGCCCGGCCCGATCAGGTCGGCACGGCCCATGCGGGTCAGCGCTTCACGCAGCATTGGCCAGCCTTTCGGGTCGTGGTAACGCAAGAACGCCTTGTGCAGGCGACGCTGCTCCTCGCTCTTGACGATGGTCACGCCGTCGCTCTTGTAGGTGACTTTGCGCAGCGGGTTCTTGCCCGAGTGGTACATGGCGGTGGCGGTGGCCATCGGCGACGGGTAGAACGCCTGCACCTGGTCGGCGCGGAAACCGTTGCCCTTGAGCCACAGGGCCAGGTTCATCATGTCTTCGTCGGTGGTGCCCGGGTGGGCCGCGATGAAGTACGGAATCAGGTACTGTTCCTTGCCCGCTTCCTTGGTGTACTTCTCGAACATGCGCTTGAACTTGTCATAGCTGCCGATGCCCGGTTTCATCATCTGGTTGAGCGGACCTTCCTCGGTGTGTTCCGGGGCGATCTTCAGGTAACCACCGACGTGGTGGGTCACCAACTCCTTGACGTACTCAGGCGACTCGACCGCCAGGTCGTAGCGCAGGCCCGACGCGATCAGGATCTTCTTCACACCCGGCAACGCACGGGCGCTGCGATACAGCTGGATCAGCGACGAGTGGTCGGTATTGAGGTTCGGGCAGATGCCCGGGAACACGCAGGATGGCTTGCGGCACGCGGATTCGATTTCCGGGCTCTTGCAGGCGATGCGGTACATGTTCGCGGTCGGCCCGCCCAGGTCGGAAATGACCCCGGTGAAGCCTGGCACCTTGTCGCGGATCTCTTCGATTTCGCGAATGATCGACTCTTCGGAACGGTTCTGGATGATCCGGCCTTCGTGCTCGGTAATCGAGCAGAAGGTACAGCCACCGAAGCAGCCGCGCATGATGTTCACCGAGAAGCGGATCATGTCGTAGGCCGGGATCTTCTCCTTGCCGTACGCCGGGTGCGGGACACGGGCGTAGGGCATGCCGAACACGTAGTCCATTTCTTCGGTAGTCATCGGAATCGGCGGCGGGTTGAACCAGACGTCGACTTCGCCATGCTTCTGCACCAACGCACGGGCGTTGCCCGGGTTGGTTTCAAGGTGCAATACCCGGTTGGCGTGGGCGTAGAGCACCGCGTCGCCGCGGACTTTTTCCACCGACGGCAGGCGAATCACGGTCTTGTCGCGGGTCATGCGCGGGCTGGCCAGGATCTGCACGACCTTGGCTTCGCTCGGGTCTTCAACCGGCCCCTTCTCCTGCTCGATGGCGCAGGCCTGGGTGTCCTGGGTGTTGACGTACGGGTTGATGATCTTGTCGACCTTGCCCGGACGGTCGATGCGCGTGGAGTCGACTTCGTACCAGCCTGCGGGCGTGTCACGACGAATGAACGCGGTACCGCGCACGTCGGTGATGTCTTCGATCTTGTGCCCGTAGGACAGGCGCTGGGCGACTTCGACAATGGCCCGCTCGGCGTTGCCGTACAGCAGGATGTCGGCGCAGGCGTCGATCAGGATCGAGTTGCGCACCCGGTCCTGCCAGTAATCGTAGTGGGCGATGCGGCGCAGGGAGGCCTCGATACCACCGAGTACGATCGGCACGTTCTTGTAGGCTTCCTTGCAGCGCTGGCTGTACACCAGGCTCGCGCGATCCGGACGTTTGCCGGCCATGCCACCTGGGGTGTAGGCGTCGTCGGAACGGATCTTCTTGTCGGCGGTGTAGCGGTTGATCATCGAGTCCATGTTGCCGGCCGCGACGCCGAAGAACAGGTTCGGTTCGCCAAGCTTCATGAAATCGTCTTTGGACTGCCAGTTCGGCTGGGCAATGATCCCGACGCGGAAGCCCTGGGACTCCAGCAGCCGGCCGATGATGGCCATGCCGAACGAGGGGTGGTCGACGTACGCATCACCGGTGACGATGATGATGTCGCACGAATCCCAGCCAAGCTGATCCATCTCCTCCCTGCTCATTGGCAGGAATGGCGCTGGACCGAAACATTCGGCCCAGTACTTGGGATAGTCAAATAACGGCTTGGCTGTTTGCATGACGGTGACCGGTGTTGAGATGAAAAATCGCGGGGGCGGAATATAGCACAAATTTTGACCAATTCCGACGGTTATGGTCGGAAATAAATGGCGTAGCCATCGCGGGCAAGCCCGCTCCCACAGGGTTCACACTCAACCTGTGGCAGCGGGCTTGCCCGCGATGAGGCCCTTTCAGGCACTACACCCTTATTCGTCGTCGAAATTGTAGCTGCCCGGCGCCAGGTTTTCGAAGCGCGTGTACTTGCCGATGAACGCCAGACGCGAGGTACCGATCGGGCCGTTCCGCTGCTTGCCGATGATGATCTCGGCGATGCCCTTGTGCTCGGTTTCCGGGTGATACACCTCATCCCGGTATACGAACATGATGACGTCGGCATCCTGCTCGATCGCTCCGGATTCCCGAAGGTCGGAGTTGATTGGCCGTTTGTTCGGTCGTTGCTCCAGGGAGCGGTTGAGCTGGGACAACGCCACCACCGGGCAGTTGAATTCCTTGGCCAGGGCCTTCAAGGAACGGGAGATTTCGGAAATCTCGTTGGTCCGGTTGTCGCCACCCGACCCCGGGATCTGCATCAGCTGCAGGTAGTCGATCATGATCAGGGCGACGTCACCGTGCTCACGCACCAGTCGACGGGTCCGCGCGCGCATTTCCGAGGGGCTGATACCAGCCGTATCGTCGATGAACAGCTTGCGGTCGTTGAGCAGGTTGACCGCCGAGGTCAGGCGCGGCCAATCGTCGTCGTCCAGGCGACCGGCCCGGACCTTGGTCTGGTCGATACGGCCCAGGGACGACAGCATACGCATGATCAGCGATTCGCCTGGCATCTCGAGGGAGTAGACCAGTACGCACTTGTCGCTGCGCAACACGGCGTTTTCCACCAGGTTCATCGCAAAGGTGGTTTTACCCATGGACGGACGGCCGGCGACGATGATCAAGTCAGCCGGTTGCAGGCCGCTGGTTTTCTCGTCGAGGTCGGTGTAGCCGGTGGACAGGCCGGTGATGGCGTTGTCGGTGTTGAACAGGGTGTCGATGCGATCGATGGCCTTGGTCAGCAGGTCATTCACGCTCACCGGGCCGCCGGTTTTAGGCCGGGCCTCGGCGATCTGGAAGATCTGCCGTTCGGCTTCGTCGAGAATCTCTTCCGCGGTGCGCCCTTCGGGGTTGAAGGCGCTGTCGGCAATTTCAGTGGCGATGCCGATCAACTGCCGCAACGTCGCCCGGGCACGAACGATCTGGGCATAGGCCTTGATGTTGGCCACCGAGGGGGTGTTTTTCGCCAGCTCACCGAGATAGCCGAGGCCGCCCACCTGGGAGGTCTGGCCTTCCTTGTCGAGCTGTTCGGCGAGGGTCACTACGTCGATCGGCGAGTTCTGGTCCGCCAGCTTGGCGATCGCACGGAAAATCAGGCGGTGGTCATGACGATAGAAATCACCGTCCGAGACCTGATCGAGCACGCGTTCCCAGGCGTTGTTGTCCAGCATCAGACCACCGAGTACAGCCTGTTCGGCCTCGATGGAATGCGGCGGCACTTTCAGCGCGGCGGTTTGCAGATCGTATTGCTCAGGAGCGGAGATATCGTTCATGGCCACTTGGAATTAGGTTGTAGAAAATCAGGAACTGCAGAAAGACAAAGGGCACGACCTGTAAACAGGATCGTGCCCGATGTTACCGGCAAGCACCCGAGGGTGCCAGCCGACAAGTGCTGCTTAAGCTGCTACCACGACAACGCGTACGGTGGCTTCAACTTCAGCGTGCAGGTGCACGGCTACGTCGAATTCACCTACGTTGCGGATGGTGCCGTTCGGCAGACGAACTTCGCTTTTTGCAACTTCAACGCCAGAGGCGGTCAGTGCATCAGCGATGTCGTGAGTACCGATCGAACCGAACAGCTTGCCTTCGTCACCGGCGGTGGCAGTGATAGTCACTTCCAGCTCAGCCAGTTGGGCAGCGCGGCTTTCAGCCGAAGCTTTTTTGTCTGCAGCCAGTTTTTCCAGCTCAGCGCGACGCTCTTCGAACGCAGCCAGGTTGGCAGCGGTCGCAGCGGTAGCTTTGCCGTAAGGCAGCAGGTAGTTACGGCCGTAACCAGCCTTAACGTTCACTTTGTCGCCCAGGTTGCCCAGGTTGGCGACTTTTTCCAGAAGGATCAGTTGCATGTGAAAATCCTCTTAACTTTTAACCTTCACCGTTCGCGCTATCGACGTCTTTCGGCGTCAAACGACCGCGAAAATCAATCAGGCTGTCGACAATGGCCAGGACCACCAGCAACGGATAGATCAGCTGCATAAACAGCAACAGCGTTACGTACAACCCCACCAGCCAAAACTTGGCCAGTCGCTTTTCAGCCACCAGCCCATGAATCAGGGCCAGCCCGGCGAACACCAGCGGTACGCTGCACAACGGCGTCAACATGGCCATCTGGGTACCGAAGTTCGGCCCCAGAAGCATGCACGCCAGCAGCAACATCGCCGGCCCCAGCGGGATTCGGATGGCGCGAAACTCGCGACCAAAACCACCGGGGTTGTACAACAACGCCTGCCAGTAGCGCCCGACAATCAGGCTCAGCACACTGACGATTTGCAACAAGGCCGCTATCAGGCCAGTCAGGACCGGTGCAATCAGGGCGGCGAGACGCGCTCGCTCCTCTACCGACAATTGCTGGTAGAGGTCACCGAGGGCCAGCGGCAGGATCTTGACCAGTTCCTGTGCCAGCATCTCGATGTGAGGGCGGTAAACCGCACCCAGCACCACCGAAAACACCACTCCCATCGCTACGCTGACCAGCAGCGTGCGGTTCCAGGACTCACTTGCGCGTAAAACCAACGCAAGGCCCGAGGATCCCAGCAGCACCATGAGTGCCCGTGGATCATCGGAATACAGCCACCAAATCAAGGCTGGCAGCATCCCCAGAGCAAGGACGCCCAGGGCGTCCTTCAATCCGCGCCGCAGCAGCACCAGGCTCCCGGCGGCAGCACCCAACCAATATAACAACGGCAATGCCGCGCATCCGGCCACTACGAGAGTGGCCTGCATACGGCCGCGCATGATGAACTCAGCTATGGCACGCATGCATTCAATCCTTTGCTACGTGTCGACTGCCCGGTCTCAGCGGCCGTGGCTGTCGGTGTAGGCCAGCAGGGCCAGGAAGCGGGCGCGCTTGATAGCGGTGGCCAGCTGACGCTGATAACGTGCTTTGGTACCGGTGATGCGGCTTGGAACGATTTTGCCGGTCTCGGATACGTAGGCTTTCAGAGTGTTGAGATCTTTGTAATCGATCTCTTTCACGTCTTCAGCGGTGAAGCGGCAGAATTTACGACGACGGAAGAAACGTGCCATTTGATAGGCTCCTTAAAAGGTCCGTGGATTACTCGTCAGCGTTATCGCTGTTGTCGCTGTCATCACTATCAGCGCTTTCGGCGCCTTCGTGCTCAGGACGGTCGCGACGCTCACGGCGCTCACTGCGGTTTTCTTCAGCCTTGAGCATCTCGGATTGGCCGGTAACGGCTTCTTCGCGACGGATGACCAGGTTACGGATCACTGCATCGTTGTAGCGGAAGTTGTCTTCCAGCTCGGCCAGGGCCTTGCCAGTGCACTCAACGTTCAGCATCACGTAGTGAGCCTTGTGAACATTGTTGATTGCGTAGGCCAGTTGACGACGGCCCCAATCTTCCAGACGGTGGATTTTGCCGCCGTCTTCTTCGATCAGCTTGGTGTAACGCTCAACCATGCCGCCGACTTGCTCGCTTTGATCCGGGTGGACCAAAAAGATGATTTCGTAATGACGCATGAATGCTCCTTACGGGTTGTAGCCTGCCGCTCAAAAGCGGTCAGACAAGGAGTGAATGACACTTATGGACTTGCTTGCGATAGACACATGCGTGCCTGCCGTCACAGCAAGGGGCGCAATTGTAGAGAAGGGACAGGAGAGGTGCAAGGATATTGGTGAATATTTGAACAGTTCGTTTGCGCGCTCATTTGCGCGACACCCCAAACCCCCTGTGGAAGCGAGGTTGCTCGCGAAGGGAGCTCACCTTCAACACTTTTGCTGAATGTTACTCCGTCATCGCGAGCAAGCTCGTCCCTACAAGGGGTCTGCAACAGCTCAGGACTTTTTGCCGGTCCCGGCAGCTTTTACGCTGCGCTGACGCTGGGCTTCGAACAGACAGACGCCGGTGGCCACGGACACGTTGAGGCTGCTCACGCTGCCGGTCATCGGCAAGTGCACCAGGTAGTCGCACAGGTCACGGGTCAGGCGACGCATGCCACTGCCTTCGGCGCCCATGATCAGGATCGTCGGGCCGGTCATGTCCTGTTGGTACAGGCTCTGCTCGGCTTCGCCCGCCGTACCGACCACCCACAAGCCACGCTGCTTGAGTTTTTCCAGGGTGCGCGCCAGGTTGGTCACAGCCACCAACGGAATCACTTCCGCGGCGCCACAGGCTACTTTTCGTACAGTCGGGGTCAAGGTCGCTGACTTGTCCTTGGGCACGATCACCGCCAGCGCACCGGCCGCATCGGCCGAGCGCAGGCAGGCACCGAGGTTGTGCGGGTCGGTCACACCGTCGAGCACCAGCAACAGCGGCGCGCCTTCGGTACGGTCCAGCAGCTCGTCGAGCATGGCCTCGCCCCAGACCTGGCTCGGACTGACGTCCGCGACCACGCCCTGGTGCACGCCCTCGACCCAGGCATCCAGCTCACGACGCTCGGCCTGGCCGACCGCAACGCGGTTTTCGCTGGCCAGTTCGATCAGCGTCTGCACCCGCGGATCGCTGCGGCCTTCGGCCAGCCAGATCTGCTTGACGCGTTTCGGGTGGTGACGCAGCAATGCTTCTACCGCATGCACGCCGTAGATTTTTTCCAACTGACTCATGACTTGGCCTTAGGTTTACGTGCCCCGCCGCTTTTGGCTGGAGCCGAGCCCGCTTTTGGCGGACCCTTACGGTGTTTACTCGGTTTGGCTGGCTTGCCGCCGGTGGCCTTTTCAGGCGCCGACCGTCCGGTCTTTCCCCCAGACGCCGCTTTACCACCGCTTTTCGCTTCGGCCAGCAACGCCTGCTTCATTTCCCGGCTCTTGCGCACTTCGGCGTTTTTCGCCGCGGCATCGCTTGGGCGGTAGGCTTCGACGGCCTTTTCCTTGGCAGGACCACGACGACCGGTTTTCGCCGGTGCCGGCTCTGCGGCGGTCTTGGCAGCCGGAGCGGCGGTTTCGCTGCCACGCTTCTTGCGGCCGATCGGCGCGCTGATGGTTTTTTCCGCCATCTCGAAGTCGATCTTGCGCTCGTCCAGGTCAACCCGCATCACGCGCACTTCGACGGTGTCGCCGAGGCGGAAGCTGCGACCGGTACGCTCACCGGCCAGGCGGTGGTGCACGGGGTCGAAGTGGTAGTAGTCGCCCGGCAATGCGGTAACGTGGACCAGACCTTCGACATAGATATCGGTCAGCTCGACGAACAGGCCAAAACCGGTCACGGCAGTGATCACGCCCGGGAACGACTCACCTACGCGATCTTTCATGAACTCGCACTTGAGCCAGTTCACTACGTCACGAGTGGCTTCGTCGGCGCGGCGTTCGCTCATCGAGCACTGCTCGCCGAGCTGCTCCAGCGTCGCTTCGTCGTACGGATAGATCCGCGCTTTCGGAATGGTCATCGCGCCAGCACGCTTGACGTGCGGGGTGTTCATTTTCGAGTGGATGACACTGCGAATCGCCCGGTGCGTGAGCAGGTCCGGGTAACGGCGGATCGGCGAGGTGAAGTGGGTATAGGCTTCGTAATTCAGGCCGAAGTGGCCCTGATTGTCCGCGCTGTACACCGCCTGGCTCAACGAGCGCAGCATGACCGTCTGGATCAGGTGGAAATCCGGGCGATCCTTGATGCCGGCCAGCAAGGCCTGGTAATCCTTCGGCGATGGACCGTCCTTGCCTTTGTGCAGGGACAGGCCAAGCTCGCCGAGGAAGGCGCGCAGTTTTTCCAGGCGCTCCGGTGGCGGGCCATCGTGAACACGGTACAAGGCAGGAATCTCGTGCTTCTTGAGGAACTCGGCGGTGGCCACGTTGGCCGCCAGCATGCACTCCTCGATCAGCTTGTGCGCATCGTTACGCACAGTCGGGCGGATTTCCGCGATCTTGCGCTCGGAACCGAAGATGATTCGGGTTTCCTGGGTTTCGAAATCGATGGCGCCACGCACGTGACGAGCGGCCAGCAACACTTTGTACAGCGAGTAGAGCTGCTTGAGGTGCGGCAGGACGTCGTTGTACTCGCCGCGAAGCTGGCGCGCCTCGGAGAGTTTCGGCGTTTCCAGCATCGCGCTGACTTTGTTGTAGGTCAGGCGGGCATGGGAGTGGATCACCGCTTCGTAGAAGCAGTAGTCGGTCATTTCGCCGGACTTGGAGATGGTCATCTCGCAAACCATGGCCAGACGATCGACATGCGGGTTCAGGGAGCACAGGCCGTTGGACAGCTGCTCAGGCAGCATCGGGATCACGCGCTCGGGGAAGTACACCGAGTTGCCGCGAACCTGGGACTCGTTGTCCAGGGCCGAACCGATCTTCACGTAGCTGGAAACGTCGGCAATCGCCACGTACAACTTCCAGCCGCCGGAGAACAGACGCAGCTTGCCGGGCTTGGACTCGCAGTAGACGGCGTCATCGAAGTCGCGGGCATCTTCGCCGTCGATGGTGACGAACGGCAGATGGCGCAGGTCGATGCGCTTCTCTTTGTCCTTCTCCTCGACTTCTGGCTTGAGCTTGGCCGCTTCCTTGAGGACCGCCTCTGGCCAGACATGAGGAATGTCGTAGGTGCGCAGGGCGACATCGATTTCCATGCCCGGCGCCATGTAGTTACCCACGACCTCGACCACGTCGCCTTGCGGCTGGAAGCGTGGGGTTGGCCAGTGGGTGATCTTCACTTCAACGAATTGACCGATCTGGGCGTTGGCGTTGCGGCCCGGGGTCACCAGCACTTCCTGCTGGATCTTCGGATTGTCGGCGACGACAAAGCCAATGCCGCCTTCTTCGAAGTAGCGGCCGACGATGGTTTCGTGAGCACGCGACACCACCTCGACGATCATGCCTTCGCGACGCCCGCGACGATCCAGGCCGGACACGCGCGCCAGGGCACGGTCGCCGTCGAACACCAGGCGCATTTGCGCCGGGCTCATGAACAGGTCGTCACTGCCGTCATCCGGTACCAGGAAGCCGAAGCCGTCACGGTGACCGCTGATGCGGCCAAGGATCAGGTCTAGCTTGTCCACCGGTGCGTAGGTGCCACGACGGGTGTAGATCAGTTGAGCGTCGCGCTCCATGGCGCGCAAGCGGCGGCGCAGGGCTTCGATCTGGTCTTCCGTGGTCAGACCAAACTCTTCGACCAGTTGCTCGCGGTTAGCAGGCGAACCTCGATCAGCAAGGTGCTGAAGGATCAGTTCGCGGCTAGGAATAGGGTTTTCATATTTTTCCGCTTCACGAGCGGCCTCGGGATCGAGGGACTGCCAATCGGCCATTAGAGAGTTTTCACCTTGTCTATATGCGGGTTAGTTTGGCATAGGCGTAATGAAACGGGAAATTTCAGGCTACTGAACGCCGTAAATGCCCTTTCCTGCCGCCGGAATCCGACCACCCGGCAGTATTCGCAAAATTTTCCCTGTTTTTTTGATATCAGGGGTTTACAGTTAAAAGGACGCTCCGTATAGTGCGCGCCATCGACGACGTACAGCGTTGCCGATACTGCCCAGATGGTGAAATTGGTAGACACGCCAGCTTCAGGTGCTGGTGACCGCAAGGTCGTGGAAGTTCGAGTCTTCTTCTGGGCACCAATTACGAGCTTGAGATTAGTTCAATTTCAAGGCTCACACAAAAACCCGCGAAAGCGGGTTTTTGCATTTTAGCGGTTTGATTTAATTTTATTAAATCAGGGGTTTACAGATCAAACAGCGCTCCGTATAGTGCGCCACATCAACAGCGGCAACGTTGTCGATACTGCCCAGATGGTGAAATTGGTAGACACGCCAGCTTCAGGTGCTGGTGACCGCAAGGTCGTGGAAGTTCGAGTCTTCTTCTGGGCACCAATTCAAATTCAAGGTCGATGATCTTGAATCTCACAAAAACCCGCGAAAGCGGGTTTTTGCGTTTCCGGCCGTTGAAAACGCCCCGCGATCTCTGCGGCAGCGACCTCAGGCCGCCCCCCCCCCCTACCAGAGCCCCCATCTCCTCGCAAGGCGCACTTGAGAAACAATATCGTTTATGATTGTTTCAAGTTTTTGCAATGCGACAGTGAGGAACCCTGCGAATGATGCTTCGAAATACCCTGCGCCGCGGCCTGACCTTCACGCTGCTGGGGCTGGCCCTGGCCTGCCCACTTACCCAGGCGGCCGATCCGGTTTCCCTGACGCTTTACAACGGCCAGCACAAGGAAGTCGGCGATGCCGTCGCCAAAGCCTTCGAAGCCAAGACCGGGATTCACGTCAACGTGCGCAAAGGCAGCAGCAACCAGCTTGCCAGCCAGGTCGTGGAAGAAGGCGACCGCTCCCCCGCCGACGTGATCTACACCGAAGAATCGCCGCCGCTGAACAAGCTGGGCGAACAAGGCCTGCTGGCCAAGGCCGACGATGCCACGCTGGCGGTACTGCCCAAGGATTACGTGGCCAGCAATGGCACCTGGATCGGCGTCACCGCCCGCGTCCGCGTGGTGGCCTACAACCCGAAACTGATCGACGAAAAAGACCTGCCAAAATCGGTGATGGCGTTCTCCGATCCGAAATGGCAAGGCAAGGTCGGGTTCGTCCCCACCAGCGGCGCGTTCCAGGAGCAGGCCGTGGCGATCATCAAAGTGCACGGCATGGATGCAGCCGAAGAATGGCTCACCGGTTTGCGCGCGTTCGGCAAGACCTACAGCAACAACATGGTTGCCCTCAAGGCCGTGGAAAACGGTGAAGTGGCCACGGTACTGGTGAACAACTACTACTGGTTCGCCCTGCAACGGGAAAAAGGCCAGCTCGACTCGAAACTGTACTACTTCAGCGACGGCGACGTGGGCGGCCTGATCACCGTTTCCAGCGCTGCCGTGCTCAAGTCCAGCAAGCATCCGCAAGAAGCCCAGCAACTGCTCGCCTACATGGCCAGCGAAGAGGGCCAGCGCGTGATCACCCAGACCACCGCCGAGTACCCGCTGCATAAAGGCATGGCGTCTGACCGCGGACTCAAACCGTTCAACGAACTGCAAGCGCCGAAAGTCACCCCGGCCGACCTGGGCAATGCCGAGGAAGCCCTGGAACTGGAACGTGAAGTTGGCTTGAACTGATGAGCGCCTCCCTGCCCGCCTCCGCCTCGCGCGCAGCCTATGTACCGCGGCGCAAACGGCCTTCGATCTGGCTGCTGCTGCCGGTGCTGCTGTTGGTCTGCCTGAGCCTGTTGCCGCTGCTGTATGTCGGCCTCAAGGCCTGGCAGGCCGGCTGGGCGCAGGCGGTGCATCTGCTCTGGCGGCCCTATGTGTTCGGGCTGCTGCGCAACACCCTGCTGCTGATGATCGGCGTCACGCTGGCCTGCGCCCTGGTCGGCCTGTCGCTGGCCTGGCTGCTGGAGCGCAGCAACCTGCGGGGGCGGCGCGTATGGGGGGTGATTCTGTGCTTGCCGTTTGCCGTCCCGGCCTTCGTCAGCAGTTTTACCTGGGTCTCCCTGAGCTCCAGCTTTGAAGGCCTGGGCGGGGCGATCCTGGTGATGAGCCTGTCCAAGTACCCGCTGATTTTCCTGCCGGTGGCCGCGACTCTGCGCAATCTCGACCCCGCCCTGGAGGAATCGGCCCGCACCCTGGGCCTGAACCGCTGGGGCGTGTTCTTCAAGATCACCCTGCCCCTGCTCTGGCCCTCACTGCTGGCGGGCTCGCTGCTGATTGCCCTGCACATGCTGGTGGAATTCGGCGCCCTGTCGATCATCGGCCTGCAAACCTTCACCACAGCGATCTATCAACAGTTCGAGCTGGAATTCAGCAACGCCAACGCAGCCATGCTCTCTGCCGTGCTGCTGGCGCTGTGCCTGGTGCTGTTGTGGCTGGAGCTGCGGGTGCGTGGCAAGGGCCGTCACGTGCGGATCGGCCAGGGCGCGGCGCGGCATGCCGAGCAGGTTCGCCTGGGCGCCTTGGCACCGCTCGGCCAGCTTTACTGCCTGTTGCTGGCGATTGTCGGCAGCGGCATTCCCCTGGGCATGCTCGGGTACTGGCTGGCGGTGGGCTCCTCGGCCGCCTTCCCGATGGCGGCCATCAGCGAAGCGCTGCTGTCATCCCTGGCCCTGTCCCTGGGCGGCGCGGCGCTGTGCCTGGTGCTGGCGGTGCCCGTGGGTTTGCTGGTGGTTCGCTACAAGGGCCGCCTGGCGCTCTGGGCAGAACGCCTGCCGTACTTGCTGCACGCGCTGCCCGGCCTGGTGATTGCCCTGACGCTGGTGTACTTCGCCTTGCACTATGTGCCGGCGCTGTACCAGACCTCGGGGTTGCTGCTGATCGCCTATGCCTTGCTGTTCCTGCCGCTGGCCCAGGCGCCGATCCGCACGGCCCTGAACAAGGCGGCTCCGCAACTCGAAGAGGCCGCCCGCACCCTAGGCGCCTCCTCATTCAGCGCCTTTGTGCGAGTGACGCTGCCGATCATCTTCCCGGCGCTGGGCGCAGCCTTTGCCCTGGTGTTCCTCGATGCGATGAAAGAGCTGACGGCGACCCTGCTGCTCAGCCCGACCGGACTCAACACCCTGGCCACCGAGGTCTGGGCCCACACTGCGAATGTCGAATTTGCGGCAGCAGCGCCCTATGCGGCGCTGCTGATTCTGGTGTCGGGGTTGCCGGTGTATCTGCTGACTACCCGGATGTATCTGAGTCGCTGAGCCTGCCCTCGCGAGCAGGCCCGTGGGAGCCAGCCGCTAGCGATAGCGGCTGCCGATACCCGGCATCAAGCCCGGAACTGCCCCAAGCTGGCTTTCAACTGCGCCGCCAACCCATCCAGCACCTTGCCACTGGCCGTGGTCTCCACCACCGCCTGGGCCGCTTTCTCGGCCTGGGCATGGATGGTCTGCACCCGCCCACGCACCGCTTGCGCGCCCTTGGCCTGGTGCGCCGCCGCCTGGGTCGCCAGGCCGATGGCCGCATGCACCTGCTCGACAGAGACCTGCACCGACTGTTGCAGCCGCGCGCTGTCGCGCAATACCAGCAACCCTTCGTTGGCCTGGCGCCCCGCCTGACCGATCGCCGCCACCGCTTCACGGGCGCCCTGCTGCAAGGCACCGATGTGCGCCTGGATGTCGCCGGTGGAGCTTTGCGTCTTGCTCGCCAGCGCCCGCACTTCATCCGCCACGACCGCGAAGCCACGCCCGGTCTCACCGGCCCGCGCCGCTTCGATCGCGGCATTGAGGGCCAGCAGGTTGGTCTGCTCGGCGATCCCGTGGATCACTTCCAGGACCACCTCGATCTGCTCGCTTTGTTGGGCCAGCCGCTCGATCACCTTGGCTCCCGTATCGACCTGCCCGGCCAGCGCCTCGATCAGGCTGCCGACCTGAGCCGAGGTTCGGGTGTTTTCATCGGTCGCCTGGCGAATGTCCACCACCTGCTGCAAGGCTGCCTGCATGGCATGACTTTCAGCCTGCGCCTCGTCCGCCATCTGTGACAGCGCCCGCAGGCTCTCCGCCACTTCATCGCGCTGGGATTTCGCCGCGGCATCGGCCCCGGCGTTACGCTGGCTCATGGCGCCGATTTCCACGCCTGTGCGCTGGGCCACGTCGCCCGCCTCGCGAACGATCGGCTGCAACTTATCCACAAACCGATTGACCGCCGACGCCATGTCGCCAATTTCGTCCTGGCTGTTGATCTGCACGCGCTTGGTCAGGTCGCCCTCACCTGCCGCCAGGTCATCCATCGCCGCAATCAGTAACTTCAGGCGATTGACGACTCGCCGCCCGAGGACCACCGCGAGCAGCAGCAACACGCCACAGCCGACCAGGGCCAACGCCATGCCGATCCGCCAGCGCAGGGTCGCCGCGGCCTCTTGTACGGTGGTGGTGGTATTGGCCTGCATTTCGCTGGCAGTGGCTTGCGCCGACTGCAGGCGCGCGCGCATCGCTGTCGCACTGTCGGCCGCGGCGCCCTTGAGGCTGTCACCGACCAGTTGATCGCTGCTGGCGATCAGCGCCGAGAAGCGCTTGTCGAGCGCCGCCAGGTCCGCCTCGACCGAGGCCGTGGAAACGCCCATCAAGACCTTGCCGATTTCCACGCCGTTGGGGTTGATCGACGCCTCGACGTAGAACACCGACGGATCGTTTTTGGCCGCATCCAGCACTTTATCCAGGGCACGCTCGCCCTGGCCCTTTTCCAAAAGGGCCTTGTTGATCGGGTTTTCCCGGTTCAGGTAGCGGGTCAGGTGCTGGCCGGTGGCATCGTCGTACACCACAAACAGCACATTGGGATTGCGCTGGGCGCGCCGGGCGAACTCGGACAAGGTCGGAACATCGCTGTCCCACATGGCGCGAGGTGCGACCGAGGCCAGGAGCTGGGCCATGTCATTGGCCGAGTCCTTGAGGTCCTTTTCCAGGGTGGCGCGCAGCTGCGCCTGCTCATCCTCGAGTCGCGAAGACAAGCCGGCCGTCAGGCGCTGGCGGGTGCTGGTGGAGAGGTTGTCCAGGCTGGAAGTAACTTCGCGCCCAGCCTGCTCCAGCTCACCCGAAAGCTTCTGGCTATCGGCACCCAGACGCACCCCCAGATCCGCCTCCAGGGCGGTCACGGTGCTCCGGGTCAGGGCAACCGCTACCAGTACCTGCACCAAAAGGGCGATACCAAGGGTAACGAATACGGGCCGCAATAAACGGCTTTGTAACAGTGAGAGAACGGCCGACACAGAAAATCCCTCTACTTGGATGCTATTAAACTGATAGCACGCTCGAAGGGATATGCACAGCAAAGGTCATGCCGCCCGGCAGGCACAAACGACAAAGGGCCCTATCGAGGGCCCTTTGCTTTTTACATCAACAGCTTATTAAGCGAACGGGTGACGCAGAACGATGGTTTCGTTGCGGTCCGGACCGGTCGAAATAATGTCGATCGGCGCGCCGATCAGCTGTTCAACGCGCTTGATGTAAGCACGGGCGTTGGCTGGCAGCTCTTCCAGGGTTTTGGCACCCACCGTCGACTCGGTCCAACCTGGCACTTCTTCGTACACAGGCTGCAGGCCCAGGTAGCTGTCGGCGTCGGTCGGAGCAATGTCGTTGCCTTCTGCATCTTTGTAGCCAACGCAGATATTGATGGTTTCCAGGCCGTCGAGTACGTCCAGCTTGGTCAGGCAGATACCCGAGATGCTGTTCACATCGATAGCGCGACGCAGGATAACGGCGTCGAACCAGCCACAACGACGGGCACGGCCGGTAGTCGCGCCGAACTCGTGACCCTGTTTGGCCAGGTGCGCACCGACTTCGTCGAACAGCTCAGTCGGGAATGGACCCGAACCCACACGCGTGGTGTAGGCCTTGGTGATGCCCAGGATGTAGTCCAGGAACATCGGACCCACACCGGAACCGGTCGCAACGCCGCCGGCGGTGGTGTTGGAGCTGGTCACGTACGGGTAGGTGCCGTGGTCGATGTCCAGCAACGAACCCTGGGCGCCTTCGAACATGATGTCTTTGCCAGCGCGACGCAGGTCGTGCAGCTCGGCAGTCACGTCCAGCATCAGCGGGGTCAGCAGCTCAGCGTATTCCTTGCACTCGGCCAGGGTCTTGTCGAAGTCGATGGCTGGCTCTTTGTAGTAACCCACCAGCATGAAGTTGTGGTAATCCACCAGTTCACGCAGCTTGTCTGCAAAGCGCGGCATGTTGAGCAGGTCGCCCACACGCAGGCCACGACGTGCAACCTTGTCTTCGTAGGCTGGGCCGATGCCGCGACCGGTAGTACCGATCTTCAGCTCGCCACGGGCCTTTTCACGGGCCTGGTCCAGCGCTACGTGATACGACAGGATCAGCGGGCAGGAAGGGCTGACACGCAGGCGCTCGCGCACCGGTACACCTTTCTCTTCCAGCTTGGTGATCTCGCGCAGCAGGGCGTCTGGTGCAACCACCACGCCGTTGCCGATCAGGCACTGCACGCCTTCGCGCAGCACGCCCGAGGGGATCAGGTGCAAGACAGTTTTTTCGCCATCGATCACCAGCGTGTGGCCAGCGTTGTGGCCACCTTGGTAGCGCACTACGGCGGCAGCATGTTCGGTCAGCAGATCAACGATCTTGCCTTTGCCCTCATCACCCCATTGGGTGCCCAGGACTACGACATTCTTACCCATAACACTTGTCCTCATTCGCGCAAACTTGGTGCCGGCGGCGGCCGGCAGGAAAACTCAAGAAGCCAGCGGCAATACTTGCCAAAGCCCGTTCTGCTGAATCAATTGCCGGTCGCAGTCCGCGTCACGGGCGGCGGCCAATGGTTGCCCAGGCAATGCCTGGACGACACGCTGACCCTCACTGCGCAACTGGCAAACCTGCTGCCAGAGTGCCGCATCCGTACTGTCAGGCATCCAGATACCGCCAGACGGTAGCTCGATCTCAGCACGCCCCAGGGTCACCAGGGTTTTCAAATCAGTGGAGAAGCCGGTTGCCGGACGGGCGCGACCGAAGTCGGCGCCAATGTCGTCGTAACGACCGCCCTGGGCAATGGATTGGCCCACACCCGGCACGAACACCGCGAACACCACACCGGTGTGGTAGTGGTAGCCACGCAGCTCGCCCAGGTCGAAGTACAGCGGCAACTGCGGGAAACGCACGGACAGCCGCTCGGCAATCGCCAGCAGGTCGTCCAGCGCGGCCAGTACCGGCGCCGGCGCTTGGGCCAGGCGCTCACGGGCAGCCGCCAGCACTTCACGACCGCCACACAGGTCGACCAGCGCCCGCAGCATGCCCGCCAGGTCGGCAGGCAGGCCTTCGGTCAAGTTAATGACCTCGTCGATGGCCTTGCGCTGCAAAGCGTCAAACAGCTGCTGCTCGACTTCACCGGACAGACCGGCCGCACGGGCCAGGCCGCGGTAGATACCGACATGGCCCAGGTCCATGTGCACATCCGGCACGTCGGCCAGTTGCAACATGGCCAGCATCAGGCTGATGACTTCGACGTCACTGCTCGGGCTGGCATCGCCGTACAACTCGGCACCCAACTGGATCGGGCTGCGCGAAGTCGACAAGGCGCGGGGCTGCGCATGCAGCACACTGCCGGCGTAGCACAGGCGGCTCGGGCCTTCGCGACGCAGGGTGTGCGCATCGATGCGCGCCACTTGCGGCGTGATGTCGGCACGAAAGCCCATCTGCCGGCCCGACTGCGGGTCGATGACCTTGAAGGTGCGCAGATCCAGGTCCTGGCCCGCACCGATCAGCAGGGATTCCAGGTACTCGATATGGGGAGTCACGACAAACTCGTAACCCCAGCTCTGGAACAGATCCAACACCTGACGGCGCGCCACTTCAATGCGCGCCGCCTCTGGTGGCAGTACTTCTTCGATGCCATCTGGCAGCAGCCAGCGGTCTACCGTTGCCATTACGCCATTCCCCTTTGATCCGGGCGGCCAACCCTCGGCCGGCCTTGAGTGAAGCAGAAAATGTCTGGCCCATGCGCAGAATTTCACGCGCATGGACGACGTGGCGATCGGCCTGAATCCGGCCTCGCCAAACACTTTCCTCGAAAAACCTGTCGAGTTGTTCAACCCGACTGCACGCAATCAAACGTGCAGACGCAAAAAAGCCGGGAATTTCCCGGCTGCCGCATCATACACACGTTTTCCCAAAGGATCACCCCGCGAGAGGCTTTAGCCGCCCGGCGGGGTTCCTTTTGGATCAGTGTCGGATCAAGGCTTGGCTTTTTCCAGGTAACGGAAGAAGTCGCTGCTTGGATCCAGAACCATGACGTCGGATTTGTTCGCGAAGCTTTCACGGTAGGCGCGCAGGCTACGGTAGAACGCGTAGAACTCCTGGTCCTGGCCGTAGGCCTTGGAGTAGATCGAAGCGGCCTGGGCATCACCGTCACCGCGAACCTCTTCGGATTCACGATAGGCTTCAGCCAACAGTACGCGGCGCTGACGATCGGCGTCGGCACGGATGCCTTCTGCCAGCTCGTTACCCTTGGCACGGTGCTCACGGGCTTCACGCTCACGCTCGGTGCTCATACGCTCGAACACGCTGCGGTTCACTTCCTTCGGCAGGTCGATGGTCTTGACCCGAACATCGACAACTTCGATGCCCAGCTCTTGTTCCGCCATCTTGTTCAGCGAAGCCGTGATATCCGCCATCAGCGCATCACGTTCACCCGATACCACCTCGTGCAGGGTGCGCTTACCAAACTGGTCACGCAGGCCCGACTCCAGACGGCGGGACAAACGCTCGTCGGCAATCTGCTTGAGGCCGGATGTCGCGGTGTAGAAGCGCTCGGCATCTTTGACCCGCCACTTGGCGTAGGCATCGACCATCACGGCTTTCTTTTCCAGTGTCAGGAAACGCTGTGTCGGTGCATCCAGGGTCATCAGGCGTGCGTCAAACTTACGCACCTGGTTAACGTAGGGCACTTTCACATGCAGACCTGGCTGGACATCAGCCTGGACCACGCGACCGAACTGCAGCAACACCGCACGCTCGGTCTGAGCCACGATGTAGAAGCAGTTCCAGGCAGCGATCGCCACGACAACGCCGACAATAAGGGCGATCAGCGATTTATTGCTCATCAGCGACTCTCCCTGGTACGTGCCTGTTGCTGCAGATCTGCTGCCGCACGCGCATTCGCTTCATTGCTGCTGGCCGCGGCGCCGGTCGCCGGAGCGCTGGCAGGACGGCCACTGTCGATCATCTTGTCCAGCGGCAAGTACAGCAGATTGCTCTGGCCATTCTTGTTGCCGGTCACGAGAACCTTGCTGGTGTTGCTGAAGACTTCCTGCATGGTGTCCAGGTACAGACGCTCACGCGTGACTTCCGGAGCCTTGCGGTACTCGGCCACCAGCTTGGTGAAGCGGTCGGCCTCACCCTTGGCGCGCGAGACTGTTTCGTCACGGTAACCGTTGGCGTCCTCGATGATGCGCTGGGCCTGGCCACGAGCTTCCGGCACAACGCCGTTGGCATAGGTTTCAGCCTGGTTGCGCGAACGCTGCTCGTCTTCACGGGCACGAATCACGTCATCGAAGGCTTCCTGTACTTCACGCGGTGCCGCTGCGTTCTGTACGTTGACCTGGGTCACGGTGATACCGGTGCGATAGGTATCGAGGAAGCGTTGCAGACGCTCCTTGATTTCGCTGGCCATCAATTCACGACCTTCCGTCAGTACCTGGTCCATGGCGGTAGAACCCACCACGTGGCGCAGGGCACTGTCGGTTGCGTGCTGCAGGCTGACTTCCGGCTGATCGACGTTCAGCACGAAGTCCTGCAGGTTGCTGATCTTGTACTGCACGGTCAGCGGCACTTCGACGATGTTCTCGTCTTCAGTCAGCATTTGACCCTGCTTGGTATAGGCACGCTCACGCGTGACGTTTTCCATGTACTTTTTGTCGATCGGCGGGAGGTAGATGTTCAGGCCCGGGCCAACGGTCTCGTAGTACTTGCCGAAGCGCAGCACCACGGCTTGCTCCTGCTCGTCGACCACGTACACCGCGCTGTACAGCCACACGGCCGCCAGCACCACGAGGCCGATGCCGAGCAGGCCGTAACCGCCGCCCTTGCTCGAACTACCGCCATCGTCACCACGTTTCTTACCACCACCGAACAACCCATTCAGGCTTTCCTGCAGCTTTCGGAAGGCCTCGTCGAGATCTGGTGGCCCCTTGCGGTCGCCATTATTGCGGCGCTTACCACCCCAAGGATCCTGATTATTCGAGTTGCCACCCGGCTCATTCCAAGCCATAGCGCTCTCCATCTGATAAAGCAAAGACGCACCCACGGCGCGCCGACCAATGCTACAGAATGCCTGTCATAGCGGCACAACCGCTTTTTCAGGCTTTTATTGCAAAGTGTGTTGCTCGATAAATTCCAGCGGCTGCATTCCCTCGCGGCTCACCAGTCGATTGAGCTCGACCCGTGGCAAACGAACGTCCAGCAAACAGATGCCTTCTTCGTCGTGCTCTTCTTTCTGCACTGCGCCCAGCTCAAAGAACTGTGCACGCAATCGAGCGAATCGTTGCGGTAAACGCAATGTGCCCACAAACAAATCACTGCCCAACAACTCGGCGATGGCTTGCTCAAGCAATTCCAGGCCACTGCCATCACGCGCCGAGAGCCACACCCGTTGCGGTTTGCCATCGGCATCGCGCTGGATTTGTGGCTCAACGCCTTCAAGCAAATCGAGTTTGTTATAGACCTCGAGGATCGGCAAGTCCTGAGCCCCAATCTCACCCAGTACCACCATCACCTGCTCGATCTGCAACATGCGGTCCGGTTCGGCCGCATCGATCACGTGCAGCAGCAGGTCGGAGTTGCTCGACTCTTCGAGCGTAGACCGAAATGCCTCGACCAGCTTGTGCGGCAAGTGACGGATGAAACCCACAGTGTCCGCCAGAACAATCGGCCCCAGGTCGTCCAGTTCCAGACGGCGCAAGGTCGGGTCCAGCGTGGCAAACAACTGGTCGGCCGCGTACACGTCGGATTTCGTCACGTTGTTGAAGAGCGTGGATTTACCGGCGTTGGTATACCCCACCAGAGACACGGTCGGAATATCGGCACGCGATCGGCCCCGTCGCGATTGCTCGCGCTGGCTGCGCACTTTCTCCAGCCGCCCCTTGATCTGTCGCAGGCGAACCCGCAGCAGGCGGCGGTCGGTTTCCAGCTGGGTTTCACCCGGGCCACGCATGCCGATACCGCCACCCTGACGCTCAAGGTGAGTCCAGCCACGAACCAGGCGGGTGCTCATGTGGTCAAGCTGGGCCAGTTCGACCTGGAGCTTGCCTTCATGGGTACGGGCGCGTTGGGCGAAAATATCGAGAATCAGACCGGTACGGTCGATCACGCGACACTCGAAGACACGTTCGAGGTTACGTTCCTGACTGGGCGTGAGGATGTGATTGAAAATTACCAGATCAGCCTTTTCGGCATGGACCAGGTCGCGTAGCTCCTCGACCTTGCCGCTGCCAATCAGGAATTTGGCGGTTGGCCGATGACGCGGCACGTTAAAAAACGCAACGGTCTCGGCGCCCGCCGAATTAGCCAGTTCCTGAAACTCCTGCGGATCTTCGCGCGCCTCAGGGTCCTGTCCATCCAAGTGAACAAGGATCACTCGTTCACCACCACCGTGGCGCTCAAAGAACAAAGGAGACTCCTATCAGGCGTTACCTGGCTCAGCGTCACCTTGTTCGGATTCGGTTGCGCTAGGCAGACGAATTGGACGAACCGGTACCACTGTAGAGATAGCGTGCTTGTAGACCATCTGGCTGACGGTGTTCTTCAGCAGGATGACGAACTGGTCGAACGACTCGATCGTGCCTTGCAGTTTGATCCCGTTGACCAGGTAGATGGAAACCCCAACTTTCTCTTTACGTAAAGTATTCAAGTAAGGGTCTTGTAGCGAATGCCCTTTTGACATGTGCCGCACTCCTTTAAGGATTCAATAATAAAAAAATAGGTAAGCAGAAAGCTTTCAGCCGTCACACCCCCAAGGATAGACGGCAATTGCAAGGACTCAGCTCAATATGGAGACCGTTCCCAAGTATTTCAAGGCGCGTGGCAGATTGTCGCAATCAAGGCTGTCCAGCCAGTGTAAATCAGCCCAACTGCGCAGCCAGGTGAACTGGCGCTTCGCCAATTGGCGCGTGGCGATGATTCCACGTTCCTGCATCTCGGCTGACGTCAGCTTGCCATCCAGGTAATCCCAGACTTGTCGGTAGCCTACAGCGCGTATAGACGGCAACCCCGAATGCAGGTCACTTCTTTTACGCAGGGCTACGACCTCATCAATGAATCCCTGTTCCAACATTTGTGTGAATCTTTGTTTAATTCGCTCATGCAGCACCTGGCGATTTGCCGGGGCAATGGCCAAGTTTGCGACAGTATAGGGCAATTGTGGGCGTCCCGAAGCGCCTGCTTCAGTACTTTGCGCAGATTGTCGTGCGCGCAGCTCGGTCATGCTCTGGCCGCTGGCCCGATAGACTTCCAGCGCCCGGCTCAGACGCTGCGGATCATTGGGGTGAATGCGGGCCGCGGAAACCGGGTCGATCACCGCCAATTGATCGTGCAGGGCCTGCCAGCCAAGGCGGGCCGCCTGCGCCTCGATCTCGGCACGAATCTGCGGATCGGCGGCGGGCATCTCGGCCAGGCCGTCGATCAACGCCTTGTAATAAAGCATGGTGCCGCCCACCAGCAGCGGGATCTTGCCGCGCGCGGTGATGTCGGCCATGGCCTCAAGGGCATCGCGGCGAAAATCCGCGGCCGAATAGGCATCGGCCGGGTCGAGAATATCGATCAGGCGGTGGGGGAACTCGGCCAGCAAAGCCTTTGAGGGCTTGGCCGTGCCAATGTCCATGCCCCGGTAGACCAGCGCCGAGTCGACGCTGATCAGCTCGCAGGGCAGCACCTTGGTCAACTCGATGGCCAGGTCGGTCTTGCCCGCAGCGGTCGGGCCCATCAGGAAAATCGCTGGAGGGAGCTGGCTCATCAACGACCGCGCAAGAACAGTTTGTCCAGATCGTCCAGGCCCAATTGGGTCCAGGTCGGTCGGCCATGGTTGCATTGACCGCTGCGCTCGGTGTTTTCCATGTCACGCAGCAGACCGTTCATTTCCGGTACGGCCAGGCGCCGGTTGGCGCGGATCGCGCCGTGGCAGGCCATGGTCCCGAGCAACTCGTTGAGGTGCGCCTGGATCCGGTCACTGGTGCCGTACTCCATCAGGTCCGCCAGGACATCCTGCACCAGGCGGTTGGCCTCGGCCTGCTTGAGCAGCGCCGGGATCTGCCGGATACCCAGGGTTTCCGGACCCAGGCGCTGCAGCTCGAAGCCCAGGCGCTGGAACCAGCTGACGTGCTCTTCGGCACAATCGGCTTCGCGCTGGCTGACCGCCAGGGATTCGGGCACCAGCAACGGCTGGCCGCTCAGGCCTTCGCTGGCCATCGCCACCTTCAGACGCTCGTACATGATCCGCTCGTGGGCGGCGTGCATGTCCACCAGCACCAGGCCCTGGGCGTTTTCCGCAAGAATGTAGATGCCCTTGAGCTGCGCCAGGGCGTAGCCCAAGGGTGGAATGTCGTCCTGGCCTTCGGGCAACGCCGCGGCATTCGCCTCGGGCAAGGGCGCAAAGAACTCACGATAGGCCGCCTGGGCCTCAGCCACCGGCACGCTGGCACCCTGGGGCCGTGGCGTGTACTGGTACTGATAACCGGCACCGGCACCCGAGCCCGGCGCAGCGCCGGTATTGAATGTCGGCTGGCCCTGGGGTTGCTCAAGCAGCGCATTGGCGGCCAGGCGCATTTCCCCTTGCGGGCCGAATTCCCCGGCCTCGATCCCGGAGGGACGCACCATGCCGGCGACCGGCGCTGGCGTTGCCAACTGGTCCTCCGGACGCACATCGCCGAGGGCCCGGTGCAGAGTGCCATACAGGAAATCGTGAACCATGCGCCCATCACGAAAGCGCACTTCGTGCTTGGTCGGGTGCACGTTAACGTCGACCGCCGCCGGATCGACTTCGAAAAACAGCGCGAACGTCGGATGGCGCCCGTTGAACAGCACGTCGCGATACGCCTGGCGCACCGCATGGGCCACCAGTTTGTCGCGCACGGCACGGCCATTGACGAAGAAATACTGCATGTCCGCCTGGCTGCGGTTGAACGTCGGCAGCCCGACCCAGCCCCACAAATGCAGGCCATTGCGCTCGATTTCGATCGGCAAGGCCTGCTCCAGGAAACCCGAGCCGCAGATGGCTGCCACCCGCCGCGCACGGGCCGCATCATCATGGGCTTCGTGCAGGCTGAGGATGGTCTTGCCGTTGTGACGCAGGTGGAAGGCCACATCAAAGCGCGCCAGTGCCAGGCGCTTGATCACTTCTTGCAGGTGATCGAATTCGGTTTTTTCAGTCTTGAGGAACTTGCGTCGCGCCGGGGTATTGAAAAACAGGTCGCGCACTTCCACCGAGGTGCCCACCGGATGGGCCGCTGGCTGGACCCGCGCGGCCATGTCGCGGCCTTCGGTTTCGACCTGCCAGGCCTGGTCGGCATCCCGGGTGCGGGATGTCAGGGTCAGGCGCGCCACGGAACTGATGGAGGCCAGGGCCTCGCCGCGGAACCCCAGGCTCATCACCTGCTCGAGATCTTCCAGGTTGCGGATCTTGCTGGTGGCGTGACGGGCCAGGGCCAGGGGCAGGTCATCGGCCGGGATCCCCCGACCATCGTCGCGAACCCGCAGCAGCTTGACCCCACCCTGCTCGACATCGACATCAATGCGCCGAGCGCCGGAGTCCAGGCTGTTCTCCAGCAACTCCTTGATGACCGAGGCCGGGCGCTCGACGACTTCACCCGCGGCAATCTGGTTCGCCAGGCGCGGGCTGAGCAGTTCGATGCGCGCGCCGCTGTTCACCGAGTCGTTCATTCCTTGGCCGCCAGTTCGGTGCCTGGAATGTTCAGGTGCTGGCCGATCTTCAGCTCATCGGATTGCAGGTTGTTGGCGCTGCGCAAGGAGGCCGCAGACACCTGGTAACGCACCGCAATCATCGCCAGTGTCTCGCCGGGGCGCACGGTATGGTCGCGCGGGCCCTGGGCGATTTTCCCGGAATCACGCAGCCAGGCAATGTAGGTGCCCGGTGGCGGGTTTTGCTGGAAGAACTGCCGCACGCCGCTGCTGATGGAGCGCGCAAGGGCCTGCTGGTGGCTCGGGGCCGCCAGTTTCGAGGCTTCATTGGCGTTGGAGATGAACCCGGTTTCCACCAGGATCGACGGAATATCCGGGGATTTGAGCACCATGAACCCGGCCTGCTCGACGCGCTGCTTGTGCAGCGGCGTGACCCGGCCGATATTGCTTAAGACCTTCTGGCCAACGTTGAGGCTGGAGGTCAGCGACGCGGTCATCGACAGATCGAGCAGCACCCCGGCAAGCATCCGGTCCTTGTCGTCGAGGCTGACGTTGCCGGCACCGCCGATCAGGTCGGAACGGTTTTCGCTGTCAGCCAGCCAGCGCGCGGTCTCGGAAGTCGCACCACGGTCGGACAGGGCAAATACCGAGGCGCCGAAGGCGGCTTTCGACGGCGCGGCGTCGGCGTGGATCGAAACGAACAGGTCGGCGCCCTTCTTGCGGGCGATTTCGGTACGTCCGCGCAACGGAATGAAATAGTCGCCGGTACGGGTCAGTTCGGCGCGGAAGCCCTTGATGCCGTTGACCTGACGCTGCAGTTCACGGGCGATGGCCAGCACCACGTCTTTCTCACGCTGGCCACGCGAACCCGAGGCGCCCGGGTCTTCACCGCCGTGACCGGCGTCGATCACCACAATGATGTCACGCTTGCCGGGTGGGGCTGGTGGTGCAGGTGGCAGCTTGATTGCCGGCGCGGTCGGCGTCACCGGCACCGCCGGAATGGTCGCAACGCTAGGCGTCGGGGCCGGCGGCGGTGCGGCGTCGGCCGGGTTGTCGAACAGATCGACTACCAGGCGGTTGCCATACTGCGCATTGGGCGGCAGTACGAAGCTTTTCGGGGTCACCGCCTTTTTCAGGTCGATGACCACCCGCAGGTCGGTCGGCGTACGCTGGGCCGAACGCATCGAGGTAATCGGGGTGTTCGCGGTGGCGACGTTGAGCGGTGCGCCGAGTACGGCACCATTGATGTCGATCACCAGGCGATCTGGGGCCGTCAGGGTAAAAACGCTGTGCTGGACGGTGCCAGACAGGTCAAACACCAGTCGCGTGTTGTCCGGTGCCCGCCACAGGCGAACACTGTTGACCTTGGTCGCGGCCACAGCGTCAACGGCCAGTGCCGTAAGCAGCATTCCTACGACAGCAACCAACGCGCGAAAGCGCATACCTAACCCCATCATTTATTTGAATTCCAATGCCAAAGCGGCACACCAGGTCTCGCCACGCGGGCTCTGGGGCAACAAACTCAGCGAACGTCCGCTGTCATGCGGGCTAATGGTAATGGTCAGGTCGGGCTTTGGCAAAAAGCCTGCACCCTTCTGGGGCCACTCGATCAAGCACAACGCATCATCTTCGAGGTAATCACGAATACCCAGGTACTCCAACTCTTCCGGATCGACCAAGCGGTACAGGTCGAAGTGGAAAGCGCGGATCTCACCGATTTCGTAGGGTTCGACCAAGGTAAATGTAGGGCTCTTTACCGAGCCTACATGGCCCAGGCCGCGAATGATGCCCCGGGACAGGGTGGTTTTACCCGCCCCCAGGTCGCCGTCCAGAAACACGATGCCATGCCCCTGGGTCACTTGGGCAATACGGGTTCCCAGTGCCACCATGGCGTCTTCATCAGCCAGATACAGGGTTACTTCAGACACGGTGCTTGCTCCTCCAGCAACTGACGAATGGCGGGAATCAGATCACTGGCCGCCAGCCCTCGGCCCAATTTACCTTCACGCTCGCCCGCCGTGGCATGTAGCCATACCGCCAGCGCAGCGGCCTCGAACGCAGCCATCCCCTGGGCCAGCAACGCCCCCAGCAAACCGGCCAGGACATCGCCCAGGCCCGCGCTAGCCATGGCCGGGTGACCACGGTCGCAACGATAGACACGACCATCGGGGCTGGCGATCAGACTGCCCGCCCCCTTCAATACGGTGACCGCATCAAATCGCTGGCTCAACGCGCGCGCCACGCTAAGACGGTCTGCCTGAACCTCAGCTGTCGAAATCCCCAATAGTCGCGCCGCCTCGCCTGGATGCGGGGTGATCACACAGCCCTTGGGCAGGCTGACACCACCATGGGCCAACAGATTCAGCGCATCGGCATCCCAGACCTGGGGCAGCGCTGCGTTCGCGGCGGCCGACAACAGGCTGCGCCCCCAGGCGCCCTGCCCCAGTCCAGGCCCCACCACCAGCACTGACGCCTGCTCCAGCAGGCCCATCAACTGGTTCGCCGACGAGGTGCCCAGCGCCATGACTTCGGGCAACCGGGCCAGTGCCGCCGGCACATGCTCGCTACGGGTGGCCAGCGAGACCAGCCCGGCCCCACAACGCAGGGCGCTCTGGGCACTGAGCAGGATGGCGCCGCCAAACCCGCGGTCGCCGCCGATCAACAACACATGGCCAAACTGGCCTTTATGAGCGCTCGCCGAACGTGCGGCGAGCCTCGGCAAATGGCCGGGGTCCAGTGACTGAACGTCGGGTAAAGGGTGATTTGTCTGCGGCATGCGTCTTCGGGCTCCGATGTCTGGCAGAATTATACGCACCTCAGCTCCGGTTTCTCTTGTCTCATGCCCGCAATTACTACAGACCTCCCCGCACTCGCCCAATCGATCAAGGACTGGGGCCGCGAACTGGGCTTTCAACAAGTCGGCATCAGCGGTCTGGACCTGGCTGAGCATGAGCAGCACCTGGAGCGCTGGCTCGCCGCCGGCTACCACGGTGAAATGGAATACATGGGCGCCCACGGCAGCAAACGCTCCCATCCCGAGGAGCTGGTGCCGGGCACCTTGCGCGTGGTCTCGCTGCGCATGGACTACCTGCCCGGCGACACCCAGATGGCGCAGTTACTGGCCCAACCGGAAAAAGCCTACGTCTCGCGCTACGCCCTGGGCCGCGATTACCACAAGCTTATCCGCAAGCGCGTGCAACAACTGGCAGAAAAGATTCAGGCGGTGATCGGCCCGTTCGGCTATCGAGCCTTCGTCGACAGCGCGCCGGTCCTGGAAAAAGCCATCGCCGAACAGGCCGGCCTGGGCTGGATCGGCAAAAATACCCTGGTACTGAACCGCAAGGCCGGCAGTTACTTCTTTTTGAGCGAACTGTTCGTCGACCTGCCGCTGCCCGTGGACCCACCCCACAGCACCGAACACTGCGGGCGCTGCACCGCCTGCCTGGACATCTGCCCGACCAACGCCTTTGTCGGCCCCTACGTGCTGGATGCGCGACGCTGCATCTCGTACCTGACCATTGAACTCAAAGGCCCGATACCCGAAGAGTTGCGTCCGCTGATCGGCAACCGGGTGTTCGGCTGCGACGACTGCCAGATCGTCTGCCCCTGGAACCGCTTCGCCCGCCCCAGCGGCGAAAGCGACTTCAAGCCCCGCCACAACCTGGACAACGCCGGACTGGCCGAACTGTTCCTGTGGGATGAAGACAAATTCCTCAGCAGCACCGAGGGCTCGCCCCTGCGCCGCGCCGGTTATGAGCGCTGGCTGCGCAACCTGGCCGTGGGCCTGGGTAACGCGCCGTCGAGCATTCCAGTGCTGGAAGCCCTGAAGACGCGCGCGGACCACCCTTCAGAACTGGTGCGCGAGCACGTGCAATGGGCCCTCAAGCGACATCAGGCCTCGTCGTTGTAAACGAACTTGGGCATTTCCCAATGAAAGCGGATCGCCAGCAAGCGCAGCAGGAATCCGCCGAACAGGGTGATCAGGATCGCTTGCTCCCCCGGCAACTGCAGGTACAGGCAGAACATGTAGCACCAGGCAGCCGCAAACGAGACGCTGGCGTAAAGCTCGCGACGGAAGATCAGCGGGATGTCGTTGCAGAAGATGTCGCGCAGGATGCCGCCGAATACCCCGGTGATCACTCCGCTGACAGACGCCACCAGCATGCCGTGGCCCATTTCCAGGGCGGTCATGCAACCGATCAGGGTAAAGGCCACCAGCCCTACGGCGTCCAGCACCAGGAACAGCGAGCGCAGGTGGCGCATCCAGCGCGCGGTGAACACGGTGAACATCGCCGCCACCGATGTCAGCACCAGGTACTCCGGGTGCTTGACCCACGTCAGCGGGTAATGCCCCAGCAACACATCACGCACTGAACCACCGCCCAGGGCGGTGACGCAGGCAATCAGCACCACACCGAACCAATCCATGCCCCGACGGCCGGCAGACAACGCGCCAGTCATGGCTTCAGCGGTAATGGCAATCAGGTAGAGCATCAGCAACATGGTGGCGGTCCTTGCAGGAAGGCGCGCAGTCTAGCCATTTCGGATCGGCACCAAAAGAGGGCGTATGCTGATCAGCCTGCTTTGCTGGGTCAGGCTTTGATGAAGTGCTGGCGGTAGTGCTGCAACTCGGCGATGGATTCGCGAATATCGTCCAGCGCCAGGTGGGTGCTGCCCTTTTTGAAGCTGTCGCGCACCTCCGGTGCCCAGCGTGCGGCCAACTCTTTCAGCGTCGAAACATCCAGGTTGCGGTAATGGAAGTAGCTTTCCAGGGATTTCATGTGGGTATAAAGGAAGCGTCGGTCCTGGCAGATGCTGTTGCCGCAGATCGGCGACTTGCCCTTGGGCACCCACTGCTCCAGAAACGCGATCGTCTGGGCTTCGGCTTCGGCCATGCTGATGCGGCTGTCGCGCACGCGCTGGGTCAGCCCGGAACCGCCGTGTTGACGGGTGTTCCACTCGTCCATGCCGGCCAGGATCTCGTCGCTGTGGTGAATCGCGATCACCGGGCCTTCGGCCAGGGTATTGAGATTGCTGTCGGTGACAATGGTCGCCATCTCGATGATGACGTCGGTGTCCGGGTTCAGACCGGTCATTTCCAGATCGATCCAGATCAGATTCTGTGGGTTTTGCATGTGTCGGCTCCTAAGCAGTGTTGCGCAGTTTAGCCTAGGCAACCCCGTGGGCGTGCTAAACTCGCGGCCGTTTTACCTAATCGCTGCATTATCAACACGGAACACCCATGGCCAAACGCCAACTCAATCGTCGTCAAAACTGGCGCATCGAAAAGATTCAAGGCGAGCGCGCCGCCCGCGCCGCCAAACGCGAATCCAGCGCCGTGCAAGCGCTGGAAGGTGGCGACCTCGGTCCCGAGCAGACCGGCTTGGTCATCGCCCACTTTGGCGTCCAGGTCGAGGTCGAGGCTTTCGAAGGCGAACTGGCCGGCCAGGTGTTCCGCTGCCACTTGCGCGCCAACCTGCCTGCGCTGGTGACCGGCGACAAGGTCGTCTGGCGTGCCGGCAACCAGGGCATCGGGGTGATCGTCGCGCAACTGCCGCGCAACACCGAGCTGTGCCGTCCGGACAGCCGTGGCCAGCTCAAGCCGGTCGCGGCCAACGTCGACATGATCGTCATCGTCTTCGCCCCGCTCCCCGAGCCCCACGCCAACCTGATCGACCGCTACCTGGTAGCCGCCGAACACGCTGGCATCCGCCCGTTGTTGCTGCTCAACAAGTTCGACCTGATCGACGAGCACAACGCCCCGGCGCTCAACGCCCTGCTGGCGGTGTATCGCACCCTCGGCTACCCGGTGCTGGAAGTCTCGGCGCATCACGGTAACGGCATGGAAACCCTGCAACAGCAGCTGGACGGACGCATCAGCGTGTTTGTCGGCCAGTCCGGCGTCGGCAAGTCGTCGCTGGTCAACAGCCTGCTACCGGAAGTCGAAACCCGCGTCGGGCCGCTGTCCGAGCTGTCTGGCCAAGGCACGCATACCACCACCACCGCGCGGTTGTTCCACTTCCCAGGTGGCGGTGAGCTGATCGACTCCCCGGGCATTCGTGAGTTCGGCCTGGGCCACGTCAGCCGCGCCGACGTCGAAGCCGGCTTCATCGAGTTCAACGACCTGATCGGCACCTGCCGCTTCCGCGACTGCAAGCACGACCGCGAGCCTGGCTGCGCCCTGCTCAAGGCCCTGGAAGATGGCCGCGTGCAGCAGCAACGGATGAACAGCTACCGCTCGATCATCGCCAGCCTGCCCGAAACCAGCTACTAAACAGACGCACTCGCCGCTCCAACGCTGATGGAGCGGCGGGCCGTTCGTACTGCCCGACAAATCCCCTCACCTTTTAAACATCAGAAATTTCTGTAGGGCCCGCGCACGCCTGCTTGTAGGGCACTTCTCTTTCTCTTTGCCGGCCTTGCGACCCCCATTCAAGTGCATACATTCACTCTCTCTCGCATTCAGGCGATACCGAGGGAAACCCATGCAAACCTATCATCTGTTCATCAGCCACTCGTGGAACTACGCCGACAAACACGATCGGCTGGTGGAGTTGCTGACCGCACACCCGACCTTTTCCTTCAAGAACTTCTCGGTGCCGCCGCAAAATCCGATCGTCGGCGCCTTGAACGACATGCAACTGGAACTGGCCATCGAAAACAAGATCCGCCCCTGCTCTGCGGTGTTGATCATGGCGGGCGTGTATTCGACGTACAGCAAGTGGATCAACAAGGAAATCGAGATTGCCAAACGTCTTGGCAAGGTGATCATCGCGATCAGGCCTTTCGCCGCCGAGCGCATGTCGACGGTCGTGCGTGACGCGGCGCACGCCGAATGTGCGTGGAACACCGACAGCATCGTCAACGCGATCCGCCAGCACACGGCGGTATAACCATGCGCAAGGGATTGTTCATCGGCATCAACCACTACAACCACGTCACACCACTGAGCGGCTGCAACAACGACGCCATGGCCATGGCATCCTTGCTGGAGCGCCATGCTAGCGGCCGCCCCAACTTCAGCAACAAGATCATGACCTCCGCCGAAGAAATCCTGACCGGCCGGCTGTTGAAGCAGAGCATTCAAGAGTTGTTCTCCGGGGATTGTGATGTCGCCCTGTTGTACTTCGCCGGCCACGGACAATTTGACACGAGCATTGATGAGGGATTGCTGATCCCCCAGGATTTCGAACGCAGCGATGACGGCATCCGCATCAGCGACATCCTCCTCTGGGCCAGCAATGCCACCCAGATCAAAAACAAAATCATCATTCTCGATTGCTGCGAAGCCGGCGCGGCCGCCGATGTCCGCGGTTTAAGGGGTGGAAGCAGCATGATCGGTGAGGGCTTGACCATCCTCACCGCGTGCAAGAAAGAGCAGCCCGCCATGGAAAGGGCTGGCCACGGCGTTTTTACCGGCCTGTTACTGCAGGCATTACATGGCGGTGCGGCCAACGTACTGGGCAAAGTCACACCCGGCAGCGTCTACTCGTTTGTCGACAACGCGCTGGGCGCGTGGGAGCAGCGTCCAGTCTTCAAGACCAACGTGTCGCAATTCGTCGCCTTGCGCGAAGTCGCGCCGCTGATCGCCGAGGACACACTGCGAAAACTGCCCCATTGGTTCCCCGAGGCCAGTTTTGTCTTCCCTCTGGACCCCAGCTTCGAACCCACGGAAACGGCCTACAGCCCCGAGAACGGCGACATCTTTGCCCAACTGCAAAAGTGCAATCGCCACAGCCTGATCGAGCCCGTTGACGCCGAGCACATGTACTACGCCGCCATCCACTCCACCGGTTGCCGGCTCACCGCCCTCGGCGCCTATTACCGCGAACTCGCGATCAAGGGACACTTCTGATGCCCGTCTTTATCAGCTACCGCCACACCGACCGCCCCATAGCCATGACCATCAACGAACGGTTGAGCCAGGCTGGGATAAAAACCTATCTGGATGTACTGGATCCCGAATCGCAAACCACCGACGACATCACCGGGGTAATTACCCGCAACATTACCGAGTGCAGCCATTTGCTGGCAGTGGTGTCGGACAAAACCGCGCACTCCTGGTGGGTACCCTTCGAAATTGGCGAAGCGACCATCAGTGATCGGCGAATTTGCTCATTCAAGACCGGCGCCGGCGAACTGCCAGAGTACCTCGACAAGTGGCCAAAACTGTCGAGGATTGCCGACCTCGATTTCTTTATCGACGCCTACCGCGACGAGCAGACACACAGACGCGCAATGACGCTGGACTCGATCGTCAGCAACGAGTCGCTACGCGCGAACAACCGGACTAATGCAGATCGCTTCCATACCGAACTCAAGGCCAGGGTACGCCGCGGCTTTTAAAGCGAACGGCGAGCATAAAAAAGCCGACATCGCTGTCGGCTTTTTTATGGGTCACTGCTTGGGCGGCTCTGCCGGCTTGGGCAGCGGATCATCAAACAGATTCAAGCGCTCGCGCAGCTCATGGGCCGGCAGCGGTTGCTGGTCTGCGGGCAAGGCGTGCGGGTCGACCGGCACCGCCGGTACTTCGCCCGGGGCGCCCTGGCCCTGGGTGGGTACCGGTGCCGGTTCGGCGCCCTGCTCGCCTTCGATGGCACGCTGGGCTTTCTTGGTCAGGACCACAATGTCGATCCGGCGGTTGATCGGGTTGAACGGGTTCTTGCGGTCGAACATCGCCGACGACGCGTAGCCCACCACCCGCGCCACCTGGGTCTCCGGATAGCTGCCCGCCACCAGCGCCCGCCGGGCGGCGTTGGCACGGTTGGACGACAGCTCCCAGTTGCCGAATTCACCGCTGCCGGTATAAGGCTTGGCATCGGTGTGGCCGCTGATGCTGATCTTGTTGGGCACCGCCTTGATGGTGTCCGCCATGGCCAGCAGGATGTCTTCGAAGTACGGCTTCAGGCGTGCACTGCCGGAGTCGAACATTGGCCGGTTTTCCGAATCGATGATCTGGATGCGCAAGCCGTCCGGGGTGATCTCGAACAGGATCTGGTCCTTGAATTTCTGCAGTTGCGGGTTTTCTTCGACCTTGTTCTGCAGTTCCTGCAGCAGCAGCTCGAGGCGCTCCTGCTCGACCTGTTCGGCCATGCCTTCGGCCTGCTCGGTATCGACCGTCACCTTGTCCGGCTGTGGCTGGAATTTGGCCTCGGGGTTGAGGGTCTTGTCCGGCGCCAGCTCCGGCGAACCGCCAAGGTCGATGACGTACGGCGTACCGCTCTCGGTGAAGCCGATCGGGTCCTTGAAATAGCCGGCGATGGCGATCTTCTGCTCCGGCGTGGCGGTGGACAGCAGCCACAGCACCAGGAAAAACGCCATCATCGCCGTCGCGAAGTCAGCGAACGCGATTTTCCAGGCGCCCCCGTGATGCCCGGCCGCGATGCGCTTGACGCGCTTGATGATTATCGGCTGATTGTTTTCCATGACTCAGCGACCGCGAACTGCTTGTTCCAGCTCGGCGAAGCTAGGACGGTGCGCCGGGTACAGCACCTTGCGCCCGAATTCCACCGCCAGCGACGGCGGCATGCCGGAAGCCGAGGCCACCAGCGAGGCCTTGATGGCTTCGTAGACGTTCAGCTCTTCCTTGGCGTCGTGGGCCAGGGAATGGGCCAGCGGACCGAAAAAACCGTAGGCGGCGAGAATACCGAAGAAGGTCCCCACCAGTGCCGCACCGACGTGCAGGCCGATAGACTTCTGGTCGCCCTCGCCGAGCGAGGCCATGGTGACCACGATCCCCAGTACCGCCGCGACGATACCAAAACCGGGCATCGCATCGGCAATGCCGTTGACGGCATGGGAGGGGTGTTCCAGGTCTTCCTTGAGGCTGTACAGCTCCATGTCGAACAGGCCTTCGAGCTCATGGGGCGCCATGTTGCCGGAGGACATGATGCGCAAGTAGTCGCAGATGAACGCGGTCATGCGCTCATCCTTGAGCACCGTCGGGTACTTGGCAAAAATCGGGCTGGCGGCGGCGTCCTCGATATCCCCTTCAATCGCCATCATGCCTTCGCGGCGGCTCTTGTTGAGGATCTCGTAGATCAGGCCCAGCACCTCCAGGTAGAAAGCATGGGTGAAGCGTGTGCTGAACATGCTCAGGGACTTCTTGAGCACGTGCATGGTCATGTAGCTGGGGTTGGCCTGGAGGAATGCACCCAGGGCTGCGCCGCCGATAATCAGCACCTCGAAGGGCTGGATCAGGGCGGCAATCTTGCCATGGGAAAGCACGTATCCGCCGAGCACGCTCGCGAATACGACGATGATGCCGATAATTTTAGCCATAGGTAGAAGGTACTTACTTAAGTCGGGTTCAAGGTCATATTCGGAAGTTAAACAATCTCTTCTTCTACTTATCGGCAAAACTGCGCCAGACTATAGCCAGTTATGGCGAAAAGCCAATTTGCCCCGCCCCGGGCGTGTTTGAAGTCAACGATGATCGCGTCCGACCATGGTTAATGAAACGAACGTCCCAACGGCAATCCCCTCTACCCTGCAGGACTGGGTCCAGCGCCTCGACGCGGTGGTCTTGCCTGTCCCGCAGGCCAGCCATGACCGCGTGAGCAAAGCCATCAACAGCAGTCGCAGCTCCCTGCGCGATATCGCCGACTTGATGCAAGGCAGCCCGGCCCTGGCCCTGAGCGTGATCCGCGAAGCCAATCGTCACGCCCGCGGCAGCCTCAGCGAACCCTGTGAAAACCTGGAAGTAGCGCTCAATCGCCTGGGCCTCAAACGCACCGCCGAACTCCTGGCGCGCCTGCCCGCCATGCCCGAGCGCGATATCCCGCCGGCACTGCGCAAGCTGCAACTGATCAGCCAGCACGCCTCGCAACAGGCCAACGGTTTTTTTGCCAGCCGCCTGGCGCGCCTGTGGCAGGACATCCACTGGGGCAGCCTGTTGTTCCTGGCCCCTCTGTGGCCGCTGGCCCTGAGTCATCCGCAGTTGCTCCAGGAATGGGAACGCCGGGTGATCCACCAGGGCGAATCAGCGCGCAAAGTCGAAAAACAGCTGTTCGGGGTGCGCCTGCTGGAACTCTGCCAGGTGCTGGTAGAGCTGTGGCACCTGCCCTTCTGGGTCGCCCAGGGCTATCGCCTGCTGCTCACCGAACAACGCGAACTGGTGCAAGTGCTGCACATTGCCCGCGACGCCGACCATCCCCTGCGCCAGCAAAACCGCCTGGATGACGACCCGACCCTGCGCCGCTGGCTCAACCAGCCCGCCAACAGCGTGCTGCTGGCCAACGGCCTGGCCTTGTCGGCCCAACAGTCCTGGGTCGGCCTGCACACCCTGCGCTGGCAGTACCTGACCAGCCTTTACCTGCAGATGCCGATGGATGAGGTGCAACAGCAACAACACCAACAGGCCGTGCAAAGCGCGCGCAACCACGGGCAGCCCGACCTCTGGCACCCGGCCGAGGCGCTGCTGTGGCCCTGGGGAGAAGGCCAGGGCCGCGGCGAACAGACTCCCACTGCCCCCTCGGCCGAAGACCTGCAGCGCTGGCGCAAGCACTGCGCCCAACTGCTGGCCGAGCCGAGCCCGTTCAGCAACGCCCTGCACCTGACCACCTGCGCCCGGGACGCCCTGGCCGCCTGTGGCATGCGCCGGGTCATGCTGCTGATGGCCGACCGCACTCAGAGCAACCTGCGTGTCCACCAGACCTGGGGCTTGCCCAAGGACAGCGCCACCCTGCAACTGGCGGTTGGCCAGAGCAGCGTGCTGCAGCGCTTGCTCGCGCAACCGGCGCAATTGCGCCTGACCCCCGCCAACCATGCCCAGTTTTGCGCCCACCTGCCGCAGAGCCTGCGCGCGCTGTTCGACGGCGAGCACCTGCTACTGCGCTCTCTGGTCAACAAGGGCAAGGTGGTCATGTTGCTCGTCGCCGACCAGGGTGGCGGCGCGTTTGCGGACATCAGCGTCCAGGCCTTCGGCAAAACCGCGCAGTGCATCGAAAAGGCTCTCAATAGCTATAGCGCGCGCTGACCCCTCGCCCATCCGTTTTTCCGTCGGCGGATTTGCCAATCTGGCGAAGTGATACTAATCCTTACTCACCAGCGATCATTCTGCGCAGCCCCCCGAGCAACGGCGGGGGGCGTGATACGTCAACAGTCCCTCTCCAAGGACAGGAATTATGTCTGGAAGTCTTTCTTGGGCACGACTGGGCCGTCGTGGATATGGCGTTTTCTGGGTGATCGGCGGCCAGGCAGCGCAGAGCCTGACCAGCTTCCTCACAGGCCTGGTGCTGGGTCGCTGCGTCTCGCAAGAAGCCCTGGGCGCCTATGCCCTGGGCTTGAGCTTCTGCTTCCTGATCATCTCTTTGGGCGACACGCTGATCGCCACGCCCTACACCTATCTGCGCGCCAGCGGCGAAGGGGAGCCACACGCCCTGTTCAGCAGCGCCTTGTGGGGCAGCGCCGCGCTCGGCCTGGTGGTGGCGTTGGTCCTGACCCTGCTGCACCAGTTCGGCGCAGGCTTGCCCAGCGAGCTCTGGCCCGCCCTGCCCCTGGCCGTGATGGGCCTGGTGATGCGCGAGTTTCTGCGCCGGCATTTCTACGTGATCAACCGCTCCAGACAAGCACTGGTCCTCGACCTGACCAGTGCCGTGGGCCAGTTGGCCGCCCTCGGGGTACTGGCCTGGGCCGGATGGCTCAGTGCCGAAGCCGTGTTCTTTGCCATCGCCGGGGTGTGTGCCCTGTCCTTTGCGCTGAGCCTGCCTCAGGCCCAGGCGTCATTCTTCTGGCCACCCCTCAGGCAACTGGCGACCCAATGGCGAGCCTTCCTGGCCTACGGCGGCTGGCTGGTGGCCGGTGGGCTGTGCCATGTGGCCAGCGTGCAGCTGTATCCGTGGCTGGCGCTGCTGGGGGGCGGCCAGGCGATGGCCGGTCTCTACGCCGCCTGTATCGCGGTCACCAACCTGATCAATCCGTTGCTGATCGCCCTGACCAATCACTTCCGCCCACGCTTCATTGCGCACTATCAAGAGGCAGGCCGGGCACATTTGCTCCCTTATATGCTGCTGCGGGCGCTGCCATTCCTGCTCCCGGCCCTGGGGTTCGTGCTGCTGGCATGGCTGGCGGGCGAGCCGTTACTGGGCTTGCTGTACGGCCCCGATTTCAGCAAGGGCGGCCCGGCGCTGGTGTACCTGGCCTTCGGCCTGTTGGCCGTAGCGGCCGCCGCACCGATACAACTCGGGCTCCTGGCCTTGCGGGCGCCGGTGAGCAACCTGTTCTACCACGGCACCAACCTGACCGTGCTGGTGGTCATGGCCCTGATCTGGCACGACCGGCTGTCGCTAGAACTGCTGGCCCAATTCTATTGTGGCGCAAATGTTGCTGGCCTTTTGATGCTAGCGACTATGTTTCTGGTAATGGCAAAAAAAACTAATCGCTGCACTGGAGAAATACAGGCGAGTGACTAAAGTGACACTTCTGCCTAATGGCTATTAAGTATCAAAACGCCACAATTTCGCTGTTATCGCTGGAACTATCTGTAACAAGAAACACTTATGGGCCCTTGATCTGCGCAGTAGGGGCCGGCGAATGGATTGGACGTTTTATCAGACTCAGGTTTTTGGCCAAGGAGTTAACGTCATGCGCAAGATAGTAGTAACTGGCGGTGCCGGCTTTGCAGGCTCACATATTGTCGACGAAGTTTGCCGGCATTTCTCTGACGCCAAAGTTGTGGTCTTCGACAAGATGACTTACGCCGGTGATGTCCGAAATATTTCCCATCACTTGTTTCCCAACCGCGTCCAGTTGCTGGTCGGCGATGTTGCCGACCTGGATATGTGCCGCCGGGTGGTCAAGGACGCGGACTTGGTAATCCACGCCGCAGCCGAGAGCCATGTGGATAACTCGTTCGGCAACTCCCTGGAGTTCACCCGCACCAATGTGCTGGGCACCCATGCGCTGATGGAAGCCTGCCGCCAGGAGAAGGTCAGGAAGATCGTCCATGTCAGCACCGACGAGGTCTACGGCCAGGTCATGGAAGGCGCGGCCAGTGAAAACGAGGTCTTGCGCCCCACCAACCCCTACTCATCCTCCAAGGCCGCGGCCGAGATGATCCTGCAGGGTTACCTGCAGTCCTACCACGAACCCATCGTGATCATCCGGGCCAACAACCTCTATGGCATCCGCCAGTTCCCGGAAAAAATCATCCCGCGCTTTATCTGCCACATGCTGACCGGACGCAAACTGACCCTGCATGGCAATGGCACCAATCGACGGCACTACCTCAGTGCGCAGGACTTCGCCGAAGCAGTGGTATTCGTCGCTGAAAAAGGTGAAGTCGGCGAGGTCTACAACATCGGCACGACCGAGGAATATACCAACCTGCAAGTGGCCGAACTTATCAGCAAGGCCTTCGACAAACCCTCGCGCGAAGTCATTACCTATATCCCCGACCGGCCGTTCAACGACGGGCGTTACTCCGTGTCCTGGGACAAACTCATGCACATGGGTTGGAAGCCCAAAAACAACCTGAGCGACGATATCGGCATGTTAGTGGACTGGTACCGCGACAACTTCGCACGCTACCCGGAGTTGTTTGGCGAGTTGCCCGCGAGCGCTGCGGTCGAGGTCGAAGTCGCGGGCTTGCTGCCGGTGCAGGAAGTCTCCAACGGGCTCGCCAAAGGCCTTAGTTCCTGACTCAGCGTTGTTGTCACTTGCGCAGTTGAGGCGAGGATATTCCATGTCAGTTAGCGAAACGCTCCCGGGCGCAGCCCCGGACGCACAGGTGCAGGCTAGTCGCGCGAAAAAAAGGGCACGCCGTTTTGATGCCCCGGCCTTGGCTGGCCTGGAAATCCTCCTGACTCGGCTGGGCCGGGTGCTGGGAGGATTGCTCGCGATCGTACTGCTCAACGTGCATTACTGGTGGGTCATGGATCACGGGTGGGCCGATGCCGGGACGGTCGGCTTTGTGGTGGTCTGTGCCTCGGCGGTGATGCCCGTGCGGGTCTACAAAGGCTTTGCGCGCCAGGATCGCAGAGCCCTGCGCTGGGTCAGCTCGGTGCTCAACGGCGCACTGGTGACACTGCTGGTGCTGGTCTTCATGAAGATCGGCCAGATGCCAATGCTGGCTCCCGAGTACTACCTCGCGCTGTTCATCATGCTGGTGCTTTTTGCGCAAATGGCCGGTCTGTACGTGTCGCGCTATACCCGCTCCTGGGACCGCAAACTGCGCCTGGTCATCGTCGGTGCGGGCGAGCAAGGCGTGGCGATCGCGCGCTACCTGACCGCACGGGAACCGGAAATCGTCGTGATCGGTTTCATCGACGACCGCAGCTCGCGCATTGATACCTCCACCCTGCCGTTCCCCCTGCTCGCCGGCGGGACCGCGCAGTTGGACCAACTGCCACCGGACATCGACGGGGTGATCATCGCCCTGCCCAACCAGGCAGGCGACCGGGTCAGCTCGCTGGCCACCCGCCTGCGCGGGCAGATGGGCAACGTCTACCTCGCCCCCGAGGAGCCGGTGCTGGGCCATCCCTTCCTCAGCCGCCCGCACAGCGGACCCGGCAACATGTTGCTGCTGGGCATGAACCCCTTGCCCATCGAGGGACGGCTGCTCAAGCGGGTGTTCGACATCAGCTTCTCGGCGGTCGTGCTGTTGCTGTTCCTGCCCATTGGCCTGGTGCTGGCCGCCCTGATCCGCCTGGAGTCGCCTGGCCCGGCGCTGTTCACCCAAGGTCGTTATGGCCTGCGCAACCGGCTGTTCCAGATCTACAAGTTTCGCAGCATGCGCTTCGACCCCACGCCCGGCGAAATCCGCCTGAACCAGCGCCAGGATGCCCGCGTGACCCGGATCGGCAACTTCATCCGGCGCACCAGCCTCGATGAGTTCCCGCAGTTCATCAACGTGCTGCTGGGCGATATGTCGGTCATCGGCCCGCGCCCTCACCCGCCGGGCGTCAAGGCCGGCGACCGGACCTACGAAAACGTGGTGGTGGATTTTGTCGAGCGCTACAAGGTGCGCCCCGGTATTACCGGCTGGGCGCAGGTCAACGGCTCACGGGGCAATACCTTCACCGAAGAGTCGCTGACCGAGCGCTTCATCTATGACGTGCAGTACATCCAGAACTGGTCGCCAGAGTTGGACCTGTGGATCGTGATCAAGACCATCTTTGGTGGGTTGGGAGGCAAGAATGCATTTTGAGACCATGCCCGTCGCCTCCCCAAACGAGGTCGCCGATCTTGGGCTGCGCAGCAGCATCATCGTGCTGACCCTCAATGCCCAGGAACACCTCAAGGCCCTGCTGCCAGCCCTGGCGGCCCTGAAACAGGCACCTCGGGAGGTGGTGTTCATCGACTCCGCGTCCAACGACCTGACACCGCAGATGATCGAGGCCGCCGGGCACCGCCTGGTGACCATCCAGCGCAGTGAGTTCGGCCACGGCAAGACCCGCAACCTGGCGCTGCAGTTGTGCGCGGGCAGCGAGTTCCTGGTGTACCTCACTCAAGATGCCTGCCCCCAGGGCGATGATTGGCTGCAACGCTTGCTCAAACCCTTCACCGACCCACAGGTGGCCTTGGTCTATGGCCAGCAGTTACCGCGCCGGGAGGCCACCGACACCGAACGTTTCGCCCGCGAGTTCAATTACCCCGATCGGCATGAGCGCACGACCCAGGCTGACATCGCGCGTATCGGGATCAAGGCGGTGTTCTGCTCCAACTCCTTTGCCGCCTATCGTCGCGACGCACTGGAGGCCGTTGGCGGTTTCCCCACACAGCTGCCCCTGGGCGAAGACATGGCCGCGGCCATACGCCTGCTCGGCAAAGGGTATGCCCGGGTCTACGAACCCGCGGCCCGGGCCGTGCACAGCCACGACTACAGCATCAGTCAGGAATTCAAGCGCTACTTCGACATCGGCACCCTGATTGCCATGGACAGCGAACTGAGCAAGGCGCGCCTGTCGACGTCCGGCGAAGGCCTGCGCTTCGTCAAGGTCGAGATCCAGGCCGCACTCAAGCGTGGCCAGCCCCTGGCCGTTTTTTCCATCCTGCTGCGCACCGCCGGCAAGTACCTGGGCTACTGGCTCGGTGAGCGCTACCACCTGGTGCCACTGGCCTGGCGGCGGCGCATGAGCATGCATTCACTGTTCTGGAACCAGCCATGAGCATCGTCGTCGTCGGGGATACCAGCCTGATCGCCCAGGCCCTGCGCCAGGGCGGGCAGACCGCTGGCTGGCGTTTTATCGGCCACCGCGAAGCCCTCGCCGGCAGTGCCTGGCTCGACGGTGTCAGCCAGGTGCTGAACCTGGCGTACAACCCCGCCCTGCGCAACGGCTACGAGCACGCCCTGGACTTCGAGCTGGCGCTGGCCCGGCGCATTGAGCCGCTGGCGCAGGTGCGCTACATCATGGCCAGTTCGCGCCTGGTGTACGGCCCCGCGCTCAACGACCAGGCCTTGCACGAATCCCAGGAGCCTCAGCCGGTGGCGACCTACGGGATCGGCAAATTGATCACCGAACGGGCGATGACGCAGATGCTCGGCGAGCGCCTGACCATCGTGCGCATGAGCAATATCTTCGGCTACGAGCTTGAGCACACCCGGCGCAATTTCTTCGCCATCGCCTTGCGCAGCCTGCTGGGCGAGCAGCGCATCGTGCTGGACATGAGCCCCTTCGTCGAACGCGACTTCCTTCCGGTGGAGATCCTGGCCAGTTGGCTGGCGCGGATTGCCGAGAACCCGCAGCCCGGCATCTTCAACCTTGGCTCAGGCATAGGCACACCCACCGGACGCATTGCCCAGTGGCTGCTCGAAGGTTTTGGCCGCGGTGAGTTGCTGGTGACCAATCTGCGCGAATTCGACGCCTTCCGCCTGGATATGGGCGCCGCCCGTTCCACCTATGGCATCCCGGGCCTGACCAGCAACGCGCTCAGGCAGCATTGCCTGGCCCTCGGCGCCCGTCTGCATGAAGAGAGTCGATTGCTCCAGGGGTATGCGTGATGAAGTCGCTCACGGTTTCCATCGTCAATTACCGCACGCCGCAGTTGGTGGTCGAGTGCGTGGCCTCGCTCAAGCGATTCCCGCCCAGCCGGGCGACGCTGGCCATTGCCGTGGTCGATAACGCCTCGGGTGATGACAGCGTGTCGGTGATCGCCCGGCAGTGCCCGGACATCCAATTGATTGCCTCGCCGGACAACCTGGGTTTTGGCGGCGGCAACAACCTGATCCTGCGCGGCTTGCGCAGCGACTACGTGCTGCTGCTCAACAGTGATGCCCAGGTGGAGGCCGGCACCCTCGACCGGCTGATCGAAGTCCTGGAGCAGCAACCGAAGGTGGGCGCGGTCAGTGGCCGGGTGGTCAATGCCAGCGATGGCGCCGACCAGGATTTCCCCTGCCGCTTCCCCAGCCTGACCCAGATGGTCAAGCGCATGCTGACCGGCCCGCAGTTCCCGGCCGACGGCCAGTCGGCCCCCGTCAGCCTTGAGCGCCTGCATGGTGCCTGCATGCTGATCCGCGGCGAGCTGCTGCAAAGCGTCGGGCTGTTTGACGAAGGCTTCTTCATGTACGACGAAGACGTCGACTGGTGCGTACGGGCCCGCAACGCCGGCTGGGAGCTGCTGCTGGTGCCCGACGCGCGGATTCTGCACCACGGCGGCAGCTCCTCCGGACGCGCCCCCGCGGGCCAACGCCGCCAGGCACCGAGTGAAACCGCGCTGCGCATGCGCTATGAACTGCGCCGCAGCCGCTATCGGCTGTACCGCAAGCACCGCAGCCTGGCCGAAGTGCTGCTGCTCAAACTGTTGACCGACCTGGTGATGCTGGCCGCCAGTGCCAAGACACTGTTGGCCGCCGTCCTGCAGCCGGCGCGGCGCGAGGAAGCCCGAGCGTTGCTGCGGGCCAATGCCCGGGTGATGTCGATCAACCCCCTGCGCATCGAGGTAGCAGACCATGGCGTTTGAGCCCTCACCCTACGAGCCCCTCGATGACCGGACTCAGCGCCGGGGCGTGGTGCTGGCCGGGGTCCTGGGGCTGGTGGTGGCGTTCACCACGGTCTACATGCCCCTGGCGGGCATGGCCTTGTCGCTGGCCTTCGGCGGCGTCCTGCTGCTGGCCCGCCGGCCGCAATGGTTGTTCCTGGGTTTTGTGATCAGCCTGGCTATCCCGATCCAGAAAACCGTCGGTGGTATTCCACTGAACGCCGCCGATGCGATTGTCGTGCTCTGGGCGCTGCTCTGGCTGTTCATGCTGCAACGTCCCCAGGCGCCGCACCTGGGACGAATGCGCGTACCGTTCCTGATCCTCGCCATCACGCCCTTCCTGATCGCGGTGTTCCTCGCACAACTGGGCTCCATCGCCCCCGGCGCCAGCATCAAGCAGTCATTGCGGGTCGTCGAATGGTTCGTACTGTTGCCGGTGCTGTTGATGGTATTCCGCCCGGATCAAGGCTTCTGGCGCTTCGCCGCGATCACCCTGATCTGCACGCCAGCCTTCTTTGCCATCGATGGCCTGGTGGAATATGCCACCCATGGCCACACCCTCACGGGCATGCTCGGCATCCCGGTGCCTGGCCCCAGCGGTGATGAACCGGCGATTCACCACACCTTCGATGTCTCCGGTCGGGCGGGCAGTTCCTTTGGCGGGGCGCAGGGCCTGGCCATGTACCTGGTGATGCTGCTCAGCATTTCCCTGGCCCATCTGCTGAATTCACGCAACGGTGGCCTCAGGGTCCTGGCGGGCCTGGGGATCGTCATCAGCATCGCCGGGATGATCGCCGCCCAATCCCGAGGCGGGCTGCTCGGGGGGCTGGCGTGCCTGTTGGCGATCTGCCTGATGCTGCGCCCGCAGTTGTGGAAACTCCTGGTGCTGGGGCTGATCGCGGTGGCCGTGATCGCGCCCATTGGCCTGGGCCTGTGGCCCAGCTGGGATGGCACCCTCAGTGGCCTGGTGCCGGGTCGCCCGGATGCGGTGATTGACCGCCTGACCATCTGGGGCGTGGTGCGTGACGTGTGGTTCGACAACCCGTTGATCGGGGTCGGGCTGGGCAATTTCCGCGATGAATTCTACGCCCGCGGCGTGACCCTCAACGTCGAACTCGGCTACCAGTCGACGCATGCCCACAACACTTACCTGGAACTGCTCGCCGACACCGGCGCCCTGGGGCTGCTCAGCTACCTGGCCTTCATTGTCATGGTCTTTCGGCAGTTGATCCGGCGCTGGCGCCGCAGCGTTGGCGACCCTGGCGACACCTTCACCCTGGCGGCGGTGGGCACCCTGACCGCGTACTGCGTGTTTGCCATGGTCGACATGCTGCTGTTGCAAAACATGCACTTCACCCTGGTGCTGCTGCTGAGCCTGGGGCTGACCGACAGTACCGCCCGCGCCCTGGGGCTGACCGGCGTCAAGACTCAAGAGGATGCTGGATGAAGATCATGCTGCTGGTCGAGGAACTGGGCATCGGTGGCCTGCCCAACTATGTGCTGGACCTGGCCCGGGCACTGAACGCCCAGGGCGACCGCACCCTGGTGGCGCACCAGGGGCAACAGGTTCCGGCGCACCTGGATTGCACCGGGGTGCAATTGCTCGGCCTGGGGGATGCCGATTCGCCCGGCCAGGCCCTGGAACGCATCCTGGCCTGGGAGCCGGATCTGGTGCACGTGCACCTATGCAGCGACAGCGACCTGCTGGCGGCACTGACCGACAGCGGCCTGGCGCTGATGCGCTCGTTCCATGACTACACCTCGATGTGCCTGCGCCGCGGTCGTCGGCGCTTTCCGGGGGATCGTTGCCAGCGTCCGCTGGGCTGGTCCTGCGCCTTGAATGGTTGCCTGATCGGCCCGCCCAAAGCCGGTGGGCGCGTACCGCGCTTGATGGACCTGGCGGGCAAACTCAACGAACGCGGGATGTACCAGCGCTTTCGCGGGGCCGTGGTCGGCAGCCAGCACATGGGCCGGGTGCTGCGGATCAATGGTTTCAGCGAACAGCGGATCCATGTGGTGCCTTACTTCAGCCGGTTCGACCAACAGGCCCAGCAGCCCCAGGCCACCGGCAAGCCTGCGCTGCAAGGACGCCCCCTGCAGTTGCTGTTTGCCGGCCAGGCCGTCAAGGGCAAGGGCCTGGAGGTGCTGGTCAAGGCGCTGGCCGAGATCCAGGGTGACTGGCGCCTCGTCGCCGTCAGCAGCGGTCCGCGCCTGGCTTCGGCACGCGGGCTGGCGGAGAAACTGCAACTGACCTCGCGCATTACTTTCATCGACTGGCTGGCCCCCGAGGAACTGGCCGGGCACTACCGTGGCGCCGACCTGTTCGTCCTGCCTTCGGTGTGGGACGACCCCGGTCCCTTGGTGGGGATTGAAGCGATGGCCTTCGAGACGCCGGTGCTGGCATTCGCGGTCGGTGGCATTGCCGACTACGTGCGCGATGGCCAGACCGGCCTGCTGGTTACCGACGTCAGCGTCAAGGGCCTGGCCGCCGGCCTGCAGCGCGCCCTGGATGAACCCGAGCGCCTGGCGGTGCTGGGCCGCACAGCTCGTGAGTGGGTCAAGGCCCACCACAGCCGCGACGGTCACATCCGCGCCTTGCGCACGTTGTATGAGCAGTGCACCCACAACTTACAGGCCCATCCGCCCCTGGGACTGATCTGCGGGAGTGTGAATGTATGACCGTATTGCGCCAGTTTGCCGGGTTCTACAGCAAGGCGATTGCCCCTTGGGCCGTGGCCAAGGGTGAGCTGCTCAGCGTCCAGCGCCTGCGCGGTTTGGCGGTGCTGATGGTGTTGGTGGTGCACGTCGAAGACATCGGCCGCAAGCTGCCGGTGATGGCCGACTTTCACAGCACCTACGCCATGCGCGTGGGGTATTCGGCCCCCGACCTGTTCTTTGTGATCAGCGGTTTCATCATGACCTACGTCTCGGCAGGCGGCACGTTCCAGCCCAAGCGCTGGGTGCTGAGCCGGGTCTTTCGGATCGTGCCCCTGTACGTGCTGTTTACCGGGCTGGTGGTGCTGATGTGGCTGTACAGCCCGAGCATGACCATGGGCTCGGGCAGCCACGACTGGGCCAGCGCGCTGAAGTCGATGCTGATGCTGCCGCAAGCCGGCCTGCCGATCCTGTTCGTGGGCTGGACGCTGGAACATGAGATCGTGTTCTACACCATTGTCTTCCTGGTCATGCGCTTCAGCACGCTCAACGCCTTGCCATGGGTGATGGTGACCCTCTCGGTGCTGGCCCTGGCCAAGTGGGCGCTGCGGGTCTACGGCGGGATCGACTTCTGGGACTACCACCTGTTTTCGCTGTTCATCATCCAATTCACCATCGGGGTCGGCGTCTTCAAGATCTATGAGCGGGCCCGGGCCTGGGGCTTCTGGCCACCCTTCGTGGCGGGCTGTGTCCTGCTGCTGCTGGCGTCGATCTTCGCCGATTCCGGGCAACTCAACCGCGAACAACCGGTCCGGGTCCTGAGCTTTGGCCTGGCCTATGGCGCCTTCATGCTGGCCGGGCTGACCCTGGAATGGCAAAGCCGCACCAACGGCCATGTGCCCACGCGCCGGGACTGGATGGTGCAGATCGGCGATGCCTCCTACGCCATCTACCTGACACACCCGTTCGTGCTCGCCAGTTTCGGTCGGTTGTTCAAGGTGGTCAGCGTGACCCCCTTCGGCGCGGTCGGGGTGGTGATCCTGGCGGGCCTGACTACGATTGGGGTGGGGTATGCCGTGCATGTGTTGCTGGAAAAACCGGTCATCGAGATTGGCAAACGAATCACCCGAGCCATTGCATAAGCGACTAAGGAAGAATCAATCATGAATGCGATCAGTCATCCCATCGTGCCCTCAGCGGGTGTAGACGAGGCAAGACTGAGGTTTCCGATGCAGGAAATCATGGCCAGGGTCCTGCGCGACGCCACAGACGAGGCACTCACGCAACTGATGTTCATCGGTGTGGCGCGCAAGGTCGGCACGACCTTTGTCGCGCAGCAGGCCGCCAGCCACCTGGCCGCCGCCTTTGGCAGCGTGCTGGTGATCGAAGTCAGCGCCAATGTCGACGACAGCGAAATGCTCGCCGGCGACCTCAAGCGCCTGCGGGTGCCGAACCATTCGGTGGTGCGCATCAGCCTGTCGGTCAACAGTTGCCTGAAGCTGCTGGGCCACGGCGGTGAATCGCCGGCGGCACTGGCCGAGCGCCTGCGCGAGCATTTTGATCTGGTGCTCTGGGACATGCCCTCGCCGACCTTCGCCCCCGTGTCGATCGTTGCCGCTCGCCACATGAATTCGATTGTGCTGGTCGCACAGGCCAACAAGAGCCGACGCCATGCCGCCAAGTACGTTTGCGACCGCCTTGAGGACAGCGGCGGCAACATTCTGGGCGTGGTGCTCAATCGTACCCTCAACTTTATTCCGGAGTGGTTGTATCGCTGGTTGTAACCGTGGCCAAGAAAAACATGAATTTCATCTGGGGATAAGAACGGACATGGCGATCATGGACTGGTGTGGGGCGAGCGCGAAGTTTCTGCTAACCGCTGTACTGATGGGGGGCCTGCTGAGTGGTTGTACAACGATCAAGACCGAACAGATGGCTGGGTCGCAGACTTTGCCGCTGCTAGGCAAGGATGGGGTGGTGCCCGGCGGAAAATACCTGATCCGTCCCGGTGATGACCTGGACATCAAGTTCTACACCGCCAAGGACTACGACGAGGCGATCCCGGTGCGGCCCGATGGCTTCATCAGCATGCAGCGGGTCTCGGACATCAAGGCCGCCGGGTTGACGCCCGACGAACTGAGCGCGGCCATCAGCAAAGCCTACACGGGCAAGCTCAGTGATTCGAGCGTGTCGGTGATGGTCAAGTCCTTCAAGGGCTTTCGCGCATACATCGGCGGCGAAGTGGCCAAGCCCCAGGTCATCCCCATGGAGGGTGGCATCACGGTGATGCAGGCGATCTACCGTGCCGGGGGCCTGCGTTACACCGCGCACCCGGAATCCGTGGTGCTGATCCGCAAGCAGGAAAATGGCGAGCCCAAGAGCTACCACCTGGACCTGAGCGACCAGGCCATCGAACTGGGCAAGAACGACATGGCCGTGGCCTTGAACCCCTACGACGTGATCTATGTCCCGCGTTCGCCGATTGCCAATGCCAACCTGTGGGTGACGCAATACATCACCGACCTGCTGCTGTTCAAAGGCATCAACTTCGGCTTCTCGGTCAACCGCAACTACAACAGCGGGGACAGTTCGGATGGCACCTTCTAATCCACGCGTGAGGCTCTGGAGCAGCCTGCTGCTGGGGTTGCTCGCCTGTTTGCTGGTGCCCGTGGCGCAGGCCGAGATGAAATACGGGATCAACGCCAAATGGGGCGGCGGCGGCTACGATGAGCTGGTCGCACGCTTTGCCCTGGCCCGCTCCCTGGGCGTCAAGCAGGTGCGTATCGACTGGGAGTGGCGCCTGGTGGAAGGCCAGAAAGGCGTCTACGACTGGACCCCGATGGACAACCTGGTCAAGGCCGCCGCCGAGCAGGATATCGAGCTGTTGCCGATCGTCCACTACGCGCCGAACTGGGCCCTGCCCATGCTCGCCTTCAAATCCAGCGGCACCTTCGAGTTGGCGCCTTCGAGCGACTACTACGACAACTTTGCCGCCTTCGTCAAAGCCTGTATTGAACGCTACGGGCCCGCCACCCAGGCGGGAATCACCTACTGGCAAATCTGGAACGAGCCCAATACCCCGCAATTCTGGGGGCCGTCGCCCAAGCCCAAGGACTTCGTCAAAATGATGAAAGCCGTGAGTCACGCAGTGGCGGAGCAACGGGCGAGCATCAAGCTGGTACACGCCGGTATTTCGCGCAATGACATCACCTACCTGTGGATGCTCTGGGACATCGACCCTTCCTACGGCGACTACTTCGACATCCTGGCGGTGCACCCGTACCTGTTCAACAAGGATGCCAGCGGCATCAACGCCCCCCAGGACATGGACGCCGACGAAAGCAGCCTGGCCAAGATGGGGTTTGTGGGCAGCAAGGAAGACAACACCTACCTGGGCAAGCTCTTCAACCTGCAACTGTTCATGCACCTGCGCCAGTCCAGCAAGCCGATCTGGATCACCGAGCTGGGCTATGTGGTGGCAGCCCCGCCCCTGGGCGTGACCGAGGCAGAGCAGAGCGCCAAGACCAAGGCCACCCTGGACTACATCAACCAGCACCTGAGCGGCAAAAGCTTCGGCAAGGGCTTGCGCGGCGACCTGTCGGCCGATGTCGAGCGGGTCTACTGGTTTTCACTGGAGGACTACGAGTCCCCCGATGGCCTGGGGAACTTCGGCCTGATTCGTGCGGACGGTACCGAGCGGCCCGCCGCTGCCGTGTATCGCCAATACGCCCAATAAAAGGGGATGAACATGAGTATCCGCGACGTTCTTAATATTCTCTTCAAGCGGCGTTATGTCGCGATCTGCTTCTTTCTGGCGGTGTTGATCGGTGGTTTTGTCGGGCTCAAGGTGTACCCGGCAACCTACGACGCGACCGCCCGCCTCCTGGTGCGCCTGGGCCAGGAAGACATCTACATGCCGGTGCTGAGCAGCAGCCAGTTCCGCACCCCCATGATGTCGGTGGTGCGCGAAGAACAACTGCACTCCGAAGCCGAGATCATCACCAGCGAGGGCCTGTCCGAACAGGTGGTCGACAAGCTGACGCCGCAAGTGCTGTTTCCCGGTATCGACATCGACCATCCCTGGTACACCCCCAAGGGCTGGCTACAGATGGCCACCCAGGCCTACGCCGGTCTCGAGAGTTTCTTCTTCCCGCAATCAGGCAACCGCGACCTGCGCAGCAAAGCCATCTCGCGCTTGCAGAATGACCTGAGCGCAGAACCGGTCAAGAGCTCCAACATCATCGAGGTCACGCTCAAAAGCAAGTCGCCGCAGGCCGCCGCCTTGGGGGTCAACGAACTGGTCAAGCACTACCTCACCGAACGGGTCAGGGTCTACCAGCGTGAGCAGACCGGCTTTATCTCCACCCAACTGGAAGAGCTCGACGGTCAGATCAAGGGCATCGAAGCCACCCTGGAACACTTTCGCAATGACCGGCAGATCATGGATGTCGACCTGCAACGCAGCATGCAGATCGAGAAACTCAAGGACGCGCGCAAAAACATCGATACCACTTCATTGATGGTCGAGCAGACCGACAAGCAGATCGGTGTGCTGCGCAGTCAGTTGAGCGGCCTGCCCCAAGTGACCGAGCTCGACGGCCAGCAAGGCTCCAACAGCTACGCCCTGAGCGAGATGAACAAACAACTGACTGACCTCAAGCGCCAGGAGGCCGACACCATTGCACGGTTGTCGCCGAGCGATCCGAAGGTCAGTTCATTGCGTGAACAAATCACCGTGGTCGAACGCGGGATCGCCGAACAGCGCGGCCAGCGCGACACCAACTCGCGGCGCGGTATCAACCCGCTCAACGCCCGCGTGCGCGATGACCTGATGAAAAGCGAGGCGGCCATGGCCGGTTACCGCCAGGGCCTGGCCACCCTCAAGGAGCAGGAGGCCGCGGATGTCGCCCGGCTCAACGAAATCAACAACGTCGAAGCCCAGTTCAAGGAACTGGAGCAGAAACTCGGGGTGCTGCGCGACAGCCGCAAACTGTACCTGGAGAAACTCGAGGAGACCCGCTTCCTCAACGAGCAGGCCAGTTCGCAGATCGGCAACGTCTCGGTGGTGAGCTGGGCGACCGTCAATACCAAACCGGTCAGCCCGAAACTGTGGATGGTGTTGATTGGTGTGCTGGTCGGTGGCTTGCTGGGCGGGATCGGCCTGGCCTTCGTGATCGAGTTCTTCGATGACAGCCTCAAGTCCGACTCGGATGTGCGCCGCTACCTGGGCCTGCCGGTGATCGCCAAGGTGCCAAACCTGGGATGACCCCTGGGGGGCGAGCCTGCTCGCCCCCCTCCCTCATTGATCACAAGCCCTCTGTTGGTGCTTGCGCTACAATCGTCTCCCTTTGTGCTCTGGAGACCTCACATGCCTGACTTCTCTGGCTTGCCGTTGGTGATCGAGCCGGGCGACCTGCGCGCTCGCCTCGACGCCCGCGAACTGATCCTGGTGGACCTGACCAGCAGCGCCCGCTATGCGCAAGGGCATATCCCCGGCGCACGCTTCGTCGACCCCAAGCGCACCCAACTGGGCCAGCCGCCAGCACCGGGCCTGATGCCGCCACAGGCGGCACTCGAAGCCCTGTTCGGCGAGCTGGGGCATAACCCCGATGCGGTCTACGTGGTGTACGACGACGAAGGTGGCGGTTGGGCCGGGCGCTTCATCTGGCTGCTGGATGTCATCGGTCACCGCCGCTATCACTACCTCGACGGTGGGTTGCTGGCCTGGCAGGCCGAAGGCTTGCCGCTGTCTGGCGAGGTTCCGGCGGCAGTCGGCGGCCCGGTCGGGCTGACCTTGCACGAGGGCCCCACGGCCACCCGCGAGTACCTGCAAAGCCGCCTCGGCGCCGCCGACCTGGCGATCTGGGATGCACGCGGCCCGCTGGAGTATTCCGGGGAGAAAGTCCTGGCGGCCAAGGGCGGGCATATTCCCGGCGCGATCAACTTCGAGTGGACCGCGGGCATGGATCAGGCGCGTCAGCTGCGCATCCGCAGCGACATGGCGCAGATCCTCGAGCAGCTTGGCATTACCCCTGACAAAGAAGTGATTACCCACTGCCAGACCCACCACCGCTCTGGCTTCACCTACCTGGTGGCCAAGGCGCTCGGTTATCCGCGGGTCAAAGGCTACGCCGGTTCATGGGGCGAATGGGGCAACCATCCCGATACGCCCGTTGAGATTTAAGGTTTTTAAGGACAGTTAATGAAAAAGCGTTTGTTTATCCTCAGCCAGTACCTGCTGCCCCACCACCTGCTCTCGCGTCTGGCCGGCTGCATTGCCGAATGCCGCGTGCGCTGGTTCAAGAATGCCTTCACCGCCTGGTTCGCCAAGCGTTACCAGGTCGACATGTCCCAGGCGCTGGTCGAAGACCTGACCGCCTACGAGCACTTCAACGCGTTCTTCACCCGCGCCTTGAAAGACGGTGCCCGCCCCCTGGACCAGACCCCGGGCGCGATCCTCAGCCCGGCCGACGGTGCGGTCAGCCAGCTCGGCCCGATCGAGCACGGCCGGGTGTTCCAGGCCAAGGGCCACAGCTTCAGCGTGCTGGAACTGCTGGGCGGTGACGCCGCTAATGCCGCGCCGTTCATGGGCGGCGACTTCGCCACCATCTACCTGTCGCCCAAGGATTACCACCGCGTGCATATGCCGCTGGCCGGCACCCTGCGCGAAATGGTCTACATCCCGGGACGGATCTTCTCGGTCAACCAGACCACCGCCGAAAACGTACCGGAGCTGTTTGCCCGTAACGAACGCGTCGCCTGCATTTTCGACACCGAGCGTGGCCCGATGGCCGTGGTCCTGGTGGGTGCGATGATCGTTGCCTCGATCGAGACCGTCTGGGCTGGGCTGGTCACGCCACCCAAGCGCGAACTGAAAACCTTCCGCTACGACGAAGCCGCCCGCGCACCGATCCACCTGGAAAAAGGTGCGGAGCTGGGTCGTTTCAAGCTGGGTTCGACGGCGATAGTGCTGTTTGGCCCGGATCAAGTGCAGTGGGCTGAAGAACTGGCAGCGGGTTCGCCAGTGGTGATGGGCCAAGGTCTCGGCTCACCAAAAGCCTAAAGTCCACGCTGTACCTTGTAGGAGCGGGCTTGCCCGCTCCCACATTTATAGGTGGTGTATCAGAGTTGACCGTCGCGGTCGCGGAAGCCCAGCAGGTACAGCACACCATCCAGCCCCAGGGTGGAAATGGCCTGTTTGGCCGACTGCTTGACCAGCGGCTTGGCACGGAACGCCACGCCCAACCCGGCAATCGCCAGCATCGGCAGATCGTTGGCCCCGTCACCGACCGCAATGGTCTGTTCCAGACGCAATCCTTCCTTGTGTGCCAGTTCGCGCAGCAGATCCGCTTTGCGCTGGGCGTCGACAATCGGCTCGACCGCCACCCCGGTGACTTTGCCGTCGATCACTTCCAGCTCGTTGGCAAACACGTAGTCGATGCCCAGCTTGGCTTGCAGCTGCTTGGCAAAGTAGGTGAAACCGCCAGACAGGATCGCCGTCTTGTAACCCAGGCGCTTGAGCTCGGCGAACAGGGTTTCGGCACCTTCGGTCAGGCGCAGCGAGGCACCGATGGAGTCCAGCACACTGACATCCAGGCCCTTGAGCAAGGCCAGGCGTTCCTTGAAGCTGGCACGGAAATCCAGCTCGCCGGCCATGGCCCGCTCGGTGATTTCAGACACCTGCTCACCCACCCCGGCCGCCTTGGCCAGTTCGTCGATGACTTCGGCTTCGATCAGCGTCGAGTCCATGTCAAACACCGCCAGGCGACGGTTGCGGCGGAACAGCGAGTCTTCCTGGAACGCGATATCGACGTTCAATTCCTGGGCCACGCTGAGGAACTCGGCCCGCAGCGCTTGTGGATCAGCCGCTTCGCCGCGCACCGAAAACTCGATGCAGCCCTTGCCCTTGTCGGCCGGAGTGTCCAGGGGCATGCGCCCGGACAGGCGGTCGATGTGGTCGATGTTCAGGCCGTACTTGGCCGTGATCGAGCTCACGCTCTGCAATTGCTCGGCCGTCACTTTGCGTGTCAGCAGGGTCACGATGTGGCGTTTTTTACCCTGGTTGCCGACCCATTGCTGGTAGTCCTCTTCGGAAACCGGGGTGAACCGCACCTGCTGATCGAGCTTGTAAGCCGTGAACAGGATGTCCTTGAGCACCGACTTGCCTTGCTCGGTGTCGGGAATTTCAACCAGGATGCCGAACGACAGGGTGTCGTGGATCACCGCCTGGCCGATGTCGAGAATGTTCACACCACCCTGGGCCAGAACACCGGTAATGGCCGCAGTCAGACCCGGACGGTCGACTCCCGTGATGTTTATCAGGACGATTTCGCGCAAGGCGCACCCCCGCAAGTGGAAAAAAACCGCATTCTACCCACATTCAGTGACCATCGGGCACAGCGAGCGCTTTGCCGGTCTGGGGGCTATCGCTATACTGCGCGTCAACTCCACGGACAAAAGAGCCGAGCTCAGTGAACCGGCCCACGCCAGTCAAACCCGATAACTTCTTCCTGCTGATCTTCCGTGCACTGCGCCACCGCCGTGTACCGATTGCATTGCGCATTGCCAGCCATAACGTGATCCTGGTCGCACTGGCCCTGGTGATCTACGCCTGTGTGATGGGTCTGCAGTTCAAGCAGGCGATGCACGAACAGGCCGATGCCCTGGGTCAGAGCCTGACCACCCAGACGGCAACCTCGGCCACCGAGCTGCTGGTGTCCAACGACATCCTCAGCCTCAACGTGCTGCTGAACAACCTGACCAAGAACCCATTGGTGGCCCACGCCGCTATTTATAGCGTGGACAACCGGATTCTGGCCGAGGCCGGGCAACGTCCCAAACAGGGCCTGCTGGGTGAAACCCAGGGCATGTACGAGAGCAAGATCACCTTCCAGGACGTGACGGCCGGGCAACTGCGCATCAGCCTGGACATGCAGCAGTTCGAACAACCGATGACCATCAGCCTGCAGAGCATGGGCATTCTCAGCGCCATTCTGCTGGCCCTGTCCTTGGCCCTGAGCCTGCGCCTGGGTCGCCACATTTCCACGCCACTGCTGCAATTGCGGGTGTGGCTGCGTGACATCGACGAACACACCCCGGCCACCCAGCGCCAGGACGAGATCGGCGACCTGGCCCGCCAGCTGCACGCCAGCTTTGCCCCTGAGCCGGTAGCGCCGGTGGCGGTTCCCGAGCCGGAAATCGACGAACTCGACGATGCCGAAGACGATGAGCCAGCCTTCGAAGTGCGCAACCTGCGGGACCCGAGCTTCGATGAAAGCGCCCCGGTGGCCAGCCTGAAAGCGGCACCCCGGCATGTCATCAGCGCCGAAGAAGACGAAACGGACGATGATGAAGACCCGTTCGCCGACGTTCGTGACAGCGCCACCAGTGCCGTGGTCGTCAAGCCACAGCCCAAGGCCGCCGCCTCCAGCCAGCCGCAGTTCAGCGCCGTACTCGCCGTGCAGCTTGGCGCACAGGAGCAACTGCGACGCCTGCCACGGGCGCGCCTGACCGAACTGCTGGACCGCTACCGCGACTGCCTGGACCAGGCGGCGTCGCTGTACGAAAGCGAGCTGCATACCCTCAACGATGGCAGCACCCTGATGCTGTTCCACACCCAGGACAGCGGCGAAGACTACCTGACCAATGCCATCTGCTGTGGCGAACTGTTGCGCGCCCTCGGCCATCAGTTGCAGATCGAAGTCGCCGACAGCGGCATCACCCTGCAATTGCAGCTGGGCCTGACCCTGGGCGAAGAGCTCTTCGGTCTGAGCCAGATCGACCTGCTGTTGACCGAAACCGCCCAGGACGCCCTCGCCCTCTCCCAGCACAGCCGCAACCTGCTGCTGGTCGAGCGCAAGATCAGCGACGACACCTTGATCCGCCAGCGCGCCCGCATCCGCCCGATCGCCAGCCCTGAAGGCGCCTGTTGCGTCGAGCGCCTGATGGAGCCCTACCCTTCGATGCTGGAACGGCAACTGGCGCGCATGCACGAGACGCGCGCCTAAGCCCCAGCCCGCCACCCCCAAGCCCGCAGCCGAGTGATCGCCTGCGGGCTTTTTGTTGCCCCCGCCCGTCTCCATCCCCACCATCCCCGCGAGGCTGCGTTCGAGGACGCCGTCCTCGCCCGGTCGGTCATCGTTGGATCTGGCGGCTGCTACAGGGGGGAAATGCCATTCAGGTAGGAGCGAGCTTGCTCGCGAAGAACTCAAGAGCAACCCATTGCTTCAGATAATGCACGTCATCGTTAACGCCCATCGCGTGAAACCTCGGAGCCGCTACAGGGGTTCGGGGTTGGCAGAAACAACAAAGCCCGCACTGGGCGGGCTTTGTGGGGATGGCGTGCGGCTTAGAAGCGGAACACTTCCATGTCGGTGCGAATAGGCGCGGCCATCGGGATCTTCGGCTGCTTCTCGCGCTCGGCGGGGGCCGTGGGTTTTGCCGCAGCAGGCTTGCGCGGAGCTTCGACAACCGGCGGCTGATTGGCCAGCGGCTTCAGGGCCACCGACAACTGCTCGGCCAGACGCTGCAGCAGCACGCCCTGGGCCTGGACCTGCGCGGCGGTGCTACCGGCATGTTGCTCTTGCAGGTGAATGATGCGGTTATCACGGACCTGGCCGCGACGGTCGATCAAGCGCCACTGGGCATCCAGCACCGCCGGCTGCGACTCGCCGGAGTCCAGGCGGGTAATCGACAGCAGTACCTGCACGTCCGGGGTGAAGCCCAGGGTCGCCGGTGCCAGGACGACGCGCTGGCTGTCCAGTTGACCCGCGACCTGACGCAGCAGCAATTGACTGATGTCCGAAGACAGGCTGCCCGCCCAACGACCGTCGGTCGACGCTTGCAGGCTGCCGTCCGGTTGACGCTGCAACAGGGTTTCACGCTGCAGGTAATCAGCAATCAATACCGGACCCAGCAACACCGCCATGCCCGAGCTTTGCGCAGGCTGCGCCGGGGTGCCACTGTCCAGCTGATACAGCGACACCGGCTGGTGAACGCTGCAACCCGCCAGGCCAAGAACGCCAGCGAGCAACAAAATTAGAGGAAAGCGCAGAACAGTCATCATCCCATCCAGGTGACGGCCACAAGGCCAGCCACTGTGAAAATACTCAATAATATGAAGAACGCTCGACCACGCCGGCGCTTGAAAGGCCATATCATCCGTGAATATGCACGGCGACTCCAGCGCGAAAGCATCGATCTACGCGTTAAATCGTAGATCGAGCGCTCTAGACCGCTTAATTGAGAGTTTCTACCAATAGTGCATCGACCCGTTGGAAGCCCCGCGGCAGTTTATTGCCCCGGCGTCCACGCTCACCTTTGTAGTGCTCCAGGTCATCGGCCTTGAGTGACAGTGTGCGCTTACCCGCCTGCAATACCAGCGTCGCGCCTTCCGGCAGCACCGCGATATCCGTGACATATTCCTCGCGGTTAGCCACACGTTCGCCGGGGATACCGATGATTTTGTTGCCTTTACCCTTGCCCAGCTGCGGCAGGTCGCTGATTTTGAAGATCAGCAGGCGACCTTCGGTCGTCACCGAAGCCAGCCAGTTCTCGTCACGGTCCGCAACCGGACGCGGCAGGATCACCTTGGCGTTGTTCGGCAGGCTCAACAGCGCCTTGCCCGCCTTGTTCTTGGCTTGCAGGTCCTCGCCCTTGACCACGAAGCCGTAACCCGCGTCGGAGGCGATCACGTACAGGCCGTCGTCCTCTGGCATCAGGACACACTCGAAGGTCGCACCCGGTGGCGGAGTCAGGCGGCCGGTCAACGGCTCGCCCTGGCCACGGGCCGACGGCAGGGTATGGGCCGGCACCGAGTAACTGCGCCCGGTGGAGTCGATGAACACCGCAAACTGGTTGGAACGACCGGCTGCGGCGGTCTTGAAACCGTCCCCGGCCTTGTAGGAAAGGCCAGTCGCGTCGATATCGTGGCCCTTGGCCGAGCGTACCCAGCCTTTTTCCGACAGCACCACCGTAACTTTCTCGTTCGGCAGCAGATCATGTTCGGTCAGTGCCTTGGCTTCAGTGCGCTCGACAATCGGCGAGCGACGGTCGTCGCCATAGGTCTCGGCATCCTTGAGCAGCTCGGTGCGCACCAGCTTCTTGAGCTTGGCTTCGCTGCCCAGCAGGGCTTGCAGCTTGGCCTGTTCCTTGAGCAGCTCGTCTTGCTCGTCGCGCAGCTTCATCTCTTCCAGGCGCGCCAACTGACGCAGGCGTGTGTCGAGGATGTAGTCAGCCTGGATTTCGCTCAGGGCAAAACGCTCGATCAGCTTGGCCTTGGGGTGTTCCTCGGTGCGGATGATGTGGATCACTTCATCCAGGTTGAGGTAGGCAATCAACAAGCCGTCCAACAGGTGCAGGCGGCGCTCGACCTTGTCCAGGCGGAACTGCAGGCGGCGACGCACCGTACGCACCCGGAACTCCAGCCACTCGACCAGCAAGGCGCGGAGGTTCTTCAGCTGCGGCTTGCCGTCCAGGCCAATGATGTTGATGTTGACCCGGTAGGTGGATTCCAGCTCCGTGCTGGCGAACAGGTGCTGCATCAGGGCTTCATGATCGACCCGGCTGTTGACCGGAATGATCACGATCCGGCACGGGTTCTCGTGGTCGGACTCATCACGCAGGTCGGCGATCTGCGGGGCCTTGGAGGGCTTGGCCTGCATCATCGCGGCAATCTGCTCCAGCACCTTGGCACCGGAAACCTGGTGCGGCAGCGCGGTGACAATGATGTCGCCGTCTTCGACGTGGTACACCGCGCGCATGCGCACCGAGCCCTTGCCGGTCTCGTACATTTTCAGCAGGTCGGCGCGCGGCGTGATGATTTCCGCCTCGGTCGGGTAGTCCGGGCCCTGGATGTGCTCACACAGCTGCTCGACCGTGGCCTTGGGCTCATCGAGCAAACGCACGCACGCCGTGGCGACTTCCCGCAGGTTGTGCGGCGGGACGTCGGTGGCCATGCCCACGGCGATGCCGGTGGTGCCGTTGAGCAGGATGTTCGGCAAGCGCGCCGGCAACACCAGCGGCTCATCGAGGGTACCGTCAAAGTTAGGCCCCCAGTCGGCCGTGCCCTGCCCCAGTTCGCTGAGCAGCACTTCGGAATAACGCGACAGCCGCGCCTCGGTGTAACGCATGGCGGCGAAGGATTTCGGATCATCCGGCGCACCCCAGTTACCCTGGCCGTCCACCAGCGTGTAGCGGTAGCTGAACGGTTGGGCCATCAGCACCATGGCTTCGTAGCAGGCGGAGTCGCCGTGGGGGTGGAACTTGCCGAGCACATCACCGACGGTACGCGCGGATTTCTTGTGCTTGGAGTCTGCGTCCAGGCCCAACTCGCTCATGGCGTAGACGATACGTCGCTGCACCGGCTTCAGGCCGTCGCCGATATGCGGCAGGGCCCGGTCCATGATCACGTACATGGAGTAGTTGAGGTAGGCATTTTCGGTGAAGTCGGCCAGTGAGCGGCGTTCTACGCCGTCCAGGCTGAGATCCAGGGAGTCGCTCATGCGGGCCTCATCATTTCGTGGTCTGGCGCAGCAGCAAGGTGCCGCCGCGCTGGGTAAATTCGAGTTGTTTCAGGGCGCTCATGCCCAGCAGCACTTGATCGCCGCTCAAGCCTGGCGCCACCAGGGCGCGCACGTCATGCAAGACAATGTCGCCCAGTTTCAGTTGTTGCAGTCGAGTCCGGTAGCCCTGGCTGCGGCCATTGGCCGTACTCAGGGTGACCGTGGCACCTTTTTCCAGGTTCAGCCGCTGGGCCAGGCCGGCCGGGATCGACACATCGGTCGCCCCGGTATCGAGCATGAAGTTCACCGGCTGGCCGTTGATCTGGCCATCGGCAACGAAGTGTCCCTGGCCGTTGCCCACCAGCTTCACCTCGATAAACCCCTCCCCCTGCTGCGAGCTGACCTGGGTATTGGGGTTTTCCTGACGCTTTTCCCAGGCGCCGAAAAACTGCGTCGCCAGGTACAGCCCGGCACACCAGGCGAGCACCAGCAACACCCGACCGGCGCGCTTGCCCGGCGCCTGCTGACTCATGGCTTGCTGCTCCAGCCACCCTGCGGCGCTGCGAAGCGCCAGACGATCGGGCGGACTTCGCCGTCAGCGCGGACGCCGTTGTTGTTGTCGATACCGATCCAGGCTCCCGTGGCGTCGATCACCAGCGCCTCGGCCAGGCCGTAGGCTTGTGGATAACGCCGCGGCGCCTGCAAGGCATCAGCGGCAAACGACCAGCAACGCTCGACCTTGGCCGTCACCACGTCACGGCGGCAGATTTCATAGGCGTTGCGTTCCAGGGTAAAGAGCTTGCCATCGAACCACGCCAGGTCGGCGAAGTCCCGGGAGACCGGCCGGGCATGGGGAAACTGCGCCGGCTGCATCTGCGTGCCGGCTTCGCTGAGCAGTACGCAGGCGCCGTCGCAATCCCACACGGTCTGTTGCCGCTTGAGCCGCAACAGCCCGCGCCGCTCGCGCTCGGCCGCCAGCCACAGCTGGCCACCCTCAGGGTCGACAGCCAGGCCCTCGAACAGCGCATTGAAGTGCAGCAACATGCCACTGGCCCGGGCTTCGCGCACCAGCATCGGGGAAATCTTCAGCCATTGCGCAGCGCCCGTCGGCGGCACCTGCAACACGGCCGCATGGGCCTCGCTGACGATGTAGCGATTGCCAGCCTTGTCGCAGCTGATGCCCTCGAAGTCGAGGTTGCCACCGCGCACGATCGATGACGCCCAGGTGCGCGACTTCAGGCCCCAGGGCAGGCCGCTGTCCGGCACCGGTGGCACGTCGATGGGCACCGCTTCGGCCTGCCAGACGCCCTCACCCGTGGCGAGACGATAGAGCTGCCCATCGTCGCGATCAGAAACCGTCCACAGGTCATTGCCGCATTGCGCCAACCCCGACAGATTGCCGCCGTGCATGCCTTGCACGGCATGCTCGGAGAGCATTGTCAGCTCAGGCGCCGGCTGCGCAAACGCAGCACCCGACAGCAGCAACCATGGGAGGGCGAAACCGCTCCGCATCAGGCCAGAACCTCGGCCAGGTTGCCCTTGGACTCCAGCCAGGACTTGCGATCACCGGCACGTTTCTTCGCCAGCAGCATGTCCATCATTTCCGACGTGGCGGCAAAATCATCCAGGGTCAATTGCACCAGGCGCCGGGTGTTCGGGTCCATGGTGGTTTCGCGCAATTGCGGCGGGTTCATTTCACCCAGGCCTTTGAATCGGGTGACCTGGGGCTTGCCGCGTTTCTTCTCGGCCACCAGGCGATCGAGGATACCGTCGCGCTCGGCTTCGTCGAGGGCGTAGTAGATTTCCTTGCCGAGGTCGATCCGGTACAGCGGCGGCATCGCCACGTAGACGTGACCGGCATCCACCAGCGGACGGAAATGCTGGACGAACAAGGCGCAGAGCAAGGTGGCGATGTGCAGACCATCGGAGTCGGCGTCGGCGAGGATGCAGATCTTGCCGTAGCGCAGCTGGCTCATGTCCGCCGCGCCCGGATCGACACCAATGGCGACGGCAATGTTGTGCACTTCCTGGCTGGCCAGCACTTCGCTGCCGTCCACTTCCCAGGTGTTGAGGATCTTGCCGCGCAGCGGCAGGATCGCCTGGAACTCTTTGTCCCGCGCCTGTTTGGCCGAGCCGCCGGCGGAGTCACCTTCCACCAGGAACAGTTCGGAGCGCATCGGGTCCTGCCCGGCGCAGTCGGCGAGCTTGCCCGGCAGGGCCGGACCGGAGGTAATGCGTTTACGCTCGACTTTCTTGCTGGCCTTGAGGCGACGGCCGGCGTTGTTGATCGCCAGCTCCGCCAGGAGCATGCCGGTTTCCGGGTTGGCGTTGAGCCACAGGCTGAACGCGTCCTTGACCACCCCGGAAACAAACGCCGCCGCCTCGCGGGACGACAGGCGTTCCTTGGTCTGGCCGGAGAATTGCGGTTCCTGCATTTTCATCGACAGGACAAACGCGATGCGCTCCCAGACGTCTTCCGGCGCCAGCTTCACCCCACGGGGCAACAGGCTGCGGAATTCGCAGAACTCGCGCATCGCATCAAGCAGGCCCTGACGCAGGCCGTTGACGTGGGTGCCGCCCTGCGCCGTGGGGATCAGGTTGACGTAGCTTTCCTGCACGCTGTCGCCGCCTTCGGGCAACCACAGCAGCGCCCAGTCGACCGCTTCCTTGTTACCGGCCAGGCTGCCGCAGAACGGCTCGTCCGGCAGGCGCTCGAATTCGCTGACCGCGTCCACCAGGTAGGAACGCAGGCCGTCTTCGTAATGCCATTCGACTTTTTCGCCGCTGGCCTTGTCTTCAAAACTGACCAGCAACCCCGGGCACAACACGGCCTTGGCCTTGAGCACGTGCTTGAGGCGGCTGATGGAGAATTTCGGCGAATCGAAATACTTCGGATCCGGGGCAAAGAACACGCTGGTGCCGGTGTTGCGCTTGCCGACACTGCCGACCACTTCCAGCTCGGTCTTCTTGTAACCGTCGGCGAACGTCATCTGGTATTCGTTGCCGTCACGCTTGACCCGCACCCGGACCTCGGTCGACAGGGCGTTGACCACCGAAATGCCGACCCCGTGCAAACCCCCGGAGAACTGGTAGTTCTTGTTGGAGAACTTGCCGCCGGCGTGCAGCTTGGTGAGGATCAGTTCGACGCCCGAGACACCCTCTTCCGGGTGGATATCCACCGGCATGCCGCGGCCATCATCGCTGACTTCCAGCGAGTGGTCGGCGTGGAGGATGACCTGGACCGATTTGGCGTGCCCGGCCAAGGCCTCGTCGACACTGTTGTCGATGACTTCCTGGGCAAGGTGGTTCGGCCGACTGGTGTCGGTGTACATGCCGGGGCGTTTACGCACCGGGTCGAGGCCCGAGAGGACTTCGATGGCGTCTGCGTTATAAGAGCTAGCGCTGGGAGTGGCCATGGGGTCTCGTCGTCAGTCGTTCATGAAAATAGGGGCAAGGGTTCACAATGCTGTGAAATCGATCGCCTGGTACACATCTGCGCCAATGCCGGCAAAACTCAACAGGGCCGGCATCTGCCCGGCAAATCCCTGGAAACTATGGTCGCCGCCGGCCTGGATGCGCAACGCACAGGCTCGGTAATACTGTTGGGCGAGGCGATAGTCCAGCGTTTCGTCGCCGGTCTGCAGCCACACCTGGTAGCGCTGTGGGTCCCGGGGCGCCGGCACTTCCAGCTCGGCCAGGGCCGTGATGTGGTCGTGGGTCAATTCCCAGGTTTGTTCGGTATACAGGTTCTGCTGCGTCCCCAGGTAGCCGTCGAACATCCGGTGCGGGCTGACGGCAGGGTTGACCAGCAGGGCCTTGAGGCCATGGAGCTCGGCCAAGTGAGTGGCATAGTAGCCGCCGAGTGAGCTGCCGACCAGCAGTGGCCGTCCCAGCTCGGCAATCGCCTGCTGTAACTGACCGATGGCCTCACGCGGGTGATGATGCAGGGCCGGAACGCGCAATTGGTCAGCCAGCCCCAGACGTTCCATCACGCCGATCAACTGGCTGGCCTTTTTCGACGAAGGCGCGCTGTTGAAGCCATGGATGTAGAGGATCGAACCGGACATTTGAGCTCCCTGGCGGTCGGCAAAAAAAAGCGCAGTTTACAGGGAGTCGGGCATATCGCGAGCAGGCTCGCTCACACATGTGCTGGGTGTCTACAAGATGTGCGGGCCGCCAGATTTACTTTCAGAGGAAAGTTCAGTAACCGTCAGAACCGTAATCGACCGTGAAATCGAACCCGATGACCCGCTCCACACCGGTCTCCAGCCGCCCATCGGGCAACAGACGCAGCCAGCGATAGCCGGGTGCCAGGGTATCGACCCGGAAGTCTTCGCTGCCGGGTTCGAACTGGATACAGGTCGAAGGCGATGCCAGCAACCGCACGTTGTTGCGCAGTTGATCGACTTCCTGATGCACATGCCCCCATAACACGGCACGCACCTGGGGAAAGCGGTCGAGCACGGCAAACAGCGCTTCAGGATTGCGCAAGCCGATTGGTTCCATCCACGGACAGCCAATGAGCACCGGGTGATGATGGAAACACACCAGATGATGGCGTTCGGGTGCTTCGCTCAGGGCGCGGGCGAGTAATTGCAGCTGGTCGTCCTGCAGGTACCCCGGTACCGAGCCCGGCACGGCCGAGTCGAGCAAGGTGATCCGCCAGTTGCCGATGTCCAGCAATGGTTCCAGCAGCGAACTCTGCACTGCCGCCTGGGCCATGACCTGCGGCTCGTCATGGTTGCCCGGAATCCAGCGGGCAGGCGCGTCGATCTGCTCGCTCAAGTGGCGAAACAGCTGATAGGAGGCCAAGGTGCCGTCCTGGGACAGGTCACCCGTGGCGATCACCAGGTCCACCCGGGGCTGTTGCGCCCGCACCAGTTCGATCACCGCCGTCAGGCTGTCGCGGGTGTTCATGCCCAGCAGCGTGCGGTCAGCCTCGGCGTACAGATGGCTGTCGGAAAGCTGCACCAGCAGAACCGGGTCGTTGGCGGTCAGAGTCGATACGCTCGGCAAGGCGTTCTCCCAAGGCGCGATCACGCGGGTGGATAAGTGGCGCAATTATGCTGGGGCATGGGTAAAAGAGGAAAGCCGTGAACCGGACACAGTTCACATCTGCCGCTTAACGCACCACTTCGTATTCGTGCCCGCACGCCAGGCAGTGGCTCAGCCATTCGCCGAGGAAGACGTTGAGCTGGGACTTTTCGTCAGGCTGGTGCATGAAGGCATTGGGGTAAGGATAGATGCCGCGAAAACGCCGCGCATGTTCGGCGCTGACCACTTCGGCCATGCGCGCATCGTGATAGACCTGCACCTCCAGTTGCGGCACCGGCAGCCAGGGCAGGCTGTGTTCCTGGCGCACGCGCAGGGTGGTGGTGTAGGGACAGGTCAGCAGGACCTCGAGGGTCAGCACCCCGAGCATCTGGTCGCCCTGGGTCATGGCGATGCGCCGCGCCGCCGGCGTATTGCGCATGTCCGGCAGCAGCCGCAGCAAGCGGGCATAGTTGGCCTCGCAGGCGCTTTGCAGCCCCACCAGGTCGACCCGATAGCGGTCGCGTTGCTTGTTTACGACCATAGCCCCCTCACTTCAACGCGGTTCAAAGCCAGCCATTGCAAGGCAATAATGCTCGCCGCGTTGGAAATCCGCCCATCACGCACGGCCTGCAGGGCATCTTCAAAGTCCCAGACTGTGACGCGAATATCTTCTGCTTCCTCCAGCAACCCGTGCAGGCCGCCAGCCCCCGTGCTGTCACACCGCCCCAGGTACAGGTGCACGTATTCGGTGCTAGCGCCTGGCGACGGGAAATACTTGAGCATCGGCCACAACCCCGTGAACTCAAGCCCAGCTTCCTCCTGCGCTTCACGGTGAGCAACTTCTTCCGGTTGTTCGTCCTTGTCGATCAGACCGGCGACCAGTTCGATCAACCACGGGTTGTCGGTCTTGCTCAATGCCCCCACGCGAAATTGCTCGATCAACACCACTCGGTCGTGCTGCGGATCGTAGGGCAGGACGCAGACTGCATCGTGGCGCACGAACAGTTCGCGATTGATTTCCCGGCTCATGCCACCGGCAAACAGCTCATGGCGCAGGTGCACCCGGTCGAGCTGGTAGAAGCCCTTGTGGCAGTTCTCGGTGCGCACGATGTCAACGACAGTCGGGGTGGCATTGGCAAAATCAGTCATCTCAATCCTCGTCTACTGCAGATCCGCTACGAGGCTCCAACCTCGACTTCGCGCCATCCTAACGCGCTCGCCACCTTTGATGCAGCCCCTTTGCAGTTGCCGGGATAGACGGCAGGGGGGCAAACCTACTCTAATTGACACTATTGAGCTTAGTGGCGAACTGACCGCCCCGCTGGCAGTCGAAGCCGGTAACTTTTTGCTTACCCTTGATCCATGAAGGACGCCCATGTCACTTTTGAAAATCGCCTCCGTGGCCTGCATCGCCCTGACCCTGGGCGCCTGCCAAAGCCTGTTCGAGCCTAGCTACAAAGCGCCGCTGGAAACCCTGCGCGACACCGCCGAGACCGTCAAGCAAGGCTGCAGCGGTGCCGAGTGCCCGCTGGTCAACATCGACACCGTGCGCTTCCCCGGCGAGCCGCAACTGGATGGCATCATCGAACGACGCCTGCTGCAAATGACCCGCAGCACCGCCGATGCACCGCTGCCCGCCTCGCTGGCGGCCTATCGCGAGCAGTTCCTGCGCGATGCCGCCCCGCGCAACAGCAGCTACTTGCAGGCCAAGGTACGCGAGCAGCATGACGGACTGGTGATCATCGAGCTGTCCAGCTATCTGGACAACGGCACCGCCACGGGCAAGCCGGGACGCGGCTTCATCAACTACTCGCGCCAGGAGCACAAAGTGCTGACCCTGGCCGACATGCTCAAGCCGGGCGAGGAACAGGCGTTCTGGAAAGCCGCCCAGGTGGCGCACAACAGCTGGCTGATCAGCACCCGCCTGGATCAGGAAGCGGAATTCCTCAAGGCCTGGCCGTTCAAGCAAACCCCCAACGTGGCCCTGACCACCGCCGGGGTGATGCTCAAGTACGACGTGAACACCATTGCGCCTTACGCCCTGGGCCACGTCGAGTTGAAGATTCCGTACTCGCGCCTGGGTGGCATCCTCAAGCCCGAGCTGTTTCCCGCCCGAAAGTAACGATACGGCCCAGCACCAGCTGCAACAGCCCTGCCAGGATCAGCGCCGGCAGGGTTGCCCCAAGCTCAGGGTAAAGATTGGCCAGCAAGTGATAGGTGACCACCCCGCCCAACCAGGCGCACAGGGCCGACCCGCGCAACGCGGCTGAGGTGGCCTGGGCACCGCGCTTGCGCAGGATGAAGTGATCCACCAGTACCACGCCGAACAAGGGCGCGAACACCGAGCCGATCAGCAGCAGGAAGTTCTGGTACTGGGCCAGTGGCGCCAGCAGGGCGATCAGGGTGCAGATCACACCGATGGCCAATGCCAGGTGCTCGACCTTGAGCCGTGACAGGGTCGCGCTGGACACCGCCGCCGAGTGAATGTCGGCAAAGGCGTTTTCCGACTCGTCGAGCAGGATCAACAACAGCGGAATCCCCAGGCCGGCACCGGCCAGCGCCAACAGCAAGGCATTCACGTCACCGCTGGGGGCAAACGCCAGGGTGTAGGCCACGCCCAGGCTCATCAGCCAGAAGTTACCGATGAAAAAGCCCAGCGCCGTGCCGCCGAAGACATTCTTCGCGCGCTTGCCGAACCGCGAATAGTCCGCAATCAGCGGCAACCAGGACAGGGGCATGGCGATCGCAATGTCGAACCCCACGGCAAACGGCATCGATCCATCACCGGCCTGGGCCCACAACGCGGCCAGGTCAGCCTTGGCCAGCAGGTTCCAGGTCAGCCAGATGCATGCTGCCAGCAATAGCCAGATGCCCCACTTGCGCAGGATCTGCCGCACGAACGTCAGCGGGCCGCTCACCGCCAGCAGGGTCGCCAGGGCGCCGAAGAACAGGGTCCACATCAGCGGATTGGCCATCAGGCTGCCCTCGCTGAATCCGCGGGCGCCCAGCAAGCTGGCGGCATCGCGCATGACGATGATTTCGAACGAGCCCCAACCGATCAGTTGCAGCAGGTTGAGCAGCGCCGGCAGGCTTGCGCCCTTGCTGCCCAGGCTCAATTTGAGCGCGGCCATTGACGACAGGCCGGTGTCGCTGCCGATCACGCCGACGGCCGCCAGCAGCAGCACGCCAACCAGGGTGCCGAGGAAAATCGCCAGCAGCGAACCCGACAGGCCCAGACCCGGTGCGAGCAAGGCGCCGGTCTGCAGGACCATCAGGCCGATGCCGAGGGAAAACCACAGGGAAAACAGATCACGCCCGCCGAAGACACGTTTGTCGGTCGGCACCGCGATATCGGGGGAGTACGTGCTGGGTTGAATGCTCAAGGGTGTTATCTCGAAGAGGGGCAGAAAAAAGCTACGAGCTGCAAGCTGCAAGTTAGAAGCGGTACGCGGACAGCTTCTAGCTTGTAGCTTGCCGCTTGCAGCTCGTAGCTCGTAGCTAGACTTTCTTGTACAGCTGGCTGCCTTCCTGCTTGAAGCGCTCGGCCTGGTCGGCCAGGCCTTGGGCAACGTCCACGTCCACCGCGTCGATCCGCTGGTTGGCCGCATACTCGCGGACTTCCTGGGTGATTTTCATCGAGCAGAATTTCGGCCCGCACATGGAGCAGAAGTGCGCGACCTTGGCCGAGTCCTTCGGCAGGGTCTCATCGTGGTACGAACGGGCGGTGTCCGGGTCCAGGCCGAGGTTGAACTGGTCTTCCCAGCGGAACTCGAACCGCGCCTTGCTCAAGGCGTTGTCGCGGATCTGTGCGCCCGGGTGGCCCTTCGCAAGGTCGGCGGCGTGGGCGGCGATCTTGTAGGTGATGATCCCGGTCTTCACGTCATCCTTGTTCGGCAGGCCCAGGTGCTCCTTGGGCGTGACGTAGCAGAGCATGGCGCAGCCGAACCAACCGATCATGGCGGCACCGATGCCCGAGGTGATGTGGTCGTAACCCGGGGCGATGTCAGTGGTCAGCGGGCCGAGGGTGTAGAACGGCGCCTCGTCGCAGCACTCCAGCTGCTTGTCCATGTTCTCCTTGATCAACTGCATCGGCACGTGGCCCGGGCCTTCGATCATGCACTGCACGTCGTGTTTCCAGGCAATCTTGGTCAGCTCGCCGAGGGTTTCCAGCTCACCGAATTGGGCGGCGTCGTTGGCGTCGGCAATCGACCCCGGACGCAGGCCATCGCCCAGCGAGAAGCTGACGTCGTAGGCCTTCATGATTTCGCAGATGTCTTCGAAATGGGTGTAGAGGAAGTTTTCCTTGTGATGCGCCAGGCACCACTTGGCCATGATCGAGCCGCCACGGGAGACGATGCCGGTCACGCGCTTGGCGGTCAGCGGCACATAGCGCAGCAACACGCCAGCGTGGATGGTGAAGTAGTCGACGCCCTGCTCGGCCTGTTCGATCAGGGTGTCGCGGAACAGCTCCCAGGTCAGGTCTTCGGCGGCGCCGCCGACTTTCTCCAGGGCCTGGTAGATCGGCACGGTGCCGATGGGCACTGGCGAGTTGCGGATGATCCATTCACGGGTTTCGTGAATGTGCTTGCCGGTGGACAAGTCCATGACCGTGTCCGACCCCCAGCGAATGCCCCAGGTCAGTTTCGCCACTTCTTCTTCGATGGACGATCCCAGGGCGCTGTTGCCGATGTTGCCGTTGATCTTCACCAGGAAGTTACGGCCGATGATCATCGGTTCCAGTTCGGTGTGGTTGATGTTGGCCGGGATGATCGCGCGACCGCGGGCGATTTCCTCGCGCACGAATTCCGGGGTGATGATTTTCGGCACGCTGGCGCCGAAGCTGTGGCCGGCGTGTTGCTGATCCAGCAGGCCGGCGGCGCGGGCCACTTCCAGCTTCATGTTTTCGCGGATGGCGACGTATTCCATCTCGGCGGTGATGATGCCTTGGCGGGCGTAGTGCATCTGGCTGACGTTGGCCCCGGCCTTGGCGCGGCGCGGGTTGTTGACGTGGGCGAAGCGCAGCTTGGTGAGTTCGGCATCGGCCAGGCGTTCCTGGCCGAAGTTGGAGCTCAGGCCGGGCAGGCGCTCGGTGTCGCCACGGGCTTCGATCCACGGCGAACGCACGTCGGCGAGGCCTTTGCGCACGTCGATGATGACGTTCGGGTCGGTGTAGGGGCCGGAGGTGTCGTAGACCACGACAGGCGCATTGATTTCACCGCCGAAGTCGGTCGGGGTGACATCCAGGCTGATTTCGCGCATCGGCACCAGAATGTCCGGGCGAGAGCCCTGGACATAAATTTTTTGCGAGCGGGTAAAGGGCTGCACCGATTGTTGATCGACCTTGGCCGATTCACTCAGGTGGGTCGCATTTTTTAGTTTTGTGGTCATCACGGGCTCTCCAGACAGCATCCAGGCAGTGGATTGTCGGAGCAGAACCTGAAAGGCACGGAGGCACCAGGAATGGTGCTGTGCATCATCTCGCGAAGCGTTCGATTGTCGAACAATATCCCGGACGAAGCACAAGAGGACTCGCCGGGTGACGAGAAATCTTGTTCCCTACGCAGGCGCTAACCTGATCAGGTTCAACGGGATCCGAAATTATTCGATCTCAGCCTCATAGCAAGGCACCCCGACAAGAACCCGGCCAGTCTAGACATAACCACCCAAGAACGCCAACCCCGGATTAAACAGCGTGATGAATGGCGCAATTGCACGATTGTTGCTCCAGATCACCACCACTACACTCGCTACGCCCTGCCGCGCCTTGACGCTGACGGGCCCGCGCCGTAGCTTGGCGCTCTATTTCTTGTCGCATTTTCACTTCTAGGGATCGCCTCATGCTGCGCAAACTCTCACTGGCTCTCGCCGTGTCTTGTGCGTCCAATGGAATGGCCTGGGCAGCAGACACGCCCCTGTCGACCAAGACCGACCTGGTCAGCGTCTATCAGGAGGCAGTCGACAACAACGCCGACCTCGCGGCGGCCCGCGCCCAATATGGCGCGCAAAAGGAAGTCGTGCCCCAGTCGCGCGCCGGCTTGCTGCCGAACCTCTCCGGTGGTGCGGAAATCGCCAACGTGCGGACCGACATCGACACCCCGGCCGCCATCGCCAACCGCAACGCGCATTTCTACCAGGCCACCCTGGCCCAGCCGCTGTTCCGCGCCGACCGCTGGTTCCAGTTCCAGGCGGCCAAGGACGTCAACGAACAAGCCGCACTGCAGCTCTCGGCCACCGAGCAGGACCTGATCCTGCAGACCGCCCAGACCTACTTCAACGTGCTGCGTACCCAGGACAACCTGGCCTCGACCAAAGCCGAAGAAGCCGCCTTCAAGCGCCAACTGGACCAGTCCAACGAGCGCTTCGACGTGGGCCTCTCGGACAAGACCGACGTGCTGCAGTCGCAAGCCAGTTATGACACGGCCCGCGCCAACCGGATCCTCGCCCAGCAACAGGTGGATAACGCGTTCGAGGCCCTGATCACCCTGACCAACCGGCAGTACAACTCGATCCAGGGCATCGTCCACACTTTGCCGATCCTGCCGCCGACGCCCAATGACGCCAAGGCCTGGGTCGACACCGCCGCGCAGCAGAACCTCAACCTGCTGGCCAGCAACTACGCGGTCAGCGCGGCCGAGGAAACCCTCAAGCAACGCAAGGCCGGGCATGCCCCGACCGTCGATGCCGTGGCGCAGTACAAGAAAGGGGACAACGACGCCTTCGGCTTCAGCAACCCAAGTGCGTTCGGCCAGCCCTACAGTGGCGACGTCACCCAGACCACCGTCGGCCTGCAACTGAACATTCCGATCTACAGCGGCGGCCTGATCAACTCCCAGGTCCGCGAGTCGTATGCCCGCCTGGACCAGAGCGAGCAACAACGTGAATCGCTGCGCCGCCAGGTGGTGGAGAACACCCGCAACCTGCACCGCGCGGTCAACAGCGATGTCGAGCAGGTGCAAGCGCGCCGCCAGTCGATCATCTCCAACCAGAGCGCGGTGGAAGCCACTGAAATCGGTTATCAGGTGGGGACACGCAATATCGTCGACGTGCTCGACGCCCAGCGCCAGCTGTACACCTCGGTGCGCAACTACAACAACAGCCGCTACGACTACATCCTCGACAACCTGCGCCTGAAACAGGCGGCCGGCACCCTGAGCCCGGGCGACCTGCAAGACCTCAAGCGCTACCTCAAGGCCGACTACAACCCGGACAAGGACTTCCTGCCCCCGGACCTGGCCAAGGCTGCGGCCGAGCAGTTGAAAGCCCGGCCTTGAGCTAGCACTCAAACCCTTGTAGGAGCGCCGCCCGGCCCGCTCCCACAAGGGGCTCGGTGTATTCAGGACCTATCGAGCAAGCGCCCCAACCCATCCAGCAAACGCTGCAAGGCGCCCTGGTTGGCGCGCATCACGGTCAGCCCGGCCTCGGCCATTTGCTGCGCATCGCGGGGCAGTTCGAACAGGCGCTGCACGGCCACCGCCAGTCCGTGGGCGTCCTCCACTTCCTGCAGGGCCTTGGCATTGCGCATCAACGCTGCGATCTCGAGGAAGTTGAACAGGTGCGGGCCACTGAGTACCGGCTTGGCCAATGCCGCCGGCTCCAGCAGGTTATGCCCGCCGTTCGGCACCAGGCTGCCACCGACAAACGCGCTGTCCGCCAGGGCATAGAGAAACAACAGTTCACCCATGGTATCGCCGAGCAGCACCGAGGTAGCGGCGCTGACCGCTGCCCCGCTGGAGCGACGGACCGTGTTGAATCCCTGTTGCTGACACAGCTCGAACACCGAGTTGAAGCGCTCCGGATGACGTGGCACCAGAATCAGCAATGCGTCCGGATGGCTGGCGAGCAACTGCCGATGAGCTGCCAGCACGACCTCGTCTTCACCCTCGTGGGTGCTCGCGGCGATCCACACCGGCCGCTGGGTCGCCTGCCATTGCTCGCGCAAATCACTGGCACGTTGCAGCAAGCTGGGGTCGATACTCAGGTCGAATTTGATCGAACCCGTCACCTCGACCGTTTCCGCCCGCGCGCCCAGTGCCCGGAAGCGCTCGGCTTCGGCTTCGGTCTGCACCGCAAACAGGCTCATTTCGGCGAGCATCGGCTGTGTCAGGTTGCGAAAACGCCCGTAGCCCTTGGCCGAGCGTTCGGAGAGCCGGGCATTGGCCAGCGCCACGGGAATCCCGCGCTTGGCGCATTGATGGATGTGGTTGGGCCACAACTCGGTTTCCATGATCACCGCCAGCTTGGGCTGGACCCGGTCGAGAAAACGCGCGGCGGCACAGGGCAAGTCGTACGGCAGGTAGCAGTGCTGGATTCGCGGTTGATTGGCAAACAGCGCCTGGATTCGCTCCGAGCCGGTCGGCGTCATGCAGGTGACGGTAATCGGCAGCTGTGGATAACGTTCCAGCAGCGCCCGAATCATCGGCGCGGCGGCAATGCTTTCGCCCACCGACACGGCATGCACCCAGATCCCGCCGGGCGCCATCGGCGGCAGGCCGATGGAAAATCGCTCGCCGATACGCTTGGCGTAGGCTGGCGCCTTGCGCGAGCGAAGCCACAGCCGAATCGCCACCAACGGCAGCCCCAGGTAAAACAATGCGGTATAGAGGGTTCTGTTCATGGGGGCGGAGTTTATCGGCTTTTTCAGCCAATCGCCTGCAACTGCACGGCAAAACGTTCGGCCAGCCAACGTGCCGCCGGCCCCAGCGTCTCATCGCGGCGCCAGACCAGTTCCACCACCAGCGCCGGCGGGGTCCACTCGCTGACCAACTCGACCATCTGCCCCTGGTAAGCGGGGTACTGCACCACGTGCCGGGGCAACCAGCCCCAGCCCAGACCACGCATCAGCCACTCCGCCAGCACGTAGAAGCTGTCGGCGCGCCAGACCTGCGGACTGGCCTGTTCACTGCCGGGGTAGACGCTGGAGTGGGTGGCCATCAACAGTTGCCGGTGCTGGGCCATTTGCTGGCAATTGACCTGGCCGCCCGCCGCCAGCGGGTGCCCCACGCCACACACGGTGACCATCTCGACACTGCCCAGCACTCGGCGCTCCAGCGCTTCAGGGATCTGCTCGTGATAAAACAGCAGGCCCAGGTCGGCCTGGCGCTGCACCAGTTTGCGCGCCACATCGCCCTGGGCGGCACTGGCCAGTTGCACCTCCAGGCTGGGGAATTGCTCGGCCAGCGCTTCCAGGCTGTCGAGCACCGGCTGGTAAGGCATTGCCTCGTCCTGGGCCAGGCGCAGGCGCGCCTCCTGGCCACGCATCAAGGCCTGCGCCCGACCGTTGAGGCGCTCGCACTGGCGCAACACTTCCCGCGCCTCTTCCAGCAAGGCGCTGCCGGCCTCGGTCAGCCGTGGCTGGCGGCCGCTGCTACGCTCGAACAGGCTGACACCCAAGTCCGCCTCCAGCAGCGCAATCGAACTGCTGACCGCCGACTGCGCCTTGCGCTGGTCGCGGGCCACGGCGGAAAACGAACGCTGCTCGGCGACGCTGACGAACAACTGCATCTGTTCCAGGTTCCACTGAATACTCATGCTGCAACCCATCTTCACATCAGATAGGTAATGACTTTACCGCATCTGAGGAAACACTAGAATGCCGACCTCAGAAAGCAGCACTTCATACGAGGATTGACCCATGACCGCCTACTACTACCTGGCCATCGCCATCTGCGCCGAAGTGATTGCCACTGTTTCGATGAAAGCGGTCAAAGGCTTCAGCACGCCCCTGCCCCTGACACTGGTGATCGTCGGCTACGGCATCGCCTTCTGGATGCTGACCCTAGTGGTGCGCACCGTTCCCGTAGGCGTGGCGTATGCGGTGTGGGCCGGCATGGGCATCGTGATGGTCAGCGTCGCCGCGTTGTTCATCTACGGGCAGAAGCTCGATGTTCCGGCCATGCTGGGCATGGCGCTGATCGTGCTGGGGGTGGTGGTGATCCAGCTGTTCTCGAAAACGGCCGGGCACTGAGCCACGGCAGCGGCTACATAGCGCTCGGCATGAATCTGTATACTGCGCCCCTCGTCTTGAACACTGAGGTCGCCGCATGCCATCCGTTATTTCCACCGACGTACTGATTGTCGGCGCTGGGGTTGCCGGGCTCTGGCTGAATGCACGCCTGCGCCGCCAGGGGTTTTCCACCGTGCTGGTGGAGAGCGCCAGCCTCGGCGGCGGGCAGAGTGTCAAATCCCAGGGCATCATCCATGGCGGCGCCAAGTACGCGCTGCATGGCGCCCTGACAGGCGCCTCGGAAGCCATCGCCGACATGCCCCGCCGCTGGCGCGAGGCCCTGGCCGGTGATGGCGAGCTGGACCTGACTGGCGTGCGCCTGCTCTCCGAAGCCCATTACCTGTGGTCCCCCGGCACCCTGGCCGGCAACCTCACCAGCTTCTTCGCCAGCAAAGCCGTGCGCGGGCGGGTCGACCAGGTCAAGGGCGAGCAATTGCCGCCGGCCCTGCAAGACAAACGCTTCAAGGGCAAGGTCTATCGCCTGGCCGAACTGGTGATCGATGTACCGAGCCTGATCAGCCGCCTGGCGCAACTGGCCGGTGACGGCTTGCTGGCTGCACAGCAGATCGAGCCGTTGCTGGAGAATGACCAGTTGGTCGGCCTGCAGGTCGACGGGCGGGAAATCCGCGCGCAACGCATCGTCCTCAGCGCCGGCGCCGGCAATGCCGACCTCCTCGCCGCCCTGGGCCTCAGCCAGCCAGCCATGCAATGCCGGCCGCTGCACATGGTCCTGGTCAAAGGCCCGAGCCTCAAGCCGCTGTACGCCCATTGCCTGGGCGGCGGGCCAAAACCGCGGATTACCGTCACCACCCATCCGGCAGCTGATGGCCAATGGGTCTGGTACCTGGGCGGCGATATCGCGGAAGCCGAAGGGGTGGCGCGCGAACCCGCTGCGCAAATCGCCGCCGCGCAAAAAGAACTCGGGCAGTTGCTGCCGTGGATCGACCTCAGCCAGGCCCAGTGGGCAACCTTGCGCGTCGATCGCGCCGAGCCTCAGCAGTCAGGCCTGAGCCGTCCCGACAACGCCTTCCTCGCCGAGCAGGACCGCCTGCTGGTGGGCTGGCCGACCAAGCTGGCACTGGCCCCGGACTTTGCTGACCGGGTAATCGCCGCCCTGCAGCGCGATGGTATCCAGCCGAGCCACCCGGCGCCCCTGCCCGACTTGCCCAAACCACCAATGGCAGTACCGGCCTGGGAGCAACTGCTGCCATGAGCCAGGCCACTCTGCACGATTTGCACCGCCCGCTGGGCAGCACCGGCCTGCAGGTATCGCCGCTGGGCCTGGGCACCGTAAAACTCGGTCGTGATCAAGGGGTGAAGTACCCCAACGGTTTCCAGATTCCGGACGACGACGAAGCGCGCATGCTGCTCAAGCTGACCCGCGACCTGGGCATCAACCTGATCGACACCGCCCCTGCCTATGGCCGCAGCGAAGAACGCCTCGGCCCGCTGCTGCGTGGCCAACGCCAGGACTGGGTGATTGTCAGCAAGGTCGGCGAAGAGTTCGCCGATGGCCAGTCCCGCCACGACTTCAGCGCCGCCCATACCCGTTTCTCGATCGAGCGCAGCTTGCAACGTCTGGAAACGGATTTTATTGACCTGGTGCTGGTGCACTCGGACGGCAACGACCTGGCAATCCTTAACGACAGCGAGGTCTACCAGACCCTCGCCGCGCTCAAGGCCGAGGGCAAGATTCGCGGTTTCGGCTTTTCCGGAAAAACCGTCGAAGGCGGTCTGAAGGCTCTGGAACAGGGCGATTGCGCCATGGTCACCTACAACCTCAACGAACAGGCCGAGCGACCGGTGATCGACTACGCTGCTGCCCACGGCAAAGCGATCCTGGTGAAAAAAGCCTTGGCCAGCGGTCACGTGTGCCTCAGTCCAGGGGTGGACCCGGTGCGTGCCAGCTTCGAGTTGTTGTTTGCCCAACCCGGGGTTGCCAGTGCTATTGTCGGGACCATCAATCCGCTGCACCTCGCCCACAATGTGGCGACCGTTGCTCAAGTCCTAGCCAGTCGTTGAACCGCCGCCGAGGCGGCCGACCCCGACGCAAGAAGGAGCCGACATGCCGCGAACGCTCATAAGAAAGAACCCCAGCAACTTCAAGACCCTGCCGTTGTACGTCGAAGCGACTCCCGAAGGCCTGAGCTACCAGAGCGTCGGGATGCCGCTCAACTTCTCCCAGACCCTGCAGCGTCGACGCCCGGTCACGGTGGCCAATGCCGAACACTTTGCCCTGGAGTTGGCCAACCTCGGCGTGTCAGTGCGCCTGACGCTGCACTGGCAGAATCGCGACTATTGGGTGTTGGTGCGCCAGCGCCGTCAGGACCGTGGCGATGTGGTGCTCAAGCTGATTTCCGGCTACGTGCCGGCCCACGAGCTGAATTTGCCGCTGCACACGGCGATTCAGGAGATCGCCGAAGAATGCCTGCTGGAAACCCCGGAAGGCTGGCTTGGCGGTCGGTTCAACGACACCTGGCTGCCCGCGCCCTACGCCAGCGCCCTGCATTACCGCGAGGCCATGCCGTTTCGCCTGACCCCGGAGTCGGGCGCGGCCCGTCCGGTGCGCTGCGCCAACCTGCAATTGATCGAGCGCCCACGGGCCTACGTGCACCTGCCCACGGCGTCGCTGCAGCTGATTTACGATCTGCGCCTGGATGTGCCCAAGGAAGCCAAGTCCCTGAGCCTGTTCCATGTCGACGAGCGCCTGGAAGGCGATCAGTTGGTCGCCCGCCTGGATCGCAAGCGCCCGGACCTGTACCTGATGCCCCTCAAGGACGGTCAGCCGCTGCCCGAGCTCTATACCCTGAAAAAGGATCAGTTGTACCCGGCAAGCACGCGCGGCCTGTACCTGGCCGAGAGTTTTGCCCGGCAGGAAGGCTGGCTGGTACGCGATGAGCGAATCAAATGGAAGGACTGGCTCAAGCAACAAGGCTTGTGCCAGCCAGGCAAGCCGTCAGGCTTGAGCCGCCTGACCGGCAAGGCCAGGCAACTGCTGAAGAAAATCGTGCCGCGCAAGGCGACCCGATAAACGCGGGCGGGAGCGAGGGAGCAAGCCCTCGCACCGGCTCACCCTTACTCGGTCTTGCGGATCTTCTCGACGATGGCAGTGGTCGAGCTGTTTTCCACCAGCCCCAACACCTTCACCGTGCCGCCATAGGCGCTGACGATATCGGCGCCGACCACCTGGTCGATCCCGTAGTCGCCACCCTTGACCAGCACATCCGGCTTGACTTGGGTCAGCAGGTTTTCCGGGGTGCCTTCAGGGAAGCTGATCACCCAGTCCACCGCGCCCAAGCCCGCCAGTACGGCCATCCGTCGATCAACGCTGTTGATCGGGCGGCCAGGGCCCTTCAAGCGGCTCACCGAGGCGTCGTCGTTGACCGCGACGATCAAGCGATCGCCCTGGGCCCGCGCTTGTTCCAGGTAGGTCACATGGCCGGCGTGGAGAATATCGAAGCAACCGTTGGTAAACACGATCGACTCGTTGTGCGCACGCGCATCGTCGACGGCCAGCAGCAGTTGCTCGAGCCCCAGTACGCCGCGCTCCGAGCCTTCTTCACGTTGGATCGCCCGACGCAATTCCGGGGCACTGATGGCCGCCGTACCCAGCTTGCCGACCACAATGCCGGCCGCGAGGTTGGCCAGGGCCACTGCGTGAGGCAGTTCTTCGCCCGCCGCGATCGCCGCTGCCAGGGTCGAAATCACCGTATCACCGGCACCTGTCACGTCGAACACTTCCCGAGCCCGCGCCGGCAGGTGCAGCGCCGGATGATCGGGACGCAACAAGGTCATGCCGTGCTCGCCACGGGTCACCAGCAACGCGCCGAGATCCAGGTCGTGCATCAGCTTGGCACCCTTGCTCACCAGGTCGTGCTCATCGATGCAACCGCCGACGATGGTTTCGAACTCGCTGAGGTTAGGGGTGATCAGGCTGGCGCCGCGATAGATCGAGAAGTCCTTGCCCTTGGGATCGGCCAGCACCGGAATGCCACGGGCACGGGCCGCCTGGATCAGCACCTGGTGGTTCCTCAGCGCGCCCTTGCCGTAGTCGGACAGGACCAGCACCTTGATGCCTTCCAGCAAATTCTCGACCTCGGCACCGAGGGCCAGGGCGTCGGTGGCGAAGGGTTCTTCGAAATCGATGCGCAGCAGTTGCTGGTGACGACTCATGACCCGCAGCTTGACGATGGTCGGCTGGTGGGCGATACGCTGGAACAATGCCCGCACGCCTGCGCCCTTGAGGCTGTTGGTCAGGCTGTCGGCCGCCTCGTCGTCACCGGTCACACCGACCAGGGACGCTGGCGCGCCGAGCGCAGCAATGTTCAACGCAACGTTGGCGGCACCGCCCGGGCGGTCTTCGATTTGCTCGACCTTGACCACCGGCACCGGTGCCTCAGGAGAAATCCGTGAGGTACCACCATGCCAATAACGGTCGAGCATGACATCGCCGACCACCAAGACAGGGGCTTGATCGAATCGCGGCATGGACAACTTCATGGTGCAACCCACATACAAAATGAACAGGGGCGCGATATTAGCACAGGGTGAACGCTGGCTAGTTCGAGAGCTTCATCGGCTGTGATGCAGACTGTGAAATTGTTTATTTTTTAAACAATTCAGACAAATAGAGGGGCGCGCACGAGGTGAGCCAGGCTCACCCCGCTGTCGCTATCAGGCAATACCGGCCGAAGTGGGCTCATCCAGGCCCATGGCGTGCAGGCGGGAGTAGTACCCGCCCTGGGCCAGCAACTGGGTGTGGGTACCGCGCTCGACGATCTCGCCGTGATCCATGACCAGGATCAGGTCGGCTTTCTCGATGGTCGACAGGCGATGGGCAATCACCAGAGTGGTGCGGCCCTTCATGACTTTATCCAGGGCCGCCTGAATATGGCGCTCGGACTCGGTATCCAGGGCCGACGTCGCCTCGTCGAGGATCAGCAATGGCGCGTTTTTCAACAGGGCTCGGGCAATGGCCAGGCGCTGGCGCTGACCACCGGAGAGCAGCACGCCGTTTTCCCCGACTTCAGTGTCCAGGCCCTGGGGCAACTGGGAAATGAAGTCCATGGCATAGGCGTCTTCGGCGGCCCGCTCGATGTCCTCGCGAGGCGCGCCGGCCAGGTCGCCGTAGGCGATGTTGTTGGCGACCGTGTCGTTGAACAGGGTCACATGCTGGGTGACCTGGGACACGTGCTTGCGCAGGTTGCGCAGGCGATAGTCTTCGATCTCGACCTCATCGAGCAGGATCTTGCCGCTTTCGTGATGGTAGAAGCGTGGGATCAGGCTAGCCAGTGTCGATTTGCCGCTGCCCGAACGCCCCACCAGCGCGATCATCTGCCCGGGGGCTGCGCTGAAGCTGATGTTTTTCAACACCTCCCGATCGGTACCCGGGTAGGTGAAGCTCAGGTTGTGCACATCCAGGCGACCGCTGATGCGCTCGCGCTCGACTGTGCCGCTGTCGACTTCAGGCTCGACGTCCAGTTGTTCAAAGATGCTTTCAGCACCGGCGACACCCTTCTGGATGGTCGAGCTGACTTCCGACAGCTGGCGGATCGGCTTGGGCAACAAACCGGCAGCCGTGATGTAGGCCACCAGGTCACCGGCGGTGGCATCACCGCGCAGGAACAGCACCAGGAACATCAGCGAGGCCATTGCGGTATAGATCACCAGTTGCAGCGCCGGGGTGTAGATGGCGCTGGTGCGGGTCATGCGCAGCTGTTTGTCGGTATTGCTCTGGCTGGCCCGGGCAAAACGCTGCTCTTCGTAGCTTTCGCCACCGAAGCTGCGGACCACGCGATAGCCTTGAATGGTTTCGGAAGCGACATGGGTCACGTCCCCCATGGCCACCTGGATTCTTTTGCTTTGCTTGCGGAATTTCTTGCTGGTGTTGCCGACCATGAAGGAAATGATCGGCAGGATCGCCAGCATCACCAGGGTCAGTTTCCAGTTCATCCACAACAGGTAGGCAAACAGGAAAATCACGGTCAGGCCTTCACGAATCACCACCTTGATGGCGTCGGTCGCTGCCCCGGTGACCATGGTCACGTTGAAGGTGATGCGGGAAATCAGATGCCCGGAGTTATGGGTATCGAAATAGCGGTTAGGCAACACCAGCAGCTTGTTGAACAGCTCGACCCGCAGGTCGTGCACCAGCCCCAGGGAAACCTTGGCCAGGTAATAGTTACTCAGGAACGAACCCAGTCCCTGCCACGCCGCGATCAGAATGATCAGCAGGGGCACGGCCACCAGCAACTGCAGGTCCTGGAGGAACGGCACATTGGGGAAGAGCACGGCTTCGGGGTTGCTCAAGCCATCGACGAAGTACTTGAGAATCCCGGCCAGCATCGGTTGAGTGGAGGCAAATATCACAAAGCCCAGGATACTCAACAGGAAAATGCCTACGTAGGGTCTTACATACCCCAGCAGTCGAAAATAGATTTTCAGGCTTGAATCCTGTTCCGCATTGGGCGGTGCTGCACTCATCGTAGAGCTCACTTCTTAGGTAGAACGCGGAATTTTATCACAGGCTTTGAACTTGGCCTGTGTCCATACCAAAACGCTGGCCAGGCCCACCGGCAACCAACTGATGAACCACTCTGCACGCGGGCTGCCACTGATGCTCGCCGCGTCGAATTGCATGGCCAGGAACGAGAACATCCAGATCCCGATGATGCCACGGCCATATACCGTATCACGTGCCCGCCACGCCTCGCGCAGCACGGCAAACCAGACCACGCACCACAGCAGCAGCCCAGGCAGCCCCAGTTCGATGGTGATGTGGGTAAACAGGTTGTGGGCGTGATCGAACTCATGGCCTTCGGTAAACACCGAGTACGCCGAACCCAGGCCCAGGCCACGCCACGGGTGCTGGGCAATCATGTCCAGGCTCGCCATCAGGATTTGCGGGCGGAATGAGGCGCCCCGAGCCATCACCAAAGGCTCCAGCAGCCAGAATGCGAACATCGCCATGGTCAGTGCGCCGACCGCGATCAGACGACTGTGGCGGTCGCGACTCCAGATCGGCATGCTGACGAACGTCAGCAACAGGGCCAATGCCGCGCCCCGACTCTGGGACAGCACGACAAACCCGCACAGGAACGCCAGCGCCACCACCCAGACCGCCTGTTTCCAGCGCTCCTGCGGAATCCAGTGCGCCAGCCACACGGCGGCCAGGCCCAGCACGTAACCGCCCAGAATCGGATGAGCCAACTGGCCCAGGCCGACCAGGCGCGCAGTCCAGAGGTTATCGTCGATCAGGTAGAACTTGATGGCCGCCAGCACCGCCGTCAAGGCCAGCCCCAGGCCGCCCCACTGCATGACGCGAATCACCCGCTCGGGGCGGGCATTGGCAAGTACCGGGAAAAACAGCAGGAAGACGATGACGTACAGCGCGCGCTTGGCACCGCGCGAAGGATCGGGGTCCTGGGTCCAGAGCAAGGTCAGCAACGCCCAGGCACCCAGCGCCAGGACTGCCAGGCACAGCAACCGCTGCGCTTGCCACAGCTCAGCTAGCCGAGCCCGCGCCGACCAGGCCAGAAACAGGGTCGGCAACCACAGAAACGCGACCAGCCCTTGCTGATAAATCTTGTTGGTCGGAGCAAATGCGATAGCCAGCAAAAACCATAGAAGACCTGTCGCCAGCCAAACCTGCGCCCAACGCGTTTCCCGCATCTACCCGCTCCCGCAAAAAATCCAACTGCCAACACGGCATGGTTAAAACAACAAGTTTTCGGCATCATTGATCGCACATACGCCCCATTTTTCTACAAGGCTTCCTACATGCAATGCTTCCGGCTTCCACACGCCGCTTTAACTCAAATGGTTGAAGGCGCCAGAGTACTAGAAGCCGACAGCTTCGGCCCGAAAGTATTCCTTCTGCCGGACGGCAACATTCTTAAACTGTTCCGCCGCAAGCGACTGCTCTCCTCGGCCCTGTTTCGCCCGTACTCGAAACGGTTTATCGATAACGCCGCCCAGCTCGAAAAACTGGGGATCCCGACCCTGCAGACGCTGAAATTCCATCAACTGGAAACGCCTGGCATGACGGCAGTCCTCTACCGTCCCTTGCCTGGCGAAACCTTGCGCCAGATTGCAGCCAAGGCCGGATTCGACTGGCAACAGGCCTTGCCCGCCTTGACCCTGTTCATTCGCCAACTGCACAGCGCCGGGGTCTACTTCCGCTCGCTGCACCTGGGCAACATCGTGGTCACGCCCGACAATCAGTACGGCTTGATTGATGTCGCCGACATGCGCTTCACCCGCGGGCCGCTGCCACCGCATCTAGTCAAGCGCAACCTGCAACATTTCGCGCGCTATATTGAGCGCGAAAAGCTGAACGAGAGCTTTCCAATGCAGACTCTCGAGCAATCCCTACTGCCGGCATGACAACAGGGTCCGGGCCGTCTGGCTGAACTCCTGCCATCCGCGGTCCGCAGACAATACCGCCGATTGCGCCTTGGCAATCTGCTCGGGAGCGACGCTGAACGTCTTGATCAGCGCCTCGCTCCAGGCTTGGGCATCCTCTGTCGCGGCGTACCACCCCGCCTCCGCCAACTGCTCGCGGAACACCGCAAGCTCGCTGCTCAATACCGGCACACCGGCCAGCACCGCCTCCTGCAGAATCAGGCCCAGGCCTTCTTCCAGCGACGGGATCGCTACCCAGTCGAATGCTCGATACAGCCTTGCCACATCGTCCAGGTGCCCTGGCAGCGAGATACTCCCCTGCAGGCCGAGCTGGTTGATCCGCTCCTGCAGGGCGGCGCGGGCATGGCCTTCCCCCACAATCACCAGGTGCAGGCGGGGACGTTCGATCCGCGCCGCGGCAAACGCCTCGATCAGGCAGGCAAAGCCCTTGTTACCCACCAGACGCCCTACCGCGCCCACCACCGGGGTGTCATCGGTGGGCAGGTGCAGTCGGGTTCGAGCCTGCTCGCGAGACAGCAGGCGGGAGCGAAAGTCGACGGGATCAAGCGCACTGCGCAGCGTGACGACCGGTAGACGCAACGCACTCGCCAGTGAGTCGGCGAGGGTGTTGGAAACCGCCGCCAGGGTCAGCCGCGCCCCGTCGAACCCTGCCAGCAGCTCACGATCGGCGGCCCTGATCCGGGTCTCCCCATGGAACAGCACCACCGCACGCAGGGACGGCAATTTTTCCAGGACCGGCAACAACGCGCGGGCAGTGCCCAGGCCATCGAGCAACACCACCTGTGCATCTGTGTCTTTGAGGGCGCGGTAAAACTGCGCACGCATCCTGCCCTGCAGTAGTTTCCAGACGTGTTTTCCCTTGAGCTGGCTGGAGGACAGGCGCCATTCCCGGGTTTGCCCGATATCGGCGACACAGCCTTGCTTATCACCGCACAGCAGCCAGGTATTGACCGCGATAGTCGGGTCCACCTGGCTCAGAATCTGCCGATGAACCTTGTGGATGGAGGCAAAGGCAGAGCCACCGGACCACATGACATTGAGGATACTCATCGAGCGGGGCACCCTTTTCCACATCGGCGTGAGGCACTGTTGGACCCCAACAGTGCCGGGTCATTGCCAGTTATAGTTTCAAATCCGCTCAAACGCTTGGAATACCGAGTCAAATACCCAGCTTCAGGCGCAGTCGTTCGACCAGGCTCAAGTCGGCGCGTGGTCTTAGCGGGGGTTGGAGCTCTTCGACGATCCGCTGGCCGACCCGGGCAAAACTGAACTGGCTGACGGCCAGGTCCCGCCCATTGCGGGCAATGCTGGCGGCCAGCCCGGGATCGGCACGCAGCAGCGCGAGCTTTTCCTGCAACTGCGCGATGTCGCGGTAGAACACGATGTTGTGCATGTCCTGCAGGCCCAGCGCGCGGCTTTCGGCCTCGCCCTGATCGAAGGCCAGGAGCACGCAGCCACAGGCCATGGCTTCGAAATTCTTGATCATGAACTCGCCCATGCCGACATCGGCACTGACGAAAAAGCGGATTCGATTGAGCGTATCGCGATACTCATCACCGGACTTGGTGCGCGTCACCACCAGCGGTTCGACACTGGCCAACTCATCGAGCAATGCCTTGCGCCCACTGTAGGCAACGCTGTTGGTACTGCCGACGAAGGCCAGCTCGATGTCGCGCTCCCGGCCCTGGTCCTGCAACAGGCTCTGGTCATAGCCCTTGGGCACGAATACCGCATCGAAGCCCTCCTGGCGCAAGCGCTCGGCGACCACGAAGCCGGAACTGATGACCCGTGCCCACGGCAGGCGGCGGTAGTGCGCGCTGAACTTGCCGGTGTATTTGCAAGGAATGTAGTTCTGGTAGGCGTCGTGCTCGAGGATCACCAGGTTGGGGATAGTGCGGATAAAACTCGCCTGGCGAATCTCCTGCTTGAACCGCAGGAAAAACACGATGCGGTCATAACGCGTCACATCCACTTCACGACGGAAGTAGCGGCGCAGGTTGCGCTGCTCGTCACTGCTCAGCCACCGCAGGTCGCATTCGCAATGATCGGCCACGCCTTCATACAAGCGGTCGAGAATCGCCCGCTGTTCTTTCTGCACCAGAAATAGAACCTTCATCGTTTTCCTTGCAGTGCCCGCCAGCCAAAAAAAGTGCAGAGATTAACCCACGATCTCAATCGAAAGATGTCACGCAATACATAATTACAAACGCCAGAGCAGCTCGTGGCGACGCACTGCCTTGCGGAAAAACTCGTTCTCGCCATAAGGCGAAGCCCGGCGCCCCGCCAGCCAGCGCTGCAAGCCACGGCGCAAGCGCCGCTTGAACGGTGCGCGGGGCTGCAGGTCATGCATCATGCCAAGGGCCATGGCCTTGTCCCGCTGCTGCTCGAGCGACAGGCTCAAGCAGTACGGCTGCAGCACCTGCGTCCCGTCGAACACCGGCGGCAAGGCAATCCCGGCACCAGAGTCGCCCATGGGCCAACGATCGTTGTCATGCAGGTGATTAGCGTAGCCGAGCAGCACCGAGGGCTGCCACTCAAGCCCCTGCAACGCCTCCAGCACTGCTTGCTGGGCACAGATGTGGTCGGGATGGGGATCGAGCGAACTGTGGGGCAGCACAATCACTTCAGGGCGCGCCTTGAGCAGGACTGCGCGCAGATCGGCCAGCAGATTGTTCCAGGTCGGCAGGCCGTCGAGGTCGCCTGGCAAGGCAAACGGGTTGAGCCGGCGGAACGCGCGGATATCGCCCAGTTCGGCCTCGCGGGAGGCCACCGGCTGTTGCGGCGCTGCCTGCATGGCAGGCAACTGCAGGCAGAAATACCCCAACTGCACGCAGTGCGCCTCAGGCACACCGGCCCAACGGGGCACCGCAATACTGTCCCAGGCACGCAGACGGCCCTTGAGCCGTGATGCCTCGACCTTGTCCAGGCCCATCGCCTGATAGTGTTCGGCTTCGATTTCACCGGCCGTCAGCGTGACGATCCAGGTCTCGGCAGCCTGGCTGTACAGGCCAAATGCAGCGAGCTCGGCATCATCGGCATGGGGCGCAATCACCATGACCCGTTGCTGGCGGTAGTCCGGCTGTTCGATCGACCACAGCAGCGGCTCCCCGGCCAGCCGGCAGAAATGCCCACGCACGCGCAATTGCCCGGCAGACAGCACCTGCGCCTGGCCACTGAGGTTGAGGTAACGCAGGCCGCTGACCCCGCGCTCGAACACTTGCCGATCCGGCTGATCCCCCCCCGCCAGCTCGACCACCGGGTCGAAAAAGCGCCCCAGCCAGGTGCTCTTGACCTGCACAGCCAGGACCAGCGTGGTGTCGTCCGCCAGGATCACGCCCTCGTCCAGCAACAGCCGGTCCCCGTCCAGCCGAACCTTGGGCTGCGGGGTGTACGGCGGGAAGCTGTAGTGGTAATCGTCCTTGGGCGAATAGAACAGATGGTCGGCGAACCAGGCCTCGTGGGCGACCCAGGCCAGCACCGCCAGCACCAGCGGCACCCACCAGGCCAGCAGCACGCCGACCCCGATCAACAGCGCCAGGGTAATCAACAGGCCGATGCGTTTGTTGCGTCGATGACGCTTGAGCAGTTGCTGCTTGCGACTCATGGGCTGGCTCATACAGTGAAGACGGGCACGGGATTGCACCAACGGTCCTTGTATTCACGATCGGCGCGACCAAACGAAAAGCGCAGCGGCTTGTCGAGTGCCCGCGCCTGCTCCCAGGCACTTTGCGTGTTGAGAAAGCTCAGCACACTACCGGGGCTGAATTCGCGGGTCTCGGGGTCGACCCCGCCGTTGATGTACTCGACGCTGATCCACTGCGGCGCTTGCACCCGGTACACCAACTGGATCGCAATCGGCGCATCGTTGAGGAAGATCACCGAACCGATCAACAGCTCGTGCAGCAACTCCAGCACCTCGCTCATGCGCGCCGCCCCCGTGGCCGGGAAACCCCAGCGACGCTGGAACAGATCGCAGTAGATAGCGGCCAGTTCGCCACTGGAGAACTCGCTGACCGGCCGCACCACGCCGCCGGCCTCTTCCAGCAAGCGCAGCTCACGGCGCTGGTTGTAGCGGAATTTCTTCGACAGCTCTTCGGGCGTGCGCGCCATTGCCAGTTGTTCGGTCTGCAGCTTGAGGCCGGTGAAACGCCCCTCATTGAGCGCCGACAAGTAGCGGGCACGATGGCGCAGCACGGCCTGGGCATCGGGGGCGGCCGGCAGAATCAATTCGGCATTGCCGAGATCAAACAGACCTTTCTTGCCATGTCGCTTGAGCACGTCCTTGGACAAGGCCAGGTCGCGGCCCCAGGTCGGGATCGCTGCTTGCAACTCGCCGCCCTGTTCCCACGCCAGGTAACGCACCGGGATGCCGGCCAGGTCAGCCAGGCGCTCGACCACCAGCGGGTGAGTCGCGACGCTGCCCCCCCAACGTTGCCAGGCGTCGCTATAGGTCGACGCGTCGACAACGGACCAGCCGCGTTCGCGCCAGCCTTGGAATCGGTTGAGCATCAAGCCCTCGTCGTCAGTTCAATGACAGGCGGCAGACGCCAGAACGCCTCGCGTACCGCGCGATCGGAAAATTGCTGGCGCAGGCGCTCGAGCATCAGCTCGGCACACAACTGGCGCTCACGCTGGTCCATCCGGGCCAGGTGTTGCAGCCCTTGCGCCAGGTGTTCGGCGTCCCCCAGGGGAAACAGGATACCGACGCCTTCGACCACTTCCTTGGCCCCGCCACACGCCGTGGCCAGCAACGGCACACCGGCCGCCATGGCTTCGAGTAGCACCATGCCGAAAGGTTCATGGTCGGAGCTCAAGGCAAACACATCAAAGGCACGGAAGTAGCGACGCGCCTCGGGCACCTGGCCGAGGAACAACACCCGATCGCCGATCCCCAGTTCGCGGGCCAGCTCCTTGAGGTCCTGCTCCAGGCGACCGGTGCCGAGAATCGCCAGTTGGCTGTCGACCGGCAACCCCGGCAAGGCCTGGGCAAAGCCATGGAGCAGCGTGGCCTGGTCCTTGTCCGGGTGCAGGCGGCCAACGTTGCCGACCACCCAGGCATCCGGCGACAGGCCCAACTCGTCCCGCGCCTGGGCGAAGGACAGCTGGCTGGCCTGCAAGGCGTCGACATCGATGCGGTTGTAGAGCGTCTGGATACGTGTCGCCGGCCATATCGGCAGGCAGCGACGCATGTCGTCGCGCACCGCGTCAGAGACCCCGAGCAGGCTCAGACGCTTGCGGAAAATCTGCGCAAACAGCTTGCGCGTGCGCCGTTGGTAGTCGCCAAAGGCGTGGTGCACACCGATCACCGGCAGCGCCGTGGCGAGCAAGGCGATGTAGATCGGCTTGAACCGGTGGGCAATACAGAAACTGAACTGGCGCGACTGGGCGATCTTGCGCAGATCGGCAATCGCCCCCAGCTTCAGGCCACGAATGGCCTTGGAGCTGTATTCCATGAACAGCACTTCGTCAGACGCGCAGCCGGCTGCCACTTCGGCATCGGCCACCCCGGTGAGGAACACCGTGGTCACGCGATAACCGGAGCCCGCAAACAGGCTGGCGTACTGTCGGGCGCAGTCCAGGAACGGCCCGTCATAGCCGTGACAGAACTGCAGGACATGGCGCTCAGCCGAGCGTGTCATAAGCGTCCGCGCCGTCTTTGACCACGAGAATGTCTTCCATGATCAAATACTGTAGATCGGAACCGAAGAACATGTTCAGCGCGTCGGTCGGCGAGCAGATCATCGGTTCGCCACGACGGTTGAGCGAGGTGTTCAGCGACACACCGTTGCCGGTCAGCACTTCCAGGGCTTTCATCATGTCGTAGTAGCGCGGGTTGTACTCGCGCTTGAGCACCTGGGCACGGGAGGTGCCGTCTTCATGGACGACTTCCGGCACGCGGGTCTTCCACTCTTCAGCCACTTCGAAGGTGAAGGTCATGAAGGGGGCCGGGTGATCGATCTTGATCATCTGTGGCGCCACGGTGTCGAGCATCGACGGGCAGAAAGGCCTCCAGCGCTCGCGGAACTTGATCTGGTGGTTGATCCGGTCAGCCACGCCAACGGCGCTCGGGCAGCCGATGATCGAACGACCACCAAGGGCACGCGGACCAAACTCCATGCGCCCCTGGAACCAGGCCACCGGGTTGCCATCGACCATGATCTTGGCGATGTTCTCCGGCATGTTCTCAAGCTTGCGCCAGGTCGGCTTGCTCGGGTGACGGGCGCAGGCGGCGATCACGTCTTCGTTGCTGTACGACGGGCCGAGGTAGACGTGTTCCATCTTCTCCACCGGCACACCACGAGCGTTGGACACGTAGGCCGCAGCCCCCACCGCAGTCCCGGCATCACCGGAGGCCGGCTGGACGAACAGTTCCTTGACGTCATCGCGGGCGATGATTTTCTGGTTGAGCTTGACGTTCAACGCACAGCCGCCGGCGTAGGCCAGCTTGCCGGTTTCCTTGAGCACGTCGCCCAGGTAGTGGTCGATCATCTGCAGCGCAATCTTTTCGAACAGCGCTTGAATGCTGGCGGCGTAGTGAATGTAAGGCTCGTCGGCGATATCGCCTTCACGCTTTGGACCCAGCCACTCGATCAGCTTCGGCGAGAAGTAGTAACCCTTGCCCTTCTCTTTGTAGCGGCGCAGGCCGATGACGTTGGCGTAGTCGGTGTTGATCACCAACTCGCCATTTTCGAACGAAGCCAGGCGCGAGAAATCGTATTTGCTGGCATCGCCATACGGCGCCATGCCCATGACCTTGAACTCACCGTCGAGCATGTCGAAACCGAGGAACTCGGTAATCGCACCGTACAGGCCGCCGAGGGAGTCCGGATCGAAGAATTCCTTGATCTTGTGGATCTTGCCGTTTTCGCCGTAGCCGAAGAAGGTCGTGGCGTACTCGCCCTTGCCGTCGATCCCCAGGATCGCGGTTTTCTCTTTGAAACCGGAGCAATGGTAAGCGCTGGAGGCGTGGGCCAGGTGATGCTCGACCGGCTCGATCTTGATTTTCTTCGGATCGAAGCCCAGTTGCTCAAGGCACCAGACAATCTTGTTGCGGTAGCGCTTGTAGCGACGGTTACCCATCAGGATCGCGTCGAGCGCGCGGTCCGGGGCATACCAGTAACGCTTGGCGTACTGCCAGCGGGCTTTGCCGAAGATACTGATCGGAGCGAACGGGATCGCGACCACGTCAACGTCGGACGGCTTGATGCCCGCCTGCTCCAGGCAGAACTTCGCCGACTCGTAAGGCATGCGGTTCTTTGCATGTTTATCGCGTACGAAGCGCTCTTCTTCAGCAGCCGCGACCAGCTTGCCGTCGATGTACAGCGCTGCGGAAGGATCATGGCTAAGGGCGCCGGACAGGCCAAGAATCGTCAATGCCACAGGGGTCTAGCCTCTTTAGTCTGCATGCAGGCGACACGCGCCTGGAAATAATGTGTCCCCGCACCAAGGCGAGAAACAGCTAAAGGGCGAGATTATAGCGTAAAGATGACGGGCGGCGAGGACTGCGTCCTCGAACGCAGCCTCGCGGGCTCGGCAGCGGCTACGGGGGTTGGGGTATTGCCGGGATCTGTGGTGTAGCGCAGATCGCCATCGCGGGCGCCCGCTCCCACAGGGGAAATTCGTACACCAGGAAAAAGCAGGCCGGCCGGTAGGCCGCTTCGCCCGCCCTTACCACTCGACAGGCCGAGCGTTAGCTCGCCTGCAGCTTTTGATCCTCCCGCCCCATCGGCAGGCGATGCCCCCGGATGGATGCCGTAGCGAGGGGCCGTACGTCAGGGCGGTACCCTAAGCCGCCATCACCGCAGCAACGGATATGCCCCCAAAAAGAGTCACTCCACCTGCCTGGGCAACCGCTGATCAATCACCCGATAAAGCGCCGACCCCTCACCCCAATTGCGCATAAACCGCGCCCGATCCCGCGCATAAGCCGGCGCAAAGCTACTGAGCGAGGCGTGCTGGCACATCGAATCCAGGTCAATCAACGACCAGCGATCCTTGTCCCAGAACAGGTTATGCCCCTTGAAATCCCCATGACTGATGCGCTCGGCAATCAACTCGGCGAACAACTGATCCAGCGCCACCAGCTCAGCCTCAGGCGCCTCGCCACTTTCCACATAGGGCGCAAAACGCTCAATGATGTCCGGCCCCGGCAGGTACTCGGTGATCAGGTAGGCCCGGCTGCGCAACCAGAAAAAACGCTTTTCCAGCAACGCCAACGGCTTGGGCGTGGCAATGCCGAGGAACGCCAGGCGATTGCCCTCGCGCCAGGAATGCCAGGCACGGCTCGGACGCCAGAAGCGTTTGAGCCAGTGGGCAAACCCCTTGATGTTGTAGCGCTTGACCACCAGCGTCCGACCACCCACCTCGACCTTGCCCACGCTCGCCGCGCCGCCGGTCTTGTACAGGTGACCCTGGTCGAGCAAGGCATCAGCCTGCTCCAGCACCGGCAGCATGGCGGCCTCTTCGTCGCGACGAATCGCGCGCAAGCCAAAGGCCCCGCGCTGCACGGCGAACAGCGAGCACTCGCGCCCGACCTTGACCAGGTAATCCTTCAAGCGCCAGCTACGAATCTTGCGCACCTGCTTTTGCAAGGCTTCAAGCGGTAACGCGTGCTCGCCATTGCTCAGCAGGTAATGCACCAGCAACTCTTCGGTGAACGGCTCCAGCGACTTGGGCAACTGGGCAAAAAACACCCCGAGGTTTTCCAGGACCTTTTGCCGCGACAACGGTTGCCCCGCGGTTTCGGCATGGATCCCGGCGCCGTCGATCAAATACAGCCGGCCACCGTGGCGCAGCAGGTTGTCCAGGTGCAGGTCCGACTGCCACAGGCCTTTGCTGTGCATCTGGCCGATGGCGGCCAGCGCCTCGGCCAGCACTTCGGTTTGCTCGTCTGCCAGGACTGGCAGGGCTTCGACCTGTTGCCAGGCGTCGCCCAGGCTGTGGGCGCCTTCGAGCAGTTCGAACAGCAGCCAGCCGCCCTCGCCTTCTTTCAGGCCGTCGGCCAGCAACAATGGGGTCGTCAGGCCTTGGGCCGCGAGCAGGCGTACACCGTCCAGCTCACGCTGAAAATGCCGCGCCGCCTTGCGGCCCACCAGCAACTTGGCCAACACCGGCCGCCCGCGCCAGACCCCGGCACCGACATAGCGCTGGCCGGGCAGCACCCGCAGCAGGCTGAGCAGTTGCAACTGCGCCGGGCCCGCGGCATCGGCCAATTCCAGGCTCAACGGCAGTTGTGGCGTGCGTCCGGCGTTTTTTAGTTCAGACAAACGCATCAACGCACTCCCTTATGGCTGCGTCGAGCGGACAAGCGCTGCAGCCAGGCATCCACCAGCGTGCTGTCGGCCGGTTGATCCAGGTAAGCCGCCAGCAAGCTGCGCACATTCTCGGTGCTCCAGATCGGTGCTCGGCGCAACAACGGCTCCAGATCCTTGACCCGGTCACGCTGGCCAAACAGCAGCGGGCGGGTTTTCTCCAGGTCGATCAATTGCGCCCGGTAGCCTTCGCCCTCGGCCTGCAAAAAGATGTGCTTGGGATAAAAACAGCCGTGCACCTGGCGCGCACCGTGCAGCCGGCGCGCCAGCAAGCCGCAGGCGCGCAGGATCGCCGCCTGCTGCACGGCACTGAGCTGTGGCCATTGCTGCAGCAGGGCATCCAGGTCGTTCCAGCCGTCCAGCGCCCGCGTCAGCAGGATCGCGCGCACTTCGCCGGCGACTTTGCGCTCGCCAAAGAACACGGCCTCCAGCGCTGGAATGTCCATCTGCCGGTAACGGCTGATGTTGCGGAATTCGCGAGCAAAGCTCGGTTCGCCGAATGGCCGGTGCAGCGTGCGGGTCAGGTAGTTGCTCTGGCGCTTGAGGTAATACCCCTGGCCGTCCAGATCCAGGCGGAACACGCTGCTCCAGCCCCCACCCGAGGTGTTGGGCTCGTCCACTGCTTCCAGCTCCCGCGCCCACAGCGCGTCGAACGTGGCAAGCCCGTGGCGTTCGAACCGCTCGCGGTCCTCGGCGGCCAGAAAATCAGTCATCAGAGCGCATCCCCATAGCGCTGTTTGCGCTCGTACAGTTTGTTCGCCTTGCCCTCGAGCCAGGCCAGCAGCGAGGCTTCTTCGCGCAGGATCTGGCGCAGCGGCAGCAGGAAATAGCCCTTGAGGAAACGCAACTTGTCGCGGCGAGTCAGGCCAATGTCCAGTGCCGAGAAATACAACGCAGCCAAGTCTTTGTTGCGCCAGCGCCGAGTGATCGCCGGGCGGGTCTGGGCCCGGTGCAGGTCGATGATCGAGAGCTTGAAGTTCTCGGCCGTGACCGGCTTGTCGGTGTGCAGCAGGAAATGGCAGATGTAGCAGTCACGGTGATTGACGCCGGCGCGGTGCATCATCCCGGTCATGCGCGCCACTTCGGCGATCAGTGCGCGCTTGAGCCTGAGGTCCGGCGCTTGCCGGGCCCAGTCGATGCTGAAGTCTTCGAGACTGACGGTCGGCGCCAGCTCTTCGGTGACGATGAACGAGTGCTGGTCAGCGGGGTTGCTGCCTTTCTCGCCATAGGCCACGGCGGTCATGGTCGGCACTGCGGCCTCGTGCAAGCGCTGGATCGCCCGCCATTCCTGGCCCGCGCCAAGCACCGGCAGCTTGGCCGTGAGCAGGTTCTTGAAGATCTCGCCCCAGCCGATACCCCGGTGAATCTTCACGAAGTAGCCGTTGCCGGCGACTTCGGTGCGCAGGGTGCGGCGCGCTTCGAGCTCACGGTAAACCTCGCCCTCCAGGCCTTCGACGGCGCTGAACGCATCGCGTCCGGCCCACAGGCTCTTGAACGGTTCGGCCAGAATCAACTTCATCAGTGTCGCTCCGCCAGAATCACATCCGCCGCGTGCTGCGGCATGCTGTAAAGGTCGGCCGTGTCAGCGAAGGCCAGGCCGTTACGGCTCCAGGCCGCACGCGCGGCATCATCGCTCAACATGGTCGTCAGGTACTGCGTGAGTTGCGCCTGCTCGAAGGGTTCGTCCAGTACCAGGCCACAGTCGGCCTCGGCGATGTAATGGGCATAACCGCACACCGCGCTGACCAGCACCGGCAACCCGGCCACCAGCGCTTCGAGCAGCACCGTACCGGTGTTTTCGTTGTACGCCGGGTGGATCAACAGGTCGGCACCGAGCAGGAACCGCGGGATATCACTGCGCCCCTTGAGGAACTGCACGCTATCACCCAAGCCCAGCGTGGCACTCTGCAATTGGAATACTTTGGGGTCATCCTGGCCAATTACAAACAGCCGCGTGCGTTTACGCAATTCGGCCGGCAGTGCGGCAAGGGCCTTGAGACTGCGGTCGACGCCCTTGGTCTTGAACCCCGAGCCGATCTGCACCACCAGCAACTCGTCGTCGCCCAGGGAGAACTCGCGGCGAAATTCCGCGCGAATTTCAGCAGCGTTCGGCGGCGCGCGTCGGTCTTGGGCAATGCCCGGTGGCAGCAGGTGGAAGCGCTCCAGCGGCGTGTCGTAATGCTTGATGAACAGCGGCTGCTGGACTTCGGAGATCATCAGCACTTCGGTTTTCGCGTCCTTGGCGAACACCGCGCGCTCATACTCGGCGAAGTGCCGGTAGCGGCCCCAGCGCCGGTACAGCGAATTGCGCAGGTTCTGCGCCTTGTCCTCGAAGCAACCGTCGGCGGCGTAATAGACGTCCAGGCCAGGCATCTTGTTGAAACCGATCAGGCGATCCACCGGGCGCTTGGCCAGGTCCTCGGCCATCCAGGCGCTGAGCTTTTCGTTGCGCCGATGATTGAAGATCGCTTTCACCGGCGCCACCAGCACTTCAAAGCCCGGCGGCACGTCGCCCTCCCAAATCAGCGTGTAAACGCGGATCTGGTGTCCACGCTGCTGGCATTCCAGGGCAATGCGCATGAAATCACGCTGCAGGCCGCCAAACGGGAAATATTTGTACAGTACAAAAGCCAATTGCATCAGCGCAGCTCCTCAGCCATTAACAACGTGCTCAGTCGGCTCGCGACACGCTCGGGGTTCAGGCGAGTGAAGCACAGTGGCCACTCGCGCTTGAGATCAAACCGACGCTGGTCTTCAGCCGTCGGTTGGTAGGTACATTTCTTTTGCAGGCACGGCGCACAGGAAAAATCACTCGCCATGTGCACCTGGCTACGGCCATAGGCGCCCGTCAGGCCCGGGTTGGTCGGGCCGAACAGCGACACCGTCGGCACGTCCAGCGCGGCGGCCAGGTGCCCGAGGCCGGTATCCACCGCCACGCAGGCTTGCGCGCCAGCCAACACCTTGGCGACACCCGCCAGGTTCAACCTGGGCAGCACCTCGGCGTTGCGCAGGCCCTGGGCGATACGCTCGGCACGGGCTTTCTCGGCCGGACTGCCCCACGGCAACTTCACCGCCATGCCCAGGTGTCCCATGCGCTCGGCCAGTTCGCGCCAATAGGCTTCCGGCCAGTGCTTGGTGTCCCAGGTGGTGCCGTGCAGGAACAGCACATACGGATTCTTGCGCGGCAACTCCACCAGGCGCTCGACGTTCAGGCCGTAATCGCCCAGGCCCTTGGGCAAGTCGTAACCCAGGGCCACGGCGAACAACTGGCGCAAGCGCTCCACCGCATGTTGCCCACGGGCCACCGCCAGGCGCCGCGAATAGAAGCGCGCCGCCAGCGGCTCACGCGCCGAATGTTTGTCCAGGCCAGCCACCGGGGCCCGCACGTAACGCGTCAGCAAGGCGCTTTTGAGCAGGCCCTGGGCATCGATCACCAAGTCGTACTTGGTCGCCTGCAGGTTTTGCTTGAAGCGTTTGAACTCGCCGCTCTTGATGGTCTGCCAGAGGTTCTTGCGCCAGCGCCGGATCGCCACGGGAATCACCTTGCCCACCGCCGGATGCCAGGTGGGGATTTCGGCGAAGCCTTCTTCCACTACCCAGTCGAACTGGATGCCGGGGATCGCCCGTGCAGCGTCGGTCAGCGCGGGCAGCGCATGAATCACATCGCCCAGCGACGAGGTCTTGATCAACAGTACCCGCAACTTAACGAACCTCGACCACAGAGCCCTGCAACCGCTGCAAGGCGTCGTTCACCGCTTGCGGCATCAACTGGCGCAAGCAGTTGTAATGACCGAAGCGGCAGGTGCGATCAAAACACGGGCTGCATTCGATGCCCAGGCGCACGATTTCGACGTGCTCGGCCAGCGGCGGCGTAAAGCCCGGCGAGGTCGAACCGTAGACTGCCACCAGCGGACGGTTCAGCGCCGCGGCCACGTGCATCAGCCCGGAGTCGTTGGACACCACCGAGTCGGCGCACGACAGCAAATCGATGGCCTCGGCCAGCGACGTGCCGCCACTGAGGTTCATTGCCTCTTCACGCAGCCCGGGAATCAACCGGGAGCGGATTTCTTCGCCGACCGCGTGATCATTCTTCGAACCAAACAGCCAGACCTGCCAGCCCTCGCGAATCTTCGCCTCGGCGACCTTGGCGTAATGCTCGGAAGGCCAGCGCTTGGCCTCGCCGAACTCGGCCCCCGGACACAACGCCAGCACCGGGCGATCGAGGGTCAGGCCGAACTTGGCCAATGCCGCCTCGCGGGTCACAGGATCGATTTGCAGGCTGGGCCGTGGGTAAGGGGTCGGCAGTTCGGCAGCGGGTTCATAGGCCAAGGCCATGAAACGCTCGATCATCAGCGGGTAGCGCTCTTTATCCAGCGTGCGCACATCGTTGAGCAGGCCGTAACGAAACTCGCCACGCCAGCCCGTGCGCTTCGCGATGCCAGCAAAAAACGGCACCAGCGCCGACTTCAACGAGTTGGGCAGCAGAATCGCCTGGTCGTACTGGCCGGCCAGGGACTTGCCGATCCGCCGCCGCGTTGCCAGTTCCAGCGCACCGTGGCCGAGCGGAAAGCTCAAGGCCCGGCGCACTTGGGGCATGCGCTCAAGGATCGGCCGGCTCCACTCCGGGGCCAGCACGTCGATTTCGCACTGTGGATGACGCTGCTGCAGACACATGAACAGTGTCTGCGCCATCACCATGTCACCGACCCAACTGGGCCCAACGATCAGAATTTTCATAGTTATCCACAAACGAATAGGGGAGGCACATGCCTCCCCCACTTCGGTAATTACTGTGGGAGCGAGCGAGCCCGCTCCCACAGGGGGTGTCAGGTGCTGCAAATTCCCGTGTCAGCTTAGCCCCAACTCGCGCCAGATTCGCAACACCTGCTGGCGCTCATCGACAAACTGGTTGCCTGCCACCACCCCGGCCTCGTTCTGCAAGGCCTGGCGGTGAGCGGCGGCGCGGTAGGCCTTGTAGACCTCACGCATCAGGCTGGCATCGGCCGCGGGCATCAAGCCTTCGTGCTCCAGCTCTTCCAGAATGCGGATGTTGTCCGTCCAGCGCAGCAACGGCGGATGCGTCTGGGACCACGCCAAAGCCGCGTATTGCACCATAAATTCAATATCGACGATACCACCGGCGTCCTGCTTGAGGTCGAACGGCACCGTGGCTTCGAAGGCATTGGCCGCTGTCCCGGCACCGGTAATCCTGGTTCCCAGGTTATCGCGCATCTTGGCGCGCATCTCGCTGACTTCCTGGCGCAACTTGGGCAAATCGCGGGCTCGACCCAACACCTTGGCGCGGACTTTCTCGAACGCCTGGCCGACATCCTGGCTGCCCACCAGCACACGGGCGCGCACCAGCGCCTGATGTTCCCAGGTCCACGCTTCGTTCTCTTGATAGCGCTCAAACGCCCCCAGCGAACTGACCAGCAGCCCCGAGGCACCGGACGGCCGCAGGCGCATATCGACTTCGTAGAGCTGGCCGGAGTTGGTCTGGGTGGTCAGCAAATGAATAATGCGCTGGCCCAGGCGGGTGAAGAACTGCGCGCCATCGATCGGCTTGGGCCCGTCGGTTTCCGCCTGCGGGTCACCGTCGTGGATGAACACCAGGTCCAGGTCGGAGCCATGGCCGAGCTCCAGCCCACCGACCTTGCCGTAGCCCACAATCACAAAGCCTGGGTCACACAAGGTGCCGTCGGGACGCTGTGGCGAACCATACTTGGCGGCGGTCTGGCGCCAGGCCAGGGCCAGGACTTGCTCCAGGATCGCCTCGGCCAGCCAGGTCAGGTAGTCGCTGACCTTCATCAAGGGCAGGCTGCCGGCGATTTCCGAGGCCGCGACCCGCAGGCGGTGCGCCAGCTTGAAGTGCCGCAGGGCCTCCATCTGCTGCTCCAGGTCATCCTCGGGAATGCGTGTCAGGCGCTCGCGCAATTCCGCCGCCAGTTCCGGTGCCAGGGGCGGCTTGAACAGGCGCCCTTCGTTGAGCAACTCATCGAGCAACAGCGGGAAGCGGGTGATCTGTTCGGCAATCCACGGGCTGGCTGCGCACAGGGTCAACAGGCGACGCAGCGCACCCGGGTTTTCCGTGAGCAGCACCAGGTACGCCGAGCGCCGCGCCACGGCCTCGACCAACGGCAGCACCCGCTCCAACACCAGGTCCGGGTTGGCGTGCTCGACGGCCTGGGCCAGCAAGCGCGGGATAAAGGCGTCCAGGCGCTCGCGCCCCAGACGCTGCATTGCCCGCAACTGCGGACTGCCACGCAGACCGGCCAGGGCCTTCAGGGCTTTCGGCGCATCGGCAAACCCGCCTTCGTGCAACTGACGGCACGCGGCTTCTTCGTCCTGGGCTTCTTCCCACAGCGGCAACCATTCGCCACCGACCACCACTTCGCTTTCTGCCCCCTCCTCTTCGTCAGGGTCGGCGATCACTTGACGGAAATGCCAGTCGACCCGGCCCCGCCAATACATCAACTGCGCATGGAAGGCCGGCCAGTCGGCAAAACCCAGCATAAAGGCGATGCGCGCCTGATCCTGTTCGTTGTCCGGGAGCATTTGTGTCTGTCGGTCGGCAATCGCCTGGATCGCATGCTCGGTGTAACGCAGAAACTCATACCCCTCGCGCAATTCGCCAACGACCGCCGGCGGCAGGTAACCCTGCCCTTCCAGCGTACTCAGCACCTTTAATAAAGGACGCTGTTGCAGGCTCAGGTCGCGACCGCCGTGAATCAGCTGGAAGGCCTGGGCGATGAACTCCACTTCGCGGATACCACCGGAACCCAACTTGATGTTGTCGGCCATGCCCTTGCGCCGCACTTCCTGCTGGATCAACTGCTTCATGGTGCGCAGCGCTTCGATCGCCGAGAAATCCAGGTAGCGCCGGTAGACGAACGGGCGCAGCAGGTCGAGCAATTGCGCCCCTGCGACCTGGTCGCCGGCCACCACCCGCGCCTTGATCATGGCATAGCGTTCCCAGTCACGGCCCTGGTCCTGATAGTACTGCTCCAGGGCATTGAAGCTGAGCACCAGCGCGCCGGACGAGCCGTACGGACGCAGGCGCATGTCGACGCGGAATACAAAGCCGTCGACCGTCATGGGGTCCAGCGCCTTGATCAGCCGCTGGCCCAGACGAATGAAGAACTCCTGGTTATCCAGCGCACGCTTGACGCCGACGGTCTCACCGCCTTCGGGGTAGGCGAAGATCAGGTCAATGTCCGAGGACAGGTTGAGTTCCACCGCGCCGAGCTTGCCCATGCCCAGGATGACCATCTGCTGCGGCTCACCGCTGCGCCGTCCGGTAGGCGTGCCGAACTGCTGGCAGTGACGCAGGTACAGCCACTGATAGGCTTGGTCGATGCTGGCATCGGCCATGTCCGAGAGATCGCGGCAGGTCTGGATCAGGTCGGCCTGGCGGGTCAGGTCGCGCCAGATGATGCGCACCTGGTGACGGTTACGCTGGCGGCGCAGCGCCCGGGCCAGTTCGTCATCGGTGGTCGCACCCTGCGCGGCCGTGGCGATCTGCGCACAGAGCTCGCCCGCAGCGAAGGGCCGGTCCAGCTCGCCGGACTGCACCAACGCCAGCAACATCAGGGGGTCACGCACACATTGCTCAGTGACAAAGTCGCTGGCGCCCGTCACGCGGGCCCATTGCGCCCAGCGTTCAGGCGTCCAGATGGACAGGCCATGATCATCGTCAAGGGCCGCCACGGCCGCGCGCAACGATTGCTCGGCACGGCTGACAAACGGCTGGAGAATGGCGGGCAGTTGGGCAAGCGAAGGCAGGCTCATGGTCTATCCTTGATCGGCGTAGAAAGGGCGGTCTGTAGTGAACCCAGCAATTGCACTACGCAAACGACTGTCGAACAAAAGTTAGAAATAGCTGAAATTTCATTTTTTTTGGTAGCCAGCATCACGCTTGACCCTATTCTGGTTGGCTAAAGACCAAGAGTAACGATTATTCTCACAACACAGCAGGAGGCCACAAGCCGTTCTTCTGTAGTTTTACTACTCGTATATACATTCGAAAGGCTGAAATGCCCGATGATTTGTAGTAAAACTACACGCCGCCGAATCAACCTCCGGCATTCCAAGAATTTATAACGTCTGCCCACAAGGCCAGTCGCTAACTCAGGCAACCGATTCTGGTAGCCTTTCCGCCCTGGAGCAAGCCATGCAAGACCTCGATCCCGTCGAAACCCAGGAATGGCTGGACGCCCTGGAATCGGTTCTCGACAAAGAAGGCGAAGACCGTGCTCACTATCTGATGACCCGTATGGGCGAACTCGCAACCCGTAGCGGTTCGCAACTGCCTTACGCCATCACCACGCCGTACCGCAACACGATCCCCGTTACCCACGAAGCACGCATGCCTGGCGACCTGTTCATGGAACGCCGCATTCGCTCGCTGGTACGCTGGAACGCGATGGCCATGGTGATGCGTACGAACCTGAAAGATTCTGACCTGGGCGGTCACATCTCCAGCTTCGCCTCCAGCGCAACCCTGTACGACATCGGCTTCAACTATTTCTTCCAGGCCCCGACCGACGAACACGGCGGCGACCTGATCTACTTCCAGGGTCACACCTCGCCAGGCGTCTACGCCCGTGCGTTCATGGAAGGCCGCATCACCGAAGAACAAATGAACAACTTCCGCCAGGAAGTCGACGGTCAGGGCCTGTCGTCCTATCCGCACCCTTGGCTGATGCCTGACTTCTGGCAGTTCCCGACCGTTTCCATGGGTCTGGGTCCGATCCAGGCGATCTACCAGGCACGTTTCATGAAGTACCTGGAAGCCCGTGGCTTCATCCCCGAAGGCAAGCAGAAAGTCTGGTGCTTCCTGGGCGACGGCGAGTGCGACGAGCCGGAATCCCTGGGCGCAATCTCCCTGGCTGGCCGCGAGAAGCTGGACAACCTGATCTTCGTCATCAACTGCAACCTGCAGCGCCTCGACGGCCCGGTTCGCGGCAACGGCAAGATCATCCAGGAACTCGAAGGCGTGTTCCGTGGTGCTCAGTGGAACGTGACCAAAGTCATCTGGGGCCGTTTCTGGGACCCACTGCTGGCCAAGGACGTCGACGGCATCCTGCAACGCCGCATGGACGAAGTCATCGACGGCGAGTACCAGAACTACAAGGCCAAGGACGGCGCGTTCGTCCGTGAGCACTTCTTCAACACGCCAGAACTCAAGGCGATGGTTGCCGATCTGTCCGACGACGAGATCTGGAAGCTCAACCGTGGCGGCCACGACCCGTACAAGGTCTACGCGGCGTACCACGAAGCGGTCAACCACAAAGAACAACCGACCGTTATCCTGGCCAAGACCATCAAGGGTTATGGCACCGGTGCCGGCGAAGCGAAAAACACTGCGCACAACACCAAGAAAGTCGACGTCGACAGCCTGAAGTTGTTCCGTGACCGCTTCGACATCCCGGTCAAGGACGAAGAGCTGGAGAACCTGCCGTTCTTCAAGCCGGAACCCAACAGCGCCGAAGCCCGCTACCTGAGCGAGCGCCGCACCGCATTGGGCGGTTTCGTACCACAGCGTCGCGCACAGAGCTTCAACATCCCGACGCCGCCACTGGACACCCTCAAGGCGATCCTGGACGGCTCGGGCGACCGTGAAATTTCCACCACCATGGCGTTCGTGCGGATCCTCGCGCAACTGGTCAAGGACAAGGAAATCGGTTCGCGCATCGTCCCGATCATCCCGGACGAAGCCCGTACCTTCGGTATGGAAGGCATGTTCCGTCAGTTGGGCATCTACTCCTCCGTCGGCCAGCTCTACGAGCCAGTCGATAAAGACCAGGTGATGTTCTACAAGGAAGACAAGAAGGGCCAGATCCTCGAAGAAGGGATCAACGAAGCAGGTGCCATGAGCTCCTTCATCGCGGCCGGTACTTCGTACTCCAACCACAACCAGCCCATGCTGCCGTTCTACATCTTCTACTCGATGTTCGGCTTCCAGCGCATCGGCGACCTGGCCTGGGCGGCCGGCGACAGCCGTACCCGTGGCTTCCTGATCGGCGGTACCGCTGGCCGGACCACGCTGAACGGCGAAGGCCTGCAACACGAAGACGGTCACAGCCACATCCTGGCTGCCACCATCCCGAACTGCCGCACCTTTGATCCAACCTACGGCTACGAGCTGGCGGTGATCATCCAGGACGGCATGAAGAAGATGACCGAAGAGCAGCAGGACGTTTTCTACTACATCACCGTGATGAACGAGTCCTACCAGCAGCCAGCCATGCCGGCCGGTGTGGAAGAAGGCATCATCAAGGGCATGTACCTGCTCGAAGAAGACAACCGCGAAGCGGCACACCACGTACAGCTGATGGGCTCCGGCACCATCCTGCGTGAAGTCCGTGAAGCGGCGAAGATTCTGCGTGAAGAGTTCAACGTCGGCGCTGACGTCTGGAGCGTTACCAGCTTCAACGAACTGCGTCGCGATGGCCTGGCCGTGGAGCGCAGCAACCGTCTGCACCCAGGCCAGAAGCCTAAGCTGAGCTACGTCGAAGAGTGCCTGAACGGCCGTAAAGGTCCGGTGATTGCCTCTACCGACTACATGAAACTGTTCGCCGAACAGATCCGTCAGTGGGTACCGTCCAAGGAATTCAAAGTCCTGGGCACCGACGGTTTCGGTCGCAGCGACAGCCGCAAGAAACTGCGTCATTTCTTCGAAGTTGACCGTCATTTCGTGGTGTTGGCAGCCCTGGAAGCACTGGCTGACCGTGGTGACATCGAACCTAAGGTTGTGGCTGAAGCCATCGCCAAGTTCGGTATCAACCCGGAAAAACGCAACCCACTGGACTGCTGAGGAGATTTTCCGTGAGCGAACTCATTCGCGTACCTGACATCGGCAGCGGTGAAGGTGAAGTAATTGAACTGTTTGTGAAGGTCGGCGACAAAGTCGAAGCCGACCAGAGCATCCTGACCCTGGAATCGGACAAGGCGAGCATGGAAATCCCTGCTCCCAAGGCCGGCGTGGTCAAGAGCCTGAAAGTGAAGCTGGGCGACCGCCTGAAAGAAGGCGACGAACTGCTGGAGCTGGAAATCGAAGGTGCCGCTGACGCGGCCCCTGCGCCAGCCGCTCCTGCTGCGGCTCCTGCCCCTGCTGCTGAAAAGCCTGCCGCTGCTGCCCAGGCCCCTGCGGCCCCGGCGGCTGCCCCTGCCGCCGCCACTGTGCAGGACATTCATGTCCCGGACATCGGCTCGTCGGGCAAGGCCAAGATCATCGAACTGCTGGTCAAGGTCGGCGACACCGTCGAGGCTGATCAGTCGCTGATCACCCTGGAATCCGACAAGGCCAGCATGGAAATCCCTTCGCCGGCTGCCGGCGTCGTGGAAAGCATCGCGGTCAAGCTCGAAGACGAAGTCGGCACTGGCGACTTTATCCTCAAGCTCAAAGTCCAGGGCGCAGCAGCTGCAGCCCCTGCACCTGCTCCGGCGGCAGCTCCAGCGGCCAAGGCTGAAGCGGCACCTGCCGCTGCCGCCCCTGCGCCTGCTGCAAAAGCTGCGGCCGCACCGGCCCCGACGGCTGCGCCAGCGCCAAGCGGTGCCAAGGTTCACGCAGGTCCGGCGGTACGCCAACTAGCCCGTGAATTCGGCGTCGAGCTGAATGCGGTGAGCCCTAGCGGCCCGCACGGTCGTGTGCTCAAGGAAGACGTGCAGGTTTACGTCAAGGCCATGATGCAGAAGGCCAAGGAAGCCCCGGCCGCCGGTGCTACTGGCGGCGCTGGCATCCCACCGATTCCGGTCGTGGACTTCAGCCGCTTCGGTGAAACCGAAGAAGTGCCGATGACCCGCCTGATGCAAATCGGCGCGTCGAGCCTGCATCGCAGCTGGCTGAACATTCCGCACGTGACCCAATTCGACTCGGCGGATATCACCGAGCTGGAAGCGTTCCGCATCGCCCAGAAAGCTGTGGCCGAGAAGGCTGGCGTCAAGCTGACCATCCTGCCACTGCTGCTCAAGTCCTGCGCGCACCTGCTCAAGGAGCTGCCGGACTTCAACAGCTCCCTGGCGCCAAGCGGCAAAGCGATCATCCGCAAGAAATACGTGAACATCGGTTTTGCGGTTGATACCCCAGACGGCCTGCTGGTTCCTGTGATCAAGAACGTTGATCAGAAGAGCTTGCTGCAACTGGCTGGCGAAGCCGCTGCGCTGGCTGCCAAAGCCCGCGACAAGAAGCTCACGGCCGACGACATGCAAGGCGCCTGCTTCACTATCTCCAGTCTCGGCCACATTGGCGGCACCGGCTTTACGCCGATCGTCAACGCACCGGAAGTGGCGATCCTCGGCGTGTCCAAGGCAACCATCCAGCCCGTCTGGGACGGCAAAGCCTTCCAGCCGAAACTGATGCTGCCACTGTCGCTGTCCTACGACCACCGTGTGATCAACGGCGCCGCTGCGGCCCGTTTCACCAAGCGTCTGAGCGACCTGCTGGGCGACATCCGCACCATCCTGCTGTAAGACGCAGGGCCCTTCCTCCACGAAGGGCCCCGCGCGCTCCACGTTTTCCGAGCGCCACGCTCGTACCTCAACCCCGCCAATTGGCGGGGCTTTTTTTGCCTGCAAAACAGTGCCCATCGCGACTGGCACTGGGGCAAAGCTAGTAAGAATTCCTACCCGCCCTATCCCCCAAGACCACGCCAACAGTTGACCTGGACCACATCCACGGTCCGCTTCCCCGCCAATATTTAAATGCCCCCCGGCCCTACGATGAATCGCCAAACGCACATACCGTGCTGGCCGCGACTTCCCTCGCCGCACTTCGAATGGATTCGAACATGCTCAAGCCTACTGTCGGCCCGATTGTTGGCCACACCACCTTTCACGACACCCGCCTGTTTCTGCGGGGCGCCCCAGTGACCAACGCCAGGGCATTCGCCGGGCTGCGTTATCGCCGCACGGGCGATACCGACTGGTCCCAAGGGCACTTCGCCGAGCTGACGGCCGCTCGCGACATGTCGGCGGTGATCGCACTGCACGGCCTCGCCAGCGATACCGAATATGAGTACCAGGCAGGCTGGTTCAACACTCGCGATACCCGACCAGCGCTGGAAACCCTTGACCCGCTGCAACTGCAATGGCCCCTGGAAACCTACCGCTTTCGCACTGCGTCCAGTGAACCCTGTACCCCCCGCAGCTACATCGTCGGCTCGTGTCGCTACCTGCGCATGACCCTGGGTATCGCGTCATTGCCCGCCAAGGGCGACCGGATCTTCGCAGCGATCAAGCGGCTGGCGCAGACCGCCTCGCCACCGATCAGCGCCCTGGTGATGACCGGTGATCAGGTGTACGTGGACGACATGAACGCCGTCGTCCCGGACCGCGATTACCCGGATATTCTCGCCAAGTACCGCGCGGCCTTTTCTCAGCCCCATATCCAGGCGTTGATGGCCTCATTGCCGACTTACATGATTCTCGACGACCACGAAATAGAAGATAACTGGCCCGCGAACGCCAGCCGCAACGACAGCCGCCTGTATCACAACGCGATGGCCGCGTACGAAATCTATCAAGCCAGCCATGGACCGGCGCATGAACGGGGGCCTGGCGAGCAACCCGCTGACCAGCCGCCACATTACTGGTACCAGTTTGCTCAGGGGGACATCGAATGGTTTGTCATGGACACCCGAACCCGGCGCAACCTGTCGGCCGACGATCGACGCATCCTCGATGCCGATCAGGAGCACGCGGTGCTCAAGTGGCTGATCAACAGCCCGGCGCGGGTCAAATTGCTGGTCACCGGCGTCATGCTGTTCCCCGACAGCAAAAGCAATGACGGTGACACCTGGAAAGCCTTCCCCGAACAGCGCCTGCGCATCCTCGAAAGTATCCGCCTGCACAAGATCAGGAATGTGGTGATCATCTCGGGCGACGTCCACGGCTCGCTCTCCTCGCGCCTACGCCACACAGCAGACCCGGACTTCGAGGTGCAAACCATCGTCTCCTCGCCGTTTTGCAACAGCCTCTGGCTGCCCTACGCCAAGGCCTCGTCGTTCATCCTTGACCAGCCACTGGCGAAAACCGCGGCCGGTGACTATTACCTCGAATGGACAAGCAAGGTGATCAGCCAGGACAACTTCGCCCACCTGACGGTGCACACCGAGTACATTCGCGTGGAGTACCGTGACCCGAATGGCGATTACCTGTATTCGGCCAACCTGCCACTGCACCCTCCCCAGCCGTCTCTGCCATCTGCTGTGTAGGTGCTTGCTTGCGGAATCCCACAAATTACGCGCAGTTTTCCTACAGAAATTCGTATTTATGCCGATAAAGACCTATAGCACTTAGCCTTCATCCTCTATTGTCAGCCAGGGCGGCATCATGCAACCTTGCCGCTGGCAACACAGAGGGCGTGAGCCCGTCGCGTTCAGCATTTTCGAAGCGAGTTTCTTCCATGAAAAGCCATCCCGATGCCACCAGCCGAATGGTGGCCGAGGTAGTGACGCAATTGCCTGTGCCCTCGCGGCTCGGCATGCTGCGTTTCGAGCGGCTGAATGAAGCAAGCTGGGCCCTGCTGTTTCTCGACCCCAACTGCGAACGCCAGTTCGGCCTGCCCGCGGTAGAGCTTTGCGCCCTGGTCGGCTCGCCCTACGCCAGCCTGATGGAGCCGGAGGCGCGCTATCAGTTGCACGACACGATCCAGCAGCAACTGAGCCAAAGCCCCCATTACCTGATCCGCTACACCCTGCACACGGCCCAGGGCTCCCTGAGCCTGCTGGAAATGGGCGAAGCCTATAAACAACACAATCGCCACCTGCTACGCGGTTATCTGCTGGTGGTCGACGGCCTGTTCGAAGACGACCCCCTGCTGCCGGCGCTCGACCTGGAAACCCAGAATTCGCGCCTGCAGATTGCCCTGGAGCTGAACCAGCGTGCCCAGCAGGAACAGCTCCAGCACCTGGAGCGCGTGCGCGCCCAGCAAGAGTTGATCCTGCTGCTGACGCGCCAGCGCTACAGCTCCGGCAATTCGTTGCGCGAAGCGGCGGAACTGATTACCCGCAGTGCCTGCGATATCTACCAGATCGACAGCGCCAGCCTGTGGAACCTGGAAAACCGGCAACTGCTGCCGATCTCCGCCTACCATCGCCCTTCGCAGGAACACCGGCTACCGGACGTGATCGACGCCAGCGGCTTCCCCGATTACCTGGAAGCCCTGCACTCGAGCCGGGCCATCGATGCCCACAACGCCATGCATGACCCGCGCACCCGGGAGATGGCCGAGAGCCTTCGCCCGCGGGACGTCAACGCCATGCTCGATGCCAGCATCCGCGTGGACGGCCAGGTGGTTGGCGTCCTGTGCCTGGAACAGACCGGCGTGACCCGTGCCTGGCAATCGGACGAAATCGCCTTCGCCGGCGAGCTGGCCGATCAGTTTGCCCAGGTCATCAACAACCACAACCGGCGCACCGCCACCAGCGCCCTGCACCTGTTCCAGCGTGCGGTCGAGCAAAGTGCCAATGCCTTTTTGCTGGTCAATTGCGACGGCGTGGTCGAGTACGTCAACCCCAGCTTCACGGCGATCACCCAGTACAGCACCGAAGAAGTCCACGGTCAGCGCCTGTCGGAACTGCCGGCCCTGGAAAATCTCAGCGAACTGCTGTTCGACGCGCCCTCCAGCCTGGCCAAGAGCAACAGCTGGCAAGGTGAATTCAAGAGCCGGCGCAAGAACCTGGAGCCCTACTGGGGCCAGTTGTCGATTTCCAAGGTGTATGGCGACAACCGCGAGCTGACCCACTACATCGGCATCTACGAAGACATCACCCAGACCAAGCTCGCCCAACAGCGCATCGAGCGCCTGGCCTACACCGACAATCTGACCAACCTGGGCAATCGCCCGGCGTTCATCCGTAACCTCGACGAACGTTTTGCCCGCGACAGCGACAGCCCGATCTGCCTGTTGCTGGTGGACATCGACAATTTCAAGCGGATCAACGACAGCCTCGGCCACCAGACCGGCGACAAGCTGCTGATCAGTCTGGCCCGCCGCCTGCGCAACAGCCTGAGCCCGAGCGGCAGCCTGGCGCGCTTTGCCAGCAACGAATTTGCGGTACTGCTGGATGACGCCAGCCTGAATCTCGGCCAGCAAATGGCCAGCCAGCTGTTGATGACGCTGGACAAGCCGATGTTCGTCGATAACCAATTGATCAGCGTCACCGCCTCCGTCGGCGTGGCCTGTGCGCCGCTGCACGGGCGCGACCCGCAAACACTGATGCGCAACGCCGGGCTGGCCCTGCACAAGGCCAAGGCCAATGGCAAACATCAGGTCCAAGTGTTCACCGAGGCCTTGAACGCCGAGGCCAGCTACAAGTTGTTCGTGGAGAACAACCTGCGCCGCGCCCTGACCCAGAACGAACTGGACGTGTTCTACCAGCCCAAACTGTGCCTGCGCTCCGGGCGCTTGCTGGGGATGGAGGCGCTGCTGCGCTGGAACCACCCGGAAAAGGGCATGATCCGCCCCGACCAGTTCATCAGCGTCGCCGAAGAGACCGGCCTGATCATCCCCATCGGCAAATGGATCGCCCGCCAGGCCTGCCGCATGAGCATCGAACTGAGCGCTGCCGGGCTGGGCAACCTGCAGGTGGCGATCAACCTGTCGCCCAAGCAGTTCTCCGACCCGGACCTGGTGTCCTCGATTGCCAACATCCTCAAGGAAGAAAAGCTGCCCGCCCACCTGCTGGAGCTCGAACTGACCGAAGGCCTGTTGCTGGAAGCCACCGAAGACACCCACCTGCAACTCGACCAGCTCAAGCGCCTGGGCCTGACCCTGGCCATGGACGACTTCGGCACCGGTTACTCGTCCCTTAGTTACCTGAAGAAATTCCCGATCGACATCATCAAGATTGATCGCAGCTTCATTCATGAGATCCCGGATAACCAGGACGACATGGAGATCACCTCGGCCGTGATCGCCATGGCCCACAACCTCAAACTCAAAGTGGTGGCCGAGGGCATCGAGACGGCCGAGCAACTGGCCTTCCTGCGGCGCCATCGCTGCGACGTCGGCCAGGGCTACCTGTTCGACCGGCCGATCCCGGGGGCCGAGCTGATCGACAAGCTCAAACGCTACCCACGCGGCCCAATTGCCTGACTGAGTCATCCCTGAGGGCGCTCGCTCCCACGGGGATTATTCGGCACACTGGCGGTCTGACTACTTACATACTCTGACTGAGAGGACTGATCATGGTCTTGCGCTCGGAAATTCTGGTGAACAAAAACGTGCTCCCAACTAAAGAACAAGCCCTGCCCGGCCGCGAAACGCCGATCACCGTGCCGGAGAAACACTTCGTCAACAAGGACCAGTACATGCTGGGTCCCTTCATCGGCAATGTGGAGTTCGCGATCTTCGGCCTGGGCTGCTTCTGGGGCGCAGAACGCAAGTTCTGGCAGCGTGAAGGCGTGGTCAGCACGGCGGTGGGTTATGCCGGCGGCTTCACCCCCAACCCGACCTACGAGGAAGTCTGCTCGGGCCTGACCGGCCACACCGAAGTGGTCCTGGTGGTGTATGACCAGGACAAGGTCAGCTACAAAGAACTGCTGGCGATGTTCTGGGAGCTGCATAACCCAACCCAGGGTATGCGCCAGGGCAACGACATCGGTACCCAGTACCGTTCGGTGATCTACGCGGTCAAACCTGAACAACTGGACGAAGCCAAGGCCAGCGAGAAAACGTTCCAGGCAGAACTGACCAAGGCCGGACTGGGCACCATCACCACCGAAATCGAACAGGCCCCGACCTTCTACTACGCCGAGGCCTATCACCAGCAGTACCTGGCAAAGAACCCGGAAGGCTACTGCGGGATCGGCGGCACGGGCGTGTGCATGCCACCGAGCCTGGCGGGGAATTAATCCTTAAAAGCATCGCGGGCAAGCCGAGCGCCGCCCGCGATGGCGTCCGATCAGACGCCGTCAAAACGGCTGATCAACTCTCGGCAATCAACCAATCCATCTGCCACCCACCCTGGGTCTGGCCAAGCTTCTGCGCCAGCCAGGGCAGCAGCTCCCGCAACTCCTCTTCCAGCCCCCACGGCGGATTGGCAATCGCCAGCCCGGAGCCGTTCAGGCTGTTGGGCGTATCCAGCGGATGCACCAGCAGTTCCACCCGCAACAACTTTGGCGCCCCCGTACCGGCCAGGTCCTGATAGAAGCGGCGCAACAGGCGCTGGTCCTTCACCGGGTACCAGATCGCAGCCACGGTTTGGCGCATGCGGCCAATCGCTTCTTTGAGCGCTGCAGCACAGCGCTGCATCTCATCGAGTTTCTCGAACGGCGGATCGATCAGCATCAAGCCGCGTTTCTCGGGCACCGGCAGCATCGCCCGGGGCACATGCCAGCCTTCGCCCAGGTGCACTTTGACCCGGCGATCACCCTTCATGTTGTCCTTGAGCAGCAAACCGTCTTCGGGGTGCTTCTCGTTGAGCAGGACCCGATCCTGTGGACGGGTCAGACGCCGCGCCAGCTCCGGCGAGCCCGGGTAATAGCGCAACTGGCCATCCGGGTTCATCTCGTGCAGCACCTGCATGTAGTCGGCCGTCAGCACCGGCAGATCCGGCTCGCCCCACAATCGCGCGATACCCTCCAGGTACTCACCGGTCCGGCTGGCCTGATCGCCCTGCAGGTCATACAGACCAATGCCGGCGTGGGTGTCGAGATAGGCAAACGGCTGCTCCTTGCGCGACATCAGGGCGATGAGGCGGGTCAAGGTCAGGTGTTTGAACACGTCGGCGTGATTGCCGGCGTGGAAGGCGTGACGATAATTCATGGCTGCTCCTGCGAAGGAGGCGAAGTTTACCTTTTACCGGCCAGCAAGTCAGGGGTTCGCCCTCCAAATCAGACAACATCCAGCTCAGCTAGCAACGCGAGACAAAGCATAACAACCAACAAAATTATACCAACCCACTGCAAAGCGATTAGTTTTTGTTTGAGAGGAACAGGTAGCTCTTTTAAATCGTCAGGATTGAGAAGTCCGCGCTTAATGTAAAAGGTAGAGAAGGCCACACAACCTGATATACGACCAATCATCATTATTCTTCCCCACACCCCGCTATATTCAAAGGCACTCCCCTCCGTAACGCCCCAGCTGTTTTTAAAACATCGCTGAAGAATATCCATTTTTGTGTTTGCTAGAAAAAGCATGTAGCCAATTCCCGCGAACAACCCTGCAATGTCAATAATTCCTACGACAAGGAATAATGTATCAGCGGTGCTCAGGGTCAATTAAGAGACTCATATATTGTTTCGGTTGCACCTTCACCAGCCTTCCCTCCGGTATAGCTTGCTGAAAGTAAAAAAATGAGGACTGATTTATTTTCACCAAAAATTCTTTTCACCAAAACCCTCTTAAACGAGTGGCATACACTGCAATTAACTGCGGCGTCATCGCGTCTTGGCCAGCTATTTGAGCGCTCCGGATTTCCATAACGCGACCAGTAAGAGCATAGCAGTGAATGACACGATAACACTCCATTGCAGCACAACTAACTTCCATCTTAGCGGACGAGGAAAGCCTGCAAAGTCCTGAACACTTAGAATACCGTGCTTAATGAAAAAACTTGGAAAAGCAAGAACCATACAAGCGCTTCCCACGAGCTGAAGCCTACCCCAATAACCCTTATGTATGCGTGCAGCATTAGATATGCTTGGGGAGCTATTCTTGAAATGTCCCAATAAGAACTCTCTTTTCGTATACCCCAAGTGCAATGCGAAACAGTTGCCGACAAGTACGAATACGAACGCCAAGCCACACAAACCGCCAGCAATCATTTCTGCAGTAGTCATTTCGTCGACTCGTAAATCGCTTCGCCTATGAACTCGCCGCTCATTTCTCCCAACGTACCCCCCGCATACGAGCCAGCGCCCACAGCAACGATACTGCAAGCAAGCGTTAAAAAGCCGCCTGTTGGAACTCCCAGAGCAACGCACAGGCCTCCGACTACCGGCGCGGTTAATATCCTGCCTGTGGCCATGCCAGCAGCCACTCCTACCGTGAAACTCCCTGACTCAGTAAGCCGGATTCGTCTACACGCTTCGCTATTTCCTGCAGCACACACATCCTGAACCTTCGCAGCAGAAGCTCCTCCGCCGACGGCAGTCCCTAACCAACCGCCGTACTGGACGTATTTTGAAGCCCTCGCTACTCCTTCAAGATGTGTGGCATGCCCCGGTATTTGCCCCGCTGGGCTGGCATTAGTCCAATGGTGGACCAGGCTTTGACTGGAGATACCCAGCATTTTTTTCAAATTGATGTGCTGGGGAAATCCAATGCCCTTGCGGGTCAGTGCCGTCATATGGCTGTTCAGTTGAGCGAGCAACCGCTGGCGTTCTGCAAAAAAAGCCGGCGAGCGCAGGTGCCCATCTCTTTGGAGCGTCGCCTGTTGCAACACTTCAATATCCCTCAAAGCACTGCCTACGTTATCCAGATTGCTCTTGAAAATGCTCGCGCCGACACCGATAGCGCCAGAGCCATAGCTCAGGAAGGTCTGGATTACATCCCGGTGTTGCATCATGAAATCCGCTTCTTGCGGGCTAAGCGTTTCAAGCACCTGGTTGGTCCTGGCTGCCACATCCATGAGCAGCGCTTCTTCACGGCTGCACTGGAAGTTATTGGGATCGCTCAGTACGATCATCGAGCCGGCCTTGACGTCCCGCAGATTGGGATTGAGCAGTTTGAATTTGCCCATTACCGCCGGGTCGCGCAGGGTGAACAACGAAGCCTCGAGTTGTTCGCCGGTGGTGCTCCTGGGCACGATGTAGAACCCAGGGTCTGCTGGTTGTGCGTTGTTGCCATGCATTGGCACCTGAGGATTCGGCGCAGGCATGAAGCCGGATGAATGTGGCGTTGTAGGGTGGCTGGTGGCGGATGCGACCGGCTGGACAGGGGCCATGGCGGCACGCTGTGCCGCACCTCGCGCGGGCTCGTAAGAGACGCTGGTCAATGAGGGAATCAACTCTGCTTTACAGGGGCAGCTACTGAGGCTATCCAGCGACCCCGCGACAATCCTGCCGTGGCTGGTGATGTGTGAGACGCCACCTGCAATCACGTAGGTTTCATTGTCCTTTCCGCAAGAAACCCGGTCGCCATCCCGCGCATGGGCGAAGCCAAACAGCGTGACGCGAGTATCTGCCTCCAGAACCTCGCCACCACAACTGGTCTTGTCACCTTTACGAATGAAATATCCCTTCGTCATTGCTTGAACTCCTTGTCTGCTGGCTGCGCACTTGCACGGGGCTAGCGCAAAGTACGTGGCCGCAGAGGAAACTCAAGACAGGGCATCGCGAATGGGAAATCTCCCACGAACAACCCAGAAACAGGAGACAAAAACCACCGTTGAGCCCATGACCGACTCAAACAGGGCCCACAAAAAAACGGCCCGCATCCATCAGGCTGCGGGCCGTTCTTTGATCAGCGATTGATCAGGGCATTGGCCCTGGCAATTACTTGTTCAGGTGGAAATCTTTCTCTGCTGCGGCAAAGCGCTGCAGCATGCCAGCCGTTGGTTCGCCCATCTTGCTGACCAGGAAGATCGCCAGGCTGGCGAAGATGAAGCCTGGGATGATTTCGTACAGACCCAGCAGTTCGAAATGCTTCCAGACGATCACGGTAACCGCACCCACCACGATACCGGCCAGTGCGCCGTTACGGGTCATGCCTTTCCACAGTACCGAGATCAGCACCACCGGACCGAAGGCGGCACCGAAGCCGGCCCAGGCGTAGCTCACCAGGCCCAGTACGCGGTTTTCCGGGTTGGCTGCCATCGCGATGGCCACCAGCGCAACCGCCAGAACCATGGCGCGGCCGACCCAGACCAGCTCGACCTGGGAAGCATTCTTACGCAGGAAAGCCTTGTAGAAGTCTTCGGTCAGGGCACTGGAGCACACCAGCAGTTGGCAGCTCAGGGTGCTCATGACCGCCGCCAGGATGGCCGACAGCAGCACGCCAGCGATCCATGGGTTGAACAGCAGCTTGGCCAGTTCGATGAACACACGCTCAGGGTTCTCAGTCACGGGACCGGCTACTTCCGGGTGCGCCGAGAAGTAGGCGATGCCGAAGAAGCCCACGGCCACGGTGCCGCCCAGGCACAGGATCATCCAGGTCATGGAGATGCGACGCGCCTTGGCGATCGACTTCACCGAATCCGCCGCCATGAAACGCGCCAGGATGTGCGGCTGGCCGAAGTAGCCCAGGCCCCAGCCCATCAGCGAGATGATGCCGATGAAGGTGGTGTTCTTCAGCATGTCGAAGTTGCTTGGATCTTGCGCTTCGATGGCCAGGAAGGTGGTGTCGACGCCGCCAGTGGCCAGCAGCACGATGATCGGCGTCAGCAACAGGGCGAAGATCATCAGTGTGGCTTGTACGGTGTCAGTCCAGCTCACTGCCAGGAAACCACCAACGAAGGTGTAGGCAATGGTCGCCGCAGCACCGGCCCACAGCGCGGTCTCGTAGGACATGCCGAAGGTGCTTTCGAACAGACGGGCACCGGCCACGATGCCGGAGGCGCAATAGATGGTGAAGAACACCAGGATCACCACGGCAGAAATGATCCGCAGCAGACCGCTCTTGTCTTCGAAACGGCTGGAGAAGTAGTCCGGCAGCGTCAGTGCATCACCGTTGTGCTCGGTCTGTACCCGCAGGCGACCGGCCACGAACAGCCAGTTCAGGTAGGCACCGATGATCAGGCCGATGGCGATCCAGCTTTCCGACAGGCCCGACATATAGATGGCGCCTGGCAGGCCCATCAACAACCAGCCACTCATGTCCGAGGCGCCAGCGGAAAGCGCGGTCACGACGCTGCCCAGGCTACGGCCACCGAGAATGTAGTCAGACAGGTTATTGGTGGAGCGATAGGCCATGAAGCCGATCAGCACCATTGCTGCGATGTAGATCACGAACGTGATCAGGGTTGGATTGCTTGCACTCATTGAGTTACGCCCTGGCTTTGTTTTTATGTAGCGGCGGTCTGTTGAACCGCCACCAAACGATTACGTTTGAAAGACGATTGGAGAATCCGCGCATTTATGACTGATGTTTCCCCAGGAAAGCCATCAGCCGATGAACCGTCTCGTGGATGGTTGCACCTTGGGCGCGAATGCTATTCAACAAAGCAAATGAGGTGCAACCTGTTTCGTCCGAATAAGTTGCACCCAGTCGGAAATTTATTTTAGAGGACAGTTTTTGCTCCTTTTCGGAGCAAGAAACTCAATGGACTGGGACAAAAAGCACCAAGCAGGAGCGACCGGCACTTGCTTGAATTTATTTCCTGACGAACTGCCGTTAATTCCGGCAAAAAAAGGGTTGCACCCGGTTGCACCTCATTCGGCGCGCGGCTAATCTTGCCGCCAGCTGATGCCACGCGGTCGTGGCAAACATGAGGATAAAAATATGGCTACCACCACCCTTGGGGTCAAACTCGACGACCCGACCCGCGAGCGCCTCAAAGCCGCCGCGACCTCGATTGATCGCACGCCGCACTGGCTGATCAAGCAGGCGATTTTCAATTACCTGGAAAAACTCGAGGGTGGTGCAACCCTGACCGAGCTCAACGGTTTGACCCGTGCCGAGGCCGACGACAGCGCTGACGTACACGTCGACCACGCGCACCAGTGCTTCCTTGAGTTCGCTGAAAGCATCCTGCCGCAATCGGTCCTGCGCGCCTCGATCACTGCCGCCTACCGTCGCCCGGAGCCGGAAGTGGTGCCGATGCTGCTGGAGCAGGCGCGCCTGCCAGCACCGATGTGCGAGGCCACCAACAAGCTGGCCGCCTCGATTGCGGAAAAACTGCGTAACCAGAAGAGCGCCGGCGGCCGTGCAGGCATCGTCCAGGGCCTGCTGCAGGAATTCTCCCTGTCGTCCCAGGAAGGCGTGGCCCTGATGTGCCTGGCCGAAGCGCTGCTGCGGATTCCCGACAAAGGTACCCGCGATGCCCTGATCCGCGACAAGATCAGCACCGGCAACTGGCAGCCGCACCTGGGCAACAGCCCGTCGTTGTTCGTGAACGCCGCGACCTGGGGCCTGCTGCTGACTGGCAAACTGGTCTCCACCCATAACGAAGCCGGCCTGACTTCGTCCCTGAGCCGCATCATCGGCAAAAGCGGCGAACCGATGATCCGCAAGGGCGTCGACATGGCCATGCGCCTGATGGGCGAGCAGTTCGTGACCGGTGAAACCATCGCCGAAGCCCTGGCCAACGCCAGCAAGTTCGAAGCCAAGGGCTTCCGCTACTCCTACGACATGCTCGGCGAAGCAGCACTGACCGAACATGACGCTCAGAAATACCTGGCGTCCTACGAGCAAGCCATCCACTCGATTGGCAAGGCTTCCCACGGCCGCGGCATTTACGAAGGCCCGGGCATCTCCATCAAGCTGTCGGCCCTGCACCCACGCTACAGCCGCGCCCAGTACGAGCGCGTGATGGACGAGCTGTACCCGCGCCTGCTGTCGCTGACCCTGCTGGCCAAGCAATACGACATCGGCCTGAACATCGACGCCGAAGAAGCCGACCGCCTGGAACTGTCGCTGGATCTGCTCGAGCGCCTGTGCTTCGAACCACAACTGACGGGCTGGAACGGCATCGGTTTTGTGATCCAGGCCTACCAGAAGCGTTGCCCGTACGTGATCGACTACGTGATCGACCTGGCTCGCCGCAGCCGTCATCGCCTGATGATCCGCCTGGTAAAAGGCGCGTACTGGGACAGCGAAATCAAGCGTGCCCAGGTCGAAGGCCTGGAAGGCTATCCGGTCTACACCCGCAAGGTGTACACCGACGTTTCCTACATCGCTTGCGCACGAAAACTGCTGTCGGTACCGGAAGTCATCTACCCGCAGTTCGCGACCCACAACGCCCACACGCTGTCGGCCATCTACCATATTGCCGGTCAGAACTACTACCCGGGCCAGTACGAGTTCCAGTGCCTGCACGGCATGGGTGAACCCCTGTACGAACAAGTCGTGGGCAAGGTTTCCGAAGGCAAGCTGAACCGTCCGTGCCGCGTGTACGCACCGGTCGGCACCCACGAAACCCTGCTGGCGTACCTGGTACGTCGCCTGCTGGAAAACGGCGCCAACACTTCGTTCGTCAACCGTATCGCCGACCAGTCGATCTCCATCCAGGAGCTGGTAGCCGATCCAGTGAACCAGATCGAGCAGATGGCGACGCTGGAAGGCGGCTTCGGCCTGCCGCACCCGCGTATCCCACTGCCGCGTGACCTGTATGGCAGCGAACGCGCCAACTCCAGCGGCATCGACATGGCCAACGAACATCGCCTGGCTTCGCTGTCCTGCGCCCTGCTGGCGAGCGCCCATAACAACTGGAAAGCCGCGCCGATGCTCGGCTGCGCCTCCAGCAGCGAAACCCCGGCCCCGGTCCTCAACCCGTCGGATCATCGCGACGTGGTCGGTCATGTCCAGGAAGCCACCGTCGAAGACGTCGACAACGCCATCCAGTGCGCCCTCAACGCCGCACCGATCTGGCAGGCCACCCCGCCCGCCGAGCGCGCGGCGATCCTGGAGCGTGCCGCCGACCTGATGGAAGGCGAGATCCAGCCGCTGATGGGCCTGCTGGCCCGCGAAGCCGGCAAGACCTTCGCCAACGCCATCGCCGAAGTGCGCGAAGCCGTGGATTTCCTGCGTTACTACGCGGTGCAGGCACGCAACGATTTCAGCAACGACGCCCACCGCCCACTGGGTCCGGTGGTGTGCATCAGCCCGTGGAACTTCCCGCTGGCAATCTTCAGTGGCCAGGTTGCCGCTGCGCTGGCCGCCGGTAACCCGGTACTGGCCAAGCCGGCCGAACAAACCCCGCTGGTCGCGGCCCAAGCCGTACGCTTGCTGCTCGAAGCCGGGATTCCGGAAGGCGTCCTGCAACTGCTGCCGGGCCGTGGTGAAACCGTGGGTGCTGGCCTGGTCGGCGACGATCGCGTCAAAGGCGTGATGTTCACCGGTTCCACCGAAGTGGCGCGCCTGCTGCAACGCAACATCGCCGGGCGCCTGGACTCCCAGGGCCGTCCGATCCCACTGATCGCCGAAACCGGTGGCCAGAACGCCATGATCGTCGACTCCTCGGCCCTCACCGAACAGGTGGTAATCGATGTGGTGTCCTCGGCCTTCGACAGCGCCGGCCAGCGTTGCTCGGCACTGCGGGTACTGTGCCTGCAGGAAGATTCGGCAGACCGCGTGATCGAAATGCTCAAGGGCGCCATGGCTGAATGCCGCCTGGGCAACCCGGAGCGCCTGTCCGTGGACATCGGCCCGGTGATCGACGCCGAAGCCAAGGCGGGCATCGAGAAGCACATCCAGGGCATGCGCGACAAAGGTCGCAACGTGTACCAGGTGGCAATCGCCGATGGCGAGGAAGTCAAACGCGGCACCTTCGTCATGCCGACCCTGATCGAGCTGGAAAGCTTCGACGAGCTGCAACGGGAGATCTTCGGCCCGGTACTGCACGTGGTGCGCTACAAGCGTAAAGACATCGACCTGCTGATCGAGCAGATCAACGCTTCCGGCTACGGCCTGACGCTGGGCGTGCACACACGCATCGACGAGACCATCGCCAAGGTGATCGACAACGTCAATGCCGGTAACGTCTACGTCAACCGCAACATCGTGGGTGCCGTGGTCGGCGTGCAACCGTTCGGCGGCGAAGGCCTGTCGGGTACTGGCCCGAAAGCCGGTGGCCCGCTGTACCTGTACCGCCTGCTGTCGACTCGCCCAAGCGACGCGATCGAGCAATCCTTCGCCCGCGCCGATGCCGAGACAGCGCCGGACGTGCGCCTGCGTGATGCCATGCGCAAACCGCTGACCGCCCTGCAAACCTGGGCCGCCAGCCAAAAGCTCAACGACCTCAGCGCCCTGTGCGTGAAGTTCGCCGAGCAATCGCAAAGCGGTATCACCCGCGTCCTGGCCGGCCCGACCGGCGAGCGCAACAGCTATGCGATCCTGCCGCGTGAACACGTGCTGTGCCTGGCAGACAGCGAAAGCGACCTGCTGACACAACTGGCTGCGGTCTTGGCCGTGGGCGGCTCGGCAGTGATGCCGGAGAACGAGCTGAGCAAGGCACTGCTGGCACGCCTGCCAAAAGAAGTGCAGGCGCGTATCCAGCGGGTTGCAGACTGGACCAAGGATGAAGTGGTGATTGATGCCGTGCTGCATCACGGTCACTCCGACCAGTTGCGTGCGGTCTGCCAGCAAGTGGCAACCCGTGCCGGCGCCATCGTCGGGGTCCACGGCCAGGCACCGGGTGAAACCGGGATTGCGCTGGAGCGCCTGGTGATCGAGCGCGCACTGAGCGTCAACACCGCCGCGGCGGGTGGCAATGCAAGCTTGATGACTATTGGCTAAAACCGATAAGCCGGGCATCTGCAACAGATGCCCGGTCAAGCAACAATCCCTGTGGGAGCTGGCTTGCCAGCGATAGCGATGTGTCAGTCACCATTAATGTTGACTGATCTGCCGCCATCGCTGGCAAGCCAGCTCCCACAGTGGTTTGTGGTACGTGTGTTAAGTCACCGCTCTTCCCCACCATCACGCTCATCAATCATCCTGTTCAGCCTCCTATTCCCACGCCTAGACTCGGTCCACTCCAATCAAAGGTAGGCCGCCATGTCCGAGACGCTGCTCAGTTCCCGCAATCTGGCTTTCGAGCTGTACGAAGTCCTCGATGCCGAGGGTTTGACCCAGCGCGAGCGTTTCGCCGAGCACAACCGCGAGACCTTTGACGCGGCCATAGGCACCGCCCGCAGCATTGCCGAGAAGTACTTTGCGCCCCATAACCGCAAGGGCGACGAGAACGAGCCGCGCTATGAAGACGGCAAGGCGATCCTGATCCCGGAAGTCAAACCCGCCGTGGACGCCTTCCTCGAGGCCGGTTTTCTCAATGCCGCCCGTCGTTTCGAGGCCGGTGGCATGCAGTTGCCGACCCTGCTGTCGCAAGCCTGCTTCGCCCACTTTCAAGCCGCCAACGCAGCCACCACCTCCTACCCGTTCCTGACCATGGGCGCGGCCAACCTGATCGAGAGCTTTGGCACCGACGAACAGAAACGACGCTTCCTGCAGCCCATGATCGACGGTCGGTTTTTCGGCACCATGGCCCTCACCGAGCCCCACGCTGGCTCGTCGCTGTCGGACATCCGCACCCGCGCCGAACCGGCGCCTGACGGTACTTATCGTCTCAAGGGCAACAAGATCTTTATTTCCGGCGGCGACCACCCGCTCTCGGAAAACATCGTGCATATGGTGCTGGCCAAGCTGCCGGGCGCACCCGCCGGGGTAAAGGGCATCTCGCTGTTTATCGTGCCCAAGTTCCTGGTCAACGACGATGGCAGCCTGGGTCCGCGCAACGACGTAGTGCTGGCAGGCCTGTTCCACAAGATGGGCTGGCGCGGCACCACTTCGACTGCGTTGAACTTCGGCGATAACGGGGAGTGTGTCGGCTATCTGGTAGGCAAGCCGCACCAAGGCCTGGGCTGCATGTTCCAAATGATGAACGAGGCGCGGATCGGCGTCGGTATGGGCGCGGTGATGCTGGGGTATGCCGGCTACCTGTACTCCCTGGAATATGCCCGCGAGCGCCCGCAAGGTCGTCTGCCGGACAGCAAGGACCCGAACACCGCCCCGGTCTCGATCGTCCAGCACGCCGACGTCAAGCGCATGCTGCTGACCCAGAAAGCCTATGTGGAAGGCGCATTTGATCTGGGCCTGTATGCCGCGCGATTGTTCGATGACACCACGACGCTTGAGACCGAAGCCGAGCGCAAAAAGGCGCACGAACTGCTGGACCTGCTGACCCCCATCGTCAAATCCTGGCCGTCGGAGTTCTGCCTCAAGGCCAACGAACTGGCGATCCAGATTCTCGGCGGCCACGGCTACACCCGCGAGTACCCGGTGGAGCAGTATTACCGCGACAACCGCCTGAACCCGATCCACGAGGGCACCCACGGCATTCAGTCGCTGGACCTGTTGGGGCGAAAATTGGCGCAAAACGGCGGCGCGGGCCTGAAACAGTTGATCCGCCTGGTCGCCGACACCGCCGAACGTGCCCAGGCATATGAATCGCTGACGCCGTTACGTGAACCGCTAGAAAAACTGGTGGCGCGCCTGCAAACCGTGACCATCGGCCTGCTCACCGACCTGGGCCAAGGCAAGGTCAACAGCAGCCTGGCCAACTCGGCGCTGTACCTCAAGGCATTCGGTCACACGGTGATTGGCTGGCGCTGGCTGGAACAGGCGATCCGCGCCGAAGAAGGGTTGGCCAAGGGCAATGCCGCCGATGTCGGCTTCTACAAAGGCAAGCTGCAAGCGGCACGCTACTTCCTGACGTGGGAGGTGCCGGGTTGCCACCATGAACTGGCGATTCTTGAAGCGCGGGATGACGTGTGCCTGGGCATGCAGGATGAGTGGTTCTAAACCGCTGAAAGCTTCGCTCGCGAGCCAGCGCCTAGAGGATTCCCCCTACCGTCGTATGACGCCCCCCCCCCAAGTAGAGCCGGCTTACCGGCAAGGCCGATCGCAGCACTCCGCTGCTTTTATCAGGTCCTACCTGCCCGCGCTAGCTGTCAACTCTGACAGCTAGCGCGGCGCACCGTTTATCAATAGGCTCGAAACGCCGAATGGTTGTTCTTGTTGTCGTTCGGACAATTCGAATGAACACATCTATCGAAGCCCGACATGACGAATACCCATTGCTCCAGCACTGCGACAAAGGAGAATACGGCATGAGCACTCAACTATTGATTCCGCGTGGCGGTTCACTCATAAACAAAGGCCATTGCATTCAAGCTGCCACTACCTCGACAGGCAATGTTGCGCGCACGGTGTTTGCCTTGCACGATAAGTGGAGAGGTGTCATAAGCAAAATTTATCACTTAGGTGAAAACGAAGTCACCCACATCAACATCATGCTGATGCCAATGAACAAAGATCAGACATCCATCGAGACAGAATCCAAAGAGGGCATTGAGGAAGTAACAGCGCTCAATACATCTATTGGAGAAATGCTTGAAACCATAGCCAAAGATGCTGAAGTAAAGAGAAATGGTGTCCTCTACAGGCTTCAACGAAAAGTCTTCTACAAAAATGGCAATAACTGGACTTGTGAACTTATCGCACGCATTGAACAGGACGAAGTCATTCTCAGAAGGGACAACATCAGCCACGATCAGTTTATTTTCGCCGCGCGAACCGGGGATATCATTGCCCACTCCAACTCCCGAATCGACAAAAAAACATTCAAGCTGATCAGAGACAACACTTACAGTGTCACCCTCGAAGCTGCAGGAGAAACGTATAACAGCAGCCGTAACATCGACTTCAATCATGTATTCTTTGTCGCCGCACACGGTGATCAAATTACCACCACGAGCGCAACGCACGTCATCGACTATAAGTTCTGCGATGAAAAACCCTCCAACAGCGAAGCGTTCGACATTTATCTTGCTGTCAGTTGAAAACATGGCAATAGCCATGATGAACCAAAGAAACTTCATCATGGCTATTGCCAGGCATCGCGCACTTCAGAAAACAGCAAATCGCCTCTTCGAACAAACCCGAACCAATGCCAATCGGCTCGACGCATTCGCTACCGCACACTAAGCCCACCCATCTGCCGCGCCAGATCAGCCCAACTGCGCATTGTGGTTAATCTCTTCCATTACTGCCGACTGCTCTGCCGCGGCCGTGGCCCCACCCGCCTGAACCCAATCCAAAAGGGCATCTACAGCAATGCCGCAGATGTCGGCTTCTACAAAGGCAAGCTGCAAGCAGCACGCTGCTTCCTGACGTGGGAAGTGCCGGGTTGCCACCCTGAGTTGGCGATTCTTGAAGCGCTGGATGACGTGTGCCTGGGCATGCAGGATGAGTGGTTTTGATCAATGCCTTGTGGGGCTGGTCAAATCCAATCGTCGGATCGCCGCCCGGAGCAAGCCCGCTCCCACAAGGGTCTCTGTTGCTCACAGAGTAAGTGGGAGCGGGCTTGCCCGCGATAGCGCCGGCTGGGCCGACGCTATTTTCAGTCAGACCTGACTGATGGTCTTGGCGATAACTTCAACCGTGGCGCTGACTTGCTCTTGGTAACGGTCGAGTTCCTGTTGGTGACGCTTCTGCATTTCCAACTGCTTTGAACACAGGTTCATCGCCGTCAGCACCAGCAGTTTGTCCCCGATCAGGGTCGGGTATTTCTTCTTGGTCTCAGCCAGCACCGCCTTGAGCATGAGCGCGGCGTCGAGCAGCGTCTGCTCTTCCCCGGCCGGTGCCTTGATCGAATAGTCTTCTCCAAGAATGGAAACGACTTTTACCCCATCGGCACCGTAGTTCATGCGTTCACAGGGCCTGCGCTCACACGCTCAACCAGGGCCTGGATACGGGCCACGGTTGCGCCCTGCTTTTCTTCCTGTTCCATCAGGCTCAGTTGCAGGCTTTCGTTTTCGTCCTTGGCTTGGGCCAGCTCTGTGCTCAGGGCCTGGTTGGTGCCGAGCAGTTCCTGGTTCTGTTGCACCAGCTCGCTGACCAGTTGTTCCAATTGGCTTAGGGTTGCTTCCAACATTTTGATCTTCCGGGCATTTTCAAAGGGCGCGTACGATAAAGAAAAGTCACCACAGGCGCCAGGGTTATTCCGGCGCAGAGCCTTGATTTTGCTGGCGGCGAACTTTCCTGCGAGTGTTAAAGACTGCGATTGGCCCATCTGGTTCCTGCAGCTCGTCAGGGGCAGGCAATTGTTTGCCGCGCCCCCTTGATTGCACGGGCGTAAGCCAGGCCACTCAAAAGCTTTTTGACAGCATCACATTTCGACAGGTTAGAATCGCTGGCACGCAGACTGCATGGTCAGTTTGTGCCCGCCTTTCAGATTTACGGAGTACTGCCTTTGAATGCGACGACCATCAACAGCCTGTTCTTGATCGGCGCGTTGCTGGTAGGTGCGAGCATTCTGGTGAGTTCACTGTCCTCACGCCTGGGCATCCCGATTCTGGTGATCATCCTGGCGGTGGGCATGACCGCCGGCGTCGACGGCGGCGGCATCATCTTCGATAACTACCCCACCGCTTACCTGGTCGGCAACCTGGCGCTGGCCGTGATCCTGCTCGACGGTGGCTTGCGCACCAGGGTCTCGAGCTTTCGCGTGGCGTTATGGCCCGCGTTGTCGCTGGCCACCGTCGGGGTGCTGATCACCACCGGGCTGACCGGCATGGCCGCGGCCTGGCTGTTCGACCTGAACCTGATCCAGGGCCTGTTGATCGGCGCCATCGTCGGCTCCACCGATGCCGCGGCGGTGTTCTCCCTGCTCGGCGGCAAGGGCCTCAACGAGCGGGTGACGGCCACCCTGGAAATCGAGTCCGGCAGCAACGACCCGATGGCGGTGTTCCTCACCGTGACCCTGATCGACATGCTCGCCAGCGGCCAGACCGGCCTGCACTGGAGCCTGCTGACCCACCTGCTGCGTGAGTTCGGCATCGGCGGCCTGATTGGCCTGGGCGGTGGCTGGTTGATGCTGCAGATGGTCAACCGCATCAACCTGGCCACCGGCCTGTACCCGATCCTGGTGATCGCCGGCGGCCTGGTGGTCTTTGCCCTGACCAACGCCCTGCACGGCAGTGGTTTCCTCGCGGTGTACCTGTGTGGCCTGGTGATCGGCAACCGCCCGGTACGCAGCCGCCACGGCATTCTGCACATGCTCGATGGCATGGCGTGGCTGGCGCAGATCGGCATGTTCCTGGTGCTGGGCCTGCTGGTCACGCCCCACGATCTGCTGCCGATCGCCCTGCCGGCCCTCGGCCTGGCCCTGTGGATGATCCTGTTTGCCCGCCCCCTGTCGGTGATGGTCGGCCTGCTGCCGTTCAAGGCCTTCCATGGCCGGGAAAAGGTGTTCATTTCCTGGGTCGGCCTGCGCGGCGCGGTACCGATCATTCTCGCGGTGTTCCCGCTGATGGCGGGGCTGCCCAATGCCCAGCTGTATTTCAACCTGGCGTTCTTCATTGTGCTGGTGTCACTGCTGGTCCAGGGCACAAGCCTGCCGTGGGTGGCCAAGCTGCTGAAGGTGACGGTACCGCCGGAGCCCGCGCCGATCTCCCGCGCAGCCCTGGAAGTACACGTGACCAGCGAGTGGGAACTGTTCGTTTACCGCCTCGGCGCGGAGAAATGGTGCATCGGCGCAGCGCTGCGTGAGTTGAAAATGCCCGAAGGCACCCGCATCGCGGCACTGTTTCGTGGCCAGCAACTGCTCCATCCGTCGGGTAGTACGGTGCTGGAAGTCGATGACCTGCTCTGCGTGATCGGCCATGAACACAACCTCCCGGCCCTGGGAAAACTGTTCAGCCAGGCACCGCAACGGGGCCTGGACCTGCGCTTCTTCGGCGACTTCGTTCTCGAAGGCGACGCCCAGCTGGGCGCGGTTTCCGCGCTGTACGGGCTGCAACTGGAAGGGGTCGATCCGGACATGCCGCTCAGTCGCTTCATTACCCAGAAAGTCGGCGGCGCTCCGGTGGTGGGTGACCAGGTGGAATGGAACAACACCATCTGGACGGTCGCCGTCATGGACGGGAACAAGATTGCCAAAGTGGGCGTCAGATTCCCCGAAGGAAGTCGCCCGGGCCCCGGGTTGTTCCTCTAAACTCCTTTTTCCGCCACGTCTTCGATCGGTCTCTATGCCAACCCTGCGCACATTTTTAGCTATCGCCCTGCTGGGGCTGAGTCTTTCCGTCGGCACCCTGCAGGCGGCCGAACCACCCTCCGCTGACGCCGTGCAGAAGAGCCTGGACAAGATCGCCGAACGCAAACTGCCCGAGGCCGATCAAAAAGCCCTGCAAGCGGTGCTGCAACAGACCCTGGCCCAGCTGTCGAAAAAGGCCGACTACGACAAGCGCCTCACCGACCTCAAGCAACAACTGAGCACCGCGCCCAAGCAGAACATCGAGAACCAGCGCGAACTGGAACGCCTCGAGGCGACCAAGGTGATCCCGGTTGCCCAGCGCTACGCCAGCCTGAGCGTGCCGCAACTGGAGCAGATGCTCACCGATCGCAGCACCCAGCAAAGCGACCTGCAAAAGGCCCTGGCCGAAGCCAACAGCCTGATCATCACGGCCCAGACCCGCCCCGAGCGTGCCCAGGCCGAAATCAGCAGTAGCCAGACTCGCATCCTGCAGATCAACAACATCCTCAAGACCGGCAAGGACAACGGCAAGACCCTCTCCAACGAACAACGCGACCTGCTCAATGCCGAGCTCGCCGCCTTGAACGCGCTGATCCCGCTGCGCCGCCAGGAACTGGCCGGCAACAGCCAGCTGCAGGACCTGGGCAACAGCCAGCACGACCTGCTGACCGAACGCACCGCGCGCATGGAGCAGGAGATCCAGGACCTGCAGACCCTGATCAACCAGAAACGCCTGGCACAGTCCCAGGAGACGGTGACCCAGCAGTCGATCGAAGCCCAGAAAGCCGGCGGCAGCAGCCTGCTCGCCACTGAAAGTGCGGCCAACCTGAAGCTCTCCGACTACCTGCTCAAAAGCACCGACCGCCTCAACGAGCTGACCCAGCAGAACCTGCAAACCAAGCAGCAGCTCGACACCGTGACCCAGAGCGACGCGGCGCTGGACGAACAGATCAGCGTCCTCAAGGGCAGCCTGCTGCTGTCCAAGATCCTCTACAAGCAGAAGCAGGCGTTACCCCGCCTGCGCCTGGACGGCGACCTGGCCGACCAGATTGCCGACATCCGCCTGTACCAGTTCGAAGTCAATCAGCAACGCGAGCTGATCAGCAATCCCACGGCTTATGTGGATAACTTGCTGGCGGCCCAACCGCCGGACCAGGTGACCCCGCAACTGCGCAAGAACCTGCTGGAGCTGGCGCTGACCCGGGCCGACCTGCTGGAGCGCCTGAACCGTGAACTGAGCGCCCTGCTCAACGAATCCATCACCCTGCAGCTGAACCAGAAGCAACTGCTGACCACCGCCCAGAACCTGCGCTCGACCCTCGACGAACAGATGTTCTGGATCCCCAGCAACAAACCGCTGGACCTGGAATGGCTGCGGACCGTGCCGACGCGCCTGGAAAAACAGATCAACACCCTGCCCTGGACCTCGACCCTGAGCGAGTTGAGTGACGGCCTGACCCAGCGACCACTGCTGTTCACCCCACTGGCGTTGCTGTTCGGCTTTTTGCTGTGGCGCCGCAAGTACCTGTATGGCCGCCTGAACAAGGTCCACCAGGATATCGGGCACTTCAAGCGCGACAGCCAGTGGCACACGCCCCAGGCGATCCTGATCAACGTGCTGCTGGCGATGCCGGTATCCCTGGCACTGGCGCTGTGTGGCTACGCCCTGCAGATCGACGCCCGCGGGCAGAACACCAACCTCGGCGCGGCCCTGCTGCAAGTGTCCCAGGCCTGGTTGGTGTTCTACACCGCCTACCGGATCCTGGCGCCGGGCGGCGTGGCCCAGTTGCACTTCCGCTGGGAAAAACCCCAGGTCGAGTTCCTTCGCACCTGGATCCGGCGCCTGGGCGTGGTCGTGATCGCGCTGGTCGCCGTGGTGGCGGTGGCCGAGTTGCAACCCGCGGCGCTGGCCGACGACGTGCTGGGCATCGGCGTGGTGCTGACCTGCTACGCCCTGATGGCCTGGCTGCTCAGTCGCCTGCTGCTCAACAGCCCGAACCACAACAACGCCTCGCTGTTTCGCAAGGCGCTCGGGGTGCTGTTCACCGCCCTGCCCGTGGCCTTGTTCATTGCCGTGTGCTTCGGCTACTTCTACACCGCCTTGAAGCTCAGCGACCGGCTGATCAACACCCTGTACCTGTTGATGTTCTGGCTGGTGATCGAGGCCACCTTCGTGCGCGGCCTGTCCGTGGCGGCTCGGCGCCTGGCCTACCAGCGAGCGCTGACCAAGCGCCTGGCGGCCAAGGAAGCCGGCGACGGCGAAGTGGTGGTCGAAGAGCCGACGCTGGACATCGAGAAGGTCAACGAACAATCCCTGCGCCTGATCCGCCTGGCCCTGCTGGGTGGCTTCATTGCCGCCCTGTACTGGGTCTGGGCCGACCTGATCACGGTGTTCTCGTACCTGGACAACATCACCCTCTACGAATACACCAGCGGCACCGGCGCCAACATGAGCATGGTGCCGATCAGCATCGGCGACATGCTCGGAGCCCTGATCATCATCGGCATCACCCTGGCCCTGGCACGCAACCTGCCCGGCCTGCTGGAAGTGCTGGTACTGTCCAAGCTGAACCTGGCCCAGGGCAGCGCCTACGCCACCACCACCTTGCTGACCTATGTGATTGCCGGCATTGGCTTTGTGACCACGCTGTCGACCCTCGGGGTCAGTTGGGACAAGCTGCAATGGCTGGTGGCCGCGCTGTCGGTCGGCCTGGGTTTCGGCATGCAGGAAATCTTCGCCAACTTCATCTCCGGGATCATGATCCTGTTCGAGCGTCCGGTACGGATCGGCGACACCATCACCATCGGCAACCTGTCGGGCACGGTGAGCAAAATCCGCATCCGCGCCACCACCATCACCGACTTCGACCGCAAGGACATCATCGTCCCGAACAAGACGTTCATCACCGGGCAACTGATCAACTGGTCGCTGACCGACACGGTCACCCGCGTGACGCTCAAGCTTGGCGTGGACTATGGCTCGGACCTGGACCTGGTCAAGGAGCTGCTGCTCAAGGCCGCCCGCGAAAACCCGCGGGTGCTCAAGGAGCCGGAGCCCCTGGTGTACTTCCTGAACTTCGGCGAAAGCACCCTGGATCACGAACTGCGCGTGCACGTGCGTGACCTGGGTGACCGCAACCCGGTCCTCGACGAGATCAACCGGTTTATCAACCGTGAATTCAAGAAGCAGCACATCAACATCTCGTTCCGCCAGATGGAGATCTACCTGAAGAACCTCCACGGCCAGGAGTACAAGATGGTGCCGATCGAACCGGAAACGAAAACCATCGTTCCGGCAAAGGACCTCCCTGGCGAGCAACCGCCGTCCGCGCCGAAACTCGACTAACCGCGCAATCCCCAGCAGAATGCTCGGACATTCTGCTGGAGATGGCCGTTGAAAGCCCTCGACGAACTGACCTTCGACAACCGCTTCGCTCGCCTGGGCGACGCGTTCTCAACCCATGTCCTGCCCGAGCCCATCAGCGAGCCGCGCCTGGTCGTGGCCAGCCACGCCGCCATGGCCCTGCTGGACCTCGCCCCCGCGGTGGCCGAGACCCCGGTGTTCGCCGAGCTGTTCGGCGGTCATAAACTGTGGGCCGAGGCCGAACCCCGGGCAATGGTCTACTCCGGGCATCAGTTCGGCTCCTATAACCCGCAACTGGGCGATGGCCGCGGCCTATTGCTGGGCGAGGTCTACAACCAGGCCGGCGAGCATTGGGACCTGCATCTCAAGGGGGCCGGGCAGACGCCTTACTCCCGCATGGGCGATGGCCGAGCGGTGCTGCGCTCCTCGATCCGCGAGTTCCTCGCCTCAGAAGCGCTGCACGCATTGGGCATCCCGAGCAGCCGCGCGCTGTGCGTAATCGGCTCCAGCACACCCGTGTGGCGCGAAAAACAGGAGCGGGCGGCGATGGTCCTGCGCCTGGCGCCGAGCCACGTGCGTTTCGGTCACTTTGAATACTTCTACTACACCAAGCGTGCCGAGCAGCAGAAGGCCCTCGGCGAACACGTCCTGGCACTGCACTTCCCCGAGTGCCTGGAACAGCCGGAGCCGTACCTGGCGATGTTCCGGGCAATCGTCGAGCGCAACGCCGAACTGATTGCCAAGTGGCAGGCGTATGGGTTCTGCCATGGGGTGATGAACACCGACAACATGTCGATCCTGGGCATCACCTTCGACTTCGGGCCGTTCGCCTTTCTCGACGACTTCGATGCCCACTTCATCTGCAACCACTCCGATGACCAGGGTCGCTACTCGTTCAGCAACCAGGTACCGATCGGTCAGTGGAACCTCAGTGCCCTGGCACAAGCCCTGACGCCATTCATCAGCGTCGAAGCCCTGCGCGAGACCCTGAGCCTGTACCTGCCGCTGTTCCAGGCCCACTACCTGGACCTGATGCGCCGGCGCCTGGGCCTGACCACCGGCGAAGACAATGACCAGGCACTGGTCGAGCAGTTGTTGCAGTTGATGCAAAACAGCGCCGTCGACTACAGCCTGTTTTTCCGCCGCCTCGGCGATGAAGCCCCCGAACAGGCCCTCGCCCGCTTGCGCGATGACTTTGTCGACATTCAGGGTTTCGATGCGTGGGGTGAGCGCTACAGGGCCCGGGTGGCCCGTGAAGGGGTGGTTGACCAGGAGCAACGCCGCACACGAATGCACGGGGTCAACCCGCTGTACATCCTGCGCAACTATCTGGCGCAAAAAGCCATCGATGCGGCAGAAAACGGCGACTACTCGGAGGTCCGCCGACTGCATGCGGTGCTGAGCAAGCCATTCGAGCAACAAGCGGGGATGGAAAGCTACGCAGAGCGACCGCCGGAATGGGGCAAGCATCTGGAGATCAGTTGCTCGTCGTGAGGTGAGTCAGATAAAGACTTCAACCGACACGCTAAAGCGCTCGGCCAACCAGCGGACTTGGCGCAGGTTGAGCTGGCGCTTGCCACTCAGGATTTCGGACACGACCGACTGAGGGCCGACGCCAGGCAGGTCGCTCTGGCTGAGGCCGTGTTCACGCATCAAGTAGCCAAGAATCTCGACCCCGCTAGGCTTGGGCATCGGGTGATGCTTATGGTCCCACTCCTCAATCCAGTCACCAATGATATCCACCAGGCTCATCAGCGGGTGGGACTCATCATCGCCCGTCATCTCGAGCAACTCGTCCAGCGCATGCGCCAGCAGGTCATAGTCATCTTCACTTTTCGGTTTTCGAAGCAGCGGTGAGACAAACTCCCAATGCTCGGCAGCTTTTTTGATCAGTACACTCATGCTTTTTCCTCCTTCCACTTGCCGCGGTCATATTCGCGATGATCCAGCACAGGCTTGATATAAAGCTTTTTCGATCGATATCTGACAAAAGCTATCAACCGCAGCTTGTTGCCACCGATATCGAAAACATGAAGCTCACCTACCTTGTCGACAGCAGGGAATGTGGCTCTCATCGCCGCAAAATCCGACGGATTGCTTCCTTTGGCTAATTGATACCAATGGTCCAGCGCATTGGCTGCCATTGGCCATCTGACCTTGGCTTCACGTACTCTTTTTTCGGTGAGAACATGCATGCAACATCCTTATCGCATTTTGCTATGGGGAGTTATTCACAGATAAGAAATATCGCAAGTTGCGATAATCCGAAGTAGACCAGCGGTCTGGCTCGGTACGACTCAGCCTGGTTTTCACGCTGATCACTGCGCGATTGAAAACATGAGCAAACGTCTCCAACTAGGTGATATCAGCTTCCCATTGGATATCACTCATGACCGACCCACTCCTCATCCCCTGCCCCCACTGCAACGGCCTCAACCGCATTCCCGCCGAACGCCTGGGCGACCATCCGAAATGCGGGCGCTGCAAGGCCGAAGTCCTGCTGAACAAGCCGTTCGAGTTGAAACAGGGGGACTACGCCAGCCAGATCAAGGGTGACCTGCCGTTGCTGGTGGATGTGTGGGCGGATTGGTGCGGGCCGTGCAAGTCCTTTGCACCGGTGTTCGCCCAGGCTGCCGCGCAGTTGCAGGGCAAATGCCGCCTGGCCAAGCTGGACAGCGAGGCCAATCAGCAACTGTCGGCTCAGTTGGCGATTCGCTCGATTCCCAGCCTGATCCTGCTCAAGAACGGCCGGGAAGTGGCACGCCAGAGCGGGGCCATGCCGTTACCGCAATTGCTCGGCTGGCTGCGCGCCCAAGGCATCTGATGCGCGCGTGAAGGTCAGGAGTGTTCCAGCAGATTGTGCAGGTCGACGAACTGCTGGGTCAGTTTATGCCGAGGGTCGAGGTGGATCAGCGGCATGTTGGCCTGGTGCGACTCACGCATGCGCACCGAACTGCCCAGGTACACCGGCAACACCGGCAGGCCTTCGGCAATCAACTCATCGAGCATCTGCTGCGGCAGACTGGCCCGCGCCTGGAATTGGTTGACCACGATGCCTTCGACCTCCAGGCCTTCGTTGTGGTCTTCCTTCAACTCTTCGATCTCCGCCAGCAGGCCGTACAGCGCCTGACGGGAGAAACTGTCGCAATCAAAGGGAATCAACACACGATCGGCGGCGATCAACGCTGAAACCGCATAAAAGTTCAGGGCTGGCGGGGTGTCGAGGTAGATCCGGTCGTAGTCTTCGGCCAGTTCGTCGAGCAATTTGCGCAGTTTGTTGATCTTGTGTTTGGCCTCAAGCTTGGGCTGCAGGTCGGCCAGTTCGGCCGTGGCCGTGATCACGTGCAGGTTGTCGAACGGGGTTTCATAGATATCCACCCGGTTCTTCTTCGAGAACGGCCCGGACGACAGGGTCTGCTTGAAGAAATCGGCAATCCCCATCGGAATGTCATCGCCGGTCAGGCCGGTGAGGTATTGAGTGGAGTTGGCCTGGGCATCGAGATCCACCAGCAGGGTGCGATAGCCCTCGCTGGCGCTGACCGCCGCCAGATTGCAGGCAATACTGGACTTACCCACGCCACCTTTCTGATTGAACACCACGCGCCGCATTGCAAAACCTCCGTGTATCAAAGAATGACCGAGTGTAGTAGGCCTCGATGCTGCTTAGCTACCTTGGCGGCAAACGGACTACAGAGTCAGCTGCAATCCCCTCGAATTAACCAGCGCGTTCCTCCATTGGCTGAAGACGTGACTGGCGGATTATCCCGACGAAAACCGCAGAATTGCCTCGCTGCCCATTACTTGAGAACGCTCACCATCTACTGAACAAAATGTAACCAGCATTTGCTACAAGCCAACAGCACCGGGATAATGCGCGACACTCGGCCGTCATGCCACGCCAGGTCAGTCCCTGATCGAAACGACTTACCGCGTCAAGCAAGCCCGCAGGGGCGGGAATAATTCAGTGATCACATTCAGCATCGCCCAATGGCGCGCCTGGGCCCCTGGGCTCGTAAGCGTGGACGACTGGCAAGCCTGGAGCCGCCGACCGGTGGTGCTCCCGGGTAGCGATGAAGCCCCCGACGTGTCCTTTCTTCCGGCCATGCAGCGCCGCCGCCTGAGCCGCCTGGCCCGCATGGCCTTCAGCGTCGGCTGGCCGCTGGCCGAAGGGCGCGAGCAACTGCCCTTGGTGTTCGTGTCCCGTCATGGCGAAACCCCGCGCACCTTCGAGATCCTCAGCGACCTGGCGGCCGAGCAACCGCTATCCCCTACCCAGTTCAGCCTGTCAGTACACAATGCGATCATCGGACTGTGGTCGATCATGCGCGGTGAAACCAGCGAAATGACCGCCCTGGCCGCCGCCGGCGACGGCCTCGAACATGGCGTGCTGGAAGCCGCCGCCCTGCTCGACGAAGGCGCACCGGCAGTGCTGCTGGTGGTGACCGAGGATCAGCCACCCCAGGCCTACTCGCCGTGGATCAACGACGTGCCGTTTCCCTACGCCGTCGGCTTGCTGCTGACCCCCGGTAAAGACTGGCAGCTGTCCCTGAACAGTGCAGCGGATCCGTTGTCCAACGCCCACTGGCCCCACGCGCTGAATCTGTTACCTGTGCTGCTCGGCCAGGAGACTTCTTGCCAACATGCCTGGAAAAATCGTGTATGGACCTGGCAACGCAATCCGTGACCGAAAAAAACCGCGACGCCTACTATTGGCGCCTGCTGGCGACGGCTGCCAGCTTTGCCCTGTTCGGGCTGGGCGGGCTGTGCCTGCGCCTGGTGGTTTTCCCGGTACTCGGTTGCCTGCCCGGGGATGCCCCGACCCACAGGCGGCGGGCTCGCGCGACGGTCAGCCGGCTGTTCTGGCTGTTTGTGCGGTTCATGGCCCGTACCGGCGTGCTGACCTATGACATCCAGGGCGCAGAACGCCTCGGTCGACCGGGGCAGATGATCATGGCCAATCACCCCTCGCTGATCGACGTGGTGTTTCTGATCGGCCTGGTGCCCCACGCCAATTGCGTGGTCAAGCAAAGCCTTTGGCAGAACCCCTTTACCCGCAGTCCGCTACGCTGCACCGAATACATCAGCAATGACGGCAGCATGGACATGCTCGATGCCGCCGCCGACGCGCTCAGGAGCGGGCAAACCCTGATCATCTTCCCGGAAGGCACACGCACCCAGCCCGGCCAACCACCGGTCTTGCACCGTGGAGGGGCGGCCATTGCCCTGCGAGGTGCGAGCATCCTCACCCCGGTGGTCATCAAGGTCAGCCCGACCACCCTGACCAAGGCCGAACCCTGGTACCGGATTCCCAAGCGCCGCGTGCATTTCAGTTTCCACGTGGGGGCCGATATAGACCCACAAGCCTTCGCCGCGATGGGGCCTGCGCCGCAGGCCTCGCGCAAGCTCAACGACTACTTGCATCATTACTTTATTAAGGAGCTCGCCCAAGATGAGCGAACTGCACCGTGAGATAAAACTGCTGATCATCGATTCCCTGGGCCTGGAGGATATCGGTGTCGATGACATTGACGATGAACAGACGCTCTTCGGCGAAGGCCTGGGCCTGGACTCCGTGGATGCCCTGGAGCTGGGCCTGGCCATCCAGAAAAAGTACGGCATCAAGATCGATGCCGACGCCAAGGACACCCGCAACCACTTCATCAATGTGGCGAGCCTTGCGGCCTTCGTCACGGCAAAACAGGCAGCTTGAGACCGGACCATGCAAACTCGTGACGATATTTTCAACACCTTGCGCGATGCCCTGGTCGAACTCTTTGAACTGGATCCGGCGCGCGTGAGCCTTGAATCCAATCTGTATCAGGACCTGGAGATCGACAGCATCGATGCCGTCGACCTGATCGACCACATCAAGCGCCAGACCGGCAAAAAGATTGCCGCCGAGGAATTCAAGTCGGTCCGCACGGTCAGTGATGTGGTCGAGGCGGTCTACCGTCTGGTTCAACCGACAGCATGAGCCCAGTGATCGGCCTAGGCCTGTTGCTCACAGGCCTGTTGTACCCCTTTGCGGTGTATTACGGCATGGCGCACTTCGCCCCTTGGCAATTCGCCCTGCTGCTGGGCAGCCTGTGGCTGGCCAGGGCCGTGACCGGCAAACGACGCCCTGGCGACGTGCTGATGGCCGCTGCGGTCCTGCTGTTTTGCCTGCTGCTGGCGCTGTTCGACAGCCCTGGCCTGCTGCGCTGGTACCCAGTGCTGATCAGCGCGCTGTTGCTGGGGCTGTTCGGCGCGAGCCTGAAGTACGGCCCGCCGATGGTCGAGCGCCTGGCGCGCCTGCGCGAGCCACAACTGCCGCAAAAAGCCATCCGCTATACCCGCCATGTGACGATTGCCTGGTGCCTGTTTTTCCTGTGCAACGGCCTGTGTGCAGCCGCCCTGACCCTCTGGACACCGCTGAGTTGGTGGGCGCTGTACACCGGGCTGATTTCCTACGTTTTGATCGGTCTGATGTTTGCCATCGAGTGGCTCATACGACAACGGGTACGAGGCCACCCATGAACTGGATAAAACTTGAGCACCTGCTGCTCAAGGCTCAAACACAACGGGCCGTGACCACCGCCCCGGCGCTCGACCATGCACGCCTGTGCGAACAGGCGCTGAGTCTGGCTGCCGGCCTGCAGGCCCGCGGCGTACAGCGCATTGCCGTGCACCTGGAAGACGCCGCCGACCTGGCCATCGCCCTGCTCGGCGCCTGGCGTGCCGGGGTCAGCGTATTGCTGCCCGCCGACCTGCAAGCCCAGACCCGTCAACGCTGGAGCCGCGAAGTCGAGCTGTGGCTGAGCGACCAGCCGGGTGACGCCTGCCTGGCCGATCTGTGCGCCCCGCCACTGGCGGCCGCCGCCCTGGACCTTGATCGCTGCCAATTGAGCCTGTGCACCTCCGGCTCCAGTGGCGAACCCAAGCGCATCGACAAGTCCCTGCGCCAACTGGCCAACGAAGTCCAAGCCCTGGAGCAACTGTGGGGCGCGGACCTGGGCGACGCCTGCCTGATTGGCAGCGTCGCCACCCAGCACATCTACGGCCTGTTGTTTCGCGTGCTCTGGCCGCTGTGTGCCGGGCGCCCGTTCGTGCGCAAGCAACTGGCATTCCCCGAAGACCTGCAGCGTGCCAGCCGCGAACACCCGGCCTTTGCCTGGGTCGCCAGCCCGGCACTGCTCAAGCGCATGGGCGACAACCTCGACTGGCCGGCCCTGAGTGCCGTACGCCGGGTGTTTTCTTCCGGTGGTGCGTTACCCGGCGAAGCTGCGCAAACCCTGCATGACCGGCTGCAGCAATGGCCGACGGAAATTCTCGGCAGCTCGGAAACCGGTGGCATTGCCTGGCGTCAGGGGCACGAACCCTGGCAGCCCTTTACCGGCGTCCAGTTGCGCCAGGACAGCGACGGCGCCTTGCTGATCGCCTCGCCCTATCTGCCGCCCGGTCATGTCGAACACAGTGCCGATGCCGCCCGCATCGGCGCGGACGGTCGCTTCGAACTGCTGGGGCGCCTGGACCGGATCGTCAAACTGGAAGAAAAACGCATTTCCCTGCCCATGCTCGAGCAAGCCCTGGTGACCCACGACTGGGTCGCCGAAGCCCGCCTGGGCGTGGTCCAGGAAAACCGTGCCTCGCTCGGTGCCGTGCTGGTCCTCAGCGAAACGGGCCTGCATGCCTTGCGCAACATCGGTCGGCGCAACCTGACCCAGGCCCTGCGCGAACACCTCAACCAGCATTGCGAAACCCTGGCCCTGCCCCGCCGCTGGCGCTTGTTGCGACAACTGCCGATGAATGCCCAGGGCAAACTCGCGCAGAAAACCATCGATGCCCTGCTGCTGGCCCCACGCCCCAAGACTCCCGAGGTGCTGGAGCAGAGTGAAGACGAGGGTCAGTGGAGCCTGCAACTGGCCGTGCCCCCGGACCTGGCCTACTTCAGCGGCCACTTCCCCCTGGCGCCGGTGCTGCCGGGCGTGGTGCAGGTGGACTGGGCCTTGAAGCTGGGCCAGCAGTTGATGAACCTGCCGCAAAAGTTTGCCGGCATGGAAGTGCTCAAGTTCCAGCAACTGGTGCGTCCGGGCGATGAAATCCAGCTGCACCTGCGCTTCGACGCAACACGCGGCAAGCTGTACTTCACCTACCGCAATGCCACTGCCACCTGCTCCAGCGGGCGGATCCTGCTCGAGAGCGCAATTGATGCATAACCCTTGCGCGGTGATCCCGGTCTACAACCACGAAACCGCCATTGCCCGAGTGGTCGAGGCCCTGCTGGCCGCCGACTTGCCGTGCATCCTGGTGGACGATGCCAGCAGCCCGGCCTGCGCCGCAGTGCTGGATGCCCTCGGCCAACGGCCCAAGGTGTTTGTCTTGCGCCTGAGCGTCAACCAGGGCAAGGGCGGCGCGGTGATGCACGGCCTGCGCGAAGCCGCACGCCTGGGCTATAGCCATGCCCTGCAAGTGGACGCCGACGGCCAGCACGACCTGCAGGACGCCGCGCGATTCATCGCCTGCTCCAAAGCCCATCCCGAGGCGCTGGTCTGCGGTTACCCGCTGTACGACGCCAGCGTGCCCAAAGGCCGCCTCTATGCGCGCTACCTGACGCATGTGATGGTCTGGATCAACACCTTGTCGTTGCAGATCCGCGACTCCATGTGTGGCTATCGCGTCTATCCGCTGCCACCGACCCTGGCCCTGATCGACTCGGCCAACATCGGCCAGCGCATGGACTTCGACTCCGACATCCTGGTGCGCCTGGCCTGGCGCAACCAGCCCATGCTGTGGCTGCAAACCCGCGTCCACTACCCGCTGGACGGCGTTTCGCACTTTCGCCTGTTCCACGACAACGTGCTGATCACGCGCATGCACACCCGGCTGTTCTTCGGCATGCTACTGCGCTCGCCCGCACTGCTCTGGCGGCGGTGGCGCCGATGAGCGGCAACGCCGATAACAAGCACTGGGCCGACCGCGAGGAGCGCGGCAGCTTCTGGCTGATGAAATTCACCGCCGGCGCCGCCCGCTTGCTGGGCCGACGCGCATTGAGCCCGCTGCTGTATGGCATCGTCCTGTACTTTTTCCTGTTTGGACGCAATGCCCGCCAGAGCGCCTGGCAGTACCAGCAGCGCCTGGCCGACTGGAGCGGCCGCGACGACTTGCGCCCCAGTCATTGGCGGGTGTTTGGCCAGTTCATGGCCTTCGCCGACTCGATGCTCGACAAGCTCGACGTCTGGAACGGCAAGCTGAGCATCGAGCAGATAGAGATCAACGACCCGGCCCTGCTGCGCAATCAACTGCGCGGTAGCCGCGGGCAACTGCTGGTGGGCGCCCACCTGGGCAACCTTGAGGTTTGCCGCGCGCTGGCGGAGATCGGCGAGCGGGTCACCATGAACGTACTGGTGCACACCAAGCACGCAGAGCAGTTCAACCGCCTGCTGGGAGAAGCCGGGGCCACCAACCTGCGGCTGATCCAGGTCAGTGAGCTGGACCCGCTGACCATGCTGCAACTGCACGAGCGCCTGGAGCGTGGCGAATGGCTGGCAATCGCCGGTGACCGCGTGCCCCTGCACGGCGGGCGCAGCGTGACCGTGGACTTTCTCGGCCATCCGGCGGCGTTCCCCCAAGGCCCGTGGTTGCTGGCCGGCTTGCTGAAATGCCCGGTCAATCTGCTGCTGTGCCTGAAACAACCCGCGGGCCACTACCGCCTGACCCTCGAACCCTTCGCCGAGGCGATCCTGTGGAAACGCAGCGAGCGCGAGCAGGTCATTCATCAGTGGGCTTCCCGTTATGCCGAACGCCTGAGTCACTATTGCCTGCAAGCGCCCCAACAATGGTTCAACTTCTACCCTTTCTGGAAAGCCGATGACGACGCCCACGCTTGAGCCGGTAACCTTCGGCGAACTCCCCCTGCGCATCGAGGACGTGCTGGCCCTGGCCAACCGCCAGGCCCCTGCGCGGCTGCAAAGCGACAGTGCCTACCGCGAGCGCATCGCCAAGGGCGCCCGGTATCTCGACTCGTTGCTGGACAAGGAAGGCGTGATCTATGGCGTGACCACCGGTTACGGCGACTCCTGCGTGGTGGCGGTACCGCTGCACCACGTCGAGGCCCTGCCCCGTCACCTGTACACCTTTCACGGCTGCGGCCTGGGCCAACTGCTCGACGCCCAGGCCACCCGCGCCGTGCTTGCCGCACGTTTGCAGTCGCTGTGCCACGGCGTCTCCGGGGTGCGCGTGGAGTTGCTGGAGCGCCTGCAGGCGTTCCTCGACCAGGACATCCTGCCGCTGATCCCGCAGGAGGGTTCGGTGGGGGCCAGCGGCGACCTGACGCCCCTGTCCTACGTGGCCGCGACCCTGTCCGGCGAGCGTGAGGTGCTATGGCGCGGCGAGCGCCGCACCTCGGCCGAGGTCCACCGCGAGCTCGGCTGGCTACCGCTGGTGCTACGCCCCAAGGAAGCCCTGGCACTGATGAACGGCACCGCCGTGATGACCGGCCTGGCCTGCCTGGCCTTCGCCCGCGCCGACTACCTGCTGCAACTGGCCACGCGCATCACGGCGATGAACGTGGTCGCCCTGCAAGGCAACCCGGAGCACTTCGACGAGCGCCTGTTCGCCGCCAAGCCCCATCCCGGGCAGATGCAGGTCGCCGCCTGGCTGCGCAAGGACCTGGCGATCGATGCCCCCACCGCGCCCCTGCATCGCCTGCAGGACCGCTACTCGCTGCGCTGCGCGCCCCATGTGCTGGGCGTGCTGGCGGACAGCCTGAACTGGCTGCGCTCGTTCATCGAGATTGAACTCAACAGCGCCAACGACAATCCGATCATCGACGCCGAAGCCGAGCGCGTGCTGCACGGCGGGCACTTCTACGGCGGGCACATCGCCTTCGCCATGGACAGCCTGAAGAACCTGGTGGCCAACGTCGCCGACCTGCTCGACCGCCAGCTTGCCTTGCTGGTGGACGAACGCTACAACCATGGCCTGCCGAGCAACCTGTCGGGCGCCAGCGCCGAGCGGGCCATGCTCAACCATGGCTTCAAGGCGGTGCAGATCGGCACCAGCGCCTGGACCGCCGAAGCGCTGAAAAACACCATGCCGGCCAGCGTGTTCTCGCGCTCCACCGAATGCCACAACCAGGACAAGGTGAGTATGGGCACCATTGCCGCCCGCGACGCGATTCGCGTGCTGGAACTGACCGAGCAGGTCGCTGCCGCCACCTTGCTCGCCGCCCAGCAAGGGGTCTGGCTACGCGGCCAGGCAGCCGACGCCCGGCCATTGCCGCCGGCACTGGCGGCCATGCACGCGGAACTGGCCAAGGACTTTGCTCCGGTGATCGAAGACCGCGCCCTGGAAGGCGAACTGCGCCTGTGCCTGCAACGGATCGGCGAACAACACTGGAGGCTGCATGCGTAGCAAAGGAGTGCTGCACCACGACACCCAGATCCTCGTGCCGTTCTTTGACGTCGACAGCATGCAGGTGGTCTGGCATGGCCACTACGTGAAGTACCTGGAAATCGCCCGCTGCGCCCTGCTCGACCGCCTGGGCCACAACTACAACGCGATGCACGATTGCGGCTACGCCTGGCCTGTGATCGACCTGCAGTTGCGCTACGTGCGCGGCGCCGTATTCGGCCAGACGCTCAACGTGCGTGCCAGCCTGGTGGAGTGGGAAAACCGCCTGAAGATCAACTACCTGATCACCGACCTCGCCAGCGGCGAGCGCCTGACCCGTGCCTGCACGGTGCAGGTCGCGGTCGACCTGGCCAGCCGCGAGATGCAACTGGCCTCGCCCAAAGTGTTTACCGACGCCGTCACGAGAGCCCTCGAATGATGCACACCCCCCCTGTAGGAGCGAGCTCGCTCGCGAAGGTCGTCAACGATAACGCTGCACGCCTGGTATTGCGACGCGTCCTCAGGTTCTTCGCGAGCAAGCTCGCTCCTACCGGAATGGGGGTATTACTGAGCTTCAGCGCACAGGCATTCGATCTGCAACAACTCAGCACTCAACTGGCCAAACCTGCGGTGATCCACGGCCAGTTCATTCAGGAAAAACACCTGCGCGCCCTGCCCCAGCCGCTGACCAGCCAGGGCACCTTCGTGCTGGCCAAGGATCACGGCTTGCTCTGGTTGCTCAAGACACCGCTGCAGCAGGACTACCGCATCAACGCCCAGGGCATCGCCCGGCGTGACGCCAACGGCTGGCACATGCTGCCGGGCAAAAGTGCCGGCGCCGAGCAGAACCGTTTGTTTCTTGCCGTGCTGCAAGGCGACAGCAGCGGCCTGCAACGGGATTTCGAACTGGCCCTCAGTGGCGATGCCCAGCGCTGGCACCTGACCCTGACCCCGCGCTCAGTGCTGCTCAAGCAAGTGTTCCAGCAAATCAACATCGAAGGCGGCGAACTGGTGCAACGCATCGAACTGCTGGAAACCCAGGGCGACAGCACCTTGCTGCGCATGCCGGACAGCACGGCCGATCAACCCCTAAGTGATGCGGAGCAACATGACTTTGCCCAGTGAACGCAGGCTGCCCTGGCTGTTCCTGGGCCTGCTGCTGGCGGTGCTCGCGCTCGGCGCCTGGCAATGGCGCGACGGCGCACCCGTGTCGGCCAACCTCATGGAGCTGGCACCCGGCACCACCCCCGACCCGCTGGAGCTGCGCGCCGAACAGCGCATGCAGGAACCGCTGAATCGGGAAATCCTGGTACTGGTCGGCCACCCGCAGCGCAGCCAGGCCATCCAGATGACGCAGACCCTCGGCGCTCAATGGCAGGCCAGCGGCCTGTTCGAAAAGGTCCAGTGGGATCTGCAGGCCGACCTGCCGGCCCTGCGCAGCCAACTGCTGCAAGGTCGCCTGGCCATGCTGTCGAAAACCGACCGCCAACAATTGGTGGAACAGCCCGACGCCTTTATCCAGCAACGCCTGCAAGCCCTGTTCGACCCCTTCAGCGGCTTCAGCCTGGTGCCCAGCCAGGACGACTGGCTGGGCCTGACCGGACGCATCCAGAACAGCCAACCGCAGCGTGGCGTCGTGCAACTGGACATCGGCAGCGGCGCATTGATTGCCGACGCCGACGGCAAGAGCTGGGTGTTGTTGCGGGCCCGCACCACCGGCAATGCCTTTGACATGCAACTGCCGCTGCAAGTGGCCGGGCTGCTCGAACGCAGCCGCGAACAGGCCGCCAAGGCTGACGTGCAACTGCTCGCAGCCAGCGGCCTGCTGTATGCCGCTGCCGGTCAGCAGCAAGCGACCCGGGAGATGACCTGGGTCGGCGGCGGCGCAACCCTGGGGATCCTGCTCCTGCTGTTGCTGGCTTTCCGCCGCTGGCGGGTACTGCTGGCGTTCGTCCCGGTGCTGGTGGGCATGCTGTTTGGCGCGGTGGCCTGTGTCGCGCTGTTTGGCCACATGCATGTGATGACCCTGGTGCTGGGCTCCAGCCTGATCGGCGTGGCGGTGGATTACCCACTGCATTACCTGTCCAAGAGCTGGAGCCTGAAACCCTGGCGCAGTTGGTCGGCCTTGCGCCTGACCTTGCCGGGACTGACCCTGAGCCTGATCACCAGTTGCATTGGCTACCTGGCCCTGGCCTGGACACCCTTCCCGGCCCTGACCCAGATCGCCGTGTTCTCGGCCGCCGGACTGCTCGGCGCCTACCTGTCGGCGGTGTGCCTGCTGCCGGCGCTGCTCAAGGGCCTGGAGCTGCACCCGGCGCAGTGGCCGCTGCGGGTCTGCGAAGGCTTGCTGAGCCTGCGCGAAGCCCTGCTCAGGCACCTGCGTCCCCCCGTGCTGCTCGCGCTGCTGCTTGCCTTCTGTGTCGGTGGCCTGCTGCAACTGCACACGCGCAACGACATTCGCCAATGGGTCGGAGCGCCGGCGCAACTCACCGAAGAGGCGCGGACCATCGCACAGATCACCGGCTTTCAGCCCACCAGTCAGTTTTTCCTGGTGCGGGCCGCCAACCAGGAGCAATTGCTCGAGCGCCAGAGCGCCTTGACTGAGCGCCTGGAGCAACTGGTCAACCTGGAAAGGCTCCAGGGTTTCCTGGCGCTCGATCAACTGGTCAGCGCCCCCAGCGTCCAGCAGCAGGTGCGCGAGGCGCTGGCCAAGCTGCCCCAGCACTGGCAACCCCTGCAGGCCCTCGGCGTCTCGAACGAGGCGCTGCAGGCAGAACTGGCGGCGCTGCAGGCGCTGCCGGTGCAGGACATCGACGCCGCCCTGCTGGGGCCGCTGGCAGAACCCTACCGCACCTTGTGGCTCGGCCCGAACGCCGAGGGCGTGGCGGCCATGGTCAGCCTGCAAGGTTTGAACGACCCGGCGTTGCTGCGGGTGCAGACCCTGGACTTGCCCGGTGTGGCACTGGTGGATCGCCTTGGTGACCTGAACCAGGTGTTCGCCGCCACGCAAATCAGCGCCGCCGAATTGAAGCTCGCGTCCTGCGTGCTGATCGTGCTGGTGCTGATCCTGCCTTTCGGCCTGGGCGGCGCCCTGCGCATCGTGCTCCTGCCGTTGCTGGCCGCCTTGTGCAGCCTGGCCAGCCTGGGCTGGCTGGGGCAACCCTTGACCCTGTTCAGCCTGTTCGGCCTGCTGTTGGTCACGGCGATCAGCGTCGACTACGCGATCCTGATGCGCGAACAGGTCGGTGGCGCGGCGGTGAGCCTGCTCGGCACCCTGCTGGCGGCGCTGACCACCTGGCTGTCGTTCGGCCTGCTGGCGGTGTCCAGCACCCCGGCGGTCAGCAACTTCGGCCTGGCGGTCAGCCTGGGCCTGGTGTTCAGCTTCATCCTCGCGCCGTGGGCGGGAAGCCAGGCACACACCGCGCCACGCCGGGAGCTGGGAGCATGCTGATTGTCCTGTTCTGGCTCCTGGCCCTGGCGCTGTTCGCCGCGGCCACCTACGTCGGCCGACACCTGGGCCTGATTCCGATCGTCAGCCAATTGCTGCTGGCCACCTTCGGCCTGCCGTTGCTGATGTACTTCTGGATCGAACCGGGCTGGCAGCTCACGGGCGCCGAACTGATTGCCCCGGGGTGGCTGAAAAACCTCTACAGCCTGGGGTTTGCCTTGCTGCTGGGGCATATCCTCAGCGACGTGATCGACCTGCGCCTGGACCGCCAGAGCCTGAAAATCGCCCTGCCGAGTTTTTGCCTGCCCTTCGCCTGCGGCCTGGCCACGGCCATCTGGTTGCTGCCCGCGCAACCCTGGATCAGCTCCCTGGCTGTCGGCCTGCTGTTCGCCATCACCGCGATTCCGGTGCTGTACCTGTACCTGCGCCACATCGGTTATCCCGCAGCGGCGACCCGGCGCCTGGTGCAAACGGCGATCCTCATCGACCTGACCTGCTGGACCCTGTTCGCCGTGGCCCAGGGCAGCCTGCACCTGAGCAGCCTGTTACTGCCGTTGGCCGGGGCGTGCATGCCACTGCTCCTGCGCCTGCTCGGGCTGCGCCAGCCGCTGGTCTACAGCGCCGGCTTTTTTCTGCTGCTGGTGGCGGCCGAGCACTACAAGCTCAATGCACTGATCCTCGGCATCGGCTACCTGCTGTTGATGGCCAGTTTGAAGATCGCGCTGGTGCTGCCCCTGCCGGCGGTGTGGATGAACCGAGTGCAGACCTGGGTCGCCATCCCGCTGATCCTGACCTTCGGCATTGTGCAGATCGACGTGCACAGCGCCCTCGACAGCCTGGGCTGGCATCAGTTGCTGGCCCTGCTGCTGTTGCCGATCGCCAGCAAATTGCTCGGCAACTGGCTGGGCCTGGGCTGGGCCGGACTATCCTTTGCAGGCGCCAGCCGTTGGCGGGAATCGGTCCTGCTGAATATTCGCGGGTTGAGCGAGATCGTCTTTCTCAACCTGCTGCTGCAACAACACCTCATCAGTGGCGCGCTGTACTTCGCGCTGATGCTGATGGGTCTCGTCGCGACGCTACTGCCGGCTTTGCTCGGCATGCATCGCGCGCCCGGAAACAGCGCCGCTACGGCAAGGAGTCCACGTGCCAACCGTTGAAATCGAACAGCGTCAGGTTGTGATCATCGGTGCCGGCCCCTCGGGGGCCATTGCCGCCGCGTTGCTCAAGCGCAAGGGCCACGATGTGCTGGTCATCGAGCGCCAGCATTTCCCGCGATTCTCCATCGGCGAAAGCCTGCTGTGCCACTGCCTGGATTTCGTCGAAGAAGCCGGCATGCTTGATGCGGTCAACGCCGCCGGGTTCCAGTTGAAGAACGGCGCCGCCTTCGCCTGGGGCGAGCACTACAGCGCGTTCGATTTCGGTGACACCTTCAGCGCCGGCAAGCCGACCACCTTTCAGGTGCAGCGCGCCGACTTCGACAAGCTGCTGGCCGACCAGGCCGCCTTGCAAGGGGTGGAAATCCGCTACGGCGAGGCCATCGTCAGCGTCGATGTCGAGTGCCCGCGACCGCACCTGCAGGTACAACGCGAGGACGGTAGCCAGTACCCCGTGCAAGCCGCCTTCATCCTCGACGCCAGTGGCTATGGCCGCGTCCTGCCGCGCCTGCTCGACCTCGAAGTGGCGTCGAACTTTCCGCTGCGCCAGGCGGTGTTCACCCACGTGCAGGATCGGATCGACAGCCCGGCGTTCGAGCGCGAAAAAATCCTCATCACCACCCACCCGACCCAACGCGACATCTGGTTCTGGACCATCCCGTTCAGCAACGGCCGCTGCTCGGTCGGCGTGGTTGCGGCCGCCGAGCACTTCGTCGGGCGCAGCGACGACCTGGATGCGTGCCTGCGCGGCTTCATCGCCGAAACCCCGAGCCTGGCCGGGGTCCTGGAAAACGCTGTGTGGGACACCGAGGCCCGGACCATCGGCGGCTACTCGGCCAACGTCAAGACCCTGCACGGGCCGGGGTTTGCCCTGCTGGGCAATGCCGCGGAGTTTCTCGACCCGGTGTTTTCTTCCGGCGTGACCATCGCCATGCGCTCGGCGAGCATGGCCGCCGCCGTCCTGGATCGCCAGCTGCAAGGGCACAGCGTCGATTGGCAGCGTGAGTTCGCCGAGCCCCTCAAGCGCGGGGTCGACACCTTCCGCTGCTATGTCGAAGGCTGGTACAACGGCACCTTCCAGGATGTGATCTACCATCAGGGCGGCAACGCCGAGATCCGCCGCATGATCAGCGCGATCCTCGCCGGCTACGCCTGGGACGAACGTAATCCGTTTGTCAGCGAGGCCCGGCGCCGGCTGAAAATGATCTCGCAGCTCTGTGCCCGGGATGCCACATGAGCCAGCGTGACCTTGTCGCTCGCCTGATGCTGCTGGGCGCTGCCTTGCTGCTGAGCGCATGCGCCGGCCAGCCTCCCCTGCCCGCGGGGCAACCGACGCTGGCACTGCCGCTGCAACTGCACGTACAACAATCCCAGGACCAGCAACGCCAGGACTGGGTGCTGGTGATCCAGCGTGAAGAACCCGGGATTCGCTGGTCGATGATGGACTTGCTGGGCATCCCCCAGGCGCGCCAGATACTGGTCAACGGCCAGTGGCAGGCTGACGGCCTGTTGCCGCCCAACCCGCAAGCCCGGGAACTGTTCGCCGCGCTGCTGTTTGCCCTGACGCCGCCAGACCAGTTGCAGGCCAACTACCCCACTGCCTGGCAGCATGGCGCACAACGTTCGCTGCCTACCCGCTGGGACGTACGTTATGACCAGCCCCTGAACTTTCAACTCAACCTGCCCCAAGGCCCGACCTATCAGGTCACGCCACTTCGCGGGGACACCCCATGACGGCCTACCTCAACACTCTCGGGCTGGTCTGCAGCCTCGGTCGCGGCCAGCAGGAAGTCGCGCGCAATCTGTTCGCCGGGGACGACTCGGGGATGCGGCTGGAGTCCGGCTGGGTGCCACAGCGCGTCCTGCCCGTGGCGGCAGTCCGGGGCGAACTGGCAGCGATTCCCGGTCACCTGCGTCAGCACGCCAGTCGCAACAACCAGTTGTTGCTGGAAGCGGCGCTGCAGATCCGTGCCGACATCGACCAGGTCATCCAGCGCTACGGAGCCCAGCGCATCGCCGTGGTCCTGGGCACCAGCACCTCGGGGATCGACGAAGCCAGCCAGGGCCTGGCCACCTACCTGCGGGACCAGCAATTCCCCGCGGACTATGACTATCGGCAGCAGGAACTCGGTGCCCCGGCGGACTTCCTCGCCGACTGGCTACAACTGCGCGGCCCGGCCTACGTGATTTCCACCGCCTGCACCTCCAGCGCCCGCGCCCTGATGAGCGCCCAGCGCCTGCTCGACCTGGACCTGTGCGACGCGGTGCTGTGCGGCGGTGTCGACAGCCTGTGCAAGCTGACGCTCAACGGTTTTTCGGCCCTGGAAGCGGTGTCCGGACAGCGCTGCAATCCGTTCTCCGTGAACCGCAATGGCATCAACATCGGCGAGGCGGCGGTGCTGTTCCTGATGACCCGTTGTGCCAATGACCAGCCGACGCTGGCCCTGCTCGGCGGCGGTGCGAGTTCCGATGCACACCATATTTCCGCCCCCGAGCCCTCCGGTCGCGGTGCCCGGCAAGCGATGCACAAGGCCCTGGCCCGTGCCGGCCTGCAGCCCGGGCAGATCAGCTACCTGAACCTGCACGGCACCGCCACCCAGCACAACGATGCGATGGAAAGCCAGGCCGTGGCCAGTCTGTTCCCGGCCGGCGTACCCTGTTCCTCGACCAAACCCCTGACCGGCCACACCCTGGGTGCCGCCGGGGCCCTGGAAGCGGCGTTCTGCTGGTTGAGCCTGAGCGCGGAAAACCCCGCCCACGCCCTGCCTCCTCACCTCTGGGACGGCCAGCCGGACCCAGGGCTGCCAGCGCTGCAGTGGGTGACCCCTGCCGATCGCCTGGCGTCCATTGGTCCGCGCTACCTGATGAGCAATTCCTTTGCCTTCGGTGGCAACAACGTCAGCCTGATTATCGGAGACGCACCATGATTGACTGGCCGCTCGCCGAACTGCTGCCCCACGCTGGCGACATGATCCTCATCGACCGGGTCCTGGGGTTCGACGAAGAACAGATTCACACCCAACTGACGGTCAAGCCCGACGGCCTGTTCAATCATCCGGACGGCAGCCTGCCGGCCTGGGTCGGTATCGAACTGATGGCCCAGAGCGTTGCCGCCTTTGCCGGTTGCCATGCCCGGCGCCGGGGCAATCCCGTGGAGCTGGGGTTCCTGCTTGGCACCCGCAAGTTCGAGTGCAACGTGGAGCACTTCCCGGCCGGCGCCGAGCTGACCATCCACGGGATCCGCTCCCTGGAAGACGACAACGGCATGGGCGTGTTCGAATGCCATATCCATGGCGCGGGCATTCACGCCAGCGCTCGCCTGAACGTGTTCCGCCCGCCCAAGGCGGCTCAATATCTCGATCAATCCAAGGAGTCCAGTGATGACTGAATTCGTACTGGTCACCGGCTCCAGCCGTGGCATCGGCCGCGCCATCGCCCTGCGCCTGGCCCAGGCCGGGCATGACATCGTGGTCCATTGCCGCAGCGGCCGCGCCGAGGCCGACGCGGTCCAGGCCGAGATCGAGGCCCTGGGCCGGCGCGCACGGGTCCTGCAATTCGACGTCGCCGACCGCGCCCGTTGCAAAGCCGTGCTGGAGGCCGATGTCGAGGCCCATGGCGCCTATTACGGCGTGGTGCTCAACGCCGGCCTGACCCGCGACGGTGCATTTCCCGCCCTGAGCGAAGAGGATTGGGACCAGGTCATGCGCACCAACCTCGACGGTTTCTACAACGTGCTGCACCCGGTGATGATGCCGATGATCCGCCGCCGCGCCGCCGGCCGGATTGTCTGCATCACGTCGGTGTCGGGCCTGATCGGCAATCGCGGGCAGGTCAACTACAGTGCGTCCAAGGCCGGCCTGATCGGTGCGGCAAAGGCATTGGCGATTGAGCTGGGCAAGCGCAAAATCACCGTCAACTGTGTCGCACCCGGCCTGATCGACACCGCCATGCTCGATGACCACGTGCCGGTGGAAGAACTGATGAAAATGATCCCCGCACAACGCCTGGGCACCCCGCAAGAGGTGGCCGGCGCGGTGAATTTCCTGATGTCGGCGGAAGCCTCGTACATCACCCGCCAGGTACTGGCCGTCAATGGAGGCCTGTGTTGATGAAGCGCGTCGTTGTCACCGGCATGGCCGGCATCACCTCCCTGGGTAACGACTGGGCAACCATCGCCGGCCACTTCAAGGCCAACCACAGCGGCATCCGGCGCATGCACGAGTGGGATCGGTTCACTGAGCTGAATACCCGGCTGGCCGGCCCCATCGATGACTTCAAGGTGCCGGCCCACTGGACCCGCAAACAGCTGCGCAGCATGGGGCGGGTGTCCCGGCTGGCGGTCGGCGCGGCCGAGCGGGCCCTGGCCGATGCCGGCTTGCTGGGTGACGAGTCTATCAAGGACGGACGCATGGGCGTGGCCTGCGGCTCATCCACCGGCAGCACCGACGAGATCAAGGCCTTCGGCAACATGCTGCTCAACTCGGTGGCCGAAGGGCTCAACGCCAACTCCTACGTGCGCATGATGCCCCACACCACGGCGGCCAATATCAGCATCTTTTTCGGCCTGACCGGACGCCTGATTCCCACGTCCAGCGCCTGCACCAGCGGCAGCCAGGGCATCGGCTACGCCTATGAAGCGATCAAGTTCGGACGCCTGCCGTTGATGCTCGCCGGCGGCGCCGAAGAGCTGTGCCCGACCGAGGCCATGGTGTTCGACGCGCTCTATGCCACCAGCCTGAAAAACGATGCCCCGCAATCCAGCCCACGGCCCTACGACACCGCGCGTGACGGCCTGGTGATCGGTGAGGGGGGTGGCATGCTGGTGCTCGAAGAGCTTGAGCACGCGTTGGCCCGTGGTGCGCATATCCACGCCGAAGTCGTCGGTTTTGGCAGCAACGCCGACGGTCAACACACCACTCGCCCGGAACAGAGCACCATGCGCCGGGCCATGGAGCTGGCGCTGGAAGACGCCGGCCTGGCGCCTTCGGCGATCGGCTACGTCAACGGTCATGGCACCGCCACCGAACAGGGCGATATCGCCGAGACCCTGGCCACCAGCAGCCTTTTCGGCAGCCGCATGCCCATCAGTTCGCAGAAAAGTTTCCTGGGCCACACCCTGGGCGCCTGCGGTGCCCTGGAGTCCTGGTTCAGCATTGAAATGCTCAACAGCGACGAATACGCCCACACCTTCAACCTCGACCACGTCGACCCCCAGTGCGGCGCCCTGGACTACCTGCGTGGCGAGTTCCGGCAGATGAGCAACCAGTACGTGATGAACAACAACTTTGCGTTTGGCGGGGTGAATACTTCGTTGATATTCAAGCGCTGGGCCTAGGTACTGCGCCTACAGTAGGGGGTCAGTCTTGAGGGTGAGGAGGTCGACAAACGCCTTGGCCATCGGCGACTTCTGGTCCTTGCGCTGGACCAGCCACACCGCTGACATGGCCAGGGGATCGAGCAACGGGCGATAGACCACGCCGTCGATGCGCATCCGCTGGTAGGACGCCGGCAATACCGATACACCCAGCCCCGCCGCCACCAGGCCGATGATGGTCATGGCCTCGCCGGCTTCCTGGGCAAAGTGCGGGCTGAAGCCGGCGTCACGTGCCAGGCTCAGTAACTGGGCGTACAGACCGCTGCCATAGCTGCGCGGAAAGAATACGAACGGTTCATGGGCCAGCGCCGACAGAAACAGGCCCTCCTCACTGCCCACCGACAACGGGTCCTTGGAACTGAGCACCGCCACCAGTGGCTCGCGGGTCAGTTCGACCACCTCCAGCGAGTCCGGCAGCGGCAAGGGCCGCATGATGCCGACCTGGATCGACTCGTCCACCAGGGCATCGGCGACCTGGGTGCTGCTCATCTCCCGCAGGTTCAGGTGCACGGCCGGGAAGCGCTGGCGAAAGGCAAAGATGGCTTGGGGGATGGTTGAGTTGAACGGCGCCGACGAGGTGAAGCCGATCTTCAGTTCGCCCAGTTCACCAAGCTGGGCCCGACGCGCCACGTCGGCCGCCTTGTCGACCTGGGCCAGCACCAGCCGGGCTTCTTCGAGAAACAGACGACCGGCTTCGCTGAGCTCGACCCGACGATTGGTGCGCTCGAACAGACGCGCGCCGACCTCCTGTTCCAGCACCTGGATCTGCTGGCTCAGCGGCGGCTGGGAGATGCCCAGCACCTGTGCTGCGCGGCCGAAATGCAGTTCTTCGGCGACAGCGATGAAGTAGCGCAGATGGCGCAATTCCATGAAAACTCCATTAGGTCGTAAAACCTCTTAAACAGGTCGAACAATATATTGGATAGAAACATTAGCCAGCTATATGCTTTTTTCATTGCCTGCCCGGCCGTGCACTCCTGAGGTCCCCCGTGAAAACTGCTGTTGCGCCACTTGCCCATGATCTTCCGCCTGCCCCACAGGCCCCCGGGGTCGCCCAACTGCACGAGGTGTACATCGAAAAAGGTACGCCGATGTTCCTGCGCACGGTGCTGGCGCTGTTCAGCGGCGGCTTCGCCACCTTTGCCTTGCTGTACTGCGTGCAGCCAATGATGCCGCTGTTCTCCCATGAGTTCTCGATCAACGCCGCGCAGAGCAGCCTGATCCTCTCTGTGTCCACCGGCATGCTCGCCATCGGCCTGTTGATCACCGGCCCACTCTCGGACCGCATCGGGCGCAAACCGGTGATGGTCGCAGCGTTGTTCGCCGCCGCGCTGTGCACCCTGGGCAGTGCGATGATGCCGACCTGGGAAGGCATCCTGCTGATGCGCGCGCTGACCGGCCTGGCCCTGAGCGGCCTGGCGGCGGTGGCCATGACCTACCTCAGTGAAGAGATCCATCCGCAGCACATCGGCCTGGCGATGGGCCTGTACATCGGCGGCAACGCCATTGGCGGCATGTGCGGCCGGCTGATTGTCGGGGTGCTGATCGACTTCGTCAGCTGGCACACGGCGATGCTGGTGATTGGCGGGCTGGCGTTGATCGCCGCGGCGGTGTTCTGGAAGATCCTCCCCGAATCACGCAACTTCCGCGCGCGCTCGCTGCACCCACGCAGTTTGCTCGATGGCTTCACCATGCATTTTCGCGACGCCGGCCTGCCGCTGCTGTTCCTCGAAGCCTTTGTGCTGATGGGCGCCTTCGTCACGCTGTTCAACTACATCGGCTACCGCTTGCTGGCCGCGCCGTACCACATGGACCAGGCCTTTGTCGGCCTGCTGTCGGTGGTGTACCTGTCGGGCATCTACAGCTCGGCGAAAATCGGCTCCCTGGCCGATCGCCTGGGGCGGCGCAAGGTGCTCTGGGGCACCATCGTGCTGATGCTGGGCGGATTGGCCGTGACCATGCTCAGCCCCCTGCCGCTGGTGATCATCGGCATGCTGATCTTCACCTTCGGCTTCTTCGGCGCGCATTCGGTGGCCAGCAGCTGGATCGGCCGCCGCGCCACCAAGGCCAAGGGGCAGGCATCGTCGCTGTACCTGTTCACCTACTACGCTGGGGGAAGCATCGCCGGTACGGTGGGTGGCGTGTTCTGGCACCAGGGCGGCTGGAACGGCATCGGGTTGTTCATCGGCACGCTGCTGGTGATTGCACTGCTGGTCGCATTGAAGCTAGCGAAGTTGCCGACCTTGGCGGAGAGCGCCAAGTCCTGACGCAAAAAAGGGCCGCATGGCGGCCCTTGGGTGGGAATACGGTCTTAGTTGAGGATTTCCACCTGATCGACATCGATCTCACGCTTGAGCAAGCCCTTTTCCACTTCACCGGTCAGCTTGACCTTGGTTTTGTCGTTGAAGGCGACAGCAGGCATGTCTTCATCATCGATTTCAACGGTGACCGTACCGCTGGAATCCTTGAACTCGTATTTGTCGTCGTTGTTCAGTTTCTTCACCACAAAGCCCTGCAGGACGACAGGCGTGTCGTCAGCCGCTTCGTTGGCCGCGGCCACCGTGGTGATGGGCTCGGCACCCGGCCCGGTGTAACCGGCAGCCAGGACGGCAGTGCTGAACAGGGGGGCAACGAGCAGAGCGAGGTAGCGTGCTTTCATGGCGATGGTTCCATCTGGATTTCGATGGACCCAGCGTATACAGGCTCGCTGAATTGAAACTTAATCTGCGCGCAGGCACTGGCTTGCCTGCGAAAGCGCAATGTCTGATACGGCCCAGGCCCCATTCGCCAGCAAGCATCTGCCTACAGATCAGGCGCTGCTTGTATCCGCAGTTGAGCTTCCAGCCGCTTATCGCGTTTATCCAGTGTCAGCGACTGCACCAAGCCTCCCTCCAGTTCGGTGTGGTGAATCCAGCTCAATAGCGTTCGCGCATCACCACTCAAGGTCAGGCGCAAAACATCTTCCTGCACATCCAGTTGATGCAGGTCGAGGCCATCGGCAACGGCCCGCTCGCTGAGGCGCACCGCCAGGGGCTGCGTGTCATGGCCCCGGACATTGGGGGCCTGGGCACGGCTGACCTCGGCGGCCAGCACCAACCGCTGCTGGTACACCCGTTCGGCTATCGCCAATCGCGCCTGGGCCGGTTGCCACAATCCGACGAAAACCAACACCGCCAGTAATACCAACCCCAGCGCACTCACGGCCTGTCGGTCGCGGGGCGCCAACCGTTGCCAGATCGATAAAACCGCCGCCGGTAATTTGGGTATCCGCACGTTCATGGCTGATGCTCCAGGGTCAGCAGTGCCTGGACCCCCTCGCGCACCTTGCTCGCGCCGCTCAGCCTGATCGGTAACTGACTGTTCTGCCCCCGCTCGCGCAGTTGCTCCAACTGAGCAAAACTGTCTGCGGTGAGTTGCAGCTTCCAGCCTTCCGTGAGGCGGTACTCAATGCGCTGCACATCCACGCTGCTGGCGCCGATGACCTGCTGGGTCAGTTTCAACAGGCGCGCAACCTGAGTGTCCTGTGTGTCCGCACGGCTGTGCTTTTGCAGGACCTTGAGCTGGGCGGACAGGTCGACGATGCGTGTTTGTTGTGGGTACAGGTCCCTGAAACGTTGCTCGCTCACGGCGTACAAACGCTGGGCCTGAGCTTCGAGAAAGCTACTGCGTGCCTGCATGAAACCCCACGCCAAGGTGAACATCATCAGGCTCGAGAATCCCGCCGCGGCCCAGGGAAACCGCCGATGCCGGCGCGCAAACTCGCCTTGCAACAGGTTGATCGGCTGTCTCTGCGTGCCCTGCCCATGCAGCGCCGGATAACCGTCCTCGAGCCAGCAGGTGATTTCGGGCAACCGCGGCCTGAGCAGCGCCAATTCAGGCGCCGACAGTGCAAGCCGCGCGGGCACCGCACCACCGATGAGCCAGCGGCCCAGCCACCACACGCCATAGGCCTGGTCATTGGGTAAGCGGTCGGCATCGACCTGTACCAAAGCCAGGGTGATCCCCAGCCGGGCCATCAACGCCAATACCTGTGCAAAGCGCTGCCGATTGACCACCCACAGCCCGTAGCGCCCCAGCCGGTCACGGGGCGCTAAACACAGGTGCAGGGTCTCGAGGTCTTCGCACAGTTGTTCTTCGATGGAGTAGGCAACGGTCCGCACATCGGGGCGGCGACGTGAGGGCCACGTTTCGGTCTGCAGCCAGCCACACATTTCCATCGGCAACACCAGGCCGACCGCCTGCCCCTGCAACTTGGGGGCGGCTTCGGCCAGCGTCAGCGCCAGTTGTTCACCCGATTCCGTGACCAGGCAGCAGGGCCATTGTGCCGAGGGTTCAGACAGGCCTTCGGCGCTGAGGTAAAGCCAGGAGGTCATCACGAGGACTCGCTTGTCAGTGGGTTCAAAAAACGTCGTTGCAGGACACTCGCCTGCCGGGTTTTGGCATCGAGTTCAACTTCGCTGACCAGGCGCAATCGAGCGGATCCGAAAGCAACGTCTACGGTGATGAGGAACCAGCGACTGCCCAGCCCCAGGCCATGGCTGCCCAGCTCAAGCCCCGCAAGCAAAGGGTCTTCGACGAACGCCTGGACCGAGCGATAACCGTCCACAGGACGCTGCTGCACCAATGTGCGGGCCGTCGCGTCGTTGATGTCGGCAAGGGTCATTAGTTGCTGCATCGAGGCCGTATTGATATTCAGGCTCGCGTTCTTGGGCAGCAGTGCAATCATCGGCTGCAAATGGCGCAGCTCATCGGCCTCGACACCGGCTAGCGCCCGCAACTGACTGAGGTCGGTCAAGCCGGCGAGACCGGCCTGCGCAAGGTTTTCCAGGTGCTGATTGTGGATATTCAGTTGGGCCAGCAGGCGCATCCAGCGCGATAGCATCAAGTCGTCGACTTTGTTCGTGCTGATCAGCGACGTCAGGTTGAAACGTGCTGCCAGGTCTTCGATACGGATATGCAGCGTGCCACCGTCGAACTCAAGGGACGGTTGCGCCTTTGCCCAGTCCTGCGCCAGATTGACGTCAGGCGACGCCTGCAGGTCGGCGCTGCGCAAGCGCTGCAACGCCCAGCGTTCTGCGGCAAACCCGGCCTGACGCAACTGCACCTGGTACAGCTGTTGCGCGGTGCTTTTGACCACTAGCCGGTGGTTACGCAACATCGCACTGGTGAGCAGCAGCGCCAGGCTCATGACCAGCAGCACGCTGATCAATGCCACGCCCTGTTGCCGACTCACGATGCGCTCCCCGGTAGTAGCAGGACCCGGCGAATCTGCTCGAAACGCGCCGTCGAGAAGGTCAGCTCCAGCGCCTGTGGCCGATCCACCGGTTGTCCCGCAGCGGCCGGCCAGTCACTGCGCCAGCCGAGCTTGCCATCGTAGAGCCGCCAACGCAGTTCAAGCACGTCGTCCAACAGCTTCTGGCGCTGCGCGACAGGGTGTTCCACACCCAGACTTTCGCGCCACAACGTGCCTTGGTCGAGGCGATAGGTGACGTTCTGCAGCTCGCTACGCGGCTGATCCAACGGGTTGCGCCAGTTACCGCGTTGCAACTGCAAAACGCCTTGCTCAAGCACCAGCGGATGCACAGTCACCTGCAACACATCCCGCTCGATCACCGCGACGGCCCGGAGCAAGGTGCGCATGTACTGCTCATGGTTTGCACCGCTGCGCTCGGCACGGACCACGCCATCGAACAAGCGCCAACTGGCCAACCCCAGCACGGCGAAAATCGCCATGGCGATCACCAGCTCAAGCAAGGTGAAGCCCTGCTGCCTAGTGGTCACGGGCATCGATCCAGCCAGTGGCACGATGCACCACGCGGTTGTTGTCGGCCCGGCTGACGCTGACCTCGACCTCGAGCAATCCGGAATCGATCGCGGGCCTGACGACCTGATCCAAACGCCACTCACGCCGGTCGAAGTGCCGCCTCACATGCTCGCGCGCAGTGGCCGGTACAGCCCCCACCTGCAATTCGCTCAGATGGTTGTCCACCAGCCAAACGCCACACAACTGCTCCTCCAGCCGAGCGTTTTGTTTGAGCGCATATTGCCCGGCGGCAATGACGGCAGCCGCCAGCGTGGCAAACACCACCAGGGCGATCATGATCTCCAGCAAGGTAAAGCCACGGTGTTTTCGGCGCGTCGGGCGAGGCTTGCGCTTACTCATCCAGCACCGCCTCGTTCAAGCCATCGCTAGACAAGCTGATCAGCGATCGCTTATCGGCCCGCAGGTGCAAGGTGAAGGCTGTGCTTTCATCGCTGCTGAGCAGCAACAATTGCGGCTGTTCCCCGGCAGTGCTCAAGCTCGGAATCTGTCCTGGCAGCTCCAGGTGCAGCTCAAATCCCTGGGGCAAACGATAGACACTTCCAACCGGGCGCCAGCCCTGTCCCTCGAGGCTAAGCACCTGATAGCTGTCAGGCGCCAGGCGCAGACCGAACTCACGCCCTTCCAACACCGCCTGCTGACGCAGCGTGTGCAGCACCTGGATCAGTGTGTTGGCCTCCTGTCGGGCCAAGCGCGCGGGGGTACTACCGGTGGCCAGCCCAACCATGCCCAGCAGCACGCCCACCAGCACCATGACCACCATCAGTTCGAGCAGGGTAAAACCCCGGCATGCCTGGCGCATCCGTCAATGCCCCCAGTTGCCGATGTCCGCCGCATTCCCTTCACCACCGGGCAACCCATCCGCCCCCAGGGAGTACAGGTCATAACTGCCATCCGCCGAGTGAACACCCGGGTTGAGGTACTGGTACGGCGTCCCCCAAGGGTCCACCGGGATACTTTTGAGATAACCCTGCGCGTTCCAGTTTCGTGGCACCGGCGCGCCTTGCGGATACTTGACCAACGCCTCCAACCCTTGCTGGGTGGAGGGATAGCTGAAGTTGTCCAGCCGGTACATTTCCAGGCTCGTGGTGATCGCCTGGATATCGATCCGGGCCGCCGTGACTTTGGCCTGGTCGGGACGACTCATGAACTGTGGCACGACGATCGCACCGAGCACACCAATGATGACAACCACCACCATGATTTCGATCAAGGTAAAGCCGCGCTGCGCGCGGGGATTTGAATGGGGGACAGGGTTCATTGATCAACTCACCAATTGGTTCAGACTGAGAATGGGTAACAAAATGGCCATGACGATTAGCAGCACGACGCCACCCATCAGCACCAGCATCACGGGCTCGAACAAGCTCACGACCAGGCCGATGCGTGCCGCGAGGGTCTTTTCCTGCTGCTCGGCAGCGCGCGCCAGCATGCTGTCAAGCTCTCCAGCGCGTTCGCCACTGGCGATCATGTGCAGCATCATCGGAGGGATATCACCGCTTTGCTCCAAGGCACGGGTCAGGGTGCCGCCCTCGGTCACGGCGCGGGCGACGTCGTGCATGCGTGCGCGGATGGTCAGGTTGCCGATCACGGCCGCGGCAATGTCCAAGGCATCAACCAGCGGTACTGCACTTTTGCCGAGGATCGCCAAAGTGCTGGCAAATCGTGCAGCCTCCATGGTTCGCAGCACCTTCCCCAGCAAGGGCAGGCGCAATACCAATGCGTGCCCGCGCAGGCGCAGGGAGGGCTGAAGCAAGGCCCAGCGCGCCAGTAACCCGAGTATCGCCAGCAGCCCCAGCAACAGCAGGCCATGGTCGCGCAGGCCGTCACTGAGCAGGATCATCCCTCGGGTCAGCAGAGGTAATGGCTGACCACTGTCGACAAAAATCTTCACAACATCCGGCACTACGTAACCCAGTAGAAAACCGACGATGGCCAGCGAAGAGACCATCAGGATCATTGGGTACACCAATGCCAGTTGGATGCGCTGACGGGACGCATGGCGAGCCTCGGTGTAGGCCGCCAGTTGTTCCAGTACAAAACCCAGATGCCCGGAGCGCTCGCCCGCCGCGACAGTGGCGCGATACAACTCGGGAAAGGCCCGGGGAAATCCACCCAGAGCGGTCGCGAGCGCGTGCCCTTCCATGACCTGCGTGCGCACCGCCGACAACAACGCACTGATCCGACGCTTTTCGCTCTGTGCGGCAACCGCACGCAAGGACTCCTCCAGCGGCAAGCCGGCCTGGATCAGCGTGGATAACTGCAACGTCAGCAACGCCAGTTCGCCAGCGGCCAATGAGGTGCCGTGGGCAAATCCGCGGGCGCGCGTCCCCTGGTGCTTTGCCGGCCCCACATGGCTTGGCAACAACCCGCGCTCGCGCAGCAATTGACGGGCGTGCCTGGGGCTGTCAGCTTCCTGAACGCCCCGGCATGAACGGCCATTGCAGTCCTGGGCACGGTAGTCGAATCCCGGCACGCCTAATCCTCCCGGCTGACGCGCAAGAGCTCATCGAGGCTGGTCAACCCTTCAAGTACCAACCGTTGCCCGTCCTGGAACAGGCTTGGTGAGTGCCTGCGTGCTTCCTGAGCCAGGTCCTGCTGACTGGCGCCCTGATGGATCAGTGCCGATAGCGCCGGCGTCATGCTGATCAATTCATACACACCGGTCCGACCGCGATAGCCTTGCTGGCAGTGGGCGCACCCACGAGCCTTGAACACGCGCGCCGGTGCCTCGACGCCCAGCCGCTGGCACTCCATGGCGTCGGCCAGGTACGGCTCCTTGCAGTGGGCGCACAGGGTGCGCAGCAGGCGCTGGGCGAGCACACCGACCAGTGATGACGCCAACAGGTAGGCATCGACGCCCATGTCCAGCAAGCGGGTGACGGCACCGACCGCACTATTGGTGTGCAGCGTCGACAACACCAGATGGCCGGTCAACGAGGCCTGCACGGCGATCTCGGCAGTTTCCCGGTCACGAATCTCACCGACCATCACCACGTCCGGGTCCTGACGCAGAATCGCCCGCAGCCCCCGGGCAAAGGTCATTTCCACCTTAGGATTGACCGGTGTCTGACCGATCCCCGGCAAGTGGTACTCAATGGGGTCTTCCACCGTGAGAATGTTGCGCGTCTGGTCGTTGAGGCTGGAAAGAGCGGCGTAGAGGCTGGTGGTCTTGCCTGAGCCGGTGGGTCCGGTCACCAGGAAAATCCCGTGGGGCCTGGAGAGAATCCGGGCGAAGTGCGTCAGTGTTTCGGGTGGCATGCCAAGGCACTTTAAATCGAGCCGTCCGGCCTGTTTATCGAGCAGGCGAAGCACCACACGCTCGCCATGGGCCGATGGCAGCGTCGAGACCCGCACATCCACCTCGTGCCCGGCCAGGCGCAAGGCCATGCGGCCATCCTGGGGCACGCGCTTTTCGGCGATATCGAGGCGCGCCATCACCTTGATCCGCGACACCAGCAAATTGGCCAGCTCGCGTCGCGGCTTGAGCACTTCACGCAATTGCCCGTCCACCCGCAAGCGCACCGACAGGTACTGTTCGAAGGTTTCCAGGTGAACATCCGAGGCCTTCTCACGCACGGCTTCACTCAGTAATGCGTTGATCAGGCGGATGATTGGCGCGTCCCCCTCCTGCTCAAGCAGGTCGGCGGTCTGAGGAAGCTGGTCTGCCAGGCTCAACAGGTCCAACTCGTCGTCCAGACCCAGCGCGACCTGTTCGGCGGCGCTTTGCCCCTCGCGATAAGTGTTGGCCAGGCGTGTGGCGAACTCCGCGGGCTCAAGCACCTGCAACGGCAGATGACGGCCGATGGCCCGCCGCACTTCTGCCAGCGCGGTCAGTGGCGTGTCGGCACGAATCGACAGGCTCAATGTCTCGCCAGCACCGTCCACCAACACCCCGGAACGCCGGGCGAAGCCGAACGGCAGTTGCTCGCCGTGCTCCGGCTGACGGGTCATGGTGTCGAGCGCTCAGGTTTGTGGTCAAACAGCTGATGCGGATCATTCGGCAATAACAACGAGTTGTTCTGTCGGTCCGTGGGCTGACTCAGTTCACGCAGGGCCTTGTAGCGGTCCTCACTGATCTCGGCGATATCCTGCCGGCTACGCAGGATGGTCGGACGCAGGAACACCATCAGGTTACTTTTGGTCTGAGTGTCTTTGGTCCAGCGGAACAACGCGCCCAGGTAAGGGATGCTGCGCAATCCTGGCACCCCGCTTTCCTGGCTCCGCACGCTGTCCTTGATCAGGCCACCGATCACGATGATCTCGCCATCATTGGCCAGGATGGTGCTTTTGAGCGCGCGCTTGTTGGTGATCAGGTCCGACGAATCGACACCGGACACCGAGGGTGCGATGTCCGAGATCTCCTGCTCGACTTCCAGACGCAGCAGCGAACCCTCGTTGATGTGCGGACGGATTTTCAGGCTGATTCCCACATCCTTGCGCTCGACCGTGGTGAACGGGTTATCCGCGCCGTTGCTGTTGGTGGTGTAGGAACCGGTCTTGAACGGGACGTTCTGGCCAACGATGATTTCCGCCTCCTGGTTATCCAGGGTCAGCAGACTCGGTGTCGACAACAGGTTGCTGCGGCTGTTACTCGCCAGGGCCGAAATCAGCGCGCTGAAACTGCCGCCACCGAGACGCAAAAACGAACCCTCGGGAGCAGGATTCTTGTCATTGAAATTCAACCCTCCCAGTACCGGCACACCGGTACCCGGGAAGTTGATGAGGCCTTTGGCATTCCCAGTGTCCAGGCCCCACTGCACACCCAGCGCCTCGACGATATCACCGGTGATCTCGACAATAGCGGCGTGAATCAGCACCTGCGCACGGGGCTGGTCCAATTCGCGGACGATGTTTTCCAAGGTACGCAGTTGACTGGGATCGGCGAATATCACCAGGGCATTCTGACGCTCGTCGGCCTTGACCATGACCGGCTTGGCCGATGACGAATCCTTGGTGTTTTTGTTGCCGTCTTGAGTGTTGAACCCTTGGCCCAGGGCATCCAGGACTTCAGCCAGTTGCTTGGCGTCACTGTGGTGCAAGCGAATGACCCGGGCACTGTCGAGCTTGGTGGTCGCAGGGACATCCAGTGACTGCGCCAACTGGACCAGGCGCTTGCGCACTGACTCCGGCCCAACGACCACCAGCCGGTTGGCCCTATTGTCCGCAATCACCAGGCTGCCAGCATCGGCACCGGACTTGCCCAGCGAAGCCTCCAGCACACTGGCGATCTCACCCGCCAGACCGTGGCGTAACGTCACGAGGCTGTGGGCGTTGCGCACTCCAGAGTCGAGTTGGCGCACCACCTGCCCGACCCGCCGGACATTGCTGGCGGTGTCAGTCACTACCAGCGCGTTGGCAGAAACCGAGGGGCCTACATAACCGTTGACCGAGACCAACGGTCGAACCAGCCCCGCCAGATCGGCGGCCGTGCTGGCGCCCAAGGCAATGACTTCGGTGACAAACTGTCCGTCACCCACTGCTTTCGAATCGCCCTGACTGGCTCGGGTCTTGGCCTCTGTCACCGGCGTGATGAGAATGCGGTCTCCTTGATCGATCACGGTGAAGTTGTGCGCATCCAGCACTGAATAGAACAACCGTCGCACCCCTTCACGGTCCAGTGCCTGCCGGGACATCACGGTGACCCGGCCTTCTACCTTGGGATCGAGGATCACCGTCGTGCCGAGAATCACCGACATTTCTTCGACGATATCCCGCAGCTGCGCATTGTTCATCGCCAGCTGCCAGCGCTCCTCTTCGGCCGCCCCCAGACTCGGGATCAACAGCGTCGCGAGCGCCAGGACACGCAGCCGTGCGCGGACGGCGCCAACTTGCATTGAAAACATCATTCAGGGACTCGGAGGTAGATCAGCACTTGGCCGAAGATGAAGAAGGGGTGGCGCAGGTCTTGGGGTTGTCGGGTTGAGCGTCAACACGCGAAGCTCAATGGCCGGTTGCAGGGTCAGCACTTCCTCGCGTCCCTTGCGCCACAACACCACTCTTGAGACCTCTACCCGACGCAACACACTGCCGCCTGGCAAACTTTCGCCCACCTGATACAAGCGTTCGCCGTCAGCCCCCGCCAACAACGCCCGCGAAATGCCGGCGCTGGAGACAAAGCTGGCGCGTAACGTCAAAGGTTCGGCGCTGCGCACATTGGCGGCGTGTTCCGCCAGGCCCAGTACCGTAGCGATGGCTTCGGGGTTGAACTCGATGGCCGGTAGCGCTTGCTGCGCGGGCGCGGCTGGCAGGACGGACCGCGCCAGCAGATGGTCGCGCGTCCGGACTTCGTTATCGAACAGATAAACTCCGTAACCCAATGGCAAGATCCACAAGACACTTGCAAGCAACTCCGGCCAGCGTGAGATAAAGACCGCCAGTGACATATAAAATCACCCTGCCCAGTCCATTACCGGCAACGACATGCCAAGTAACGAAACATGAAGTTCATTGACCCACAAAAAAAACGCTGAAAACCTGCTTGTACATCTTGCGAGTCCGTACTCGCCAGGCCTTCACCGCAATAAAACTGTTGCTCTCTTAAAATAAAAACTACCTCTTCGGACGGCCCGCTGCAGCGGACTACCCGAAGAGTTGTTACTTAAACTTACTTCTGATCCCAGGCCATATGCCAGTGAGCGCCAACTCCTGGTTCATAGCCATTCGCCGCAGGGCTGTACTGCTTGCAGTAACCCGAATAAGGGAACGGCTTGCACTCATAGACATTGCCAGTCTTTGGTTGCAGGACAGTGGTCCCAGCGGTGTATTCACCGATGTTGTTCGGGAACTCGAAGTCGTACTCATGCGCACCACCTTCACCCGTCACATTGACCGTGCGATTGTCCTGGCGAGTGGTCCGACCATCCAGGGTAGTACCCACCAGTGTCAGAGTGTGCGTGCCAGGGATACTGCGAATATCTATGGACTGCATTGTCGTGCCGCTGTCCATCTGCACCGCAGTGGAGCCGACCGACTTGTTGTTTTGGTCAAACAACGTGGCCTCAATGTTCATCGTGCGGTTAGCGATAACCCCGAAATCAACCTTGGCCTGACCTTTGTCCAGTACATATTCAGGTTGCAGTGACGCGACCATCAGACGTGCCGCCGCATCTTCCTGCATGTTCAACTGCACTTCGTAGCGGGTTACACCGCTATCCTTTTGTGCGTACAGCTTGTTTTCGCCTTCGATTGGTACGATGTTGCCTGCATCGTCACGGACACCGGCTCGCACCAGTTTCTGGCTCTTGTTGATCTGCTCGGCCAGTGCAAACGACCATTTCTCGGGCTTGCCGGCGTCAGCCGAGGCGATGCCGATTTCGACGCTGTGCGACGGACTTTCACCGTTGGCAGTGAAGGCGCGCGCCTTGACCTTGTCACCCGGCAACAGGGTGCTGGCAGGGGTTATGTTACCGACATGGTTCCATCCACCCGGCAACGCTGCCTCGGCCAGGACGTTGACGTCGACGACGTTGTAGAAGGCGGCATCAGTGTCGCCGACGGTCCAGATACCGAGAATTACATGCTGCCCGCTCTTGTCATTGGGGATCACGCAAGAGTGCTTGGCTCCGGAAATGGGCAGAACATTACCGCCGTCGACATAGCAAAATGGCGCGCTGTCAAAAGAGGCGCGTGCGAGTGGCTCGTTCGGATTCCAGCCATTTTTGGTAATGAAGTATTCGTGCTTGGTCGCCGGGTGCGCTGCGGTGTATGTCCAGGCGAAATCGATGTTGCGGTCGTTGATTTCAGTCAGGTGCCAACGTGTGGCGGTCTGCGCATCCACGGCGGAAAACAGG
>NZ_JACMYG010000010.1 GCF_014236655.1 Pseudomonas kielensis
TTGCCTGCTCTGCGGCCAACGGGAAAGGTGGGACAGCCTGGTGGGCAGGCTGAAAGCGCCAAACAAGACAGTCTTAACCGCGCTTGGCGTAGGCCTTGCCGTAGTGCTTTTCCATGCGCGCCTGAATCAGCTCCAGGCCGATCGACATCAGCCAGTAGATGATCGCTGCGGTGCTGAGCATCTCGATGTAGCGGTAGCTGGAGCGGCCGTAGGACTGCGCCAGGAACATCACTTCCCAGACCCCCATCACCGAAATCAGCGACGAGTCCTTGAGCATCGAGATGAACTGGTTGGTGGTGGGCGGGATGATGGTGCGCATGGCCTGTGGCAGGGTCACGCGCCAGAAGATCACACTCTCACGCATGCCCAGTGCCAGCGAGGCTTCGCGTTGGCCGTAGGGGACGCCCAGGATGCCGGCGCGGAAGATCTCGCTCAGGTAGGCGCCGTAGTTCAGCGACAGGGCAATGATGCCGGCAGCGATGGCGCCCGGGACAATACCCAGTTGCGGCAAACCCAGGTAGATCAGCAGGATCTGGATCAGCAGCGGCGTGCCGCGAAAGAACGACGCGTAAAAGCTGGCGATGCCAAAGGCCACGGCACTGTTCGACAGGCGCCCGAGCGCGGTGACGAAGCCCAGCAACGATGAGGCAACAATCGAGCACAGGCACAGGAACAGGGTCAGCGCCGCCCCCTGCAGGAAACCATTGGGAGCCAGGTGCAGGCCTACCAGGTTCGGCAGCTTGTCGAGGATGATCGAGAACTTCAGGTCGAAACTCAGGAAGAAGCTGGCGAACAACCCGAACATCGCCGCCCAGGTCAGGTACAGGCGAGTGCGAAAACCGCAGAGGCGCTTGAGCAACGACTCAGCCACCGGTTGCGGTGGCTGGGGAGGAGGGAAAGAAGTCATTGGCTGATGTCGGCGCCGATCCATTTCTGCGACAGCTGGCTCAAGGTGCCGTCCTGTTTCAGTTGGGCGAACACCTCACGCACCTTGGCGTCCCACTGGGCATCGCCTTTCTCGATGGCCACCGAGTTGGGTTCCGAGTACAGCGGCTCACCGGCGAGCTTGAAGCGTGCGTCCTGGGTCAGGCGCGGCTGGGCGGTGACCAGGTTGGTGAGGATCGCATCCAGGCGCACACCGGCCCCCAGACCGAGGTCCTGGAACGCCACGTTGTCGGTGTCATAGGGGGCGATCTGCACGTTCTCGAACGGGTAGTGCAACTGGGTGTCTTCGGCGCCTTCGATCACCAGGTTCTTGTTCAGGTAGCTTTCATAGCTGGAGGCGCTGGTGAGGCCGACCTTCTTGTCGCTCAGGTCCTTGGCCCCGTGAATGCGCTCATCCTTGGCGTTGACCACGATCACGGCTGGCGAGGCGTAGTACTGCACCGGGAAGTCGAACACTTCGGCGCGGGCCTTGCTCGGGGTCATGGAGCAGATGCAGATGTCGTAGCGACCGCTCCAGCGACCGGCGGCGATCACGTCCCAGGACGGGGTTTCCAGGCGCAGCTTGACCCCCAGTTTGGCGGCCACGGCCTTGGCCACGTCCACGTCGAAACCGTCGAGCTGGTTCTGATCGTTGAGGAACGAGAAGGGCGGGTAACTCTCCATCAGCACCCCCACCAACTCCTTTTTCTGCTCGACCCGGTCCAGGGTTGTGCCGGCAAAAGCCTGGGTGGAGGCAGCGAGGATCGTCAGGCCCAGGGCCAGCAGCGGTTGAAATTTCACGGTCGATCCCTGAGTAAAAAAGAGGTTGTGATTAACTGAATGGTGCGTATTAAATAGTTATAAGTTTGACTCTGGTAGTGAGTTATTTTCATAAGCATATGAGTGAAAAGCATATGGGCGTAGCAAGGACAGTGATTCTGGATGGCGGCATGGGCCGTGAGTTGCAACGCCGAGGAGCGCCATTCAGACAGCCCGAGTGGTCGGCGCTGGCGCTGAGTGAAGCGCCGCAAGCGGTTGAGGCGGTGCATGCGGCTTATATCGAAAGCGGTGCCAATGTGATCACCAGCAACAGTTACGCAGTGGTGCCGTTTCATATCGGCGAAGCGCGTTTTGCGGCTGAAGGTGAGGCGCTTGCCGCGTTGGCCGGTGAGTTGGCGCGGCGGGCAGTGGACGCGTCGGGTAAGCCGGTGCGTGTCGCAGGCTCATTGCCTCCGCTGTTCGGTTCCTATCGTCCGGACCTGTTCGAAGCAGCGCGCGTCAGCGAATTGCTGACGCCGCTGGTCAAGGGCCTGGCGCCCCATGTCGACCTGTGGCTGGCTGAAACCCAGAGCTCGATCGCCGAAGCTCGGGCGATTCACGCCGGGTTGCCTAAAGACGGCAAGCCGTTCTGGCTGTCCTTTACCCTCAAGGATGAAGACACCGATGACGTGCCGCGCTTGCGTTCCGGCGAGCCCGTTGCCGAGGCTGCCGCGGTGGCGGCCGAGTTGGGGGTCCAGACCCTGCTGTTCAACTGCAGCCAGCCGGAAGTGATCGGGGCTGCAATCGATGCCGCGCGGCAAACCTTCGCCCGCTTGGCTGTGGACATTCACCTCGGTGCATACGCCAACGCGTTCCCGCCGCAACCCAAGGAGGCCACGGCCAACGACGGCCTGGACCCGTTGCGCGATGACCTGGATCCGCCGGGTTATCTGCACTGGGCGGCCGACTGGCAGCAACGTGGCGCCAGTCATCTGGGCGGCTGCTGCGGTATCGGTCCGGAGCACATCGCCGTGTTGGCGCAGAAACTGGCTTAAGCCACCAGGGCAAAAGATCGCAGGCTGCGATCTTTTGCGGTCAAAGCACTTAGGCGCGACACTCCACCAGCGTCTTCACCTGCCCCGAGTCTGTCTGGTTGTCATCTGCCAGCCACTTCTCGAACCCTGCGCCAATCGTCGGCCATTCCGAATCCAGGATCGAATACCACGCGGTGTCGCGGTTCTGGCCCTTGACCACCATGTGCTGGCGAAACACCCCTTCAAAGCTGAAGCCCAGGCGTTCGGCGGCGTACTTGGAGCGGGCGTTGGCGTTGTTGCACTTCCACTCCAGGCGGCGGTAGCCCAGGGCAAATGACTCCTTGGCCAGCAGGTACACGGCTTCGGTGCTTTTCGGTGAGCGCTGCATCGGCGCGCCAAAGGCGACGTGGCCGATTTCGACGCGGCCATGGGCCGGGACAATCGACATCAGGCTGAGGATGCCCTGCACCTCGCCGCTGGCGCGGTCGATGACGGTAAAGAAATACGGGTCGCTGTGGGCGGCGTGGTTGTTCAGCCAGGCATCGAAGACGCTGCGCTCCGGGAACGGGCCGTAAGGCAGGTAGTCCCAGAGTTTCGGGTCGGCGTCGGGGCCTTGCAGGGCCTTGAACAGACCCTCGCCATGGCGCGCCGGGTCAAGTTTCTCCAGGCGGATGAAACGCCCTTCGAGCCGTTGCGCCGAGGGCGGTGGCACGCCTTGCCAGTCTGCGAGTGAAGTCGACATGTTGTTCTCCTTGAACCTTAAAGGGCTTTGCGAAACTGGATGAAACCGGGGCGTTCGGCGATGCGCTCGTAGAGTTGGATCGCAGTGGCATTGGTTTCGTGGGTCAGCCAGTGGACCTTGCCGCAGCCGTCGGCCTTGGCGGTACTGTAAACGAACTCGATCAGTTGACGGCCAACTCCGGTGCCGCGGGTTTGCGGTGCCACAAACAGGTCCTGCAGGTAGCAGGAGTTTTCGATGCTCCAGTTCGAGCGGTGGTAGATGAAATTCACCATGCCTACCGCCTTGCCGTCAGCCCAGGCCAGCGCTGCATGGGTCGGCTCGCTGGGGTCCAGCAAGCGCTGCCAGCTGCTGTGGCTGACGGCGTCCGGCAGCTCGGTGTTGTAGAAGCTCAGGTAGGCCTGCCACAACGGCAGCCAGGCCGCGTGGTCGTCGGCGCTGACGCGGCGAATTTCGATCTGACTCATGTTCATTCCTTTGGCATCAAGTGGGCGAGCGCCTGGTCGTGCGGGTCTGGGCTGGCAGCCAGCCCTTCACGTACGCCGGCGATATCTGGGGTGCTACGGTTCTGGCTGAGCTTGCGTTTGCCTTCCAGGCGCTGGATGGGCAGGGCGAAGCCGACGATGGCCTTGAGCATGCCATCGATGTAATCGGCGGGCGCGTCGGCGACTTTCCATGGCTGGGCACGACTGGCTTCATGACGATCGGTCAAGGCACTGACCAGGCTGAGCAGGCGATCGGCATCCGTGAACACTTCGGCGGTGCCATAGGCGTGTACCGCGACGTAGTTCCAGGTCGGTACAACTTTGCCGTGCCCGGCCTTGCTTGGATAAAACCCCGGGCTCACGTACGCATCGGCACCGGCAAAAATCACCAGCGCTTCGGCGCCATCGTGCAATGCCTTCCACTGCGCGTTGGCCTTGGCGAAGTGGCCGTAGAGGGTGCCATGCTCTCCTTCATCGGTGTTCAGCAGCAGCGGCAGATGACTGGCGAGCAGCCCTTGTTGGCCATGGGTGACCAGCAAGGCGAGTCGGGTGCCGAGTATCTGCTGCTGCAGTTCCTGTAAGTCGTCGATGGCAAAGGCTTTGGGCGTGTACATGGAATTTTCCTTGGCGAATGCCTGCATCCTAGGCAGGCTATTGGTCTGTTGTAAGAGCCATTAATGACCAATTTCATAGGTCCATTGCCATGACCCGCGAACCGCTGTCCTTGTCGTTCAATCCTGCGGGGATCGAACTCGATCGCCGCCAGGGCTTGAGTCGCCAGCTTTATCAGGCACTGCGCGTGCGCGTGCTGGACGGTCGGCTCGCCAGCGGCACACGGTTGCCGGCCAGTCGCGATCTGGCGGCGGCATTGGCGATTTCCCGCAATAGCGTGGTGCGTGCCTACGACCAGCTCTACGCCGAAGGTTTTATCGAGGGGCGGGTCGGCGATGGAACCTATGTCGCGCAATTGCCGCACAGCGCATTGCCCGTGAAAAAATTATCCACAAAAGTATCCACAGGGTTTTCAACAGGCTTACCCACAGCCTTATCCACAGATTGGCTGGATTTACCTGTGGTTCCATCCAGTAAAGTTATCCACAGCGGTGCGCTGGAGCGTGTGGAAAAGCACCATTTGCCGAGTCCTCCGAGTGGCCCGCCACGGGCATTTCGGGTCGGTGTCCCGGCGTTCGATCTGTTTCCCTTCGAGGTCTGGGCCAAGCTGAATGCGGCTTTCTGGCGCAAACCGGACTTGCAGCAGCTGTGTTACGGCGACCCGGCCGGCGACGGCCGATTGCGTGGCCTGATTGCGGCGTACCTGCGCAGTGCACGGGGCATGCAATGCTCGGCTGAGCAAATTGTGATCACCAGCGGCGCGCAGCAGGCGATTAGCCTTTGTGCACAGTTGCTGGTGGAGCCAGGTGACGGGGTTGGGATTGAGAATCCGGGCTACCGCGCGGCGGGTCACGCCTTTGCCGTAGCGGGCGCGCGATTGCACGGGGTGGCGGTGGACAGCGAGGGCATTGATTGCGGCGAACTGGCGAAACTCACTGACTGCCGCCTGGCCTACGTCACGCCATCCCACCAGTACCCCACAGGCGTGGTGATGAGCCTTGCCCGTCGTCTTGAGCTGCTGGCCTGGGCCGAGCGCACGCAAGGCTGGATCGTCGAAGACGATTACGACGGCGAATACCGTTACAGCGGTGCGCCGCTGGCGCCGTTGGCAGCATTGGATCGCCAGGGTCGGGTGTTGTACGTCGGGACTTTTGGCAAAGTCGCGTTCCCGGCCCTGCGCCTGGGATACCTGGTGCTGCCGAGGGGGCTGGTGGACGCGTTTTCCCAGCGGCGCGCCGTGGATGTTCGTCATTCCGAAGTCAGTACCCAGGCGGTCATGGCTGAGTTCATGGCCGCCGGGCACTTCCAGCGGCACATCCGCCGCATGCGCCGCGCGGCGTTGAGTCGGCGCAATACGCTGCTCAGTGGCTGGCCGTTGGATATCCCGGGTATCGGCCCTTTACCCACGGTTGCCGCAGGGCTGCACATGACGGTACCCGTCGACAGCGTGGCGCGTGAGCGCGAACTGATCGAGTCCGCGTGCAGCGTCGACGTCGAGATCAATGGCTTGAGCAGTTATTGGCTGCCGGAATCCACCACGGCGCCGGAGCAACGTGCCGGGCTGGTGCTGGGCTTTGCCGCCGTGCCCGAAAAGGCGATCGAGGCGGCGCTGGGGCGATTGCGAGCGGTGTGGCGTGATCGCTGAAGCGGGCGGACTCCCAGCCCGCCCGCAGCCGTGTATCAGGCTTGGGTTTCCAGCCCGAAGAACAGCGATGGGTCACTGATGCGCCGCAACACGTAGTCGATTGGCATCAGGGTCGTCAGGGCCTTGCGCCGCTCGGCAGTGAATTGCTGCAAATGCTCGTCGGCGATCTTCAAGTGTGCCGCGGTGTAGTCCTCCAACGGGGCCTCGGGCGATTTGTAGTGAAAGTGCGCAAGCCACAACGGTTGATCCTTGTCTGTCATGTCGAGCACCTGGTACTCCTGAAAGTAGTCCTGGCGTTTTTTGGTCTTGATGCGGCCTTGTGGGTTCCTGACGATCCTGACCTGGTTGTTGTCCAGCAGCCACTGCACATAGGCCTGCCGTGGCGGGCGCTCCTTGAGCAGGCGGGTGCGGGTATCGATGCCTTGGGCGCGTAACCGGACGGCGGCCCCCTTGAGCTCCGAACTCAGGTTGCCCACGGGCAGTCGCACTCCGCCCGAGGCGCGCATGCGCTCCAGTACGTGATCGACCTTGACTGCCATGTGTTCCAGTCGTTGGGCCTGGAGGTCGAACAAGTCCTGCATGTCTGCCGGGATACGGTTGGGTTTGGCGGCGTCTTTTCGGGTCCGATCAATAAAGCCCTGGACGTCTTCATTCAGGGTCAGGGCATGGTTAATGACATCGATATCGTCCAGTTCCGACACCGCAGAAGGACTTTTGCGGGTGGGGAGTATTTCCTCGAGCAGTGGCTGGCTGGGTGTCGAGGGTTTGGCGGGCGCGGGGTCGCGGGGGCGGCTCTTGGTGACTTTGCCAGCAGGCCGGGAGGGGCCCGCCACAGCGGGTTTCGACGCCACCGGTACGGCGCTCGTCCCACTCTCGGGCAACAGCGCCGCCAGTTGGTCCTGAGCCAGTTGCCTGAACTCGCCGATCAAGGTGCTGACCCGTTCAAGCTCAGTCGGCTCGACCTTGTCGGGGTACTCTTGAGGAAGGTCTTTGAGGCGTTGATCGGTATCGACGTAGACATCGATCAGTCGGCTTAGGGTGTCGATGCGATGGACGCTTGTCTCACCGTCATCCGGCGTTCTGATCAAGGCGGTATGCCGGTGGGTGGCGGTCGCGGCCTCGATAATCAATGCACCCACCGCTTCACGGGCCGGCTCAGCGTTCTCGGTGGCAGTACCACGCATGCACACCTCATGCGACATGCCGATCTCATTGGACTTCAAGTCCCATTGGGTGAACACAGGCAGCAGCTTTCGCAAACTTTGTGCGGTGGTCATGCCGGCACGGCCAACCGCTTCAATTCTTTGCAGCGACGTTTGGGAAATGTGCAGGCGGGCGACGATCTCCTGACTCAATGCCAGCGCCTCCCTGACGCCTTGAACGTGTGCTTCAAACAACGCGCTCGTGTCGATAGCCGCGTCTTGGGCCAGCCGGTGGGTGAGCGTTGCGTAGGCGTTGCGCTTGAGCGCGAACCAGAGGGCGAGGTTTTTTTGCAGCTCGATGGTCATGCGCTGTAAATCGTTGAGGTAGCCCTCACTTGCGCCGTGGATGCGCCATTGCTCCAGGTTTTTCAGGGCTTGATCGTAGTCACCAATCAGTTTTTCCACCTGGATGAGGTAGCGCTCCGTCGCCTGTTCGCGCGCTTGCCCGGTGGAGCCTTCGAGCTCTGTCTGGGCCTTTTTCAACGCGGCATTGTTGGGGGCTTCCTGGCGTTTGAAGTTCTCCAGCTCCACTCCCAGTTGTTTCTTCTGCTGCTCCTTGGCTTTGCGCTGGGCCTTGAGCTGGCTTCGCAGGCTGGTACCTCCCGCACCGGCGCGCAAGCGCAAACGGGTGTCGACGAACCATCGACCTTGTTGGGTAGGGCTCAGCAGGGGACCGGTTTTCGAAGGGGTGTGTGGATCAACGATTTGGATCTGCCCATCTTCATGTTCTATCACGCAGTACCAGCGTTCGCCGACCTGTGCATAGGTTTTTGCACCCAGGCGATACAGCTCGGCGGTGTCGTGCAACAGGGTCTGCGTGACGGGGCTGGTGATATCGGGGGCCGGCACGCTCAAGGTGCTCAGAAAAGCCACCAGGGCCGAGGGCGAGCGATGAGGCACTGAGCCGCTGGCGGCCAGTGAGGAGTAATGTCTGGAGGCAAGCTCACCGGTCATGGGGGTGGGAATCAGTGTCACCACGGGTGCCGCGGGTTTGGTGGCCGCGGGGGTGGTGGTCTTGGGCAACCGGTCATGCACACGTAACGGCGCCGATTCTGTGCGCGGGCCTGTTTTGCGCCGCGTGGCGGCGTGATGGGCCAGGATCATGCTCAGGTTCAGCAGCATATCGGCGACTGCGCTCCATTGAGCCTGGGCATCACCGCGCTGATGGGCGTCCAGTACTTGCTCGATTTCACTGATGCTTTGCCAGACCCAGACCGCCGCCCCCGCCGGGCCACTGAGAAAATTCGCGGCCACATTGAACAATGCCCAGCCGCTGTCACACAGCAAGGCCCAGCGTCGTTGGGCATTGGAGAGCGACTGGCGGTCGGAGAGTTCGGCCATGGCCAGGGCATGGGTCTTGAACAGGACCGGGAAGATGTCACCGTCCAACGCCTGCGACGCGAGTTCCACCGGCCCGGTCCAGTCCACGCTTGTCCAGGGCTCGGCGAGCAGCTGCGCCGCCAACCATGGGCTGGGCAGGCCGACGGGGAATGTGTATTGGGCGTACTTGAACGCGATGTCTGAGTCAGGCAGCCACGCCAGCACTGAATCCCTCAGCGCTCCCGGTTGATGCAGGGCATACAGCAGGTTTTGCGCTGAAGGGAACTGCAACAATGGTGGGTCGAACAACGGGCGGTAGAGCAGGCAAGGCCCGGCTGCCGGCTCGCGCGGGGCGATGATGAACATATTGGCGACGGTGTCGCCATTGGTTTGCCCGGACTGGACAAACGTCAGTGGACGGGTGAGCACCGGCTGCGGGTGACCGGGGGTCGGATTGAGCCATTCGCGCACGTAAAGGCAACCCAATTCATCGATGCCAGCGATGCGACGGATCTTGCACTCCAGCGCAATCAGCGGCAGCAGGGCCCGCAGTTGGTTGATGTAAAAATGCTGCTGCAAGGGCGCTTGCAGCGGATCATCGATCAGTTTGTCTTTGATCAATCGGGGGTACGCCTCGCCGACGTCCACCGCGCTCGCCATTTTCGTCAGGTAGGCGACGTTCAGCCAATCAGGCAGCGGCTGCGTCGGCTTGAACCTGAGGGTTGCCTGGTACGGTGCGCTGTTGTGCACGGCGTACTCGCCCAGTGTTTCAGTGTGGACGTCGAACGGGTTGGGCAGCGTCAAGCCACCGGACTCGAAACTGTTGGTGACGGTGATCTCGAGGCTGTCCAGCGGCAGTCCGGCGGCGCCGGGTTGATCGGCAATGATTGCGTCACGCAGGCGGTCCTGGGCATAGGTCGTCAGGGGCAGAATCCGGAACAGCCTCTTTTCATTCTGTTTGTACAGTTTGCCCAGCGCGTTGACGGATTGACTGTACTGATTCAGGTCGGCAACCGAAGCACCGAACAGCCAATCGGGTATTGAGTCATCAAGGTCAATGAGCGCCTTTTTCTCCTCAACGCTGGCCTGTTCCACCAGAGGGTTTGAATCGATGTGCTCGTCCGCCTCGCTCGCGAGGCTTGCCTGGGTGATGGTGCCAATGGCATCGAGCTGGTTGGTGATCAACGCCCAGGCCATATGATCGAAAAAATTTCCCTCGGGCTCGAACAACCGCCATTTCAGGTTTCGCACAGGGGTTTGTGTCTCGATGCGATCCGGTAACGAAGCCCCCAGCTGCTCCAGGGAGTCGAACGTTTCATAACCGTATTCAACGGTGTACATCATCACCAGATCGCGCTGTTGATAGCGCCCTGTGATCACGCAGGCACCCACCAGTCTCAAATGTTGGGTGTTGCCTTGGGCGTCGACCGAGTCAATGTCGATCAGGCTCACCTGGATAGTCGAAAGCGTTGCATCGTGGGCCTGACGCTTTTTTTTGTCCGGATGGCGCGAGACGGCCCGGGCCAACTGGCACTGCGCTTCATCCCAGCCTTTGGCGTGTTGCACGTCGAGGGTTTTGCGCAAGGTATTGGACAGTTCCAGCCAGTGCGGCAGCTGGCGCCCGGTGTCGTTCCAATAGGCCAGTTGGCGCTCGCCGAAGGCAACGAAGAGCAGTGGGGCGTAGTCATTGAGCAAGCCGGCAACGGCCTCGACACTGATGTCCAGATGCACCACGGGCGAGGCGGGCGGGTTCAATGTCAGGAAGTGCTCGCCTTCGAGATAGTTGGCAGTGGTAGCGCTGAAAAATTGCCGGACCAATGCCTGGGTCAGTGATTCGAACCGGGTCGGCATGGCCACGAGCGTACCGTCGATGGGCTGCCACTGAGGCGTGCCGATCAGCGTTTGGTCGGGGTCGATATCCCGTTCGGGATACAGCGCCTCCAGCGCCTGGCGCAGCAGTTGAGCGGCCACCTCTTCGACGGTGGGACCCCGGCTGGTCTGATGCACGACCTGGCTTTTTTCCAGGAGGGCGTGGGTATCGGTGTTTTCAGTAGGTTCAGTCATCGTCATTTTCCTTTTTGACGTCCGGGACTTACGAAAAGAACAGTGAGTGCGCCAGGTGGGGGCTGATCTCGCTGCGATAGATGGCGATCATCTGGGCGCTGCTGGCCGTGCGCACGTCCAATGCACCGGCCAGAAATCGCTGATCGCGCAGTTTCAGGTGGGCGGCGGTGAACGCATTGAGCGGCGCGTCCTGGCTGGGGTAGTGGAAGTGCGCGTACCACAGGGTTTGCCCGCCGCGGCGCTCGCGAATCTCATACTCCTGCAAGTAATCCCGACGCGGGCCTTTGAGCCGGCGTCGTTGCCCCCCCGACACAATGTCGATTTCATTCTTGGCGAGTAGCCATTCGATACGGGCGGCTGTGGGGGGTTGCTGTTTGATCATCTCGACCCGTATCCGGTAACCCTCGGCGTTCAGTCGATCGCGTGCCGCGTTGAGTTCCGCGATTTCGGACGCCGGCTTGCCGGTGCTGTTGGCGTTGATCCGGGCCTGCTCCAGATTCCTGGCAGCCTCGTCGAGCAGGTCGGCTTTGCGTTGGAACAGTTCCTCGATTTCTACGGGGATGCGTCCCGGTTTTTTCGCGCTCGCTTCGGTTTGCCGAATGAAGCTTTCCACGCCATCAAGCAGTGTCCGGCCTTGGGCGATCTGCGCCGGGAGATCGGGTAGTTGTACGGTCGGGCGACGACGCCTGGGCTGTACTCGCTCAACCCAGACCCCGGGTGTTTTTTCGTGAAAGGTGGCAATCACGTCGCCGGTCATGGGCGCTTTCACATCCAGCAATATCGGTTGTCCCGGTGCCGAGGGGCGGAGTTCGCCCACGACCGTGCCGCGAAAGCGGGTCTTGATCACCCGTTTGCGCGACACGGGCGCCGGTCTTGAAGGGCCGGGCCGGGGCTCCAGTGGCAGTTGCTCACGGAGCAACTGCGCCAGGTAACCCTCGGTGGCCTGCTGGAACTCGCTGACCCGCATCCGCAGGTGTTTGAAGGGTTGCTCCAGCACCGCGTCCTTGTGGTCGAGGGCGAAGTCTTCGAGTGCCTGGTCGACGGCGGCGAACTGCTCCAACATCCCGCTGAGGCCCTCCGTGCGCTCGCCCGCCACCCAGGCCGTTTCCTCCAGCATCAACTCCTGCGAGGTCTGGATCACCAGATTGGTGGTGTCGAGCAGGCGTTCGAATGAGTGTTGAGCGTCGATCAGCGCAGCGTTGGTGGGTGCTTTGAGGCAGACCTCGCGGGCCAGTGAGACCTGAAGCGCCTTGAGATCGTTAAGGCTGAACCTGGGCAATTTTGCCTGATAGGTGCTGATGACCTGCGCAGCGTTACGGCCCAGTCGACTCAACTCCTGGAAACGCGCGTGAGCAAACTCGATTTTGCCGATCATCTCCTCGCTCAGGTCGATCATTTTCCGGTAGGTTGCGCGCTCGGCAGCCCCCGCTGTCGTTTCTTCGGCCTCAAGCAACGCCAGGGTTTGCGACAGGGTCTGGGCGAAGACGGGACTGCGCTGATCGAGCCATGTCTGGTTGAAGAACAGCTGGGTGCCGAGCATTTCGACCATGGCCGCTCGGTAGTTGGGCACCGTGTCGAGCAGGTTCAGCGATTTCAGCTGTTCGATGGGTGTGGTGTACTCCTGGGTCCGACGCTCGAGCGTCTCAAGAAACTGCGTTTGCGCTGCCAGGCGTGCATCACCGCTGAGCGGCTTCATGGCGTTGTGAGCGTCCTTGAGCTCGGTGCTCGCCCGTTCCCGCTCGTTATCAAATTCGGCCAGTTGCTTTTTGAGTTCGGTGACGCGCGCTCGGTTTTTCTGTTTCAGCGCCTGGCGCCGACTCGATAAACCGCCACCCCGCAGGCGCAAGCGGGTATCGATGAACCACTCGCCGCGGGCATTGCGGATCAACCCGGGACCGCTGCGCACAGGGGACTGTCGAGTGTCGATAATCTCGACGTCGCCCGTGTCCTTGACGGCCACTTTGAACCAGCGTTCACCCACAGGTACGTAGTGCTGGTTCCCGTGACGGTAGAGCCCGCGATGAACCGTGTTTTCAGCGACAGGTCCGGTGAGGTGATCGGGCCGGGTGATTGCGAAGCGATCCAGGGCTTTGCTCAGGTTCAGGGCGGCGTCGGTGGCTACGGATGTGCGGTGTTGTGCAGGATGTTCGCCGATGACATCAGGCTGTTGAACAAGGCTCATGCGGGCGGTTGCCGGTTTTTCCTGGGCCTCGGTTGCTCGGGTTGCGGGCGTCTTTTCTTCGATTCGGCGGGCCGTCGGTTTGCGTGTGCTGGCGTGGTGGGCGAGGACCATGGCCAGGGTCAGCAACAGATCGGTCAGGGCGGTTTTCTGTTGTGCGCTGTTGCCGGTATCCGCGGCATCGACGGTTTGTTGGACGTCATCGAGCACTTGCCAGATCCAGGCGGCTGTCCCGACCGTTCGGCCAAGAAAGGGCAACGCTGCGTTGAGCATCAACCAGGCAGCACGCTTGAAGCTGTCCCAGCGATTCTGCGCGTTGGACACCGATTGTCGTTGTGCCAGTTCTACCAGCGCGTTGACGTTGGCCTTGAACAGCGTGGCCAGGTAATCGCCGGCCAGGACCCGAGAACCCAGGGCCAACGTGCCACCCATCTGCAAGGGGGTCAGAGGGTCGGCCAGGAGTTGTGAAAGGGTCCAGACCGAAGGCCGGTCTCCGGTGAACACGTAGTTGGTGTAATTGGCGCGCGCCGCGTCCGGCAGCCAGGCGAGTACGTCTCGGCGCAGTGTCGGGGAATGCTTGATGGCATAAATCAGGTTGGCCGGCGTCGGGTGCTGGCTCAGGGGCCGCTCGCGCATGGGGCGGTACAGCAGGCATGGCCCCTTATCCATCTGCCGAGGCCCGATCACGAACATGTTGGCCACTTCGTCGGTCGAGTTTCCAATGCGCCAACCGGGTGTGAAAGCCAGTGGGCGAATGACGATCTCCTGGCCATCGACCCAGCGATTGGCGTCGAGTACCTGAACCACGGCGGCGACGTAGCGGTAACCCAGCTCATCGATACCGGCCTGCGCGCGTATCTTCTGTTGCAAGGCCTGCAGCGGCAGCTCGACGCGAAGGTGGCTGGTGAACAGGTTCTGGCGCCGCAAGCTGTCCAGCGGATCGTCGAGCAGTTTGCTTTTGATCAGGGCCGGGTAGGTCTTGCCGATGTCGACACTGACGATCAGCGCCTCCAGGTAACTCACCGTCATCCAGTCGGGCAGTGCCTTGGCGCTGGCGCTGCGCACGGACTTGTTGCCCAACGGCAACGCAATCAGATTCTGCAGCGCCAGGTCGACCAGGCTCAGGGTGGTGCGCTCAGGCTCCGCCAGCGGCGTAAAGCTGCCCCAGACCACCACGCTGTCGACCACGATTTCGATGTCTGCCAGGTTCAGTCCTGCGGCATCGGCATGTTCTGTGAGCATGGCATCGCGCAGCTTTTCCAGGGCGAACTCGCGGATTGGCTTGATACCGTCCTGAAAGGACTGTCCGGCGTTTTGCTCCTGTACGGTTACCAGGTCCAACAGGTGACGGCTGTAAGCACTGAGGTCTCGGGATGAGGCGTGGGCCATCCAGTCCGGCAGTGCTTGCTCGACCCGATTGAATCGCGAAGGTGCCTGTTTGTCCGTCGGGTCGAGTTCGTTTTGCGTACGGCTGATGTGGGGGGCCAGGTCAGGATTCGGGGTTTGGCGATTGTTCGCCAGCGCGCCAATCGAATCGGCCTGCAGGGCAATCAGGTTGCACGCCAGATGGTCGAAGTAATTGCCTTCGGGCTCTATCAATCGCCATTGCAGGGCATTGCCCGGTGTCGACTCATCGACGTATGCCTGCAAGGACTCGCCTAGTTCCTCCAGGGAGTCGTATGCCTGGAACCCACTGGTGATGCTGTGACTGAGAATTAAAGTGCGGTTGCCCAGCGTTCCAATGAGTACCGCCATGTCGAGAATGTTGAGGTGGTTGGCAACCCCCTCATCCAGATAGTCCAGGTCGATCAGGCACGCACGCGACCGATAACGGTCGTGAAGCGCGCGGGTAGTCTTTTCCGGGTAGGCGAACAGGTTGCGGGCCATCGCACACAGATCGTTGCTCCATTTTGGGTGGGTATGGGTGTTCCAGAACCCGCGCAGGGATTTGGACAATTCTTTCCAGCGCGGTGCCGAGGCACTGGTGAACTGGTTCCAGTAATCGACCTGCTGTTCTTGAAACGCGACAAACAGCAGCGGCACCAACTCGTTCAGCATCTGCCCGATGGCGTCAATGCGCACGGGCAGTTGAGCGGGCGTCTGCTCCAGAGGATGCAGGGTGAGGTAGTGCTCGCCATCGAGGTAGACCACCGGCGAACCCGCTACGCCGTGGCGTACCAGGGCATCGGTCAGCGATTCGAAATGTCGCGGACCGGGGACGACGGCATGATCGTGCGAGGTCCAGGTCGGTGTGACCACCATCGCCAGTTGAGGGTCGATAGACAGTTGCGGGTACAGGGTTTTCAAGGCGGGTTGCAGGGCGTGGGTGGCGACTTCCCGGATCGAGGGGCCGGCCACCAATTGGGTGAGCAGGGCATCTTGATCGGGTGGAAGGTCGGGTACAGAAGGGGGGGTGGAAGCTTCAGTCATGGTCACGTCCTTGTGGGGGCAGCAGGCACCCTGGAGGGGTGGGTGCGCGATCCATTGCAAGGTAGTGACGGGCAGGGCGGCATAGGCGGTAAAGAAGTATCGCGGGCAAAAAAAGACCTGCGCGAGCGCAGGTCTGGTACCGGCAAGAGCCAGTCGGCTTTGAACCCTCTTATTGGATTACTTGCGCTTCAAGCGCTTTCAAAACCTTGCAGAACGTTCACGGCGTTGATGCCGATTTCTTCGACCGCGTAACCGCCCTCCATGACGAACAGGGTCGGCACGCCGAGCTTGGCGATACGTTTGCCCATGGCCAGGTAGTCCGGGCTGTCGAGCTTGAACTGCGAGATCGGGTCATCCTTGAAGGTGTCGACACCCAGGGACACGACGACAATGTCGGCGCCGTAGCCTTCGATCTCTTTGCAGGCCTGTTCCAGCGCCGCGTTCCAGGTGTCCCAGCCGCTACCGGCCGCCAAGGGGTAGTTGAAGTTGAACCCTTCACCCGCGCCTTCGCCCCGTTCATCGTCGTAGCCGAGAAAGAAAGGAAACTCGGCTTCAGGGTGGCCGTGGATCGAGGTGAATAGCACGTCGCTGCGCGCGTAGAAAATCGATTGGGTGCCATTGCCGTGGTGGTAATCAACGTCGAGGATCGCGACCTTTTTGTGGCCTTGGTCGAGGAACGCCTGGGCGGCGATGGCGGCGTTGTTGAGGTAGCAGTAACCGCCCATCAAGTCGCCCGCGGCGTGGTGTCCCGGTGGTCGGCACAGGGCGAAGGCGCTGTGGGCACCGGCCTGGATGGCTGCCTGTGCGGTCAGGGCGACCTGTGCAGCGCTATAGGCCGCTTGCCAGGTGCCGGCGGTGATCGGAGCGCCGCCGTCGAAGCTGTAGTAACCGAGCTGGCCGTGCAGGCTGGTGGGCTTGATTGCACGCAGGGTGCGGGCGGGCCAGGTGTAGGGCAGCAGATCGCCGTCGGTGTTGAACTCGGTCCAGCGCGCCCAGGCGCCCTTGAAGAAGTCCAGGTAGTCGCGGCTGTGGATGCGCGCGATCGGCTCAAGGCCGAAGTCCTTGGGCGTCTCGACCGGCCCCAGGTTCTGCTGTTGCACCCGTGCCAGCACGTGGTCGGCGCGTGACGGCATCTCGAAGCAGGGCTTGAGTTGCCCGTCGATCAGTTCGCAACGGCCGTGGTGCAGGTGGTGATCGTCCGAGTAGATGGTCAGCATGTTGTTGTTCTCCGCAGGGCTGATTCGATTGAACACAGTCTTGCGGCACGCAGGGTTTCAGAGAACGACAGGAAAGGCCAAAAGGGGATTGATACGGCCAAAAAAGATGACCGAAATTCGCCCCTTGGCAGTGTGGCGGCCGATCGCTCACGACAGTCCTCAGGGGCGGAACTGACTCGGCGCGACCCCGCTCCAGCGCACGAACGCATGGCGGAAGCTGGCGGTTTCGCTGAAGCCCAATGCCTCGGCGATGCGGTAGATCGGCAGTTGGTTTTCGCAGAGCATTTGCTTGGCCTGCTCGAAGCGCAATTCGTCGAGCAGTTCCTGATAACTGCAGCCCAGGTCCTTGAGGTGGCGGCGCAGGGTGCGCGCCGAGCAATTCATCTGCCCGGCCAGGCCTTCAAGCCCTGGCGCGGCGTTCAATTGGGCGCTGAGTAATTGCCGGATGCGCCCCAGCCACGCCTGGCGTCCGGTGAATTCCAGGTTCTGCTTGCGGCAGCGTTCGGCCATGGCCCGGTGGGTGATGACATCGGCCAGCGGCAGTGGCTGCTCCAGCCAGTGTCTGTCGAAGGCAAAGGCCGTGTTGCGCGCGCCAAAATGCAGAGGGCAGTCGAAGTGCTCGGCGTAGCTGGCTTCATAGTCGGGCGCTGGATGCTCGAAGCGCGCCCCGCGCAGCGGCAACGAATGGCCCAGCAGGTCATCACAGATGACTTTCAACGAGACCAGGCAAAACTCGGCATTGAACACCGCCATGGTCGGGCTTTCGCGGTAATCGGCCGCGACGAACCAGACGCGCTCGCCATCCTCCTCCAGGCTCAGCTCGAACAGTGTTCCCAGTAGCGCCGGGTAGCGAATGGCCAGGCGCAATGCGTCACCGAAGGTGGCACTGGTGAGCAGGGCGTAACCGAGGATGCCGTAGCAGGAAACGTGCATTCGCCGGCCCAGTTCCAGGCCGATATCACGCTTGAACGCGACGGCATTGGCACAGACCTGCATCTCTTGGGTGGTGGTGATGCGCGTATCTGCCCGGCTCAGGTCCGCGATGCTGATGCCGCTGCCGGCCAGCAGTGCTTCGCTGGACGGGCCTTGGGCCTTGAACGCGTTGAGCACCAGGGAGACAGCATTGAGCGTGGTGAGGTGGGAGTGCAGCATGGGTAATTCCAGCGATGGGGTACTGGAATAGGCAGCAAGTTATGTGCCTGGCGACGAACGCCGTAGGCGCTGGCTTGCCGGCGAAAGCGCTGTGTCAGGCAACACCGCTATCGCTGGCAAGACAGCTCTGGGGGTGGGCGGTGTGTCAGTTGAGTTCGCCACACAGGTCGAGCTCGACCAACCGCCGGACTTCAGCGGGTTCCAGCCCGGCTCCCAGCAGCCCATGCAGCTTGCCGAATGCCGCCTCGCGGGTCATGCCGCCACCCGAAAGCACGCCGGCGCCTCGCAGCCGACTCCCGGCTTCGTACACGTCCAGCTCGACACCCCCTTCATGGCACTGCGTGACGGCCACTACCACTACGCCTTTGTCCCGGGCCCGTTCCAGGCTGGCAAGAAACTGCGGGTTATCGCTTGGCCCGGTGCCACTGCCGTAGCACTCCAGCACCAACCCCTGGATACCACTGGCGAGCAGGCCATCCAGGATCTGGGCATCGATGCCCGGGAACAAGGGCAATACCGCGACCTTCGCCAGTTGTCTGGGCTGGTTATAGTTCAGCGGTGTAGGGATGCCACCGGCCTTTTCGCCGCCACCCTGACGCTCCAGGCGTTTGAACGGATGCCGACCGAAGCTGCGCACTTTCGCGCAGTGGGTCGGGTCCAGCAGTTCGCCGTGGAAGTACAGATGTACGCCCGGTGCCAGCCCTTGGCCGAGGGCGACCAGGGCGCCGCTGAGGTTTTCCCAGGCATCGCTGTCGGTCACGCCGGCCGGCAGCATGGAACCGGTGAACACCACGCGGGCGTGCAGGCCCAGCAGTTGGAAACTCATGGCCGCTGCGCTGTACGCCAGGGTGTCGGTACCGTGCAGGATCAGCACGCTGTCACAGCCGTCGATCTCGACCGCCTCGACCACGGCTTCACGCAGGCGCTGCCAGTAGTCCGGGGTCATGTTGGCGCTGTCGATCAGCGGCGCCATTTCACGAAACCGCCACTGCGGCACCACCAGTTCGGGCTGGCTGTGCAGGTAGTCGCGCATCCGCGTTTCAAAGCCGGAGGCCGGAGCCAGACCGTGGGCACTGGCTTGCATGCCAATGGTGCCACCGGTGTAGAGCACCATGACGTGTTGGGCGGCGGGGTAGGTATTGGCAATCATGTGCAGGTCTCCGCAAGAGGTGACAGGTGGGAGCACTTTAACTGACGGGCGCAGGGGATGCGCCCGTCGTTTATACCGATCAGCGTTGCGCTGCGGTCACGCCTTTCAGCTCTGCCTGAGCCTGGGGCGCGGCGGGCGGGTTGGCGGGCCAGGCCTTGAGGTCCAGGTCCAGGTCGGGGAACTTGCTGGAGTCGAACACCGGGGTCTTGATGCCGGCGGCGCGCTGGTCATCGTAGTCGCGCAGGATGCGCATCCCGACCTTGAACAGCAGGAACAGCGCGATCAGGTTGACGAACGCGAGCATGGTCATGGTGATGTCGGCGAACGCAAACACGGTGCCGAGGTTCTCGATGGCACCCCAGAAGATCAGGGCCAGCACCAGGGCGCGATAGCCGATCAGGGCCTTGCGGTTGTCGCCGATCAGGTAGCGCAGGTTGTTCTCGCCCAGGTAGTAGTTGTAGAGGATCGAGGTGAACACGAACAACGCCAGTGCCACGGAGATGAATACCCGGCCCCACTCGCCGACAACCGCGGCCAGGGAGTTCTGGGTCAGGGCGATGCCGTCACCTTCGAAACCTGGGGTGTAGAAACCCGACAGCAGGATCAGCAGCGCGGTGCAGGTGCAGATGATGAAGGTGTCGAGGAACACGCTGAACGCCTGGACCACGCCTTGGGCGACCGGGTGTTCGACCGACGCCACGGCGGCGACGTTGGGCGCGCTGCCCAGGCCGGCTTCGTTGGCAAATACCCCACGTTTCGCGCCCATGATGATGGCACTGCCCACCAGGCCGCCGAAGGCCTGGTCCAGGCCGAAGGCGCTCTTGACGATGGTCATCAGCATGCCCGGCACCTGGTCGAACTGCAGCACGATCACGTAGAGGGTCACTGCGATGTAGGCCAGGGTCTTGACCGGCACCAGCAGGTCGGCGATGACCGCGATGCGTTTGATCCCGCCGACGAACACCAGGCCCAGCAGCACCGCCAGGCCGAGGCCGGTGTAGGTGGTGTCGAGGCCGAAGGCGTTGTTCAGCGAGTGAGTCACGGCGTGGGCTTGCAGGCCGTTGAAAGCGAAGCCGAAGGTGATCAGCAGCAGGAACGCCATGATCATCCCCAGCCAGCGTTTCTGCAGGCCGTGCTGGATGTAGTAGGACGGACCGCCACGGTACTGGCCTTCAGAGTCGCAGCGCTTGTAGAGCTGGCCGAGGGAGCATTCGAAGAAGCTGCTGGACATGCCGACCAGCGCGGTCACCCACATCCAGAACACCGCGCCCGGGCCGCCGAGGGTCACGGCAATGCCGACCCCGGCGATATTACCTGCACCGACACGGCCGGCGAGGCTGAGCATCAGGGCCTGGAACGAGCTGAGCTGGCCAGCGCTGCTTTTGAGGCTGTCGCGGAACACCGCGAACATGTGGAAAAAGTGACGCAATTGAACGAAACGCGAGCGGATCGTGAAGTAACCACCGAGCCCGACAATGAGCACGATCAGTACTTTCCCTGAGAGGAAGTCGTTGATGACTTCGAGCATGGAGTGTTCCTCGCTGTTTTTTGTGTAGGCAAATGCTGGCCAGTCGGACACATTCCGTTACACCTGTTTGTGCGCAGCACTACAGGCCAAGCGGTGTTTGTCCCGGCTTCATATCGCGGGTTTGTTATTAGTTCGGGTTTCGCATGGGTTGGGTCTCGCTACCGACGACCGCTCCTGCGAAGAGGGGCGGCACTATACCTATCCATGGCGCACACGTCTGCAAAACGTGATTAAAGGATTCAGCCCCAATTCCACACGGAGGTTTTCACCGGTAAAAAAAAGGGCCTGGAGAATGATCTCCAGGCCCTCAAAAGGTGAGAGGTGTCTAGTCCCTCGACCTGGTGAGCGGTGTTACAGCATCAGGCCTTCAGAGGCACCAGACGCGGGGCAATCATGTTTTCCGGGCGCAGGATGTCGGCGAGCATTTCTTCGTCGAGTAAGCCTTCTTCGCGCACCAGTTCCAGTACGCCGCGGCCGCTTTCCAGCGCGATACGGGCGATACGGGTGGCGTTTTCATAGCCGATGTACGGGTTCAGCGCGGTGACCAGGCCGATCGAGTGCTCGACCAGTTCGCGGCAGCGGGCTTCGTTGGCGGTGATGCCGACGATGCAGTGCTCGCGCAGCATGTCCATGGCGCGTTGCAGCAGGCGGATCGAGTCGAAGATCTTGAAGGCGATCAACGGTTCCATCACGTTCAGTTGCAGTTGGCCGCCCTCGGCCGCGATGGTCAGGGCCAGGTCGTTGCCGATGATCTGGAACGCCACCTGGTTGACGGCTTCCGGAATAACCGGGTTGACCTTGCCTGGCATGATCGAGCTGCCTGGCTGACGCGCTGGCAGGTTGATTTCGTTGATGCCGGTGCGTGGGCCGCTGGACAGCAGGCGCAGGTCGTTGCAGATCTTCGACAGCTTGACCGCGGTGCGCTTGAGCATGCCGGAGAACAGCACGAAGGCGCCCATGTCGGAGGTGGCTTCGATCAGGTCGGCAGCCGGTACCAGCGGTTGACCGCTGATCAGGGCCAGGCGCTCAACGGCCAGGTGCTGGTAGCGCGGGTCGGCGTTGATGCCGGTACCGATCGCGGTGCCGCCCAGGTTGACTTCGGTCAGCAGCTCCGGAGCCAGAGTCTTCAGGCGTGCCAGGTCTTCACCCAGGGTGGTGGCGAAGGCACGGAATTCCTGGCCAAGGGTCATCGGCACGGCGTCTTGCAGCTGGGTACGACCCATCTTCAGGACGTGACCGAATTCTTCACCTTTGGCGGCGAACGACTGGATCAGGCTGTCGAGGCTGGCGAGCAGGGCGTCGTGACCCAACAGCAGACCCAGGCGGATGGCCGTTGGGTAAGCGTCGTTGGTCGACTGCGCCATGTTCACGTCGTTGTTGGGGTGCAGGTACTGGTACTCGCCTTTCTGGTGGCCCATGGCCTCCAGCGCGATGTTGGCGATCACTTCGTTGGCATTCATGTTGGTCGAAGTGCCAGCGCCGCCTTGAATCATGTCCACCACGAATTCTTCGTGGAAATCGCCGCGGATCAGGCGGGCACAGGCTTCGCTGATGGCAGCGTGCTTGGCTTCGCTGAGGTGACCCAGCTCGCGGTTGGCGTCAGCAGCGGCCTGCTTGACCATTGCCAGACCCACAACCAGCTTCGGGTAATGCGAAATCGGAACGCCGGAGAGACGGAAGTTGTTCACCGCTCGCAGGGTCTGGATGCCGTAGTACGCTTGAGCCGGTACTTCGAGTACGCCAAGCAGGTCTTTTTCGGTGCGGAAAGATGCAGCGGAGGACATGATAGAAATCATCTCGATATGGACCCGGTCTGTGCCGGAACGCTGTGAATGCTAGGCTTGTGGAGAATTTTGGGCCAATGCTGTTAAACACTGGCCTATGCGTATTCGGCATAATGCCGATGTGACGCCGCCCGAGCGGCGAGCGTGTGACCTAAAATGGTGCGTGTCCGGGAGGACCTGATGAATCTGGAAAGCAAATGGCTGGAGGACTTTAGTGCCCTGGCTGCCACCCGCAGTTTCTCCCAGGCGGCTGAGCGACGCTTCGTCACCCAGCCGGCGTTCAGCCGGCGAATCCGCAGCCTGGAGGCCGCGCTGGGCCTGCAACTGGTCAATCGCTCGCGCACGCCGATCGAGCTGACGGCGGCCGGCCAGTTGTTTCTGGTGACCGCACGCACCGTGGTCGAGCAGTTGGGCGAAGTGCTGCGGCATTTGCACCACCTTGAAGGCGGCCAGGGCGAGGTCATGCAGGTGGCGGCCGCGCACTCCCTGGCCCTGGGGTTCTTCCCGCGCTGGATCGCGCAATTGCGCAACGAAGGCCTGAACATCGCCACGCGCCTGGTGGCGACCAACGTCGGCGACGCGGTGCATGCGCTGCGCGAGGGCGGTTGTGACCTGATGCTGGCGTTCTACGACCCGGATGCCGCCATGCAAATGGACCCGGAGATCTTTCCTTCGCTGCACCTGGGCCACACCGAGATGCTCCCGGTGTGCGCGGCCGATGCCGAGGGCCAACCGCTGTTCGATCTCGAAGGCGAAACCAGCGTGCCGCTACTGGCCTACAGCACTGGGGCCTTTCTCGGACGGTCGGTAAACATGCTGCTGCGCCAGCGCGCGTTGCGCTTCACGACCATCTACGAAACCGCCATGGCCGATAGTTTGAAGAGCATGGCCCTGGAGGGGTTGGGCATTGCCTGGGTGCCGCAGCTCAGTGTGCGCGCGGAACTGGCACGCGGCGAACTGGTGGTTTGCGGCGGTCCGCAATGGCATGTGCCGCTGGAAATTCGCCTGTACCGCTGTGCGTTGGTGCGCAAAGCCAACGTGCGGTTGTTGTGGCGCAAGCTTGAAGGTGGGGCGGCGAGCTCGACCGCCTGAGGCCGGCTTCTGACGCCGGATAGAGAGTGAAAGCCAGTGCGGCTTTCACTCTTCTGGTCTTTATCGCTGTGACGGTTGGCATTCCCCTGCCAATGCTCAGTCCAGGATGGTGATATCTTCCTCTGGAATCTCATGCACGTTGAGTCCGTCAAACAGGCTGTCGACATAGGTCTTGATGCGTTGTCGGTTGCTTTGGCTGAACACGTTGCAATCCGCTCGCAAGGGAAGACGCGGCGTGTACATGAACGTTTCGCACCACCAGCCGTTGTACTTGATTTCGCCATCTGCGTGGATGGCATTGAAGGTGTGACCCAGTTCATGACCTAGGGTCCGTTTTGAGCCCAGTGATGCGATAGCGGCCGGAGTCCCTGCAAAGGCGATGCCGGCTGTCCCTCCGAGCAGCGAACTTCCAGCCAGCAGGTTATTGGTGATCAAGATCACTCGATCATTGTAGGAATAGAGGGACTCATTGTTTTCATCTCTTTCCTGTTTATAACGATTGGATAATGTCAGCCACTCAAGGATAGTCTCGCTGGTGTTGCTTTTTCGGTAGTCGAAGTTGCTATATGGTGGTTTGTCTTGATCAACGATCACGCGGATTTTTCGCCCGGTTATACTTTCAAGCTCTTTGGTAAAAGGCTCTATGTAATCCGAGTGGATAGTACTTTTTTTTGCGGCTGGCACGTCGTCGTGGTAGATCGCAAATATTGTCAAGGTGGCGCCATCCTCCTGGTTTTGCGTGTCTGTTTCGGTCATTGCGAGGCTGTTTAAGTTGATCGTCAGGGTGCAAATAATTGCGTATAGAGCTGTCGATAGTTTTCGCATGTTTATAATCCAGTAAAGTTGGCTCGCGCGCGGCGCAAGTAACACGTTGTGGTGGGGTGCTGTTATTTAAGCTATAGCATTGGCTATAACGCGGCGCGGTAATTAGTTAACGCTAAGTTGTTGCGCGGTGTTGGCGTGGCAGGAAAGTGTGAGTGTTAATCGTCGGTATGTTTTGGCGTGTTGATTGCTCTTGCAGGACTTGGCCCATGGGTTTCAAGTGGGGCTAGAAGTGGATTGTCGGGTCAAGCTGGCGATTGACCTTGGAGTCAATAATCACGCCGATTTCAGTCATCTGTCAGATGGTCGTGAGAGGGGCTGTTTATCTGCCTTATTGCGGTATACTGCGCGGCCTTCGGCCGGCTTGTCTGGCCAAAATTCGTACAATCAAGCCACGCATCCTGCGTGGCTTGTTGTTTTTTGACGCGCCTGCGGGCGCCCAGAGAGAAGAGGCGCGACGATGAGTGCACTGGTTGGCGTGATCATGGGCTCCAAGTCCGATTGGTCCACCCTTAGCCACACCGCCGATATGCTGGAAAAGCTCGGCATCCCTTACGAGGTGAAAGTGGTCTCTGCCCACCGTACCCCGGACCTGCTGTTCCAGTACGCTGAAGAGGCCGAGGCGCGTGGCATCGAGGTGATCATCGCCGGCGCCGGTGGCGCGGCGCACCTGCCAGGTATGTGTGCGGCCAAGACCCACCTGCCGGTACTGGGCGTTCCGGTGCAGTCGTCGATGCTCTCGGGTGTCGATTCGCTGCTCTCTATAGTGCAAATGCCTGCAGGCATTCCGGTCGCCACCCTGGCCATCGGCAAAGCGGGTGCGATCAACGCCGCCCTGCTGTCGGCGAGTATCCTTGGCGCCAAGCACCCGCAGTTCCACGCGGTGCTCAAAACCTTCCGTGCTGAGCAGACAGACAGCGTCCTGGAAAATCCAGACCCACGCATCGCCTGAGGTTGTTGACGATGAAGATCGGTGTAATCGGTGGCGGCCAACTGGGCCGCATGCTAGCCCTGGCGGGGACTCCGCTGGGCATGAACTTCGCTTTCCTGGATCCGGCACCGGATGCCTGTGCCGCCGCGCTGGGTGAGCATCTGCGGGCCGATTACGGCGATCAGGATCACTTGCGTCAACTGGCCGACGAAGTCGACCTGGTGACCTTCGAGTTCGAAAGCGTCCCGGCTGAAACCGTGGCCTTCCTGTCGCAGTTCGTCCCGGTCTACCCGAGCGCCGAAGCGCTGCGCATCGCGCGTGATCGCTGGTTCGAAAAAAGCATGTTCAAGGACCTGGGGATTCCGACCCCGGCGTTCGCCGACATCCAGTCGCAAGCTGACCTGGACGCTGCGGTAGCTGCCATCGGCCTGCCCGCCGTGTTGAAAACCCGCACCCTGGGGTATGACGGCAAGGGCCAGAAAGTCCTGCGCACCGCGCAAGACGTGGTGGGTACTTTCGCTGAGCTGGGCAGCGTGGCCTGCCTGCTGGAAGGTTTTGTACCGTTCACCGGCGAAGTGTCGCTGATTGCCGTGCGGGCCCGTGATGGCGAGACGAAATTCTACCCACTGGTGCACAACACCCACGACAGCGGCATTCTCAAGTTGTCCGTGGCCAGCACCGAGCACCCGTTGCAAGCCCTGGCCGAGGACTACTCGAGCCGTGTGCTCAAGCAACTGGACTACGTCGGCGTGATGGCGTTCGAGTTCTTTGAAGTCGACGGTGGCCTCAAGGCCAACGAAATCGCCCCGCGGGTCCACAACTCCGGGCACTGGACCACCGAAGGCGCCGAGTGCAGCCAGTTCGAAAACCACCTGCGCGCCGTTGCCGGCCTGCCGCTGGGTTCGACGGCCAAAGTTGGCGAAAGCGCCATGCTCAACTTCATCGGTGTGGTACCGCCGGTGGAGAAGGTCATCGCCATCGACGATTGCCATCTGCATCACTATGGCAAGGCGTTCAAGGCCGGGCGCAAGGTCGGTCACGCCAACCTGCGCTGCGCCGACAAGGCCACGCTCGAGCAGCAGATCCTCAAGGTCCAGGCGCTGATCGCCGAGCAATAAACCCGTGGCGCGCTGGGAACCTTCGGGGCCCCGTGTTCTCTGATGGCAGGATGCCAAAGTCTGTCTAGGCTTTGGCATAGCTAATTCACTCAGAGGGAAGCGCCATGGGAATTATCGGAACCATCTTCATCGGATTGATCGTGGGCCTGCTGGCTCGTTTCCTGAAACCGGGTGATGACAGCATGGGATGGATCATGACCATCCTGCTCGGTATCGCCGGCTCGCTGGCCGCGACCTACGGTGGCCAGGCACTGGGCATCTACCAGGCCGGCCAAGGCGCGGGCTTCCTCGGTGCCCTGGTGGGCGCGGTGGTGCTGCTGGTGGTCTACGGTCTGGTCAAAAAGAACTGATTCAGACGATCAAGCCCGCTGCGCGGTTCACGCGCAGCGGGCTAGAATGCCCGGCGACCTGTCTTCCCTTCTTTGCCGAGCACTTTCATGCGCCGTCTTCTGCTGACTCTTGTATTGCTGGGCACTGGCCTGGCCCATGCTGGCGACCTGCCGGAAACCGACTGGCTCGAGCTGATGCCCAAGTCGGACCAGAAGGCGCTGGAAGCCATGCCGGAAATCGACCACAACTCTCCGGAAGCCAATGGCACCTTTACCGATAAGGGTGGCTTGAAGCAGAGCAAGGGCTTGCCGGCGGTGATGTACTCGACCAAGACCGTGGCGGCGATGAACCACAAGCAGGTGCGCATGGGCGGTTACCCGGTGCCGCTGGAAACCGATGGCAAGGGCCGCAGCACGCTGTTCTTCCTGGTGCCGTACCCGGGCGCCTGCATCCACGTGCCGCCACCGCCGCCCAATCAACTGGTGCTGGTGCGCTACCCCAAGGGCCTGAAGCTGGATGATATCTACACGCCCTTGTGGGTCAGCGGCACGTTGAAGATCGAGGCGGTCAACAACGACCTGGCCGATGCCGCCTACGCGCTGGATGCCGCGCAGGTGCGGGTGGTGCAAGAGTCCGACCTGTAGGCGCGATCTTTTGAGCTAAACCGCGTGGCTCGCGATGCTCACGCCCAGGGTGTGGCTGCTACCCGGCGCCAGAGTGACCACGTCACCCATCACATTGGCCGTCTCGATGCACAGCATGCGCTGCCAGCCATCGTCGGCCATGTCGCTGAACGCCGCCGCGCGGTTGATCCAGGGATTCCAGATCACCGCCGTGCGTGAACCCCGGGCGGTCAATTCGATACGTCGCTCCCAGGCCGGGTCGACAATGCTCAGTTTTTCCGGGGTATTGAGGTAAATCCGGTCGGTTTCCCCACTGAACCGCAGATCACCGCGTTGGGTGGCGGTGTTCCAGTTGTCCAGGGTTTCGATGTACTCCAGCCCGTCTACGCCTTCCACATGCACGTTGCGTACGTCGCTGACCGCGAAGTAGCTGTGCAGCGCCTGGCTGATGGTGACGCTGTCGGTGCCTCGGTTGTGGCTGGTCAGATCGATCTGCAGGTGCTCATCCAGGCGAATGCTCAGCTTCAGGTCGACCTGATGCGGCCAACCGGGCAGGCCGTTTTCCGGCACAGGCAGGGTAAACACCACGTTCAGGCTGTCGCCCTCGGTTTCGATGCCTTCCAGTGTCCAGTCCAGCGCCCGCACCAGGCCGTGGGCGGCAGCGGGTTGATCGCTGACACGCATGGCCTGCACGCTCGGTGGGTTGCGCTCGAGGTTGCCGAACCACGGCCAGCACACGGGCACCCCGGCGCGGATGCTCTTGCCGGTCTGGAACACCGCCTCGTCGTTGAGCCAGATCAGGGGCGGCTGCCCGGCCAGTTGATAGCTGAGGATATGCGCGCCTTGCTGGGCGACCAGCAATTCGGCCTGGCCGTGGCGAATCCGCCAGCAGTTCAGTTGATCCAGTTTTACCGCTTCAACAGTGGGGGTGTTCATGGGACAGCTCTCGATCGGCAACAGGGGGATTCAACAGGCTCGTGGGGGGACCGAGCGGGTACGACCGCTGCCGTCGATGGCAACAAACACGAACGCCGCTTCCGTCACTTTGCGCCACTCGCTGGACAGCGGATCGTCGCTCCAGACCTCGACCAGCATCTTGATCGACGTACGACCGATTTCCTGGGCCTGGGTGTAGAACGAGAGCTGTGCGCCGACGGCGACCGGTACCAGGAAAGCCATGCGATCGATGGCCACGGTGGCGACGCGCCCGCCGGCGATCTTGCTGGCCATTGCCGTGCCGGCCAAGTCCATCTGGGACACCAGCCAGCCGCCGAAAATATCGCCAAAGCCGTTGGTCTCGCGAGGAAGCGCGGTGATTTGCAGGGCCAGGTCGCCTTGCGGGATCGGATCGTCTTGTTCGAGTTCTATCATGCCGGGGGTGCCTCTAACCCGTGACTCTCATTGGTACTTCAGGTGAATAGCCGTCTTCAGAAAAACGATTCAGCCCGAACATACTACGTTCGTCGCGTTTTCCATAAGGCGTGCTAAAGGGAAACTCTGCGAAATCGACTGGTCGCACCAGCAGCGTCTTCGCACAGCAACCCTTGCAGCGTGTTGCAGGCTGCGAGTATATCGAGCGGTAGACCGCGCGACGACCATCCGGTTCTCATTTTGGCTGTCAATTACGCGCATCCCTGTGCTTTTTCGAACAATTTGCTATCGTGCCGAACCTGCCCAAGCCCCAGCCAGCGTTGTTGGGGTTGCAGATCCGACTATAAGAGAAGCCCTTGCCATGACCACAGCGCCATCGAGCATAGCGTCACCCGCGCAGCCTGCACGTCCCTTGACCCGCAACGACTACAAGACCCTGTCGCTTTCTGCCCTGGGCGGTGCGCTGGAGTTCTACGACTTCATCATCTTTGTGTTTTTCGCCACGGTGGTCGGCAAGCTGTTCTTCCCGGCGGACATGCCCGAGTGGCTACGCCTGATGCAGACCTTCGGGATCTTTGCCGCCGGTTACCTGGCACGGCCACTGGGCGGTATTGTCATGGCCCACTTCGGTGACCTTTTGGGTCGCAAGAAGATGTTCACCCTGAGCATTTTCATGATGGCGGTGCCGACGTTGATCATGGGCCTGCTGCCGACCTACGCGCAGATTGGCATGTGGGCACCGATCCTGCTGTTGCTGATGCGGGTGATCCAGGGCGCCGCCATTGGCGGGGAAGTGCCGGGGGCCTGGGTATTCGTTTCCGAGCACGTGCCGGCGCGACACATCGGCTATGCCTGCGGCACGCTGACGTCAGGCCTGACGGCTGGCATCCTCCTGGGCTCGCTGGTGGCCACGGCGATCAACAGCCTCTACACCCCCGAGCAGGTGGCTGATTACGCCTGGCGGATCCCGTTCCTGCTGGGTGGCGTGTTTGGCCTGTTCTCGGTCTACCTGCGCCGCTGGCTGCACGAAACCCCGGTGTTCGCCGAGTTGCAACTGCGCAAGGCCCTGGCCGAAGAAGTGCCGCTGCGTGCGGTCCTGCGCGACCATCGTGGGGCCATCGCCATCTCGATGCTGCTGACCTGGCTGCTGTCGGCCGGGATCATCGTGGTCATCCTGATGACCCCGACCGTGCTGCAAACCGTCTACCACTTCTCGGCCACCACCGCGTTGCAGGCCAACAGCCTGGCGATCGTGTTCCTGAGCCTGGGTTGCGTGGCGTCCGGTGCCCTGGCTGACCGCTTCGGTGCGGGCCGGGTGTTTGTGTTCGGCAGCGGCTTGCTGCTGCTCAGTTCGTGGACCTTCTATCACAGCCTGTTCAATCACCCGGACTGGCTGTTCCCGATGTACTCCCTGACCGGCCTGCTGGTTGGCACCATCGGCGCCGTGCCCTACGTCATGGTCAAGGCTTTCCCGGCCGTGGTGCGCTTCAGCGGCCTGTCGTTCTCCTACAACCTGGCGTACGCCATCTTCGGCGGCCTGACGCCGATGGTCGTCACCTTGCTGCTCAAGGAGAGCCCGATGGGGCCGGCCTACTACGTGGCAATCATCTGCGGCGTGGGGATCGTCGTGGGTGGGTATCTGTGGAGGAAGGGGCGCTAAGCCCGATTCCTTACATCGTTTGCACTGTCATCATCGCGAGCAGGCGGCGCTCCGCCTGCTCGCGATTGAGGGCACCACGACTCATCGCTAACAGCCCATGCTGGCCTTTCATCTAATTGTCATATTCAAGTCATAGAGTGTTCACACGGCCTGCCGATACTTGGCCCCGACTTAACACACCCTATTACCAGGAGTAAGGCATGAAACTGAAGCGTTTGATGGCGGCAATGACTTTTGTCGCTGCTGGCGTTGCGACTGCCAACGCAGTTGCCGCTGTTGACCCTGCTATCCCGAGCTACACCAAGACCACTGGTGTGTCGGGCAACCTGTCCAGCGTCGGCTCCGATACCCTGGCCAACCTCATGACCCTGTGGGCCGAGAACTACAAAAAAGAATACCCGAACGTCAATATCCAGATTCAGGCTGCCGGTTCCTCCACCGCGCCACCTGCGCTGACTGAAGGCACCGCTAACCTGGGCCCGATGAGCCGCAAGATGAAGGACAACGAGCTGCAGGCCTTCGAAACCAAGTACGGCTACAAGCCGACTGCCATCCCGGTTGCCGTGGATGCCCTGGCCGTGTTCGTGCACAAAGACAACCCGATCAAGCACCTGACCATGGAACAGGTCGATGCCGTGTTCTCCTCGACTCGTCTGTGCGGCGGCAAGGCCGATGTGAAAACCTGGGGTGACCTGGGTGTGACCGGCGACCTGGCCAACAAGCCGGTACAGCTGTTCGGTCGTAACTCGGTATCCGGCACTTATGGCTACTTCAAGGAAGAAGCCCTGTGCAAAGGCGACTTCAAGCCTAACGTCAACGAACAACCGGGCTCGGCCTCGGTGGTGCAATCGATCAGCTCTTCGCTGAACGGCATCGGCTACTCGGGTATCGGTTACAAGACCGCTAGCGTGAAGACCGTGGCCCTGGCCAAGAAAGGCAGCACTGACTTCGTTGAAGACACCGAAGAAAACGCCCTGAACGGCAAGTACCCGCTGTCGCGTTTCCTCTACGTGTACGTCAACAAGGCCCCGAACAAGCCTCTGGCCCCGCTGGAAGCCGAGTTCGTGAAACTGATCCTGTCGAAACAGGGTCAGGAAGTGGTCGTCAAGGACGGTTACATCCCTCTGCCAGCCAAAGTAGCCGCCAAGGCACTGGCTGACCTGGGCCTGCACGAAGGCGGCGCTGAAGTCGCAAAGAAGTAAAACCCTGATCCGGGGCTAGCCCCGGATCACCCAACATTTTTCGGTCCACTGCCCGTTTCCACGGGCGGCGGATTTGTTGCGTCACTGCATTGTCATCTTTCTGTCATACAGGATCGCTAGGGTGTGCGCATGAATGATCTGGCCAATTCCCCAATGACTACGACTTCCCCTCCCAAGCGCATTGATTTCAATACGCCTGAGCTGCAACGCAAGCGGCGCATCCGTGCGCTCAAGGATCGCCTGACCCGCTGGTACGTACTGATCGGCGGCCTTGCCGTGCTCGGCGCGATTACCCTGATTTTCTTCTTCCTGGCCTATGTCGTCGCCCCGCTGTTCCAGGGTGCCGAACTGACCGCCAAAGACTCGATCACGCCTGCCTGGATGCAAGACGCCGGCAAGCCGCTGATGATTTCCCTTGAAGAGCAGAACCAGGTCGCCATGCGGGTTTCCGACAAGGGCCAGGCGCTGTTCTTTGACCTCGACAGTGGTGCCGAACTGCGCCGTGTCGACTTGCCGATCCCGGCCGGTACCAGCGTTGCTTCGATCGGTGAAGACCAGCCCGGCAGCCCGCTGGTGATCGTCGGCCTGTCCAACGGCCAGGCCCTGGTGTTCCGTCACACTTACAAGGTCAGCTACCCGGATGGCAAGAAGACCATCTCGCCGGCCATCGAGTACCCCTACGGTGAGGCGCCGATTGCGCTGAACGAGCAGGGCACCGCGCTGGAGCACGTCAGCCTCAATGCGACCGACTCGACCCTGATGGTCGCCGGTTCCAGCGGTGCGCAGTTGCACGTCCTGGCGCTGAGCAAAGAAGAAAACATGATGACCGGTGAAATCACCAGTGATCAGCAGCGCATCGACTTGCCGCAAATGACCGAGCCGGTGAAAAACATCTTCATCGACCCGCGCCAACAGTGGCTGTACGTGCTCAACGGCCGTGCCCAGGCCGACGTGTTCAGCCTGCGGGAAAAAAGCCTCAACGGTCGCTACAAGCTGCTCGAAGATGGCGAAAGCCAAGTCACCGCCAGCACCCAGCTGGTGGGTGGTATCTCGCTGATCATCGGTGACTCCAAGGGTGGCCTGGCCCAATGGTTCATGGCCCGCGATCCAGATGGCGAGCAACGCCTGAAGCAGATCCGGACCTTCCAGATGGGCACTTCGCCTATCGTTGAGATCACTGCCGAAGAGCGTCGCAAAGGCTTTGTTGCCCTGGACGCTTCCGGCAAGCTCGGCGTGTTCCACAGCACCGCCCACCGCACCCTGCTGGTGGACCAGGTGGTCGATGGCCAGGGCATCTTCGGCCTGTCGCCTCGTGCCAACCGGGTGATCGTGGAGCAGGGCGGCAAGCTGCAACCCTTGCTGCTCGACAACCCGCACCCGGAAGTTTCCTGGAGCGCACTGTGGAGCAAGGTCTGGTACGAAAACTACGACGAGCCTAAGTACGTCTGGCAATCGACTGCGGCCAACACCGACTTCGAGCCCAAGCTGAGCTTGTCGCCGCTGACCTTCGGTACCTTGAAAGCGGCGTTCTACGCCATGCTGCTGGCCGCACCGCTGGCCGTGGCCGCAGCGATCTACACCGCCTACTTCATGGCCCCAGGCATGCGCCGCAAGGTCAAGCCGGTGATCGAGCTGATGGAAGCGATGCCGACGGTGATCCTCGGCTTCTTCGCCGGCCTGTTCCTGGCCCCGTATGTGGAAGGGCACTTGCCGGGCATCTTCAGCCTGTTGATGCTGCTGCCGATCGGGATTCTGCTGGCCGGCTTCATCTTCAGCCGCCTGCCGGAGTCGATCCGCCTGAAAGTGCCGGATGGCTGGGAAAGCGCGATCCTGATCCCGGTGATCATCTTCGTCGGCTGGCTCTCGCTGTACATGAGCCCGTACCTGGAGACGTGGTTCTTCGGCGGCGACATGCGGATGTGGATTTCCCACGACCTGGGCATCACCTACGACCAGCGCAACGCCCTGGTAGTCGGCCTGGCCATGGGTTTCGCGGTGATCCCGAACATCTACTCGATCGCTGAAGACGCCGTGTTCAGTGTGCCGCGCGGCCTGACCCTGGGCTCGCTGGCCCTGGGTGCCACACCTTGGCAGACCATGACGCGGGTGGTGATCCTCACCGCCAGCCCGGGCATTTTCTCGGCCTTGATGATCGGCATGGGGCGCGCAGTCGGCGAAACCATGATCGTACTGATGGCCACCGGCAACACCCCGGTGATGGAGATGAACCTGTTCGAAGGCCTGCGGACCCTGGCGGCCAACGTCGCGGTGGAAATGCCGGAGTCGGAAGTCGGCGGCAGCCACTACCGCGTGCTGTTCCTCTCGGCCTTGGTGCTGCTGCTGTTCACCTTCGTCATGAATACCCTCGCGGAACTGATTCGTCAGCGTCTGCGCAAGAAATACTCGTCGCTTTAAGAAAGGTAGAAGTCTGTGAAACAGAACTCCCTGAAAGGATGGTTCAAGAGCGGCGCCCCCGGCGTCTGGATCAGCGGTGGCGCGGTGGCCATCGCCGTCATCATGACCATTGGTTTGCTGGCGGTGATTGCCGTGCGCGGTCTGGGCCACTTCTGGCCCGCCGACCTGGTGCATGCCCAGTACGAGGTGCCGGGCCAGGCCAGCCATGTGGTCATCGGCGAAGTGGTACAGAAAGAACAAGTGCCACGTGAGCGCCTGAAAAGCGCGGGCCTGCCGGTCCCGGAGCAGGGCCCGGAGTTCATGACCCGCGAGCTGATCAAGGTCGGCAACCGTGATCTCAATGGCACCGACTTCACCTGGATCGTCGGCGAGTGGCTGACCAACCAGACCACGCCGCCGGAATTGATGGCGATCGAGCGTCGTGAGTGGGGCAACTTCTACGGCTACCTGGTCAACGTCAAGCAGGACGGCAAGGTCATCGCTGAAGGCGAGGCCGCCTGGCCTGAGCTGCAAGCGCGGATCGAGCGCGTCAGCAAACTGGCGGCCGAACTCAAGACCCTGGAAAAATCCGACATCGGGGCGATCAACGCCGGCCTTGAGCGTATTCGCCTGCACGGTCGCAAGCTGGAGCTGGACGGCAAGCTGGACGCCGCGGCCCAGGCCGACATGGAATCGGAACGCGCCGAGCTCAATGCCCGCTACCAGGACATTGAAAAGCGCCTGAGCGATCTGCATGCGCAGGTCAACCGCGACAGCCTGACCGCCCGCGATGGCAACGGCAAGGAAATCGAAATCGAACTGGGCAAGGTGGTTCACGCCTTCCAGCCGAACGCGATGAGCACCTTGACCAAGGTCGGTTTCTACTTCAGCAAGGTCTGGGAATTCCTCAGCGACGACCCACGTGAAGCCAACACCGAAGGCGGGATTTTCCCGGCGATCTTCGGCACCGTGATGATGACCTTGATCATGGCGATGATCGTCACCCCGTTTGGTGTGCTGGCGGCGGTTTACCTGCGTGAATATGCACGCCAGGGCACCATGACCCGGCTGATCCGCATCGCGGTGAACAACCTGGCGGGTGTACCGGCGATTGTTTACGGGGTGTTCGGCCTGGGCTTCTTCGTCTATGTGCTGGGTGGTTCGGTTGACCGCCTGTTCTTCCCGGAAGCCTTGCCGGCGCCGACCTTCGGCACCCCGGGCCTGCTCTGGGCCTCGCTGACCCTGGCGCTGCTGGCGGTGCCGGTGGTGATCGTGGCCACCGAAGAAGGCCTGGCGCGGATTCCTCGCACCGTGCGTGAGGGCTCGTTGGCCCTCGGTGCGACCAAGGCGGAAACCCTGTGGAAGATCGTGCTGCCGATGGCCAGTCCGGCGATGATGACCGGCATGATTCTCGCGGTGGCCCGTGCGGCCGGTGAGGTCGCACCGCTGATGCTGGTGGGCGTGGTGAAGCTGGCGCCGTCGTTGCCGCTGGACGGGAACTACCCGTACCTGCACCTGGACCAGAAGATCATGCACCTGGGCTTCCACATTTATGACGTCGGCTTCCAGAGCCCGAACGTCGAGGCCGCACGCCCACTGGTGTACGCCACGGCGCTGCTGCTGGTACTGGTGATCGCCACACTCAACCTGTCGGCCGTGTGGATCCGTAACCACCTGCGCGAAAAATACAAAGCGCTGGATAGCTGATTTGCAGCACTGATTTCTATGTGGGAGCGAGCTCGCTCGCGATGGCATCACCGCGGTTTCACAGATACACCGCGTTGCCCGAACCGCCAGCAGGCTGGCTCCCACAAAAACCGAACCGAATTTGTTAGCACAGGGAGCCTCCCATGCAGCACGAAGCACATACCCACGGCATCAACATGTCGGCCCTGGGTCGCGACAAGCAGAGCCTGAGCCTCGAGCAGGAAACCGTAGCCATCGAAGTGCCGGGCCTGAGCCTGTTCTACGGCGACAAACAAGCGCTGTTCGACGTCAGCATGAACATTCCCAAGCAGCGCGTGACCGCCTTCATCGGCCCGTCCGGCTGTGGCAAGTCGACCCTGCTGCGTACGTTCAACCGGATGAACGACCTGGTCGACGGTTGCCGTGTCGAGGGCGCGATCAACCTGTACGGCAACAACATCTACCGCAAGGGCGAAGACGTGGCCGAGCTGCGTCGCCGGGTCGGCATGGTGTTCCAGAAGCCCAACCCGTTCCCCAAGACCATCTATGAAAACGTGGTCTACGGCCTGCGGATTCAGGGCATCAACAAAAAACGCGTACTCGACGAAGCCGTTGAGTGGGCGTTGAAAGGGGCGGCGCTGTGGGATGAGGTCAAGGACCGCCTGCACGAGTCGGCACTGGGCCTGTCCGGTGGTCAACAGCAGCGTCTGGTGATCGCCCGGACCATCGCCGTGGAGCCGGAAGTGCTGCTGCTCGACGAACCCTGCTCGGCACTCGACCCGATCTCGACGCTGAAGGTTGAAGAGCTGATCTACGAGTTGAAATCCAAGTTCACCATCGTCATCGTGACTCACAACATGCAACAGGCTGCCCGGGTTTCTGACTACACCGCGTTCATGTACATGGGCAAGCTGGTGGAATTCGGCGACACCGACACCTTGTTCACCAATCCGGCGAAAAAGCAGACCGAAGACTACATCACCGGTCGTTATGGCTAGTGGGGACAGCTGCGAGCCGCAAGCGTCAAGCGGTCAGCCAGGGCGGTTCGAGTACGACACACATCAGCTTGCAGCTTGAAGCTTGCAGCTCACAGCTTTTGCGGAGCAAAACCATGATTTCGAAGGAAGGCTTAACCCACCACATCTCCCAGCAGTTCAACGCCGAGCTTGAAGAGGTGCGCAGCCACCTCCTGGCCATGGGTGGGCTGGTCGAGAAGCAGGTCAACGACGCGGTCACGGCGCTGATCGAGGCCGACTCCGGCCTGGCCCAGCAGGTGCGCGAGATCGACGACCAGATCAACCAGATGGAACGCAACATCGACGAAGAATGCCTGCGCATCCTGGCCCGTCGTCAGCCGGCGGCGTCCGACCTGCGTCTGATCATCAGCATCTCCAAGTCGGTGATCGACCTGGAGCGCATCGGCGACGAAGCCACCAAGATTGCCCGCCGGGCCATCCAGTTGTGCGAAGAAGGCGAGGCCCCGCGTGGCTACGTCGAGGTGCGCCACATCGGTGACCAGGTGCGCAACATGGTTCGCGACGCGCTGGATGCCTTCGCCCGCTTCGACGCTGACCTGGCGCTGTCCGTGGCCCAGTACGACAAGATCATCGACCGCGAGTACAAGACGGCGCTGCGCGAACTGGCGACCTACATGATGGAAGACCCGCGCTCGATCTCGCGCGTGCTGAGCATCATCTGGGTCTTGCGTTCGCTGGAGCGTATCGGCGACCACGCCCGCAACATCTCCGAGCTGGTGATCTACCTGGTGCGCGGCACGGACGTGCGTCACCTGGGTCTCAAGCGCATGAAGGAAGAAGTTGAAGGCACCAGTGGCGAAACCGCTAATGTTCCGGGTAAACCTGACGATAAGTAAGATTGCCCAAGTAAAAACGCCCGGCCCTTGGCCGGGCGTTTTTGTTGGTGCTGGCTGGATTTCATAGCACCCGCGAACGACAAAGGTCCCGGCGTGACTGAAGTATTTTGGCGAAGTGCCAAGCCAGGCGTTTTGCTGGTCGGGATAATTACGAGGGTGGTCGATGAGTAAGGTCAATGTGTTGGTCGTGGACGATGCGGCGTTCATTCGTGATCTGATGAAGAAGTGCCTGCGCAACTACTTTCCGGGCATGCGCATCGAAGACGCGGTCAACGGCCGCAAGGCACAAAGCCTGCTGGCCCGCGAAACCTTCGACCTGGTGCTGTGCGACTGGGAGATGCCGGAAATGTCCGGCCTGGAGTTGCTGACCTGGTGCCGCGGACAGGACGCCCTCAAGACCATGCCGTTCATCATGGTCACCAGCCGTGGCGACAAGGAAAACGTGGTCCAGGCGATCCAGGCCGGTGTGTCGGGCTATGTGAGCAAGCCGTTCACCAACGAGCAATTGCTGAGCAAAGTCAAACAGGCCCTGAACAAGATCGGCAAGCTCGATGCCTTGATGAATCAGGCCCCGGCCAAGTTGGCGCCGGCATTCGCCAACGACTCGCTGAGTGCCCTGACCGCCGGCAAGGCGCCAGTGGTCGCTGCGCCGACCCCCAACGCTTACCTGCAAAACCGCACCGAGGAAACCGCCAAGGGCCTGCTCAGCAGCCCGCCGATCAAGGCCCCTACGCCGGCACCCGCTGGTGGCCGTGGCCAGGGCCAGTTGCGCCTGCCCAGCGGCATCCAGGCCTGCGTGATCAAGGCCCTGAGCATCAAGGAAGCGCTGCTGGTGGTCAAACGCAGCGAGACGCTGCCCCAAGTGCTCGACAGCGCCGTGCTCGACCTGGAGCAGGGGGACAACGCCGAAATCGCCCGCCTCAACGGCTATCTGCATGCCATCGTTGCCCACGAGCCGAAACCCGACAGCGAGTGGTTGCAACTGACCTTCCGCTTCGTCGACCAGGATGCCCAGAAGCTCGATTACATTTCCCGGCTGATCGCCCGGGGTACGGCGCAGAAGCACTTCGTGCCGGGTGCGTAATCAGCTTTTGAAACAGCTGTCGCCAGCCTGAGGGCATTCTGACTGCTAGGCTCACCCAAGCCTGCCCCCGACAGAATGCTGCCCATGCTCGCGCGATTGCTGATTTGCTGTGGTCTGCTCGTGGCCTCGAGCCTGGCCGTGGCCACGACCATCTACAAGACCCAGCACGCCAATGGCGTGGTGTCCTACAGCGATCGGCCGTCACGTGGGGCCCAGGTGTTTGTATTCCGTGACCGGATGGACGAGCGCCTCGAACGCCAGGTGCACCTGCAGATCAAGAAGCAGCCGGGCAGCCACACAGTGTTTGTGCGCAACGACCTGTATGCGCCGGTCGAGGTCGAGTTGAGCTTTCACCAGGTGAAAAACCTCAAGGGCGCGCCTGCCCAGGCCATCCGCCGAGTTCTGCCGGCGCGCAGTAACACCCGTCTGGCGCTGCTCACGGCGTCCCGCGCCGGCAAGCCGCTGGTCTATACCCCTAGGCTCAAATACGCCTTGGGCGACCCCTCAGGCGCCACGCTGACCTATCGTTACCCGCTGCCCTGGCGCGGTGGTCCGTTTCGCCTGAGCCAGGGCGTCAACGGCCAATACAGCCATTACGGGCCGAAGAATCGCTACGCCATGGACATCGCCATGCCCGAAGGCACGCCGATCATTGCTGCGCGGGCCGGGGTGGTGGTGAAAACCGAGAACCGCCAGAGCGGTCGCGGCACCGATCCGGCGGGTAACTTCGTGCGCGTGCTGCACAACGACGGGACCATGGGCGTGTACCTGCACCTCAAGCAGGGTTCGGTACGGGTGCGAGAAGGGCAGCGGGTGGCGGTGGGCAGCGCCCTGGCGTTGTCCGGCAATACCGGCAACAGCAGCGGGCCGCACCTGCATTTCGTGGTGCAGCGCAATACCGGGTTGGGGTTGGTGTCGATTCCGTATCAGTTCAGCCAGCCGGTGGGCAGCCTGCCGAACTTTGCGCTGGGGAGGTAAGAGGGGCTGGGTAAACGATCGCAGCCTGCGGCGGCTCCCGAGGGCTGCGATCCTTTACAGATTCAATCGAGCATCACGACCTTGGCCAGGACGATTTTCGGGCCTTTCATCTTTTTGATGATGATCCGCAAACCTTCGACTTCCAGCACTTCTTCCTCTTCCGGCACCCGCTTGAGGCTGTCGTAGACCAGGCCGGCCAGGGTTTCGGCTTCGACGTGGTCCAGGTCCACGCCCAGCAGGCGCTCGACCTTGAACAGCGGGGTGTCACCGCGTACCAGCAACTTGCCCGGCTGGTAGGCCAGGATGCCGCGCTCGGCCTTGCGGTGTTCGTCCTGGATATCGCCGACCAGCACTTCCAACACGTCTTCCATGGTCAGGTAGCCGATGATGTTGCCGTCGGCTTCCTCGACCACGGCGAAGTGCGAGCCGCCTTTGCGGAACTGTTCCAGCAACTGCGACAGCGGCATGTGCCGCGACACACGCTCCAGCGGTCGGGTCAGCTCGGCCAGGTTGAACGACTCGGGAATGTGGTCCAGGGCGGCCAGTTCCAGCAACAGGTCCTTGATGTGCAGCAGGCCAACGAACTCTTGGCGCTCGCTGTCGTACACCGGGTAGCGGCTGAACTTGTGGCGGCGGAACATCGCCAGGATTTCCTTGAGCGGCGCGTTGAACTCCAGCGTCACCAGGTCTTCCCGGGAGTTGGCCCAGTCGACCACTTCCAGCTCGCCCATTTCCACGGCCGAGGCCAGCACGCGCATGCCTTGGTCGCTCGGGTCCTGGCCACGGCTGGAGTGCAGGATCAGTTTCAGTTCTTCACGGCTGTAGTGGTGCTCGTGATGCGGGCCGGGCTCACCCTGGCCGGCGATGCGCAGGATCGCATTGGCACTGGCGTTGAGCAGGTAGATGGCCGGGTACATGGCCCAGTAGAACAGGTACAGCGGCACGGCCGTCCACAGCGACAGCAGCTCGGGCTTGCGGATCGCCCAGGATTTCGGAGCCAGCTCACCGACCACGATGTGCAGGTAGGAAATGATGAAGAAGGCGGTAAAGAACGACACGCCCTTGATCACTTCCGGCGAGTCGACGCCCACGGCGGCCAGCAGCGGCTCGAGAATGTGCGCAAACGCCGGCTCGCCGACCCAGCCCAGGCCGAGGGAGGCGAGGGTGATACCCAGTTGGCAGGCAGACAGGTAAGCGTCGAGTTGGCTGTGCACCGTGCGCAGGATGTGGCCGCGCCAGCCGTTTTTATCGGCAATCGCCTCGACCCGGGTCGAGCGCAGTTTGACCATGGCAAATTCCGCCGCAACGAAGAAGCCGTTGAGCAAAACCAGGATCAGTGCAAAAAGAATCATGCCGAAATCGGCGAAGAGTGTAGCGAGGGACAAGCCAGGAGAAGGGTCCATGATGGAGTTTTGCGGGTTCCGTATATTCGAATAAAAAAGAGGGTGCAGACGAGCCTGAAAGGCAGGCCCAAGTCAGCCAATGTAGCGGCTGACAGGGCAATTGCCTAGGGGGACGTCGTGCGGGGGGCTAGTCGGTCAGGCTGCCGGTGCGTGATTTGCTCACCTGCGCGGGCACAAAATGGCAGGTGAAGGTGCTGCCATGGCCTGGCACGCTGCTGATTTCCATCCGGGCGCGGTGGCGCAGCAACACGTGCTTGACGATCGCCAGGCCCAGGCCGGTGCCGCCGGTGTTGGAGTTGCGGCTCGAATCGACGCGGTAGAAACGTTCGGTCAGGCGCGGCAAGTGCTTGCTGTCGATGCCGATCCCCGAGTCTTGCACGCTCAGGTGCGCGCCTTGCTCATCGCCCCACCAGCGGATGCGGATATGACCTTCGGCCGGTGTGTATTTGACCGCATTGAACACCAGGTTGGAGAACGCGCTGCGCAACTCGGCCTCGCTGCCCTTGAGCTGGATCGACGGGTCGGCTTCCAGGGTGATGTGCTGGTTGCGTTGCCCGGACAGCGCCAGGGCGTCGCTCTTGATCGACTGCAACAGGCTGTCGATCGCCACGGGCTGGTTGTCCGAGGGGTAGTCGGTGGCCTCCAGCTTGGCCAGCAGCAGCAAGTCATTGAGCAAGGTCTGCATGCGACTGCCCTGCTGCTGCATCTGTTGCAGCGCGCGAGTCCAGCGTGGGTTCACGTCTTCGACGTTATCCAGCAGGGTTTCCAGGTAGCCACTGATCACCGTCAGTGGCGTGCGCAGTTCGTGGGAGACGTTGGCGATGAAATCCTTGCGCATCTGTTCCAGCTGATGGATGCGCGTCACGTCGCGCACCAGCATCAGGTGCTCGTTGTTGCCATAGCGGGTGATGTACAGCTGGATGCGCATCCGGTCGTTGGTCGGCGAGGGGATTTCCAGCGGCTCGGCATAGCTGTCCTGCTCGAAGTACTCCTTGAAGCGCGGGTGGCGCACCAGGTTGGTCACCGGTTGGCCGCTGTCCTGGGGTGTCTTGAGCCCCAGCAGGGTTTCGGCGGCGCGGTTCCACCATTCCAGGTTGCCGTCGCTGTCGAGCATCACCACCGCGTCCTTGAGTGCCGCCGTGGACTCCTGGACCCGGTCGATCACCGCTTGCAGGCGCCCGCGCACCCGTTGGTCGCGGCGTTGCAGGTGATAGATGCTGTCGAACACTTCGCCCCACAGGCCGTAGCCATCGGGTGGCGCTTCATCGGGTTTGTGCAGGCGCAGCCACTCGTGCAGGCGCAGCAATTGCTTGAGGGTCCAGCCCAGGTAAAGACCCAGGCCCGCGGCCAGGCTCCAGCCGTAGTAGCCGGTGATCAGGCCGATCACCAGGCAACCGGTGACCAGCAGCAGCATGTGGCGGATCAGGGTGCCATGCCAGTTTTGGTTCACTTGAACATGCGTCCTTGTCAGCGTTTGGAGCGGGTCGGGGTGTAATCAGGCTTTGGTCGAAAAACGATAGCCGGTGCCGCGCACGGTTTGTACCAGACTTTCGTAAGCGTCACCCAGGGCTTTGCGCAGGCGACGGATGTGCACGTCCACGGTGCGCTCCTCGACATACACATTGCCGCCCCAGACCTGGTCCAGTAACTGGCCGCGGGTGTAGGCGCGTTCCTGGTGGGTCATGAAAAACTGCAGCAGGCGGTATTCGGTGGGGCCCATCTCGGCGGGTTTGCCGTCGATGGTGACCCGGTGGCTGATCGGGTCCAGCAGCAGGCCGCCCACTTCAATGGGGGCTTCACCTTCGGTAGGGCCGGTGCGGCGCAGCACGGCCTTGAGACGAGCGACCAACTCGCGGGGGGAAAACGGCTTGGTGATGTAGTCATCCGCGCCGACTTCCAGGCCCTGGATCTTGTTGTCTTCCTCGCCCTTGGCCGTGAGCATGATGATCGGGATATCACCGGTCAGCTCGTCACGCTTGAGACGGCGGGCCAGTTCGATCCCCGACGTGCCGGGCAGCATCCAGTCGAGCAGGATCAGGTCCGGTTTGCGGTCGACGATAATGGCGTGCGCCTGCTGGGCGTTCTCCGCCTCCAGGCAGTCATAGCCGGCCATTTCCAACGCAACGGCGATCATTTCGCGAATAGGCGCTTCGTCGTCGACGATCAGAATGCTCCTGCCAACCATGGGTTAAATCCTCTTGTCATTTAACTGTCTTGCGCCGCATTAGATAACGGAATTATTGCAGTCGTGTTACAGCATTTCAGTGGTGAAGCAAGGCGCGTGATCCTGGACTAAGCTGTAACTCCGAATCCTGACTACCACAAAAGAAGGTTTCCATGACTGACTTTGCTCACTCCTTTAAAGCCTTGGTACTGGCAGCTGCCCTGGCCTTGCCGGGAATGGCCATGGCGGCTGAGCCGGCCATGATGAAAGGCGGCATGATGGTCGATCCCCAAGGCATGACGTTGTACACGTTCGACAAGGACAGTGGTGGAAAGTCGATGTGTAACGACGATTGCGCAAAAAACTGGCCGCCGCTGATGGCGCCGGCGGATGCCAAGGCCGACGGTAAATGGACGGCGATCAAGCGTGACGACGGCAAGATGCAATGGGCCTATGACGGCAAGCCGCTGTACACCTTCATCAAGGACGAAAAGCCCGGCGAAATGAAGGGCGACAAGATGAAAGACGTTTGGCACGTGGTTCACCAGTCGCAGAAATAACCCGTTGTTGTCGCAGCTGGCGCAGCCTGCGCCAGCTTCGACACGATCCCTGCAGCGCCCCTCAGCGCAACGCGTAATCCAGCACGATCCCGACAAAAATCGCCAAACCCGCCCAATGATTGTGCAGGAACGCCTTGAAGCACTTCATACGGTCCCGGTCACGGGTGTACCAGAACTCCCAGGCGAAACACCCGGCAGCCACCAGCAAGCCGAGGTGGAACCAGCCACCCAGGGTGAACTTCGAGCCGGCCAGCCACAGGCAGCCCAGCGCCAGCCCCTGCAACGTGAGAATGATTACCCGGTCGGCATCGCCAAACAGGATCGCCGTGGATTTCACGCCGATCTTCAGATCGTCGTCGCGGTCGGTCATGGCGTAATAGGTGTCGTAGCCAACTGTCCACAGCAGGTTGGCGATCCACAGCAGCCAGGCGACGGCCGGCAGTTCGCCGGTCTCGGCGGTGAACGCCATCGGCATGCCCCAGGAGAACGCAGCGCCCAGCACCACTTGTGGGTAGTAGGTGTAGCGCTTCATGAAAGGGTAGCTGGCCGCCAGTGCCAGGCCACCGAATGACAGCCAGACTGTCGCCGCGTTGGTGCACAGCACCAGCAGGAAGCTCAGGCCCATCAGCAGCGCAAAGAACACCAGCGCCTCCCGGGAGCTGATTCTGCCGGCAGCCAGCGGGCGTTGGGCGGTGCGCTTTACGTGGCCGTCGACCTTGCGGTCGGCCCAGTCGTTGATCACGCAGCCGCCGGCGCGGGTCAGTGCCACGCCGAGGACAAAAATCACGATGTTGGCCAGGGACGGCGAGCCTTCACCGGCGATCCACAGGGCCCACAGGGTCGGCCACAGCAGCAGGTAGATGCCGATGGGTTTGTCCATGCGTGTCAACTGGACGAAGTCCCAGGCGCGTGGGTTCAAGCGATTCAGCGATTTGAGCAGGTTCTGGTACATCAGCCATTCTCCGCAGGCGCGACAATCGCCCGCCACAGGGCCGGCAAGAAAATTTCTGCGACCAGCACGCTCAAGCCACCGCGGTCGAAACGCGAACGGCGACCCCACAAGGCCGGGGCCTGAACCGCAGGGGGCAGCCATTCAACCGGGTAGTGGCAGACCTCGAGGGCGCGGCGCTGGAACGCCTGGTCGCAGAACAGCAGCTCACCCAGGGAGCGGCTGCCCAGCTCATCCATGTTCAACCCGCCATCTTGCAATGCACTGCGCGCCGCCACGCTGCGGGCAAACACCCAGGCCTGGCCGTGGCCGCGCAAATACACCTCGCGCACCCAACCTTCACTGTTCTGTGGCAAGTCGAGGGCGGCGCACTCATCGTCCCGCAACGGCTGCCAGCCTTCGTACAGCGGGGTGACGCTGAAACCGTCATTCGACAAGCGCGTCAGGCGTCGGGTGAGCGAGCCTTGATCGAACAGCCAGTCGAGGGTTTGCGCATCGGGAAGGGGGGTCAGCTGGCTTTGCGGCAGCCAGAGCGGAGTCGGGGCGAGGGCGTTTGAGTGCGGCACAGTGAGTCATTATTGGCAGCAAATGAGGCGGCGAGCTTAACATGTTGATCGGCGACATTGAGTGATCGGACCGGCCTGCGGCGTCGAACACGCTTGCATCTGTCGAGTGCGATCAGTACAAAACGCCCTGAGCCGGACGGCGGACCCTTGGCGGGCGACCGTCCGCGCCAGATAAAGCCTGTGAATCCGAGGAAACAAGCAATGAAGAAGTGGCAATGCGTAGTCTGTGGGCTGATCTACAACGAAGCCGACGGCTGGCCGGATGACGGCATCGCACCGGGTACCCTGTGGCAGGACGTGCCGGAAGACTGGCTGTGCCCGGACTGCGGCGTGGGCAAGATGGATTTCGAAATGATTGAAATCAACTAACCGATTCGAGGAGTAAGGAATGAACGCACCTGTCGTGATCGTCGGCACTGGGCTGGCTGGCTACAACCTGGCCCGGGAGTTTCGCAAACTCGATGGCGAAACTCCGCTGTTGCTGATTACCGCAGATGACGGGCGCTCCTACTCCAAGCCAATGCTCTCCACCGGCTTCGGCAAGAACAAGGACGCCGACGGCCTGAGCATGGCCGAGCCTGGCGCCATGGCCGAGCAGCTCAAGGCCGAGGTGCGCACCCATACGCGCATCAGCGGCATCGACCCGGGCCACAAGCGCCTGTGGATCGGCGAAGAGGCGGTAGCCTATCGCGACCTGATCCTGGCCTGGGGCGCAGAAACCGTGCGTGTGCCGGTGCAGGGCGATGCGCCCGAGGCGATCTTCCCGATCAATGACCTGGAAGACTACGCCCGTTTTCGCGCCGCCGCCGCCGGCAAGCGCCGGGTGCTGTTGCTGGGGGCCGGGCTGATCGGCTGTGAGTTTGCCAATGACCTGATCCTGGGGGGCTATGAGGTGCAACTGGTGGCGCCGTGCGAACAGGTGATGCCGACGCTGTTGCACCCGGCCGCCGCGGCTGCGGTACAGGCCGGGCTGGAAAGCCTGGGGGCGAAATTCCACCTGGGGCCGGTGCTCAACCGTTTGCAGCGCACCGCTGATGGCCTGGAAGGGCATTTGTCCGACGGTCAGGTGATTCCTTGTGATGTGGTGGTCTCGGCCATTGGCCTTCGCCCGCGGATCGATCTGGCGGCGGCCGCCGGCTTGCAGACCAATCGTGGGGTGATGGTCGATCGTCACCTGAAAACCTCCCACGCCAATATCTATGCCCTGGGCGACTGCGCCGAGGTCGATGGGCTGAATCTGCTGTACGTGATGCCCCTCATGAGTTGTGCGCGGGCGCTGGCACAAACCCTGGCCGGCAACCCGACCGCGGTGAGCTATGGCGCGATGCCAATTACCGTGAAAACCCCAGTGTGCCCGCTGGTGGTGTCCCCGCCGCCACGGGGTTGTGAGGGCGTCTGGACGGTGGAGGGGCAGGGCGCCGACATCAAGGCGTTGTGCCGCGACAGCAGCGGCAAGCTGCTGGGTTACGCCCTTACGGGAGCGGCGGTGATGGACAAATTGGCTCTAAACAAGGAGCTTCCGGCGCTTCTGGCATAAATACAGGTCGTTCTGTCGGAATCACCCCGCTTTAACCCCTACAAAGGTCGCGCCGAGACTGGCGTAGCCCGTATCCGCGTGCCATCCTCACACCCGTCTGCCGCAGAGTAGAGCCTGCGGCGCCTTGGGCGCTGTTCCGGAAGAACAGCACGGACATAACAACAAAAAACCGTCAAAGAGGCTTCACTATGCGTAAACCAGAACTCGCCGCCGCAATCGCCGAAAAAGCTGATCTCACCAAAGAGCAGGCCAACCGCGTCCTCAACGCCGTTCTTGAAGAGATCACCGGCGCACTGCACCGCAAAGACAGCGTGACCCTGGTAGGGTTCGGCACTTTCCTGCAGCGCCACCGTGGTGCCCGCACCGGCAAAAACCCGCAGACCGGTGAGCCAGTGAAAATCAAGGCCAGCAACACCGTGGCGTTCAAGCCAGGCAAATCGTTGAAAGACAGCGTCAATCCGTAATCCCCCCCGACCACGCTCCCGTCTAACGGGTGAGCTGGATCGAAAAATGGGCACGCCAACGAGGTTGGGTGCCCATTTTTTGTGGCCGCTTACCCGGGCAGGCTGCGGGCAGGCACGGGCGTGTGGCGGTCTCCGGTTTGAACTGATAACGGTGACTTGGTGGTCATCTTACGTAAAAAGCAGCTCATCTCCCGCTAACGATAGGTAACAGTGGCGTTCCGGTTTGAACTCGTTAAACTGCCCCGGCGTTCACTTTTTTCTTCTGGGGCTTGAGCATGAAATTTCGTTTTCTCCTGTGGATGCTGGGCTTGCTGATGCGCAAGGCCAGTCGGACCAACCCGGCTTTTCAACAGCAATTGGCCGACAAGGACCTGGTGTTCCAGTTGCAGACGCTGGACGGCAAGGTGGCGCGGCACTTCGTGGTCAAGGACCAGCGCATCACCAGCAAGTCCGGGCTGTATGCCGAGCCGGCCTTCGCGATTGCCTTCAAGGACGCCGCCTATGGCTTTGCCACGATGCAGGCGAAGAACAAGCAACTGGCGTTCATGACCGGGATCCAGGACAAGTCGATCCAGATCAAGGGCAACCCGGCGCTGGTGATGTGGTTCCAGGGGCTGACCAAGTATCTGAAGCCGAAGAAAAAGCCGGCTGCTGGTCGCTGATAGAGCCTTGGAAAGTTTTTGTGCTTAATCGAGCCAAGTTGTGATTAAAAAGCACTAAAGACCTGTCATTTATGACAGGTTACGGACGTCTTTTTACGTGCTCCACTGTACGGGTGTAGGGGGTTGTGCACCCTTTGTTTAACACCATGGAGTGCGGACATGAACAGTTTGAACGAAGCGGCGGCGGGCACCCTTGACCCGTCTTTTGGCGATAATGGTGTGGTGGATTTAGTCTCTGACGGCGACAGAAGTGTTCGTCACTCCATTCTTGCCCTGTCTAACGGAAAGTTGATTTATGCCAACGGTGATCATACGGATTGGCAAAATACTTTGAAGTTGAGGCGTGTGAATGCCAACGGTTTCTTCGACTCTTCCTTCGGCGAAAGCGGAGCGGTAACACTGCATATTGGATGGAGCACTGCGCCTCGATTTGGATTGTTTTCATATCCGGCAGATAAATTTTTGATAAAGGGTACACACCTGAGTGAGGATGGTCAGCGCGATATGGTATTCGCTCGGCTGGATTTCGATGGTCGAATTGATACTACTTTTGGCACCGATGGGTTCGTGAGGATCGAACCCTATGATCTGATTTGCCCTGGAACGGCAAAGCCAAAAAATGAACACACAGGCAAATCTTTAACCCCCGCAATTAACTACATTGGCGGTTCTGTGTGCGTGCAACCTGACGGCAAGATTCTAGTGGCGCATAGCGGCGTTCGGGATGCCGAGGACCGGAATAGTGGATTGGTTTTTCGCCTTATGCCGGATGGCTCGGTTGATAAGACATTTAACGGGGCGGGTGTATTACTTATCGAGCTTAATGGCGTAAACGCAGAGAGTAATGAAGCCATTAGTATTGCGCTGCAGAAGGATGGAGCATTTCTGGTGTGCGGTGCCTTCGTTGTTGGAACAACCGTAAGTAGCTATGTCATTCGTTACAAAGAAAATGGCGAGCTGGACAGCAGTTTCAATAATGGGCGGCCAGTAATCATTACTGATCCTGGTTTTGAAATGACGGCGGCTGCGACCCTCTCAGTCAGGGAGAGTGACGGAGAAATTGTTGTTGTAGGAGCCGCCTATGAGAAGTGGAATGCAACGCCATCTTCCGAAACGCCGTGGATTGCAGTTCTAAGTACTGAAGGATCCTTCAGACCCTCGTTTAATAATGGCACTCCACTTTTCGCGCGAGTATTGCCCGCTAAGAGTTGGTGGCGAAATTGTGCATGGCAGGAAGATACAATTTTTGTGTCCGGATCAGTAGTGGCACGCTATCTGTTGAGCGGCTCACTGGATACATCGTTCAACGAGAAGGGTTGGAACGCCCACAGAAACAGCTATGAAGACATGGTGGTAACAAACGATAGGAAGCTTGTCCTGATAGGGCAGAGTAGCTTGTTACGCTACCTGACTTGAGAAGTAGGACGAAGCTTCGAAGGCAAGCCATGCTCGCTCAGGGCGCACGTGCTTTCATCGCGGGCAAGCCCGCGATGCTTTTCAGTTGTGAGTGAACTGCGACGCCAGTTCGCGCAACAGCACTTCGGCCTCCAGCACCTTGCTGACCGCCTCTTCGGCTTTGTCGCGGGTCAGGCCCAGGCGCTCGAGCAGGGCGTCGGGGATGTTGGTGTCCGGGCCGGAACCGACGCCTCGGCTGCGCAGCAGGCGCACGGCCAGGCACACCAGGTTGGCGTACTCGGCGAATTCGCCGTCGTAGGTCGGGTCGTGCTGGAAGCGCAGGGCCGTGGCCAGCTCGTCGGGCATGTCCCAGTGGCGCATCAGCCAGGCGCCGATCTGTTCCCGGCTGATCCCCAGCAAATGCTGCTCGACGTAGGTGTGGCACAGGTGCGGGTTGACCTCCTGGTGACGGCAGATCAGCGAGAAGTGCGGCGGGAAGACGTGCGCCAGCAGCAGGTAGCCAAAGTTGTGCAGCAAGCCCGCCAGGTAGGTCAGGCCGGCTTCCGGGCGCTGGGCGCGCGGCATGGCCCGGGTCAGGCCCTCGATGACGGCGGCGGTGTAGATCGACTGCTGCCAGTACGGCGTGGCCTGTTGTGGGTGATCCTTGGGCAGGCTCAGGGTTTTGCCCAGGGCCAGACCCAGCGCCAGGTTGATCACCAGGTCAAACCCCAGTACGCGGACAATCGCGTCTTCCACTGAACGGATCTTGCCGGGCGATGCGTAGTACGGCGATGCGGCCCAGCTCACCACTTGGGCGGCGAGCGCCGGATCGGTCTCGACGACGCCGGTGATGTCGTCGATGGTGGCGTTGGGGTCGACCCGCAGCTTGATGATTTTCTGCGCGGAACCGGCCAGGGGTGGGATCTCGATGGTCGCTTCCAGGCGCTGCTGGATGCGGCGCGCGGTGAAGGCCTGGACGGCCTGGGTGATTTCCTCGCGGTCATCTCCCGGGCGGTCGAGGTTCGGACGGATGCGGCTCAGCGGCTCGCCAAAATGGGCGGCGCTGGCCTGGGTGAGCATGCTTTTGAAATCTTCGCCGCGGATTTCCAGGAGCATGCCCGGCTCGCCGGAGTTGATCAGCAGCAGCGGCTGGTCGAGCAGGCTTTGTTCGTACAGGCACGGAGAGCTGGTGAGTGCCGGCAGGCCGGGCAGCAGGCTCAGGTTGTGCTTGCCGAGCATGCGCTCAAGGCGCTCCTGCGGCACTGCGGTGAGGCGGCGACCGGTGAGTTCGGCCAAGCGATTGAGGTCCAGCAGCTGGCTCTGCGGGAACAGCACCATGAGCGCACCGATGGCGTCGTCGAGCAGCACCGCCTGGACCTTGCGCTCGGCATTCAGGCCGGGGTGTTCAAGCACTTCGGTGTAGCTGATGCCCAGCTTGCCGAGCAACAGCCGGATAACCGACGGCGTGTGCGGAGTTTCGCCAGCGAGAGCAACTTCAGTCATGGTATGGATCCGATCCCTACAATTTCGAGAGTATAACCAGCTTGCCGGTGCCCTTGCTGGCCAAGCCAGGCGGCACGTTACACCTGGCCGTATTGTTGCCCATGGCGCAGCCAGCGATCCAGCAACGGGCTGACATGGTGCGGCCAGCGTTCCAGCAGCGCCTGGGCCGCGTCGCGCACCGCAGGTAGCAGGTCGGCGTCGCGCATCAGGTCGGCGACCTTGAATTGCAGCAGGCCGGTCTGGCGAGTGCCGAGCATTTCGCCGGGGCCACGCAGTTCGAGGTCCTTTTCGGCGATCACAAATCCGTCGTTGGTTTCGCGCATGATGCCCAGGCGTTGCCGGCCGATCTGCGAAAGTGGCGGATGGTAGAGCAGCACGCAGTGGCTGGCGGCGCTGCCCCGGCCTACCCGGCCACGCAGTTGGTGCAATTGCGCCAGGCCCAGGCGTTCCGGATTTTCGATGATCATCAAGCTGGCATTGGGCACGTCGACCCCGACTTCGATCACCGTGGTGGCTACCAGCAGTTGCAGGGCAGCGGCCTTGAACTCGGCCATCACCGCGGCCTTTTCCGCAGGCTTCATGCGGCCGTGGATCAGCCCCACTTTCAATTCGCCGAGGGCGGCGGTGAGGTCGGCAAAGGTGGTCTCGGCCGCCTGGCAGGTGAGTTCCTCCGATTCCTCGATCAGGGTGCACACCCAATACGCCTGGCGTCCTTCGGCACAAGCCCCGCGTACGCGCTCGATGACTTCGACGCGGCGCGTGTCGGTGACCAGCACGGTATTGACCGGGGTACGACCGGGCGGCAGTTCGTCGAGGATCGAGGTGTCGAGGTCGGCGTAGGCGCTCATGGCCAGGGTCCGTGGAATCGGCGTGGCGGTCATGATCAACTGGTGTGGGCACATCCGCCCGCCCACGCCTTTCTGGCGCAGCGCCAGGCGTTGCTGGACGCCGAAGCGGTGTTGTTCGTCGATGATCACCAGCGCCAGGTTCTTGAACTGCACTTCGTCCTGGAACAGCGCGTGGGTGCCGACCACCATGGGCGTACCGCTGGCGATCTGCTCCAGGGCGGCGACGCGGTTCTTGCCCTTGAGCTTGCCGGCCAGCCAGGCGACTTCCAGGCCCAGGGGCTCGAGCCAGCGCTTGAAGGTGATGAAGTGTTGTTCGGCGAGAATCTCGGTGGGCGCCATCAGCGCCACCTGGTAGCCGGCCTCCAACGCTTGCAGGGCGGCGAGGGCGGCGACTACGGTCTTGCCGGCGCCGACATCGCCCTGGATCAGCCGCAGCATGGGCTCTTGCTGGCTCATGTCGTAAGCGATTTCATTGCCCACCCGTTGCTGCGCGCCGGTCGGCGGGAAGCCCAGGTTGGCCAGGTATTGGGCCGGTAACCGGCTGGCCTTGGGCATGGCCGGCGCGCGGAGCGAGCGCATGCTTTCGCGCAGGCGCTGTTGCGACAGTTGATGGGTCAGCAACTCTTCGAATGCCAGGCGATGTTGCGCCCAGTGGTGGCCCAGGGCGAGTTCGTCGACATCGGCATCGGCGGGTGGGTGATGCAGGTAGCGGATGGCGTCGTCCAGCGGCGCCAGTTGGTAGTCGCGCGCCAGTTCGTTGGGCAACCAGTCCGGCAGGCTGCTGGGGCCGAGCAGGGTCAGGGTTTGCTGGCACAGTTGGCGCAAACGCTGCTGGGTCAGGCCTTCGGTGAGCGGGTAGACCGGGGTCAGGGTTTCATCCACCGGCGGCGGTTCGTCGCCGGTGATGGCGCGGTATTCCGGGTGGTAGATCTCAAGCCCCGACGCGCCGGGCCGCGCTTCGCCGTAGCAGCGCAGGCGGGTGCCGCGTTTCAGGCCTTCCTTTTGCGCGTTGCTGAAATGGTAGAAGCGCAGGCTCAGGCTGCCGGTGCCGTCCTGCAGGCGTACTACCAGGCTGCGGCGCCGGCCCATGACCACGTCGGCGCCGCTGACGGTGCCTTCGATGACCGCGTCCTGCCCGGGCCGCAAATGACCGATGGGCACCACCCGGGTGCGGTCCTGATAGCGCAGCGGCAGGTGGAACAGGACGTCCTGGAGGTTCTCCAGGCCGACCTTGGCGAGTTTCTCGGCCATGGCTTCGCCGACACCCTTGAGTGCCGTGACCGGCACTTGCGACAGCTCAGTCATGGCGAACGCTTAACCCGCAGCCGTGGCCGGCTTGGCCACCGAGCAGAGGCGGATCGAGTCGGCGAGGATTTCGATCGCTTTGGGCCGTGGGAAGCTGGCGCGCCAGGCGATGGCCACGGTGCGAAATGGCACGGGTGGGGTCAGCGGGCGGACCTCGATCACGCCGGGGGCGTAGTGGTGGCTGTCGACGGCCGAGAGCGGCAGGATCGAGATGCCCAGGCCCGAGGCCACCATGTGGCGGATAGTTTCCAGCGAACTGGACTCGACGGTGGTGTGCTTGGCGCCGTCGTTGCCCTTGGCCAGGGTCGGGCAGGCTTCGAGGACCTGGTCGCGGAAGCAGTGACCTTCACCGAGCAGCAGCAGGCTCTTGTCGTTGAGCAGGCTGGCGTCGATGGTGTCTTTCTGGGTCCAGGGGTGCTGGGCCGGCATCAGGACGTAGAACGGCTCGTCGTAGAGCTGCAGGGTCAGCACGTCGGCTTCGTTGAACGGCAGGGCGATGATGATTGCGTCGAGCTCGCCATTGCGCAGCTTGTCGCGCAGCACGTGGGTGAAGTTTTCTTCGATGTACAACGGCATCTGCGGGGCGACCCGGTGCAGTTGTGGAATCAGATGCGGGAACAGATACGGACCGACGGTGTAGATCGCCCCGACCTTGAGCGGCGCGGTCAGCTGGTTCTTGCCAGCCTGGGCCAGTTCACGGATGCCCTGGGCCTGTTCCAGGACCTTCTGCGCCTGGGCGACGATGCCTTCGCCGACCGGGGTCAGGCGCACCGCGCTTTTGCTGCGCTCGAAAATCAGCACACCGAGTTCGTCTTCAAGCTTTTTCACGCCCACCGACAGGGTCGGTTGACTGACGTGGCAGCGTTCAGCCGCGTGGCCGAAATGCTGTTCTTGGGCGAGGGTAACGATGTAGCGTAATTCTGTGAGGGTCATAGCGGGCGTCCATGAAGTTGCGGGCCAAGCATACCGGCTGCAATCGATAGACGCACGTTATCAGACTGAGTGTGTCGAGTGACACTGGGCAATGCATCTTTGCCGTTGCCGGATATGCAGAAGGCACCTTTCGGTGCCTTCCTTGCAGGGCATTGTGTTGCTTAACGGCGCTTCTTCTCCAGCGAATACACAAACGGTGCGACGATTTCGATCGAGCCGTTGTTGAGCATATCGGCCGGTGGCTTGGGCAGGGGCTGGGCGCGGCGGATCATTTCCAGGGTGGCCCGGTCCAGATCGGCGTTACCGGAGCGTCCTACCAGCTCATAGGACAACACCTTGCCTTCGGCATCGACCACAAACCGCAAGCGGTTCAGGCCTTCCTTGCCGCGTGCCTGGGCGCCCGGCGGGTACTTCTTGTACTTCTGCAGGTGCGCCAGCAGCGAGCCTTGCCAACTGGCCTTGGCGGCATTTTGTGCTGCCGTTGGGCCGGGGTTGGGCTGCGCCGATGTGGCGGGCGGTACGTTGCTTGGCTGGGCCTCGGACGGTGGCGAGTCCGAAGGCTTTTCCTTCACCGGCTCAGGCTTTTTCTCTACCGGTTTGGGCGGCTGAGGCTTGGGCTTGGGTTTTGGCTTGGGCACCGAGATGGTCGGTTTTGGCGCCTCGGCCAGTTTTGGCAGTGGCAGTTCTTCTACCGGTGTCGGCGGTTGGGGTGGCGTTACGACCTTGGGCGGTGCCGGTTGAGGTGGCGCCGGAACAGGCGCCAACTCGACCAGCATCGCCATCGGCGGCAGCGTGACGGGGGGCGAGGACTTCCAGTTGAGCGCGAGGATTACCGCGACCGCGTGGACGCCGAGCACCACTGCCAGGCTAGCGCTGTAACGCGTCAGCTTTTGGCGCGTCGTGATCATTTTTTGGCTGCCGTCTCAAGTCCGACCAGGCCGACCTTCAGGTAACCGGCTGCCCGCAGGGCGTCCATTACGTGCATCAGGTCGCCATAGTCCACGCCTTTGTCGGCCTGGAAGAAGATGGTGGTGTCCTTCTTGCCCTGGGTGCGAGCATCGAGGGTCGCGCCGAGGGTCTCGGCCTTGACTTCGTCTTCGCCCAGGTACAGCCGTTGGTCGGCCTTGACGCTGAGGAACACTGGCTTTTCCGGCCTCGGCGCCGGCTTGGCGCTGGAGGCGGGCAGGTCAACCTTGATGTCCACGGTGGCCAGCGGGGCCGCCACCATGAAGATGATCAACAGCACCAGCATCACGTCGATGAACGGCGTGACGTTGATTTCGTGGTTCTCGGCGAGGTCGTCGCTCGCGCCTTCCTTCAAATGCAGGCCCATGGCTGATTACCCTACTTTGACCATATGCGGCTGCGAGGAGCGCTCGCTTGGCAGGTGATCGAGGTCGCGGCTGACCAGCAGCAGGACTTCAGCGGAGGCGTCGGAGACCTGAGCCTTGTAGCCGGCGATGGAGCGGGCGAAGACGTTGTAGATGACCACGGCGGGGATTGCCGCCACCAGGCCCAGTGCCGTTGCCAGCAGGGCTTCGGCGATGCCTGGGGCGACCACGGCGAGGTTGGTGGTCTGGGTCTTGGCGATGCCAATGAAGCTGTTCATGATGCCCCACACGGTACCGAACAGACCGACGAAGGGGGCGGTGGAACCGATGGTGGCCAGCACGCCGGTACCGTTGCTCATGTTGCGACCACAGGCCGCGACCAGGCGCTCCAGGCGGAAGCTGACACGTTCCTTGATGCCTTCCTTCTCACGGCTGTTGGCCGACAGGCGCATTTCTTCCAGGGCGTCGTGGACCAGCAGGTTGGCCAGGGTCCCGGCCTTGGTGGCAGTGGCGCTGGCTTCCCTGAGGGTGGTGGCCTTTTTCAGGTGAGTGATTTCAGTGCGCAGGCGACGCTTGGCAGCCATGAGCTCGTAGCCCTTGGCGATCCAGATGGTCCAGGTGATGATCGAGGCGATGGCCAGGCCGATCATCACGATTTTCACGATGATGTCGGCGTTCTGGTACATGCCCCACGGCGACAGGTCATGGGCCATGCCCAGGGTGTTGTCAGCTTCCAGGACTTGCGGCTCGTCAGCGGCCGGTGCGTCGGTCGCCAGGGCCGGGTCGGTAACGACCGGCGTCACGGTGGGCGCTGCGTGGTCGGCGGCCGGTGCAGGGGCTACTGCTGCAGCTGGCGCGGTGGCGGAGGTCGGCTCATCGGCGAACGCTGCGGTGGGGGCCAGCAGGAGACTGAACACCAGTGCGGCGACGGCGCTCAAGGCGCGCAGCGGGCGGATGGGTGTGGTTGGCGAAGCGGAGAGTGGATTACGTGTCATGCTGGCCGGACCTGAGAGAAAAAGAGGGTTAATGTCCTTCCAGGCCTCGTGGGGCCGAGAACAAAGTGGCGGGCATTATTGCAATTAATTCTTGTTAACAGAAGTAATAGCGTCTCTTTTTTTCTTCTATTACTAGCCGCTCGTCCATTGTCGAAGCTAGTCTGTGCCTTTATCAGGGGAGTTATTTGATGTCCGCGCCTAGTGTGTTGATCGCCGGTTGTGGTGATGTCGGCGGCCGTCTGGCCGAGCAAATGCTGGCAAAAGGCTGGCAGGTCTATGGGTTGCGCCGCACCATTGCCAACCTGCCGGCTGGGGTGATCGGGGTCGCCGGTGACCTGTTCAACGAAGATTGCCCGGAGACCTGGCCCGTCGGCGCAGTGGACTACCTGGTGTATTGCGCGGCGGCCACCGATCACGATGAGGCGGGCTATCGTGCGGCCTATGTGCAGGGCCTGCGGAATGTGTTGGGCTGGCTGGACGACTACGGCCAGGTGCCCGAGCGCTTGCTGTTTGTTTCCAGCAGCAGTGTCTACGAGCAGCAGGACGGTGGTTGGGTCGATGAAACCTCAGCGGCCAAGGCCTCGGCCTATTCCGGACGGGTGATGCTGGAGGCCGAGCAGGTAGCGCTGGGTAGCGGCATCCCGGCCAGCGTGGTGCGCTTGACCGGTATCTACGGCCCGGGCCGTGAGTGGCTGTTGACCCAGGTGCGTCGTGGCTATCGCGTGGCCGTCGACCCGCCGCTGTATGGCAACCGGATTCATGCCGATGACGCGGCCGGTCTGCTGGCGTTCTTGCTCAATGCCGATCAACAGGGGGTGGTGCTGGACGATTGCTACATCGGCGTCGACGATGCGCCGGCCCCGCTGGCCGAGGTGGTGGCGTGGCTGCGCGAATACCTGGGCGTGACGGAGTGGGCCGAGGACGCCAGCGTGCGGCGTACCGGCAGCAAGCGATGCAGCAATGCGCGCGCCAGGGCATTGGGCTGGGCGCCGCACTATCCAAGCTACCGTGAAGGTTATGGGGCGATTCTGGCAGGCAAGGCCTGAGGCGGGAGCGAGCCGGGTGGGATTCCGGCTGCGCGCGATGCACGTCAACGACTACGTGTGCTGCTTGAATCCATGCGTTGGCGTTGAGTTCATCGCGAGCGGGCTCGCTCCCACCGTTACCTAACGGCTTACTGCTTTTCCAGGGCCCATTGACGGGTGCCCGGGGAGAACGACGGCTTTTCATCGGCTTGCGCGCCGTTGACGGCCTGGAAAATCTCCATGTCATCGCCCTTGCGGGTAAAGATCCATGGGTTGCCCTGTTCGTTGAGTTGCAGCCAGATGGTGTCATTGCCACCACTCATCGACGCGCAATCGCCGGCCAGGCACAAGGCGTAGCGATCGGCACCCGGCAAGCCCTGCACGGAGCCGTCGGCCTGGAACTGCACAGTATTGCCTTCTCCAGGTCCGTTGACGATCTTCCAGCCGCCGCCCAGGTAGGCCGAATAAAGTGCGCGCTCAAAGCTGGCACCCAGCGGGGCGCCTGCGGGAACGGCTTCCTTGGGCAGGTCAAACGTCTGCTCCGGCTCATTGTCGTTGGCCGCTTGTTGCAGTCGTTTACCGTCGCGTTTCAATTCGCTGCCGGAGCTGCCGTACACCTCGATCTTCCAGGTGCCGGATTGCTCGCCGAGGATCTTGCCCTCGATGTTTTCAAAGCCGTTGGTGTAACGCGCCTGGCTGGCCTTGGTGTTGACGTCCCATTCCAGGTTCGGGCCATTGGCTTGCAGGGCTTCACGCAGCGGAACGCCCTTGGCTGCGGCATCGATCGCCGCCTGGTTGATCCACGTGCCGCTGATGTCGCGGTCGGCAGGGTCACTGGCACAGCCGCCGAGCAGCACCGCAAGCAACGAGAGAGCTAGCGCTTTGCGCATGAGGAAATCCTTTGGGAGCGGGGTCGGCGTTACCTGTCAGGTAACGCCGCGCGTGTTACTCGATTACCAGAATGGCGTCCATTTCAACCTGGGAGCCCTTAGGCAGGGCAGCCACGCCGATGGCGGCGCGGGCAGGGTAAGGCTGGTCGAAGTACTTGCCCATGATCTCGTTGACCTTGGCGAAGTGGCTCAGGTCGGTGAGGAAGATGTTCAGCTTGACGATGTCCTTGAACGAACCGCCGGCAGCTTCTGCAACGGCCTTGAGGTTCTCGAACACCTGGACGGTCTGGGCTTCGAAGCCTTCGACCAGTTCCATGGTTTTTGGATCGAGGGGGATCTGACCGGACATGTAGACGGTGTTGCCGGCCTTGATCGCCTGGGAATAAGTGCCGATAGCGGCTGGGGCCTTGTCGCTGGTGATAACAGTCTTGGTCATTGATGACTCCTTGTAATGGCTTGGCTACGTTGGCGAGCTATGCACGCATGCGGGTGATGCGGATCACCCCGGTCAGGGCGCGCAGTTTCTTGATCACGCGGGCCAGGTGCACGCGGTCGTGCACGCTGACCACCAGTTGAACCACGCTGATGCGACCATCGCGTTCGTCCATGCTGATTTTCTCGATGTTGCCGTCGGCGGCATTGACGCTGCTGGCCAACAGGGCGATCAGGCCGCGCTGGTGTTCCAGTTCGACGCGCAACTCGACGTTGAATTCGCCGGTGACATCCTTGGCCCACGACAACTGGATGCATTTTTCCGGGTTGTGGCGGATTTCGCTGATGTTGCGGCAGTTGTCCAGGTGCACGACCATGCCTTTGCCCGCGGACAGATGGCCGACGATCGGGTCGCCCGGAATCGGCGTGCAGCACTTGGCGTAGCTGAGCACCAGGCCTTCGGTACCGCGGATTGCCAGCGGACCTTCCGGGCTGGGCAGTTGCTCGCCTTCGCCCAGCAGGCGGCGAGCCACGACATAGGCCATGCGATTGCCCAGGCCGATGTCTTCGAGCAGGTCTTCGATCAGTTCGAGGCGGTACTCGGTGAGCATTGCCTTGACCCGCTCGGCAGGGATTTTTTCCAGCGAGCTGTCAAAGCCGTTGAGCACCTTGTTCAGCAAGCGTTCGCCGAGGCTGATGGACTCGGAACGGCGTTGCAGTTTCAGCGCATGGCGGATGTGGGTACGGGCCTTGCCGGTGACCACAAAATTGAGCCACGCCGGGTTTGGTCGGGCGCCCGGGGCGCTGACGATCTCGACCGTGGAGCCGCTTTGCAGAGGCTCGGACAGCGGCGCCAGACGGCGGTTGATCCGGCAGGCGATGCAGCTGTTGCCGACGTCGGTGTGCACCGCGTAGGCGAAGTCGACCGCCGTGGAGCCTTTGGGCAGCTCCATGATCCGGCCTTTGGGCGTGAACACGTAGACCTCGTCCGGGAACAGGTCGATCTTCACGCTTTCAATGAATTCCAGCGAGTTGCCGGCGCGTTGCTGCATTTCCAGCACGCCCTTGACCCACTGGCGGGCGCGGGCATGGGTGCCTTTTGGCTGCTCGTCACCGCTGGACTTGTACAGCCAGTGCGCGGCGATGCCATTGTTGGCCATCTCTTCCATTTCACGGGTACGGATCTGGATCTCGATCGGTACGCCGTGCATGCCGAACAGCGTGGTGTGCAGCGACTGGTAGCCGTTGGCTTTGGGGATCGCGATGTAGTCCTTGAAGCGCCCCGGCAGCGGTTTGTACAAATTATGTACAGCACCTAACACGCGGTAGCAGGTGTCGACCTTGTCGACGATGATCCGGAACGCGTAGACGTCCATGATCTCGTTGAAGGCCCGACGTTTGCCGCGCATTTTTTTGTAGATGCCGTAGAGGTGTTTCTGCCGGCCACTGACTTCGCCCTGGATTTCATCGATCGCCAGGCAGTGGCTCAAGGACTCTTCGATTTTGTTGACGATTTCCTTGCGGTTGCCCCGGGCGCGTTTGACGGCCTGGTAGATCCGCGCGGAACGCATCGGGTGCATGGCCTTGAAGCCGAGGTCTTCGAACTCTATGCGGATGGCGTGCATGCCCAGCCGGTTGGCGATGGGGGCATAGATTTCCAGGGTTTCCTTGGCGATGCGCCGGCGTTTTTCACCGGACAGCACCTCCAGCGTGCGCATGTTGTGCAGGCGGTCGGCCAGCTTGACCAGGATCACGCGAATGTCGCGCGCCATGGCCATGGCCATTTTCTGGAAGTTTTCCGCTTGGGCTTCGGCCTTGGTCTCGAAATTCATCTGGGTCAGTTTGCTGACCCCGTCGACCAGTTCGGCCACGGTTTCGCCGAACTGCGCTTGTAGCGCTTCCTTGGCAATACCGGTGTCTTCGATCACGTCATGCAGCATTGCTGCCATCAGGCTCTGATGGTCCATGTGCATGTCGGCAAGAATATTCGCCACCGCAAGAGGGTGCGTGACGTACGCCTCGCCGCTACGGCGGCGTTGGCCGTCGTGGGCTTGTTCGGCGTAGAAGTACGCTCGGCGGACCAGGTTGACCTGGTCATTGCCGAGGTAGGTCGATAAGCGATCGGCGAGGGCGTCTATGCTCGGCATGATGACTCCTGCCGATGGCTGTGATCCCGCGCCGTGCTACGTCGACCAGGCATAGGCTTAGACGGCCTCGTTGGACTCGTCCTCGAACGCTGCGAACAGCGGTTCGTCTTCGACGATTTCAGCATTGGCGATGAACTCGTAGCTCATCAGGCCTTCGGCGATTTCACGCAGGGCGACAACGGTAGGCTTGTCGTTTTCCCACTGGACCAGTGGCTCTTTGCCGCCGGTGGCCAGTTGACGGGCACGCTTGGTAGAGAGCATGACCAGCTCAAAGCGGTTTTCCACGTGTTCTAGGCAGTCTTCAACGGTTACGCGGGCCATGGTATTCCTCGGAGCGAATGCAATATGCGCGCTGCCCGGTTGGGCGAGCGGACTCAACAGTTTAAAAAATCACCAGCGATTAGGGAAGCGCTGATTTTTTAACCAAGCTCTTCAACGCGCTGCAAGTGCCAATGTAAAGCCCTTGCAGCGGTTTTGGGAAGTGCTGTTTCAGCCCAGTAATTCAGCCAGCAACATACCGAAACGCACCTGTTGGCGCTTCTGTTGCAATTGATTGGCACGGAAAATCGCCTTCAAGTCATCCAGCGCGTGGGAGAAATCGTCATTGATGATCAGGTAGTCGTACTCGACATAGTGGCTCATTTCGTTGACGGCTTCACGCATCCGGTTGGCAATGATCTCGTCGCTGTCCTGGCCACGGTTGGTCAGACGCTGGTGCAAGGCTTGCAGCGATGGCGGCAGAATGAAAATTGAACGCGCCTGGGGCATCAGCTTGCGCACTTGCTCGGCGCCTTGCCAGTCGATCTCCAGAATCAGGTCGTGACCTTCGTCCAGCGTTTGCTGCAGATGGCTTTGCGAGGTGCCGTAGAAGTTGCCGAATACTTCGGCGCGCTCCAGGAAATCGCCGTGTTCGCCCATTTTCACAAAGGCTTCGCGGGTCACGAAGTGATAGTTCACGCCGTCCACTTCGCCCGGACGCATGGCGCGGGTGGTGTGGGAAATCGATACGCGAATCTCCGGGTTGGTGTCGGTCAGGGCCTTGACCAGGCTGCTCTTGCCCGCGCCCGAGGGGGCGGAAATGATGTACAGGGTGCCAGTGCTGTGGGTCATGTCGGGGTAGCCTTACTCAATGTTCTGCACTTGTTCGCGCATTTGCTCGATCAACACTTTGAGGTTGACCGCAGCCTGGGTGCTGCGCGGGTCGAAGGCTTTGGAGCCCAGGGTGTTGGCTTCGCGGTTGAGCTCCTGCATCAGGAAGTCCAGGCGCCGGCCGGCGGCACCGCCGGACTTGAGGACGCGGCGAACTTCAATGATGTGGGTGCTCAGGCGATCCAGTTCTTCGGCAACGTCGCTCTTTTGCGCGAGCATGACCATTTCCTGCTCCAGGCGTTGCGGGTCGAGTTCGGCCTGCATGTCGGCGAAGCGGTCGAGGACTTTCTGGCGCTGGGTGGCGAGCATCTGCGGGACCAGCTCACGCAGGGTCACGACGTCTTCTTCAATGGCGCTCAGGCGCTCGTTGATCAGCCGTGCCAGCTCCGCGCCTTCGCGCTCGCGGCCGGCCTTGAGCTCCTTGAGGCCCTGGTTGAACAGCGCCAGTGCCTCGGCATTGAGCGCTTGTGGGTCGCTGGCGTCGGCCACCAAGACCCCCGGCCAGGCCAGCACTTCCAGCGGGTTGAGTGCCGCAGGATTGCTGATCAGGCTGGCAATGGTTTCGGCGGCGGCGATCAGTTGCGCGGCGCGCTCGCGATCAACCTGCAGCGCCTTGCCGGTGGTTTCTTCGGTAAAACGCAGGGTGCACTCGAGCTTGCCACGCGACAGGCCCTGGCGTAGGGCCTCGCGCACATTGCCCTCGAGGTCACGAAAGGACTCTGGCAGGCGCAGGTGCGGTTCCAGATAGCGGCTGTTGACCGAGCGCAGCTCCCAGCTCAGGGTGCCCTGGCTGCCGGCTTTTTCGACGCGGGCAAAGGCGGTCATGCTGTGCACCATGGCGGTACCTCGCGATGCAGATCGCCAGCGAACCCCGGGGTTCGGCGAACCTGCTTGAATGAATTAAAGCCCACAGGCAACAAAGGCGCAGGATTGTAGCGCAGTGCAGGGGGAGCTCCCAAACGAGGCGTGCGACAAAGCGCTGCAGCTCGTCGCAGCGTGCGCGGCAGAGCCCTCGCTCGTCGCCGGTTTTTTTTAGAAGTGCCCAGGCGTGCCCGGCCGCCCTATAATGCTCGGCAGATTTCCGTCCTTCGTACAGGTATCCCCTATGAAACGTCCAAGTGGTCGCGCTGCCGATCAGCTTCGCTCGATCCGCATCACCCGCAACTACACCAAACACGCCGAGGGATCTGTACTGGTCGAGTTTGGCGATACCAAGGTGATCTGCACCGTCAGCGTCGAGAACGGCGTACCGCGCTTCCTCAAGGGCCAGGGCCAGGGCTGGTTGACCGCCGAGTACGGCATGCTGCCGCGCGCCACCGGCGAGCGTAACCAGCGCGAAGCAAGCCGTGGCAAGCAAGGCGGCCGCACCCTGGAAATCCAACGCCTGATCGGCCGTTCGCTGCGCGCTGCGCTGGATATGTCCAAGCTCGGCGATGTGACCCTGTACGTCGATTGCGACGTGATCCAGGCCGACGGCGGTACCCGTACTGCCTCGATCACCGGCGCCATGGTGGCCCTGGTCGATGCCTTGAAAGTGATCAAGAAGCGTGGCGGCCTGAAAGGCGGCGACCCGCTCAAGCAAATGATCGCAGCCGTGTCGGTGGGCATGTACCAGGGCGAGCCAGTGCTGGACCTGGACTACCTGGAAGATTCGGCAGCCGAGACCGACCTGAACGTGGTGATGACCAGCACCGGTGGTTTCATCGAAGTGCAGGGCACCGCCGAAGGCGCGCCGTTCCAGCCTGAAGAGCTGACGGCGATGCTGGAGCTGGCGAAAAAAGGCATGGCCGAGATTTTCGACTTGCAACAGGCTGCGCTGGCGGACTGATTGTTCCGGTCGCCAGCAAGGAGAGCGTCATGAGTGATGAGCAACTACCGGTGCCCGCGCCGAGCCGTGAGGTTCGTCAGTGGGCGATGTTCTGCCATCTCTCGGCCTTGCTGGGGATCTGGGTGCCGTTCGGCTCACTGATCGGCCCGCTGATTCTGTGGCAGATGAAGCGTGAGATGGACCCGTTCGTCGACGATCAGGGCAAGGAGGCGCTGAACTTCCAGATCAGCGTGGCCATTGCCTCGGCCATATGCCTGCTGTTGATGGTGGTGGTGATCGGGTTCTTCCTGTTTGGCCTGCTGGCCATTGGCGCGCTGGTGCTGACCATCATTGCCGGGGTCAAGGCCAATGAGGGGCAGGTGTATCGTTACCCGTTCACCTGGCGGTTGATCAAGTAATAACCAGATGCAGTTCCTGTGGGAGCGGGCTTGCCCGCGATAGCGATCTGGCAGGCAGCACATGGGCTGAATGTCATGGCCTCATCGCGGGCAAGCCCGCTCCCACAAAAAAGCCGACATCGCTGTCGGCTTTTTTGTGTCTTGCGTATCGACGCCTAGATGGTCAGCGTCCAGTCGTAGTCCACGATCAACGGTGCGTGCTGCGAGAACCGCGGTTGACGGGGCAGACGTGCACTGCGAACAAAGCGGCGCAGGCCTGGGGTCAACAGCTGGTAGTCGAAGCGCCAGCCCAGGTTGAGCATCTCAGCCTGTTCGTTGTCTGGCCACCAGCTGTACTGGTCGCCTTCACGGCTGACTTCGCGCAGGGCGTCGACATAACCCATGTTGCCGACAATCTCGTCCATCCAGGCACGTTCAGGTGCCAGGAAGCCCGGGGATTGCTGGCTGTCGCGCCAGTTTTTGATATCCAGCTTCTGTTGCGCCACGTACAGCGAGCCACAATAAATGTACTCGCGCCGCTTGCGCCGCTGTTTATCCAGATAACGGGCGAAATCGTCCATTAGCTTGAACTTCTGGTTCAAGTCTTCATCGCCGTTCTGCCCCGAAGGGAGCAGCAAGGTCGCGATGCTGACCTTGTCGAAATCGGCTTGCAGGTAGCGCCCGTAGCGGTCGGCCGTCTCGAAACCGAGACCGCTGATGACAGCCTTCGGTTGCAGCCGCGAATACAAAGCCACGCCACCTTGGGCGGGGACTTCGGCATCGCAGGCATAAAGGAAGTAGCCATCCAGTTGGAAGGCTGGATCGTCCAGTTCAAAGGCGGAGGCGCGGGTGTCCTGCAGGCAGATGACGTCGGCATTCTGGGCTTGCAGCCAACTGAGCAAACCGCGCTCGACTGCCGCCTGAATACCATTGACGTTCACACTGATGATCCGCATAAATGGCCCCAAAAATCGCGTGCGTGTATGATACACGGCGTCAAGCTAATTAGCTAAATCCGTGGTATTTGGGGTTTTTTGCATGCAAGCGTATCAGCGCGATTTCATTCGTTTTGCCATCGATCGCGGCGTTTTGCGCTTCGGTGAGTTCACCCTGAAGTCCGGGCGTACCAGTCCTTACTTCTTTAATGCCGGCCTGTTCAACTCCGGCAGCGCCCTGGCGCAGCTGGGTCGCTTTTATGCGGCGGCCATCGTCGAGAGCGGTATTTCCTTCGACGTGCTGTTTGGCCCGGCGTACAAGGGCATCCCATTGGCGGCAACCACCGCCGTGGCGCTGGCCGAGCATCACAACCGTGACCTGCCATGGTGCTTCAACCGCAAGGAAGCCAAGGCCCACGGCGAAGGCGGCAGCCTGGTGGGCGCACCGCTGACCGGCGACGTGCTGATCATCGACGACGTGATCACCGCGGGCACCGCGATCCGTGAAGTGATGCAGATCATCGCTTCCCAGGACGGCGCCAAGGCTGCTGGCGTGTTGATTGCCCTCAACCGTCAGGAGCGCGGCAATGGTGAGCTGTCGGCGATCCAGGAAGTGGAGCGTGACTTCGGGATTCCGGTCATCAGCATCGTTTCGTTGAACCAGGTCCTGGAGTTCCTGGCCGACGATCCTCAGCTCAAGCAGCATCTGCCAGCCGTAGAAGCCTACCGCGCGCAGTTCGGCGTGTAGCCGTCGCCGGACAAAAAAAGACCCCGCTCAGCCTGGCTGAGCGGGGTCTTTTTACAGGTGCCAGCGCTTATGGGCGCTTGCGATTGCTGATCAGGGTGCCCACACCGGTATCGGTGAAGATTTCCAGCAGGATCGCATTGGGTACCCGGCCATCGATGATCAGCGAACTGCCCACGCCACCCTGTACCGCTTCCAGCGCGCAACGAATCTTCGGCAGCATGCCACCGTAGATGGTGCCGTCGGCGATCAGTTCGTCGACTTGCTGGGTCGTCAGGCCAGTCAGCACAGTGCCTGACTTGTCCATCAAGCCGGCGATGTTGGTCAGCAGCATCAGCTTCTCGGCTTTCAGCGCTTCGGCCACTTTACCGGCCACCAGATCGGCGTTGATGTTGTACGACTCGCCGTTGGCCCCTACGCCGATCGGTGCAATCACCGGAATGAAGTCGCCCTTGACCAGCAGGTTGAGCAGGTCGGTGTTGATCCCGACCACTTCGCCCACTTGCCCGATGTCGATGATTTCCGGCTGGGTCATCTCCGGCGTCTGGCGGGTGACAGTCAGCTTCTTCGCGCGAATCAGCTCGGCGTCCTTGCCGGTCAGGCCGATGGCGCTGCCGCCATGACGGTTGATCAGGTTGACGATGTCCTTGTTGACCTGGCCGCCGAGCACCATCTCCACCACGTCCATGGTCTGGGCGTCAGTCACCCGCATGCCGTCGATGAAATGACTCTCGATCGACAGGCGCTTGAGCAGGTCGCCGATCTGCGGGCCACCCCCGTGCACCACCACCGGGTTGATGCCCACGGCTTTCATCATCACGATGTCACGGGCGAAGCCAGTCTTGAGCTCCTCGCTTTCCATCGCGTTGCCGCCGTATTTGATCACCAGCGTCTTGCCGACATAGCGGCGAATATAAGGCAGCGCTTCGGACAGGACCTTGGCGGTGTTGGCGGCGGCTTCGCGTTCGAGGGTCATTCAGGGCTCCGGCACTTGTGTAAAAGGCGCTTCAAATAATCAAAACGGGAGTTGGAGGTCAGGTGCAACACGTTTCAGCTGAGCGTGGAACACATCCTTGATGCGCTGCAATTCGGCCTCGTCGTCAGCCTCGAAACGCAGCACCAGCACCGGTGTGGTGTTGGAGGCGCGAACCAGGCCCCAGCCTTTGGCGTAGTCGACTCGCACACCGTCAATGGTGGTCAGGTCGGCGCCGTCGCCCCACTGGGCGTCGTGCAGTGCATCAATGATGCTGAATTTGCTCTCTTCGGTCACATGGATATTGATTTCCGGCGTGGAAATATCGTTCGGGAAGGTCTCGAACAGTTCCTGAGCCGTGGATTTCTCCTGGCTGAGGATCTCCAGCAGGCGAGCGGCGCTGTAAATGCCGTCGTCAAAACCGAACCAGCGCTCCTGGAAGAAGATGTGCCCGCTCATTTCGCCAGCGAGCAGGGCACCGGACTGCTTCATTTTTTTCTTGATCAGCGAGTGGCCGGTTTTCCACATCAGTGGGCGACCGCCATATTCCTTGATCAGCGGGGTCAGGCGGCGGGTGCATTTGACGTCGAAGATGATCTCAGCGTCCGGGTTACGTGCGACCACGTCCTTGGCAAAGAGCATCAGCAGGCGGTCCGGGAACACGATGTCGCCGGTATTGGTCACCACGCCGACACGGTCACCGTCACCGTCGAAGGCCAGGCCCAGGTCGGCATTGGTTTGCTTGACCTTGGCGATCAGGTCCACCAGGTTTTCTGGTTTGCCCGGGTCCGGGTGGTGGTTGGGGAAGTTGCCGTCGACTTCGCAGAAGAGCGGGATTACTTCGCAATTCAGGGCTTCGATCAGTTGGGGGGCAATCACGCCGGCAGCGCCGTTGCCGCAGTCAACCACCACTTTCAGGCGGCGTGCGAGCTTGATGTCCTGAACAATCTGGGCGCTGTACCGATCGAGAATCTCGACCTTGGTGATGCTGCCCTGGCCGCTGGTCAGGTTGTTGCTTTTCAGGCGCTCGTGCAGGGCCTGAATCTGTTCGTTGGCCAGGGTGTCGCCAGCGATCACGATTTTGAAGCCGTTGTAGTCCGACGGGTTGTGGCTGCCGGTGAGCATCACCCCAGACTTGCCCGCGAGGACGTTGGCGGCGTAGTACAGCGCCGGAGTTGGCACCAGGCCGACGTCGCTGACATGGCAGCCAGCATCGGCCAGGCCCTGGATCAGTTGCTCAACCAGTTCCGGGCCGGACAGGCGGCCGTCACGGCCGACGCTGATGTTCGGTTCATCCTGGGCCAGGGTCTGGGCGCCGATGGCGCGACCGATCCAGTAAGCGGTTTCGGCGTTGAGGAATTTCGGTACGGTGCCGCGAATGTCATAGGCGCGAAAGATGCTGTCGGGAAGCGTCGGGGCAATCTTGCTTGGGGTGCTCATCTGCGGAAATGCTCCATTTCGAAAGTGGCAGGACAAACCGTCAATTCATTCGACGGCGGATTCAAACTGAAGGGTATGACGGCGTTTTCCACCCATAGTTCGTGGTATGAAAGGGCCATGATGCATCGTGGGGCGTGGCTTTGTTTCGCCAGTAGCTCGATTTTCGGCGTCAATCCGTTCATTCGAACCTGCCCCAGTCCGGGTCCCGCTATTTGGCGCCGGTGTGGCCGAAACCACCGACGCCGCGCTCGGTTTCAACGAACTCTTCAACCATCTCGAAATGCGCCTGCACGACCGGCACCAGCACCAATTGCGCCAGGCGTTCGCCGACCGTCATGGTGAATGCGCTCTGGCCGCGGTTCCAGCAGGACACCATCAGTGGGCCCTGGTAGTCGGAGTCGATCAGGCCGACCAGGTTGCCCAGCACGATCCCGTGCTTATGGCCCAGGCCCGAGCGCGGCAGGATCAGCGCGGCCAGGCCCGGATCGCCGATGTACACTGACAGGCCGGTAGGGATCAGCACCGTTTCGCCGGGCTGGATAATGGTGTCTTGTTCCAGCATGGCCCGCAGGTCAAGGCCGGCGGAACCAGGTGTGGCGTACTGGGGCAGCGGAAATTCGCTGCCGATGCGTGGGTCGAGGATCTTGGCTTGCAAAGCGTGCATACGAATTAAACCTGGTTCAGACGTTCGGCGATAAAAGTGATCAGTTGGCGGGCAATCTTGCCCTTGCTGGTCTGGGCGAAAAGGGTGGCGTGCAACTCACGGTCGATCACGCTGCAGGCGTTTTCCTCGCTGTTGAAGCCAATACTGGGGTTGGCCACGTCGTTGGCGACGATCAGGTCGAGGTTCTTGTCCTTGAGCTTGCGTGCGGCGTAATCGAGCAGGTGTTCGGTTTCGGCGGCGAATCCGACACTGAACGGACGGTCAGGTCGGGTGGCAATGGTGGCCAGAATATCTGGGTTGCGCACCATTTGCAGGACAAAGCCGTCGCCTGTCGTAGGGTCTTTCTTGAGTTTTTGCGGGGCGACGACTTCCGGGCGGTAGTCCGCAACCGCAGCGGACGCGATGAACAGGTCGCAAGGAATCGCGGCCTCGCAGGCGGCCAGCATGTCGCGGGCGCTGACCACATCGATGCGCGTCACCCGGTCCGGGGTCGGCAAGTGCACGGGGCCGGTGATCAGGGTCACGCGGGCACCGGCTTCCACCGCGGCTTCGGCCAGGGCAAAGCCCATTTTTCCGGAGCTGTGGTTGGTGATGTAGCGGACCGGGTCAATGTTTTCCTGGGTCGGACCGGCCGTGATCAGCACGTGCCGGCCGGTCAGCGCCTGGCGCTGGAAACAATCGGCCGCGCACTGGGCCAGGTCATCGGCCTCCATCATGCGGCCCATGCCGACGTCGCCGCAGGCCTGGCTGCCCGAGGCCGGGCCGAAGACCTTGAAGCCGCGGCTTTCAAGCAACTGGGTATTGGCCTGGGTGGCCGGGTCGCGCCACATTGCCTGGTTCATGGCTGGCGCCAGGGCGATGGTGGCGTCGGTGGCCAGGACCAGGGTGGTCAGCAGGTCGTTGGCAATGCCTTGGGCCAGGCGGGCAATCAGGTCCGCGGTGGCGGGGGCGATCAGCACCAGGTCAGCCCACTTGGCGAGCTCGATGTGGCCCATCGCGGCTTCGGCCGCCGGGTCCAGCAGGTCGAGGTGCACCGGGTGCCCGGAGAGGGCCTGCATGGTCAGCGGGGTGATGAACTCGCTGCCGCCGCGGGTCATGACCACGCGCACTTCGGCGCCCTGGTCGATCAGGCGGCGAACCAGTTCGGCGCTCTTGTAGGCAGCAATGCCGCCGCCGACGCCCAGAACGATGCGTTTCCGATACAGCCGCTGCATAGGTCTGCCTTTCAATTCGTTGGTGACATACGTGGCGAAACCCCCTCCCCAGGGAACAATCGCCCGCAAAAAAGATGGGCTACGATATCACAGCGACCGCTACGGAACAGCGGCGCCCATCGACAGGGAGGTGCTATGAGCATTCGAGATTGGCCGACGACAGAGCGGCCACGGGAGAAACTTCTGGAGCAGGGTTCGGCGAGCCTCTCCGACGCGGAATTGTTGGCGATCTTTCTGCGCACCGGGGTCGCCGGGAAAAGCGCGGTAGACCTGGCCAGGCACTTGCTGCAGCAGTTTGGCAGTTTGCGTAACTTGCTGGAGGCGGACCAGCAGACGTTCGCCGGCCAGTTGGGGTTGGGGCCGGCGAAATTCGCCCAATTGCAGGCGGTACTGGAGATGGCGCGTCGGCACTTGGCCGAGCACCTGCGCCAGGCCTCAGTACTCAAGAGCCCGATCGAGGTGCGCAACTACCTCAAGGCCATGCTGCGGCATGAGCCCCACGAGGTGTTTGCGTGTCTGTTCCTCGATTCCCGGCATCGGGTCCTGGCATTCGAGATCCTGTTTCGCGGCTCGATCGACACCACCAGCGTTCATCCGCGCCAGGTGGTCAAGCGCGCCCTGGCGCACAACGCGGCGGCGTTGATCCTGTGCCACAACCACCCCTCGGGAAACGCCGAGCCGAGCCCGGCCGACCGGGCGCTGACCAAGCGTTTGCAGGAGACGATGGAGTTGGTCGATGTGCGAGTGCTCGACCATTTCATCGTCGGTGACGGTGATCCGTTGTCGATGGCCGAGTATGGGTGGATCTAGGCGCCGAATGCGTCCCCCATCCATGGCCATGCGGGAGTAGTGCTCAGCACGCAGCGCTCCACCCGGACCGCTGCGTGAGGATTGAGTTTTTTCGCGAGCAAGCTCGCGCCTAGCGTTTGATTTTCGAGAAGTCCTGGCGGCCGAACGGGCTGACCGAGTAGCCCTGGATCTCCTTGCGGGTCAGGGCGTAGGCGGTCGGGTGGGCCAGGGGGAGCCACAGCGCCTGCTGCTGGATTTGCCCCTGGGCCTGCTCGTAGAGCTTGGTGCGCACGCCCTGCTCGGTGGTGGTCTTGCCGGCGTTGATCAGCTTGTCCAGGCCTTGATCGCAGTACCGTGCGAAGTTGGTCCCGGACTGCACGGCCGCGCAGGAGAATTGCGGGGTCAGGAAGTTGTCCGGATCGCCGTTGTCACCGGCCCAGCCCATGAACAGCAGGTCGTGCTCGCCGGCTTTGGCCCGACGAATCAGTTCGCCCCATTCGATCACGCGAATTTCCGCCTGAATCCCCAGTTCCGCCAAATCCGCCTGCAGCAATTGAGCGCCCAGGCTCGGGTTGGGGTTGAGCAGGCTGCCGGAAGGGCGGGTCCAGATGGTGGTCTTGAAGCCGTCCTTGAGTCCGGCCTTGGCCATCAGCGCGCGCGCCTTGGTGAGGTCCTTCGGATAGCCCGGCAGGTCCTTGGCATAGCTCCAGGTGTTGGGCGGGTAAGGGCCGTTGGCGGCTTGGGCGGTGTCTTCGAACACGGCCTTGAGGTAGCTGGCCTTGTCGAAGGCCAGATTGATCGCCTGGCGCACCTCCGGTTTGTCCAGCGGCGGATGCTGGCTGTTGATGGCGACGAAGGCGGTCATGAAGGCTGGCGTGCTCTCGACCTTGAGGCTCGGCTCCTGGGCGGCAGCCTGGACGTCCAGCGGTTTGGGCGACAGGGCGATCTGGCATTCGTTGCGCCGCAGTTTCTGCAGGCGCACGTTGGCGTCCGGGGTAATGGCGAACACCAGGGTGTCGATCGCGGGCTTGCCGGCGAAGTAGTCGCGGTTTGCCTTGTAGCGGATCGATGCGTCTTTCTGGAAACGTCCGAAAATGAACGGCCCAGTGCCGATCGGCTGGCTGTTGAGTTTCTCGGGTGTGCCCGCCTTGAGCAACTGATCGGCGTATTGCGCGGAGTAGATCGAGGCGAAACCCATGCTCAGTGTGGCGAGGAAGGTCGAGTCGGGGTGGTCGAGGGTGAAGCGAATGGTCAGCGGGTCGAGGGCGTCGATTTTCTTGATCAGCGCAGGCAGCTGCATCGATTGGGCGTGAGGGAAGCCACTCTGGGCGATCTTGTGCCAGGGCTGTGCCGGATCCAGCATGCGGTCAAAGCTGAACTTCACGTCTTCGGCGGTCAGGGTGCGGCTCGGGTTGAAGTACTCGGTGCGATGGAACTTCACCTCCGGGCGCAGCTTGAAGACATAGATCAGGCCGTCGGCCGAGACTTCCCAGCTGTCAGCCAGGCTCGGCACGACCTTGCCACTGACGGTGTCAAAATCCACCAGGCGATTCATCAGCACGTCCGCCGAGGCGTTGGTGGTGGTCAGCGAGTTGTATTGAACGACGTCGAACCCTTCCGGACTGGCCTCGGTGCAGACGCTCAGGGCGGCAGCCTGGGCCAAAGGGCTCAGCAGCAGTGGGGCAAGCAACAGCGGTAGGGCAGCGAGGCGCATGTGTGGATTCCTTTGCAGATCGGAGGCCCATCTGCGAGTGCAGTCTGGAAAAGGCTTACCCTAGTGGCCTGCCAGGCAAATGACTATCCCCTTTTTTGATTTGTGTCCTGCTCGACGGTGCATGTTTTCGCCGTTTATTGCGCTTGGGCCGGGGCGAAATAGCGTAAGGTGGCGTGCCGGCACCCTCTGTGCGAGGGGGCAGGGTGTTGCTCTGCGACGAGCGGTCACTGCCATCGATAGCCTTTATCCAAGGCGTCTGGCGTCGTAAATCCGGGGTTTTTGAAAACTCTCTTCACACCAATAGTTGTTGCTATGGGGTCTTTCTGGTATAAAGCAGCGCTCTTTTCTAGGGGCCCGGTTCCTTCACTGTAGGTGTAGCCGGTAAGACCTCTAAAGAAACGCGGCGCCTGGCGCCAAATGACTGAGAGATTAAGCGGCCAACCCATGCCGGGTTGGGCATGTGGTTTTAGAGGGCTGAGGCATGTCGAGAGTATGTCAAGTTACCGGTAAGGGTCCGGTGACTGGGAATAACATTTCCCACGCAAACAACAAAACCCGTCGTCGTTTCCTGCCGAACCTGCAGCATCATCGCTTCTGGGTTGAAGAAGAGAAACGTTTCGTGCGTCTGCGCGTATCTGCCAAAGGCATGCGTATCATCGACAAGCGTGGCATCACTGTCGTGCTGGCCGAAATCCGCAAAGCTGGCAAGATCTAAGGGAGCTAATCATGCGTGAATTGATTCGTTTGATTTCGAGCGCCGGTACTGGTCACTTCTACACTACCGACAAGAACAAGCGCACTACTCCGGACAAAATCGAGATCAAGAAATTTGATCCGGTTGTTCGCAAGCACGTGATCTACAAAGAAGGCAAAATCAAGTAATTGATTTTTCCCTCTTAAGAAAAAGGCCCGTATCGCAAGATACGGGCCTTTTTTGTGGCCGGGGGAAAAGCTTCACGTGCTCAACCGCACTGAATGCTGACAATGACATTGTCGGCATTGGTCAGCAGGCTGATTCGTCGTGGGACTCGCTTGTGGTCTGAGGCGTAGCGAGGGCCGGTGACCCGCACCGGTGCGCCATTGGCCTGGGCTCGTACCTCCTCGAGCAACTGAGGGGTGCAGGTCTGGCCGATGGTGTATTCAGCGATCGTGACGTCGCATGAGTCTTGAGTGTCGGGCATGTTGCCTCCTTGCGTTGTGGGTCTGGATTGAGGCACGTCCTGTGCGCTCTTGCTAAAAAAAGGCCGGTATCGCGAGATACCGGCCTTTTTACTTACGCCAGTGCCGCTCGGCGAGCACTCAACCGAAGTTGAACGCCTCAATGGTGCCGGAGGCATTGGTGACGACGTGAATTCGCGTGCTATCCAGTTCCTTGGTCGCGACTTCACTGGCGCCGACTACGCGTCGCGCAGTCAGTTCGCTGATGTAGGCCTTCATGGAAGCCACATAAGGCTGGCCGATCAGGTGTTGAAGCTGTTGGAGGACTTCTTCATTGGTCATGTTCATTAATCCTTTAAGTGAACGATTATTGTCCGTTGGGACAGTTCGATTCTCCTCTGAGCCATGACCCGATGTGCGGTATATATCTATGGTTTCTGTTCAAACGCCACGTAGATCTTGCGGCATGTTTCCAGGACTTCCCAGGTGCCCCGGAATCCGGCTGGGATGACAAACCGATCACCGGTGCGCAGGGTCTTGGCATGGCCTTCGGTGTCGCGTAGCACCGAAACCCCCTGGACGATTTCGCAGTACTCGTGTTCGGTGAAATTGACCGTCCACTGCCCGACCGCGCCCTCCCAGACACCGGCATTGAGCTGGCCGCACGGGCTGTTGTAGTGGTTGTAGACGGTTTGCTCAGGGTCGCCCTTGAGGATTTTGGCCGCGTCCGGGCGGTAGCGTTCGGCGGCGGTGCCGGCCTGGCTGAAATCGACGATGTCCTGGATGCTCATACTGGTAATCCCCCCGTGTTTGCTTGGAAAGCCCCGAGTCTATGTTTATTAAAATGAACATCGCAAGGTCGTTTGCCGGCCTTATGTCAAATATATTGAAACTTGAGGGGCGGCTGGTTTAGGGTGGCGGGTGCCTCGGGCCGATTTCAAGGCTGGCCGGGCAGAATTCCTGACAGCGCCCGTGAAGAACGCGGGTGTCGTATTTAATAAGAGGAGGACACTCGTATGACCACCCTGACTCGTGCCGACTGGGAACAACGTGCCCGCGACCTGAAAATCGAAGGCCGCGCCTACATCAATGGCGAATACACCGACGCGGTCTCTGGCGAGACCTTCGAGTGCATCAGCCCGGTCGATGGCCGTCTGCTGGGCAAGATTGCCAGCTGTGATGCCGCCGACGCCCAGCGCGCCGTGGACAATGCCCGTGCCACGTTCAATTCCGGTGTCTGGTCCCGCCTGGCTCCGGCCAAGCGCAAGGCCGTCATGATCCGTTTCGCCGGCCTGCTCAAGCAAAATGCCCAGGAGCTGGCCCTGCTGGAAACCCTGGACATGGGCAAGCCGATCAGCGATTCCCTGGGCATCGACGTTCCGGGTGCCGCCCAGGCACTGAGCTGGAGCGGTGAAGCCATCGACAAGATCTACGATGAAGTGGCGGCGACCCCTCATGATCAACTGGGTCTGGTGACCCGTGAGCCAGTGGGCGTGGTTGGCGCTATCGTGCCGTGGAACTTCCCGCTGATGATGGCTTGCTGGAAACTCGGTCCGGCGCTGTCCACCGGTAACTCGGTGATCCTCAAGCCGTCCGAAAAATCCCCATTGACCGCCATCCGCATCGCGGCCCTGGCCGTCGAGGCCGGTATCCCCAAAGGCGTGCTCAACGTGCTGCCAGGCTACGGCCACACCGTGGGCAAGGCCCTGGCCCTGCACATGGACGTCGATACCCTGGTGTTCACCGGCTCGACCAAGATCGCCAAGCAACTGATGATCTACTCCGGTGAGTCGAACATGAAGCGCGTCTGGCTGGAAGCCGGCGGCAAGAGCCCGAACATCGTGTTTGCCGATGCACCGGACCTGCAGGCCGCCGCCGAATCCGCTGCCGGCGCGATTGCGTTCAACCAGGGCGAAGTCTGCACCGCCGGTTCACGCCTGCTGGTGGAGCGTTCGATCAAGGACACGTTCCTGCCACTGGTGATCGAGGCCCTGAAAACCTGGAAGCCGGGCAATCCGCTGGACCCGTCCACTACCGTGGGTGCGTTGGTCGATACCCAGCAAATGAATACCGTGCTGTCGTACATCGAGTCTGGCCATACCGACGGCGCCAAACTGGTGGCGGGCGGCAAGCGTATTCTTGAGGAAACCGGTGGCACCTACGTGGAGCCGACGATTTTCGACGGCGTGAGCAATGCCATGAAGATCGCCCAGGAAGAAATTTTTGGCCCGGTACTGTCGGTCATCACCTTCGATACCGCCGAAGAGGCCGTCCAGATCGCCAACGACACGCCCTATGGCCTGGCCGCAGCGGTATGGACCCGGGACATCTCCAAGGCTCACCTGACGGCCAAGGCCCTGCGCGCCGGTAGCGTGTGGGTCAACCAGTACGATGGCGGCGACATGACCGCCCCGTTCGGTGGCTTCAAGCAATCGGGCAACGGCCGTGACAAGTCGCTGCACGCCTTCGACAAGTACACCGAGCTGAAGGCGACCTGGATCAAGCTGTAAGCCTTTCAGGGAGCCTGGCTCCCTGAACGACGCAGATCCCTTGTGGGAGCGAGCCTGCTCGCGATAGTGGTATGACAGTCGACGTCGTGTTGAATGTTGCGCCGCCATCGTGAGCAGGTTCGCTCCCACAATGCTTTGTGCCACACATGAAAATATCCACAGGAGCGTGGAACATGCGTTGGGCGACTTATTTCGCCGTTCTGGCCTCGGTCCTGAGTGTCGGCCTGGCCCTGGGCGTCAGCATGCCGCTGGTGTCGTTTCGCCTGGAAAGCTGGGGCTACGGCTCGTTTGCTATCGGGGTGATGGCGGCCATGCCGGCCATTGGCGTCCTGCTGGGGGCGAAGATCTCCAGCCACCTGGCGGCCCGCCTGGGCACGGCCAACCTGATGCGCCTGTGCCTGTGGGCCGGAGCCCTCTCCATCGGCCTGCTGGCGTTGTTGCCCAGCTACCCGGTGTGGCTGGTACTGCGGCTGATGATCGGGGTCATCCTGACCATCGTGTTCATTCTCGGCGAGAGCTGGATCAACCAGTTGGTGGTTGAGCAATGGCGCGGTCGGCTGGTGGCGCTGTATGGCTGCAGCTATGCCTTGAGCCAATTGGCTGGGCCGTTGCTGCTGGGGGTGCTGGGCACCGACAACGACATCGGTTTCTGGGTCGGGGTCGCGCTGCTGGTGACTTCACCGCTGGTCTTGTTGGGGCGTAGCGGGGCGCCGAGCAGCGAAGCCCTGAGTGTGACCTTCAGTGACTTGCTGGGTTTCTGTCGCGGCCTGCCGGCCATCGCCTGGGCGGTGTCGTTGTTTGCTGCGTTCGAGGCGATGATCCTGACCTTGCTGCCGGTGTACTGCCTGCAACAGGGGTTCACCGCAGACATTGCCCTGGCCATGGTCAGCACCGTGGTCGTCGGCGATGCCTTGCTGCAACTGCCCATTGGTGCCCTCGCGGACTATCTGTCGCGGCGAACCTTGTTTGCCGGCTGCGCGGTGATCCTGATGCTGTCGAGCCTGGCGATCCCGCTGTTGCTCGACACGCTGCTGATCTGGCCGCTGTGGGTGCTGTTCGGTGCCAGTGCCGGCGGCTTGTTCACCCTGTCGCTGATTCTGGTGGGCGAGCGTTATCGCGATGATGCGCTGGTGCGGGCCAACGCCCACATCGCCCAGCTGTGGGGGATCGGTTGTCTGATCGGCCCGCTTGCAGCCGGTGCCGGCAGTCAGTGGGTCAGCGGGCACGCCTTGCCGTTGCTGATGGCAGCCGGGGCCTTTGGCCTGGTGCTGCTGTTGCTGCGCCAAGGGGCGTTTGGCGAGGCGGCGGAGCCGGTTTGACCTGTGGCCACTGTGGGCCGGGGTTCACAGTAGCCGTTCCAGGCCCAGGATGTCGCTGAACCAGGCATTGAAGCGGCGCCACCCATTTCCCGGTTCGCGGGTCAGGGTGTGCAGCTTGCCATCGTCTTCAGTGACCCAGACCAGTTGACCCTCCTGTAACCGCACCGCATAGCTGAGGGGAGGCGCCATGCCTTCCAGGGCGAGTTCGCGAACTCGCTCGGCAAGCGCCTGACTGTCGACCAGCACCCCGACTTCGGTATTCCACAGCACCGAACGCGGGTCGAAGTTGAATGAACCGATGAATGCCTTTTGCCGATCGAAGATGATCGCCTTGCTGTGCAGGCTGGATTCGGAGCCGCGGTAGCTGGCGCTGCGAAACAGGCTTGGTCCGCTACCGCCACCTGCGCCTGGTTGCCGGCGCAGTTCAAACAGTTGCACGCCGTGTTCCAGCAGCGCCTTGCGGTAGGGGGCGTAGCCGCCGTGGACGGCGGGCACGTCGGTGGCCTCCAGCGAGTTGGTCAGGAAGCTGACGGACACCCCGGCATCGGCCCGCCCTGTGAGGTACACCAGCCCGGGTGGGCCAGGCACAAAGTACGCCGAGATCATGATCAGCTCTTTGCTCACCCCTTGCAGTTCAGGGGTCAGTTGGGTGGTCAGCAGCAGTTACGGATCTGGCTCACCCTTGGCCAGCACCTTACTCGGCGCGTCCCACAGCGCCTGGTTCCAGGCCCAGATCAGCTCGCTGCGCCAGAGGTCCAGGCGCGGATCGGTCTGGTAGGCCTTCAATTGTTGGTACAGGGCCTGGTTCTGCCGATGGCTTTCGTCCAGGGACGCTTGCAGCTGCGCCCGCGTCTTGGCCAGATCGTTGGCCGTGGGCTGGCTGGAGACCAACTCATCGATCGGCGTGCTCAGGGCGCTGTTCCAGTACTGATCGAAACTGTGGCCGAGCTGTTCAGCGACAGGTCCGACACCCAGCAGGTCGATGTCAGTGAAATTGAGCTTGGGCTGCGCGTCGAAGTACTCGTCACCCAGGTTGCGCCCGCCGACGATGGCGGCGCTGCTGTCCGCCAGCCACAGCTTGTTGTGCATGCGACGGTGCTGCTGCGAGAGATTGAATAGCCGGCCCATGGCGCGGGTGACACCGGTACCGCGACCCAGCTCCAGCGGATTGAACAGGCGAATCTGAATCTGTGGGTGAGCGGCCAGTGTGGCAATGGTCTGGACCTGGCCATCGCTGGTGAGGTCGTCAAGCAGGATGCGCACCCGCACGCCACGGTCAGCGGCCTTGAGCAGTTCGCTGACCAGCAATCGGGTGCTGATGCCGTCTTGCACGATGTAGTACTGCAGGTCGAGGCTGCGCTGCGCGTTGCGGATCAACTCGGCACGGGCGGCAAAGGCCTCGCTGCTGTCCGATAGCAGGCGAAATCCGGATCGCCCTGCATGGGGGGCGGCCTGGGCCTGGATCGAGCGCCCGAAGGCAGACTCGGCAGCCGGCAACGCCTGGCTGGGTTCACGGGGTACGTTGAGCGAGGCGCAACTGCTCAGCAACGCGGCGAACAACACGCAGAGCAGGGCTTTTTCTGGGCGCAAGTCGAATGTTCCCGCAAAAGGGCAGGTTTGGAGTATGGCACGGTTGGCGATGTCGTCATGGCGTGGCGATGGCGCCTGGGAAACTGTCGGACATCGAGTTTCCAGAGGCGCTAACGGTTCTCGGCCAGCAGGGCGATCGCCGCTGCGCCCACCTTGCGCACGGCTTCCTCGACCTGGGCCGTGGGTTTGGCCGCGTAGTTCATGCGCAGGCAGTTACGGTACTTGCCTGAGGCGGAAAAAATGCTGCCCACGGCAATCTGTACGCCCTGGTCGAGCAGCACCCGATTGAGCTTGAGCGTATCGAAGCCCTCCGGCAGTTCGACCCACAGCATGAAGCTGCCCTGGGGGCGGCTGGCGCGGGTGCCGAGGGGAAAGTAGCGGCTGACCCAATCGAGCATCAGGTCGCGGTTGCGCTGGTACTGGTTGCGCATCCGCCGCAAATGCGGCTCGAAATGCCCGCCCTTGAGGAACTCGGCGATGGCGATTTGTGGCTGTGGTGCGGTCGAGCCCGTGCTGATGTATTTCATGTGCAGCACCCGCTCCAGGTAGCGTCCCGGAGCGACCCAGCCGATCCGCAGGCCGGGCGCCAGGGTCTTGGAAAACGAACTGCAGAGCAGCACGCGACCGTCTTCATCGAAGGACTTGATGGTGCGCGGTCGAGGGTAGGTGTAGGCCAGTTCGCCATACACATCGTCCTCGATAATGGCCACGTCAAACCGTTGTGCCAGGGTCAACAGCGCACGTTTGCGCGATTCCGGCATGATGTAGCCCAGCGGGTTGTTGCAGTTGGGGGTCAACTGTATGGCTTTGATTGGCCACTGCTCGAGGGCCAGTTCCAGGGCGTCGAGGCTGATCCCGGTGAGGGGGTCGGTGGGAATCTCCAGGGCCTTCATGCCCAACCCCTTGAGGGTCTGCATGGCGCCGTGGAAGCTTGGCGAATCCACGGCCACGATGTCGCCCGGCTCGCAGATGGCGCGAATGCTGGAGGACAACGCTTCGTGGCAACCGGTGGTGATCACCAGGTCGCTGGCGCTCAGTTGGCTGCCGGAATCGAGCAGCAGGCGGGCGATCTGCTCACGCAGTTCCAGCACCCCGTAGATGTTGTCGTAATACAGCCCCGGCATGTCCTGGCGTCGGCTGATGCGCGCCAGGCTGCGCAGCAGGGGTTTCATGGTCGGTGTGGTGATATCCGGCATGCCGCGGCCCAGTTGCACCACGTCCTTGCGGGGCACGGCGCGGATCAGCTCCAGCACCTGGTCCCACTGGGAAATGTCCACCGGGCGCTGGGCCGGGCGGCCCACCGCCGGCAGTTCGGGCAGTTCGCGCCCCACAGGGACAAAGTAGCCGGACTTGGGCTTTGGCCGCGCCAGCCCGTTGTCCTCCAGCACCCGATAGGCCTGCTGCACGGTGCTCAGGCTGACGCCATGCTCGACACTCAAGGCCCGCACCGACGGCAGGCGGTCACCGGGCCGGTAGAAGCCCTGTTCGATGCGCGTGCCGAGCAATTCGGCGAGGTTGACGTACAGCGTCATGGTGCGGCCTCGGCGAGAGAGGAGGGACCAGTACAGATTAGGCAAAAAACCATCATTCAGCGGTTAATTCGGCAAATCTGTATGGATGTAATACAGGTCCATTGAATCTGTAATGGTTTTGCCTGCCCGCGCATCATGGAATCTCTGGCTACCCAAGTAAACAGGAGCACTAAAAATGAACGGCTTGAGCGATGTGCGGCTGACGTTACACAGTCAGGAACTGGTGGCAGGGCACGATCAGGGCATGCAGCCGACGGCGATCCGCAATGCGCCGTCCTGCCTGGGGCGCTGGGGCCTGCTCTGGCATCGTCTGCACACGCGCAAGGCCTTGCTCGAACTCACCCCGGAACAACTGCGCGACGTCGGCTTGAGTCATGAGCAGGCGAAGGAGGAGGCGCTGAAGCCGTTCTGGCGGCTTTGAACGGCCTTCGGCTCAGGCCAGCTCTTTGAGCCGGTGCCACAACATCCCCAGGGCCAGCAGTGGCGAGCGCAGGTAGCGGCCGCCCGGGAAGGTCACGTGCGGTACTTTGGCGAACAGGTCGAAACCGCCGCTGTGCTGGCCGCTGATGGCCTCACCCAGCAGTTTGCCGGCCAGGTGAGTGGCATTCACCCCGTGTCCGGAGTACGCCTGGGCGTAATACACATTCGGCTGGTCCTTGAGCCGGCCGATCTGGGGCAGGCGGTTGGCGCCAATGCCGATCATGCCGCCCCACTGATAGTCGATCTTCACCGCGCTCAGTTGCGGGAAAACCTCCAGCATCTTCGGCCGCATGTAGGCGCCGATGTCTGCCGGATCGCGGCCCGAATAGTGGCAGGCGCCGCCAAACAGCAGGCGCCGGTCCGCCGAAAGCCGGTAATAGTCCAGTGCCACGCGTTGGTCGCACACGGCCATGTTCTGCGGCAGCAAGGCGTGGGCTTGCTCTTCACTCAGGGGTTCGGTGGCGATGATGTAGCTGCCGGCGGGCAGCACCTTGCCGCTCAGGTGCGGGTTGAGGTGATTGAGGTAAGCGTTGCAACCCAGCACCAGGGTCTTGGCGCGGACCGAACCTTGCGCGGTATGGACCTTGACCTCAGGCCCGTAGTCGATGCGGGTCACTGCCGATTGCTCGAACAGGCGGACCCCCAGTTGCTGGGCAGCGGCGGCTTCACCCAAGGCCAGGTTCAGCGGGTGCAGGTGGCCCGAACCCATGTCAATCAGCCCGCCCACGTAGCGGTCCGAGCCGACCACGCTGTGCATTTCGTGGGCTTGCAGCAGACGGGTGCTGTGGCGATAGCCGAGGCTGCGCAGCTCGTCCGCGTCTGCGGCGAAACCTTCCAGGTCGCGGGGTTTGTTGGCCAGGTCGCAGTAGCCCCAGGTCAGGTCGCAGGGGATCTGGAACTGCTCGACCCGCTGGCGAACGATGTCCACCGCTTCCAGGCCCATCAGTTTCATCTGGCGGACGCCTTCGGCCCCCAGCACATTGCTGAACTGGTCCAGGCCATGGCCGACGCCACGAATCAACTGCCCGCCATTACGTCCGCTGGCGCCCCAGCCGATCTTGTGTGCCTCCAGCAGCACCACGCTGAGGCCGCGCTGGGCCAGTTCGATGGCCGTGTTCAGCCCGGAAAAGCCGCCGCCCACCACGCACACGTCGGCCAGCTGTTCACCCGCAAGCACCGGATGATCCGGCTGCGGCAGGCTGCTGGCGGCGTAATAGGAGGCGATGTGGGTGCTCGGGACAGGCGGCTGAACACGGGCAGTCATGGGATGATCCTGATTATCGGGTGTTGAGTAAATTTTACGGAGCATAAGCCGGACCTTTCAGCCTGGGCAACACTGGTCGGTTGTTGCTGTCTGGCGCAGGGCTTTTAGGGCAAAATCCGTCCTTGTTCACCTTAGGGGTATTTGTTTCGATGAGCTGCAACCGCGAGACCGTTCGTACCCTGCGCCAGCAGATCCCCACATTCGAGTGCGTGCCCGGCTGTCATGACTGCTGTGGTCCGGTCACCACCTCGCCGGAAGAAATGTCCCGCCTGCCACGCAAGACCCGCGCCGAGCAGGATGCCGCCCTGGAAGAACTGAACTGCGTACACCTGGGCCCCAACGGCTGCACCGTGTACGAGGAGCGGCCGCTGATCTGTCGCTTGTTCGGCACCACCAAGACCCTGCCATGCCCCAACGGTCGTGGGCCGGTGGAGTTGATCCACCCACGGGCCGAGGCACAGGTGTTCGAGTACATGGCTGCGAACCGACAGGTTCTGGTCTAGGGCTCGCGAAGCGTCCAAACACGCACCACAAGCCTCAATCCGGAATCGGCAAGCACAAACTCTCCTTCACCTCTTCCATCACGATGTAGCTCTTGGACTCACGCACGTGGGGCAGTTTGAGCAGGATATCGCCGAGCAATTTGCGGTATGAGGCCATCTCGGAAATCCGCGCCTTCACCAGGTAGTCGAAATCCCCGGACACCAGGTGGCATTCCAGTACGTGAGGCAGTTTCAGCACCGCGCGGCGGAATTCTTCGAAGGTGTCACCGGACTTGTAGTCCAGGCTGATCTCGACGAACACCAGCAGGCTGCCCTTGAGGTGTTGCGGATTGAGCCGGGCGTTGTAGCCCATGATGATCCCTTCGCGCTCCAGGCGCCGCACCCGCTCGGTACAGGGCGTGGTCGACAGGCCGACCTTCTCCCCCAGCTCGGTAAACGAAATGCGCCCGTCAGCCTGGAGGATGCGCAGGATGTTGCGGTCGATCTTGTCCAGCTCGCGTTTGGTTTGAGTGTTGGTCCGCATAGGGGATGCGCCTCCGTGAAAAGCCAAATTGCCGAGAATTGTCGCCAAATATAGGCACTTATATAGTGAAAAGCACTGGCAAATGTTTTTTACACTGCGCTCATCAATGCTTGTACACAACAACGTCAGCGGTTTGCCGCGATGAGGGATAAAAAAATGCGCGTTCTGGTCTTGGGTAGCGGCGTAATCGGTACCGCCAGTGCCTACTATCTGGCTCGGGCCGGCTTTGAAGTGACGGTTGTGGATCGTCAACCGGCCGCTGCCATGGAAACCAGTTTCGCCAACGCCGGCCAGGTATCGCCGGGCTATGCGTCGCCATGGGCTGCCCCGGGTGTGCCGCTCAAGGCCATCAAGTGGCTGCTGCAGCGCCACGCCCCGCTGGCCATCAAGGCCACCGCCGATATCGACCAGTACCTGTGGATGGCGCAGATGCTGCGCAACTGCACCGCCAGCCGTTATGCGGTGAACAAGGAGCGCATGGTCCGTCTGTCCGAGTACAGCCGTGACTGCCTCGACGAATTGCGTGCCGAAACCGGCATCGCCTACGAAGGCCGCAGCCTGGGGACCACCCAGCTGTTCCGCACCCAGGCGCAACTTGATGGCGCCGCCAAGGACATCGCGGTACTCAAGGAGTCCGGCGTACCGTTCGAGCTGCTCGACCGCGCCGGCATTGCCCGCGTCGAACCGGCCCTGGCCAGCGTCACCGACATCCTGGCCGGTGCCCTGCGCCTGCCGAACGACCAGACCGGCGACTGCCAGATTTTCACCACCCGCCTGGCGGAAATGGCGATCAAGCTGGGTGTTGAATTCCGCTTCGGCCAGGACATCCAGCGCCTGGACTTCGCCGGTGACCGGATCAACGGCGTGTGGATCGACGGCAAGCTCGAAACCGCCGACCGCTACGTGCTGGCGCTGGGCAGTTACTCGCCGCAGTTGCTCAAGCCGTTGGGCATCAAGGCCCCGGTGTATCCGCTCAAGGGTTACTCGCTGACCGTGCCGATCACCAATCCGGCCATGGCCCCGACCTCGACCATTCTCGACGAGACCTACAAGGTCGCGATTACCCGTTTCGACAACCGCATCCGCGTCGGCGGCATGGCGGAGATTGCCGGTTTTGACCTGTCGCTGAATCCGCGTCGGCGTGAAACGCTGGAGATGATCGTCAACGATCTCTATCCTCAGGGCGGCGACCTGCAGCAAGCCAGCTTCTGGACCGGTCTGCGTCCGACCACGCCGGATGGCACGCCGATTGTCGGTGCCACCCCGTTCAAGAACCTGTTCCTGAACACCGGCCACGGCACGCTCGGTTGGACCATGGCGTGTGGCTCCGGCCGCCTGCTGGCTGACCTGATGGCCAAGAAAACGCCGCAGATCAGCGCCGAAGGCCTCGATATTTCCCGTTATGGCAACACCCACCAGGAGTCTGCAAAACATGTCAATCCAGCGCCAGCTCACCAATGAGCGTTTGAGCCAGATCGTAGTCCACAGCGGTACGGTGTACCTGGCGGGACAGGTCGGCGACGACATGAACGCCGGGATTGAACAGCAGACCCGCGAGACCCTGGCCAACATCGAGCGTTTGCTGGACCTGGCCGGTACCGACAAGACCCGGTTGCTGTCGGTGACGATCTACCTGAAAGACATCGATGCCGATTTCCAGGGCATGAACAGTGTCTGGGACAGCTGGCTGCCCAAGAACGTCGCGCCAGCGCGGGCGACGGTGGAAGCCAAGCTGTGTGAACCGGAAATCCTGGTGGAAATGTCGGTCGTTGCCGCGCTGCCGTAAATGATCCCTCTGCCGGTGCTGTTGGCGGTTCATACTGTCTCCAGCACCGGTTTTTTCTTTCCCCCCCGCCAACCGCCTGGAAGCCTGCCGCCATGCGTCCTGCTCGTGCCCTGATTGATCTGCAAGCCCTGCGTCACAACTACCAACTGGCCCGTGAAGTCTCGGGGGCGCGCGCCCTCGCGGTGATCAAGGCCGATGCCTATGGCCATGGCGCAGTGCGCTGTGCCCAGGCGCTGGAAGCGGATGCCGATGGGTTTGCCGTGGCCTGCATCGAAGAAGCCCTGGAGCTGCGCGCTGCTGGAATTCGTGCGCCGGTGCTGCTGCTCGAAGGCTTTTTCGAAGCCGATGAGCTGTCGCTGATCGTCGAGCAGGATTTGTGGTGCGTGGTGCATTCGTTGTGGCAGCTCGAAGCCATCGAGCAGGCTACGCTGCGCAAGCCGATCACGGTCTGGCTCAAGCTGGACTCGGGCATGCACCGGGTCGGTCTGCACCCGGCGGACTATCAGGCGGCGTATCAACGGCTGCTGGCCAGCGGCAAGGTCGCGAAGATCGTGCTGATGAGCCACTTCGCCCGCGCCGATGAGCTCGACAGCAACAGCGCCAGCGAGCAGGTCGCGGTATTTGAAGCGGCGCGCCAGGGCTTGTCGGCGCAGGTCAGCCTGCGTAACTCCCCGGCGGTGCTGGGTTGGCCGCAGGTGCCTAGCGACTGGGTGCGTCCCGGCATCATGCTGTACGGCGCCACCCCGTTCGAGGAAGCCAACGCGGTGGCCGCGCGTTTACAACCGGTGATGACCCTGGAGTCGAAAGTCATCAGTGTGCGCGAGTTGCCCGCCGGTGAACCCGTGGGTTATGGCGCCCGCTTCATCACGCCTAAACCCATGCGCCTTGGCGTGGTCGCCATGGGCTATGCCGACGGCTATCCGCGTCAGGCGCCGACCGGTACGCCGGTGTTGGTGGCGGGGCAGCGCAGTCAGTTGCTGGGGCGAGTGTCGATGGACATGCTGTGCATCGATTTGACCGATGTGCCCCAGGCAGGCCTGGGCTCGACGGTCGAGTTATGGGGCAAGAACATCCTCGCCAGCGATATCGCGATGGCTGCGGACACCATTCCTTATCAGATCTTCTGCAACCTGCGTCGGGTGCCACGGCTCTATTCCGAGGTCTGACGGGCCGCGGGCTACAGCCGCCGGGCTTCTGCCGAACAGGACCTGGGCTCAAGTGTTGTAAATACTGAACGCTGTCGCCATGATAACGCTCAATATTTACATAACCTGAATCCTGGGAGGCAAATGCATTGGACGTCGGTGAACGACTGCAATCGATCCGTAAACTCAAAGGTCTTTCCCAGCGTGAGCTCGCCAAACGCGCGGGTGTGACCAACAGCACCATTTCCATGATCGAGAAAAACAGTGTCAGCCCTTCCATCAGTTCGCTGAGGAAGGTGCTTGGCGGCATCCCCATGTCCATGGTCGAGTTCTTTTCCGAAGAGATCCTCCAGGAAAAACCCACGCAGATCGTCTATAAAGCCAGCGAGCTGATCGATATCTCTGATGGCGCGGTGACCATGAAACTGGTGGGCAAGGCCCATCCGAGCCGTGCAATCGCCTTCCTCAACGAGATCTATCCACCGGGTGCCGATACCGGTGAAGAGATGCTCATCCACGAAGGGGAGGAAACCGGGATTCTGCTTGAAGGGCGTCTGGAACTGGTGGTCGGGCTTGAGACCTTCGTGCTCGAAGCCGGTGACAGCTACTACTTTGAAAGCACCAAGCCCCATCGTTTCCGCAATCCGTTTGATGCGCCAGCGCGACTAATCAGCGCAGCCACGCCGGCCAATTTCTAAGAAAAGAGGCGTCCGCCAAGGTTTTTCGAGGCGCCCGAGCAGTATTTCGCCATGACTTAATACCCCTAGGACTTTAGGGTTGTTTCAGTGTGGCGGGCTAACCGTTATACTTGCGCCCGCCTGCGAAACCGTGGCCGTGGGCGTGACTAGCCACCATTGAGGGTGTACGCGTGAACCTAATTATGAAAATGCTGGCCGCACCAGCAACCGTATTGGCCCTTTGGGCAGTCAGCGCTCAAGCTGCGACCAACGACGATATTGCCAAACGCCTTGAACCAGTCGGTCAGGTCTGTGTGCAAGGTCAGGAGTGCAAGGGGATGGAAGTCGCTGCTTCGGCAGGCGGCGGCGGGGCGAAAACCCCGGACGAGATCATTGCCAAACATTGCAACGCTTGCCACGGCAGTGGCCTGCTGGGTGCACCGAAAATCGGTGACACTGCAGCCTGGAAAGAGCGTGCCGATCACCAGGGCGGCCTTGACGGCATCCTGGCCAAGGCCATCACCGGGATCAACGCAATGCCACCTAAAGGCACCTGCGCAGATTGCTCCGATGATGACCTCAAAGGCGCTATCCAGAAGATGTCCGGCCTGAAATAAGCCGCCATCTTCAGCAAAAAAGCCGCTTGCGAGCGGCTTTTTTGTGCCTGGGATTTGACCTCACGACTGGTCATGGCGCGCAAGACCCGGCAAGCTCGGGCAAGCGTTGTTCATGGATAGGTCGGGAGGGGTCTGATGGTGCAGTCCGTTTCAATCGAGCAGGCAGTCGATGAAGTACTGGCGCGATTACCCGCGCACATCCACCTGGGCATGCCGTTGGGGTTGGGCAAGCCCAACCGCTTCGTCAACGCGCTCTATCAGCGCATCGCCCAGTTGCCCGAGCGCCAACTGACGGTCTATACCGCCTTGAGCCTGGGGCGTCCGCCCTTGGGCGACGGCCTGCAGCGGCGGTTCCTGGAGCCTTTCATCGAGCGCGTGTTTGGCGACTACCCGGAGCTGGACTTCCTCGCGGACCTGCGTAAAGACCAACTGCCCGCGAACATCCACATCCAGCAATTTTTCATGCAGCCTGGCAGCTTGCTGCACAGCGCCTCGGCACAGCAGGACTACGTCAGCAGCAATTACAGCCACGCCGCCCGGGATATCAACGCCGCTGGCTTGAACCTGGTGGCGCAGTTGGTGGCCCAGGACCCGCAGCATCCGGGCCGCCTGAGCCTGAGCTGCAATCCCGATATCACCCTCGACCTGCTGCCCATGATCGCCAAGCGCAGGGCGGCGGGCGAAACCATCCTGATGCTCGGCCAGGTGCACAGCGACCTGCCGTACATGCCCGGCGATTCAGAAGTCGACCGCCAGACGTTCGATTGGCTGATCGACGAGGAGGAGCGCAGCACCCTGTTTTCCACCCCCAACATGCCAGTGGGTTTCCAGGATCATTTCATTGGCCTGCACGCCAGCACCCTGGTGCGCGACGGCGGCACCTTGCAGATCGGCATTGGCTCCATGGGCGATGCGCTGACCGCCGCGTTGCTCGCGCGGCAAGCGGACAACGAGCAGTACCGCACGCTGCTGACCGACCTCGACGCGCACTACTGGGCCCCCCTGATCAGTCGCGAAGGTGGCGTCGAGCCTTTTGCCAAGGGGCTGTACGGTTGCAGCGAGATGTTCGTCAACGGCCTGCTGGCGTTGTCTGACGCCGGCATCGTGCGGCGCAAGGTTTACCCCAGCATTGCCCTGCAACAGCAGGCCAATGCGGGCACCCTGGATGAGACGGTGGCGCAGGGGGGCGTGTCGATTCACGGTGGATTCTTCCTCGGCCCGCGCAGCTTCTATCAGCGCCTGCGCGATCTGCCCCGGGACCAGCTCGGCGAATTCAACATGACCGCCATCAGCTATATCAACGAGCTGTACGGCCAGGAGCAGCTCAAGCGCTTGCAGCGCCAGGATGCACGCTTCATCAACAGTGCCTTCACCATGACCCTGATGGGGGCCGGGGTGGCCGACCAACTGGAAGATGGGCGGGTGCTGAGTGGGGTCGGCGGGCAATACAACTTTGTCGCCCAGGGCCATGCCCTGGAGGGCGCGCGCTCGATCCTGATTCTGCGCAGTTGCCGTGAGTCCGGTGGCGACATCAGCTCCAACATCGTCTGGCAGTACGGCCACTGCACGATCCCGCGGCACCTGCGCGACATCGTGATCACCGAGTACGGGATCGCCGACCTGCGCGGTCAAACCGATGCCAAGGTCATCGAATTGCTGCTCAACATCAGCGACTCACGTTTCCAGCCCGGCTTGATCGAGCAGGCGCAGAAAGCCGGCAAGCTGGCGAAGGATTTCCGCCTGGACGCGCGCTTCACCGACAATACCCCGCAGCGTTTGCAGGCCATCGCCGCGCGGCACCCGCAGTTGTTCCCGGAGTATCCGTTGGGCAGTGATTTTTCCAGCGAGGAGCGGGACGTGTTGCGGGCGTTGAACTGGCTCAAGAGCAAATTCAAGCTGACCGAGATCCTGCAGTTGGGCAAGGCAGCGCTGGATGCGCCGCCGCCGTCAGAGTACCCGCAGCACCTGGCGCGCATGCAACTGACGAAGCCTGAGGGCTTGAAGCAGGATCTGTATCAGCGGTTACTGCTGGCAGGCTTGAAGGCCACGGCGCAGTAGCGGCCCCCACCAAACATCGGTGGGAGCGAGCCGGGGGGCATTACTCGATAAAGGTCACTACGCCGCCTGCCAGGGATTTGACCCGGGCCAGGGATTCTACTCGGTAGCCCTGGGAGTCCAGCTCGGCGCGGCCGCCCTGGAACGACTTCTCGATCACGATGCCCAGGCCGGCCACGGTGGCGCCCGCCTGCTTGATGATCGAAATCAGGGCCTGGGACGCCTTACCGTTGGCCAGGAAGTCATCGATGATCAGCACGCGGTCGCTGCTGGTCAGGTGGCGCGGGGAGATGGCCACGGTGCTTTCGGTCTGCTTGGTGAACGAGTACACGGTCGCCGACAGCAGGTTTTCAGTCAGGGTCAGGGACTGGTGCTTGCGGGCGAAGATCACCGGAACGCCCAGGTTCAGGCCGGTCATGATAGCCGGGGCAATGCCGGAGGCTTCGATGGTGACGATCTTGGTGATGCCCGAGTCCTTGAACAGCGCGGCGAATTCGTCGCCGATCAGCTTCATCAAAGCCGGGTCGATCTGGTGGTTCAGAAAGGCGTCGACTTTCAGGACCTGGTCGGAAAGCACTATGCCTTCTTCGCGAATTTTCTTGTGCAGTGCTTCCACAACAGCTTCCTCTGGTGGCGCGACGGCGCCGAAAGTAGATTAAAAAGTAGTCGATTCTAGCGCTTTAACATCGCGCGTATATCGGCCAATGCGGTATTACCGCGCACGGCTTTGACTTCGGTCGGGGTGTCGTCATTGCCTTCCCAGGCCAGGTCGTCCGGCGGCAGCTCATCGAGGAACCGGCTCGGGGAGCAGTCGATGATCTCGCCGTACTGCTTGCGCTTGGCGGCAAAGGTGAAGGCCAGGGTCTGGCGTGCGCGGGTAATCCCGACATAGGCCAGGCGACGTTCTTCTTCGATGGTGTCGGCTTCGATGCTGGAGCGGTGCGGGAGGATTTCTTCTTCCATGCCCATGATGAACACGTAGGGGAATTCCAGGCCCTTGGAGGCGTGCAAGGTCATCATCTGCACGCCTTCGGCGCCGTCTTCCTCTTCCTGCTGGCGTTCGAGCATGTCACGCAGGACCAGCTTGCCAATGGCATCCTCCACGGTCATGTCGCCTTCTTCGTCCTTCTCGAGGGTGTTTTTCAACGCCTCGATCAGGAACCAGACGTTGCCCATGCGGTAGTCGGCGGCCTTGTCGCTGGAGCTGTTGGTGCGCAGCCAGTTCTCGTAATCGATGTCCATGACCATGCTGCGCAGGGCCGAAATCGGGTCTTCGCCGGCGCATTGCTCGCGGACCTTGTCCATGAAGCGCTTGAAGCGCGCCAGGCGGTCGGTGAAGCGGTTGTCCAGGTGCTCGCCCAGGCCGATCTCGTCGGTGGCGGCGTACATCGAAATCTTGCGTTCGGTGGCGTAGTTGCCGAGCTTTTCCAGGGTGGTCGAGCCGATTTCCCGGCGCGGGACGTTGATCACGCGCAGGAAGGCGTTGTCGTCGTCCGGGTTCACAATCAGCCGGAAGTAGGCCATCAGGTCTTTGACTTCCTGGCGTCCGAAAAAGCTGTTGCCGCCGGACAGGCGATACGGCACCTGGTGGTGCTGCAACTTGAGCTCGATCAGCTTGGCCTGGTAGTTGCCCCGGTAGAGGATCGCAAAATCGCTGTACGGGCGGTCGGTGCGCAGGTGCAGGCTGAGGATTTCCACGGCCACGCGCTCGGCTTCGGCATCTTCGTTGCGGCAGCGAATCACGCGGATCTCGTCCCCGTGGCCCATCTCACTCCACAGTTGTTTTTCAAACTCGTGGGGGTTGTTGGAGATCAGCACGTTGGCGCAGCGCAGGATGCGGCTGGTGGAGCGGTAGTTCTGCTCCAGCATCACCACTTTCAAGGACGGGTAGTCGTCCTTGAGCAACATCAGGTTTTCCGGACGGGCGCCGCGCCAGGCGTAGATCGACTGGTCATCGTCGCCCACCACGGTGAACTGGTTGCGCTTGCCGATCAGCAACTTCACCAGCAAATACTGGCTGGCGTTGGTGTCCTGGTACTCGTCCACCAGCAGGTAGCGGACTTTGTTCTGCCACTTTTCGAGGATGTCGGCGTGTTCCTGGAACAGCTTGACCGGCAACAGGATCAGGTCGTCGAAGTCCACTGCGTTGAACGCCTTGAGCGTGCGCTGGTAGTGGGTGTAGACGATGGCCGCGGTCTGTTCTTTGGGATTGCGCGCATTCTCCAGCGCCTCGGGCGGCAGGATCAGGTCGTTCTTCCAGGCGCCGATCATGTTCTTGATCTCGTCGACGCCGTCGTCGCCCGAGTATTCCTTCTGCATGATGTCGGTCATCAGGGACTTGACGTCGGTTTCGTCGAAGATCGAGAAACCGGGCTTGTAGCCCAGGCGCACATGCTCCTTGCGGATGATGTTCAGCCCCAGGTTGTGGAAGGTGCACACCGTCAGGCCGCGGCCTTCACCGCCCTTGAGCAGGGTGCCGACGCGCTCCTTCATCTCGCGCGCCGCCTTGTTGGTAAAGGTCATGGCGACGATGTACTGGGCGCGAATGCCGCAGTTCTGGATCAGATGCGCGATCTTGCGGGTGATCACGCTGGTCTTGCCGGAGCCAGCGCCGGCGAGCACCAAAAGAGGGCCGCCGACGTAGCTCACGGCTTCTTGCTGCCGGGGATTGAGTCGGGACATGACGGAAAAAGGAGTCGTTTGCGAAAAGGGCGGGCATTTTAACAGGATGCACGGATTCTGCCGCCTCTCTCCGACTTGTGACGCAGCACTCGATCTGTATTTGCCGGTTTTGTTACTTTCGCGCAGGATGCAGGAAGAATTTGCGTCTAATGTTCGATCTCTGAAGTGGCACAACGCTATTATTGAGAATCAATGGCATTTGTCATTGATCATCGGTGCGTCATAATGCCGCCGCCAACACCTTTGCAGAGTCTAGGGAGCTAGCTTGTCTACGCCTGTCGAACCCTTGCGCTTGTTGCTGCTGGCCGAAGAGCCAGTGTGGGCAGCGTTGTTGCGCGAGTGTCTGGCTCCGATGGGGAGCTCGGCTGTGCTGATCAGTGCACCGACCTGGGAGTCGGTGAGCAGTCTATTTACCGACAACCGCACTGCGGTCCTGCTGACTATTCCTGCCCTGCAACCGGAGCCGGGGCGGTGCAGCCTGCCAACGGTGTTGCTGCTCGAACACGAACCCCTCACCCCGCCGGACGGTGTCAGCGACTGGCTGGTGCGCGATGCACTGGATGCGGGCATGCTGCGGCGTTGCCTACGGCATGTGCGTGAGCGCGGGGTGCTGGAAAACACTTTGCAGCGTCTTGCCGAACAGGACCCCTTGACCGGCATCGCCAATCGCCAGGGCTTCCAGACCTTGCTGGCCACGCGCCTGGCGGAAAATGACGGCCGGGGCCTGGCACTGGGGCACCTGGACCTCGACAACTTTCGCTACGCCAACGACGCCCTGGGCCATCAGGCCGGCGACCGGTTGATTTTGCAGGTGGTTGCGCGGCTCAAGAGCCAGTTGGAGGCCGGTGATCAACTGGCGCGGCTGGGCAGTGATGAATTTGCCTTGCTCATCGACACCCGCCGCGCGCCACAACGCGCCGAGTGGATGGCCGAGCGCATCACCGAAGCCTTGTCCGAACCCTACTGGATCGACGGTGAAAGCCTGTTGATCGGCGCCAGCCTGGGGATTGCCCACGCACGCGCCCAGGCCGGGGCCGACCCGCTGATGTGGCATGCCCATATCGCCATGCAGCAGGCCAAGAGCACCCAGGGTTGCACCTTCCATATCTTCAACGAGCGGATCAACCGCAACGCCCGCAGCATGGCGGACCTGGAAAGCGAGTTGCGCCGAGCCTTGCGCCGCGACGAGCTGGAGCTGCATTACCAGCCACGGCTGAACCTGGAGGACGGGCAGATTGTCGGCCTCGAAGCCCTGGTGCGCTGGCGACATGCCGAGCGTGGCTTGTTGCCGCCCAGTGAGTTTGTGCCGCTCGCCGAGCAGAGCGGGCTGATCGTGCCGCTTGGCTACTGGGTCATCTCCCGCGCTCTGCGGGACATGCAGGCGTTGCGCGAGCGCGGCCTGCCGCCGTTGCACATGGCGGTCAACCTGTCATTCCGCCAGTTCCAGGACAGCCAGTTGCTCTCGACCTTGAGCCGCCTGATCACCGAGCGGGGAGTCGATGCGCAGTGGCTGGAGTTCGAACTCACTGAAACCGCGGTGATGCGGCGCAGTGATCTGGTCCAGCAGACCATGGATGCCCTGGGGCGACTCGGCGTGCGGTTTTCCCTGGACGACTTTGGCACCGGGTTCTCCTCGTTCGTGCACCTCAACAGCCTGCCGATCGCCTTGTTGAAAATCGACAAGAGCTTTGTCGCAGGCATGGAGCGGCGTGAGGAGAATCGCAAGCTGGTCCACGCGATGATCAACCTGGCTCACAACCTCCATCTGGAGGTGGTCGCCGAGGGCGTCGAAACCCCGGAGCAACTAGAGCTGTTGCGCGGCTTCGGTTGCGACCAGGTGCAGGGCTACCTGATCAGCAAGCCGTTGCCGCTGAGCGAACTGGTGGAATACCTGACGTTCGGCTCCAGCCAGCAGCCGGTGCTGGAAATCGTCAACTGAGCTCGCCCCACAGGCGGGTCAATCCGGCTGAGGCATCTGGAAATCAGCGTGCGGCGCCGGCTCCTGGCGAATCATCCGTCTCATCTTCCATTCAAACCCCAGCGTCAGGCTCACCGCCGCACAGGCCAGCCCCAGGGCCAGGCCCCACCAGACGCCGGTCGGCCCCCAGTGCAGGTGGAAGGCCATCCACCAGGCGGCCGGAGCGCCGATCAGCCAATAGCAGCCCAGGCCTACCAGGAAGGTGGTCTTGGCGTCTTTGAGGCCACGTATGCAGCCCATGGCGATGGTCTGCACGCCGTCGAACAGCTCGAACCACGCGGCCACGGCCAGCAGGCTGACGGCCAGTTGGATGACGTCGGCAAACTGCGGGTCGTTGTGGTCCAGGAACAAGCCGACCAGTTCATTGGGCAGCAGCCAGAACACCATGGCGAAACCGAGCATCGCCACCGCGCCAAAGCTGATGCCTACACGTCCGGCCAGGCGTGCATCGAGCAGTTGCCCGGCGCCGTAATGCTGGCCGATGCGCATGGTGATGGCATAGGACAACCCCGCCGGCACCATGAACGCTACCGAGACAATCTGCAGGGCAATCTGATGGGCGCCCAGTTGCGTGCTGCCCATGGTGCCCATGCACAGGGCCGCGAAGGCGAACAGCCCGACCTCGACCGCATAAGTACCGCCAATCGGCAGGCCCAGTCGCCACAGCTCCCGCAGGTACTGGCGATTGGGCCGGGACAGGCCTGCGCGCAACGGGTAAGCCTCGTACGCCGGGTGCCGGCGAATGTGCCAGGCCAGGCCCAGGGCCATGCAGTTGGCCACGATCGCAGTCACCAGGCCGATCCCCATCAGGCCCAATTTCGGCAGGCCGAACATGCCGGTGATCAGCGCGTAGTTGAGCAGGAAGTTGGCCAGGGTGCCGATGACGCTGATGACCATCACCGGCGTGGCGTGGCCAATGGCGCTGGTGAAGCCGCGCAAGGCCATGAAGCTCAGGTAGCCAGGCAAGGCAAACGGCAGGATCAACAGGAACTGGCCGGCCATCTCGACGTTGCTGGCCGTCTGGCCGAACAACAGCAGGACCGGCTTGAGGTTCCACAGCAGCAGGCCCGCGACCAACGCCATCAGCCAAGCCAGCCATAACCCGGCTTGGGTCAGGCGTGCCGCACCCGGAATGTCGCCTGCGCCCTGGCGGATCGACACCAGCGTGCCAACTGCGGCGATCACGCCGATGCAGAAGATCGATACGAACGAATAGGTCGCCGCACCCAGGCCTCCACCGGCCAGCGCCTCGGGACTGATTTTGGCCATCATCAAGGTGTCGGTGAGCACCATCAGCATGTGCGCCAACTGCGAGGCGATCAACGGCCCCGCCAGCCGTAGGATGGCCCGCAGTTCGATACGTGCTGGATGCTGCATGGTCATCACGCGGGTTTCCTGGAAATAGGGGTGAGCCGCTGATTCTCGGCGCTCCGAGGCGAATGCACAAAGGGATAAAAACGATCGCTGGCATGATTAAAACTCATGCTGGGGAGATTCTGCTAGGGTTTGCCCATTGCGCTATAGGAGCTTTCCCGATGTCCCGTCGTCTTCCTCCGCTGTATGCCCTGCGTGCTTTCGAGGCTGCGGCCCGCCACAGTTCGTTCACCCGTGCCGCGCAAGAACTGTCGATTACCCAGAGCGCCGTCAGCCGGCATATCCGGACACTGGAAGAGCACTTTGCCTGCCGACTGTTTCAGCGCAGTGGTCGCAACCTGCAATTGACCGAGGCCGCTCGCCTGTTGCTGCCCGGTGTGCGTGAAGGTTTTGGTGCCCTGGAGCGCGCCTGCAGCACCTTGCGCAGCGAAGATGACATCTTGCGCATGAAAGCCCCTTCGACCCTGACCATGCGCTGGTTGCTGGCGCGGCTCAGCCGCTTTCGGCATCTGCAGCCGGGCAATGAAGTGCAACTGACCAGCGCCTGGATGGACGTCGACTCGGTGGATTTCAATCATGAACCCTTCGACTGCGCGGTATTGCTGAGCAACGGGCATTTTCCACCGGACTGGGAAGCCAGTTACCTGTTCGCGGAGCTGTTGATCCCGGTCGGTGCGCCGAACCTGCTCAACGATCAGCCCTGGGATGTCGAGCGGCTGGCCCTTACCGAACTGCTGCACCCCACCCCTGATCGTCGCGACTGGCGCAGTTGGCTGGAGCGCATGGGGCTCTCCGAGCTGGTGTCGCTCAAGGGCGGGCAAGTGTTCGATACCCTGGAGCTGGGGATGATCGCCGCGGCGCGTGGCTATGGGGTGTCCATGGGTGACCTGTTGATGGTGGCCGAGGATGTGGCACAGGGGCGCCTGAGCCTGCCCTGGCCGACCGCCGTTGCCAGTGGCCTGAATTACTACCTGGTGTGGCCGAAAACCCGCCCAGGTGGTGAACGTTTGCGCCGGCTCAGCGACTTCCTGCAAGGCGAAGCGCAGGCCATGGAGTTGCCGGACGTCGAGCGTCTGGAATGAGTCGGCGGCAAACTCACTGATTGGTCGGCCGATAGTGCAGCGCTTCGGCCAGGTGTTCGCGGCTGATGCCCTGAACGTGCTCGAGATCGGCCAGGGTGCGGGCGACCTTGAGCAGTCGGTGGGCGGCCCTGAGCGACAGGGTCAGGCGTTCGCAGGCGCTCTCCAGCCAGTGTTCGTCTGCTGTGGATAACTGGCAATGCTGGCGCAGGCCAGGCAGGTCGAGGAAGGCGTTGGGGCAGCCCTGGCGCTGCTGCTGAACCTCGCGAGCCCTGGCCACGCGCTCGGCGGCACAGGCGGAGTTGTCACCCGGCTGGGTGGCGGGATTGAGTGCAGTGGCTTCGCGGGCGACGGTCAGGTGCAGGTCGATGCGGTCGAGCAGCGGGCCGGAGAGCTTGTGCCGATAACGCTGGACCATCTCCGGGGTGCAGGAGCAGCGGCCGCTGGGTTCGCCCAGATAGCCACAGGGGCAGGGGTTCATGGCCGCCACCAACTGGAAACGGGCCGGGAAACGCACGCGGTCCCGGGCCCGGGCAATCACGATATGACCGGACTCCAGCGGCTCTCGTAATACCTCCAGCACCTTGCGATCGAACTCCGGCAACTCGTCAAGAAACAGCACGCCGTGATGGGCCAGGGTGATTTCCCCGGGCTGGGGTTTTGAACTGCCACCCACCAGCGCCGGGCCGGACGCTGAGTGATGGGGTTGGCGGAAAGGACGTTGCGGCCAATGACTCAACGGCACACCACTGGCAACCGACTGGATCGCCGCCACTTCCAGCGCCTCGCTTTCCGTCAGCGGCGGCAGCAACCCGGGCAAGCGACTGGCCAGCAGGGTTTTCCCGGTGCCGGGTGGTCCGCTGAACAGCAGGTTATGGACGCCCGCTGCGGCAATCAGCAGGGCCCGCTTGGCGGCGGCCTGGCCCTGTACTTCGCTCAAGTCGGGGTAGGGCTTGATGGCGTGGAGCAAGCCATTGGAGCGATAAGGTTCGATGGGGGTATGGCCATTGAAGTGAGCGACCACCTCCAGCAAGTGATGCACCGCGATCACCTTGAGTCCGGAGGCCAGGCAGGCTTCCTCGGCATTCGCCCAGGGCACCACCAGCACCCGGCCGGCCTGGCGCGCCGCCAGGGCGGCCGGCAGCACTCCGCGTACGGCCCGCACCTCACCGGACAGCGCCAGTTCGCCCAGGCACTCCACGTCGTCCAGGGTCAGGGTGGGCACCTGTACGCTGGCCGAAAGTATCCCCAGGGCAATCGCCAGGTCGAAGCGCCCGCCGTCCTTGGGCAAGTCGGCGGGGGCGAGATTCAAGGTGATGCGCCGTGCCGGAAACTGCAGGCCCGAATTGATGATCGCGCTGCGCACCCGATCCTTGCTCTCTTTGACCGCCGCTTCGGGCAAGCCGACCATCGTCAGTGATGGCAAGCCATTGGCCAGGTGGACTTCAACGGTGACAGCCGGCGCCTCCACGCCAATCTGGGCGCGGCTGTGGACGATGGACAGGGACATGAGCATTCCTTGAACGAAAAAGAACCGCTTCCTGCGGTTGTTCAAGGGTAGTTGCGAGGGGGTGTTTTAGCGCAGCGCGCGGGGTGGCAAAGATTCGCAGGATGTTGCCGGCGGCCTGTGCGGGGTTTTGCGTAGGCGCTAGCTTGCTCGCGAAGCACTCAAGGACGACGCGTTGAGTCAGGCTTGACGCAGTATCGTTGACGTCCATCGCGAGCAGGGTCGCTCCCACCATGGGGCAGAGTATTACTCGGCAGGCGGATTGAGCCTGGCTTCCAGCTCCGCGACTTTCGCTTCAAGGCTTTCCAGGCGTGCCCGGGTGCGGGCCAGGACGACCATCTGGCTGTCGAATTCTTCCCGGCTGACCAGGTCCAGCTTGCTGAAGCCGCTTTGCAGCAGGGCCTTGAACTGGCTTTCGATTTCGCTTTTGGGCAGCGGGGTGTCGCCGCTGAACAGGCGGGAGGCGTGGCCGCTCAGGGCGTCGAGGAGGTCTTTGGGCGCGAGCATGTGAGGGAGTCCTTAAACTGATGGCGGGCAGTGTATCACGCAGCGTTCAGGCTCATTTGTGCTGCTACGGCGCACGCTTTTCGCGCATTCGCTGGTTGGTCGGCGCACCGTTATTGTGCGTATCTGTGCGCGCACTTTCGTGCAATCGCTTGGTTTCAATGGCAAGGGATTGAAATCAGTGGTTTTTCTGGAGATGGCAAGCTTTCTGCTAAGACCTCTGTGACCCATGCACTGATGCAGTCGCTGTGACGAATGCAGTGCGGCAGGCGAAGCGGGGAGTTTCGTCGGCAGCGGTTAACTGGCGTCAGTCGGGCAGGTACGGCCGACGATGCGTTACAAAGCCAGGCACTGCGCTTAGACTTGAGTCGGGTTTGTTTTCCTGGGGCAAGTCCACCAATTCGGGAGAGAGTTTTCATGAAGCTAGTCACTGCCATCATCAAGCCGTTCAAACTGGATGACGTCCGCGAGGCATTGTCCGAGATCGGCGTGCAGGGCATTACCGTCACTGAGGTCAAAGGCTTCGGTCGGCAGAAGGGTCACACCGAGCTGTATCGCGGCGCGGAGTACGTGGTCGATTTCCTGCCCAAGGTGAAGATCGATGTCGCCATTGACGACAAGGATCTGGACCGGGTTATCGAGGCGATAACCAAGGCGGCCAACACCGGCAAGATTGGTGACGGCAAGATCTTCGTGGTCAATCTGGAACAGGCTATTCGCATCCGTACCGGCGAAACCGATACCGACGCAATCTAAGCCGCCACAACCCCAACGCCCCAGGAGAAAACAATATGACTCTGCGTAAATTCGCAGGGCTAGGAGCCCTGTTGTCCCTCGTAATGCCCAGCCTGGCCATGGCGGCAGACGAAGTGGCGGCTCCAGTCCTCAACTCTGGCGATACCGCCTGGATGCTGACCGCGACAGCCTTGGTGCTGTTCATGACCATTCCCGGCCTTGCGCTGTTCTACGGCGGCATGGTGCGCTCCAAAAACATTCTTTCCGTGATGATGCAGTGCTTCGCCATTACCGGTCTGATCAGCGTCCTGTGGGTCATTTATGGCTACAGCATTGCGTTCGATACCACGGGCATGGAGCAGGGCGTCGTCAACTTCAACTCGTTCTTCGGCGGCATGGGCAAGGCGTTCCTGGCCGGTGTCACCCCGGCGAGCGTGACAGGGCCGGCGGCACTGTTCCCTGAAGCGGTGTTCATCACCTTCCAGATGACCTTCGCGATCATCACCCCGGCGCTGATCGTCGGTGCCTTCGCCGAGCGGATGAAGTTCTCCGCAATGCTGATCTTCATGGGTGTGTGGTTCACCCTGGTGTATGCACCGATCGCGCACATGGTCTGGGCCGGCAACGGCGGCCTGATGTGGGACTGGGGCGTCCTGGACTTCGCAGGCGGCACCGTGGTGCACATCAACGCCGGTATCGCCGGTCTGGTGGCCTGCCTGGTGCTGGGCAAGCGCAAGGGTTTCCCAACCACCCCAATGGCGCCGCACAACCTGGGCTACACCTTGATGGGCGCGGCCATGCTGTGGGTTGGCTGGTTCGGTTTCAACGCCGGTTCCGCCGCGGCGGCCAACGGTACTGCCGGTATGGCAATGCTGGTAACCCAGATCGCAACCGCTGCCGCTGCCCTGGGCTGGATGCTGGCCGAGTGGCTGACCCACGGCAAACCTAGTGCCCTGGGCATCGCCTCGGGTGTGGTTGCCGGCCTGGTGGCCATTACTCCAGCCGCGGGTACCGTGGGCCCGATGGGCGCCCTGGTGATCGGCCTGTCGGCCGGCGTGGTGTGCTTCTTCTGCGCCACGACCCTGAAACGCAAAATGGGCTACGACGATTCCCTCGACGCCTTCGGCGTGCACGGCATTGGCGGTATCCTCGGCGCCATCCTCACCGGCGTGTTTGCTGCTCCGTCGCTGGGTGGCTTCGGCACCGTGACCGACATCGCCGCACAAGTCTGGATTCAGTGCAAAGGCGTGGGTTTCACGGTGATCTACACCGCGATCGTCACCTACATCATCCTCAAGGTACTTGATGCCGTGATGGGGCTGCGCGTGACCGAAGAGGAAGAGGCCGTCGGCCTGGACCTGGCACAACACAACGAGCGCGGCTACAACCTGTAAGCAGGCGCCGAAAAAAACTTGCCCGGCTTGCCGGGCATTTTTTTATCCTGGATTTGTCACTCAGGCCCAGGCTGAAAGGATTTTTCAGACAGCTTTGACGAGGTTTGCCGCAGCGGTTTTTCCAGGGGCGATGGCTTACAGCATGGCGCGAATATTAGGGTCTTTGTTTTTTCCCAGAGCGCGCTAGAATGCGCCCCGAACGTGCGGAGAACTGTATGTGGCAACAGACTCTGATTACCCTGCGGGCCAAGCCCCGGGGCTTTCATCTGGTGACGGACGAGTTACTCGCCGGCTTGCCTGAACTCAAGGCATGTCGGGTCGGTCTGTTGCACTTATGGCTGCAGCATACCTCGGCGTCGTTGACCATCAACGAGAACGCCGATCCGGCGGTACGTCGCGACTTCGAACGGTTTTTCAACCGGCTGATCCCACAAGGCGCAGCCGGCTATGAGCATAACGACGAAGGCCTGGACGACCTCCCGGCGCACTTCAAGGCCAGTTTGCTAGGCTGTCAATTGAGTTTGCCGATCACGGCGGGCCGATTGGCGTTAGGTAGCTGGCAAGGTGTTTATCTGGGCGAGCACCGTGATCATGGCGGTGCTCGTAAAGTCCTCGCCACCGTACACGGTGAAGGGGCATAAACCGCTGGTTACCAGTGGATTTTGAATTTTTTCTGGCAGTCGTCGACAGACGACGAAGCTGGGCTATAACTAATCTGCTTTTCGCAAGTCATGAGGTAGAACATGAGCGACGATGATCTGGAAAACGACGACCTCGAAGTAGGCGACGAAGACGAGACCGAAGAAGGCCTTGAAGCAGCAGCGGAAGACGTTGCTGACGACGACGGTGGCGACGATACGCCGGTCCCGACCGCCAAAGGCAAGGCCAAGGCTGCGGTGTCGGTAGACGAACTGCCGAGCGTTGAAGCCAAGAACAAGGAGCGTGATGCTCTGGCACGTGCGATGGAAGAGTTCCTGGCCAAAGGCGGCAAGGTTCAGGAAGTCGAGGCCAACGTGGTGGCCGATCCACCAAAGAAGCCTGATAACAAGTACGGCAGCCGACCTATCTAAGGGTCTGCACTGTGCTGATTGAAAAAGCCCGCCGTCGCTGCGGGCTTTTTCATGGGTGATGGAGGGGCATCGCCTCCGGTTCAATACCACACGCTCGGGCTTAACGCAGCTCCGACCAGCGTGCCAGCAACTCTGGCAGTTCTGTCAGGCAACGAATCTCGGCATCCGGTGCCTTGTCTGCTTCCCACGCCTTGCCCATCGGGTTGAACCAGATGGCGCGCAATCCCGCTTGCTGGGCCCCGGCAATGTCATCACCGGGATGATCGCCGACATGCACCGCGCTGGCGGCCGTGGTTGCACCACGCTGCAGGGCTTCGTGGAACAGGCGGGCGTCGGGCTTGGCGATGCCGATGTCTTCGGCGCACAGGGCAAACTTGAAGTAGTCAGCCAGCCCCAGGCGGCGCACATCGGCGTTGCCGTTGGTGACCACGCCCAGGGCGTAGCGGTTGCGCAGGATCTCCAGCGTCGGTTGCACCTCGGGGAAAATCTCGAGCTGGTGCCGTGCGTGCAGGAAGACTTCGAACGCTTGCTCGGCCAGTTCGCTGGCCTGTGGGTGGGCGTAGCCGGCTTCTTCCAGGGCGTGCAGCAACACCCGGCGACGCAAGGCGCTGATGCGATGCTTGAGCTGGGGTTCGAGGCTGAGTACCCGTTCACGGATGGCCCACAAATGCTCGACCGGCAAGGCGCCCAGGACCGGCGTGTGCTCGGTTAGCCATTGGCGCAGTGCGGCTTCCGCGCTGACGATCACCGGGGCGGTGTCCCACAGGGTGTCGTCGAGGTCGAAGGTGATCAGTTGGATTGTCATTGCTCATCGCCCTTGATGCGTTTGGCCCGAGGGTGGGCGCTGTCGTAGACCGTGGCCAGGTGCTGGAAGTCCAGGTGGGTGTAGATCTGGGTGGTCTTGATGTCCGAGTGTCCAAGCAGTTCCTGCACGGCGCGCAAGTCCTGGGAGGACTCCAGCACGTGGCTGGCGAAGGAGTGCCTGAGCATGTGCGGGTGCAGGTTCTGCCCCAACTCCCGCTCGCCTGCGGCCTTGACCCGCAGTTGCACGGCGCGTGAACCGAGGCGCCGGCCTTTTTGGCTGACGAATAGCGCATCGTCCGGCGGATTGGCCAGGGCGCGCAAGGGCAGCCAGTATTCCAGGGCCTCGCGGGCTTTCCTGCCGATGGGCAGCACTCGGGTCTTGCTGCCCTTACCGAGCACTTGCACCAGGCCGTCCGCGAGGTCGAGCTGGTCGAGGTTCAGGCCGGTGAGCTCCGACAGGCGCAGGCCGCTGGAGTAGAACAGCTCGAGAATCGCCTGGTCGCGACGGGCCAGGAAGTCGTCCTCGACCGCCCCTTCGAGCAGCTGCAGTGTGCGGTCGGTGTCGAGGGTCTTGGGCAGGCGGCGCTCGCCTTTGGGCGGGGCCAGGCCATTGGCCGGGTCGTGGTCGCACAGGCCTTCGCGGTTCAGGTAGTGATAGAGCCCGCGCACGGCCGACAGCAGGCGCGCCAGGCTGCGCGATGACTGGCCCTGGGCATGCAGGCGCGCGACCAGGCCGCGCAGGCGCTGAATGTCCAGTGCGCTCCAGCTGGCGATGTGCAGCTTCTCGCAGTGTGCCAGGACCTTGTTCAAGTCGCGGCGGTAGGCTTCAAGCGTGTGTGGCGACACCTGACGCTCACTGCGCAAGTGCTCGCAGTAGGCGTCCAGTTGCCGTTCCATGGTCAGCGTACCGAGCGCAGGGTGGTGTTGACCCGTGGCAAGACGCGGCCCATGACTTCGGCGATGTAGCTGAGGAACAGGGTGCCTACCGAGCTTTTGTAGTGCTGCGGGTCACGGCTGGCGATGGCCAGCACACCGTGCAGGCCCTGGTGACTGATGGCGACCACGGCCGTGGAGCCGATCTGCAGGCGTTGTTCTTCGCCAAACAGGAAGTCCAGTTCATGCTCGCGCAGGGTGCCGCTGACGCTCTTGCCTTCGGACAGCAGCCCGCCAATGGCCTTGTGCGCTTCGGCATCGCTGACCCAGCGGCCGACCGGCAAGGGCTCGTCGCTGAACAGGATCAGGCTGACAAAGGGCACCTGGAAGTCCTGGCGCAGGCTGTCTTCGACACTGATGACCAGGTCATCCAGGCTGTTGGCGTCCATCAGGGCGAGGATCAGGCGGCGGGTCTTGTCGAACAGCCGATCGTTGTCGCGGGCGACATCCATCAACTGCGAAAGGCGGTGGCGCATCTCGATGTTGCGTTCGCGCAGGATTTTCATCTGCCGCTCGACCAGCGAGATGGTGTCGCCACGCTGGTGCGGTATGCGCAGGGCCGGGAGCAGGTCCTCGTGTTCGACGAAGAAATCCGGATGAGCCTCAAGGTACGCGGCAATTGCCGCCGCCTCCAGGCTCTCGGAAGGGCATTCGTCGGGCTGCGGGGCTGGAACCTTGGGCTGATCAGTCATGGATTTGGCTCACTCAAAGACGCACTTGTCCTTCGTATACGCGCACTGCCGGACCGGTCATCATCACCGGTTGGCCAGGGCCTGCCCATTCAATGGACAAGCGCCCGCCGGGCAGGTCGATCAATAGCGGCGAATCCATCCACCCCTGGCTGATCGCGGCCACTGCAGCGGCGCAGGCACCGGTACCGCAGGCCTGGGTTTCCCCGGCACCCCGTTCCCAGACGCGCAGCTGCGCACGATTGCGGTCGATGACCTGAAGGAAACCGACGTTGACCCGTGCCGGAAAGCGCGGGTGATGTTCGATCTTCGGCCCCAGTGCATGCACCGGCGCGTTGTTGATGTCGTTCACGCGCAGCACGGCGTGCGGGTTGCCCATGGACACGGCGGCCAACTCGACGGTCTGGCCGTCGACCTCGACCGGGTAGCTGTTGGCTTGCACGTCGGCCTGGAACGGGATGTCCGCCGGTACCAGGCGCGGTGCCCCCATGTTGACGCTGATCTGACCGTCATTGCGGATATCGAGTTCGATAATGCCGCTCTTGGTCTCGACGCGGATCTGGCGCTTGGCCGTCAGGCGCTTGTCCAGCACAAAACGGGCGAAGCAACGCGCGCCATTGCCGCATTGCTCCACTTCAGAGCCATCGGAGTTGAAGATCCGGTAACGGAAATCCACCTCCGGGTTGCTCGGTGCTTCGACGATCAACAACTGGTCGAAGCCGACACCGGTGTGTCGGTCACCCCATTGTTTGGCGTGCTTGGGCAGAATGTGCGCGTGCTGGCTGACCAGGTCGAGGACCATGAAGTCGTTGCCCAGGCCGTGCATCTTGGTAAAACGCAGCAGCATGGGGTTACTCCGGCAGCAGGCTTTCGCCAGCAAACAACTCGGCTACCGTCTCGCGGCGACGCACTTCAAATGCCTGGTCACCGTCCACCAGCACTTCGGCGCAACGGCCGCGGGTGTTGTAGTTGGAACTCATGACAAACCCGTAGGCACCGGCCGAATGCACCGCCAGCAGGTCGCCTTCTTCCAGCGCCAGTTGACGATCCTTGGCCAGGAAGTCACCGGTTTCGCAGATCGGGCCGACGATGTCGTAGGCACGGGCGGCGTTGTCGCGTGGGCGCACGGCCGTGACGTCCATCCAGGCCTGGTACAGCGCCGGGCGGATCAGGTCGTTCATCGCCGCGTCGACGATGGCGAAATCCTTGTGTTCGGTGTGCTTGAGGTACTCGACCTGGGTCAGCAGCACGCCGGCGTTGGCGACGATGAAGCGACCTGGCTCGAACACCAGCGCCAGGTCGCGACCGTCGATACGCTCGCGCACGGCCTTGATGTAGTCGGCCGCCAGCGGTGGCTCTTCATCGCGATAACGCACACCCAGGCCACCCCCCAAATCGATGTGGCGCAGGTAGATCCCGCAATCGCTGAGGCGGTCGATCAACGCCAGCAGGCGGTCGAGGGCATCAATGAACGGGGGCAGGGTGGTCAGTTGCGAACCGATGTGGCAATCGACGCCGACCACTTCCAGGTTCGGCAGTTGGGCGGCGCGCACATAGACGTCTTCGGCGTCGGCGATAGCGATGCCGAACTTGTTTTCTTTGAGGCCGGTGGAGATGTACGGGTGGGTGCCGGCATCGACGTCCGGGTTCACGCGCAGCGAGATCGGTGCACGCACACCCAACTCGGCGGCCACCACTTGCAGGCGCTCCAGCTCATCGGTGGACTCGACGTTGAAGCAGTGCACGCCGACTTCCAGAGCACGGCGCATGTCGTCGCGGGTCTTGCCAACACCGGAGAACACGATCTTGTCGGCCGCGCCGCCTGCAGCCAGAACCCGTTCCAGCTCGCCACGGGAGACGATGTCAAAACCGGCGCCCAGGCGCGCCAGGACATTCAGTACACCCAGGTTGGAGTTGGCCTTGACCGCGAAGCAGACCAGGTGCGGGGTGCCTGCCAGGGCATCGGCATACGCCAGGTACTGGGCTTCGATGTGCGCACGGGAGTAGACATAGGTGGGGGTGCCAAAGCGCTCGGCGATGGCGGACAAGGCAACACCTTCCGCGAACAGCTCACCGTCACGGTAGTTAAAAGCGTCCATGATGTTCCCTTAGTAGGTGCTGTTGCTGTTGCTGTGTTCGTGCGCTTTGGACTGCGACGATTTCGCCTGTTCATCAGCAGGCTTGCTGTCATCGGGCAGGTACAGCGGGCCTTTTTGACCGCAGGCTGATAACAGGCAGGTAAAAGCGACGAGCGAAGCGAGCGCAGCAAGGGAAGAGATCAGGCGCTTCATGGCGAAATCCTTGAGAATGCGTTAATTGCGCCGGAGTATACCGGCCACCCGGCAGCTTGCCTATGCGACGGGCCACCCGTCCGGCGGGCCTTTGCCCGCCGCCTGCGATCGGGCAGTCAGTGGTGGGCGTTTATGGGTCCACCTTGTCCGGTGCTTGGTCGGTATCCTTTGCAATCGCCGGGGCGCGTCCGTATCTTGCGGCGCTTGAGCGTAAGTAGACACTTTTTGAGGTTGCCGCAATGAGTTTGACTGAAGCCCGTTTCCACGACCTGGTCGATGCCACCCAGCAGACACTGGAAGATATTTTCGACGACAGCGGCCTGGATGTGGATCTGGAAAGTTCGGCCGGGGTCCTGACCGTCAAGTTCGAAGGCGGCAGCCAGTTGATCTTCAGCCGCCAGGAGCCACTGCGTCAGTTGTGGCTGGCAGCGGTGTCCGGCGGTTTCCACTTCGACTACGACGAAGAAAGCGAGCGCTGGATGTGTGACAAGAGCGAAGAGCAACTGGGCGAAATGCTTGAGCGCATCGTCAAGCAGCAAGCCGACGCCGAGCTCGACTTCGAAGGTCTCTGACAGCGTGACTGAACCTGCCCCCGTTCGTGCGCCCAAGCCGCTGTACAGCAATGTCAGCCCGGCCGTGCCGTCGCCCTGCACCAATGTCTGCCGGCTGGACGAGGAGAAAGTCTGCAAGGGCTGTTTTCGCCATGTCGAGGACATTCGTGAATGGCGTTCGGCGGACGATGAACGACGCCGGGTGATTTGCGCCCAGGCGCACAATCGCCGTGCCCGCATCGCTCCGTAGGCGACACCTGCCGCGACCGGCTTGTATATTTTTTGAGCTGTGATAGTGTCCGGTTACGCCTCAACCCATCGAGGCGCGTGAAAACCCCGCCTGTTTATGGCGGGGTTTTGCTTTTTTCGTGCAGAAGAAAGGAGTCTGCCTGAATCATGACCGTACCTTCCATCACTCTTACCCGTCTGGACGTACAACGTCTGGAGCGCCTGATCGACAGCCTGGATGACACGCTGCCGGGCGTGATCGCGCTGCAAACCGAACTGGATCGCGCCGATACTCTGGTCGGTCACGATGAGGTGCCTGCCGATGTCGTAACCATGAACTCGCGTGTTCATTGCCGTGAAGAAAGCAGCGGCAAGGACTATCACCTGACCCTGGTCTATCCCAAGGACGCGAATGCCGACGAAGGCAAGATTTCCATTCTTGCACCGGTCGGCAGCGCCTTGCTGGGCCTGAAGGTTGGCCAGCACATCGACTGGCCGGCGCCGAGTGGCAAGACCCTGAAGCTGACCCTGCTCGAAGTCGAAAACCAGCCGGCCAATGGCGGCGATTTCTCCCTCTGAGAAGGCTTCAAACCTGTTCGAGCGCCTTGTTCAAAGCGCGCTCCAGGTCTGCCTTGTAGCGCAGGTACAGATTGCTCGAGCCCGGGCTGTCACCCAGCAGCCCTGACAGATCCAGGTCGGTGATGTAGCAGCGATAGGGCTGCAACTCCCGGCGTTGCCCGACGATCTCCCGCGCCACCACGGCAAACAGCTGATCGCCGTACTCCAGTTCGCTGTACTCCCGTTGATTGCAATACAGGGTGACCTGCACCTTCCCCGGCGCAGCTTTGCCGACAATCGCCTGCACGTCATAGCGCGGCCTGTCGGCGGGTATCTGCGGTGCTGGCTGCGGCTCGACCCGGCGCGCACGCCCAGTGCCCGCAGGCAGCAACTGGTAGTAGTGGATGTCCAGTTGCGGCAGCGGCTGCGTGGCGTCCATGGGCAGCATGGCATCGCGGCGGAACAGGATCGACTGCACGAATCGCTGCAGGGGCACCAGCAGGCTGCTGTCATCGTGATAGGGCTGGCGCTGGTGCCACAGGGCGTTGAACTCATCCAGCACGTACAGCTCGGCCCCGCTGTCGCCGACGCGGTAGAACACTTGAATACAGCCGGGCTGGCCCATCGGCAGGATCAGCGCCAGGTCGAGTTCTTCCAGGGCCATCGGGTCCAGGTGCAGCGGGCTGTAGGCGCTCTGCTCCTGGCCCAGGTAGTCGAGCAGTGCGGGCAGGGTGCCCAGGGCCACATGCCGGACCTGTCCGGGCACCAACTCCAGCACGTGGTAGTGCTGCTGGACCTGAATCAGGTAGCGCTGGTTGAGGTCGCTCAGCAGCAGGTGCTGTGCGGTGTCGAAGATTTCTTCGACGCGCCGGGCAATGAACGGCGCGCGGTTGTGGCAGAAACACTGGACCCGCAGGTGCGGTTGCCGGGGGCCTTGGGGCAGGTGGTTGAGGTAGTCGCGCAGGCAGTCGAGCAGGGCATGGGGCCCCTCATGACGATTGACCAGCACTTCATTCCAGCTGTTGAGCGTGACCTGGTCGAGGGTCAGTACCAGGTTTTCGCGGACCCCGGCATAACTCAGCGAGTCGGTGCGCTCGGTGGTCATCAGGATATTCAGGTCGCGGTGATGCTTGAGCGGGTCGATGCCCACGTTCACCAGGATCAGCACTTCGACCGGCTCGCTGGCACGCAGCAGTGGCTCCTCGTCGACGCTGGCCAGGGGCAGGGCGATGGTCTGTTGCAGGCTGCCCAGCAGGTTGAACAGCTCGAACTCACTCAGGTCGCTGCTGCCCGGGTGCAGTGCCAGGCGCGTGCTGCTGTCGATCACGCCGTTACGGTGGCACCAGGTCAGCAACTCCAAGAGTTGGCTGCTGCGCTTGAGCGGCGCGAAGTGCTCCCACTCCAGGTTGCCCAGGCTGCCGTTGTACAGGCCCCATTGGGTTTGCCCGGGGGCTTTTTTGTTGGTGGAGTGCACCAGTGTCAGGGTGTCTTCGGCCAGGTCCGGGGCAATGCCCGGGTTGATGAACTCGACCTTGTCGGCCTTGCGTTCGAAGGCCGCATAGAGCCGACGGCCGAGTACATTGAGGTCGCGTTTGTTGATCAGGCTGACGCTGCGTTCCGTGCGGGCAAACTGGCTGAGGAAGCGATAGCTGAAGTTGAGCTCGTTGACCAGGGCCCGGCGCTCCGCGCTGACCTGACGGACCTTCCACTGGCTGCGGCTGTCGAGCAGTGCCAGCTGTCGATGGTCCCAGCGCCACTCTTCGGCCAGTCGCTGCAGGAGCTGATTCTGCCAGCGGCTGTTGCGTTGAGCGTTGGCCCCGGTGAGTTTGCGGTTGACCTTGAGGTACAAGGCGCGACGCACCAGCTCCAGGCGCTCCGTCTCGCCCCGGGCGCTCAGGTAGTGCTCGATGCGCCGGTACACCATGATGTAGGGGTCGAGCTCGTCCAGCTCCAGGCGGTTGGCAAACACGGCCTGCTTGAAGCGCAGGCTCAGGCATTCGACCTGCGGATGCTCGCTGGCGTAGACCTCGATCAGCAGCAGCTTGAGCACCGACTTGTAGGGCGACTCAATGCCTTTGAACAATTGCCAGAGCCCGGCACCGATGAACTCGCCGGGCGGAATGTGGGTCAGGTGACCGAGATCAAGGGTCTCGTCGGCGCGAATAAAGCGTTTGGACAGCAGGGTATGGGTGTACAGCTCGTAGCCGGCTTCTTCATACACCGGCACCAGCCACCAGATCGGCGTGCGCCCGGCGAGCCAGATTGCGGTGCGATAGAACTCGTCCAGCAGCAGGTAGTGCTGGGTGGTGCCGCAGTCTTCGGAGCTGAGCTGGCTATCACGCTCGCCGCGGACAAACCGCTGCGGCTCGATCAGAAAGCAATGGGCCTCGGCGCCCTGGCTGGCGGCCCAGGCTTCGAGCAACTGAGATTTTTTGCCCAGTTCGGCGAGCTCGTCCGCACTGAGGTCCGGGGCGTGGCAGATCCACAGGTCCATGTCGCTCTGATCGGCCTGGGCCAGGGTGCCGAGGCTGCCCATCAGGAACAGGCCGTGAATCGGCTGTGGTGAGTTGCCGCGACGGGCCTTGTAGGAAAAGGATCGGGTCAGGCGCTGCGCTTCCGCGAGGGTGGCGGCGTCAGGTTCGAAGTTCGCCACTCCGGCAGGGGTGCTGCCCGAGACGTAGCCCGGCAACAGGGGATGATTGACATGGAAAAACAGCGGCAGCAGCTTGAGGACCATTTGCTGGCGCGGCGATAACCCTTCCATGGCCCGGGCCATGCGGCCTTCATTGAGCGTGAGGAAGCGTGCGCGCAACTGACTGAGAACCTTGCGATCGATTCCCTCGTCCAGGTCGGGGCGGATTTCATGGGTGCGGGTCATGTCAGCTCAAACCGGCTCGCAGTCAACGAACGTGGGAAAGTCTCAGGGCGGGAGTCAGTCTACAGCCTCGCGCGCAGGACTTTTAAGCTGATTAGTGATTTCTGGCGCCAAATTTCTATCGCTTGGCGACAGTCTGCCCGCGGAAATCCCGATACAGGGGTTCCCGTGGGCGATACCGGTGTCGTTATGCGGTTTCTTCGACGGACAGGATGGTCAGTAGAGTCTGCACATTCTGCGCGGCGTCACGCCCCAGGCTGGTCAGATAACCGCCGTCGGGTTGATCGATCAATTCTTTTTCGAACAGGCGTTGTGCGGCAGCAATAGCTTTCGGGGCAGCGGTCTGATGAATTTTCAAACCTTCCTGGGAACTGTCCAGGTTGAAGAGTGCAAGGATTTCCAGTTCGGCAACCAGCTCAGGGGTAAGCGACATAAGGACTCCAGACTTTCTAGGAATATGACTGTAGCGCCCCTAAGGTGAACGCACTCGGGCGAGCTGTCCAGTGTTGGCTGCGGGCTTTTCGCCCGCTGGGGTGATTCTTATTTCTTTTCCGGTGGCAGCTCGGGCAGGGCGCGCAGGGCGGCTTCGTACCACTGGGTGTCGAACGCGCGGTCTTCTTCGAGGATCGCGTCGATTTCCACCGCCAGCACGTGGGCCATCAGGTTGAGGATTTCCTCGCGCTCGTAACCCACCAGGGTCAGTTTGTTGAAGGTGGCTTTGGCCGCAGGCGGGTTATCGCTTTCGATCTGGTTTTCGATGGCTTCGATCAGGGTGTTCTCGGCGAACGTTTCGTCGTCGATGTCGTCGTTCGCATTGGTGCCGGGGGTCAGCTCGCTCATGGCAGGCTCCTCAAGGTAAGGCCTGCAGTTTACCTGCATTCAGCGCCGTGATGCTGCTGGCGAGAGTGCGCCCGAGGATCTATAACAGTCGCTGCCAACCCCCTGCACGGCCTGGAGGCTTTGTGATGCTCAAGCTTTATGGTTTTTCCGTCAGTAATTACTACAACATGGTCAAGCACGCCTTGCTGGAGAAGGGCCTGGCGTTCGAGGAGGTCGCCTTTTATGCCGGCCAAAGCCCGGAGGCGTTGGCGATCAGCCCGCGCGGCAAAGTCCCGGTGTTGGAGGTCGAGCAGGGGTTTGTCAATGAGACGAGTGTGATCCTGCAGTACCTTGAAGACACCCAGGCTGGCCCTGCGCTGCTGCCCAAGGCACCGTTCGAGCGGGCTCAGGTGCTGGCACTGGCCAAGGAAATCGAGCTGTACATCGAACTGCCCGCCCGCGCGTGTTTCGCCGAGGCGTTTTTTGGCATGTCGGTACCCGACGCGATCAAGGAAAAAGCCAAGGGCGAGTTGCTGCTGGGTATTGCGTCCCTGGGGCGGCATGGCAAGTTTGCCCCCTACGTGGCGGGGGACAGCCTGAGCATCGCCGATCTGTACTTCCTGTACAGCGTCAGCCTGGCCTGTGCGGTGGGTAAAAAACTGTTCGAGCTGGACCTGTTGGCAGAGCTGCCGGCGGCCAGGGCATTGCTGGAGCGCTTGCAGGAAACGCCGATTGCGCAGCGCATCAATGCCGACAAAGAGGCAGGGATGCCTGCATTTTTGGCGATGATCGCCTCAAGGAAGTAGAGCTTTCGCTGGCGAGCCGCAAGCGGCCGCCAGCGAAGCTTTCAGCGTTTAACGGCTGGCCAGCAGCGCCTGGCCGCGAACCACCGCCGCCTTCACCTGAGCCGGTGCAGTGCCGCCAATGTGGTTACGGGCATTGACCGAACCTTCCAGGGTCAGCACGGCAAACACGTCCTGCTCGATCTGGTCGCTGAACTTGCGCAGTTCTTCCAGGCTCATTTCCGCCAGGTCCTTGCCACTTTCCACGCCGTACTTCACGGCGTGGCCGACGATTTCGTGGCAGTCACGGAACGGCAGGCCGCGGCGGACCAGGTAGTCGGCGAGGTCTGTCGCGGTGGAGAAGCCACGCAGGGCCGCTTCACGCATGATGGCGTGTTTTGGCTTGATCGCCGGGATCATGTCGGCAAAGGCCCGCAGCGAGTCGCGCAGGGTGTCGGCAGCGTCGAACAGCGGTTCCTTGTCTTCCTGGTTGTCCTTGTTGTAGGCCAGGGGCTGGCCTTTCATCAGGGTCAACAGGCCCATCAGCGCGCCGAACACCCGGCCGCTCTTGCCGCGCACCAGTTCCGGAACGTCGGGGTTTTTCTTTTGCGGCATGATCGAGCTGCCGGTGCAGAAGCGGTCCGGCAGATCGATGAACTGGAATTGTGCACTGGTCCACAGCACCAGCTCTTCGGAGAAGCGCGACAAGTGCATCATGGCGATGCTTGCGGCGGCGCAGAATTCGATGGCGAAGTCGCGATCCGACACGTTGTCCAGCGAGTTGCCGCCTACGGCGTCGAAGCCCAGCAACTGTGCGGTCAGTTCACGGTCGATCGGGTAGGTGGTGCCCGCCAGCGCGGCGCTGCCCAGGGGCATGCGGTTGGTGCGCTTGCGGCAGTCGACCAGGCGCTCGTAGTCACGGCTGAGCATTTCGAACCAGGCCAGCAAGTGATGCCCGAAGGTCACTGGCTGGGCGGTCTGCAGGTGCGTGAAGCCCGGCATGATGGTCTCGGCTTCGCGCTCGGCCTGCTCCAGCAGGCCTTTTTGCAGGCGGGTGATTTCAGCCAGGATCAGGTCGATCTCGTCCCGTAGCCACAGGCGAATATCGGTCGCCACCTGGTCGTTACGGCTGCGCCCGGTGTGCAGCTTTTTGCCGGTGACGCCGATGCGGTCGGTCAGACGCGCCTCGATGTTCATGTGCACGTCTTCGAGGTCGATGCGCCAGTCGAAGGTGCCGGCCTCGATTTCACCCTGGATGGTGCGCAGGCCGTCGATGATGCTGTCGCGTTCGGCGTCGGTCAGCACGCCCACCTTGGCCAGCATGGTGGCGTGGGCGACGGAGCCCATGATGTCGTGGCGATACAGGCGCTGGTCGAAAGTGACGGAGGCGGTGAAGCGGGCGACGAAGGCGTCGACGGGTTCACTGAAGCGGCCGCCCCAGGACTGATTGGTCTTGTCAGTGCTCATGAATTCGCTCGTGATCGGCTGAAGGAAGATGGCGTAAAAACCTGCGGCGGATAATAACAGGGTTGCCAATCGTGTCGGTGACGCTGGTCGATACGTTTTTTCCTGATGGGGGGCCATACTCAAGAGGTCGCCGCCACGAATGCGCAACGATATTTGTCAATTGCCCACTTTTGGCACGGCGAGCGTCTACAGTTGCACGTTAGGAGCCGCGCGAACGATGCGCGCAGCGCTCAGACGCCAGGCCGAAAACCAACGAGCGGGGTGTTCATATTGGCTACCAACATTCCCCGCGGTGATGCCTGGCCAGGACTGATTTTGAACGCGGCTGCACCGGCACCGATAAATATTGCTGTCCGACGTGCGGCACTTTTTGGCGCTCGCGCTAGTCTTAGCGTGGATCGCGGTGACGGATGTCACTTCACCTGTCTACGCTATCCTTGTGCGAGACTCACGCAGGAATCCAGCGCAATATGAATGTCCTGATCGTTGATGACGAACCCCTAGCCCGCGAGCGCCTGAGCCGTATGGTCGGCGAACTCGAGGGATACAGTGTCCTGGAGCCCAGCGCCACCAATGGCGATGAGGCGTTGACCCTGATCGACAGCCTGAAACCCGACATCGTGCTGCTCGATATCCGCATGCCCGGCCTTGATGGGCTGCAAGTCGCAGCCCGCTTGTGCGAGCGTGAAACCCCACCCGCGGTGGTGTTCTGCGCAGCCCAGGATGAATTTGCCACTGAAGCCCTGCAAGCCAGCGCCGTGGGTTACCTGCTCAAGCCGGTGCGTTCGGAGCAACTGCTCGACGCCCTGAAAAAGGCCGAGCGACCCAACCGGGTACAGCTCGCGGCCCTGACCCGTCCTGCGGCCGAAAGCGGCAGCGGGCCACGCAGCCATATCAGCGCCCGCACCCGCAAAGGCATCGAACTGATCCCGCTGGGGCAAGTGGTCTATTTCATCGCCGACCACAAATACGTGACCTTGCGTCACGAGGGCGGCGAAGTGCTGCTGGATGAGCCGCTCAAGGCCCTCGAAGACGAATTTGGCGACCGTTTTGTTCGTATCCACCGCAATGCGCTGGTGGCCCGCGAGCGGATCGAGCGCCTGCAACGCACGCCACTGGGACATTTCCAGCTGTTTCTCAAAGGTCTCAACGGCGATGCGCTGATTGTCAGCCGGCGCCATGTCGCCGGTGTACGCAAGATGATGCAACAGCTGTAGAAGGCTGCGGTGCAACGATTGCGCGGCCCTTTCGCGGGCAAGCGAGGCCAGGGAGGCCGCGCTGTTTCTGATACAAGTCAAAGCGAATTTGGCTGAGCTGTTATTATCCGCCGTATCTATTCAGTACGGATTGATCCATGTCCCCTCGCGAAATCCGCATCGCTACCCGCAAAAGTGCCCTGGCCTTGTGGCAGGCCGAATACGTCAAAGCTCGTCTGGAGCAGGCTCATCCCGGCCTGGTCGTGACGCTGGTGCCCATGGTCAGTCGCGGCGACAAGCTGCTTGATTCGCCCCTGTCGAAGATCGGAGGCAAGGGCCTGTTCGTCAAGGAGCTGGAAACCGCGCTGCTCGAAAACGAAGCCGATATTGCCGTGCACTCGATGAAAGACGTGCCCATGGACTTCCCCGAAGGCCTGGGCCTGTACTGCATCTGTGAGCGCGAAGACCCGCGCGATGCCTTTGTCTCCAACACCTACGCCAGCCTCGACGCATTGCCCCCGGGCAGTGTGGTCGGCACTTCGAGCCTGCGTCGCCAGGCTCAACTGCTGACCCGTCGCCCTGACCTGCAGATCCGCTTCCTGCGTGGCAACGTCAACACTCGCCTGGCCAAGCTCGATGCCGGCGAGTACGACGCGATCATCCTCGCCGCAGCTGGCCTGATTCGCCTAGGCTTCGAACACCGCATCAGCGACTCGATCAGCGTCGACGACAGCCTGCCGGCCGGTGGCCAGGGCGCCGTGGGCATTGAATGCCGCAGCGCCGACAGCGAAATCCACGCGCTGCTGGCGCCTCTGCATCACCAAGACACCGCCACCCGGGTCACTGCCGAGCGCGCTCTGAACAAGCACCTCAATGGTGGTTGCCAGGTGCCGATCGCCTGTTACGCCGTGCTTGAAGGCGAGCAGCTCTGGTTGCGTGGCCTGGTCGGCGATCCGAACGGTGGCTTGTTGCTCAGCGCTGAGGCCCGTGCGCCACGCGCCGCTGCCCAGGCCTTGGGTGTGCAAGTAGCCGAAGACCTTCTGCGCCAGGGTGCCGATGACATTCTGAAGGCGGTCTACGGTGAGGCAGGTCACGAGTGACTGGCTGGCGCCTGCTGCTGACGCGTCCGGCTGAGGATTCGGCGGCACTGGCGAGCTTGCTGGCCGAACAGGGGATTTTCAGCAGCAGCTTGCCGCTTTTGGAAATGGCTCCCCTGGCATTGACTGACACAATGCGTGCGGTGATCGACGGTTTCGACCGTTACTGCGCGGTCATAGTGGTCAGCAAGCCGGCAGCCAGAATGGGCCTGGCCCTGCTCGAGCAACGCTGGTCGCCGTTACCACGCGTGTCGTGGTTCAGCGTCGGCGCGGCGACGGCGCAGGTTCTGCAGGCACACGGCCTGGACGTCAGCTTTCCGCTGGAAGGCGATGACAGCGAAGCGTTGCTGCAGGTCAGGCAGTTGCGTGAGGCGATCGCGCGGCCCGCAGGGCGCGTGTTGATCCTGCGCGGTGAGGGTGGGCGTGAGCTGCTGGCTGAGCGTTTGCGCGAGCAAGGTGCTAGTGTCGATTACTTGGAGGTGTACCGTCGCGACTTGCCGCAGTACGCCGAGGCGACCTTGCCGGAACTGATTCGAGCGGAACGCTTGAACGGCCTGGTGGTCAGCAGTGGACAGGGTTTTGCGCACCTGCACCAAATGGCCGGTGATGCCTGGCCGGCGTTGGCGCAGTTGCCCTTGTTTGTGCCGAGCCCGCGTGTCGCCGAAATGGCACGGGCAGCGGGCGCCCGAACAGTTGTGGATTGTCGTGGTGCCAGTGCCACGGCCTTGCTAACGGCGTTGGGAGCAACCCGACCCGTTCTCTAATGCAAAGGATGGATACGTGAGCGAAACAGCCTTGCCTAAAGATGACGTCCAGCCCGCGCTCGATGCGCCGGTTGAAACTGTGAACAGCCCAGAGCCACGCCGGGGTAACGGACTGGCGATTCTGGCGTTGTTGGTGGGCGCCGCGGGCGTGGCCGTTGGCGGCTGGGGCGTCTGGCAGATGCGCAGCCTGCAGGCCAACACCCAGCAACAAATGGCGCAAATGCAGGCGCTGAGCGACCAGGCGCAAGGCCTCAAGCTCAATGAGCAACGCCTGACGGCACGCCTGGAGCAATTGCCGGGTGCCGACGAGCTGGACGCCCGGCAGCGTCTGGTCGCCCAGTTGCAGGGCGACCAGCAGCGCTTGAACCAGCGCCTGGAAACCGTGCTGGGGGCCAGCCGCAAGGATTGGCGTTTGGCTGAGGCCGAACATTTGCTGCGCCTGGCCAGCCTGCGCCTCTCCGCTCTGCAAGACATCAGCAGCGCCCGGGCATTGGTCCAGGGTGCTGACGAAATTCTCCGTGAGCAGAATGACCCGGGTGCCTTTGCCGCTCGCGAGCAGCTCGCCAAGAGCCTGGCAGCGTTGCGCAGCACCGAGCAGCCGGACCGCACCGGGTTGTTCCTGAAGCTGGGCGCCTTGCGTGACCAGGTCACCGAACTCACCGAGCTGGCGCCCGAGTACCACGACCGCGGCGACTCGCTGCTGGGCCTGACCGCCGATGGCGACGGGGCCAGTCGCTGGGCGCAATGGTGGGACCAGATATCGCGCTACATCCGCATCGATTTCAATGCCGACAAAAACATCCGTCCGTTGCTCGCCGGCCAGAGCCTGACCCAGGTCCGCCTGGCCTTGAGCCTGGCGATCGAGCAGGCGCAATGGGCCGCGCTTAACGGTCAGGCACCGGTCTACAGCCAGGCGCTGACCGAGGCGCGGGATGTGCTCAAAGGCAGTTTCAATCAGGACAACCCGCAAAGCCAGGTGATGCTTGAGCAGCTCAACGAACTGAGCAAGCAGCCGGTCACGGTAATGACCCCTGACCTGGCGACCACCTTGAGCGCGGTCCAGGGTTATCTGGAGCGGCGTAACGTGAATGCCGAGGAGTCGGTCAAGCCTGCGGCCAAGGCCGTCGAGGGCACGACGCCGGAGACCAGTCCATGAAACGTCTCTATGTGATTGTGTTCCTGGTGATCGCCGCCGCTGGTGCGTTGGGGCTGGCGATTGCCCAGCACTCTGGGTACGTACTGATCGCCTACAAGACCTTCCGTTATGAGTCGAGCCTGTGGGCGACCTTGCTGCTGGTTGCGCTGATCTGGCTGGTGCTGTGGGGAGTCAAGGCCCTGGTCGAGTTGGTGGCGGTCTCCAGTGGTGTGGTCAATCCCTGGTCGAACCGCAACCGCAGCCGGCGGGTCCAGGTGGCGATCGAGCACGGTCAGCTGGACCTCGCCGAAGGCCGCTGGGCCAGCGCCCAGCGCCACCTGCAACGCGCTGCCGAGGCCGAGCGCCAGCCGCTGCTCTACTACCTGGGCGCTGCCCGGGCAGCCAATGAGCAGGGGCGCTATGAAGAAAGCGACAACCTGCTGGAGCGTGCCCTGGAGCGTCAGCCCCAGGCCGAGCTGGCGATTGCCTTGAGCCATGCGCAACTGCAGACCGACCGTGGCGATACCGACGGCGCCCTGTCCACGCTGCTGGCCATGCACGAACGTCATCCCCACAGTGTTCAAGTGTTGCGCCAGTTGCAGCGTCTGTATCAGCAACGGGGCGACTGGTCCTCGGTGATCCGCCTGTTGCCCGAGCTGCGCAAGGACAAGGCTTTGCCGGCCAGTGAGCTGGCTGAGCTGGAACGTCGGGCCTGGGGGGAAAACCTGACCCTGGCAGCGCGCCAGGACGAGGGTGGGACCGTGGGCCTGCAATCGCTCAATCGCGCCTGGCAACAGCTGACTTCGGCCCAGCGCCAGGAGCCACAACTGGTGCTGGCCTATGCCGAGCAGTTGCGTCAGCTGGGCGCCGAGGTCGAGGCTGAAGAGGTCCTGCGGGCCGCCCTCAAGCGTCAATACGACAGCCACCTGGCGCGCCTGTACGGGTTGCTGCGCGGCAGCGATCCGGCGCGCCAGTTGCAGACCGCCGAGGGCTGGCTGAAGCAGCACCCCAACGACCCAAGCCTGTTGCTGACCCTCGGCCGCTTGTGCCTGCAGACCAGCCTGTGGGGCAAGGCGCGGGACTATCTGGAAAGCAGCCTGCGCTTGCAGCGCAATCCGGAAGCCTGTGCCGAGCTGGCGCGGCTGCTGGCACAACTGGGTGATACCGACCGCAGCAATCAACTCTTCCAGGAAGGGCTTGGGCTGCTGGATGAGCGCCTGCTGGCTTCACCGTTACCGGTTCCCGTTCGAGTGTAGGATGGGATCAGGCAGGGCCGTCCAGAAGGGCGGACCTGCCGCGTCACGAAGGCCGGGCTACGTGTTGATCCTCACGCTGTAGGCGCAGTCTTACAGTGGGCTACACGGGGTCCTTTCACATTTGTCGGCGTTTCCCTACGTACTTGTCGAAGTCTCCGCGCAGCCCCGCCTTGAAAGGCCTCAGCGCTTTCCTCTACCGTAATGGCCTGTCCCTTCTTCTACGGATATGCCATGCCTTTGGCCTGCTCACGCTCCTTGTTCTTCATGGCGTTCCTTGCTGGTGCCATGGCCTTGGGCGCTTCGTATTATCTGGAGTACGCCATCGGGCTCGAGCCTTGTGGCCTTTGCATGCTGCAACGGGTCTGCCTGCTGCTGTTCACGCTGGTCTGCATGAGCGCTGCATTGCACGGCCCCCGTCGCCTGGGCAGCGTCCTGTACTGGCTGGCGGGGCTTGCCTGTGCCGGTGCGGGCACGGCCATTGCGTGGCGCCAGGTGCTGTTGCAGAGTGACCCGGTCGAGCAATTGGTGGCCTGTTCGCCCGAAGCCCTGGCCTATTCTTCCGACACTCCGTTGTTGTGCCTGCTCAAGCGAATGTTCGATGGCACTGTCGATTGTGCGCATATTTCCTGGTCACTGTTCGACCTGAGCATCGCTGAGTGGAGCCTGATGTTTTTTGTCGCTGTGCTGATTCTCGCCGCCTACCAAACCCTGCGACTGGTCTGGTACGCTCGTCAGCGACCGTCCAGCGGCGAGTCGTCGCACCCGAGCTGGACAACGGATTAAACACTTGTATGAACTTTATCTCCTGCGTACCTTGAAGCAGTTGGCGTGCGAGCATAATCTGGCCCGCACGTGTCATTGGATTCATGTTGCTCGATGGTGCCTTGCCTGGCCGAACCTTGATCCTCAAGTCTTGCGGCCAGCGCGGGTGGCATTACCCAAAAGGGAAGAGAGATCACCATGCTCGAAAGTTGTCAGAATGCTCAGGAACGCTGGGGTGGAGTGCACCTGCTGATCGATCGCTGGTTGCAGGAGCGTCACGAGCTGGTTCGGGCCTATGATGCTCTCGGCGCCAAGCCCGAGGCGCTGGGCGACAATCGACAGCCCTTGCAGGAGTTTTGCGCAATCCTGGTCGACTACGTCTCTGCCGGCCACTTCGAAATCTACGAACAGCTCACCGGCGAGGCCAAGGCGTTTGGCGACAAACGCGGGCTGGAGTTGGCTGAAACCCTCTACCCACGCATCGACGTCATCACTGAAAAGCTGCTGGCGTTCAACGATCTGTGTGATGCTGGCAAGTGTGTTGCCGAGAAGTTCAAGGAGTTGGGGGGCTTGCTCCACGAGCGCTTCGAACTGGAAGACTGCCTGATCGAAGTGCTGCATACCGCCCACAAGGAAGAGGCTCCGGCACAAGCCTGAGCCTTGATCGGTTGGCAATCTGAAAACGGTGCGCATGGCGCGCCGTTTTTCGTTTTCGCGGATTGATCAGCCGGAGGCGCCCAGCAGCTCCACTTCAAATACCAAGGGTGTAAACGGAGCGATCAGATCTGCGGCGCCGTCGGCACCATAGGCTTGTGCCGAAGGAATCACCAAACGCCATTTCGCGCCCACCGGCATCTGCTGCAGAGCCGTGTGCCAACCACGGATCACACTGTCGAGACTGAACCATTGTGGCTGCTCGCTCTGATCGAACACCGTGCCGTCGGGTAGCTTGCCAACGTAGCGAACCTGGACCTTGCCGTGGGGGCCGGCCTTGACGCCGTTACCGGCAACTTGCTCGGTCAGCAGAATGCCGTCCGCCAGTTCGCGTACTCCCGGTCGGGCCTTTTCGCTGGCCAGAAAACGCTGCTCGGCTTGCAGGGCAACTTCACTTTGCGGTACGCCCGGCTGCTCGCTCATTCGTGCTTCGTGCTCGGCCAGGATTCGCTCGATCTGCTGGTCGTCCAGCGCCAGCGGCTTGCCTTGATAGGCCTGTTGCAACCCATCGACCAAGGCCTGGATCTGCAGGTCGGGAGCCTCCTGGCGCAGGCGTTCACCCAGGCTCGCGCCGAGACTGTAGGCGAGATCATGAGCCTCATTTCCGGGTTTTTTTTCAGCAGCCTGAGCCATTGAAAAGATCAGGCACAGGGGTAAAAAAAGCAGACGCGACATGAGCACTCTCCAGCGTGGAATGCTCAGGATTATGCCAGTGAGAATACGTCGGACGGTGAACTGCTTTGTGGTGCAGGCGGAACATTTTCAGTTCCGTGCAACCCAAGGCAATCGATACTGTCAACATGACCTAGCGGCGGTAGCAGCAGAGGTCTAGTATGAGCCGCACTCACGTCAGCCAGGAGGTAAACCATGTCGGCCAATAAGAAGCCTGTAAATACTCCGTTGCACTTACTCCAACAGCTTTCGGGCAGCCTGCTCGAACATTTGGAAACTGCTTGTTCGCAAGCCTTGGCTGATGCTGAAAAACTGCTCGCCAAGCTGGAAAAGCAACGCGGAAAAGCTCAGGAAAAACTGCACAAGTCGCGCACCAAATTGCAGGACGCTGCGGCGGCCGGCAAAGCCAAGGCACAGGCCAAGGCCAAGGGTGCGGTCAAGGAACTTGAAGACCTGCTCGACGCGCTCAAGGACCGTCAATCCGAGACGCGCAACTACATCCTCAATCTCAAGCGCGATGCCCAGGAAAGCCTGAAACTGGCCCAGGGTGTGGGCCGGGTGAAAGAGGCCGTTGGCAAGGTCCTGACCCAGCGTTCGGCCAAGCCAGCACCTGCGGCAAAAAAACCTGCGGCCAAACCGGCAGCGACCAAGGCTGCGACTAAAACTGCAGCAGCCAAGCCTGCAGCCAAGGCCCCGGCTAAAACTGCAGCGGCCAAACCAGCGGCCAAGCCAGTGGCTAAAACCGCAGCCGCCAAACCAGCAGCCAAGCCAGTGGCCAAACCAGCAGCCAAGCCAGTAGCCAAGCCAGTAGCCAAACCAGCCGCCGCCAAACCGGCTGCCAAGCCAGTAGCGAAAACCGCAGCCGCCAAACCGGCCGTCAAGCCAGCCGCCAAACCGGTTGCCGCTAAACCTGCTGCCAAGCCGGCTGCTAAACCAGCTGCCAAGGCACCTGCCAAACCTGCAGCAAAACCCGCGGCAGCCAGCGTTGCGAAACCTGCCGCCAAGCCAGCAGCGGCCAAACCCGTCGCCAAACCTGCGGTGAAAAAACCGGTCGCTGCGAAACCGGCTGCTGCCAAACCGGCCCCCGCTGCCGTGGCTGCCAAGCCTGCGACCCCTGCACCAGCTGCTGCACCAGCACCGGCCGCAGTGACCAGCACCGCGCCAGCCGCCACCAACAGCACCACCACCCCGACCAGCGCTTCCTAAGCCGAGGTCAACGCGACGCGCAGCTGCTGCAGCGCGTCGCGATCAAGGTTGGCGGCGTCCGTCGCCAAACCTTCCAGCCACGCGGTCAAGTCGATCGCTTGAGCGACCGGCCAGTCCTGTGCCGAACTTTCCAGACGCTCCAATAGTTGCCGCTCGGCTGCAAGCTCCAGTGCCTTGACCTGCGTGCGCAGAGTCGCGAGCTGTGGGTCCGCGGCGGCGGCGGTCTTCCACAACGTGCGCAATTGCCGAAGGGGCTCCACCACGTCGCGGGACCAGGGCAAGGCGACTTGCGAAAGGGCTTGCAGGCGCTGTTGGCTACAGGCAACACCCCGCGCACCGAGCCAGGCTGCGCAGAGCAGCAGGCAGACGTTGGCCCCGGCGCCTTGCAATCGCAGGCACGCGTCTTCCACGCCTGGCCGTGCATAGGTGTCGAGGGAAAAGCTCCATAGGTCAGAGGGCATAGTGCTACTCGCGCTAGTTGCGAGCGAAGCTGGTAGACTCCGCCGCCATTATGATTCGACTTCAGAACCTGACTTTACAGCGTGGCCCGCAACGTCTGCTAGAAGACGCCGAGCTGACCCTGCACGCCGGCCACAAAGCCGGCCTCATCGGTGCCAACGGCGCCGGCAAATCGAGCCTGTTCGCCTTGATCCGGGGTGAACTGCACCCGGACTCGGGTGACTGCTTCCTGCCGGCCGATTGGCGTATCGCCCACATGCGCCAGGAAATCGAGACACTCGAACGCCTGGCGGTCGACTACGTGCTCGATGGCGACCTGCGTCTGCGCGAGGTCCAACGCGACCTTGCGACAGCCGAAGCGGCCCATGATGGTGCCGCCCTGGCGCGCCTGCATTCGGAGCTCGACAGCGCCGATGGCTATACCGCCGACGCCCGTGCGCGCAAATTGCTCGCCGGGCTGGGGTTCACCAACGAGCAGATGGACCGTCAGGTCGGAGATTTCTCCGGTGGCTGGCGGATGCGTCTGAACCTGGCGCAGGCATTGATGTGTCCATCGGACCTGTTGCTGCTCGATGAGCCGACCAACCACTTGGACCTCGACGCCATCATCTGGCTCGAAGAGTGGCTCAAGAGCTACCCCGGCACTCTGCTGCTGATTTCCCACGACCGTGACTTCCTCGATGCAGTGGTCGATCACGTGGCCCACGTCGATCAGCGCAAGATCACCCTGTACCGCGGTGGCTACACCGCGTTCGAACGGGCCCGTGCCGAGCGTCTGGCCCAGCAGCAACAGGCCTACGAGAAGCAGCAGGCGCAACGGGCGCACATGGAAAGCTACATCGCCCGTTTCAAGGCCCAGGCCACCAAGGCCCGTCAGGCCCAGAGCCGGATCAAGGCGCTGGAGCGGATGGAAGAGTTGTCCGCGGCCCACGTCGATTCGCCGTTCGACTTCGTGTTCCGCGAATCGACAAAAATCTCCAGCCCGCTGATCGACCTGTCCGACGCCCGCCTGGGGTATGGCGACAAGACCATCCTGGAGAAGGTCAAGCTGCAACTGACCCCCGGCGCCCGGATCGGCCTGCTCGGCCCCAACGGTGCCGGCAAGTCGACCCTGATCAAAAACCTTGCCGGTGAGCTCGAGCCCCTGGCGGGCCGCCTGACCCGTGGCGAGAACACGGTGGTGGGTTACTTTGCCCAGCATCAACTGGACTCGCTGGATGCCAAGGCCAGCCCGTTGCTGCACTTGCAACGCCTGGCGCCGACCGAGCGTGAGCAGACCCTGCGCGACTTCCTCGGTGGCTTCGACTTCCGTGGTGCACGGATCGACGAGCCGGTGCTGAACTTCTCCGGCGGTGAAAAGGCTCGCCTGGCGCTGGCCTTGATCGCCTGGGAGCGGCCGAACCTGCTGCTGCTCGACGAACCCACCAACCACCTGGACCTGGAAATGCGCCTGGCGCTGACCATGGCCCTGCAGGAATTCAGTGGCGCGGTACTGGTGGTCTCCCACGACCGTCACCTGCTCAAAAGCACCACCGACAACTTTTTCCTGGTGGCCGATGGCAAGGTCGAGGAGTTCGACGGCGACCTGGAAGACTACGCCCGCTGGCTGGTCGAGTATCGCCAGCGCAACGCGCCGGTGAGCAACACCCCGGTCAACCCGGACAAGACCGACAAGAAGGCCCAGCGCCAGGCCGCCGCGGCGTTGCGTCAGCAACTGGCACCGCACAAGCGCGAAGCCGACAAGCTGGAAGCCGAACTGGGCAAGCTTCACGAGAAGCTGGCGAAGGTCGACACCAGTCTGGGCGACAGCGACATCTACGAGCCGGCGCGCAAGAACGAATTGCGTGACCTGCTGGCCGAACAGGCCAAATTGAAAGTCCGTGAAGCCGAGCTCGAAGAGGCCTGGATGGAAGCCCTGGAGCTGCTGGAGGGCATGCAGGCGGAGCTGGAGGCGTTGTCGTGATGGAAGCCTTCAAGCTGCCATTGCCGGCAGTGTGGGTCGAGCCGATCTGGCTCGGCGTGCAGATCCTGCTGATCCTGTTGGCGGGCTACCTGACGCAGCGCTTCGTGGCGAAGGGCCTGACCCGTCTGGGTGAGCGCTACCCGTTTCCGCCGCAGTTGCTGATGCCGCTGCGCGGCGGCCTGCGCTGGCTGATCATGGGCAGTGCGTTGATCTTTGTCCTCGAACGGCTGGGGGTTTCCGCCACGGTGCTGTGGACCGCGCTGTCCGGGTTTGTCGCGGTCGCCGCGGTGGCGTTCTTCGCCATGTGGAGTGTGCTGTCGAACCTGCTGTGCGCGATCCTGATCTTCACCGTCGGGCCGTTTCGCCTGGGTGATGTGGTCGAACTGGTGGATACCACGGACAAGCCCGGCATCAAGGGGCGGGTGGTGGCGATCAACTTGCTGTACACCACGTTGATCGAGGCCGAGGAACTGGGCACCGGCAGCGCCATGGTGCAAGTGCCCAACAGCCTGTTCTTCCAGCGCTCGGTGCGCCGCTGGCGCGGTAGCGACGTACTGCCTTCCAGCGGCTTTGAAAAATAGCCGGACACGCTGGTCGGCAGCGGCCACTTTCTACAAAAAATCGATAGTCATTCACCGGCTGGCGCATTAGCTTAGACGCCTGACAAGCGTTTGAGTCGAGGTGTGCGATGGTGCTAGAAACATGGCTGGCGTTTTTTGCCGCGTGCTGGGTAATCAGTCTTTCTCCGGGCGCTGGCGCTATCGCGTCGATGTCCAGCGGTTTGCGCTACGGGTTCTGGCGCGGTTACTGGAATGCCCTGGGCCTGCAACTGGGCCTGGCCTTGCAGATCGCGATCGTCGCGGCCGGGGTCGGGGCGATCCTGGCGACCTCAGCCACTGCGTTTTATGCGATCAAATGGTTTGGTGTGGCCTACCTGGTGTTTCTCGCCGTCAAGCAATGGCAAGCGCTGCCCAGCGACCTGAACGATGAGGCGGCAGTCCGCCCGATCGGCAAGCCCCTGGCGCTGGTGTTTCGCGGTTTCCTGGTCAACATCAGCAACCCCAAGGCGCTGGTGTTCATGCTGGCGGTACTGCCACAGTTCATCGACCCGCACGCCCCGCTCGTGGCGCAGTACCTGATCCTGGGTGCGACGATGATCTGCGTTGACCTGGTGGTGATGGCCGGCTACACCGGCCTCGCGTCCAAGGTGCTGCGCCTGCTGCGTACGCCTAAACAACAGAAGCGCATGAACCGTACCTTTGCCGGTTTGTTCATCGGTGCCGCAGCGTTTATGGCGACCCTGCGTAAAGCCGTGGTGTAGGCCTTCCGCCACCTGGCAAGGCGACCCCGAGGGGTCGCCTTTTTCATTTCTGCGCGGGATAAAATCGCACACAGCACGACAAAGCTTGAATGAAACTCATTCGAAGTGAACAATGTGTAACTTCGTATTTCCAATTGAGATTCATTCATGACTGCCCCGTCCCGTTTTCTGGCCTGGCTGGTGCTCCCGTGGTTAACGCTGTGCAGCTTCAATCTGCTGGCCGACACCGTGGACGGTGCTCCCCAAGCCCTGCATGTACTTGACTACATTGGCGCCGACTACCCGGCGACGGTCGAGGCAGGCAAGGTGATTGATAGCGCCGAGTACCAGGAGCAGCTTGAGTTCCTGCGAGCGCTGCAAGCCTCTATCGCCGCGCTGCCGGCCAAGCCGCAGAAGGCGGAGCTGGAGCAGGGCGTGCTGGCACTGAACAAGGCGGTCGCCGAGCGCCAGGACGGTGCCAGTGTCGCCCGCCAGGCGCGGCAACTGGGTGCGAAGCTGGCAGTGGCCTACGAGGTCAGCCAGGCGCCGATCATTACCCCTGACCCCGTGCGCGGTGCGCCGTTGTACGCCCAGCATTGCTCGGTGTGCCACGGCGCCAATGGTGCTGGCGATGGCCCCGCAGGGGTCGGCCTGGAGCCTGCGCCCGCGAACCTGCGGGACAGGTCGCGCCAGGACCGTCTGAGCCTCTACGCGATCTACAGCACCCTTGGGCAGGGCATCGAAGGCACCGACATGCCGTCGTTCGCCGATCAGCTGGACGAGCGTCAGCGCTGGGACCTGGCGACTTACATCGCCAGTTTCAGCGTCGACCCGGCGGCGGTGAAAAACCAACAGACCTACAACCTGGCGGATCTGGCGCGCCAGACTCCAGCCGAAGTGCTGGCAGCCAACGGTCCTGAAGCGGCGGCCACCTTTCGCGCGCAACGGGCCCAGCCTCCGCAAGTCAAGCGTGGCCCGGGGCAGTTGCTCGACTACACCGCCGCGACCCTGGACAAGAGCATCGCCGCCTACCGTGCCGGCGACCACGACCAGGCCTACGACCTGTCGGTGGCGGCCTACCTGGAAGGGTTCGAACTGGTCGAGAGCTCCCTGGATAACGTCGACGCCACTGTGCGCAAAGACACCGAAAAGTCGCTGATGGCCTACCGTCAGTCACTGCAGGACGGCTTGCCGGTGGAGCAGGCCCAGCAGCGCCTGGACACCGCCAAAGCCAAGCTCAAGGAGTCCGCCAGCCGGCTGGGCAGTGATGGCTTGAGCTGGTCGCTGAGTTACCTCTCCGGCCTGTTGATCCTGTTGCGCGAGGGTCTGGAAGCAATCCTGGTGCTGGCGGCGATCCTGGCGTTCCTGCGTAACACAGGCCAGCAATCGGCGGTGCGCAGCGTCAACGTCGGCTGGGGCCTGGCCTTGTTGGCTGGCCTTGCCACCTGGGCGTTGGCCGCCTATGTGATCGATGTCAGTGGTGCCCAGCGCGAATTGCTCGAAGGGGCGACCGCGCTGTTTGCCAGCGTCATGGTGCTGTGGTTGGGGGTCTGGATGCACGACCGTCGCCATGCGGCGGCCTGGCAGGATTACATCAAGAGCAGCCTGGTGGGCGGAGGCGGGCGTTTCGGTTTTGCGATCCTGGCGTTTTTCTCGGTGTACCGCGAGCTGTTCGAAGTGATCCTGTTCTACGAAACCCTGTGGCTGCAAGCCGGTCCGGCCGGGCATAACGCGGTGCTGGCGGGCGGTGCAACCGCGCTGGTGCTGTTGATTGGCCTGGCCTGGGTGATTTTGCGCGGCTCGGCAAAGCTGCCTCTGGCGCTGTTCTTCGGCATCAATGCCGGCCTGCTGTGCGCCTTGTCGGTGGTGTTTGCCGGGCATGGCGTGAAAGCCTTGCAGGAGGCCGGGATCTTTGGCACGCGTCCGGTGCCATTCTTCGACTTCGATTGGCTGGGGATTCACGCTGACGCTTACTCGCTCGGCGCCCAGGCGGTGGCGATCCTGGCGATTGCCGTGCTGTACAGCCGCAGTCGTATGGCCGAGAAGCGGCGAGTGCCGGTTTCGTAACCAGCATTCGCTTCGCTCACAATCGCGGGCAAGTCGAATCGTCGCACCGCCGCTCCCACAAATTTAGCGTTAACCTTGTGGGGGCAGCGGGGCGACGATTCGACTGCCCGCGATGCTTTTAACAGAGGAAAACACGATGCGTGTCTGGATCGATGCCGACGCCTGCCCCAGGGCGGCGAAGGATCTGGTAGTGAAGTTTGCCCTCAAGCGTCAGTTCGAGGTGCTGCTGGTGGCGGGGCAGCCGCAGACCAAGCCGGGCCTGGCACTGGTCAAGTTGATCGTGGTGCCCAGTGGCCCGGATGCGGCGGACGACTACCTGGTTGAGCACGCCGTACCTGGCGAGTTGGTGATCTGCAGCGATGTGCCGCTGGCCGACCGCCTGGTGAAAAAGGGCGTTGCCGCGTTGGACCCGCGTGGCAAGGAGTTCGATGCGCAGAACATGGGCGACCGCCTGGCGGTGCGCAACCTGTTCACCGACTTGCGTGAGCAGGGGCAGATGAGTGGCGGTCCGGCGCCGTTCGGCGAACGGGAAAAACAGGCGTTTGCCAATGCACTGGACCGTATCCTGACCCGGCTCAGCCGCCAGGCCTGAGCGTTGCCACCCAGGCCCTCTGCGCTGGCCAGCCAGCGCCTGCGGGGCAGGTCAGGCGTCGTTTTCGTGGGTCAGTTCGAGCACCCGGTCCACCAGCTTGTTGATGCCTGAAGCCACTTCGCTGATCGACTGCGCCAGCATGTAGGCCGGGGTGCTCACCAGTTTGCGTGCCTTGTCTTCGACGATGTCGGTGACGGCGCAGTCGGTATGGGTGGCGCCCATTTTGGTCAGCGCGGCGGCGGTATCGGCGTCGTTGCCAATGGTGCAGGTGACGCCGGGGCCGTAGATCTTCGCCGCCAGCGCTGGGGAAATACAGATCAGGCCCACGGGCTTGCCGGCTTCGGCAAAGGCTTCGGCCAGGGCCAGGACTTCCGGCTGCAGGCTGCAACCCGCGCCTTCGAGAGCAAAGTTGGAGAGGTTCTTGGCGGCACCGAAGCCCCCGGGAACGATCAGCGCGTCGAAGTCCTCGGCGTTGGCGTCACGCAGGTCCTTGACCTGGCCGCGGGCGATGCGGGCCGACTCCACCAGCACATTGCGCGACTCGGGCATTTCTTCGCCGCTCAGGTGGTTGATCACATGCAACTGGGTGATGTTCGGGGCGAAGCACTGCACTTGTGCGCCGCGCTGGTCCAGGCGCAGCAGGGTAATCACGCTTTCGTGGATCTCGGCGCCGTCATAGACGCCACAGCCGGAAAGTATCACTGCAACTTTTTTGCTCATGGGTTCTTCTCCAGGTTCATGGCGCTAAATGTCCACTAATTTGTCGCTCGTTGCCATAGGGTTGCTGCGCGTCCGGGCCTAATCTCAGGGCAACCACTGCTCACGGGTCGCGTCATGAATTTCATTTTGTATGCGGTGCCGTTTTTCTTCGTGCTGATTGCCATCGAGTTGCTGGCCGACCGTTGGCGTGGCGTCAGTCATTACCGCCTGGCGGACGCGATCAACAGCCTCAGCACGGGCGTGTTGTCGACCACCACCGGGTTGCTGACCAAGGGCGTGGGCCTGCTGACCTACGCCTTTGCCCTCGAGCACCTGGCGCTGTTCGAGCTGTCGGCCGACAACCCATGGACCTGGGTGTCGGCCTTTGTCCTCTATGACTTTTGCTACTACTGGCTGCATCGCTGTGGCCACGAGCGCAACATCCTCTGGGCGGCACATTCGGTGCACCATCAAAGCGAGGACTACAACCTGTCCACGGCGCTGCGCCAGACCAGCACCGGGTTCCTGCTGGGCTGGATCTTCTATCTGCCGCTGGCGGTGCTCGGCGTGCCCCTGCTGGTGTTTGTCAGTGTCGCGGCGCTGAACCTGCTGTACCAGTTCTGGGTCCACACCCGGCACATTCCCAAGCTGGGCTGGTTCGAGTGGTTCTTCATTACCCCATCCAATCATCGGGTTCACCATGCACAGAACGCTCTCTACATGGATCGCAACTACGGCGGGGTGTTCATTATTTGGGACCGACTGTTTGGCTCCTATCAGGAGGAAGACGACAACGAGCCGGTGATTTTTGGCGTGACCACGCCGCTGGCCAGTTGGAATCCGTTGTGGGCCAATGTGCAGTTCTACGCGCAGTTGTGGGCCGATGCGCGGCGCGCCGAGCGGCGGTGGGACAAGCTGCGGATCTGGTTCATGCGCACCGGCTGGCGGCCGGCGGACGTCGCCGCCAAGTACCCGCTGTCCAAGCCGCAGTTGAGCCAGTTCCGCAAGTTCGAGGTGCCATTGGGCAGGCGCCAGCAACTGTACATAGCCTTGCAGTTCTGCCTGTACGTTGCCTTGGGCAGTTACCTGCTGGGCCGCGAGCAACAACTGCCAGGCAGCGCATTGCTGCTGGGCTGGGCCGCGCTGGCGTTCGGTCTGTATGTGCTGGGTATGGCCCTGGAGAATCGCCCGCAGGCGGTCAGGCTGGAACTGCTGCGGCTGCTATCGAACCTGCCGCTGGTGTGGCTGGCACCGCTGGTGGGGCTATGGCCGGCCAGCCATCTGGTCTGGGTCGGCCTGTGCGCTTACAGCGTGCTGAGTGTGATTGCGCTCTACGGTTGCCGAAGGTCTTTCACTCGGCTGGCGTCTTAGGCTCGTTCTTGGCCTTTTCGGCGATCAAGGCCTGCTCGTCGGCATAGATCTGGCGGGCCAGGCGCGCGTTCTTGAAACGTCGACGCAGCCACAGGACCACGCCCAGCACCAGCAGGGCGCCAAGTACCCATAGCTCGTACTTCTTGACGCTGCCCAACATGCCTTCGAGCACGGCGCCAAAATGATAGGCGGCTGCCGCCAGCGCAGTGGCCCAGATCGCCGCGCCAATGCCGTTGAGGATCAGGTAGCGTCCCGGCGGGTATCCCGACAGGCCGATGGCCACCGGCATCACCGTGCGCAAGCCGTAGACGAAACGAAAGCTCAGGACCCAGATGTCCGGGTGCTTGCGGATATGCTCCAGCGCCCGGTCGCCCATCATTTGCCAGCGTGGCTTGCGCGCCAGCAGCTTGCGCCCGTGCTTGCGTCCCAGGAAGTACCACAGCTGGTCACCGGCATAGCTGCCGAGGAACGCGACGACCACCACCACATTGATGTCCATGTATCCGCGGAACGCGAGGAATCCCGCAAGAACCAGGATGGTTTCGCCTTCGAAGAACGTGCCTAGAAAGAGGGCAAAGTAGCCAAAATCATGCAGGAATTGTTGGAGCATTGTCTGGGTGCTGGCGAAATGAACGCGCAGCCTAACCCTTCGGGCCCATGGAGGAAAGTATCCAAATGTGTCTCGACGTGAACTATTCCTACAAGGACAATGAATGCGGCTACCGGTCACAGGGGTGCACACAACTGTCATACGACGGTCATAATGAGTGCTTATAACTGTCACGCTCGCCCGCCAGCGCGGGCTCAGGAGTCTGCCGTGAGCTTTACCCCCGCCAACCGTTTGTTTCCTGCAACCCGCCTGCGACGCAACCGTCGTGATGATTTTTCGCGCCGTCTGGTGCGGGAAAATGTCCTGACCAGCAACGACCTGATTTTGCCGGTGTTTGTGCTGGACGGTGAGAACCGTCGCGAAGCGGTGGCCTCGATGCCGGGCGTGGAGCGCCTGACCATTGACCTGTTGCTCGAAGAAGCGGCCCAGTGGGTCGAGCTGGGCATCCCGGCCATTGCGCTGTTCCCGGTGACCCCGAGCGAGCTCAAGTCCCTGGACGCCGCCGAGGCCTGGAACCCGGACGGCATCGCCCAGCGCGCCACCCGCGCCCTGCGTGCACGCTTCCCGGAGCTGGGGGTAATCACGGATGTCGCGCTGGACCCGTTCACCACCCACGGCCAGGACGGTATCCTCGATGAGGAAGGCTACGTGCAGAACGACATCACCGTCGATGCACTGGTCCGCCAGGCCTTGTCCCATGCCGCTGCGGGCGCCCAGGTGGTGGCCCCCTCGGACATGATGGATGGGCGAATCCAGGCAATCCGCGAGGCGCTGGAGCTGGCCGGTCATGTCAACGTGCGGATCATGGCCTACTCGGCCAAGTACGCCAGTGCCTACTACGGCCCGTTCCGCGATGCGGTCGGTTCGGCCCTGAACCTGGGCAAGGCGAACAAGGCGTCCTACCAGATGGACCCGGCCAACGGCAACGAAGCCTTGCATGAAGTGGCTAGCGACTTGTCAGAAGGTGCGGATATGGTCATGGTCAAGCCAGGCATGCCGTACCTGGATATTCTTTATCGGGTCAAAGAAGAATTTAAAGTGCCGACCTTTGTCTATCAGGTCAGCGGTGAATACGCCATGCACATGGCGGCAATCCAGAATGGCTGGTTGAGCGAGGGGGTGATTCTTGAATCCCTGACCGCTTTCAAACGCGCCGGTGCTGATGGCATCCTCACTTACTTTGCCGTACGTGCCGCTCAATTGTTACGAGAGCAAAAATAGCCCTCCCAGGAACACGCGATGAATACCGAAGGACTCACTGAAGTTGCTGTAAACGAAGCTCAGCCCGTGGTCGAGCCCGTCGTTGAATCCACCCCCGAAGCGCTGCCGGAACTTGAGCCGGTCCCGGTCCCGGTCCCGGCCCCGGTCGCGGCGGCACCGGTGGCGGTCGCCGACACCGCCCCTGCGGCACCGGCCATCGCGATCCCGGGCCTGGATGACAGCAGCCTGTACATCCATCGCGAGCTGTCGCAACTGCAGTTCAACATCCGCGTGCTGGAACAGGCGCTGGACGAGTCCTATCCCTTGCTGGAGCGGCTGAAGTTCCTGCTGATCTTCTCCAGCAACCTGGATGAGTTCTTCGAGATTCGTGTCGCCGGGCTGAAGAAGCAGATCACCTTCGCCCGTGAACAAGCCGGTGCCGACGGCCTGCAGCCGCATCAGGCGCTGGCGCGCATCAGCGAACTGGTGCACGGCCACGTCGATCGCCAGTACGCCATCCTCAATGACATCCTGTTGCCGGAGCTGGAGAAACATCAGGTCCGCTTCATCCGTCGGCGTCACTGGAACACCAAGATCAAGACCTGGGTGCGCCGCTATTTCCGCGACGAGATCGCGCCGATCATCACCCCGATCGGCCTCGATCCGACGCACCCGTTCCCATTGCTGGTGAACAAGAGCCTGAACTTCATCGTCGAGCTCGAGGGTATCGACGCCTTCGGTCGCGACTCCGGCCTGGCGATCATCCCGGCGCCACGCTTGCTGCCGCGGGTCATCAAACTGCCGGAAGAAGTGGGCGGCACGGGCGACAACTATGTGTTCCTGTCGTCGATGATCCACGCGCACGCCGACGACCTGTTCCAGGGTATGAAGGTCAAGGGCTGCTACCAGTTCCGCCTGACTCGCAACGCCGACCTGTCGGTCGACACCGAAGATGTCGAAGACCTGGCCCGCGCTCTGCGCGGTGAGCTGTTCTCGCGGCGCTACGGTGATGCGGTGCGCCTGGAGGTGGCCGATACCTGCCCGAAACACCTGTCCGACTACCTGCTCAAGCAGTTCAACCTGCACGAGACCGAGTTGTATCAGGTCAACGGCCCGGTCAACCTGACGCGCCTGTTCAGCATCACCGGCCTGGACAGTCATCCCGAGCTGCAATACATGCCGTTCACCCCGCAGATCCCGAAACTGCTCCAGAACAGCGAGAACATTTTCAGCGTGATCAGCAAGCAGGACATTCTGCTGCTGCACCCCTTCGAGTCGTTTACGCCGGTGGTCGATCTGCTGCGCCAGGCCGCCAAGGACCCACATGTGCTGGCGGTCCGCCAGACGCTGTACCGTTCCGGCGCCAACTCGGAAATCGTCGATGCCCTGGTCGACGCCGCGCGCAACGGCAAGGAAGTCACGGCCGTGATCGAACTGCGCGCGCGCTTTGATGAAGAGTCCAACCTGCAACTGGCCAGCCGCTTGCAGGCTGCCGGTGCGGTGGTGATCTACGGGGTGGTCGGCTTCAAGACCCACGCCAAGATGATGCTGATCCTGCGTCGCGAGGCCGGCGAGATCGTCCGCTACGCGCACTTGGGTACCGGTAACTACCACGCCGCCAACGCCCGTCTGTACACCGACTACAGCTTGCTGACGTCCGACGATGCCTTGTGCGAAGACGTCGGCAAACTGTTCAGCCAGTTGATCGGCATGGGCAAGACGCTGCGCATGAAGAAGCTGTTGCACGCGCCGTTTACCCTGAAGAAGGGCATGCTCGACATGATTGCCCGCGAAACCCAGTTTGCGCTCGACGGCAAGCCGGCACACATCATCGCCAAGTTCAACTCGCTGACCGATCCGAAGATCATTCGCGCGCTGTACAAGGCCAGCCAGTCCGGGGTGCGCATCGACCTGGTGGTGCGTGGCATGTGCTGCCTGCGGCCAGGCATCGCCGGGGTCTCGCACAATATTCACGTGCGTTCGATCATCGGTCGCTTCCTTGAGCACACACGGGTGTTCTACTTCCTCAATGGCGGCGAGGAGCAGATGTTCCTGTCCAGTGCCGACTGGATGGAGCGCAACCTGGATAAACGGGTCGAGACCTGCTTCCCGGTGGAAGGCAAGAAGCTGCTGACCCGGGTCAAGAAAGAGCTGGAGCTGTACCTCAGCGACAACACCCACAGCTGGAGCCTGCAGTCGGACGGTCGGTACATCCGCAACACCCCGACCGGCAACCAGAACCCGCGCAGTGCGCAGGCGACGTTGCTCGAGCGCCTGGGCAGCCCGATCCTGCCGGTCAGCAGTTGATCTGCAGCTAGCAGGCAAAAAAATGGCGATCCCTGGGGATCGCCATTTTTGTTTGTGCAGCGCTCAGGCCACGGGTCAGCGCACGTTGAGGGTGAACCCGATCCGCGCCAGCCACTCGGCCTCCAGGGCGAAGTCGGCCTGGGTCAGTTGATTGTCGTCCAGCCACTTTTCCGGGAACAGCACATCCAGGCTGTCGCCGTTGGCGTGCAGGGTGACCTGGGGCATCGTCTGGGTGCCACGGATGTGATGGAACAGGATCGCGAAGCGCAGCAGCACGCACAAGCGGATCAGCTTGATGCCTTCGTCGCCGAACTCGGCAAACTTGTCCTTGGGAATGTTGCGGCGGTGGCCGCGCACCAGCAGCGCCAGCATCAACTGGTCCTCGCGGGAGAAACCGGCGAGGTCGGAGTGCTCGATCAGGTAGGCGCCGTGCTTGTGGTAATGGTAGTGGGCGATATCCAGGCCAACTTCATGGACCTTGGCGGCCCAGCCCAGCAGCTCGCGCCACACACCGTCATCCAGCTCCCAGTCCACCGCCACCTGGTCGAACGCGTGCAGGGCCTTGCGTTCAACCCGGGCGGCTTGTTCCAGGTCGACGTGGTAGCGGTCCATCAGCGAGCTCAGGGTGCGCTCACGGACGTCTTCGTGGTGATGGCGGCCCAGCAGGTCGTACAGCACACCTTCGCGCAGGGCGCCGTCGCAATGGTCCATGCGCTGCAGTTCAAGGGCATCGAAAATGGCTTCGAGAATCGCCAGGCCGGCCGGGAAGATCGCCCGGCGGTCAGGCTTGATGCCTTCAAAGTCGATTTTCTCGACGTCGCCCAGCTTGAACAGCTTGCGCTTGAGCCAGGCCAGGCCTTCGGCATTGACCTCGCCCGTGCCATGACCGCCGGCCTTGAGGGCCAGGCCGATGGCGCGGATGGTGCCCGAGGAGCCGATCGCCTCATCCCAGGTCAGGCGGTGCAGGGCGTGTTCGATGCTCATGATCTCCAGGCGCGCTGCGGTGTATGCCTGGGCGTAGCGTGCCGGGGTGATCTTGCCGTCCTTGAAGTAGCGCTGGGTGAAGCTCACGCAGCCCATTTGCAGGCTTTCGCGCAGCAGCGGCTCAAAGCGCTGGCCAATGATGAATTCGGTACTGCCGCCACCAATGTCGGCGACCAGGCGCTTGCCCGGGGTGTCGGCGAGGGTGTGGGAGACGCCCAGGTAAATCAGGCGCGCCTCTTCACGGCCGGAGATGACTTCGACCGGGTGGCCGAGGATTTCTTCGGCGCGGCGGATGAATTCGCCACGGTTGCGCGCCTCACGCAGGGCGTTGGTGCCGACGATCCGCACCGCGCCCAAAGGCATGCCGTTGATCAGTTGGGCAAATCGCTTGAGGCAATCGAGCCCGCGCTGCATGGATTCTTCATTGAGCTGGCGGGCCTCGTCGATCCCGGCCGCCAGTTGCACCTTTTCGCCAAGCCGCTCGAGAATGCGGATCTCATTGTGGTGAGCCTTGGCCACGACCATATGAAAGCTGTTCGAGCCCAGGTCGATAGCGGCGATCAGGGACAGATTCTTGGCTTGGGATTGGGGCATGGTCTAGAGGTCTCGGTCGATAACCCGACCATCGTGCCACGATCAATCGCTGCCGCCAACGCGCAGTGTTCAAAGCCTTGATCCAGTGCAGGAAAACCGCTGACTGCTGCGCGGTCAATCGCGGGCAAGCCCGCTCCCACCTGTGGGTTTCCATGTTGCCATTCACTGAGGGAGCGGGCTTGCCTGCGAAGACGGGCTGACTGACGCTGAAGAACGGTCAGCCCGCCGCCTCGACGGTCCCGATGAAATTCGCCAGCTCCGCCGTCTGCGGTTGGGCAAACAGCGTCTTTGGATAGCCCACTTCATGCACTTTGCCCTGGTGCATGAACACCAACTTGTCCCCCACCTCCCGGGCGAAGCGCATTTCGTGGGTGACCATGATCAGTGTCATGCCTTCCTTGGCCAGTTGCCGGACCACGCTCAGCACTTCGTTGACCAGTTCCGGGTCCAGGGCCGAGGTGATCTCGTCACACAGCAACACCTTCGGCGACATCGCCAGCGCCCGGGCAATGGCTACCCGCTGCTGCTGTCCACCGGACAGGCGATCCGGGAAAGCATCGAACTTCTCACCCAGCCCGACCCGCTCGAGCATCTGGCGCGCCAGTTCGGCGGCCTTGGCTTTGGGTACTTTTTGCACCACTTGTGGCGCGAGCATCACGTTCTCGCCCACCGTCAGGTGCGGGAACAGGTTGAACTGCTGAAACACCATCCCGACCTTCTGCCGCAGGCTGCGCAGGTCGGCGCGGGCTGCGTCCAGGTATTCGCCATCGACTTCGATGACCCCATCGTTGATCGACTCCAGGCCGTTAAGCGTGCGCAACAACGTGGATTTACCCGAGCCACTGCGGCCGATGATTGCTACCACCTGGCCTTCCTCGATGCTCAGGTCGATGCCTTTGAGCACATGGTGATCGCCGTAGTATTTATGCAGGGCGGAAATTCTAAGCAGAGGCATGCAGTCTCCTTTCCAGGTAGCGCGCGCTGAGCGACAAGGGGTAGCAGAGCAGGAAGTAGCCGAGGGCAACGAGGCCGTAGACCATGAAGGGTTCAAACGTAGCGTTGGCGAGCATGCCGCCGCTCTTCGTCAGTTCGGTGAAGCCGATGATCGACGTCACAGCAGTGCCTTTGACCACTTGCACCGAAAAGCCCACGGTCGGCGCCACGCCGATGCGCAGTGCCTGCGGCAGAATCACATAGCGCAATTGTTCCAACGGGGTGAGCGCCAGGCTCGACGAGGCTTCCCACTGGCCATTGGGGATCGAGTCGACGCAACCGCGCCAGATCTCCGCCAGATAGGCGCTGGTGAACAGCGTCAGGGCGACCGCAGCGGCCATCCACGGGGAAATATCCACGCCAGCCAATGCCACCCCGAAAAACACCAGAAACAGCTGCATCAGCAACGGTGTGCCCTGGAACAGCTCGATGTAGGTCCGCGCGACGCTGCGCAGCAGGGGTTTGCTGGAGATGCGCAGCACCATGACCAGCAGGCCGATGATGCCGCCGCCGATAAACGCCACCAGAGACAGCAACAGCGTCCATTGCAGGCCCGTGAGCAGGTTGCGCACGATGTCCCAGAAAGTGAAGTCGCTCATCGGCTGCTCCTCGAAATGTAACGTGTCCCGATCCAGTTCAGCAGTTGGCGGATCAACAAGGCCATGCACAAATACAGCAGCGTGGTCAGGGCGTAGGTCTCAAAGGCGCGGAAGTTGCGAGACTGAATGAAGTTGGCGGCGAAGGTCAGCTCCTCGGTGGCGATCTGTGAACACACCGCCGAACCCAGCATGACGATGATGATCTGGCTGCTCAGGGCGGGCCAGACCTTGCCCAGTGCCGGCAGCAATACAACATGGCGGAACGCCTCGAAGCGCGTCATCGCCAACGCGGCGGCGGCTTCCAGTTGACCGCGGGGGATCGCTTGAATGCCGGCGCGGATGATCTCGGTCGAATAGGCGCCGAGGTTGATCACCATCGCCAGCACCGCCGCCTGCCATTCGGATATCTGTACGCCCAGGGACGGCAGGCCGAAGAAGATGAAAAACAACTGCACCAGAAACGGTGTGTTGCGGATCAATTCGACGTAGACCGCGAAAATCCCGGAAAACGGACGAATGTTCCACGCCCGCACCAACGCCCCGATGATGCCCAGCCCGACGCCGAGCACCGCGCCGATGGCCGTCAGCTCAAGGGTGAACAACGCACCGCGCAACAACAGATCGGTGTTGGTTATCACCGGCAAAAAATCGAACTGATAAGCCATAACGTGTCTCCTGCGCGCCGGATCAGAGGTCGGCCGGCAGCGGTTCTTTGAGCCAGGTCAGGGCATTCTTTTGCAGTGCGCCATCACCCTTGGCGGTGATCAGGATCTGATTGACCTTGTCCAGCAGCGCCGGCTCGTTCTTGTTCACGCCTACGTAGACGGGTGAGTCCTTGAGTTTCACTTTCAGTGCCGGCACGCGTTTCGGGCTTTTTTCGCTGATTGCCACCATCACCACGTTGCCGCTGGCGATCAGGTCGACTTGCCCTGCCAGGTAGGCGGCGATGGTCGAGTTGTTGTCTTCGAAGCGCTTGATGGTCGCGCCTGGCGGGGCAACTTTAGTCAGCTCGATGTCTTCGATGGCGCCACGGGTGACGCTGATGGTTTTGCCTTTGAGGTCGTCCAGGCCCTTGATGTCGGCGTCTGGCGGGCCGAACACGGCGAGGTAGAACGGCGCGTAGGCGCGGGAAAAATCGATGACCTTCTCACGCTCCGGGTTCTTGCCCAGGCTGGAGATCACCAGGTCGACTTTGCCAGTGGTCAGGAATGGAATGCGGTTGGTGCTGTTGACCGGGGTCAGTTCGAGTTTGACGTTGAGCTGCTCGGCCAGCAGTTTCGCGGTGTCGATGTCCAGGCCGCGCGGCTTCATGTCCGGCCCGACCGAACCGAAGGGTGGGAAGTCCTGTGGCACGGCCACCTTGAGGATGCCGCGCTTGACCACATCTTCCAGGCCGTCGGCGTGGGCGGGTGCCTGGATCAGCATCAGGCTGGTGAACAAGGCTGCGAGGAGGGCGCTGTAACGCTGGATCATGGCAAATCTCCGACTCTTCGATTAGTGATTTCTGCGGATCGACAGAGCACGGGACATGCCAACATGGGGTTTCGGGGTGGCCAGGGCACGGTTTTACTGGCGTTGAACGGTCTTACTGGTCTGAACAGTCAGGTTGGATTTCGCACCCCGATAGCGCATCCGTGGAACTCGACGAACCCCCATGGGGCGCGACTTGCCGGGCGCCTCGAATAGCTTTACAACTGGGCGCACATTGGCCTGGTTTGTATGGAAAACCATGAATTCGATCTCCCGCGCCGTACCCGAAGTGGCGCTCCAAGCGATCCGCAAACTGATCACCGAGCAGGGCTTCAAGCCGGGGGAGGCGCTGCCCTCGCAACGAGACCTGGCGCTGCGGTTGGGGGTCAGTCGGGCGTCGCTGCGCGAGGCGTTGTCATCGCTGAGTGCGCTGGGAGTCATCAGCATCCAGCCAGGCAAAGGTGTGTTCGTGCAGTCGCCGCAGGCGTTGCCGCGGGGTGACTCGGCGCCGGCCTGGCCATTCGCGGCGCAGGCGTCGCCGCTGGATATCTTCCAGCTGCGTTATGCGCTGGAAGGGTTTTCTGCAGGGTTGGCGGCCGTGACCTTGAGCACCGAGGCGCTTGATGCGCTGGAAGACAACGTTGCCGCCATGCGCATTGAACTCAAGTGCGGTGACTTCGAGGCCGCCGCGCGGCTGGATTTCGAATTTCACCGCAGCATTCTGCTGGCCAGCGGCAATCAGGCGATGCTGAGCATTCTGACCGCCAGTGCCGATATCTTCCTCGAGAGCCAGAAGCTACCGTTCATCCGGGCCGAGCGGGCCATGGAAACCTGGCAGGAGCACCGCAAAATCCTTCGCGCACTGGCTCGCCGAGCGTCAGGCGCGGCACAGAGGGCGATGCACGAACACGTGCGCAACGCCGCGCTACGCACCGGAATCGCTTTCGTCGCTCCCGCCACCGCCTGACTTGAGCTATACCCAAACTCACGCAACACCATAGCGAGACTCAATCAACTGCGGCTTCCTGAACGAGGGAAGGGCGGCTATGATGGGCCACGTTTTTTTGCTTACAACCTGGAGACTTCCATGAGCAGCGATCTTATCAAACACGTTAGCGACGCTAGCTTCGAAGCTGACGTACTCAAGGCCGAAGGTGCTGTACTGGTCGACTACTGGGCTGAGTGGTGCGGTCCATGCAAAATGATCGCTCCGGTCCTGGACGAAATCGCTGAGACCTACAAAGGCAAGCTGACCGTTGCCAAGCTGAACATCGACGAAAACCAGGAAACCCCGGCCAAGCACGGCGTGCGTGGTATCCCGACGCTGATGCTGTTCAAGAACGGCAACGTCGAAGCCACCAAGGTCGGTGCGCTGTCGAAGTCGCAACTGGCTGCCTTCCTCGACGCCAACATCTAAGCGTCGTTGCCTGCAGCACCGAAAAGCCCCGCAAATTGCGGGGCTTTTCGTTATAGAGGGCTAGACGCTCCGAAACTCAGGTGGTACATTCGGCCCCGCACTGGTTTCTCCATTGCCCCCTGCTAGCCGTCGCCGACGCACTCCTTTTCGAATAAGTACGCGATCCTGTCGCCTTCTCTGCGGCGCGGCCTCATTAAGCCAAAAGCTTAATTTCCCCCCCCTCCATAAATGATTACGTCATTCCTATATGAATCTGACTGAACTCAAGCAAAAGCCGATTACCGAACTGCTCGAATTGGCCGAACAGATGGGCATAGAAAATATGGCCCGTTCGCGCAAGCAGGACGTGATTTTCTCCCTGCTGAAAAAGCACGCGAAAAGCGGCGAGGAAATCTCCGGTGATGGCGTGCTGGAGATCCTCCAGGACGGCTTCGGCTTCCTGCGCTCTGCAGACGCTTCCTATCTCGCCGGCCCAGACGATATCTACGTCTCGCCGAGCCAGATCCGCCGTTTCAACTTGCGCACCGGTGACACCATCGTTGGCAAGATCCGCCCTCCAAAGGAAGGCGAGCGTTACTTCGCACTGCTCAAGGTCGACACGATCAACTTCGATCGTCCGGAGAACGCGAAGAACAAGATTCTCTTCGAGAACCTGACCCCGCTGTTCCCGACCGTGCGCATGAAGATGGAAGCCGGCAACGGTTCCACCGAAGACTTGACCGGTCGTGTCATCGACCTGTGCGCCCCGATCGGCAAAGGCCAGCGCGGTCTGATCGTTGCACCGCCCAAAGCCGGTAAGACGATCATGCTGCAAAACATCGCAGCGAACATCGCCCGTAACAACCCGGAAGTTCATCTGATCGTGCTGCTGATCGACGAGCGTCCGGAAGAAGTAACCGAAATGCAGCGCACCGTGCGCGGCGAAGTGGTTGCCTCGACGTTCGACGAGCCGCCAACCCGCCACGTGCAGGTTGCCGAAATGGTCATCGAGAAGGCCAAGCGCCTGGTTGAACACAAGAAAGACGTGGTCATCCTGCTCGACTCCATCACCCGTCTGGCACGTGCCTACAACACCGTGATCCCGAGCTCCGGCAAGGTTCTGACCGGTGGTGTCGATGCCCACGCCCTGGAGAAACCAAAACGTTTCTTCGGCGCGGCACGGAACATCGAAGAAGGCGGTTCGCTGACCATCATCGCCACCGCGCTGGTTGAAACCGGCTCGAAGATGGACGAAGTGATCTACGAAGAGTTCAAGGGTACCGGCAACATGGAACTGCCCCTGGACCGCAAAATCGCTGAAAAACGCGTCTTCCCGGCGATCAACATCAACCGTTCCGGCACCCGCCGCGAAGAGTTGCTGACTGCCGACGACGAGTTGCAGCGCATGTGGATCCTGCGCAAGCTCCTGCATCCAATGGATGAAGTGGCTGCCATCGAGTTCCTGGTCGACAAGCTGAAACAGACCAAGACCAACGATGAGTTCTTCCTGTCGATGAAACGCAAGTAAGTCGAGCGGGACCGCAAGAGCCGGGGAAACCCGGCTTTTTGCTATCTGACTTTTCATGATCTGAGCTGTCACTATTTTGAACCGTCGGGTTCGGCGCTAAACTCATGCCCCCGAACGCCACGGCCAAGCGAGGCTAACGCATGCAGTATCGCGACTTGCGCGACTTTATCAGCGGCCTGGAACAGCGCGGCGAACTCAAGCGCATCCAGGTTCCAGTGTCCCCTGTGCTGGAAATGACCGAGGTTTGCGATCGCACTCTGCGGGCCAAGGGGCCGGCGCTGCTGTTCGAAAACCCCACCGGCTACGACATCCCGGTGCTCGGCAACCTGTTTGGCACGCCTGAGCGCGTGGCCCTGGGCATGGGCGCCGAAGCGGTCAGCGAATTGCGAGAAATCGGCAAGCTGCTGGCCTTCCTCAAGGAGCCGGAGCCGCCGAAGGGGCTCAAGGACGCCTGGTCCAAGCTGCCGATCTTCCGCAAGATCATTGCCATGGCGCCCAAGGTGGTCAAGGACGCGGTGTGCCAGGAAGTGGTCATCGAGGGCGACGACGTCGACCTGGCGATGCTGCCCGTGCAGACCTGCTGGCCGGGCGATGTCGGCCCGCTCATCACCTGGGGCCTGACGGTCACCAAGGGGCCGAACAAGGACCGCCAGAACCTGGGCATCTATCGCCAGCAAGTGATTGGCCGCAACAAGGTCATCATGCGCTGGCTGAGCCACCGTGGCGGCGCGCTGGACTACCGCGAATGGTGCGAGAAGCACCCGGGCCAGCCGTTCCCGGTGTCCGTGGCCCTGGGGGCCGACCCTGCGACCATTCTCGGCGCGGTGACGCCCGTGCCGGACAGCCTGTCCGAGTACGCGTTCGCCGGGCTGCTGCGCGGTAACCGCACCGAACTGGTGAAGTGCCGTGGCAACGACCTGCAAGTACCGGCCACGGCTGAAATCATCCTCGAAGGCGTGATCCATCCGGGTGAAATGGCCGACGAAGGTCCCTATGGCGATCACACCGGCTATTACAACGAAGTCGACAGCTTCCCGGTGTTCACGGTCGAGCGCATCACCCACCGCATCAAGCCGATCTACCACAGCACCTACACCGGCCGGCCGCCAGATGAGCCGGCGATTCTCGGCGTGGCGCTCAATGAAGTGTTCGTGCCGATCCTGCAAAAGCAGTTCCCGGAGATCACCGACTTCTACCTGCCGCCCGAAGGCTGCTCGTACCGTATGGCGGTGGTGACCATGAAGAAGCAGTACCCGGGCCACGCCAAGCGGGTAATGTTGGGTGTCTGGTCGTTTTTGCGACAGTTCATGTACACCAAGTTCGTTATCGTCACTGACGACGATATCAACGCCCGCGACTGGAACGACGTGATCTGGGCCATCACCACGCGCATGGACCCCAAGCGCGATACGGTGATGATCGACAACACGCCGATCGACTACCTGGACTTCGCCTCGCCGGTTTCCGGCCTGGGCTCGAAGATGGGGCTCGATGCCACGCATAAATGGCCGGGTGAAACCACCCGCGAGTGGGGCCGGGTTATCGTCAAGGATGAGGCGGTGACGCGCCGGATCGATGCCATCTGGAATCAGTTAGGAATAGATTGATGCGTGTAACCTTGCAGCCGTCCGGAGCAGTGCTTGAGATACTGCCCGGCGAGCGGATTCTCGATGGGGCGCGGCGCCTGGGCTACGACTGCCCACAAAGCTGCCGCAACGGCAATTGCCACGTGTGCGCGGCGCTGCTGGTCGAAGGCCGGGTCGAGCAGGCCGCAGAGGTGCGCGACCACGGCGAGTTCTACACTTGCATAGCAGCGCCGCTGGAAGACTGCATCGTATTGTGGGATGGCGTCCTAGCGCTGGGAGAACTGCCGGTGCGCAGCGTGTCGTGTCAGGTGATTGAGTGCGTGGACGTGGGTGGCGATACCTGGCGGATACGCTTGCGCGCGCCAGCAGGCAAGCCGCCGCGCTATCACGCCGGCCAGTACCTGATGATCGAACGGGAAAACGGTGAAAAGTCGGCGTTTTCCCTGGCCTCGGCGCCCCATTCGGGGCGTGACCTGGAAATCCACGTGCTGGCCCGCGAAGCCAGTGCCCTGAGCCTGATCGAGCAGTTGCAGCGCAACCGCATGGCCAGGGTCGAGCTGCCATTCGGCGATACCCACCTGGCTGAGTTGCCGGAGGGGCCGCTGGTGCTGATTGCGGCCGGTACCGGCATGGGTCAGATCCACAGCCTGCTGGAACACTGCCGGGCCAAGGGCTTCAAGTACCCGGTGCACCTGTACTGGGGCGTGCGCCGCCCGGAAGACTTCTACCAGATGGAACATTGGGACGAGTGGCTGAAGTTGCCCAACCTGTTCCTGCACCAGGTGGTCAGCGACCTGTGTGGCTGGGAAGGGCGTTGCGGCATGTTGCATGAAGCGGTCTGCCAGGACTTCCCCGACCTCAAGCCCCTGCATGTCTACGCCAGCGGTTCGCCGGCGATGGTCTATGGCACGTTGGACGCTTTGGTCGAAGCCGGCATGGACGCCCACCAAATGCGCGCCGACGTATTTGCATACGCGCCTCGCTCTTGAGCCACGCTCTTGAGCCTCTATCTTGATCCTCGCTCTTGATCCTCGACCTTGATCCGCAATCGCGGATCAAGGTCTTCCCCACAATCCCCCCGTCTAAAACCGCACCCCCGTGGTCACCATCGCCGCGTTGAAACCGAGCAGAATCAGCTCGGCGGCGACCGGTCCGTAATAGGTTCCAAGCGATGGGATGACGACCGGTGCAATGCCGTAGCGATTGAGCGGGATTTTGTTCTGGTACTTGCCGTGATAGCCCTCCAGTAATCCGCCCGTGAGCTTTACATAAAGGGGATAGTCCGCACTGGCATAACGGCGACCGCCGTAGGCGTAATAAGCCCGCTGGTCGAATGAATTGAGAAAGGTTGCCCCACCCAACAGCCAGCCAGAAGTGTCGTGGTACTCCAGGCCAATCAACTGCTGGTGATTATTGTGCTCGGGGTCGGGGGAGAAGTGTCGGGTATACACACTGGTTTGCAGGTACCACGGCCCTTGGCCCGTGGGTTGCGGGACTTCCTGCCCCCACGCCAGGGCAGTTTGAGTGAATGCCAGAAGCAGGCAGATCCAGGTTGTGTTCATCGTTCGCTCCCTGGGTGCGGTTGGACTTGCACGGCAGCAGGCCTTTATACCGGGTCGCTCCTGTAACCAGGCTGAACACGTTGCCGGGGGCGTGGCAAAGGTCGTGTTATGGGCAGCGCGAGCATTGGCTCGAATCGCTTATGGTTAGCTCATAACGATATTTAAGATCACTTCCAAATGGCGTTAGGCTATATACCCGCCAATATTTAACTTTGTTGTTCGGGAAAGTGCTGAGTTCTTAGTGCTTTGCGCGTTGTATTTACAGTTTTACCTTCAGTTGAGCTAAAGTTAATTACATCTTGCAACATGTGTGGGGGCGATCGTTTTTATCATGACAGCCATTGAATCCGACATTCTCGATCTGGCTTACCCTCCGCGACTTGATCTGGGTGCGCAATTGACGCGCGAGCAGCTGTTGCACTCGATGCACTCCACCATGGCCCTGCACAAAGGTGGGCCGGTCTGGTTGTTCGCCTATGGCTCGTTGATCTGGCGTCCCGAGTGCACCGCCGTCGAGCGGGTGCGCGGTCGCGTGCATGGCTACCATCGTGGTCTGTACCTGTGGTCCCACGAACACCGGGGCACGCCGGAGTTGCCAGGGCTGGTGTTTGGTCTGGATCGCGGCGGTTCCTGCAGTGGTTTTGCCTACCGCTTGCCCGAGGAGAAACTGGAAGCGTCGTTGTACGCCTTGTGGCAACGCGAAATGCCGGTCCCTTCGTACCGTCCGCACTGGCTCAACTGCCGTCTGGAAGATGGCAGCAAGGTTCAGGCATTGGGTTTTGTCCTGGAGCGGCACCTGCCCAGCTATGCCGGCAACTTGCCGGACCATGTGCTCAGCCAGGTCTTTGAAAGTGCCAGCGGACGCTACGGCAGCACGCGCGAATATGTTGAGCAGACCGTCAGCGCCCTGCGTAGCCACGCCATGCCAGACCGGAATCTGGAGGCGCGGCTCAAGCGTTGCGACTCATCCAGGGATCAGGCGATAGCTTCGCGGCCCTGACTGGCGATTTGCTTGTGGCGCAGGGTGGGCGCCAGGAATGCCATGGCCAGCAGGCATGCCCCAATCAACAGCACAAACCCGCCATCCCAACCGAAGTGGTCCACGGTGTAGCCCATGGCCGCACTGGCTGCGACCGAGCCCCCCAGGTAACCGAACAGGCCGGTGAAACCCGCCGCCGTACCCGCGGCTTTTTTCGGTGCCAGCTCCAGCGCCTGCAGGCCGATCAGCATCACCGGGCCGTAGATCAGGAAGCCGATGGACACCAGGGCGATCATGTCGACGGTCGGGTTGCCGGCCGGGTTCAGCCAGTACACCAGGGTCGCCACGGTCACCAGCGCCATGAACACCATGCCGGTCAGGCCACGGTTGCCACGGAATACCTTGTCCGATAGCCAGCCACACAGCAGGGTCCCCGGAATACCGGCCCACTCGTAGAGGAAGTAGGCCCAGGAGGTCTTGTCGACGGTGAAGTGCTTGGCTTCCTTGAGGTAAGTCGGAGCCCAGTCCAGCACGCCGTAGCGCAGCAGGTAGACGAACACGTTGGCGAGGGCGATGTACCAGAGCATTTTGTTGCGCAGCACGTATTTGACGAAGATTTCCTTGGCGCTGAATTCTTCTTCGTGGCTGGCATCGTAGCCGTGGGGGTAGTCGTTCTTGTACCGCTCGATGGGCGGCAAGCCTACGGACTGCGGGGTGTCGCGCATCACGACGAAGGCAAACACCGCCACCAGCAGGGCCACGGCAGCGGGCACATAGAATGCCGCGTGCCAGTCGTTGAACAGGCCCATGCCGAGCAGGAATAACGGGCCGATCAGGCCGCCGCCGACGTTATGCGCGACGTTCCACACCGACACCACGCCGCCGCGCTCCTTCTGCGACCACCAGTGCACCATGGTCCGCCCGCTCGGCGGCCAGCCCATGCCCTGAGCCCAGCCGTTGATGAACAAAAGGATGAACATCATGGTCACGCTGGACGTGGCCCAGGGTGCGAAACCGAACACGAACATCACCCCGGCCGACACCAGCAGGCCGAATGGCAGGAAGTAACGCGGGTTGGAGCGGTCGGACACCAGGCCCATCAGGAACTTGGACAGGCCATAGGCAATCGCAATCGCCGACATCGCCAGGCCGAGCTGGCCCCGGGTGTAGCCTTCTTCGATCAGGTAGGGCATGGCCAGGGAGAAGTTTTTGCGCAGCAGGTAGTAGCCTGCATAGCCAATGAAAATCCCGGCGAAAATCTGCCAGCGCAAGCGCCGGTAAGTGCTGTCAACGTCTTCTTCAGGCAAGGGGGCCTGATGGGCGGCAGGGCGAAAAAAAGCAAACATTCAAGAGCTCCAAATTTCTTGTTTTGACTGCGGATGCGAATGTTACAGTTTCGTTACCGAAAATAGCACTGCATCTCATCCGCAAAACAGTCGCAAACGAACAAAGTCGCGTGTTCTTTTATGAACATGTCGCTCAGATATAACTGAAGGGCGGTGTAGGAGATTTCTCCGGAGCTGAACGCCGGCGGTCGCCTGGTAAAAAACAGCAATGATTTGGGAGACTTCCTGCGAGTCGGTCGGAAGTCGGGGGATGGGGCCTCAGAACCCTTCGCCGTAACCTTTTGCGCAGGTGCCAACGCTGGCACGGAAATCGCGGAGGGTGACATGCGTTGGTTGGGTTTGCTTTTGATCTGGTGTATTTCGAGTGACGTTTTGGCCGGGGAGTTGTTCCTGATTCCAGAGGACACGCCCAAACCGGTCTATCCCCGGGCGTTGCATAGGGCGGGGATCAGCGGTGAGGTACGGGTTGGTTTTACGGTGCAGGCCGATGGTTCGGTGGACCGGGTCAGGATTCTCCAAAGCGTTCACCCGGATCTGAGCGCGGTCAGTAAAAAAGCGATCGAGCAGTGGCGCTTCAAGCCCTGGACGGTGAGCAAGGAGAAGCCGGCTGAACTGGAAATCATCGCGCCGATGCAGTTCCATCTGGATGACCCGACCGGCCTCAACCAATGGCTCAAAGAGGTGAAATGCCGAGAGATCAACCCGGATTTCGCCCGTACCGCCGATTACCAGTGGGTCGACCTCGCCGCGTTCCGATACACCCGGGCGTATCTGTCGAGTGGCTTTTTCCAGCATCAATGGACGACACAAGAGCGCCTGGCCATGATCGCCAGGCTGAACAAGCAAGCGCACATGATCGCCAGGCGCTGCCTGGACTACCCCGCATCGAGGTTCGTGCGGTTTCTGCCGGAGGAGATTCGCAAGGTGCTTTAGCCGGTGGGCACTGCACAGCCTTGTCAGCTGTGCAGAGCGAGCCATCGACTCAGCGAACCTGCACCACCACCTTGCCCACCGCCTTGCGCTGGCCCAGATCATTGATGGCCTGGGCCGCGTTGGCCAAAGGATAGACCTGCGACACCAGCGGCTTGAGTTTGCCTTCGGCAAACCAGCCGAACAGTTGCTGGAAGTTCGCCGCGTTGTCCTGCGGTTGGCGTTGGGCGAACGAGCCCCAGAACACGCCGACCACGGCAGCGCCCTTGAGCAGGGCGAGGTTCACCGGCAATTCGGGGATGCGCCCGCTGGCGAAACCGACCACCAGCAGGCGGCCGTTCCAGGCGATGGACCGGATGGCCTGGTCGAACAGGTCGCCGCCGACCGGGTCGTAGATCACGTCGGCGCCCTGGCCGTCGGTCAGGCGCTTGATTTCCTCCTTCAGGCTGGTTTCGCTGTAGTTGATCAGTTCATCGGCGCCGGCCGCCTTGGCCACCGCCAGCTTCTCGGCGCTGCTGGCCGCGGCGATGACCCGGGCACCCATGGCCTTGCCGATTTCCACGGCAGCCAGGCCCACACCGCCGGATGCACCCAGCACCAGCAGGGTTTCCCCCGGCTGCAGGTGGCCGCGTTGTTTGAGCGCGTGCATCGAAGTGCCGTAGGTCATGCTGAAGGCGGCGGCGGTGTTGAAGTCCATGGACGGCGGGATCGGCAGCACGTTGTAGCCCGGCACCGCGACCTCCTCGGCAAAGCTGCCCCAGCCGGTCAGCGCCATGACCCGGTCGCCAACCTTGAGGTGGCTGACCTTTTCGCCCACCGCGCTGACCACGCCGGCCGCTTCCCCGCCCGGGGAAAACGGGAAGGGTGGCTTGAACTGGTATTTGCCCTCGATGATCAGCGTGTCCGGAAAGTTGACCCCGGCGGCGTGCACTTGCAGGAGGATTTCGTTCTTCTTGGCGACAGGACTGGCGACTTCTTCCAGCACCAGCGATTCGGCAGGGCCGAAGGCTTTGCACAGCACGGCTTTCATCAGGGCTATTCCTTTGGGAGTGATGGCCGATAAGTGTAGGTGGGTGAGTCAAGGGGTCAACGAGCATGCCCCACCCTGATAGCCGCCCATAAGCTTTGCGCTTGGGCGCATGGGGGTGGATGGTTATGCTAGGCCGCAAACCGGATAAGGAGCGAAGTGTGAAAGCGTGGATCATGTTGATGCTGGCCCTGTCGCTGCCTGTGGCAGTGCAGGCCGAAGAAGCCAAAGAGGGCGAAGCGCCGAAGGTCAGCTACATCAGCCTGAGCCCGCCGTTCGTGGGCAATTACGGCCTGGATGGCACGACCAGGCTCAAGGTCTATAAAGCCGATGTGGCGCTGCGGGTCACGGGCGAGGAAGCCGCCAAGGCGGTCAAGGCCAATGAACCGTTGATTCGTAACCAACTGGTGGCGCTGTTCGGCCAGCAGACGACCGAGACCATGAACAACGTCGAAGCCAAGGAAAAGCTGCGCCAGGAAGCCCTGAAGCAGACCCAGCAAGTGATGAACGACGAAACCGGCAAGCCGATGGTGGACGATCTGTTGTTCAACAACCTGATCATCCAGTAATGCTGGATCTGTAGGAGCGAGTGCCCGCTTGCGGCCTGCTCGCGATAGCGGTGCATCGAGCGCCATCGATGGTGAATGCACCGCCCCCGTCGCGAGCAAGCTCGCTCCCACAGGGATTCTGGGTGTTCGCAGATTTTGCATACAACCACCAAACCTGCGTGGGAGCGAGCGGGCTCGCGATGGCGGTCTGTCAGGACGTCAGGCTCTTGCGAAACCGGGCCAGGGCAATCGCAAAGAACACCAGGCCGATCACGGCCAGTGCCAGCACGTCCGGCCAGACGACGTCGAGTGCGGCATCGCGGAACAGGATCGCGGCACTGAGGCTGACGAAGTGGGTGGAGGGCGAGCCCTGCATGACCCACTGCAGCCATTGCGGCATGCTGTCCAGCGGGGTGCTCCCGCCCGAGAGCAGCAACATCGGAATGATCACCGGAATCGCCAGCAGGCCGAACTGCGGCGTCGAGCGGGCCAGGGTTGCGAGAAAAATCCCCAGCGCCGTGCTGGCGAACAGATACAGCGCCGTCACCAGCAGGAACAGTCCCAGGGAGCCTGCCAGCGGAACCCCCAACAGCCCTTTGACCACCACCTCCAGTGACACCCAGGTGCACAGCACCACCACCAGCATATTGCTGCCGATTTTCGCCAGCATGATTTCCAGCGCCGTCAGCGGCAGCACCAGCAAATGGTCGAGGGTGCCGTGTTCGCGCTCGCGCAGCAGCGCGGTGCCGGTCAGGATGATGGCGAGGATGGTGATGTTGTTGACGATCTGGATCACCGCCAGGAACCAGCCACCCTCCAGGTTGGTGTTGAACAGCGCGCGGGTGGTCAGCAGGGCCGGTGCCTGGCTGGCCGTGTCCGCCTGCCCGCCGTAGTTGAGCAGTTCGCGCTGGAAGATCCGCCCGATGTAGCCAGCCCCCATGAACGCCTGGCTCATGGCGGTGGCGTCGACGTTGACCTGCACGGTCGGCGAGCGCCCTGCCAGCAGGTCGGCCTGGAAGTTGGCCGGCACGTTGATCACAAAGGTGTACTGGCCGCGGTCCATGACCTTGTCCAACTGGTCGTACGGCAAGGGTACGGCGGGCTGGAACTGCGGCGGTTGCAGGGCATCGGCGAGCTGGCGTGAGAGCTGGCTGTGGTCTTCGTCGACGAAGGCCACGCTGGCGTTGTTGACGCCAATCACCGAGCCGGCGGCGGGCATGTAGATCGCCACGCTGAAGGCGTACAGCAAGAACAGCAGCAGGACGCTGTCGTGGCGCAGGCTGGTGAGCTCCTTGAGCCCCAGGCGCAGGATGTGCGAGAGCTTGTGCATCAGACCTCCTGCTTCTTGAGCATGATCAGGCTCAACCCGGTGAATCCGAGGAAAAACCCGAACAGGGCCAAGAACTGTGGCCACAATTGGCGCACATCCAGGGCCTTGGTAAAGGTGCCGACGGCGATATCGAGGAAGTAGCCGGCCGGGAACAACTGCCCCATCAGCGCCGCAGCGCCTTCGAGCGAAGACCGCGGCACGATCAGGCCGGAGAACTGGATGGTCGGCAGGCTGGTGATAATCATGGTGCCGAGGATGGCGGCGATCTGGGTACGGGTGAACGCCGAAATCAGCAGGCCCATGCTGGTGGTCGCCAGTACATAGAGCAGGCCACCGAAGGCCAGGGTCAGGCCGCTGCCTTTGAACGGCACATCGAACAGCCAGCGGTTCATCGCCACCAGCAAACCCAGGTTGACCAGGCTCACGGCCAGGTATGGCGCCTGTTTGCCCAGCAGGAACTCCAGGCGGGTCAGTGGCGTGGCATAGAAGTTGGTGATCGAGCCCAGCTCTTTTTCCCGGACGATGCCCAGTGCGGTGAGCATGGCCGGAATGAACGCCAGGATCAGCGCCATGACGCCTGGGCCGATGGCGTTCACGCTCACCACGTCCTGGTTGTAGCGAAAGCGCGTTTCCAGCCTGGCCGCCGGGCGTTGGTTGAGCGCCGGGCTGCTTTGCGCGGCCAGTTGCTCGAGGTTGGCCTGGTGCACCGCCTGGACGTAGTTGCGGCTGGTCTCGGCGCGAAACGGCATGCCGCCGTCGAGCCAGGCGGCCACGGCCGGTTGGCGGCCGGCGTACAGATCGCGGCCGAAGCCTGGGGGGATCTCCAGTGCGAGCTTGATCTCCGAGCGTTGCAGGCGCTGGTGCAATTGCCGGGCGTCCTGGATGGGCGCTTGCTCGGCGAAGTAGCGCGAGCCGCGAAACGCCTCGAGGTAGGCGCGGCTTTGCGGGGTCTGGTCCTGGTCGTAGACGGCGAAAGCCAGTTTCTCGACGTCCAGGGAGATGCCGTAGCCAAAGATCACCATCATGAACAGGGCCCCGGCGAGGGCGAAGGCCAGGCGCACCTTGTCGCGCAGCAACTCCTTGCCCTCGCGGCTGGCCACGGCGATCAGCCGGCGCAGGCTGAATGCGCTGCCGCCCATCGGTGCAGGGCCTGTCGCGGCGCTGACCGCAGCGGGAGGCGGCGCTGCCGGGCTGGCGTCCTGGGCGTCTTGCAGGCAGCGCACGAAGGCGTCTTCCAGGGTGTCGCCGGCAAACTGCTGTTGCAGTGCCGCCGGAGTGTCGCAGGCCAGGACCTTGCCAGCGTGCATCAGCGAAATACGGTCACAGCGCTGGGCTTCGTTCATGAAGTGGGTCGACAGGAAGATCGTCACTCCTTGCTCGCGGGACAGCTCGATCAGCAGCCGCCAGAAATCATCCCGGGCCGCCGGGTCGACGCCGGAAGTCGGCTCGTCGAGGATCAGCACTTCCGGGCGATGCAGCACCGCGACCGCCAGTGACAAGCGCTGCCGCAAGCCCAGCGGCAGTGCCCCCGACTGTTGCCCGGCAATGCTGCCCAGGTCGAAGCGTTGGATCAGTTCCTCGATGCGCGTCGCGCTCTGGGCCTTGGGCAAGTCGAACAGACGGGCGTGCAGCTCCAAGTTCTGGCGCACGCTGAGTTCGCCGTAGAGCGAGAAGCTCTGGGACATGAACCCGACCCGCTTGCGCGTGGCCAGGTCCTTGGCGTCCACCGGTCTGCCCAGCAGCGTGGCGCTGCCTTCGCTGGCCGGCATCAGGCCGGTGAGGACCTTCATGGTGGTGGTCTTGCCGCAGCCATTGGAGCCGAGGAAGCCGAAAATCTCGCCACGGCCGATGGCGAAGCTGACCTTGTCCACGGCCGTGAAGTCGCCGAAGCGCAGGGTCAGTTCGTGGGCCTGGATGGCGATGTCTTGGTTGTCGGGGGCGCGCGGTGGAATGACCAGGGGTTGGCTGCTGCGTTTGTGGTCACCTTGAAAGTAGGTGAAGGCATCGTCCAGTTTGCCGCTGGGGGTCACGGCCGCCAGGTCGCGGCTCAGACCATCGGCGATCAGCTTGCCGGCGTCGAGCATCAGGCAGTGCTCGAACTGTTCGGCCTCTTCCATGTAAGCGGTGGCGACCAGCAGGGTCAGTTGTGGACGCTGGCGGCGGACATCCTCTACCAACTCCCAGAAGTGCCGGCGGGAAAGCGGGTCGACGCCGGTGGTCGGCTCATCGAGGATCAGCAAATCCGGCTCGTGGATCAGCGCGCAGCACAGGCCGAGCTTCTGTTTCATCCCGCCAGACAGCTTGCCCGCCGGCCGCTCGGCAAACCGTGCCAGGTCGGTGGCCAGCAACAGGCTGTGCATGCGTTGCTCGCATTCGTCCTTCGACAGGCCGAACAGGGTGGCGAAGAAGCGGATGTTCTCGTTGATCGACAGGTCCGGGTACAGGTTGCCGCCCAGGCCCTGGGGCATGAAGGCGATGCGCGGGTACAGGCTGTTGCGATGGTGGCGCTGGTCGATAGAGCCCCCCAGCACCTGCAGGTCGCCCTGTTGCAGCTTCTTCACCCCGGCAATCAGCCCCAGCAGGCTGGACTTGCCCGCACCATCGGGGCCGATCAGGCCGCAGCGTGTGCCGCCGGGCAGGCTGAAGGCAATGTCGATCAGTGCCTGTTGTGCACCGTAGGCATGGCACAGGCCGCTGGCCTGCAGCGCCAGGGCGCTCATTGCAGGTTGGCCGGCCAGTCCACCGTCGCCGTGCGCACATAACCGGCACCCGGCATCCCTGGTTTGGCCTCGGGCACGGCGGCCGGTTCAGTCAGTTTGAGTTTGACCCGGAACACCAGCTTTTGCCGCTCGTCACGGGTTTCCACTTCCTTGGGGGTGAACTGCGACTTAGCCGCCACAAAACTGATTCTGGCCGGCAATGGCCGGTCGGGCAGGGCGTCGAGCAGGATGCGCGCCTCGGCACCGACGGTCAGGCGTCCGGTGACCGAGGCCGGCAGATAGAGGTTCATGTACTGATCGCTCGGGTCGATCAGCAGCAGCACCCGGCCGCCGGCGCCGAGTACTTCGCCCGGTTCTGCCAGGCGCAGCTGGATCACCCCGTCAATCGGCGCCCGCAGGCTGCTGTCTTCGATCTCACTGTCCAGTTGGGCGACTTGCGCCTGGGCTGCGCCGATCGCCGCCTGCGCCGCCGCGACCTGGGCATTGGCGGCCTGGACCGCGGCATTGCCGGTATTCAGGCGGGCCTGTTGCTGGTCGATAATCTGCTGGCTGGCGTATCCGCGATTGAACAGTTCCCGTGAGCGCTTGATTTCCTGGCTGGCCAGCAGCAGTTCACTGTGGCGCAACTGCAGATTGGCCTCGGCCGCCGCGTAGTTTTGTCGGGCGCGCAGCACTTCGGCCTCGGCCTGGTTGCGCTGCGCCTCCAGCGTGCGGGTGTCCATGCGCGCCAGCAACTGGCCCTTGAGCACCTTGTCGCCCTCGTCGACATTTACGTCGGCGAGGCGTCCGGGGAGCTTGCTGGCAATCTGCACTTCGGTGGCTTCAAGCCGGCCATTGCCCATGCTCATGCCTTCGGGCAGGCGGTCGCTCAGGGATTTCCAATAGCCGAAGCCGCCGGCGGCGACCAGCAGGACCATTAACGAAACGGCAAATAGACGGGATGAGCGATGGTTCGTCGACATGAGTGCATCCTGCAACTGTAGCGCCCTAGTTTGACGGCTTCAGCGCAGTGGCGACTTGATGCTCGTCAAATGAAACGCCAGCCTAACCCGTACCGGGGGCTTATGCATCCGCGGCAGGCGTGACCGTCGGGTTCTGTTGCTCAGCGCAAGGCGAGCACTGCCGCCCATTGCTCGGCAGTGACCGGCATCACCGACAGCCGGCTGCCTTTTTGCACCAGGGGCATTTCTGCCAATGCCGTTTGCTGCTTGAGGTAATCGAGCTTGAGGACCTTGGCGAAGGTTTCCACGTGCGCGACGTCGATCGCGCTCCAGGGGTTTTTTTCGGCGCTGGCCTTGGGGTCGTGGTAGTGGCTTTGCGGGTCGAGGGCCGTGGGGTCCGGGTAGGCGGCCTCGATGATCTGGCCGATTCCGGCAATGCCCGGCTCCGGGCAGCTGGAGTGATAGAAAAAGAACGCGTCACCCACCGCCATGGCCCGCAGGAAGTTACGCGCCTGATAGTTGCGAACCCCGTCCCAGCGGGCTTTCCCAAGCTTTTCCAGGCCCTTGATCGAGAGCTCGTCGGGCTCGGATTTCATCAGCCAATAGGCCATCTTTTTTGCTCCAGAAGAGGGGGGCGGAAAAGGGTTCCGGCAAATACATGACAAACCGACGGTCGGTTGACGCCAGCGTTTGCGTGTCGCCTCACGTTACCGCAAAATGCCGGACTTTTAAGCAAGACGCGGCAAGCACGGCCTGAAATGGACACCGCTGCTGACATCGTGTGTGGAATGCCTTGAGGGGGGCAATCGATGAAACGCAAACCGGATTTACTCTGGATTCTGGTCATAGTGTTCGGTTTGGGTGTGGTGACCACCGGCTACGCGCAGAGCCTGTGGGCGAATAAAACCGATGCTCCGATCGAGCTCGCGCAACAGATTCAACCCTTCAAGCGCTGATTTTCACGCAACAGGCGTCGCTGCCAGCGGATCCGCCACGTACCACTGGCGGTCCGTCACCGTTCCTTGCAACGGTACATCCCAGCTCGCCTGATCCAGTCTTTCGACTTTCTGACATTCATGGGCCAGGCCCAGCAACGTCGGCTTGCGCCAGCTCTGGCGCCGCGCCAGGTAAGCCAGGCTGCGGTCATAAAAGCCGCCGCCCATGCCCAGGCGTCCACCTTCCTGATCAAAGCCGACCAATGGCAGCAGCACCAGGTCCAGGGTCCAGATCTTGCGCTGGCGTGCCGGGTTGGCTCGTGGTTCGAGAATGCGGAAACGATTGGGCCGCAGCTTTTCGCCCGGGCGAATGCGCTGGAATACCATCTTGGTGCGTGGCCAGGCGCTGAGCACCGGCAGGTAGGTCGCCTTGCCCCGGCGCTGTGCCGCACGCAGCAGCAGGCGCGGATCGATTTCACCGTCGGTGGGCAGGTACAGGGAGAGGTGTCTGGCACGGCGGAACAGCGCGTGTTGCGCCAGTTGCCGATACAGCCCATGGGCGGCCTGGCGTTGCTGGCTGCCGGTCAGTGCGCGGCGGGCCTGGCGCAGCTTGCGTCGAAGTTGCGGGCGAGAAAGCGGCGCAGGTTCGGTCATCGTCATGGGCTGTTCGAGTGGCGAGGCACCAGCACGGTGCTCGCGTAATAAAGCCGATGCCAGCGTGGGCTGGCATCGGCTTGAATCAGGCTCCCCGGATGAACCGCTGCTGACTTAGCCCTTGAACCCGAAAGTTCAAGGTGGAAGATGCAGTAGGCTTTCAGGCTTTCCGTCTAGCGGACATGCACACCAGCCCAACGTGCAACCTCCAGGGTAGTGCGAATCGGCTCAGGGACATCGTCAACTGGCAAGCACCCCAGGGAGTGGCGCGAGTATACCGCAACCACCCCAAGGAATCAGCCTTTGCTGACATCCGGATCGGTGGCCAGCACCAGATCCACGCGATCGAGCAGGTCGCGCACCTGCTCGCGAGTCGAGCCGCTGGCCTGCACGTCCGGTCGCTCCTGGCTGTGCAGCAGGTCGTGGGTGATGTTCAAGGCGGCCATCACGGCAATGCGGTCGGCACCGATGACTTTTCCGCTGCTGCGGATTTCGCGCATCTTGCCATCCAGGTAACGGGCGGCGCTCACCAGGTTGCTGCGCTCTTCCTGGGGGCAGATGATCGAATACTCTTTGTCGAGGATCTGCACGGTTACGCTATTGCTTGAACTCATGAGTCTTGCTCCAGGGCCTTGAGGCGCGAAATCATCGATTCGACCTTACGCCGGGCGATGTCATTTTTTTCAATGAGGTGCGCGCGTTCCTCGCGCCAGGTCTTTTCCTGAGCTAATAAGAGTCCGTTTTGGCCCTTAAGTTGCTCGACCCGGGTAATTAGCAGTTCGAGTCTGGCCATCAGCGCTTGCAGGTCGGTGTCTTCCATAGCGTTCCACGGTTTTTTGTCTGATGGGCGGTAACGGGCGGACAGCCTTTAATAGTCTTGGCGAGTCTGTCGATGTAGGATACAAGGCCTTCATTCTAGACATAGCGCCGCTTGGCGCCTAGCTACCCATGACCAATCAGAATTCCCCGTATAACGCCTTTGCCACCCTGCTGAGCACCAGCGGCCATCCTTGCTCTCCTGCCGAGCTTCACGGCGTGCTGCTGGGCCGCAGTTGCACCGGTGTCGGCTTTGACGCCGACAACTGGCTGGCTGACGTCGCCGAGCTGCTGGAAACCGAGCCTGCCGAGAACGTACGCAACGCGCTGATCGGCCTGCAGGAAATGGTCAAGGGCGAGTTGACGGGTGACGAAGTCACCGTAGTCCTGCTGCTGCCCTCCGACGACGCACCGCTTACCGAGCGTGCCGCCGCGCTGGGCCAATGGTGCCAGGGCTTTCTCCACGGCTTCGGCGTCAACGCCTCCGGCCTGGACCTGAGCATCGATGCCCGGGAAGTGCTGCAGGACCTCGCGGCCATCTCCCAGGTGCAAGACGCCCTGGAAGAGTCCGAAGACGGTGAAAGCGACTACATGGAAGTGATGGAGTACCTGCGCGTTGCGCCGCTGCTGCTGTTCGCCGAGACCAAAAAACCGGTTGAGCCGGCTGCACCCAAGCCGTCGCTGCACTAAGAAAGGATCCCCATCTGCCCATGATCCATATCCCGAAGTCGGAATACGCGCGCCGGCGCAAGGCGCTGATGGCGCAGATGGAACCCAACAGCATCGCAATCCTGCCGGCCGCCGCCGTGGCGATCCGCAACCGTGACGTCGAGCACGTGTATCGCCAGGACAGCGACTTCCAGTACCTCAGTGGTTTCCCCGAGCCGCAGGCAGTCATCGTGCTGATGCCTGGCCGCGAGCATGGCGAGTACCTGCTGTTTTGCCGTGAACGCAACGCCGAACGTGAGTTGTGGGATGGCCTGCGCGCCGGCCAGGAAGGCGCGATTCGCGACTTCGGGGCCGACGACGCCTTTCCGATCACCGACATCGACGACATCCTGCCGGGCCTGATCGAAGGCCGCGACCGGGTTTACTCGGCCATGGGCAGTAATCCGGAGTTCGACCGGCATTTGATGGACTGGATCAACGTGATCCGCTCCAAGGCGCACCTGGGTGCCCAGCCGCCGAACGAATTCGTTGCCCTGGATCATCTGCTGCATGACATGCGCCTGTATAAATCGGCGGCAGAAGTGAAGGTCATGCGCGAGGCCGCGCGGATTTCCGCCCAGGCCCATATTCGTGCGATGCAGGCCAGCCGTGCCGGGCTGCATGAATTCAGCCTGGAAGCGGAGCTGGATTACGAGTTCCGCAAGGGCGGGGCGAAAATGCCGGCCTACGGGTCGATCGTCGCGGCCGGGCGCAACAGCTGCATCCTGCATTACCAGCAGAACGACGCGTTGCTCAAGGACGGTGACCTGGTATTGATCGACGCCGGGTGTGAAATCGACTGCTATGCCAGCGACATCACCCGCACCTGGCCGGTCAACGGCACGTTCACTGCGGAGCAGAAGGCGATCTACGAACTGGTGCTGGCCGCCCAGGAAGCGGCCTTTGCCCAGATCGCACCGAACAAGCACTGGAACCAGGCCCACGAGGCGACGGTCCAGGTGATTACCGCCGGCCTGGTGCACTTGGGCCTGTTGCAGGGCGACGTTGACGAGTTGATCGCCAGCGAAGCCTACAAGGCGTTCTACATGCACCGCGCCGGCCATTGGCTGGGCATGGATGTGCATGACGTGGGTGAGTACAAGGTGGGCGGTGAATGGCGGGTGCTGGAAGTCGGCATGGCCTTGACCGTCGAGCCGGGCATCTACATTGCTCCGGACAATCTGCAGGTGGCGAAGAAATGGCGCGGCATTGGCGTGCGCATCGAGGATGACGTGGTGGTAACCAAGCAAGGCTGTGAAATCCTGACCCGTGGCGTACCCAAGACAGTCGCCGAAATCGAGGCCTTGATGGCCGCGGCACGAGCCCAGGCAGCATGAGCCGGGTCAACCTGGCGATCATCGGTGGCGGGCTGGTGGGCGCCAGCCTGGCGTTGGCCCTGCAGGCCGGGGCCAAGGCCCGTGGCTGGAAGATTGTGCTGATCGAACCCTTCGCCCCCGGCGACAGCTACCAGCCCAGCTACGACGCGCGTTCCTCGGCGTTGTCCTTCGGTGCCCGGCAGATTTACCAGCGCCTGGGCCTGTGGCAGGAGATCTCCCGGCGGGCCGAGCCGATCAAGCAGATTCACGTCTCCGACCGCGGACGCTTTTCCACCGCCCGCCTGTCCGCCATGGAAGAGGGCGTTCCGGCACTCGGTTACGTGGTGGAAAACGCCTGGCTCGGCCAATGCCTGTGGCAGGGCCTGGACAAGGACGTGATCACCTGGCGCTGCCCGGCCGAGGTCACGCGCATGGAACCCCTGGTGGACGGCTATCGCCTGACCCTTAACGATGAAACCAGCCTTGAGTGCGACCTCGCGGTGCTGGCCGACGGCGGCCGCTCGGGGTTGCGAGAGCAGTTGGGGATCGGCGTCAAGAAGCGTCCCTACCACCAGAGCGCGCTGATCGCCAACATCACGCCCAGCGAATCCCACAATGGCATGGCGTTCGAACGGTTCACCGATGACGGCCCGATGGCCCTGTTGCCGCTGCCGGAAAATCGCTGTGCACTGGTCTGGACCCGCCTGGGCATGGACGCGCAACGCCTGGCGCAGCTGGATGAACGCAGCTTCCTCAGTGAATTGCAGGGCGTGTTCGGCTATCGCCTGGGCACGCTTAAGCAAGTGGGGGCGCGGCACCTGTATCCGTTGTCGCTGATCGAGGCCGAGGAGCAGGTACGCCCGCACCTGGCGGTGCTCGGTAACGCCGCCCATAGCCTGCATCCGATTGCCGGGCAGGGCTTCAACCTGTCGCTGCGCGACGCCCAGGCCCTGGCCGAAGCCTTGCTTGGCAGTGACCAGCCGGCCGGCGACTTCGCCACCTTGCAGGCCTATCGCGAGCGCCAGCGCCTGGACCAGAGCCTCACCGTAGGTTTCTCCGACCAGGTCACCCGCTTGTTTGGCAGCACTCAGCCATTGGTATCCCTGGGCCGCAACCTCGGCTTGCTGGGGCTCGATCTGCTGCCGCCGGCCAAGCGCTGGTTCGCTCGCCAGGCCATGGGGCTGGGAACCCGGGCCGATGGTTAAGTGGTTGACCCGGCGGCTGGGCAAGGCGCGGTTGCTGCGTTGGTTCATGGGGTTCTACCCGCCGTACCTCGGCGCGGGCGTACGGGTACGCCATATCAGCGATGACTTTCGCCAGGTGCAGGTGTGCATGGGGTTGCACTGGTACAACCGCAATTACGTGGGCACCCAGTTTGGGGGCAGCCTGTACTCGATGGTCGACCCGTTTTTCATGTTGATGCTGATGGAGAACCTGGGGCGCAATTACATTGTCTGGGACAAGTCCGCCGACATCGATTTCATCTCGCCTGGCAAAGGCCCGGTGTTCGCCCGTTTCAGCATCGACCAGGGCTTGCTCGACGAGATCCGCGAGCAGACGGCCAATGGCGAGAAATACCTGCCGCAGATGCGGGTCGATATTCACGACGGCGCTGGCACCTTGGTCGCCCGGGTCGAAAAAACCCTTTACGTGCGGCTCAAGCCGCAAGCGAGACAGGCTTAAAGCATGGAAATGCGCGCAGATCTGCTGATTGTCGGGGCCGGAATGGTCGGCAGTGCCTTGGCGCTGGCCCTCCAGAACAGTGGCCTGGAAGTCCTGCTGCTCGATGGCAGCCCGATGAGTGTCAAACCCTTCGATGGGCAATCGGCCTTCGAGCCGCGCGTCAGTGCATTGTCGGCCGCCAGCCAGCGCATCCTCGAGCGCCTGGGCGTGTGGGACGGTGTACAGCGCCGCCGCAGCAGCCCCTACTGCGACATGCAGGTGTGGGACGGCAGCGGCACTGGGCAGATTCATTTCTCCGCCGCCAGCGTGCACGCTGAGGTCCTGGGGCATATCGTCGAGAATCGGGTGGTGCAGGATGCGCTGCTCGATCGCCTGCACGATTGCGACCTGGGCCTGCTGGCCAATGCGCGTCTGGAACAGATGCGACGCTCCGGCGACGACTGGCTGCTGACCCTGGCCGACGGCCGGACCTTGCGCGCCCCCTTGGTGATCGCCGCCGATGGCGCCAACTCGGCCGTGCGGCGCTTGACCGGGGTGGCGACCCGGGAATGGGATTATCTGCACCACGCCATCGTCACCAGCGTGCGCAGCTCCCGGCCACACCAGATGACGGCCTGGCAGCGTTTTACCGATCACGGCCCGTTGGCGTTCCTGCCCCTTGCGCGCGACGGCCAGCAGGATTGGTGCTCGATCGTCTGGTCGACCACCCCCAGCGAAGCCGAGCGCCTGATGGCGCTGGACGAGCAGGCTTTCTGCGCCGAGCTGGAGCGCGCTTTCGAAGGGCGCCTGGGTCAGGTGCTCAGCGCCGACCCGCGTCTTTGTGTGCCTCTGCGCCAGCGCCACGCCAAGCGCTACGTCGCCGAAGGCCTGGCGCTGATCGGTGACGCCGCGCACACCATTCACCCGTTGGCCGGGCAGGGGGTGAACCTCGGTTTCCTCGATGCCGCGGTGCTGGCCGAAGTGCTGCTGCAAGCCGCGGCACGGGGCGAACGGTTGGCGGATGTGAAGGTGTTGAGCCGCTACGAACGCCGGCGCATGCCCCACAACCTGGCGTTGATGGCGGCGATGGAAGGCTTTGAGCGCTTGTTCCAGGCCGATCCGTTGCCCGTGCGCTGGTTGCGCAACACCGGCTTGAAGCTGGTCGACCAGATGCCCGAGGCCAAGGCGCTGTTCGTGCGTCAGGCGCTGGGCTTGAGCGGTGATCTGCCGGAGCTGGCCAAGCCTTGAAGCAAGGGGGTGGGGCTGGCGCCTTCGCGGCCATGCAACATCTGGTAACTCCTCCACTGAGGGATCGGTTGAGAAGGCAAATGTGACTCCTTATCATTTGTCTTCCTTTCTGATATCGAGAGACCGCTCCCATGTTGGCACCGAAGCGTCTACTGACCGCCATCGCCCTGACCCTGATTGGCACCACGGCGCAGGCCGCCGATGAAGTTGTGGTCTACTCCTCGCGTATCGATGAGCTGATCAAGCCGGTCTTCGATGCCTACACCGAGAAAACCGGTGTCAAAGTGAAGTTCATCACCGACAAGGAAGCGCCGCTGATGCAGCGCATCAAGGCCGAAGGTGAGAACGCCACCGCCGACCTGCTGTTGACCGTCGACGCCGGCAACCTCTGGCAGGCCGAGCAGATGGGTATCCTGCAGCCGTTCACCTCGAAGGTGATCGACACCAACATTCCCCTGCAATACCGCGCCGCGTCCCACGCCTGGACTGGCCTGAGCCTGCGCGCACGGACGCTGGCCTACTCCACCGAGCGGGTCAAGCCTGAGGAAATGACCACCTACGAAGCCCTGGCCGACAAGAAGTGGGAAGGCCGCCTGTGCCTGCGCACGGCGAAGAAGGTCTATAACCAGTCGTTGACCGCGACCCTGATCGAAACCCACGGCGCTGCCAAGACCGAGGAAATCATCAAGGGCTGGGTCAACAACCTCGCCACCGATGTGTTCTCCGATGACACCGCCGTGCTCGAAGCCATCGCCGCCGGCCAGTGCGATGTCGGCATCGTCAACACCTACTACTATGGCCGCCTGCACAAGCAGAAGCCGGAACTGCCGGTCAAACTGTTCTGGCCGAACCAGGCCGACCGTGGCGTGCACGTCAACCTGTCGGGCATTGGCCTGACCAAACATGCACCGCACCCGGAAGCCGCCAAGGCCCTGGTGGAGTGGATGACCACCGCCGAAGCCCAGAAGATCTTCGCCGACGTCAACCAGGAGTTCCCAGCCAACCCGAGCGTCAAGCCGTCGGCTGAAGTCGAGGCCTGGGGCAAGTTCATCCCGGACACCCTGCCAGTCGAAGTGGCTGGCCTGCGTCAGGCCGAAGCCATTCGCCTGATGGACCGCGCTGGCTGGAACTGAGTCAAGAGGGCCAACACTCGGCCAATTGTGAGCGTTGGCCCCTTGTGGGAGCGAGCTTGCTCGCGATGGCGGTGTCCTAGTCAACATCGATGTTGAATGGCACACAGTCATCGCGAGCATACGGAGCGCCGCCCGGCTCTCTCCTACAGGTTTTGTGTCGGACCTAGGGGGCAATCTCCTCTGCGCAAAACAAAGCTGTTAGCCTTCGCACCCCCGGCCCCGCCTTTTTCGAGACCTCCCTTGGCCCATCCCGCACAACGCCGCTGGTACCCGCTGGTTTTCACTGTCGCCGCCCTGGTATTGCTGCCACTGAGTGTTCTGTTGCTGTCGTGGCAGAGCGTCGACCTGCAGATCTGGTCCCACCTGTGGGACACCCAGATGCCGCGCCTGCTGGGCAACACCCTGACCCTGATCCTGGGGGTCGGTGTTGGCGTCACGTTGCTGGGCGTGAGCCTGGCCTGGCTCACCAGCCTTTGCGAGTTCCCCGGTCGGCGCTGGCTGGACTGGGCGTTGATGCTGCCCTTTGCCATTCCGGCCTACGTCCTGGCCTTCGTGTTTGTCGGCCTGCTGGACTTCTCCGGCCCGGTGCAGACCCTGCTGCGTGAATGGTTCGGCAGTGGCCTGCGCCTGCCGCGGGTGCGCTCCACCGGCGGGGTGATCCTGGTGCTGGTGCTGGTGTTCTATCCCTACGTCTACCTGCTGGCCCGCACGGCGTTCCTGGCCCAGGGCAAGGGCTTGATGGAAGCAGCGCGGGTGCTCGGCCAATCCCCCTGGCAAGCCTTCTGGCGAGTGGCCCTGCCCATGGCGCGGCCGGCGATCGGTGCCGGTGTCGCCCTGGCGTTGATGGAGACCCTGGCGGACTTCGGCGCGGTCTCGGTGTTCAACTTCGACACCTTCACCACCGCGATCTACAAGACCTGGTACGGCTTCTTCAGCCTGTCCAGCGCGGCCCAACTGGCCAGCCTGTTGCTGCTGGTGGTGATGCTCCTGTTGTACGGCGAGCGCCGTGCGCGGGGCGCCAGTCGGGCGAGCAACGAGCGGCCACGGGGCAAGGCGCTCTATCACCTGCACGGCGTCAAGGCGCTGGCGGCCAGCAGTTGGTGTGTGCTGGTGTTCGCCTGTGCGTTTGTCATTCCCTTGCTGCAACTGCTGGCGTGGTTCTGGCAGCGCGGGCGCTTCGATCTGGATGAGCGCTATGCCGGGCTGATCCTGCACACCCTGTACCTGGGCGCCATGGCCGCGCTGATCACCGTCAGCGTCGCGCTGCTGCTGGCGTTCGCCCGCCGCCTGGCGCCGACCCGGGCGATCCGCTCCGGGATCAGCGTGGCCAATATCGGCTATGCCTTGCCCGGTTCGGTGCTGGCGGTGTCCATCATGCTGGCGTTCAGTTACCTGGATCGCGAACTGGTGGTGCCCCTGTCGAGCTGGCTGGGTGGCGCCGGCAAACCGCTGCTGCTGGGCAGCCTGTCAGCCTTGCTGCTGGCGTACCTGGTGCGGTTCATCGCGGTGGCCTACGGGCCTCTGGAAAACAGCCTGGCGCGGATTCGCCCCTCGTTGCCGGAAGCCGCCCGCAGTCTGGGGGTCAGTGGGCCACGACTGTTTTTCAAAGTGTATCTGCCGCTGCTGCTGCCCGGCACCCTGAGTGCGGCGCTGCTGGTGTTCGTCGATGTGCTCAAGGAAATGCCGGCGACTTTGCTGATGCGCCCGTTTGGCTGGGACACGCTGGCCGTGCGGATCTTCGAAATGACCAGTGAAGGCGAATGGGCGCGGGCCTCGCTGCCCGCCTTGACCCTGATTCTGGTGGGCCTGTTACCGGTGATTGGTTTGATCCGGCGCTCGGCTCAGCGAATCGGTTAGGTGCCAGTCCTACATCATGCGGCTACAATGCGCGGCATTCGGTGTGGATCGTCCTTCAGACCAGGCTCCTGAAATTGACTGAAAGCCTTCTATTTCAAGGCTTTCAACCAGAAAGCGCCTGTCCGCACCTTCGCCACGCCCGGAAGGAGAAACCCATGGGACAGCGTACGCCTCTGTATGACCTTCATCTCGCCCTCGGCGCGAAGATGGTCGATTTTGGCGGTTGGGATATGCCACTGCATTACGGCTCACAGGTCGAGGAACACCATCAGGTGCGCCGCGACTGTGGGGTTTTTGATGTGTCCCATATGACCGTGATCGATGTCAGCGGCCCCCAGGCCAAGGCCTGGCTCCAGTACTTACTGGCCAATGATGTCGAGCGCCTGCACAACTGCGGCCGTGCCCTGTACAGCACCATGCTCAACGAGCGGGGCGGGGTGGTCGACGACATGATCGTCTATCGCCTGGAAGACTGTTACCGCCTGGTGGTGAACGCCGCCACCCGGGACCAGGACCTGGCCTGGATGCAGGCGCAAGTCGGCGACTACCAAGTGCAACTGCATGAGCGCAGCGAACTGGCGATGCTGGCCATCCAGGGCCCGCACGCCCGGCAGAAGATTGCTGAACTGGTAACGCAGGCGCGCGGTGCCCTGATCCAGCAACTCAAGCCCTTCGAAGGCCAATACGACGGTGACTGGTTCATCGCCCGTACCGGCTACACCGGTGAAGACGGCCTGGAGATTGCCATGCCCGCCAGCCAGGCGCCTGGCTTCTTCAACGATCTGGTGGGGGCCGGCATTTCCCCCATCGGCCTTGGCGCGCGCGACACCCTGCGCCTTGAGGCGGGCATGAACCTCTATGGCCAGGACATCCACCAGGATGTTTCGCCGCTGGCCTCGAACATGGCCTGGAGCATCGCCTGGGCACCGGCCACTCGTCAGTTCATCGGCCGGGCCGCGTTGGAGGCCGAGCTTGCCGCAGGCGTACAGCACAAACTGGTCGGCCTGGTACTTGAAGAACGTGGGGTTTTACGGGCGCACCAGGTGGTTCGTATCGCCGATGTTGGCGAAGGAGAGATCACCAGTGGTAGTTTCTCTCCTACGCTTAGCAAATCGATCGCCCTGGCGCGGGTACCGATGGCTACCGCCGACCGCGCCGAAGTGGAAATCCGTGGCAAGTGGTACCCGGTCCGGGTGGTAAAACCGACCTTCGTGCGTCATGGCAAAACCTTGATCTAACTATTTCCGGCGGGCCAATACCGCTGACATTTCTTCTTGAGGACACAGAACATGAGCGATATCCCTGCCGACCTGCGTTTTGCCGAAAGTCACGAGTGGGCCCGTCTGGAAGCCGATGGCAGCGTGACCGTGGGCATCAGTGATCATGCTCAGGAAGCCTTGGGTGATGTGGTATTCGTTGAGCTGACCGAAGTCGGCAATGTGTTCGGCGCTGGCGATCAGGCGGGCGTGGTGGAGTCGGTCAAGGCTGCCTCGGACATCTACTCCCCGGTTGCCGGCGAAGTGATCGCGATCAACGAAGAGCTGAGCGCCAGCCCCGAGCTGCTCAACTCCGACCCGTACGGTGCTTGGATCTTCAAGCTCAAGCCAAGCAACAGCGCCGACCTCGACACGCTGCTCGACGCGGCGGGCTACAAGGCGGCAATCGGCGAATAATCGCGCTCGCCTGTGGGGGTGCATGCACCCAATACCACTGTAGGAGCGGGCACCCGCTCCTACAGTGGGTCATTTTTGTAGAACTGCTTTTACCGCCGCAACCACCCGCTCGACATCGTCGGTGCTCATGCTCGAGAACATCGGCAGCGACACGATCAGCCGGCCAACGCGCTCGGCCACCGGGAACATCCCCTCCTTGAAACCGCGCTCGCGGTACAGACTCAGCAGGTGAATCGGCGGGTAGTGATAGCCGACGCCAACCCCCAGTGCCTGCATCTTCTCCATGAACGTGGCCCGTGCCGGCTTGCCGTCCGCGCGTTCGGGCAGCACCAGCTGGAACAGGTGCCAGTTGCTCTGGGTGAAATCGGCCGGCGGTAGCTGTGCACCGTATCGGGCCTCGAAGTCACGGCCAAAACATTCGAAGTAATGGTGGGCCAGCAGACGGCGATGGGCGGTGATCGCCTCGATCCCGGCAAACTGGCCCAGGCCGATGGCGGCGGCGATGTCGGTCATGTTGAACTTGCCACCCAGCACGTCCACGTCCAGGCCATCAAAACCGCTGCGGGTCACGCCCTGCAGGCGGTACTTCTCGGCCAGCCGCGCCTCTTGCGCGCTGTTCAGCACCAGGCAGCCGCCCTCCGAGCAGGTGACGTTCTTGTTCGCCTGGAAACTGAACGACACGAAGTCCCCCGTCGCCCCGATGCGCTGCCCCTTCCAGCTGGAGCCCAGTGCCTGGGCGGCATCCTCGACGATGCGCAGGCCATGTTTGCGCGCGATACCGTACAGGCGGTCCATGTCCAGCGGCAGGCCGGCCAGGTACACCGGGATAATTGCCTTGGTGCGTGGGGTGATGGCGGCTTCGAGCCGGTCCAGGTCGATGTTGCGGGTGATCGGGTCGATGTCGGCGAACACCGAGGTGGCGCCGACCTCGAGAATCACGTTGGCCGTGGCCACCCATGAGATGGGTGTGGTGATCACTTCATCACCGGCGCCGATTCCAGCGATGCGTAAGGCGATCTCCATGGTGCAGGTGCCCGAGTTGAACGTCCGTACCGGCCGTCCGCCGAAATACTCGGACAACTGGGCTTCGAAGGCCTGGACCTTGGGCCCGCTGGTGATCCAGCCGGAGCGCAGGACATCGCCGACGGCGGCAATGGTGGCTTCATCGATGACGGGTTTGGAAAACGGCAGAAAAGGCTGTTGGCTCATGGCGATCTGGTGACCCGAGTGGCGGACGTGGGTGATGCGCTGCACAGAATGGCTCCGATTGGCCGAAGACACCATACCGTGCGCACAGGGCAGCTATGCTGCCAGAACCGAGTTGAACAGACGCTGAGCGCCATTCAAGAGAGAGCCCGTCATGTCCCAGTTGCCCAGCTTGAGCCAGTTACGCGATCCCAATGCTTTCCTGCGCCGCCACCTGGGGCCGGACGCCGCCGAACAGCAGGCCATGCTCGACAGCCTCGGGCTTGGCAGCCGGGTCGAGTTGATCGAGCAGACAGTACCGCCGGGCATTCGCCTGAATCGGCCGCTGGACCTGCCGCCGGCCCTGGACGAGCAGGGCGCCCTGGCCAAACTGCGCGGTTATGCCGAACAGAATGAGGTCTGGACCAGCCTGATCGGCATGGGCTACCACGGCACCCTGACGCCCGCCGTAATCCTGCGCAATGTGCTGGAAAACCCCGGTTGGTATACCGCCTATACCCCGTACCAGCCGGAAATCGCCCAGGGCCGGCTCGAGGCCCTGCTCAACTTCCAGCAATTGACCATCGACCTGACAGGCCTGGAGCTGGCCAACGCTTCGCTGCTCGATGAAGCCACGGCGGCGGCGGAAGCCATGGCCCTGGCCAAGCGTGTGGCCAAGTCGAAAAGCAATCTGTTCTTCGTCGACGAAAACTGCCATCCGCAGACTATTTCCGTGGTGCAGACCCGGGCCCAGGGGTTTGGCTTCGAGCTGATTGTCGACGCTGTGGATAACTTGTCCCAACACCAGGTGTTTGGCGCGCTGCTGCAGTACCCCGACACCCACGGCGAGATTCGTGACCTGCGGCCCCTGATCGACCACCTGCACGCCCAACAGGCTCTGGCCTGCGTGGCTGCCGACCTGCTGAGCCTGTTGTTGCTGACCCCGCCCGGTGAAATGGGCGCCGACGTGGTGTTCGGTTCGTCCCAGCGCTTTGGCGTACCCATGGGCTATGGCGGCCCGCATGCGGCGTTTTTCGCCAGCCGTGACGAATACAAACGGGCGATTCCCGGGCGCATCATCGGCGTCTCGAAAGACGCCCGGGGCAATGTTGCCCTGCGCATGGCCCTGCAAACCCGCGAACAACATATCCGCCGCGAGAAGGCCAACTCGAACATCTGCACCGCCCAGGTGTTGCTGGCCAACATTGCCAGTTTCTATGCGGTCTACCACGGCCCGCAGGGCCTCAAGCGCATTGCGCAACGGGTACACCGCCTGACGTGCATCCTCGCCGCCGGCCTTGAGCGCAATGGCATTACCCGGCTCAACCAGCAGTTTTTCGACACCCTGACCCTGGAAGTCGGCGGCAGCCAGACGGCAATCATCGAGTCGGCCAAGGCCGCGCAGATCAACCTGCGGATCCTCGGCCGCGGCCAGGTCGGCCTGAGCCTGGACGAAAGCTGCGACGAAAGCACGGTGGCCAAACTGTTCGACGTGTTCCTCGGTGCCGACCATGGGCTGCAGGTGGCCGAACTGGATGCACAGGCCCTGGCCTCGGGCATCCCGGCAGGGTTGTTGCGCACCAGCGGTTACTTGCGCCATCCGGTGTTCAACGCGCACCACAGCGAAACCGAAATGCTGCGCTACCTCAAGCAACTGGAGAACAAGGACCTGGCGCTCAACCAGTCGATGATCCCGCTGGGCTCCTGCACCATGAAACTCAACGCCACCAGTGAGATGATCCCGATCACCTGGCCAGGTTTCGCCAACCTGCACCCCTTTGCCCCGAAAGAGCAGGCGGTGGGCTACGGGTTGATGATCAGCGAGCTGGAGCGCTGGTTGTGCGCGATCACCGGTTTCGACGCGATCTGCATGCAACCCAACTCCGGCGCCCAGGGCGAATATGCCGGGTTGTTGGCGATCCGCAAGTATCACGAAAGCCGTCAGCAGGGCGCGCGCGATATCTGCCTGATCCCGGCATCGGCCCATGGCACCAACCCGGCGTCAGCGCAGATGGCCGGGATGCAGGTGGTGATTGTCGAGTGTGACGCCGCCGGCAACGTCGACCTGGAAGACTTGAAGAACAAAGCCTCAGCGGCCGCCGACAAGCTGGCCTGCCTGATGGCCACCTACCCCTCGACCCATGGGGTGTACGAGGAGGGCATCAGCGCGATCTGCGAAGTTATCCACAGCCACGGCGGCCAGGTGTACATGGATGGCGCCAACCTCAACGCCCAGGTCGGGCTGGCGCGGCCGGCCGATATCGGCGCCGATGTGTCCCACATGAATCTGCACAAGACCTTTTGCATTCCCCACGGCGGAGGCGGGCCGGGGATGGGGCCGATTGGCGTGCGCGCGCACCTGGCGCCGTTCGTGGCCAATCATCCGGTGGTGCCGCTGGATGGGCCGGACCCCAAGAACACAGCGGTCAGCGCCGCGCCCTGGGGCAGTGCGAGCATCCTGCCGATCAGTTGGATGTACATCGCGATGATGGGCCCGCAACTGGCCGATGCCAGCGAGGTGGCGATCCTGTCGGCCAATTACCTGGCCGAACACCTGTCTGGTGCCTTCCCGGTGCTGTTCAGTGGGCGTAATGGGCGGGTGGCCCACGAGTGCATCCTCGATCTACGACCGCTCAAGGCCCAGACCGGGATCAGCGAAGAGGATGTGGCCAAGCGCCTCATGGACTACGGTTTCCACGCGCCGACCATGTCGTTCCCGGTGGCGGGGACCTTGATGGTCGAGCCCACCGAAAGCGAGTCCAAGGCCGAGCTGGACCGTTTTATCGGCGCGATGTTGAGTATCCGTGCGGAGATAACCGAAGTGCAGAACGGCAACTGGCCGGCCGACGACAACCCGCTGAAGCGCTCGCCCCATACCCTGGCGGACATTACCGGGGTCTGGGAGCGGCCCTACAGCATCGAGCAGGCGGTGACCCCGGATGCTCACACCCGGGCGCACAAGTACTGGCCGACGGTGAATCGGGTCGACAACGTCTATGGCGACCGCAATCTGTTCTGTGCCTGTGTGCCGCTGGATGAGTATCGATAACGGCTGATTCCCAGGCAAAAAAATGCCGCTCGTAGGAGCGGCATTTGGGTCTCGGCAATCCGTTACTGTTGCGCGAGGGTGTTGCTGGCCAGGATCGCGTTGGCCAATTCCATGTCGGTGGCCTGCAGACCCGGGTTTTCGGCACGGACTTTTTGCAGCGCCGACTCGAGGAACGGGCCGCGAATGTTGCCGTCACTGGCCACGAAGCTCCCGGCGTCGTCCTGGGCGGCAAGCACCATCTTGTGGTCCTTGGAGGTCAGGTAGGTGGAGGCGGTGGTCGCCCCCGAGGAGATGACATTGCGCCAGAAAGTATCGGCCATAGCGGACCCGGCAGACAGGGAGAGCAGGGCAAGGGTAGCGGCGGCCAGTTTGACACGCATGTAAGGTGACTCCAGTGGGTTCAGATTGACTGGCGGGTTGGATCGGAAAACTGCACCTGAGTTCCGTGACCGCTAATCAACCGGTTCAACCAGGATCACCACCCCTTCCAGGCCCACCACCCGCACTTTGGCCCCTTGCGGGGTATCCGGCCCCCTGGCCATCCAGACACCGTCAGCGACCTTGACCTTGCCGCGGCCGTCGACAATCGCCTGGTGCACCACAAAGACCTTGCCGATCAGCTCCTGGCCACGCAGGTTGAGGTTGGGCTGGTCGCTGGCCCGTACCGCGCTGCGCTGGCGATACCACCAGTACAGCGCGGTGAGGATCGACAGCATGCCGAACAACAGCAGTTGCAGCTCCCATGACAGGCCGGGCAGGACGAAAGTCAGCACCCCGACGGCGGCGGCCGCCAGGCCGATCCACAGCAGGTAACCCCCGGCGCCGAACACTTCCAGGATCAGCAGCACGGTGCCCAGTGCCAGCCAATCCCAGAACGACAGGTGTTGCAGGAATGCCCACATAGCTGGCGCCTCAGGCTTTCTTGGAATCGAATGTGGCCTTGACGATCTCGCCGATACCGCCGACTGCGCCGATCACCTGGCTGGCTTCCAGAGGCATCAGGATCACTTTGCTGTTGTTGGCCGAAGCCAGTTTGCCCAGGGCGTCGATGTATTTTTGCGCGACGAAGTAGTTCACCGCCTGCACGTTGCCATTGGCGATCGCCTCGGACACCACCTTGGTGGCCTGGGCTTCTGCTTCGGCTTGCCGCTCGCGCGCCTCGGATTCGAGGAATGCCGCCTGCCGGCTGCCTTCGGCTTCGAGGATCTGCGCCTGCTTCTTGCCCTCGGCGGTGAGAATCGCCGAAGCCCGCAGGCCCTCGGCCTCGAGGATTTGCGCACGCTTGATCCGCTCGGCTTTCATTTGCCCGGACATGGCCGCCATCAGGTCGGCGGGTGGGCTGATGTCCTTGATCTCGATCCGGGTGATCTTGATGCCCCAGGGGGCGGTGGCTTCGTCCACCGTGCGCAGCAGTTTTTCGTTGATCCCATCACGCTGGCTGAGCATGGCGTCCAGTTCCATCGAGCCGAGCACGGTGCGGATGTTGGTTTGCAGCAGGTTGCGGATAGCGTGTTCGAGGTTGTTCACCTCGTAGGCCGCCTGTGCGGTGTTGACCACCTGGAAGAAGCACACGGCGTCGATCTGCACCGTGGCGTTGTCGGCGGTGATGACTTCCTGCGGCGGAATATCCAGCACGCTTTCCATCACGTTGATCTTGCGGCCGATGCGGTCCATCACTGGAATGATGATGTTCAGGCCGGGCTTGAGGGTGTTGGTGTAGCGGCCAAAACGCTCCACGGTCCACTGGTAGCCCTGGGGCACCACCTTGAAGCCCATGAACAGAATGGCGACCACCAGGCCGAGGAAAAGTAAAAGTACGCTACCGGTTTGCATGAAAAGTCCCTATTCAATCAATGAAGGTGCAGGCCTGAGTGTAGCGGCGTGGCCTTGCAGCGGACATGCTTTACTTTGGTTCAGCTTGTGGCGTGACTCGCAACACTTCTTCGACGGTGGTCAATCCTTGCGCGACCTTGTCCGCACCCGCCAGGCGCAGGCTGCGCATGCCGTCCCGAGTGGCCTGGCGGCGGATAGCCTGCAGATCGCAGTCGGCACTGACCAGGGCCTTGAGGCTGGCGCTCAGCGGCATGATTTCATAGACCCCGGCGCGGCCCCGATAGCCGCTGTCGCGGCACTCCAGGCAACCGATGGCGCGACGCGCCTGTTGCGGTGCTGGCACGTGCCGGGGCTGGTTCAGGCTGTGCCAGGTGTCGGCGTCCAGGGCCAGCGGCGCCTTGCAGTGCGGGCACAGGATGCGGACCAGGCGCTGGGCCATGACGCCGAGCACGGTGGCCTTGATCAGGTAGGGCGCGATGCCCAGTTCCAGTAGGCGGCTGATGGCGCTTGGCGCATCGGTGGTGTGCAGGGTCGACAGCACCAGGTGACCGGTGAGCGCTGCCTGGATGGCCATCTCGGCGGTTTCCAGGTCGCGTATTTCGCCGATCATGATGATGTCCGGGTCCTGGCGCATCAGGGCGCGCACACCGCTGGCAAAGCTCAGGTCAATGTTGTGCTGGACCTGCATCTGATTGAACGTCGGCTCGAGCATCTCGATCGGGTCCTCGATGGTGCAGAGGTTGATCTCGGGTGTCGCGAGTTGTTTGAGGGTGGTGTAGAGCGTGGTGGTCTTGCCCGAGCCCGTGGGCCCGGTGACCAGGATGATGCCATTGGGCTGGCGGGTCATGTCCTGCCAGCGGCGCAGGTCGTCGGCGCCAAAGCCCAGGTGATCGAAGTCCTGGAGCAGCACCTGGGGGTCGAAGATGCGCATCACCAGTTTTTCTCCGAAGGCGGTGGGCAGCGTCGACAGCCGCAATTCCACTTCACCGCCTTCTGGCGTCCTGGTCTTGACCCGGCCGTCCTGGGGTTTGCGTTTTTCGGCGACGTTCATCCGTCCCAGGTTTTTCAGGCGACTGACCATCGCCAGGGTGACCTGCGGCGGAAACTGGTAGACGTTGTGCAACACGCCGTCGATGCGAAAGCGCACCGTGCCTTGTTCGCGCCGGGGTTCGATGTGGATATCGCTGGCGCGCTGCTGGAAGGCGTACTGGAACAACCAGTCGACGATATTGACGATGTGCGCGTCATTGGCGTCGGGTTCCTGGTGACTGGCGCCGAGGTTGAGCAGTTGCTCGAAGTTGCCCTGCGGGGGGAGCGGCTGATCCCCATGGCTGGCGCCGATGACCGATTTGGCCAGGCGATAGAACTCCACGCAAAAGCGGCGAATCTCCAGCGGATTGGCCACCACGCGCCTGATGGGCAATTGCAGGACATGGCTCAGGTCGGCCTCCCAGCTGCGCACGTAGGGCTGCGCGCTGGCCACGGTGACCGCCTCGCGGTCGATTGCCAGCGCGAGAATTGCGTGGCGTTGGGCAAAGGCATAGGACATCAATGGGGTGATGCGCGCGACGTGGATTTTCAACGGGTCGATGCGCACATAGGGCTGGCCGGCCTGCTGCGCCAGCCATTGAGTCAGGCGTTCGAGGTCCAGCGGTTGACCGCCGTGCAGGGCGTCGGCCAGGTGCTGGCTGGCGAGCAGTTCCAGGGGGTGCATCTGCTGGTTGGCGGCGCAGCGGCGTGCGCTCAGCGCCTGTTCGGCCGCGGCCTGGCCGATGACGCCTTGAGCCGTCAGGTCGCGCAGCAATTGATTGAAATCCAGCCAGCGATCCTGGTGGGCGAGTTGAGCGGACATCCGGACTCCTTGGGCAATGACCCTGCATTCGGCGCTGTCGATCGCTGTGTCGGCAGCTCAGAATGCCAAGCCTAGTTCCCGTCCGTGCCACCCGTTCGAGCCTGGCCCGATCAAGCGTTGCGAGGTTTTGCCGGGAGCCTCAGCCCGCCGCCTGCGCTGGCGCAAGCCGTTGTGAATCAGCAAGTTGCAACTGGACCGAGCAGACGCTGATCAAGTTACGTAGTTTTTCTGCGAGCACCTCGGCGCGGTGCCAGCTCAGGCCATCGATCACGATATCGAGTGACAACAAATCGTCCTCGCGGGTCATGTGCACGGCTTGTGGCATCAGTAACTGCAGGGCAAACAGGTTCAGCGCCCGGCACAACAGGTCCGGTTCGGCTTCGGCGAGCACCTGGTAGCGCACGCAGCAGTGGGCGTTGCCGGCATGCCAGGCATCGGCGCGGCTAGAGGGGGTGCTGACGGCTTCGAGCGGGGGCATGGCAGGTCTCCAGATCAATGGAGGAATTTTTACATTCGAGGCCAGGTATTTCTTATCTATGATGAGGGATATTGGCTTGATATCGAATCAGGCAATTCATCGATGGCCTATATAGGGGTTTATTTATGCACAGCGAGCTGGACGTCTATGACCGCCGCATTCTCGCGCTACTGCAAGAGGACGCCTCGCTGTCCAGCGCGCAAATTGCCGAGCAGGTCGGTTTATCCCAGTCACCGTGCTGGCGCAGGATCCAGCGGATGAAGGAGGAGGGGGTGATTCGCGGGCAGGTGACACTGCTCGACCGCAAGAAAATCGGCCTCAACACGCAGATCTTCGCCGAGGTCAAACTCAACGCCCACGGGCGTTCCAATTTCACCGAATTCACCGAGGCGATTCGCGGTTTTCCTGAGGTGCTGGAGTGTTATGTGCTGATGGGCGCGGTGGATTTTCTACTGCGCATCGTCACCGCCGACATTGAAGCCTATGAGCGCTTCTTCTTCGAGAAGCTGTCGATGGTGCCGGGGATCCAGGAAGTGAACTCGATCGTGGCGTTGTCCGAGATCAAGTCGACGACGAGTCTGCCGGTGTTGCGGGGGTAAAGATTGTTGGTGAATGGGCGGGCCTCAGTGCGAGCCGCCCGCTTGCGGCCGGCTCGCACTGACGGTGTTACATGCGCAACAGCATTTTCCACGCCCGGTTCTGATAGACCGCGATCGCCTGCTGCTTGCGTGCGTCCAGCGCTTCGTCGGTGATGGGCTCGTTGGCCAATTGCGCCAGTTTGTTCAGTTCACCGTACAGGCGATCCATTTCCGGGATGTCCAGCACCGCGCGGGCATGGTGCAGCCAGGCCTGGATGCGCTCGATGCGCGGCAGTTGCTCGGCGAGGTCTTCGGGCTGTTGCTGGTAGCGTTGCAATTGCAGCGAAGTGGCTTCTTCACCCAGCAGGCGTGGCAACCAGTTGCCCAGTTGCGCGGCGCCCTGGCGATTGCCGCGGGTGTTGCGCTCGGCAGTCCAAGTGCGGGCCAGCAACCAGCGCGAGGCGTTCAGCGAGAACTGGCCCCAGCGCGGATCTTCGAGCTCTTCGAGGAACTGCTCCGGTGCGGCTTTGCGCACGTCTTCGTCGTCCTGGCCGAACTGCACCAGCGGGCGCCAGTCTTCGAGCAAGGCATCCAGGGCCACGCGCAGGTCGTGGGTCGACTGACGCGGGGCGGCCTGGCCCAGGCTGCCGATCAGGGCGCGCAGCTCGGCGAGGCTCTCGACCCAGTCTTGCAGCAGGCGCCAGTGACCATTGAAGCGATACTGCTCGGCCAGGCGCTGGCTGCTGCCCAGCAGGTACCAGCCCAGCGCGGCAAAGGCGTCGTCCAGAGGCAGTTCGAAGCTCAGTTGCGGGGCTGGCAGGCTCAGCGAATAGCTGTGGGCGTCGAACAGGCGATAGCCACGTTCAGCCTTGCTGATGTCGCACGGCATCAGTGCCAGGGTGGCGGCCAGCTCGGCGGCCAGTTCCAGCAATGCCGCCGGCTCGCCTTCGCGCAGTTCCAGCTCCAGTTCGCAGATTTCTTCTTTCTGCTTGCCGACTACCACGTGGCCGAGGTCCAGGGCGGCTTCGATGACCACCTTGGCCTTGCCGCGACCCCAGGCGATTTCGGCGCGCTCGCGGACGAAGTCGGTGGTGAAGATCGGCTTGAGGGTTTTTTTGTCCAGTTCTGCCAGCTCTTGCGGCCAGCATTCGCCGTCGAGTTTTTTCACGTCGAGCTTGGCTTTGGCCAGCTTCCAGTCGTACTCGTTGCGCTCGGACAGACCGGCAACGCTCTGGCCACGGGTCTTGAGGGTCTGAATCACTTCTTCGCCGTCGCGGCGCAGGCGCAGGGCAACCTTGGCGCGGGCCAGGTCACGCTCTGGGGTGTCGAAGTACTGATTCATCAACTCACGGCGTTCCCAGCCACTTTTGTTGCGTTTTTTCAGTAACGGGTGCTCGCGCAGGGCGGCGAGGGTTTCGCGGCTGACGCGGAGTTTGATTTCGGTTTCTTTCTGCATGGCCGGAAAATCCAGGATCGGGAGCGCAGCCGGGGAAATGTGTGGCTGCCAAGGCCGTGCAGTGTACAGCACTCACTAAACCTGCGCGCCGCGACGGTTTATTCCGGTGACCGGATGGTTCTATGATGGACTTCAATCCGGGAGTTGGAGTCAGCGATGCCTTTGCCATCCATGAAAGACCAGTTCGCTGCGCTGATCGCCGCACCGTCGGTCAGTTGCACTCAAGCTCACCTGGATCAGAGCAATCGGCCGGTCATTGACTTGCTGGCCACCTGGCTCGGCGACCTGGGTTTTGCCTGTGACATCCAGCAGGTCAGCCCCGGAAAATTCAACCTGCTGGCCACCTTCGGCACCGGCCCTGGCGGCCTGGTATTGGCCGGGCACAGCGATACGGTGCCCTTCGACGGTGCGCTGTGGCAGACCGACCCGCTCAAGCTCACCGAAGTCGATGGCCGTTGGGTCGGCCTGGGCAGCTGCGACATGAAGGGCTTTTTTGCCCTGGCCATCGAAGCCGTGCTGCCGTTGCTCGACCAGCCGTTCAAGCAACCGCTGATGATTCTGGCCACCTGCGACGAAGAAAGCTCGATGTCCGGTGCCCGCGCCCTGGCGGCGGCCGGCAAGCCGTTGGGCCGGGCGGCGGTGATCGGTGAGCCGACGGGGCTCAAGCCGATCCGCCTGCACAAGGGCGTGATGATGGAGCGCATCGACATCCTCGGGCAGAGCGGTCACTCCTCCGACCCACGCCTGGGGCACAGCGCCCTGGAAGCCATGCACGACGCGATGGGCGAGCTGCGCGGCCTGCGCCTGCTGTGGCAACGCGAGTTCCGCAACCCGCAGTTCAGCGTGCCGCAACCGACCCTCAACTTTGGCTGCATCCACGGCGGCGACAACCCCAATCGCATCTGTGGCCAGTGTTCCCTGGAGTTCGACCTGCGGCCCTTGCCCGGCATGGACCCGAACGCCCTGCGTGAGGCGATTCGCCAGAAGCTCGGGCCGGTCGCCGAGCGCCATCAGGTGAAGATCGACTATGCGCCGCTGTTCCCCGAGGTGCCGCCGTTCGAGCAGGCGCAGGATTCGGAACTGGTGCAGGTGGCCGAAAGACTCACCGGGCATAGCGCCGAAGCAGTGGCGTTCGGCACCGAAGCGCCTTATCTTCAGCGCCTGGGTTGCGAAACCCTGGTGCTCGGCCCTGGCGATATCGCCTGCGCCCACCAGCCGGGGGAATACCTGGAAATGTCACGTTTGACGCCGACCGTGCATCTATTACGGCAACTGATCGAACATTACTGCCTGACCCCGGCGTAAATCCCGGGGCCAACCCCCCGTATTCATGAGGAGAGCGCGCGTGTCGCCAAGCCTGTTCCGACGATAACCACCAGCCCGCTGTGCGTTTTGCTTCGTCCTTTTTTCGGCTGCTATTTATTACAGGTGCAGGTGTTATGCCCGAATACGTCAACTGGCTTCGTCACGCTTCCCCTTACATCAACGCTCATCGCGATTGCACCTTTGTCGTCATGCTGCCCGGCGACGGCGTCGAGCATGCGAACTTCGGCAACATCGTCCACGACCTGGTGCTGCTGCACAGCCTCGGGGTACGCCTGGTGCTGGTGCACGGTTCGCGCCCGCAAATCGAAACCCGCCTCGCCGCGCGCGGCCTGACCCCGCATTACCATCACGGGATGCGCATCACCGATGCCGCCACCCTTGAGTGTGTGATCGATGCCGTGGGCCAGTTGCGCATCGCCATCGAGGCGCGCCTGTCGATGGACATGGCGTCCTCGCCGATGCAGGGCTCGCGCCTGCGGGTAGCCAGCGGCAACCTGGTGACGGCACGGCCGATCGGGGTGCTCGAGGGGGTCGACTATCACCACACCGGCGAAGTGCGCCGGGTCGATCGCAAGGGCATCAACCGCCTGCTGGATGAACGCTCCATCGTGCTGTTGTCTCCGTTGGGCTATTCGCCCACCGGGGAAATCTTCAACCTGGCCTGCGAAGACGTCGCCACCCGCGCCGCGATTGACCTGGGGGCCGACAAACTGCTGCTGTTCGGCGCCGAAACGGGTCTGATCGACGAAAACGGCCGCCTGGTCCGTGAGCTGCGCCCGCAACAGGTGCCGGCTCACCTGTTGCGCCTGGGGGCCAACTACCAGGCCGAATTGCTGGACGCTGCGGCGCAAGCCTGCAGCGCGGGTGTCGGTCGCAGCCATATCGTCAGTTATGCCGAAGATGGCGCGCTGCTCACTGAGCTGTTCACCCGCGATGGTGGCGGTACGCTGGTGGCCCAGGAGCAGTTCGAATTGCTGCGCGAGGCGGCCATCGAAGACGTCGGTGGTTTGCTGGATTTGATCAGCCCGCTGGAAGAGCAGGGGATCCTGGTGCGGCGCTCGCGCGAAGTGTTGGAGCGCGAGATCGAGCAGTTCAGTGTGGTCGAGCGCGAAGGGATGATCATCGCCTGTGCGGCCTTGTATCAGATTGCCGACTCGGACGCTGGCGAGCTGGCGTGCCTGGCCGTGAACCCGGAGTACCGGCACGGGCGGCGTGGCGATGAACTGCTGGAACGGATCGAAAACCGGGCCCGCGCCCAAGGCCTCAAGACGCTGTTTGTCCTCACCACGCGTACCGCGCACTGGTTCCGCGAGCGCGGTTTTGTACCCAGCAGCGTCGAACGCCTGCCGTCGGCGCGGGCTTCGCTGTACAACTACCAGCGCAACTCGAAAATATTCGAAAAAGCCCTCTGACCTCTCCTGCTGATGCCCCGGTTTTTGTTGCCAAAGGCCGGGGCTGACAGCTGCCGTGTGCCCGAGTGAGAAAATATTTCACCCGATACACAAACTGTAACAATCCCCTTGGATGATGCGCGCTTCGCCCAATAGAGTCGCGTTTTTGATCGTGATTGACGATTGATGAAGGTCTTTTCAAACAAAAGATCTAAGGGCGTTCCGACAAATACCGTTTCGTAATTAGCCACTGGCGTTCGCTTCGGCGAATGTGGATTTGCTATATTCCCGAATCGTATGAAAAACGACGAAATAATTCTTTTTGGGTTTATGGAAAATTCATTAATCTGAACTGACCGAATCATGCGGTTAGACCTTGGTCGTAGACACGCCTTGTTACGATTGACTTGGCAGTCACGCTCTGGCGCTAATCGCGCATCTGTGGATCCGGGGCATCAGACCCTGGACCAAGAAACACAAAAATTAGAAACGAGAGGAGTGAAACATGAACAAGTCCACCTTGGCCCTGGCAGTGGCCGTAGGGGTTGTCGCGCAGCAGGCAGGCGCCGCCGGTTTTATCGAAGACAGCAAGGCCACCCTGGGTCTGCGTAACTTCTACATCAACACCGATAACCGCGATAACAACGCTAAAGCCGCTGGTGCACAGAGCAAGCAGGAAGAATGGGGCCAAGGTTTTGATCTGCGCTTCACCTCGGGTTACACCCAGGGCACCGTGGGCTTCGGCCTGGATGCCATCGGCCTGGTGGGCGTGAAGCTGGACTCCGGCGGCGGGACCAACGGCGCCACCGCAACTTCCTACGGCGGCACTGTGTTCCCGAGCAAGTCCAACGGTGAAGCCGTGGACAACTTCTCCAGCCTGGGCCTGACCGCCAAGGCCAAGATTTCCCAGACCGAACTGAAGCTCGGCACCCTGCAGCCAAAACTGCCGGTGATCGTGACCAACGACGGTCGCCTGCTGCCGCAAACCTTCCAGGGCGGCCAGATCACCACCAACGAGATCAAGGACCTGACCCTGGTCGGTGGCCAGATCGAGCACGCCAAAGGTCGTAACTCCAGCAACAACGAAGAACTGTCGATTGCTGGCGCCAACAGCCCAACCGCTAGCGGTCGCGACAGCAACAAGTTCATCTACGGCGGCGGTGACTACAAGATCACCAAGGACCTGACCGCACAGTACTACTACGGCAACCTGGACGATTTCTACAAGCAACACTTCCTGGGCCTGGTACACAACTGGGCAATCGGCCCGGGCGTGCTGAAGTCGGACTTCCGTTACTTCAACAGCAGCGATGACGGTGCCAACGGCCACGATCCGGCCTACTACACCACCGGTGACTACGGCACCGGCATCACCAAGGGCAAGGTCGACAACAACCTGTTCAGCGGCCTGCTGCTGTACACGGTATCCGGTCACACCTTCGGTGGCGGTTACCAGGTCAGCAACGGCGACAGCGACTTCCCTTGGCTGAACCAGGGTGATGGCTCGTCGGCTTACCTGACGACCGACATGCAGATTGCCAAGTTTGCCCGTGCTGGCGAACGTACCTGGCAAGCTCGCTACTCCTACGACTTCGCTCAAGTGGGCGCGCCTGGCCTGACCGCGGGTATCGTTTACCTGCGTGGCGACAACATCGACACCTCGGGTAACGTCGGCACCACCAAGCCACAGACCAAAGTCAACGCCACTGGCGCCAGCGAGTGGGAACGCGACCTGACCGTCGCTTACGTGATTCCGCAGGGCCCGCTGAAGAACCTGGGTCTGACCTGGAAAAACGCCATGTGGCGCAACGACATCCCGGGTCAACGCGACCAGGATGAAAACCGCCTGATCGTCAGCTACTCGATCCCGCTGTTGTAACAGCGCTCGCCAGACTGATAAAAAAAG
>NZ_JACMYG010000100.1 GCF_014236655.1 Pseudomonas kielensis
GCCATTTTGCAGATTGATATTGGCCTTGTAATGGCCGTTTTCGGCCGCAATACGGTACAGCCGCGCGATCTCCAGATCGACTGCCTGATCCTGCTTGAGCAGGTTGTTTTTCTGTAGCCAGCGGGCGTACTGAAATAGCTCATCGGTCTCGTCGGACGGCGCAGGGATTTGCTCGTGAGCGCAGGTAAAGGCCAGCTTGGCTTTGATCTCGGTCAGCGGGTTTAGGGAAGTATCCCGATTCGGATGAGTTGGGGCGCTGCCGGTATCGCAGGCGGCCAGCAGCAGGCTTGTCAGCAACAGGCTCAGATGCATGCCCCGGACCACTCTCCTGTTGATATTGGGCACACCTTGGAAGGTGAACACGTCAATGATGTTTCTCATGCCTTACCCCAACAGCTGCCATTCGATGTTTTCCTCATTGACCGTGATTCTGTCGGCAAGCAAAAAGCGCGGTTGGTTACTTTGAACCCTCAACGTCGGCATGATCTCGTTCTCTTCGAAGCGGCGGATGGCGCCGTCTTTCAGCCCCAAGTCCGCCTGGCGACTCAG
>NZ_JACMYG010000101.1 GCF_014236655.1 Pseudomonas kielensis
ACCCCTTCCCGCCCATCAAGGACAAAGCGTCGGTTGGCACTGGACGCTTCCCGGCATGCGGGCCAGAAGTGATGAGCCCTGTCCTTATCCTGGAGGCTGGGTCTGCGAGTACAAACCCGACAGCCAGCGCGTCCTCGACTACGCCACTGCGATGCCACGGATTGACGGTGAAAAAGTCGTCTGGCTGTGGACCGGATTTCACCCAGCCTGATTGCAGAAGAGGAGCCTTCAAACACAGCCACAAAAAACGCCGCCGTCCATCACACTCCAGAGTTAAACCGATGCCGCTGCCTGCTATAGCTCGAATCATCGACGCCGCCTATCGCGCCTATCGTGCCAATCAAGCGATCGAAAACACCAGGACGGCTGCCGAACTGGCTCAACTCGCCAGCGAAATTGCCGAGCGCAAGGCCAACATCAAGCGTGTGCTTCACACCACCATAGAAACCATGGCGCGGGAAATCGAGGTCAAGAGTTCGACCTTTGCCGTT
>NZ_JACMYG010000102.1 GCF_014236655.1 Pseudomonas kielensis
CTCGCAAACTATTCCTACGCCCACCCCAAAGTCCCCGAAATCAACGACATCCTCCCGTTGCCACCGGCCAAGCTGCCCGCCTGGAACGGTAAGCTGCAATGGCTAGAAGAGCGCCTGGCCAATGTCCCGCCCGAAAAGCCCAGCGCCGTACTGATCAAGCAACTGGCCAATGCCATGGTGCTCGACCCCGCGACCGGCAGACCCATGCCGGGCTCACCCTCGTTCAGCGAGAACAACTTCATCGGACCCACTTGCTTCAGCGGCGAAGCCTGCCCGCAGAGCGGCTACTGGAAGATCATGTGGGCCGGTCGCCATGAGTTCTATCAGTTGGTGGGCAGGAATGTGGCCCGCCATTTCTCTCAAGGCGAGCTCATGCCTATGGGCCTCGTAGGTTTTTATCAGCAGCGTATTTGGCCCCTGCCCGAGAAATACCGGCAAGGGCCTATAGGGATCAACTGGGG
>NZ_JACMYG010000103.1 GCF_014236655.1 Pseudomonas kielensis
GTCGATCCTGGCGGAAACAGCACCGTTTCTCGGCGTGGCAACGAGAACGTGATTTTCAAGGAATACATCGAGCGCAAAGTGCCCTTTCGCCCGGCCATCAGCCAGGTGTGCCTGGTGTCCTTGCAGATGCCGATCAAGGTACCCCGGCGAATCCGCAAGAAAGTCGCAGGCGATACGGTGTACTCCACCATCGAAATTGCGCTCAAGCAATTCACCGCTTCATTGTTTTTTGAAGCCGTGGACGAAGCCTTGCAATGGCGCAGTCCGCTCAAGTCCGAACCCAACTACAACAGCAGCAGCCATAAAGCCTTGCTGGGCGATCCCGCGACCCGGCCCAAACGGTTTGGCAGCGCCGTGCAACCGTTCTGGCCACGCCCCAAAGGATTACTGGCGCCCGATCTGGTGGTGGTCGAATACCGGCAGGAGCCGTTTGAAACCGAAAACGTGTTTGCGGC
>NZ_JACMYG010000104.1 GCF_014236655.1 Pseudomonas kielensis
ACTGGAAAACGCGGCACCGAAGTTCACCGTCAAAGTCGATCAGGTTCTCAAGCAAGACCTGACCGTCACCCTGAGCAACGGCGATACCGTGGTGATCAAGGCTGGCACCACCAGCACGCCTTACGAGCTGAAAGCCCAAGGCGATGACGTCTACAAAGACGGTCAGATCATCGAAGTGGGTATCGACAAGGCTGCCGTTGACGGCAAGTCGTTCGAGAACCTGGTGCTGGGCGACAAAGCTCAAGTCACCATCGGCGACACCCTCACCGAGGTGAAAGCCACCCTGACTGTGGATAAAACCACTGTCGCCGAAGGCGGCACTGTCACCTACACCGTGACCTTGACCAACGCTGCCGGCATGCCAATGGCGAGCCATGGTCCTCTGGAATTCACGCTGACCGATGGCACCGTGGTGAAAATCCCGGCCAACGGCACCAGTGGCACTGCCGAA
>NZ_JACMYG010000105.1 GCF_014236655.1 Pseudomonas kielensis
GACGTACTGGAGAACGCGGCACCGAAGTTCACCGTCAAGGTCGATCAGGTTCTCAAGCAAGACTTGACCGTCACCCTGAGCAACGGCGATACCGTGGTGATCAAGGCTGGCACCACCAGCACGCCGTATGAGCTGAAAGCCCAAGGCGACGACGTCTACAAAGATGGTCAGATCATCGAAGTCGGTGTCAGCAAGGCCACCGTCGACGGCAAGTCGTTCGAGAACCTGGTGCTGGGCGATAAAGCCCAGGTCACCATCGGCGACACCCTCACCGAGGTGAAAGCCACCCTGACTGTGGATAAAACCACCGTCACCGAAGGCGGCACGGTCACCTACACCGTGACCCTGACCAACGCCGCCGGCATGCCGATGGCCAGCCATGGCGAGTTGACCTTCAAGCTCACCGACGGCACCGAGATCAAGATCCCGGC
>NZ_JACMYG010000106.1 GCF_014236655.1 Pseudomonas kielensis
GGTGGCGTTGTCGACACCCACTTCGATGATTTGACCGTCTTTGTAGACGTCATCACCCTGAGCTTTCAGCTCGTAAGGCGTGCTGGTGGTGCCAGCCTTGATCACCACGGTATCGCCGTTGCTCAAGGTGACGGTCAGGTCTTGCTTAAGAACCTGATCGACTTTCACCGTGAACTTCGGTGCAGCGTTTTCCAGTACGTCGCCTTCGCTTTTGATGGTGACGGTGATCTTGTCGCCTTCGTTGGCTGGGTCTTTTGGATCGCCCGAGCCTGGCTCATCGGTGACCTTGGTGGTCAGCGAAGTGTCGCCCAGGGTCAGTTTCTCGAAGTTGTTCGAGGAGACCGACTCCAGCTTGTTGACGATCGCATCCTGACCGCCAGTGAAGATGTCGTCCTTGGCGGTGACCACAGCAGAACCGGTGGTGCC
>NZ_JACMYG010000107.1 GCF_014236655.1 Pseudomonas kielensis
ATGTCCGGGATGGTCGCGGTGAAGGCCACGGTGGTGGAGTGCAGCATCAGGATCACTTCGTTGCTGTAGTAGGGCAACGAACGGCGCAGGGCCGAAGGCATGATCACGTAGGCATACAGCTTCCAGCCTGTCAGGCCGTAGGCCTTGGCCGCCTCGACTTCGCCGTGGTTCATGCTGCGAATCGCCCCGGCGAAAATCTCCGTGGTGTAGGCGCAGGTGTTCAGGGCAAAGGCCAGGATGGTGCAGTTCATGGCGTCGCGAAAGAACGCGTCGAGCACCGGTTGCGCGCGGATGGCGGCCAGGCTGTAGATCCCGGTGTAGCAGATCAGCAACTGGATATACAGCGGCGTGCCGCGGAACAGGTAGGTGTAGAACTGCACCGGCCAGCGGATATAGAAGTGCGGGGAAACCCGGGCAATCG
>NZ_JACMYG010000108.1 GCF_014236655.1 Pseudomonas kielensis
ATCCCCTATGGCACTTGGTAAGTTGACTCCACTCAAGCGCCAGACCGTGCTGGTTGCCCTGCTGTTCAGCCTGTGCGCCTGCGCCAGCGGGCCTAAGTCGCCCGCACCTCCCAAGCTGCCCTACAGCAGTTGGTACGTCGGTCTCGCCGCACCGCGCTTTATGGAAGTCTGGGTCGAGACCGTAGATGTGTTGGATCAGCGTGGCTTGGCGTTTTTTCATGTGTCTGGAGGCGTCGCAAGTTATACCCGCAAACCAGAAGGGTGGCACAAGGGTGGAGGGTCGATGATGCCCGTGAGCAACGTCGACCTGCCGGAGCGGATTTTCCTGCGCTGGCAATCGCTGGTGGAGCCGCAAGCCTACAAGATCCGCATCCCGATTCCGCAATGGGTGCGCGACGAGATGGTCAAGCCGG
>NZ_JACMYG010000011.1 GCF_014236655.1 Pseudomonas kielensis
CCAGCGGGATCGACACCAGGAAGCCGATGCAGATCGAGGCGCTGAGCAGCCACATCGTCATCGCCAGGCCGGTGATGTGGTAGCCGTCGCTGTAGAAGAACGGCTTCCAGTACTCCTGCAAGAGCTCAATCATCGTACTGCCTCCCGGGAACCTGCCGCGTAATGCTGCTCAAGCCAGCGCAGGACGACGTTCGACGCGCTGGTGATCATCAGGTAGATCAGCGCCGCCAACACCAGGAAAAAGAACAACTGATAGGTACTTTTTCCGGCGTCCTGGGCGGCCTTGACCAGGTCGGCCAGGCCGATGATCGACACCAGCGCGGTGGCCTTGAGAATCACCATCCAGTTGTTGCCGATACCCGGCAAGGCGAACCGCATCATCTGCGGGAAGACCACGAAGCGAAAGCGCTGGGCGCGACTCAGGCCGTAGGCGGTGGCAGCTTCCATCTGCCCACGGGGCACGACGAGGATCGCGCCACGGAAGGTCTCGGTGAAATAGGCGCCATAGATAAAGCCCAGGGTGATGACCCCAGCGCCAAATGGATTGATCTCGATATATTCCCACTCCATGGCCACCGTGAAACTGGTCAACCAGGTTTGCAGGCTGTAGAAAATCAGCAGCATCAGCACCAGGTCCGGCACCCCACGAATCAAGGTGGTGTAGCACTGGGCGGGAATGCGCAACAGTTTGAGGCTCGACAGCTTGGCGCTGGCGCCGAGCAGACCGAGCAGCACACTGAGCAGCAGGGACAAAATCGATAACTTGACGGTCATCCAGGCGCCTTCCAGCAACAGAGGGCCAAAACCCTGCAAGCTGAATGCGGAAAGCCCGAGCGTCTGTAAGAGAGCTTCGAACATAATTCACAGGACCTATAGCAATAAAGAAGCGCCCTCACCCATGAGGGCGCGGGACGTTATTTGCCGCTGTAGAGATTCAGATCACCAAAGTGTTTTTTCTGGATCGCCGCGTAGGTGCCGTCATCGTGTAGCGCCTGGATGCCTTTATTGATCAGGGCCTTGAGTTCGCTGTTGCCCTTGGCGATACCCACCGCGGTCTTGGCCGGCAACAGCGGGCTGTCGACGGGCGGACTGACTTCGTAGTCGACACCTTGTGGCGACTTCAAGAAGCCCAGTTCGGCTTGCAGCATGTCCTGGATCGAGGCGTCGAGACGGCCGGAAATCAGGTCGGCGTAGACCTGATCCTGGTTGGCATAGGCCTGGGTTTCCACACCGGCCTTGTCCAGTACCTGCTTGGCATAGGCTTCTTGAATGGTGCCCTGCTCGTAGCCGACTTTTTTGCCCTTGAGCGAAGCCAGGTCGATACCCACTGTGGAACCTTTCTTGTAGACCAGGGCTGTGGGGCCGGAGAACAGCTCGCTGGAGAAATCGATGACTTTTTCCCGAGCCGGGGTCACGGTCATCGAGGAAATCACACCGTCGAACTTGTTGGCCTTGAGGCCGGGAATCGTGCCGTCGAAATCACTTTCCACCCACCGGCACTTGACCTTCAACTCGGCGCAGATCGCGTTGCCCAGGTCGATATCGAAGCCCACCAGGCTGCCATCGGCGGCCTTGGACTCGAAGGGTGCATAAGAAGGATCGACGCCAAAACGCAGCTCCTTATAGTCCTTGGCCAGGGCAGCACCAGCAGCCAGGCAGAGGGTCAGCGCAGAAAGGGTCAGCAATGTTCTTTTCATTATTATCAATTCCTAAAACCACGACGGGCGCTTGTGACGCATGGGTACGGTCAGGAGACTGGGTGCAAGGCGCTAAACCTGATCCCGCACCTCAAGCGCTAGCTTCAAAAGCAATCCGGTGCTTTGGCGTTCGACCTCAACACTTACGCACATAGACTTACTTGTACGTACAAGCATATGCAATCACTCAGCCAACTCCCCCGGCCAAGGCAAAACCGGCCCTGGCGAAAGGCACACAAGCCCACAGGCACGGGGTTTCGCCGCACATGGATAGCGTGTTGAGGATCGGGCCGATCATGGGTCAGGCTGTTACCCGGAGCAGGTTTTGCCCGGTATCGGTGCGTCAGGTAACAATTTGAGAGGTTTACCGGTGAAGGGAAACACCCTGGCAGGCAGCAGGGGCGGCTAGTGGAGTGGGCAGGCAACAAAAAACACACGCACACAAAAACGCCGCTCAATGAGCGGCGTTCTTGATGAATATGGAGCGGGAAACGAGACTCGAACTCGCGACCCCGACCTTGGCAAGGTCGTGCTCTACCAACTGAGCTATTCCCGCAATGGCGTCCCCTAGGGGACTCGAACCCCTGTTACCGCCGTGAAAGGGCGGTGTCCTAGGCCACTAGACGAAGGGGACACAGCAACTACTACCCGCAACACATGGCGTGCGCTGCGGTGACCAACAAAAACGCCACTCACTGAGTGGCGCTCTCGTTAAATTTGGAGCGGGAAACGAGACTCGAACTCGCGACCCCGACCTTGGCAAGGTCGTGCTCTACCAACTGAGCTATTCCCGCAAATGGCGTCCCCTAGGGGACTCGAACCCCTGTTACCGCCGTGAAAGGGCGGTGTCCTAGGCCACTAGACGAAGGGGACACGCTACCCGGAACACATGGTGTGTGTTTCGGTGTCCAGAGCCGCATCCTGAGACTTGGTTCTGGTTTCACTCAGCACCGCCCGAAAGCACTGCTGTTTAAAATTGGAGCGGGAAACGAGACTCGAACTCGCGACCCCGACCTTGGCAAGGTCGTGCTCTACCAACTGAGCTATTCCCGCATTGGCGTCCCCTAGGGGACTCGAACCCCTGTTACCGCCGTGAAAGGGCGGTGTCCTAGGCCACTAGACGAAGGGGACACAGCTACAACTTCACTCCCTACCGCGTTTCGCTGTTCGCTTTACGCTGTAAGTGGCGCGCATTCTATGGATGGATTGAGGGGTCGTCAACCCCCCGATATAAATTTATTTAAATCAATGACTTCGCTGTCCTTTGCGGGGCGTTTCGGGGATTTCGGCCGACCGGCGTTTGACGCCTATATTCTGGCACTCGCCAAGGCGCTATAGTCCTTGGCACACCGATAATGGCATTGTGCATCCATCGACCACCTGCCCCTATCGACCGCTGCAGGGCCCGTCTCAACTCGTCGCACCGCCCTATCCGCCCCCAGGCTTAGCCACTACACTCGCACGCAAACCCAATAAAGAGGTCTTCACGGTGACACCACTCATGATCACCCTGCTAGTAATAGTCGGGATCGCACTACTGATCGCTATTGGCTACATGAACAATGTGGTGGAAAACAATAAGCTGCAAAAGGCCCGCACCAAGGTTGAACTCAATGACCGCCTGCGCCGCTGCGGTGAAATCACCGAGACCTTCCCCGGCCAGTTGATGACACCGGCCCTCAAGCTGCTGCTGGCACGCCTGGAACTCAACGTCTGCCAGCGCATGCTCAACCTGGAGAAATCCAGTACGGCGCTGAAAAGCCGCATCGAAGAGTTGAAGGCTTTGATTGCCCAGGGCGAATCGATTCCGGTGAACAACCCACCGGCGCCGATCCTGACCGAGGCCAAGGCCAAGGATGTACGCTTCCTGCTCGAAGCCTTGCATGGCCAGGTCACCCGCGCCGCCCACGATGGTTTCCTGCCCACCAACGAGGCAAAAAGCTGGATTCGTGAAATCCGCCACATCCTGGTGCTGCTGCACATCGAGTTTTTCAGCAACCTGGGCCAGCACGCCCTGCAACAGGAACAACCTGGTCAGGCGCGCCTGGCCTTCGAACGTGGCGTGCAGTACTTGCGCAAACAACCCGATCCGCAGGCCTACAACGAACAACTCAAGTTCCTGGAAAAACTCCTGGCCCGCGCCAACTCCATGGTGCTGACCAACATTGCCCCGGTTGAAGGTGACGTGAACGAGTTGACCGAAGGCCTCAAGGAAGTCGAGGCCGATGCAGACTGGAAGAAGAAGGTCATCTACGACTGATGCCGCCTTCGAGGATCGCGGGTCAGAATTGGCCTGCGACCCTCCTGCCCCCCCCCGCCTTACAGCCTGAAATGCCCCACCATCGCCTTCAGCTCCACACCCAACTGCGCCAGTTCAATGCTCGACGCGGCATTGCCCTGCATGGCCAGCGAGGACTGATCGGCACTGGCGCGGATGCTGGTAACGCTGCGATTGATCTCTTCGGCCACCGAACTCTGCTGCTCGGCCGCGGCGGCGATCTGCTGGTTCATCTGCTGAATCAGGGAAACAGCGGCGGCGATACTGCCCAGCGCGCTTTCGGTCTGCAGCGCATCGCTGACGGCCAGCTTGACCAACTCACCACTGCTCTGGATTTGCTGCACTGAAGACTGCGCGGCGCCGCGCAGGGTCGTCACCAGCCGCTCGATTTCCTCGGTCGACTGCTGGGTGCGCTTGGCCAGGGCGCGGACCTCATCGGCCACCACAGCAAAGCCCCTGCCCTGCTCCCCCGCACGCGCCGCCTCAATGGCGGCATTGAGCGCCAGCAGATTGGTTTGCTCGGCCACGCTTTTGATCACGCTGAGGACACTGCCAATGTTCTGAATCTCGACGCTCAAGCTCTCGATGCTGGAACTGGCCGCCGTCGCCGAGTCCGCCAGCAACTCGATACGCTGCATGCTTTGACGCACCACCTGCTGGCCGGATTCCACCTTGCCGTCGGCGGTTTGGGCGGCCTGCGCCGCTTCCTCGGCATTACGCGCCACATCGTGCACCGTGGCCGTCATCTGATTCATGGCGGTGGCCACTTGTTCGGTTTCTTCTTTCTGGCTGCTGACTTCCAGGTTGGTCTGCTCGGTCCCCGCCGACAGCGACTGCGCGGAGCTGGCCAATTGCTCGATGCCTGCCTGCAGGCCACTGACAATCCGGCTCAATCCCGCGCCCATCTGCTGCATGGCCTGCATCAGTTGGCCGATTTCGTCACGCCGGGTCACCACCACACTGGCACTCAAGTCGCCGGCGGCAATTTGCTCGGCCAGTCGGATCACGCTGCGCAGCGGTGTCACAATCAGTCGAGTGATCAGCCAGGCGGCGATCAAGCCGACCACCAACGCCAGGACCGACGACACAATGATCAGCAGCGAGTTGTGCTGCAACTCTGTCTGCATCGCCTGGTCTTGCGCTGCATAAGCCTGATCCACCCGCTGTACCACTTCGCCGGCGCGCGCATGCAACTGCTGATAGACCTGTTGTTCGCGAGCCAGGAGCCCGGTGTACTCCGCCAATTTGTCAGTGAAGCTGGCGATGTGCCCAGCCACCTCGCGGAGTACCGTCTGGTAACCCGCATCCTTGACCACCTCCATCAGCGCTTGCGCCTGGCGCAACGCCTGGTCAGCCTGCTCGATCCTTCCCTGCGCTGTATCCTGCGTGGCGGCCTTGCGGCTCTGGTCCAGGCGTACCCGCGCCTCGTTCATCGCCTGCAGCATCAGCTTCGACACCTGACTGACCTGGCTGGCTTGTTCGATAAACTCTCCCCCCTCCTTGCCGGCAGATTCCTTGAGTGTGTAGGCGCCATCGTCAGCCAGCCCTGCCTGCAATACATCCAGGTTGTTGGCGACGCTTGCGACCGACCAACTGGCCATTTCCAGCGCCAGGTCCTTGGCCGACGTCAGCTCGACAAATTCATCGAAGGCCTTGCGATAGGCGCCCAGTGACTGTTCGACCTCATTCATCACCGGCGCATTGGTCGCCGACCGGGCCTTGAGCTCGGCGACCTGGGCGATCAAGGTATCCAGGCCCTGGCGCAAGGCGTCGACGGTTTTTTCATCTGCGTGCAAGGCATACTCCTGCTCCAGCAGGCGCACCTTGAGCAGGCCACTGTTGAGCGCCGACATCTGCTTGAGCCCGTCGAAACGCTGGCTGATGCTGTGCAGCGACCAGACCCCAATGGCCGCTACCAGGGCCGTCAACAGCAAGACCAGGATAAAGCCAAGCCCCAGTTTTTTCGCCATGCCGAAGTTGGCAAAATGTCCTTGCACACCTGAAATCATTGCTCGTCACCTTCTTCCAGTGGCCAATGGCAATGGCGGCCATTTTCTCTCCCCGCAGAGTCGCAACGGGGGCCCCTCAAGTACAAGTCTCAGTTGCGGCAATCATGGCAAAAAGCTATGCGTGCGTCGTTTTCAGAACACTTGAGGTCGATCCGGCAGTGCGCAGGCCCGAAAGAACGCCAGAGCCTGTGCATCACCGGCATAGGCCACATTGATGCGCAACCAATCGCCGGCCTCGCCGGAGGGACTGAATTCAGCGCTGCCAGCCAGGGCGATACCGTGCTGCTGTGCGAGGGCGCTGGCTTGTTCCGCGTTACAGGCCTTGGGCCGGGCCCAGATGTACAAGCCCCCTGACGGCCTGCCAAAGACTTCCCAATCCGCGTCCTCCAGCACCTGCAGTGAGGCGTTCATCTCGCGCTTCAAGCGTAGCCGCTGGCGTTGCACCAGCTTGCGATACGCCCCATTGGCCAACAGGGTGTTGAGCACCGCTTCACTGAAACAGGACACGCCCAGACTGGTGATTCGCTTGACTTGCGCCAGGCGCTCCACCAGTGCCTGATTGGCCACGACATAGCCGACCCGCAACGAGCTGCTGAGGGTCTTGGAAAAACTGCCGAGGTAGATCACACAGCCGGCGTTATCCAGCGCGGCCAGACGGGTCGCACTGCGCCCCTGAAAATCGGCGTAGACATCGTCTTCGACAATGCTCAGCCCATATTGCCCGGCCAGTTCCAGTATTCGTTGCGCCACAGCCGGGGCCAGGCAACTGCCGGTAGGATTGTGTAACTGGCTGTTGATGAACAGCGCGCGCGGCTGATGGGCCGCCAAGAGCGACTCTAGCACCTGGATGTCCGGCCCACGCGGGGTGCGCGGTACCTCGAGCATCCGCACGCCCAGCAACTGCAATTGCTCGAACAGGTTCGAATGTCCGGGCGTTTCCACCACCACACAATCACCGGGTTTGAGCAGGGTGCGGATGATCAGGTCCAGCCCGTGGGTGGCACCGGCGGTGGTGAGCACCTGGGACGGCTCGGCAACGATCGCAATCTGTTTCAGGCGCTTGAGAATCTGCAGGCGCAGAGCCGGCAAGCCATACCCCGAGCTGTAGCTGAACAGCCCCTGCATGTCGGTGCGTGACACCTGGCGGATGGCGTACCCAAGGTCATCACTCTCGCGCCAGCTTTGCGGCATGCCGGCACGTCCCAGAGGCAACCGGCTTGCCTCGCCGGTGAGCACGTCTTCAGGGCTGCGCGGGAGCGCTGGCGTGACAACGAAATAGCTTGAACCGTGACGCGATGCAAGCACCCCCTGAGCCACCATGCGCTCGTAGGCTTCTATCACGCAGGATTGGCTGAGCAGGTTGTCCCGGGCCAGTTGGCGAATAGAGGGTAAACGTGTGCCAGGCTCGATGGCACCCTGACGAATTCTGCCGGCAAGCGCATCAACCACCTGCTGCACGACGGGGACCAGCGCCTGACGATCGATTCTCAATTCCATGAGAGATCAGCTCCAACTGTTTTAGATTATTTCCATGAGCAGTTAAGCACAGGCTGACTGTCCGATTAGTACGGCAGTAGGTTAAAACCCCGTGGCTCTAACCCCTTGAAACACATTCCCCGGAGGCACAAAAAAGCCCACACGAATGCGGGCTTGGTCTGACATAAGTTCCAGTGATTGCACTGAGAAAAAATCAGGTTTCCTCAGTCGATCAAAAAGCCGTTACCCCACCGTCCACGGCTAACGAATGACCGGTAGTGAACGCCGCCCCATCGCTGCACAGGTACAGCACCGCACTGGCAATTTCATCCACCTTGCCAATACGCCCCACCGGGTGCATGGCCGCCGCGAAGTCGGCCTTTTTCGGATCGGCCTCGTAGGCCCGACGAAACATATCGGTATCAATCACCGCAGGACACACCGCATTGACCCGGATCTTTTTCTTCGCATATTCGATGGCGGCCGACTTGGTCAGGCCGATCACCGCGTGCTTGGACGCAGCGTAGATGCTCATCTTCGGTGCCGCCCCCAGACCGGCCACCGAGGCGGTATTGACGATGGCACCGCCGCCCTGGGCCAGCATCAACGGCAGTTGGTGTTTCATGCACAGCCAGACACCTTTGACATTGACCCCCATGATCGCGTCGAACTCATCGAGCGTGCCCTCGGCCAGCTTGCCCTTTTCGATCTCGATTCCGGCGTTGTTGAAGGCGTAATCAACTCGGCCATAGGCACTCACGGCTTGCGCCATCAGGTTTTGCACATCGCTTTCCTGGGTCACGTTGCAACGCACAAACACTGCCTCACCACCGGCCGCACGGATCAGTTCGACCGTGCCCTCGCCCCCCGCCACATCGAGGTCCGCCACCACCACTTGCAAGCCCTCGGCGGCGAATGCCTGGGCAGTCGCACGGCCGATACCGGCAGCCGCACCGGTCACCAACGCTACCCGGCCAGAAAACGTCATGCTCATTGTTGTGTCCTCGAATGATGGGAGTTAACGCGTTTCGCCAGTCTAGACACCCACCCCTGTCGCACGTCAGCACTATCAGAAGCCCGGTTGATCGCTCATGAGTCGCAGTGATGAATCCACCCAGCCAACTATCACTGTATTGGATCGAGCCGTATTCGCTGGATCAGCAAACCTTGCGACATCGACCGTGAGGGTCTATCAATCAGACTTCCTTCACCCTTGAGTACCCGCCATGACTGCCCAGACCAATCGTCAATTCCTGCTCGCCAAACGCCCGGTGGGGGCGGCAAACCGCGAGACGTTCACCTTTCAGCAAGTACCGGTCGGCGAGCCAGCGGCGGGCCAGATCCTGGTCAAGAATGAGTACCTGTCGCTGGACCCGGCCATGCGCGGCTGGATGAACGAAGGCAAGTCCTACATCGCGCCGGTGGGCATCGGCGAAGTCATGCGCGCCCTGGGCGTGGGCCAGGTCATCGCCTCCAATAACCCGGGATTTGCCGTGGGTGATTACGTCAACGGGGCTCTGGGGGTGCAGGACTACTTCCTCGGTGAGCCGCGCGGGTTCTACAAGGTCGATCCGAAACTGGCGCCACTGCCACGTTACCTGTCGGCACTCGGCATGACCGGCATGACCGCTTACTTCGCACTGCTCGACGTCGGCGCACCCAAGGCCGGTGACACCGTGGTGCTGTCTGGTGCCGCCGGGGCGGTTGGCAGCATCGCCGGGCAGATTGCCAAGATCAAAGGCTGCCGCGTGGTGGGCATTGCCGGGGGAGCCGACAAGTGCCGGTTCCTGATCGACGAACTGGGGTTCGACGGGGCCATCGACTACAAGAGTGAGGACGTGGTGGCCGGTCTCAAGCGCGAATGCCCGAAAGGCGTGGACGTGTACTTCGACAACGTCGGCGGCGACATCCTCGACGCTGTACTCAGCCGCCTGAACTTCAAGGCCCGTGTGGTGATCTGCGGCGCCATCAGCCAGTACAACAACAAAGAAGCAGTCAAGGGGCCGGCCAACTACTTGTCGCTGCTGGTCAACCGGGCACGCATGGAAGGCTTCGTGGTGATGGACTACGCCGCACAATTCGCGGCCGCCGGACAGGAAATGGCCGGATGGATGGCCAAGGGTCAGCTCAAGAGCAAGGAAGATATCGTTGACGGACTGGAGACGTTCCCGGAAACCCTGATGAAATTATTCAGCGGCGAAAACTTCGGGAAACTGGTGTTGAAGGTTTAACCCACGTCAGCTTTGCTGGCTTGTCGCGCCTTCGCCGACAAGCCAGCCTCTACAGAATCCGACACCACTCAACAGGTCGAGTGTTAGCTCGGTAGCTGCTACAGGAAACCAGAGAAAGCAGGCCGGCCGGTAGGCCGCCGTGCTTTTGCTCTTGATCCAACCGCCCCATCGGAGGGATACCGTAGCGAGGGGGCGAGCGTTTTTTGGGTGGGCCTGCCCGCTGACAGCCCCTACAGAGCCAACTCAGCCACAACAGCCGCCAACGCCTTGGCCGGATCAGCCGCCTGACTGATCGGACGACCAATTACCAGGTAGTCAGACCCCGCATCCAGAGCCTGGCGCGGAGTAAGGATCCGGCGCTGATCGTCCTGGGCGCTGCCCGCCGGACGAATCCCCGGGGTCACCAGTTGCAGCGACGGATGCGCCGCCTTCAGGGCCTGAGCTTCCAGCGCCGAACATACCAGGCCATCCATCCCGGCTTTCTCTGCCAGTGCCGCAAGACGCAGCACCTGCTCTTGCGGTTCGATGTCCAGGCCGATCCCGGCCAGGTCCTCACGCTCCATGCTGGTCAGCACGGTCACGCCGATCAACAGCGGCTTGGGACCGCTACGCTGGTCGAGCACTTCACGGCAGGCCGCCATCATGCGCAGGCCACCGGAACAATGCACGTTGACCATCCACACGCCCATTTCCGCAGCGGCCTTGACGGCCATCGCGGTGGTGTTGGGAATGTCGTGGAACTTGAGGTCGAGAAATACTTCAAAACCCTTGTCGCGCAAGGTCCCGACGATTTCCGCAGCACAGCTGGTGAACAGCTCTTTGCCGACCTTGACCCGGCACAGCTTGGGGTCCAACTGGTCAGCCAGCTTCAGTGCGGCGTCACGGGTAGGGAAATCCAGGGCGACGATGATAGGAGTCTGGCAGGCGGACATGAGTGGGCTCTCAGGCAAGTCGAAATCGGCGCGCATTGTAGCGGAACGCGAGCCCGTCCGGGACCCGATGATCGGTAAATCATCATCAAGGGGTCCAATGAGCAAAAAAACAGCTTCAATAAGCTGACGCGCCCGATACCCGCCGCGTCAGCCCGGCGCCCTTCAGCGCTTGTCTTCCACCCGTGCCTGGCTGTTGCTCCAGTCGATCAGCAGACTATAGGCCACCGCCAGCAAGGTCGGGCCGATGAACAGACCGATAAAGCCAAAGGCAATCAAGCCGCCAAAGACCCCGAGCAATACGATCACCAGCGGCAGGTTGCCGCCACGGCTGATCAGGTAGGGTTTGAGCACGTTGTCGACACCACTGATGATGAACATCCCCCAGATGCCGAGGAACACCGCAAACCCGTAGTCGCCCTTCCACGCCAGCCAGGCCGTGGCCGGAATCCATACCAGGGGCGGGCCCATGGGAATCAGGCTGAGCAGGAAGGTGACGATGCCCAGCACCAGCGCCCCCGGCACACCGGCGATCAGGAAGCCAATCAGGGCCAGTACCGCTTGGGCTGCCGCCGTGCCGATGACCCCGTTGACCACCCGCTGCACAGTGCCAGCCACCAACTCGATGTAGTAACTGGCCCGGTCACCAATCAGCCGCTCCAGCAGACGGTGGACAAAACCCGCCAGCCGCGGGCCATCCCGGTAGAAGAAGAACACGAAGACGATACTCAGTGTCAGCTCCAGGATACCGCCACCGATCTGCGCACTGCGTGCCAGCAACCAGTTGCCGACCTGCCCCAGGTAGGGCTTGACCGTCACCATCAGTGCCGCGCCCTGCTGGTCGATGCTGTTCCAGATCCCCACCAGCCGTCCCCCGACCAAGGGAATGGAGCCCAGCCAGACAGGGGCTTCGGGCAGGCCATCGACCTGGACATCCTTGATGAAGACCGTGGCATCGCGCACATGGTCCGCCAGGTTGAACCCTAGCCACACCAATGGCGCCGCCACCAGCACCATCCAGCCGAGGGTCAGCATGGCGGCGGCCAGGGATTCGCGACCATTGAGCCAGCGGGTCAGCAGGCGCATCAATGGCCAACTGGCGAACGCCAGCACCGCGCCCCAGAACATCGCCGACCAGAACGGCGCCATCACCCATAAGCTGGCACCGAACAACACCAGAAGCAGGATCTGCACCAACAGGCGATCATTATTGAGCATGGATAGTCTCGAACAGGGTTAATCAACAAAAGCGCAAGCGAGCGGCACAAGGCACGCTCGCTGCACAGAGCTTAACGCAAGAGTTCGAAATGCAGGCCAGGGTCTTTCACTTCACCCAGGTCCAAGCGTGCACTGCGCACACCCTGGGCCACCAGCGCCTGACGCCAGGCCTCGGCCTGGGCCCCGGAAACACTGACCCGCAATGTGGTATCGAGGTTCAAGCCACGCGACAGCAACGTCACCCAAGGTGCCTGGGGCTCCCCGGTCAGGCGGGGCAGATCCAGGGTTCCGGTGTCCTTGAGTTGCCGTAACAGGGTGGCAGAGGTCGGCAGCAGTTCGCCCAGGGGGGCGTTGGCGTCGAATTGCTCGACATGCAGGTACGCCCGGCGATTGCCCCGAGTGATGCTGTACAGCGCCACCAATGAGTTGTCCTGGGGGGCCGCCAGGCGTAGCAGCAGGTAGGCCTGGCCGTTGTCGGCACCATAGAGCTTGGCGTTGCCGAAGACTTCGTTGGCCCACAGGCTGCTTTCGCCGCAATCACGGGCCTGGCACCAGAACAACAGTTCGGCGCCCTGCTTCTGCAAGGCTTCGCGGGCTGCGGTAAAGGCGGCGGTGGCGGAATGCTCCGGCGGCAACTCATAGGTCACCGAGGTCATCTGGCCCCGCGCAGTGACTTGTCCGTCAAACCGCAACTGGCCACTGATCTTGCGGATAGAACCCATGGGGTAAATCCGCTCAAGCTCGGCAGGCGGACGATAATCGACGATTTGCGCATCGACCATGCGCGGCACCAGCGGCAGATCCTGGCTGCCCGGCACGTCGGCCGCCGACGCCAACGAACTGCTACAGGCAAGTACGAACAAACTGATAAAACGCATGCGCTTCAACCTTGAAGAGACTCTCATCGGATCAGCATGGCCTGGGCGCCCTTGATGACATTGGCGTCGTCGATGCGTTGCGGCACCAGCAACCCGCGCTGCACAGCCGGACGCTCGGCCATTGCCGCCATCCAGCGCTGCAAGGCTGGCAAGCCGTCAACCGAGACCCCGGACCACTCATGGCCACGCACCCACGGATAGGTCGCAATGTCGGCAATGCTGTAGGTGTCGGCGAGGTATTCAACGGTTTGCAGACGGCTGTCGAGCACCTCGTACAGGCGGCGGGTTTCGTGCTGGTAACGGTCAATGGCGCCCTGCAGTTTTTCCGGGAAGTAGCGGAAAAACACGTTCGCCTGGCCCTGCATCGGGCCGATGCCGCCCATCTGGAACATCAACCACTGGATGACCCGCGAACGGCCTTGCGGGTCCGTGGGCAGCAGTTGCCCGCTCAGTTCAGCGAGGTAGAGCAGAATCGCGCCGGATTCGAACACGGCAAAATCGCCGTTGGCGCGGTCGACAATCGCCGGGATCCGGCCATTGGGATTGATCTTGAGAAACGCGGGTGCCTTTTGTTCCTTCTTGTCGAAACTCAGGGCATGCACCGTGTAGGGCATACCGAGTTCTTCGAGCACGATAGAGACCTTGTGGCCATTAGGGGTCGCAGCGGTGTAGAGATCTATCATGGTTGTCTCCCATTTCAACCCGCCCAGCCTCGACAGTTGCCCGCTGCAAGTCAAGGAATGGCGAAAAAGCGATTGAAACAGTCTGCAACAAGGGCTGCACCCTCCTCGTCGTTCAGGTGCAAGTGATGCCCGCCTGGCAGCTGTTCGCGACTAAAGGGTAGACGCTCCAGCAACTCTGGATGTTTGCCGAGCATACCGTCGGCCGCGACCACCAGGTGCGCCGGACAGCTGACGCGTCGGGCAAAGGACAATGCCTGCTCACTGGACAGGCGCAGAGGCGAAGGCAGCGTCAGGCGACTGTCGGTGCGCCAGGTGTAACCGCCCGGCACCGGCATCAGCCCGCGCTCGGCCAGCAATTCGGCCGCTTCACGACTGACCGCCACCAAGCCTTTCATTCGCACTTGCACGGCCTGGTCAATGCTGCCGTAGACCGGCTTGCGCTTGCCTTGCAGGTCCAGTTGCGCCTGCAACGCCATGCCCATGCGCTCGGCAGCGTTCTCATGTTCCGCCGTGGGGGGAATCACCCCGTCAATCAACGCCAGGTGCGTCACACGCTCGGGCATGGCGCCCGCCAGCACCACCGAGACAATCGCCCCCATGGAGTGGCCAAGCAGGGCAAAACGTTGCCAGCCCATCTGCTCGGCAACGTGCAGCACGTCATGGGCGTAGTCCCACAGGGCATAACCGGCCCCCAGGGGGCGATGCCCGGAATGACCATGCCCCGCCATGTCCAGGGCCAGCACGCGCAAGCCCTTGAGCCGGGGTGCCAGTCGGGCGAAGCTGTTGGCGTTGTCGAGCCAGCCATGCAAGGCGATCACTGGCAGGCCGTCTTCAGGCCCGAACAGGTGGGCCGCCAACTCAATGTGCGGCAGGTTCAGGCGCACCTCGGTGACGCTGCTCACGCGCATTCCCGGTCACTGCGACCGGCCCAGCGCTGGAACAGCTCCTTGAGCAGTGCCGCGGTGTCCTGCGGGCGCTCGAGGGGAAACATGTGGCCGCCGGGCACGGTCACAGATTCGCCTTGTGGCATACGGGCCACCGCGCTGGCGTGATGGCGCATGACCACCCGGCTCTGGCGCCCACGCACCACCGCCAGCGGCACCTGCAACTGACGTGTGCGCCCCGGACTGGTGTGCGGCACCCCCCGGTAGATACTGATCTCGGTGGCCGGGTCAAAACGCAACCGCAAGCGATCACCCACCTTGTGCAAGCCATGTTGCAGGTAGGCGTCGAAACACTCCGGGTCGAAACCGCGAAACAGACTCTTGCCGGCAAAGTAATGCCGGGCTGCCTCGAGGTCGGCGAATTCTTCCCGGCGCCCCAGGGTGCGGCCAGCGGGGGTCAGGCGATCGATAAAGCCAAAACGCTTGGCCGCGCGGATCACCCACTGATCGGTACGGGTCAGTACGGGCGAATCAAGCATCACCACCCCGCGGTAGAGCTGCGGGCAACGCAGTGCGGCGTGCAGGTGCAGGACCCCGCCAAAGGAATGCCCCACCCCCCACACCGGGCCTGGTTGCTGTTCCAGGTGGTGGATCAACTCGTCCACCAGGTTGAACCAGTTGTCGTCCGCCGGAAACCGTGGGTCATGGGCATGCTGCTGCAGATGCGCGACCTGATACTCCGGCGCCAGCGCGGCAAACAACTTGCCGTAGGTGCCTGAAGGAAAGCCATTGGCATGGGCGAAAAAAATCTGCTGCGGCATAACGGCGTGTCCATAAACAAAATCAGGGGTTGATTGTCCGCAAGACCCACGCCCACGGCAATGACCGTAACTGCCAGGAATGATGACAGTCAGGCCATGCCTATGCAGATCGCCCACCCTCCGTGCAACAACGCGTCAGCGTGCGGCAGGTGCCTCACCCAGCGGTACCACCGCCATGGTCAGGCGCGACACGCAGCTGGCTTTGCCTTCATCGCTGCAAAGGCGAATGTCCCAGACGTGGGTGGTACGCCCGATATGGATCGGCCTGGCCACCGCCGTGACCCGCCCGCTGCGCAGTCCGCGCAGGTGGTTGGCATTGATCTCCAGGCCCACGCAATAGAACTTGCTGGCATCGATACACAGGTAACTGGCCATCGAGCCCACGGTTTCGGCCAGCACCACAGAGGCGCCGCCATGCAACAAGCCGTAGGGCTGATGGGTGCGATGATCGATGACCATGCTGGCGGTCAGCGATTGCTCGTCAAACGACTCGAATCGAATATCCAGCACTTCGCCGATGGTGTTTTTCTGAATCCCATTCAACTGTTCAATGTTCGGAGCAGTACGCCACAGACTCATCTCTTGATCCCTTATTGCTGTTGTTGTTCTTCAATCCTGCCACAGCACCGCTTCGCTGCGCGCACTCCATTCCTCGAAGCGGGCACCGTAGGTGGCCTCGATCACGTTGCGCTTGATCTTCAGGGTCGGGGTCAGAAAACCGTTCTCCACGGCCCAACTGTCCTTGACCACCACCAACTGGCGCAGGCGCTCATGCTTGTCGAGGGCCCCATTGACCTCCTCAAGCAGGCTTTCCAGGCTCGCGTGCAGGGCATTGCGCGCCGTGCTGGCGGCATCCTGCAGCCCCACCGCCGACAACACGCACAGGCCCAACGGCGCACTCAGGCCATCGCCGACCACACACACCTGCTCGATGCGCGAGTGCACCGCCAGGCGGTTCTCGATCGGCGCCGGGGCCACGTACTTGCCCTTGCTGGTCTTGAAGATTTCCTTGAGGCGACCGGTGAGGCGCAAATAGCCCTCGGCGTCCTGCTCGCCCTTGTCGCCGGTGCGCAGAAAGCCGTCTTCGGTGATGGTCTCGGCAGTTTTCTGCGGCTCCTTGAAATAGCCTTGCATGGTGGCGCCGCTGCGTACCTGCACCTCGCCGGTGGTGTCGATGCGCACTTGCACCTCTGGACACGGCTTGCCGATCCAGCCGGGCCGCTGCTGGCCGGGCAGGGAGATATGGGAATAACCGCAGCTTTCGGTCATGCCGTAGACCTCCAGCACATCCAGTCCCAGGCGTTTGTACCAGTGCAGCAAGGCCAGGGGCACCGGTGCGGCGCCGGACAGGGCAATGCGCAAGGCATCCAGGCCCAGGCCGGCCAGCACCTTGTGCCCGACGCGCTTGCCGATGATCGGCAGGCCCAGCAAAAAGTCCAGGCGTCGGGCCGGGATCTTGCTGTAGACCCCCATCTGGAACTTGGTCCAGATCCGCGGCACGCCAAACAACGCCGTGGGCCGGGCGCGCTGCAAATCGACCAGAAAGGTGTCGAGGCTCTCGGCAAAAAACACCGTTTGCCCGGTATAAATCGATGCCATTTCGACAAACATGCGTTCAGCGACATGGCACAGCGGCAGGTACGACAACAGTCGATCCGACTCGTTGAGGTTGAACAATTGGGTGCCATGGGTGGCGGCAAAACCGAGGTTGGCAAAGCTGTGCATCACCCCTTTGGGCAGGCCCGTGGTGCCGGAGGTATAGATGATGGTTGCCAGTTCATCGCCACCCGGGGTCGGGTTGTCCTGGATCGGTGAACTGCGCTGCAGGTCGGCCCAACTGTAGTCAAAGGTCGCCGCGGGACACAGTGGCAGGCTGATGGTGGGCAGGTCGGCGCTGACGCCTCGGGACATGCTCGGCCAGTCATCCAGCTTCCCGATGAATGCCAGGGCCGCCTGCGAATGCTCCAGCACCTGAGCCACCGACTCGGCTGTCAGGTTGGGGTACAGCGGCACTGAGACATGGCCGGCCATCCAGATCGCCAGGTCGGCAATGATCCAGTGGGCACAGTTTTTCGAGATCAGGGCAATGTGGCTGCCCTGAGGCAACTCCCGGGCCCGCAGCCAGTGCGCGGCACAACGAGCCTGGTGGCCGACGTCGGCCCAGGTCAGCGTTTCGACCTGGCCGCCTCCGGTCGGCTGAACCATGAACCGCTGGCGCGGGTGGCGGGCTTCACGCTCGTAGAACACTTGCAGCGGCAAACGAAAAGCGGCGGGCATGGAATGCGCTCCTGTTTTTGTTCGGTGTCGCCGCAAGCGTAGACCAACCAAGCGATTGCTTGGTTGTCTATTTCAAACAAAAATCCCCGCCCCTCTGAACGCCCAGGTATTACGGGTGTTGGAGGCTGTTGAGCTTCATCAGCCCGGCCAGCGGCCACTCCCCTTCGAGCTCCGCCAGGCCCGCCGTGCGCACGGCCACAGGCTCCTGCACATGACCGTGCTGCAAAAACCCCAGCAGATTGCCCACCAACGGGTTGTGGCTGACCAGCAGTACGTTGTCCACCGAGGCCAGTTGCTCGGCCACCGCTTGCGGGCGGCTGTCGGGCGTCAACCATTCGACCGTGCGGATCTCTGGCACGAAACCCAGGGCCTCGCGCACCAGTTGTGCGGTTTGCTGGGCGCGCAAATAGGGGCTGGCGTAGATCGCGGTCAGCGGCTTGCCGATCAACCGGGCGGCGCTGCGCAAGGCTTCCTCGCAGCCGTGGGGCGTCAGCGCCCGCTCCGAATCCGGGCGCGAACCATAGGGTTCGGCTTCACCATGGCGCAACACCCAGACTTTCATAGTTTTGGCTCCTCATCGCGGACCGGATGCGGCGCCGGCGCGACTGTGTGTGGCGCCTCGCCTTCCGGGGTACGCGGGGTCGGCCAGTCGGCAAACGGCCAGGGTTTCTGGTCGCTGTGGAAGCTGCCGAAACGGCCGATCTGCGCCAGGAACTGGCTGAGGCTGTCACCGAAGTTCATCAGCCCGGCACTCGGGGCACCATAAATCAGTCGGTAGATCAGTTGCACCAGCACTACCGCGCCGAGAATGAATTGCGCCACCTGCCACACCAGGACAAACACCAGCATCCACAGCACTCGCAGAAGGATGGACTCGTACCTGGCTTCTACTTTGGGTTCGTTCATGTCTTGCTCCCTGCCCCTGTCAGTCGAGGGCTCAGTTGAAACCGCTGGTGGAGATAAAGTCGACATCGGTTTTCGGCTCGCCACGCATCAGCAGCTCGATCACCTGCTCCAGCGTGCGCCCTTCAAACAGAATGGCGTGCAGGCCGGCGACCAACGGCATATAGACCCCGACTTCCTGGGCCTTGGCCTTCAGCACTTTGAGGGTGTTGACGCCCTCGGCGACCTCGCCCAGGCGGTTCACCGCGTCTTCCAGGCTCAAGCCCTGGCCTAGGGCAAAGCCCACTTGATAGTTGCGGCTCTTGGGCGAGGAGCAGGTGACGATCAGGTCGCCGACCCCGGCCAGACCGAGGAACGTCATCGGGTTGGCACCCCGATTCACCGCAAAACGGGTCATTTCCGCCAGCGCCCGGGTGATCAACATGCTTTTGGTGTTTTCCCCCATGCCCAGGGCCACGGCCATGCCGGCGATGATCGCGTAGACGTTTTTCAGCGCGCCACCCAACTCGACCCCAAAACGGTCAGCACTGGCGTAGACACGAAAGGTCCGGCCGTGCAGCGCGGCTTGTACGCGCTGGCACAGTTCTTCATCTTCACTGGCCACCACTGTGGCCGTCAGGGCGTGCTCGGCGACTTCACGGGCCAGGTTCGGCCCGGAGAGCACACCGATACGCGCTTGCGGAGCGATTTCCTGGAGGATTTCACTCATCAGCATGAAGGTGTGCGCCTCGATGCCTTTGGTCAGGCTCACCAGGAACTTGCCGGTCAGGCGCTCGGCATGGGGCGCCAGCACCGAACGCAGGGCGCTGGACGGCAGTGCGACGAAACTCAGTTCACAATCGTTGAGGGTGGCCAGCAGATCAGTGACCGGCTCCACGGCCGGATGCACCTTGATACCTTTGAGGTAGCGTGGATTCTCGCGATTGACTCGAATCGCCTCGGCCTGCTCGGGATCGCGCATCCACAGCCGAACCGCATGACCGTTCTCAGCCAGCAGATTTGCCACCGCGGTACCGAAACTCCCGCCCCCCAGGACCGCAATCGGGCGCTGTTCAGTCATATGTAATCCATTAATCCATTCCAGTGGCGATGGCAGCATTATACGGGGCGGTCGTGCATCGGCCAGCCCCCCGAACAATTACCGACATCTGTAGGAAGCTAGACAACAAAACGAAGGAAAATGCCGACATCGTGAATGGAAAACTCTACTAGCTCGGTTAACATGCGTCCCCATCCAAACGGTATCAAGGCTGTTCCGTGTTTGCCGGTCCCTCCCCCCTTCGTTCTTCGCTGGCCCTGGCGCTGCTGTTCAGCGACACACTGCTGGCCGATGACCTGTTCCTGGAAAACCTGCCGCTGCCGCAAGTGCTGACCGCCACCCGGCTTAAACAGTCGCCCGCCGCCGTGCCGGGCAGCATGACTGTGCTCGACAGCGAACTGATCAAGGCCAGCGGGTCGCGGGACATCAGTGAGCTGTTGCGCCTGGTGCCAGGGATGATGGTGGGCAACATCAACGGCAACCAGGCGGTGGTCAACTACCACGGCAGCAATGCCAGCCAGGCGCGGCGCATGCAGGTGCTGATCGATGGGCGCTCGGTGTACCGCGCCGGCCTGGCAACGGTGGACTGGAGCGACATTGCGGTAGCGATGGAAGACATCGAGCGAATCGAGGTGTTTCGCGGCCCCAATACCGTCAGCTACGGCGCCAATGCACTGATGGCCGTGGTCAACATCATTACCCGCGCCCCGGCCAACAGCCACGGCACACGGATCAAAGTCAGCCGCGGCCAGCGTGGGATCAATGACTGGTACGCCAGCCACGGCACCGGCTGGGACAGTGGCGACCTGCGCCTGTCCTTGTCGGGCCAGGAAGACGACGGCTTCGACTCCGACCAGCGGGGTGCGGACTACCACGACAGCCGGCGGCTGAACCGGATCAACCTGGCCATCAGCCAGGCACTCGACGAACAGCAGAGTATCGACTGGCAGCTCAACGCCAAGGACGGCAGCAACCAGCGTCCCTATACCTACCGTCCGGTATTCCCCGGGATTACCGCTGCCGGCGACAACTCCGACGTGACCGCCAAGAATTACTCCTCCTCCCTGCGCTGGAACCTCGACCTGAACCCCGAGCACAGCCTCTATATACAGGGCACGGCACAGCACTGGGATCGCCAGCAAACCTGGCGTGCCTGTGATGCCGAAATATCGTTCAGCCCGCAACTGGCGGCACTCTGGCAACTGGACCCCAACTACACCGAGCGCCTGGCGCGCAACATGGACAGTTTCACCGCCAGCGGTGCCCCGCGCTCGACGCCAGAGCAGGAAGCACTGGCCAACAAGGCCCTGGCGCAGTGGCGAGGCGGCGCCAACCGGACCGTCTGCGGCAACATCGACCAAAGCACCCGGGAAACGCGCTACGACCTTGAACTGCAGGACACCCTGAGCCTGTCCGATAGTCTGCGCCTGGTCAGCGGCTTGAACTATCGTTACGACCGGGCCGACTCCGAGACCTACTTCAATGGCACCCTCGATGACACCACCACGCGCCTGTTCGGCCAGTTGGAGTGGCGCGCCACCGAGCACTGGCTTGTGCAGGGCGGTGCAATGTACGAAAAGACCCGTTTGATCGGCGACTCGCTGACCCCGCGCTTCGCTATCAACTACCTGATCACCCCGCGTCATGGCCTGCGCGCGGTGTACTCCGAAGCCGTGCGCTCGCCCGACATGTTCGAGAACAACGTCAACTGGAGCTATCGGGTGACCGGGCTCAACCCCACGGCCTACGGCAGGCCCAGCGCCCGCTATTTCGTCAAGACCCGCGGCCCCGGCGATCTCGAGCAGGAACACATGCGCTCGCGCGAACTCGGCTACAACGGCAGCTTCACCCACTTGGGCCTGAACCTCGACGTCAAGCTGTTCCACGATGAAATCACCGGAATGATCAGCGAGTCGCTGCGCAACAATCAGTTCATTGCCAGCAACTCCAACACCGCTCGCTTTCAAGGTGCGGAAACCCAGCTCGACTGGCGCCTGAGTGCTGCCGACCGGTTGCGCCTGACCTATGCCTATGTCGATGCCGAGGCCAGCAGCCCCCAGGACCAGCAATTGACCGCGCACAACAGTGGCTCCGCCGGCTGGCTGCGCGATTGGGGCAGCGGCTGGAACAGCGCACTGTTCTACTACGGCGACGATGCCCTCAATGGCTACCGTTTCGAACGGCTCGACTCGCGCCTGGCCAAACGTATCGCCCTGGGCAAGGCCAGCCTGGAGCTGGCCGGCACCCTGCAACAACGCCTGGACAATCAGCCCAACACCTTCGCCGACAATTACTACGACTCACGCCACGTGCTGTACTTCAGCGCCGAGCTGGTGTTCTGAGATGACTCTTGCGCGGATGTCGACCAGCCTGCTTAACCACCTGCGTCATTGCCTGGGGCTGCTGCTCGTTTGCCTGGCCGCCCTGCCCGTGCACGCAGCCGATGTCCTGCTGACGGGAGTCGAGGACAGCCCCGGAGTGCAGGCCTTTACCCAGGCCCTGGCCCAGCAGCGACCCAAAGACAACGTGCGCTTCCTGCCATTGCGCGAGTTGCCGCCGCCCTCGCGCATTCCCTGTACGACCCGCCTGATTCTGCTGGACCTGGCCAGCCTCGACTGGCGCCTGCAGGACCACCAGGGCCCTCCCACCCTGGTGCTGCGGATCAGTCGCCTGCAAGCCAACCAACGGGTGGGCGACACCCGCCCGCTGCACCTGAGCCTGCTGTGGAGTGACCCACCGCTCAGCCGCCAACTGCGCCTGACCCGCAGCCTGCTGCCGCAAGCCAGGCGCATTGGCGTATTGTTCGGCAAGGACAGCGAGTTCCTGCTCAAGGAGCTGCACGGCGCCGCCCATCGCCTGGGCATGGAAGTCGTCGCCGAGCGCTGGGACAACACCAGTGACAGCCGGCCCCTGCAAGCGCTGCTGAAAAACAGCGATGTGTTGCTGGGTCTCGACGACCCGCACCTGTACAACCCGAAGACCGCAAAAAACCTGTTGCTCAGCAGCTACGGCCAGCAACGGGCACTGATCGGCCCCAATGCCGGGTTCGTCAAGGCTGGCAGCCTGGCCAGCAGCTACAGCGACCAGAGTGACTGGCTGGCGATTCTCGACGAGTTGCTCGACCGCCCGCCGGCCAGTTGGCCCCGCAGCCTCTATCCCACGCGCTTCAAAGTCGCCACCAACCCGCAAGTGGCACGCTCCCTGGGCCTCGAACAGATCGACCCCGTGGCGCTGGCTATCCAGTTGGCCGAAGGAGATACCTGGCCATGACCTTCCGTCGCCACTGGGGGATCAATACCCGCACCCAGGCCATCAGCCTCGGCCCGGCCCTGCTGCTGACCCTGCTGCTGATCAGCTTCTTTACCTTCGTGCGCATCCAGGACTTGCGCCAGGAACTCAATCACACCGGTCAACTGGTGGCCAATCAACTGGCCCCGGCCACCGAGTACGGAGTGATTTCCGGCAACAAGGAGGTGCTCGAAAGCCTGATGAAGGCCACGCTGGCCACGCCTCACGTGCGCTTCCTGCAAGTCCAGGACAGTGCCAACAACGTCCTGGTGTACGTCGAGCAACCGTCCCTCTCCCGCGGGCAGCCACAGCAGATCGAGGTATTCCAGGCACCGGTGCGCCTGCAACGCATCCAGCTCAACGACGACTTCCTGCAGGCCGTGCCCCCGCCCAGCGGCATTACGGAAGACTATCTGGGGCGAGTGATCGTCGGCATGTCCAACGATGCCTTCAGTCAGCGCCAACAGGAGATCGTTCTCAAGGCGGGCATCCTGGCGCTGTTCGCCCTGCTCTTTACCTTCCTCCTGGCCCGGCGTCTGGCCGCCAGCCTGTCGGAACCGATCAGCGCCATGGGCAACGCGGTGAAGGCCATCCAGCAAGGCGACTACAGCACCCCGCTGCCGATCGTCGACGATGCCGAGCTGGGCAACCTGTCGCGGCATATCAACAACCTGGCCGATGGCCTGGAGCAGGCCAGCCGCGAACAGCAGCAGGCCATGGCGCAACTGATCCAGACCCGTGAAGAGGCGGAAAAGGCCAACAGCGCCAAGTCCGATTTCCTGGCGATGATGAGCCACGAACTGCGCACCCCCATGAATGGCGTGCTGGGCATGTTGCAGCTCCTGGAAACCACCCAGATGACCGATGAGCAGGTCGAGTACGCGGCACTGGCGTCGGAGTCCACCGAGCACTTGCTCAAGGTGATCAACGACATTCTCGATTTCTCGCGCATCGAACGGGCGCCCCTGGAACTGGAGCACATCCCGTTCAACCTCGCCGAGCTGATCAACAGTTGCGCCCAGGCGTTTGCCCACAGTGCGCAGCAACGTGGCCTGAACCTGCAGCTGCAATTGGCCGATGGCATGCCAGCCCTGTACGTCCAGGGCGACCCGACGCGCATCCGGCAGATCCTGGTCAACCTGATCGGCAACGCCCTGAAATTCACCGAGCACGGCCAGGTGGCCATCCAGGCGCAGTGGCAATCGCTGGACCACGAACTGCTGTGGTTCACCTGCACGGTGCGCGACAGCGGAATCGGCATCTCCCCGGACAACCTGGAGCAGATGTTCAACGCATTCCAGCAGGCCGACAGTTCGATTTCCCGGCGCTATGGCGGCACCGGCCTGGGACTGCCGATCGCCCGCACCCTGGCCGAGCGCATGGGCGGCACCCTGCGCGCGCAAAGCGTGGAAGGCCAGGGTTCGGTCTTTACCCTGGAAATGCCCCTGGCCTTGTCGCGCCAGACCCTGCCCACACCCGTCCCTGCCGCACGCGCGGCGAGCAGCAATGGCGAGGGGCGCACTGTGTTGCTGGTGGAGGACAACCCGGTCAACCAGACCGTGATCGAGGCCATGCTGCGCAGCCTTGGCTTTACCGTCAGCGTCGCCAACGACGGTGCACAGGCGGTACGCAGTGCCGAGAGCCTGATTTTCGAGGCGATCCTGATGGATTGCCGGCTGCCCATCATCGATGGCTACGAAGCCACGCGGCAGATCCGTCAACTGCCCGGCTGCAGCGAAGTACCGATCATCGCCCTGACGGCCAACGCCTTGCAGGGCGACCGCGAGGCCTGCCTGGCAGCGGGAATGAACGATTACCTGGCCAAGCCTTTCAAACGCACTGATCTGCAGCAAATTCTCCAGCGTTGGCTGCAGTAGTACCGCCTAATCGAGCATCTGCGACTGGCGCGAAAACCGAAAGTGCGGCAGTCTTAGTCACCTCGACAGGCTCGATTTTGGGCTTGAATAATAATTTCAGTGCACAAGTGTACATTCATGTCCCTTGTCCTGTGACTTTCACCACAACGCAATAGTCTATGAGTAGGCTGCCGGTTCAAGGCATGAATGCTTTGATCGGCCGGGAAGATTTGCCCCACCTGCCGCATGGGACTATTGAGGAGCTCGCATGACCAAACAAAACGCCTTTACTCGGGAAGACCTGCTGCGCTGCAGTCGCGGTGAGCTGTTCGGCCCAGGTAACGCGCAACTGCCCGCCCCGAACATGTTGATGGTGGATCGCATCACCCATATCAGCGAAGAGGGTGGCAAGTACGGCAAAGGTGAATTGGTCGCAGAGCTGGATATCACTCCGGACCTGTGGTTCTTCGCCTGCCACTTCGAAGGTGATCCGGTGATGCCGGGCTGCCTGGGCCTCGACGCCATGTGGCAACTGGTCGGCTTCTTCCTCGGCTGGCAAGGTCTGCCAGGCCGCGGCCGTGCCCTGGGTTCGGGCGAAGTGAAATTCTTTGGCCAGGTCCTGCCGACCGCCAAGAAAGTCACCTACAACATTCAGATCAAGCGTGTACTCAAAGGCAAACTGAACCTGGCCATCGCCGATGGTTCGGTCAGCGTTGACGGCCGCGAGATCTACACCGCCGAAGGCCTTCGGGTCGGCGTTTTCACCTCCACTGACAACTTCTAAGGGTTATCCGCATGCGCCGCGTCGTTATCACTGGTCTGGGCATCGTTTCGTGCCTGGGCAATGACAAAGAGACCGTCTCCGCTAACCTGCGTGCAAGCCGCCCTGGCATCCGGTTCAACCCGGAATATGCCGAAATGGGTCTGCGTAGCCAGGTTTCCGGCTCCATTGACCTGCCCCTCGAAGAACTGATCGATCGCAAGATCTATCGCTTCGTCGGCCACGCGGCGGCTTACGCCTACCTGGCCATGAAAGACGCCATCACTGACTCCGGCCTGACCGAAGAGCAAGTGTCCAACCCGCGTACCGGCCTGATCGCCGGCTCCGGTGGCGCATCGACCCTGAACCAGATGGAAGCGCTGGACATCCTGCGCGAGAAAGGCGTCAAGCGCGTCGGCCCATACCGCGTGACGCGGACCATGAGCAGCACCGTTTCCGCGTGCCTGGCCACTCCATTCAAGATCAAGGGCCTGAACTACTCCATCGCTTCTGCCTGCGCCACCAGTGCTCACTGCATCGGTAACGCCATGGAGCAGATCCAGATGGGCAAGCAGGACATCGTGTTCGCCGGCGGCGGTGAAGAAGAGCATTGGAGCCAATCGTTCCTGTTCGACGCCATGGGCGCACTGTCCAGCCAGTACAACGAAACCCCGGAAAAAGCCTCCCGCGCCTACGACGCCAAGCGTGACGGTTTCGTCATCGCTGGCGGTGGCGGCATGGTCGTGGTGGAAGAGCTGGAACACGCTCTGGCCCGTGGCGCGAAGATCTACGCGGAAATCGTCGGCTACGGCGCGACGTCCGACGGCTACGACATGGTCGCGCCAAGCGGCGAAGGCGCCATCCGCTGCATGCAGATGGCGATGTCCACCGTTGATGCACCGATCGACTACCTCAACACCCACGGCACCTCGACTCCGGTCGGCGACGTCATGGAAATGAAAGGCGTGCGTGAAGTGTTCGGCGCCAAGGCTCCGGCCATCAGCTCCACCAAGAGCCTGTCGGGTCACTCCCTGGGCGCCGCCGGCGTTCATGAAGCGATCTACTGCATGCTGATGATGGAAGGCAACTTCATGGCCGGTTCGGCCAACATCGACGAGCTGGACCCGGAAGTGGCCGACATGCCAATTCTGACCAAGACCCGCGAAGACGTAGCCTTCAACACCGTGATGAGCAACAGCTTCGGCTTCGGTGGCACCAACGCCACCCTGGTCCTGCAGCGCTGGCAGGGTAAGTAACACCCCGCCGCACCGCCGCACAAAAAAACGCCCCGACTGGTTCGGGGCGTTTTTTTGTCTGCGATTCCTGTTCAGCGCACGGTGAAGCTTTTCTGCGTCAGCAAACGATCGCCCTGGAACACCATGAAGCGCCACTCGCCCGGCACCACCTCGTGGCTTTCAGTGAACTCATAGGCCATCACATCCTGCGGGGCACCCGGCAGCAGCTTCTGGACCACCTCCAGCTTGTCGTGACGCTCGCCGTCGGGGGTGCGAATGCCCGGCGTGAAGTACAGCAATGTCAGGGGCTGCCCCTCGACGGCCTTGCCGGTCAACTGATAACGGATACCGAACTTGGTACCCAGCTTGGCCGGCACCGTTTCGGTCTGGCGGATCGACTCGTTGCTGCGCCGCAACACCCGCTCCCCCGATTGCAGATCGGCCTTGGCCCCTTCGAACACACCATATTCCACCGGACCTTGCACGCTGACCTCGGCGCTGGCCAGGCCGCTGAGCAACATCAGCGTCGCCAATGCAGATAAACGAGTGAGGGACATTTCGCGCTCCTTGATTGAGATGGGCGCGAGGGTATGACACCCGGGTGACAGGCTGATGACAAACCGCCACTCAGCGTGCCCCTTGCGTCACCGCACGCGGCAGGACCGCCAGGAAGTTGTCCCGTGCAACCTGACGCGCGACCTCGGGTGGCAAGGCATCGAGAAAGGGGGTAAAGCCGTGCATTTGTTTACCCAGGGTCTTGAAGCGTCCGACCACATCGGAACCCAGCATGAAACGCTCTGGAAAGCGCGTGACCAGGCTTACCCACTCCGGGCGAGGCTGACCCGCCTCATCCAGCAGATAGGGCGTGAGCACGCTCCAGGACAGGTCGATGAACAGGTTGGGGTAGGCTTCGAGTAAACGCGTCAGGGTCGGCAGCAGGAAATCCAGCTGAGTTTGATGCCGATGGATCTCCAGGCTGGTGCCGGCGTGCGCCCAGATGAACCGCGTGTGGGGATGATTGCGCAGCGGCTCTTCAATTTCGGCCAGGTACAGCGGGTTTTTCTCACGCTTGGAAGTGATATTGGAATGCACCAGCACCGGCAAGTCGTTCTCTGCCGCCAGGTGGTAGATCCGCGTCATGGCCTCATTGTTCGCTCGCGGCGTGTCGCCGGAGGTCAGTGCGGTCAGGTCGTCATGCCGGGTAAATACCTCGCCTATGCCCTGCCACAAGCCGGGATTGAGGTCGAGCATGCGCTGGATATGTGCTGCAGAGTTCTTGTCGTTGGGGTTGAAGCCTGAGAGAAACGGATGAAAGTGCTGACGCTGTTCGGGAGTCAGCTTGTTCACCGCAGCGGCGACAATGACATCGGTGGCGCTGTACCAGTAGGCATCGGCATCATCCCCGGCGTAATAACGCGGGCGCTTGGGCTCGTCTTCATGCCACTTCTTCGCCACCGGGACGCCGGAAATCATCACATGCTCGATGCGATTATCCGCCATCGCCTTGAGCAGCTTCGGCATGCCGGCGGTTTCCTGGAAAAAATCCACATAGTGCAGGTGTGCATCGCTGTAGGCGTATTCACGGGCGTCCACCAGCCCGCTGATCAACACCAATAACCAGGCCGCATTCCAGGGCTTCAAAGACACGCGCGCACTCCGCCGACAGATGAACAGGGTAGACCCCGCACCGCGCCCAAGGGTTCAGCCCTAAAGAAAGTGGAACGCCTGATTGCGCGGATGCTCTATAACTGCAAGGTGTTTTTTCCGTCGTCTCCCACTGCCAGAGAGGTTAACCATGACCATTACCGTCAATACCGAATCCAGTGAAGGTTTTCGCCACAGCGTGCAGATCGATGAACATGAACTGTTTGCCGATGTCCCGGTGTCCGCCGGTGGTGAAGGTTCGGCACCAGAGCCCCACGACTACTTCGACGCCGCCCTCGGGGCGTGCAAGGCACTGACCCTGAAGCTATACGCGCAGAAAAAAGGCATCCCGCTGACCGGCGTCACAGTCGAGGTCAAGCACGACAATAGCCAGGAGCCAAAAGGCAAATACGCGCTGCACGTCAAGCTGACCCTCAAGGGCGTGCTCACCGATGCCCAGCGTGACGAACTGCACCGGGTAGCCGATCGCTGCCCGATCCACAAGCTGATGACCAGCAGTGAAGTGAGCATTGAAACCCACCTGTCTGAAGGCGCCTTCAGCCAATAGCGGCAAGTGCTGGCTGTGCGGGTTATGCTCAACGGCATCTTTCGTACAGCCTGGATTGCCCCATGAACGCTCCGCTCGTGATCCGCCCGCGCCCTGAAGAGGTCGAAGGCCAACCGATCCTGCGCCCGCTGCCCTCGGCCAAATGCCGCAGCGTCGGGCCTTTCGTGTTTTTCGACCACATGCTCCACACCCGCTACCCGGCCGGCCATGGCATGAACATCCGCCAACACCCGCACATCGGCCTCTCGACCCTGACCTACCTGTTCGAAGGCGAACTCCTGCACAAGGACAGCCTCGGCTCCGAACAAGTCGTCAAGGCCGGCGACGTCAGTTGGATGACCGCCGGCAGCGCCATAGCCCACGTCGAACGCACGCCCGCCGAACTGTGGGACCAGGACTTCACCATGCACGGCCTGCAAATCTGGCTGGCCTCGCCCAAGGAACACGAACAAGGCCCAGGCCTCTACAGCCACCACCCGGCCGCCAGCCTGCCGGTCAGCGATAACCTGGGAGTCACCATCCGCATGATCGCCGGTACCGGCTTCTGCCTGGAGTCTCCGGTGCCGGTGCTGTCCCCGACCCTGTACGCGGAACTGCAACTGCAAACCGCGACCACCCTGCTGATCCCCACCGAACACACAGAACGCGCCCTCTACATCCTCAGCGGCGACGCCCTGCTCAACGACCAACCCATCGAAGCACACGCGCTGGTGATCCTGCCAAGCGGCGAAGCAATGACCCTGTTCGCCGACAGCGACTGTCACGCCATCCTCTTCGGCGGCGCCCCCATGGACGGCCCACGCCGGATCAACTGGAACTTCGTCGCCAGCGACCCGACAGCCATCGAAGACGCACGCCGGCGCTGGGCAGCAGGCGACTGGCCAAGTGTTCCGGGGGAAAGCGAGAGAATTGAATTACCCAAAGGCAGAGGCTGAAACGCAGCCTCGCGGGCTCGACAGCTGTGGGGATTGGGGTATACCCGAAATCCATGGCATAGCGGAGATTGCCATCGCTAGCAGGCTAGCTCCCCCAGGGGAGATTCGGACACCAGAAAAAGCAGGCCGGCCGGTAGCTCGCCTGCAGCCCTTGATCCACCCGCTCCCCCCCGGATGGATACCGTAGCGAAGGAACCCCGAGCCTAGGCGAGGGGCCGTACGCCAGGGGTAAGAGCCCTTGGTTACTTGGGGTCGGGCGGCGTTCCGATTTTCCAAGTGACCCGCCGTTGAACTGCCCCCCTAAAGCTAAAGCCCAAACACCTCCCCCAACAAATCATGCATCGACCTAAACGCGCGACCCGCCACCTTGGCGTCATACATCATCATCCCCGGCACATTCGCATGAGGATCGGTAAACGAGTGAAAGGCCCCGCCATAACTCAACAACTGCCAATCCACACCCGCCGCATTCATCTCCGCTTCGAAAGCCGGCAACTGTTCCTTGGGCACCAGCGGGTCAGACGCCCCGTGCAACACCAGCACAGCCCCCTTGATGTGATTGGCATCACTGGCATCCGGTGTATCCAGGGTGCCGTGGAATGACACCGCCGCCTTCACCGGCGCCCCCGTGCGGGCAAACTCCAACGCACAGCAGCCACCAAAGCAGAAGCCAAACGTCGCCAGTTTAGAGGCATCGACCGCCGCCTCAGCCTGGCCCTGCAACTTTTCGAACGCCACCTGCATGCGCTTGCGCAACAACGCTCGGTCATTCTTCAGCGGCATCATCGCCGCGCCCGCCTGATCGTTGTTCTGCGGTCGAAGTGCCTGACCATAAAGGTCGGCAATCAGCACCACATAACCCTTGGCCGCGACCGCCTTGGCAATCTCCTCGGCACCCGCGCCCACGCCCATCCAGTTCGGCGCCATCAACAGGCCCGGACGCGGACCTGAGTGAGCAGCATCGAACGCCAGGCGACTTTCATATGGCTGGCCATCAATCTGATAGACCACGGAACGCACAGTGATTTGACTCATGACTCACTCCCGTCAATAAACGCCAGAATGAAAAAACCCGCCGAAGCGGGTTTTTCTACAACCTGTTTACACCGACAGCTCAACCAGCAGCTTGTTCAGCCGGCGCACATACGCCGCCGGGTCCTTGAGACTGTCGCCAGCCGCCAGGGCCGCCTGATCGAACAGGATGTGCGACAGATCACCAAACCGCTCGTCACTCTGCTCCGCGTCGAGCTTCTCGATCAGCGGGTGAGCCGGGTTGAATTCGAAGATCGGCTTGGAGTCCGGAACCTTCTGCCCGCTGGCTTCAAGGATCTGGCGCATCTGCAGGCCGAGGTCCTGCTCACCGATGGCCAGGATCGCCGGCGAATCGGTCAGGCGGTGGGAAACCCGCACTTGCGCAACAGAGTCGCCCAGCGCGGTTTTCAGACGCTCGACCAGGCCTTCCTTGGACTTGGCAACTTCTTCCGCCGCCTGCTTGTCCTCTGCCGAGTCCAGGTTGCCCAGGTCCAGGTCACCCCGCGCCACGTCGACAAAGCTCTTGCCGTCGAAATCGCTGAGGTAGCTCATCAGCCACTCGTCGATGCGATCGGTCAGCAGCAGCACTTCGATGCCTTTCTTGCGGAAGACTTCCAGGTGCGGGCTGTTCTTGACCTGCGCGTAGGTTTCGCCGGTCAGGTAGTAGATCTTGTCTTGACCTTCCTTGGCACGCGCCAGGTACTCGGCCAGGGAAACCACTTGCTCGCCTTCTTCGCCTTGGGTAGAGGCAAAGCGCAGCAGGCCCGCGATCTTCTCTTTGTTGGCGAAATCTTCGGCTGGGCCTTCTTTCATCACCTGACCGAAGTTTTTCCAGAAGCCTTTGTATTGCTCAGGATCGTTCTTCGCCAGTTTTTCCAGCATGTCCAGCACACGCTTGGTCAGCGCCGACTTCATCGAATCGATGATCGGGTCTTTCTGCAGGATTTCCCGCGACACGTTCAGCGACAGATCGTTGGAATCGACCACACCCTTGATGAAACGCAGGTACAGCGGCAGGAACGACTCCGCCTGATCCATGACGAACACCCGTTGCACGTACAGCTTCAGGCCTTTAGGCGCTTCACGCTGGTACAGGTCGAACGGAGCACGGGCCGGCACGTAGAGCAACGAGCTGTATTCCAGCTTGCCTTCGACCTTGTTGTGGCTCCAGCTCAGCGGATTCTCGAAATCGTGGGCGATGTGTTTGTAGAACTCCTGGTATTCCGAATCCGCAATCTCGGTACGCGGACGCGTCCACAGCGCGCTGGCACGGTTGACGGTTTCCCATTCAACGGCCGGCGCCTCTTCACCTTCGGCGGCCGTGACTTCTTTCGGCAGCTCGATCGGCAGTGCGATGTGGTCGGAGTACTTCTTGATGATGTTGCGCAGGCGCCAGCCGTCGGCAAACTCGTCTTCACCGGATTTCAGGTGCAGGACGATGCGGGTACCGCGCTCGGCTTTTTCAATGGTCGCGACTTCGAAATCGCCTTCGCCCTTGGACGACCAGTGCACGCCTTCGCTCGCGGCGAGGCCGGCACGGCGGCTGAACACTTCAACCTGGTCGGCAACGATGAACGCGGAGTAGAAACCTACGCCGAATTGACCGATCAGGTGCGAATCTTTCTTCTGATCACCGGTCAGGTGCTTCATGAAATCGGCGGTGCCGGACTTGGCGATGGTGCCCAGATGCGTGATCGCATCTTCGCGGCTCATACCGATACCGTTGTCTTCGAGGGTGACGGTTTTGGCGTCTTTGTCGAAGCTCACACGGATTTTCAGTTCCGCGCCGCCTTCCAGCAACTCAGGCTTGGACAGGGCTTCGAAACGTAATTTGTCGACAGCGTCAGAGGCGTTGGAGATGAGTTCGCGAAGGAAAATTTCCTTGTTGGAGTACAGCGAATGGATCATCAGGTGCAGCAGTTGCTTTACCTCGGTCTGGAAGCCCAGGGTTTCCTTTTGAGTTTCCACGCTCATGGTCATCAAACTCCGATTGGATGGCAGTGGCCGCGCCCTGAAGGGTGGCGGCGGGATGTCATTCAAAGTGGGGGCGTCACCGAGGATTTCAAGGGCTGGGTGTTTCCTCGATCTTGAAATGCGCACGCGCCGTGGCAATCGGTTCAGCTTCAGTGCTCTGCCACGCGGTTATCGCCACGTTGGCGACGCGCCGCCCCTGCCGGCACACCTGGCATTTGGCGTAGGTGTCGCGAAACTGCCCGGCCCGCAGATAGTCGAGGGAAAAGTCGATGATCTTCGGTACTCCCGGCGAGCCGGTAAACACCACCAGGTGCAGGGCAGCGGCCAGCTCCATGAAACCCGCAATCACCCCGCCGTGAATCGCCGGCAACAAAGGATTACCGATGTTGTCTTTGTTCGCCGGCAAGCGAAACAGCAGCTCATCGCCCAGGCGCGAGCATTCGATGCCGATCAACTTGGCGTAAGGGATCAGGTGCAGCAGCGAGGCATAGTCGCCACGCTCATGGGCCTGTTGCAGTTGTGTCTTGAAGTCATCGTTCATTGTTGCCCACCCGTGATCGAACCGCCGAAGCCCTTGGTGCCCTTGATCCCTTTGCCCATGCGCATGAAGGTTCCGACCACATGGGCGATGGGCTGCTGCGGATCATCCTGGTAGGCAAAGCCGCGGGTAAAGATCACGTCGGTGGTGACCCGGTAGCACTGGGCAAAGCCGTACACATCCTTGTGGGGTTCAGCCGGGTGCATGTAGTCGATGCGCAGGTCCAGGGTCGGACACACTTCGAACTCCGGCAGCACACACAGGGTGGCCATGCCACAGGCGGTGTCCATCAGGGAGGTAATGGCTCCACCATGAATCACCCCGGTCTGCGGATTACCGACAATCTGCGGGCTGTAGGGCAAGGTGATGGTCATGCCGTCCTGGCTGGCGCTGTGCACATGCAAGCCGAGGACCTGGCAATGACGCAGGGCCGACAAAAAGCGCATCGCGCGCTCAAAAATGGGGTTATCCGACATTCGCTATAGGCTCTGATTAGTGTTGGTGCTTAGCGGTTATGGGCCTAAGAAAAAGTTCCCACAAGAATAAACTTATATATCTGTGAGAAACATGGAACTTAACCCATCAGGCCGTGCTCGAAAGGCCAAGTAGATATTTTCCATAAGGAGAAACACCCCATGCGTAAGACTTTAGCTATTGCCTTGATGTTGACCGCTTCCCTCGGTCTCGCTGCCTGCGATAAAAAATCCGAGGACAAAGCTCAAGATGCTACCCAACATGCCGAGCAAGCTCAGCAGGACATGAACAAAGCTCAGGATAAAGTGAACGACGCTGCGAAAGAAAACGCCGAAGCTGCCAAAGCTCAGGCTGAATCGAACAAAGCCGCTGCCGAAGAAGCCGCTCCAAAAACCAATTAATGGTTTTAGCGCTGCACAATAAAGCCCGCCAAGTGCGGGCTTTATTGTGCGCGTTGTAAACGTACTAGAGCAGCACGCTGCGAAATGTCGGGCTGAGCATCAGCAACAATGAACAGACCAGGCCGATACACCACACCAGGCTCCGCTGCCAGGCCAGGTCGGCCCAGTAGCACAGCAAATAGATCACCCGGGCAACCACGAAGACCACCGCCAACCCGTCGATCAGCCACCCCGCCGTCTGCGTGGTGTGCGCCATCAACACCCCCACCGCAAACAGGATGAACGCCTCGAAACTGTTCTGATGGGCCGCCAACGCGCGGGCACCCAATCCGCTCAACTGCGCCTGTTGCTGGCGCGGCAGGTGATTGTTGTAACCGCCCTGCTCTTTCATGGCCTTGGTCACGGGCACACGCGCGACAAAAATCAGCAAGCCGCAGATCAATACGCACCAGAACGGAATACTCATCAGCTCACCTCTTTGTTGACCTCGGGCATTGGCGCCTCAGTAGGGGTATAGACCATTACTTCGAGGACGTCGGAATGAAACTCCCGGCGATACAACACAAACACCACCCCGGCACTCATCGACATGAACAACCAGGGACTGACAAACCAGGCCAGCATGGTCATGCCGAAGTAATAAGAACGCAGGCCAAAGTTGAACTGGTTGGCGGCCATCGAAATCACTCGGGCCGCCCGCGCAGCAAATGCCTTGCGCTCCTGCTCGGAAACATGGCGCTCACCGACCATGGGCGCCGAGCCCACCAGGATCGCGGCGAAGTTGTACTGGCGCATGCACCAACTGAACGTGAAGAAGGCATAGACAAACACCAGCGCCAGGCACAGCAGCTTGATTTCCGACATGCCCTGGGACGCCTGCTGCACCATCGGAATGTCTGCCAGCAACGACACCGCGCGCTCGGAAGCACCGAGTACCGTGAGAATACCGGCGAGAATAATCAGGGTACTGGAGGCAAAGAAGGACGCGTTGCGCTCCAGGTTGCCAATCACGCTGGCGTCGGCAATGCGGTTGTCGCGCAGCAGCATGCGGCGCATCCAGTCTTCACGGTACAGGTGCAATACGCTGGCCAGGCAGGCCGTGTCGCGCCCCTTCCAGCTGGCATAACGGGTGTAGCCGCCCCAGCAGATGACAAACCAGAGCGCGGCGATAAGGTGGATCAGATTGGCATGGATGAACGACATGTAATTCCCTGTGAAGTTTGAGCGCAGAACCCGTGAGAGCGATCCTTGCATGCTTCGACGTTAGCTCAGGGAAAAAGGCACGGCCATGCGCCCATAAAAAATGCCCCGTATCAGTCGATACGGGGCATTTCGGTTTTCGCTCAAGCCCGCTTGTGGCGGTCGGCGTCAGTTACGCCATAGCTTCGCTGCGCTTGCCCAGCAGGCGGTCGCAGGCCACTGCCACCACCAGGGTGAAGACGCATGGCACCAGCCACGCCAGGCCTTGTTCGGCCAGCGGCAAGCGGGTCAGTTGAGTCGGCATCCAGTCAGCCAGGCCAGCGCCCTTGAGCGCGTCGATCAGGCCAAACAGGAACGACACCAGCATCACCGGACCGACAATCCGCCCCTGCTCCAGCCAGAAGTCTTTGCAGAAGCTCAGGGCCACCAGCACGATGCACGGCGGGTAGATAGCGGTCAGGACCGGGATCGAGAACGCAATCAGCTTGGTCAGGCCCAGGTTGGACACCACCAGGGAGAACAGCGCCAGGATCACCACCAGGGTCTTGTAGGACAGTGGCAGCACACGGCTGAAGTATTCGGCACAGGCACAGGTCAGGCCGACTGCCGTTACCAGGCAAGCCAGGGAAATCAGTACCGCCAGGAAACCGCTGCCCAGCGAACCGAAGGTGTGCTGCACGTAGGCATGCAGGACGGCAGCGCCGTTGGTTGCGCCCACTGCCACTTCATGGCTGCCGGAACCGAGGCGGAACAGGCTGACATACACCAGCGCCAGGCCCACGCCGGCAATCAGCCCGGCAATGATCGCGTAGCGGGTAATCAGCGCTGGCGACTCGACGCCACGGGAACGAATGGCATTGACGATAACGATCCCGAACACCAAGGCGCCCAGGGTATCCATGGTCAGGTAACCATTGATGAAGCCCTGGGAGAACGGTGCCGCCACGTATTCCGGCGTACCCTGCCCGATATCCCCGGCCGGCAACGCGAACGCGGCGATCCCGAGCACTGCCAGGGCAATGATCTTCAGGGGCGCGAGGAAGCGACCCACGGTGTCCAGCAGACGGCCCGGGTACAGGGAAATGAAGAACACCAGCAGGAAGTACACCGCGCTGTAGAGCAACAGCGCCGCCGGGCTTTCGCCGGTCAGTGGTGCCAGGCCCACTTCGAAGGACACGGTGGCGGTACGTGGGGTAGCGAACAGCGGGCCCACGGCGAGGTAGCAAGCAGCCGCCAGGATGCCACCGGCGATTTTACCGATCGGACTGCTCAGGGCATCCATCGCCCCCCCGACCTTGGCCAGCGCAACGACGGTGATCACCGGCAAACCCACCGCCGTGATCAGAAAACCCAGCGCCGCCATCCAGACATGAGGCCCGGACTGCAAACCGACGATAGGCGGGAAGATGATGTTGCCAGCCCCGACGAACAGGGCAAACGTCATAAAACCAAGTGCCAGAATGTCCTGGCCTTTCAACACTTTCATTAAGGAAATACCACACTACTGAATCGGAATTTAGAGAGGGATTTCCCTGAAGGGTGAGGGAAATGCTGTCGGTCCGTATGGGACTGACCCGTTTAGCGCGCAGCAACCTTGTGGGTCGCAGACGCAAAAATGGCGAGTAGCCTAACGAATTTAACCGGAAAACGCACTGTTAAAGGGCGAACTATCCGATATGCGACATTTCGATGTCGCGTTTTTGCATATAAAGGGTTGGCGCATGTAATTGCGCCTTCGCGAGCAAGCTCGCTCCCACATTGGAATGCGTCCACCTGTGGGAGCGGGCTTGCCCGCGAAGAGGCCAGCACAGCCAACACAAATGCCGGAAACGACAAAGGCCACCCGAAGGTGGCCTTTGTTTGGTGAAGCGTCAGCTAAGCGCGAGGCTTACTTGACAGCCCAACCGGTCAGCTCGGACAAAGCCTTGCCGATGTCTGCCAGCGAACGCACGGTTTTCACGCCTGCGTCTTCCAGGGCAGCAAACTTCTCGTCTGCAGTGCCTTTGCCGCCAGAGATGATTGCGCCAGCATGGCCCATGCGCTTGCCCGGAGGAGCAGTCACACCAGCGATGTAGGAAACAACCGGCTTGGTCACGTGTGCCTTGATGTAGGCAGCCGCTTCTTCTTCAGCCGAACCGCCGATCTCACCGATCATCACGATCGCTTCGGTCTTCGGGTCTTCCTGGAACAGCTTCAGGATGTCGATGAAGTTCGAACCCGGGATCGGGTCACCACCGATGCCGACGCAAGTCGACTGACCGAAACCGGCGTCAGTAGTCTGCTTGACAGCTTCGTAGGTCAGGGTGCCGGAACGCGAAACGATACCGACCTTGCCTGGCAAGTGAATGTGACCTGGCATGATGCCGATCTTGCATTCGCCTGGGGTGATCACGCCTGGGCAGTTAGGGCCGATCAGGACTACGCCCAGCTCGTCGCACTTAACTTTAGCGTCCAGCATGTCCAGGGTAGGAATGCCTTCGGTGATGCACACGATCAGCTTGATGCCACCGAAAGCAGCTTCCAGGATCGAGTCTTTGCAGAAAGGAGCCGGAACGTAGATCACGCTGGCGGTAGCGCCAGTGGCGGCTACTGCGTCTTTAACGGTGTTGAACACTGGCAGGCCCAGGTGCTCGGTGCCGCCTTTGCCCGGAGTTACGCCACCCACCATCTTGGTGCCGTACTCGATGGCTTGCTGGGTGTGGAAACTACCTTGCGAACCGGTAATACCCTGGCAGATAACTTTGGTGTCTTTATTGATCAGGACGCTCATTATTTGCCCTCCGCAGCTTTGACAACTTGTTGAGCAGCGTCGGTCAGGCTGGTAGCAGCGATGATGTTCAAACCGCTTTCTGCCAGTACTTTAGCGCCCAGCTCAGCGTTGTTGCCTTCAAGGCGAACAACAACCGGGATTTTCACGCCGACTTCTTTCACAGCGCCAATGATGCCTTCGGCAATCATGTCGCAGCGAACGATGCCGCCGAAGATGTTGACCAGTACGGCCGCGACGTTAGTGTCGGACAGGATGATCTTGAACGCTTCGGTAACGCGTTCTTTGGTAGCACCGCCGCCCACGTCGAGGAAGTTGGCTGGTTTGCCGCCATGCAGGTTGACGATGTCCATGGTACCCATGGCCAGGCCAGCACCGTTGACCATGCAACCGATGTTGCCTTCCAGCGCTACGTAGTTCAGTTCGAACTTGGCAGCGTGCGCTTCGCGCGGATCGTCTTGCGACGGATCGTGGAAAGTCTTCAGCTTAGGCTGACGGTACATGGCGTTGGCGTCGATGTTGATCTTCGCGTCCAGGCAGTGCAGATCGCCGTCAGCCTTGATCACCAGCGGGTTCACTTCCAGCAGAGCCAGGTCGTGATCCTTGAACAGCTTGGCCAGACCTACGAAGATCTTGGCGAACTGAGCAACTTGCTTGCCTTCCAGACCCAGCTGGAATGCCAGCTCGCGACCCTGGAATGGCTGAGCGCCAACCAGTGGATCGATAGTGGCCTTGAGAATTTTTTCTGGAGTGTCGTGAGCGATTTTCTCGATGTCCACGCCACCTTCGGTGGAAGCCATGAACACGATGCGACGGCTCGAACGGTCAACGACAGCGCCCAGGTACAGCTCTTTAGCGATATCAGTGCACGATTCAACCAGGATCTTGGTGACTGGCTGACCATTGGCATCAGTCTGGTAAGTCACCAGACGCTTGCCCAACCACTGTTGAGCGAATGCTTTAGCGTCTTCTTTGCTGCGAACCAGCTTGACGCCGCCCGCTTTACCGCGACCACCGGCGTGAACCTGGGCTTTGACAACCCACTCGCTGCCGCCGATTTTGTCGCAAGCTTCTGCTGCTGCTTCCGGGGTGTCTACCGCGTAACCGGTGGATACTGGCAGGCCGTACTCAGCGAACAGCTGCTTACCCTGATACTCGTGAAGATTCATGCTTATTACCGTCTTCGTTAGGTACTGCGCATTCGGTGCTGCACTGTGGAGTGCCGCACCACCTGTGACTGCTGCTTGCGTAGCCTAAGCTACGCAAGACTGCGTCCAGCGGATATTCCGCGGTGAGTCTTGCATGCAAGGCTCACGACGGGCCATACCGCCGTGGTTTCTTATTGTCTTAACGCTTCTTGCGGTTGGCGATGTGAATGGCGCCGCCATTCACTGCCAGAGCAGCTTCGTGCAAGGCTTCGGACAGGGTCGGATGGGAGAAGACCATCATGCCCAGGTCTTCGGCGCTGGTGCCGAATTCCATGCCGATTGCGCCCTGTTGAACCAGTTCTGCAGCGCTCGGGCCAATCACGTGGACGCCCAATACGCGGTCAGTCTTGGCATCGGCGATCACTTTGACGAAACCGCCGGTATCGTTGGCTGCCATGGCACGGCCACTGGCTGCGAACGGGAAAGTGCCGACGTTAACTTCAACGCCTTCAGCTTTCAAGGCCTGCTCGGTTTTACCAACCCATGCAATTTCCGGGTGAGTATAAATAACCGAAGGGATCAAATCATAGTTCATCTGGGCTTTGTGGCCCTTGATGCGCTCGACGACCATGATGCCCTCTTCCGAGGCCTTGTGCGCCAGCATCATGCCGCGAACCACGTCGCCGATGGCGTAGACACCCGGCACGGTCGTTGCGCAGTGATCGTCAACATGCACAAAACCGCGCTCGTCGAGGGTCACGCCGCAATCAGCGGAAAGCAGATCAGTGGTCACTGGACGGCGACCAACGGCTACGATCAGCTTGTCGAAGGTGATGGTCTGTTCGCCGTTGGCGTCGGTGTAGGTCACGACCACTTCTTCGCCGTTGACCTTGGAGCCGGTGACGCGAGCGCCCAGCTTGATGTCCAGACCTTGTTTGGTCAGGGTTTTCAGTGCTTCCTTGGAAACGGCGGTGTCGGCAGCCATCAGGAAGGTGTCCAGGGCTTCCAGGACAGTCACTTCAGCGCCCAGACGGGACCATACCGAACCCAATTCCAGGCCGATCACGCCAGCGCCGATCACGCCCAGACGTTTTGGCACAGCCTGGAATTCCAGGGCGCCAGTCGAATCGACGATCACGTTCTGGTCAACCGGAGCCGGTGGAATGTCGATCGGACGCGAACCTGGCGCCAGGATCACGTTCTCGGCTTCGATGATTTCTACCGAACCGTCAGGCTTGGTGACTTCGACTTTCTTGCCAGCCAGCAGTTTGCCGTGGCCCTGGATCGAGGTCACGCCGTTGGCCTTGAACAGGGTGGCAACACCCGAAGTCAGGCCTTTGACGATGTTGGCTTTACGGCCGACCATCGCTGGAACGTCCATGGTCACGCCAGCGTGGTTGATACCGTGGATCGCGAAGCCGTCTTGTGCTTCGTGGAACTTCCAGGAGCTGTCCAGCAGCGCCTTGGATGGAATGCAGCCGACGTTCAGGCAAGTACCGCCCAGAGCCAGTTTGCCTTCCTTGTCGGTGTACTTCTCGATGCAGGCTGTCGAAAGACCCAGTTGGGCGGCCTTGATGGCTGCTACATAGCCGCCAGGGCCGGCACCGATCACTACTACGTCAAATTTCTGCGACATTGAAAAAAATCCTCTTTAGCGAAAAGCCTGAAGCCGCGAGCCACAAGCCAGACTGCCTTTACCAGCAGCCTGAGGCCTGCAGCTCGCGGCTGCTTCTATCAGATATCCAGCAACAGACGAGCCGGGTCTTCCAGCAGGTTCTTGATGGTCACCAGGAAAGTCACAGCTTCTTTGCCATCGATCAGACGGTGATCGTAGGACAGAGCCAGGTACATCATCGGACGGATTACCACTTGACCGTTGATCGCCATAGGACGCTGCAGAATGTTGTGCATGCCCAGGATCGCTGCTTGTGGCGGGTTGACGATCGGAGTCGACATCATCGAACCGAAAGTACCACCGTTGGTGATGGTGAACGTACCACCGGTCATTTCGTCCATCGACAGTTTGCCGTCGCGGGCTTTCTTGCCGAAGGTGGCGATGCCGCCTTCGATTTCAGCCAGGCTCATCAGTTCGGCGTTACGCAGAACCGGAACCACCAGGCCGCGGTCGCTGGAAACAGCAACACCAACGTCGGCGTAGCCGTGGTAAACGATGTCTGCACCGTCGATCGAAGCGTTGACAGCCGGGAAGCGTTTCAGCGCTTCGGTAGCCGCTTTCACGAAGAACGACATGAAGCCCAGGCGTACGCCGTTGTGGGACTTCTCGAACAGATCCTTGTACTTGGAACGCAGCGCCATGACTTCGGTCATGTCGACTTCGTTGAAAGTAGTCAGCATCGCCATGTTCGACTGAGCTTCAACCAGACGCTTGGCCACGGTGGCGCGTACGCGGGTCATCGGAACGCGCTTCTCGATGCGATCGCCAGCAGCGAACACAGGAGCAGCGGCAGCCGGAGCAGCAGCCTTGGCAGGCGCGGCAGCCGGAGCGGCTTTCTTGGCAGCAACGGCTGCAACCACATCTTCCTTGGTCACACGACCGCCTTTGCCAGTACCGGCAACGGAAGCGATGTTGATGCCGTTCTCTTCAGCCAGCTTGCGCGCGGCTGGAGCAGCAACCGGATCGTCTTCGCCAGCAGCAGCCGGAGCAGCGGCTTGTGCGGCAGCAGCAGGTGCCGCGGCCGGAGCGGCAGCAACGCCGCCCGCTTCGATGGAGCCCAGGACTTCGTCGGACAGAACGGTGTCGCCTTCGTTCTTGACGATAGCGCCCAGCACGCCGTCAGCAGTAGCCAACACTTCCAGTACGACTTTATCGGTTTCGATGTCGACGATCAGTTCGTCGCGCTTGACCGCGTCGCCCGGTTGTTTGTGCCAGGTGGCAACGGTGCCATCGGCAACCGATTCCGGGAAAGTGGGGGCTTTGATCTCGATAGCCATTGTCTGTGGTTCCTTAAATTCGGTTTCAGGTGCGCGAAGGCGTTAAACAGTAAAGGCGTCTTGCAGCAGTTTTTCCTGCTGCTCAGCGTGCATCGATGCATAACCACAAGCCGGTGCAGCGGAAGCTTCACGACCGGCGTACTCGAGGACGAGGGCCTTGTTGTGATTGCCAACGATGCGACGCATGTGGTGCTGGCTGCAGTACCAGGCACCCTGGTTCATCGGCTCTTCCTGACACCAAACGATATGTTTGAGGTTGGTGTAAGGCGCCAGGACTTCGTTCAAGTCGTCCTCAGGGAATGGATACAGCTGCTCGATACGCACGACGGCGATATCGTCACGGCCTTCGGCACGGCGTTTTTCCAGCAGGTCGTAGTAGACCTTGCCGCTACACAGAACAATGCGCTCGACCTTTTTCGGGTCTTGGGCATCGATTTCCGGAATAACGGTCTGGAACGAACCTTCGGCCAGGTCTTCCAGGGTCGAGATGGCCAGCTTGTGACGCAGCAACGACTTCGGCGTCAGGACTACCAGTGGCTTGCGCAGCGGGCGAATCACCTGACGGCGCAGCAAGTGGTAGATCTGTGCCGGCGTCGTTGGCATGCACACCTGAATGTTGTGCTCGGCGCACAACTGCAGGTAACGCTCCAGACGCGCCGAGGAGTGCTCAGGGCCCTGACCTTCATAACCGTGCGGCAGCAGCATGGTCAGACCGCAGAGACGGCCCCACTTGTGCTCGCCACTGGTGATGAACTGGTCGATAACCACTTGGGCACCGTTGGCGAAGTCGCCGAACTGGGCTTCCCAGATCACCAGCGCGTTCGGCGTGGTGGTCGAGTAACCGTATTCGAACGCCAGTACGGCTTCTTCGGACAGGAACGAATCGTACAGGTCGAAACGTGGCTGGCCTTCGTACAGGTTCTGCAGCGGGATGTAGGTCCCCGCGTCTTTCTGGTTGTGCAGCACAGCATGACGGTGCGAGAACGTACCGCGGCCGATGTCCTGGCCGGTCATGCGGATCGGGTGACCTTCGAACGCCAGGGTCGCGTACGCCATGGTTTCGGCGTAACCCCAGTTGATCGGCAGGCCGCCGGCTTGCATCTTCTGACGGTCTTCGTAGATCTTCGCAACCTGGCGCTGAACCACGAAGCCTTCTGGAATTTCCAGCAGCTTGGCGGACAGTTCCTGCAGGGTCTTGAGATCGAACGTGGTGTCGTGACGCGCAGTCCAGGCGTGGCCCAGGTACGGACGCCAGTCCACGAACAACTCTTTGTTCGGCTCTTTGACCAGGCTTTTCACTACGTGCAGGCCGTTGTCCAACGCGTTGCGGTATTCGTCGACTTTCGCCTGAACACGCTCTGCGTCCATCACACCGCCCTGGGTCAGACGATCGGCATACAGCTCACGGGTGGTGCGCTGTTTGGTGATCTGCTGATACATCAGAGGCTGAGTGCCGCTTGGCTCGTCCGCTTCGTTGTGACCGCGACGACGGTAGCAGACCAGGTCGATCACCACGTCACGCTTGAACTGCATGCGGTAGTCGATGGCCAACTGGGTCACGAACAATACGGCTTCCGGATCATCACCATTCACATGGAGGATCGGCGCCTGGATCATTTTCGCAACGTCGGTGGCGTACTCGGTGGAGCGCGAGTCCAGCGGGTTGCTGATGGTGAAACCAACCTGGTTGTTGATCACGATGTGCACGGTGCCGCCGGTCTTGAAACCGCGGGTCTGCGACATCTGGAAGGTTTCCATGACCACGCCTTGACCGGCGAATGCCGCGTCACCGTGGATGGAGATCGGCAGAACCTTCTCACCGGTAGGGTCGTTGCGACGATCCTGACGGGCGCGAACCGAACCCTCGACCACCGGGGAAACGATTTCCAGGTGGGACGGGTTGAACGCCATGGCCAGGTGAACTTCACCGCCGGTGGTCATTACGTTGGACGAGAAGCCCTGGTGATACTTGACGTCACCGGAACCCAGCTCGACCTTCTTCTTGCCCTCGAACTCGTCGAACAGCTCGCGCGGGTTCTTGCCGAAGGTGTTGACCAGCACGTTCAGACGGCCACGGTGGGCCATGCCGATGACGATTTCCTTGGTGCCGTAGGAACCGGAACGCTGGATCAGCTCGTCGAGCATCGGAATCAGGCTTTCGCCGCCTTCCAGACCGAAACGCTTGGTGCCCGGGTATTTGGTGCCCAGGTATTTTTCCAGGCCTTCACCGGCAGTCACGCGCTCGAGCAGGTGGCCCTTGATGTCCACGGAGTACGTCGGACGGCCACGCACGCTTTCCAGACGCTGCTGGAACCACTGGCGCTGCTCGGAATCGGTGATGTGCGTAAATTCAGCGCCGATGGTGCGGCAATATGTCTGCTGCAACGCTTCGTGAATTTCGCGTAGGCTCGCTTCCTCTTTGCCGATGAACAGGTCGCCGGCACGGAAGGTCGTATCAAGATCGGCATTGGTCAAGCCGTAATGATTGATCGACAGGTCTGCAGGTGCAGGACGCTGCCACAGCCCCAGCGGGTCAAGCTGGGCTGCCTGGTGGCCACGCATACGGTAGGCCTGGATCAATCGCAGCACTTCAACTTGCTTCTTCTCGTGCTCACTGCTCACGCTGCCGGCGGAAACCGGTTGGGCGCGGCGCTGGTTCTTTGCCAGCAGCACAAAATGGTCGCGAATTGTGGAGTGCGAAACATCGATGGCAGAGTTGCCGTCTGTCGGCAACTTCTGAAAGTAGGTGCGCCACTCTTCTGGCACAGCGTTAGGGTCGTGCAGGTAGAGCTCGTAGAGCTCTTCCACATAGGCAGCGTTACTACCGGATAGGTAGGCGCTGTTCCACATGCGCTGCATCACGCTTTCTTGCATGCTTGGTCACCCTCGGTTAGGGGAACACCATCGGCGAAGACACCGAGCGAGCTTGCAGAAGTCCGAGTGCAGCGACCAAAACAAGCCACTTAGGATCACGCTGATAGTCCGGGTACCAGCCCGGATGCCCCTGCTTGTCTCATTTCTTCAAAATAAGAGCTGCAGCTTTATGGGCTACTGCTCTGGTTATAGCCATGGCGCGGGTTGAAGCCCGCGCCTTGGCCTCTACGGGTACAGCGGTCCTACATTTGCTACAGCTGAATCACACGCCGCTTTGCAGAAGCATGTTACGAATGTGACCGATGGCCTTAGTCGGGTTCAGGCCTTTCGGACAAACGTTGACGCAGTTCATGATGCCGCGGCAGCGGAATACGCTGAACGGATCATCCAGGGACGCCAGACGCTCGGACGTCTTGGTGTCACGGCTGTCTGCCAGGAAGCGGTACGCTTGCAGCAGGGCAGCTGGACCCAGGAACTTGTCCGGGTTCCACCAGAAGGACGGGCAGGAGGTCGAGCAGCAAGCGCACAGGATGCACTCGTACAGACCGTCGAGCTTTTCACGCTCTTCAGGGGACTGCAGACGCTCGATGGCCGGAGCCGGCGTATCGTTCTGCAGGTAAGGCTTAACCTTTTCGTATTGCTTGTAGAAGATGCTCATATCGACGACCAGGTCACGGATAACCGGCAAACCTGGCAGAGGACGAACGATCAACTTGTTACCTTTTACGACGGCGGACAGCGGCGTAACGCACGCCAGGCCGTTTTTGCCGTTGATGTTCATGCCGTCGGAACCGCAAACACCTTCACGGCAAGAGCGACGATAAGAGAAACCCTCATCCTGCTCTTTGATCAGGGCCAGCACATCCAGCACCATCAGGTCTTTACCACCGGTATCGACCGAGAATTCCTGCATGAACGGCGCAGCGTCCTGATCAGGGTTGTAACGATAAACGCTGACTTTCAACATGGCGGCCACCCTTAATAAGTCCGAATCTTAGGTTCAAAAGTCGGAACAGTCTTCGGCGAGAAGTTCACAGCACGCTTGGTCACGCGCTTGTCACCCGGGAAGTAGAGGGTGTGGCACAGCCAGTTTTCGTCGTCACGGTCTTCGAAGTCTTCACGGGCGTGAGCACCACGGGACTCTTTACGTACTTCGGCAGCGATGGCGGTAGCTTCAGCCACTTCCAGCAGGTTCTGCAGCTCAAGGGCTTCGATCCGCGCAGTGTTGAACGCCTGCGACTTGTCGTTGATCTTGACGTTGGCGATGCGCACGCGCAGGTCGGCCAACTGGGCAATACCCTTCTGCATGTATTCGCCGGTACGGAATACACCGAAGTAGTTCTGCATGCAGCTTTGCAGTTCGCGACGCAGGGTTGCCACGTCTTCACCGTCAGTACGCTCGTTCAGAGCGGACAGGCGCGCCAGGGCAGCTTCGATATTGGCGTCGGTGGCGTCGTCGTATTCGATACCGTCGGTCAGCGCCTTTTCCAGGTGCAGGCCAGCAGCGCGGCCGAATACCACCAGGTCGAGCAGCGAGTTGCCGCCCAAGCGGTTGGCACCGTGAACCGATACGCAAGCCACTTCACCAACAGCGAACAGACCAGGAATGATCTGATCCACGCCTTCGTCGTTCTGGGTGATCGCCTGGCCGTGAATGTTGGTGGCAACGCCGCCCATCATATAGTGGCAAGTCGGAACAACCGGAACCGGCGCAACAACCGGGTCAACGTGGGCAAACGTCTTCGACAGTTCGCAGATGCCTGGCAGACGGCTGTGCAGCACTTCCTCGCCCAGGTGGTCGAGTTTGAGCATTACGTGGTCGCCATTCGGACCGCAACCGTTGCCAGCGATGATTTCTTTAACCATCGAGCGAGCAACCACGTCACGACCAGCAAGGTCCTTGGCGTTCGGAGCATAACGCTCCATGAAACGCTCGCCGTGCTTGTTGATCAGGTAACCACCTTCACCACGGCAACCTTCGGTCACCAGTACACCGGCGCCGGCGATGCCGGTTGGGTGGAACTGCCACATTTCGATATCTTGTACCGGAACGCCAGCACGCAGAGCCATGCCAACGCCGTCACCGGTGTTGATCAGGGCGTTGGTGGTGGAGGCGTAGATACGACCCGCACCGCCGGTAGCCAGAACGGTAGCCTTGGCACGGATGTAGGTGGTTTCGCCGGTTTCGATGCAGATAGCGATAACGCCGACGAACTCGCCTTGAGCGTTTTTCACCAGATCAACAGCGTAGTACTCGTTCAGGAACGTGGTACCGGCTTTCAGGTTGCCCTGATAAAGGGTGTGCAGCAGCGCGTGACCGGTACGGTCGGAAGCGGCGCACGTACGGGCAGCCTGCCCGCCTTTGCCGTAATCCTTGGACTGACCGCCGAATGGACGCTGGTAGATACGACCTTGTTCGGTACGGGAGAACGGCAGACCCATGTGGTCCAGTTCGAACACCGCGGCCGGGCCTTCCTGACACATGTATTCGATAGCGTCCTGGTCACCGATGTAGTCGGAACCCTTGACGGTATCGTACATGTGCCAGCGCCAGTCATCGTTCGGATCCGCAGAAGCGATGGCGCAGGTGATGCCACCCTGGGCCGATACAGTGTGCGAACGCGTCGGGAAAACCTTGGTGATCACGGCAGTCTTGTGACCGCCTTGTGCCAGTTGCAGCGCTGCGCGCATGCCAGCACCGCCGCCACCAATAATGATGGCGTCGAAAGAAATCGTTGGAATGTTAGCCATGAATCAGATACCCCAGAGAATCTGCACACCCCAGACGAAGTAAGCGAACATCGCAACGCCGCATACTGCCTGGAAAAGGAAACGTACTGCAGTCGCGGACTTGCCCAGCGCCATTGGCGTCAGGTAGTCGGTCGCGATGGTCCACATGCCGACCCAGGCGTGAGCGCCCAGGGCCACCAGGGCCAACAGACTGAAGATACGCATCCAGTTGCTTGCGAACAGCTCATGCCATTGGGCGTAGCCAATGCCTGGGTTCGCAACGAGGTACCCGATCAGGAAAATGAAATAAGCCGCGAGAACGACCGCAGACACACGTTGTGCCATCCAGTCATAGAGGCCCGAACGCGAAAGGTTCGTAACGCTGGTTACCATATCCAAACTCCTGCCAGAACGATCAACACCACGGAAACGGCGATGATAATTTTCGAGCCCAGGCGGCCGCCTTCCAGCGTCTCACCGATGCCCATATCCATGATCAAGTGGCGCACACCGGCTACCAGGTGATACAGCAGAGCGGACAGGAGGCCCCATGCTACGAACTTGGCCAGCGGGCTGGTCAAGCATGCCTTCACCTCGGCGAAACCTTCCTCGGAACCCAGGGATTTGCCCAATGCATACAGCATGAAGCCAAGGCCCAGGAAGAGAATGATGCCGGAAACACGGTGAAGAAACGACGTAACGCCGGTGATGGGGAGTTTGATGGTCCTTAGGTCTAGGTTTACAGGTCGTTGGCTATTCACGGCTTTTTTTTCACACTGAAGAGCCCCTAACAATCAGGGCAAAGTTGTTGGGGAGTGCACTGGTCAGGTAACCACCACCCAGGGATGCGACCCCCATCAAAACAGGCCCAAAAGCCCTTGGCGGTCGGCTGCCGAGTATAGACAGTTAGGTTACTAATGACAACGCAAACACCTTCCCCTAATAGCTGATTGCACAAGCGGGATAAAAGGCGTAAACGGCAGGCAATTTCGAGGAAAAAGTGTGGTTAAAGCCTTCTGGGGCAAGACTTTAGGCAAATTGACATTCGAATTTATCTCACTATAGTGGTGCGGGCCCTGCGTGGGGGGTCTGTCTGATGATTTCAAGCATAAATAGGAGGCCACATGGCTGACAAAAAAGCGCAGTTGATCATCGAGGGCGCAGCCCCCGTCGAGCTGCCCATTTTAACCGGCACCGTTGGTCCCGATGTTATCGACGTCCGGGGCCTGACCGCCACGGGCCGCTTCACCTTTGACCCGGGTTTCATGTCGACCGCTTCCTGCGAGTCGAAGATTACCTATATTGACGGCGATAACGGCATCCTGCTGCACCGCGGCTACCCGATCGAACAACTGGCTGAAAAGTCGGACTACCTGGAAACCTGCTACCTGCTGCTTAACGGCGAACTGCCGACCGCAGAGCAAAAGGCCCAGTTCGTCGGCACCGTGAAGAACCACACCATGGTTCACGAGCAGCTGAAGACCTTCTTCAACGGCTTCCGCCGCGACGCCCACCCGATGGCGGTCATGTGCGGCGTAGTCGGCGCTCTCTCGGCCTTCTACCACGACTCCCTGGACATCAATAACCCGCAGCATCGCGAAATCTCCGCGATCCGCCTGGTTGCCAAGATGCCAACCCTGGCAGCGATGGTTTACAAGTACTCCATGGGCCAACCCATGATGTACCCGCGCAACGACCTGTCGTACGCGGAAAACTTCCTGCACATGATGTTCAACACCCCGTGCGAGATCAAACCGATCAGCCCGGTACTCGCCAAGGCCATGGACCGGATCTTCATCCTCCACGCCGACCACGAGCAGAACGCCTCGACTTCCACCGTTCGCCTGGCAGGCTCCTCGGGTGCCAACCCGTTCGCCTGTATCGCTGCCGGCATTGCCGCACTCTGGGGCCCGGCTCACGGCGGCGCCAACGAAGCGGTACTGACCATGCTCGACGAAATTGGCGATGTCTCGAACATCGACAAGTTCATCGCCAAGGCCAAGGACAAGAACGATCCGTTCAAACTGATGGGCTTCGGCCACCGCGTTTATAAAAACCGCGACCCGCGCGCCACCGTCATGAAACAGACCTGCGACGAAGTGTTGAAGGAACTGGGCATCCAGAACGATCCGCAACTCGAACTGGCCATGCGCCTGGAAGAGATCGCCCTGACCGACCCGTACTTCATCGAACGCTCGCTGTACCCGAACGTCGACTTCTACTCGGGGATCATCCTCAAGGCAATCGGCATTCCAACCAGCATGTTCACCGTGATCTTCGCCCTGGCGCGGACCGTAGGCTGGATTTCCCACTGGAAAGAAATGCTCTCCAGCCCGTACAAGATTGGCCGCCCGCGCCAGCTGTACACCGGCTACGAGTCGCGTGACATTACCAAGCTGGAAGACCGCAAATAAGACCCGTCTTGCGATGACGTCTTAAGTTGCACTGGAAACGGCCTCTATGTGAATGGAGGCCGTTTTTGTTTGTGTGGGGTTTGGGGTTGGGTGTGTATCCATCGTTGCGGTAGCGGCTTATTACGGTTGCGCCCTGACGGCGGGTCACTAAGCAGCCATTACCGCAGCAACGGATATCCCCCAAGCCCAACAAAAAAAATGCCCCAGTCTCTCGACCAGGGCATTTCAGTGACGCATTACCACTTACACATAAGCCTCAGGCAATCAGTGCGAAACCGCCCCGCTCGCCCCCAGCCCAGTCTGCGACCGAACAAACTGCGGGAAGAACAGCGCCCGCTCATTGTCCGCCGCTGCCGACTTGTCAGTGATCGAGAAGAACCAGATCCCGACAAACGCAATAATCATCGAGAACAACGCCGGGTATTCGTAAGGGAAGATCGCCTTCTCATGATGCAGAATCTGCACCCAGATGGTCGGCCCAAGCACCATCAGCCCCACCGCACTGACCAGTCCCAACCAACCACCAATCATCGCCCCACGAGTCGTCAGCTTCTTCCAGTACATGGAGAGCAGCAACACCGGGAAGTTACAGCTGGCTGCAATGGAGAAGGCCAGGCCCACCATGAACGCAATGTTCTGGCTTTCGAACAGAATACCCAGGCCAATCGCCAACACCGCCAGAGCGATAGTGGTGATCTTCGAGACACGAATCTCATCCTTCTCGTTGGCCTTGCCCTTCTTGATCACACTGGCATACAGGTCATGGGACACCGCCGAAGCACCCGCCAGCGTCAGACCCGCTACCACCGCCAGAATGGTCGCGAACGCCACTGCCGAGATGAAGCCGAGGAAGATGCTGCCACCCACTGCATTGGCCAGGTGCACCGCCGCCATGTTGTTGCCGCCCAGCAGAGCGCCGGCAGCGTCCTTGAATGCAGGGTTGGTGCTCACGAGCAGAATCGCGCCAAAGCCGATGATGAAGGTCAGGATGTAGAAGTAACCAATGAAGCCAGTCGCGTACAGCACGCTCTTGCGCGCTTCTTTGGCGTCACTCACGGTGAAGAAGCGCATCAGGATGTGCGGCAGGCCCGCAGTACCGAACATCAGCGCCAACCCCAGGGAGAATGCCGAGATCGGATCTTTCACCAGGCCGCCCGGGCTCATGATCGCCTCACCTTTAGGGTGAACCTTGATCGCCTCGGAGAACAGCATGTTGAAGTCGAAGTTGACGTGCTTCATCACCATCAGCGCCATGAAGGAGGCACCGGACAGCAGCAGCACCGCCTTGATGATCTGCACCCAGGTAGTCGCCAGCATGCCGCCGAACAGCACGTACATGCACATCAGCACACCGACCAGAATCACCGCAACGTGGTAGTCCAGGCCGAACAGCAGCTGGATCAACTTGCCCGCACCGACCATCTGCGCAATCAGGTAGAACGCCACCACCACCAGCGAACCGCAGGCAGACAGGGTGCGGATCTGGGTTTGCCCAAGGCGGTAGGACGCCACGTCGGCAAATGTGTACTTACCCAGGTTACGCAGACGCTCGGCGATCAGGAACAGAATGATTGGCCAGCCCACCAGGAAGCCGATCGAGTAGATCAGGCCATCGTAGCCGGAGGTGAACACCAGCGCGGAAATCCCCAGGAAGGACGCTGCCGACATGTAGTCGCCGGCAATCGCCAGACCGTTCTGAAAACCGGTGATCTTGCCGCCCGCCGCATAGTAGTCGGCCGCCGAGTTGTTTTTCTTCGAGGCCCAGTAAGTGATGCACAACGTCGCGCCGACAAAGGCCACGAACATCAGGATTGCTGGAATGTTCAGCGGCTGTTTGGCCACGGCACCGGTCAGGGCATCAGCCGCCCAGGCACCCGGCGCGAACGCTGCAACGCTCAATAGAGCAAATAGACGCCGGATCATTGCTTGGCCTCCTTCAGAATTGCATTGTTCAGATCGTCGAACTCGCCGTTGGCGCGTCGCACATAGATAGCGGTCAGGATGAAGGCCGACACAATCAGCCCCACACCAATCGGAATGCCCCAGGTGATCGACGACTCAGGGCTGATTTTTGCCCCCAGTACGTGCGGCCCGTAAGCGATCAGAAGAATGAATCCGGAGTACAGCCCAAGCATGATCGCCGAGAGAATCCAGGCGAACTTTTCTCGTTTGCGAACCAGCTCCTTGAAGCGCGGGCTGTTTTGAATCGAGAGGTAAATGCTGTCGTTCATTGTTTTTATCCTCGCAGCACAGCTATTAGTTGGAACGTTATCCACTCTATGCGGCTCAAGGAGAGGTTCCAGACGACCTTAGTCTTAGAGGCAGGTGTCGCTTTCGCCAATGTGCCCCGGACAGAAAAACCACTGCTTTGGCACCAGAAACACAAAGGCCCGCTTGGCAAAAATGCCAAACGGGCCTGGAAGATGCTGACTAGACGCGTCGAATCAAATCACTTGATCCACTCTGCGACGCGCTCGGGGTGTTTGGCGACCCAATCCTTGGCCGCTGCGTCAGGCTTGGCACCATCCTGAATCGCCAACATTACTTCACCAATTTCGTCCTTCGACGCCCATTGGAAGTTGTGCAGGAACTTGGCCACTTCCGGCGCCTTGGCTTCCAGGCCTTTGCTGCCGATGCTGTTGACGGTTTCCGCCGCGCCATACACGCCTTTTGGATCTTCAAGGAAACGCAGTTTCCACTTGGCGAACATCCAGTGCGGCACCCAGCCGGTCACGGCAATGGAGTCTTTCTTGTCTTCGGCGCGGGTCAGTTCGGCAATCATCGCGGCGCCCGAACTGGCCTGCAGTTTGTAATCGAGGCCGTAGTCCTTGATCGCCTGGTCGGTCTTGAGCATTACCCCTGAACCGGCATCAATGCCAACGATCTTGTTCTTGAAGGTGGTGTCGGTCTTGAGGTCGGCAATCGAGACGGCTTTGACGTACTCCGGCACGATCAGGCCGATTTTCGCGTCCTTGAAGTTGGGGCCGTAGTCGACCACCTTGTCCTTGTTCTTGGCCCAGTACTCACCGTGGGTCACTGGCAACCAGGCCGAGAGCATGGCGTCGAGCTTGCCGGTGGCCACACCCTGCCACATGATCCCGGTCGCCACGGCCTGCAGTTTCACGTCATAGCCCAGCTTCTGCTTGATGACTTCCGCCGCCACATGGGTGGTCGCCACGCTGTCGGACCAACCGTCGACATAGCCGATGCTCAGGGTTTTGCTGTCGGCAGCAGCCAGAGTAGAGCCCATCGCCAGTGCCAGAACGGCACCGGCGCCTAAGAGTCGTCGCATCTTCATCGTTACTTCCCCGAAAGTGCTGCGCCCGACGGATGCCGAGCGGCGTCAACGTATTGTTATGGTGCACAGCGCCCCCATCACGCTTCACCGCAAACTCGTTCGAACATCAGCGGAGTACTGATGCTTCGATCATCAACCTCACGCCCAAGGGGACCTGCTCTGTCAGCGACCTCAAGGCAGCGAGAAACGACATCAGAAAGCCAGTAACGACAGCCGTCAGTAAAACCCCGGCCGATCCCGCCCGAACCTTGCATGGCAAAACCACGCAACACCCAGACCGCCGGCAAATGCAGGTAAGATGCGCGGCTTTGCTCCCAGACGGTCTGACCATGCCCGCCACCGCGCGTTTTCCTTTATTAGCTTATGCATTTGCCTGCCTGCTCGGCCTGTTTGCCCTCGGCGGCTACTGGTACGGCCTCGGCCAACCGGTGGTGCTGCCGGATGTCGCCAGCGCCACGCACAAACTGCAGTGCGCCTCCTATACCCCCTTCGACAAGGACCAGTCGCCGTTCGACCAGCCATTCAACCTGCGCCCCGAGCGCATGGACGCCGACCTGGCCCTGCTGGCAACCCGCTTCGAATGCATTCGCACCTACTCGGTCACCGGCCTTGAAGCGTTGCCGGCACTGGCGCGCAAACATGGCCTGAAGCTGATGATCGGCGCCTGGGTCAACAGCAACCCAGTGGACACCGCCAAGGAAATCGAGCTGTTGATTGCCGAGGCCAATGCCAACCCGGATGTCGTCTCGGCGGTGATCGTCGGTAACGAGGCACTGCTGCGCAAGGAAGTCACCGGCCCGCAACTGGCCAAGCTGATCAAGCAGGTCAAGCAGAGCGTCAAGCAACCAGTGACCTACGCCGACGTCTGGGAGTTCTGGCTCCAGCACCCGCAAATCGCCCCCGAAGTGGACTTCCTGACCATCCACCTGCTGCCGTATTGGGAAGACGAGCCGTCCAACATCGATGCCGCCTTGCAGCATGTTGCCCAAGTGCGCCAGGTGTTCGGCAACCGCTTCGCTCCCAAGGACGTGATGATTGGCGAAACCGGCTGGCCCAGCGAAGGCCGCCAGCGTGAAACCGCCCTGCCCAGCCGGGTCAACGAAGCGCGATTCATTCGTGGTTTTGTCGCCATGGCCGAACAGGAAGGCTGGCACTACAACCTGATCGAAGCCTTCGACCAGCCGTGGAAACGCGGCAGCGAAGGCGCGGTGGGCGGTTATTGGGGCCTGTTCGATGCCGATCGCCAGGACAAGAACATCCTCGCCGGCCCGGTCAGCAACCTGCCACTCTGGCCTCAATGGCTGGCCGTAGGCGGGCTGGTTTTCCTCGGTGCGTTGCTGCCGGGTGGTCGCGTACGCAGCACCCGCGCCGCCTTGGTGCTGCCGCTGCTGGGCGCCGTCGCGGCCTGCTCTATCGGTACCTGGGGGGAACTGGCGCGGGTCACCAGCCGCTCGCTCGATGAATGGCTGTGGGCCGCGTTGCTGATGGCGCTGAACCTGCTGGTCCTGGCCCACGCAGCGCTGAGCCTGAGCGCCCGTACCGGTTGGCGCGAGCGCGCGTTTGATGCACTGCAACGACGTGCCGGCTGGTTGCTGGCCGCGGCCGGCTTTGCAGGCGCGGTCATGATGCTGGGGCTGGTGTTCGAACCCCGCTATCGCAGTTTCCCCAGCGCCGCCCTGCTGTTGCCGGCGCTGGTCTACCTGATTCGCCCAGTGAGCGCACCGCGCCGCGAAATCGCCCTGCTGGCGTTCATCATCGGTGCCGGCATCGCCCCGCAGCTGTACCGTGAAGGCTTATTCAACCAGCAGGCCTGGGGCTGGGCGCTGGTCAGCGGACTGCTGGTGGCTGCACTGTGGCGCAGCCTGAGGGTGCGCCACAGCTAAGGGCATCATCGCGAGCAGCGCAGCGAGCCTGCTCGCGATCAGGCCTGTCAGGCGCCACGCGGCGCCCTGACCAACCGCAGCCCCGCAATCACCACCGCAAACACCGCCAGGCCGGTGTTGTACAACGCCAGTGCGGGAAAGCCGAACACCAGCGCCAACACCGCTAGCCACCAACCCGCACGCCCCGGCAGCACAAACCCCAGCACAGCCGCCGCCAATGCCCCCCAGCCCATGACCTTGAAGTGAATCAGCAGCCCCAGGTTTGCACGCAACTGGCATTGCCAGCGGTTCGCCTCGTCGACGCAAATCCCCACCCACTGGGCATCCTCCATGAAGCCATAACGCGCGCCATAACTGGCGGCCAGCCACAACGGCAGGACGATGAGCAGTAAAATCACGGGGAAACGGCTGGACATGAAACACTCCGATAGGCAAAAACGGCGCTCAGCTTAATCCCCCCGCGAAACGACGCAAGGAAGATCAACAGATAACTGGTCATCAATTACCGGCAAAGTGTATCGTCCAGCTACTATTACCCACCATAAGGCCTGTTTGGTGCCGATTCATGGCACTTTGGCGCATAACCTGTGGTCATAGCCTGCGAACTTCATTAGGCACCTTCCTCTAAGGGATTTAGTCATGCTCCGTTCCTTGCGCTTTGCTGCCGTTTTCGGCGGCCTTATCTTGAGTGCGTCCGCACTGGGGGCAGATATCGATGCCACCAGTTATGGCTACCCGCTTACCAACCCGTTTGAAGCGACTATTGCCACGACGCCTCCGGACCTGAGGCCAGAGCTGCCCCTGGACGAAGACATCAACCAATCGGATCACAGCCTGACCCTGCGCCCGGAACGTCAGTTCGAACTGCCGGACAACTTCTGGGCCGTGAAGAAGCTCACCTATCGCATGGCCACCCAGGATCACGCAGCACCGCTGATCTTTCTGATCGCCGGCACTGGCGCCCGCTACGACAGCAGCCACAACCAATACCTCAAGCGCCTGTACTACAAGGCCGGCTACCACGTCGTCCAACTGTCCTCGCCCACCAGCTTCGACTTCATCAGTGCAGCGTCGCGCTTCGCCACCCCAGGCATATCCAAGGAAGACGCCGAAGACCTGTACCGCGTGATGCAAGCGGTGCGTGCGCAGAACCCGAAACTGCCGGTGACCGACTACTACCTCACCGGCTACAGCCTGGGCGCCCTGGACGCGGCCTTCGTGGCCCACCTGGACGAAACCCGGCGCAGCTTCAACTTCAAGAAAGTCCTGCTGCTCAATCCGCCGGTCAACCTCTACACCTCCATCACCAACCTGGACAAGTTGGTGCAAACCGAGGTCAAGGGCATCAGCAACAGCACCACCTTCTATGAACTGGTGCTCAACAAGTTGACCCGCTACTTCCAGCAGAAAGGCTACATCGACCTCAACGACGCCCTGCTCTACGACTTCCAGCAATCCAAACAGCACCTGACCAACGAACAGATGGCCATGCTGATCGGCACCTCGTTCCGCTTCTCCGCGGCCGACATCGCCTACACCTCGGACCTGGTCAACCGTCGCGGCCTGATCACTCCGCCCAAGTACCCGATCACCGAAGGCACCAGCCTCACGCCATTCCTCAAGCGTGCACTGCAATGCGACTTCGACTGCTACCTCACCGAGCAGGTGATTCCGATGTGGCGCGCCCGCACCGACGGTGGCAGCCTGCTGCAACTGATCGACCAGGTCAGCCTCTACGCGCTCAAGGACTACCTGCAAGCCAGCCCGAAAATCGCTGTCATGCACAACGCCGACGACGTGATCCTCGGCCCAGGCGACCTCGGTTTCCTGCGCAAGACTTTTGGTGACCGCCTGACGGTCTACCCTCACGGCGGCCATTGCGGCAACCTCAACTACCGCGTCAACGCCGACGCCATGCTGGAGTTTTTCCGTGGCTAAATCTCTCCTGCTTCTCGCCGCGTTGCTGTGCGCAGGCTATGCCAATGCCGACAACAGCAAGGCCAACGAGCCCACAGTGGTCGACCCGGACGGCTTTACCGAGCCATTGACCAAACTCAAGTTCAACCCGGGGCTGGACCAGCGCGAATTCGAGCGCTCGACCCTCAGTGCGCTGAACGTCTATGACCCGCTGGAGTCGTGGAACCGTCGGGTCTACCACTTCAACTACCGCTTCGATCAGTGGGTATTCCTGCCCGTGGTCGACGGCTACCGCTACATCACCCCAAGCTTCCTGCGCACCGGCGTCAGCAACTTCTTCAACAACCTGGGTGACGTGCCCAACCTGATGAACAGCCTGCTGCAACTCAAGGGCCAGCGCTCACTGGAAACCACCGGCCGCCTGCTGCTCAACACCACCATCGGCATCGCCGGCCTGTGGGACCCGGCAACCGCCATGGGCCTGCCGCGCCAGAGCGAAGACTTCGGCCAGACCCTGGGCTTCTACGGTGTTCCCGGTGGCGCCTACTTCATGTTGCCGATCCTCGGTCCTTCCAACCTGCGCGACACCGGCGGGCTGGTGGTGGACTACAGCGCAGAGTCGGCGGTCAACTTCCTCAACGTCTCGAAAGTCAGCGAGAACCACCCGGAAATCTGGGTCCTGCGCGGCGTCGACAAACGCTACCAGACCAACTTCCGCTACGGTCAGATGAACTCGCCGTTCGAGTATGAAAAGGTCCGCTACGTGTACACCGAAGCACGCAAGCTGCAGATCGCCGAATAACTATTACGGTGATAAAAAAAGGCCATTCGATGCAGATCGAATGGCCTTTTTTGTGGGAACTGGCGCCCGCTTGGGGCTGTCCAGCGAAAACCGCGATCGTCAGCCTTTGACCGAACGCCAGATCTTGCTCACCAGCATCACCCCCGCCAACACCACCGCTCCCGCGACAATTCCGGCCACCGCATTGAGCAGGCTCGGTACGACCCACGACCAGCCGCCAATGCTCTGGCTAACGCCTTCGATCCAGTGATGCACGGCCGGTACGCCGTGAGTCAGGATCCCGCCACCGACCAGGAACATCGCGGCAGTGCCGATCACCGACAGGCTTTTCATCATGTAGGGCGCGGCCCGCAGGATCGCACCGCCAATGCCCTTGGCAATCTGCGAAGGCTTCTGGGTCAGCCACAGGCCGAGGTCGTCGAGCTTGACGATACCCGCCACCAGGCCATAGACCCCAATGGTCATGACAATGGCAATGCCCGACAGCACGATCACCTGCTGGGTCAGCGGTGCATCCGCCACGGTGCCCAGGGTGATGGCGATGATTTCCGCCGAGAGAATGAAGTCGGTGCGCACGGCGCCCTTGATCTTGTCCTTCTCGAACGCCACCAGGTCGACCGCCGGGTCCGCGACCGCCTCGACCAACTGCGCATGCTCGGCCCGATCCTGCGCCGGGCTGTGGAGAAACTTGTGCGCCAGCTTTTCAAAGCCCTCGAAACACAGGTAGGCACCGCCAAGCATCAACAGCGGCGTTACCAGCCAGGGCACGAACGCACTGATGGCCAGCGCCGAGGGCACCAGGATCAACTTATTGATGAACGAACCCTTGGCCACCGCCCAGACCACCGGAATTTCCCGCTCGGCCCGCACGCCGGAGACCTGCTGGGCATTGAGCGCCAGGTCGTCGCCCAGCACGCCCGCGGTCTTTTTCGCGGCCATCTTGGTCATCAGCGCGACGTCATCGAGCACGGCTGCGATATCGTCGATCAGCACCAGCAAACTACTTCCTGCCATGGCTCAGGGTTTCCTTGGGAAATGGATGTTGCGCAGCATAGCCTGCCATCGGGCCAATGGGCATTCTTGAGCGCTGCGCAAGGCCGGTGCTACCATGCGCCACCGCCAGTACCGGCAAGGAACACCTTGGTTTATGAGCACTATCCGCGAGCGCAATAAAGAACTGATCCTGCGTGCCGCCAGTGAGGAGTTTGCCGACAAAGGCTTCGCTGCGACCAAAACCAGTGACATCGCGGCCAAGGCGGGCTTGCCCAAGCCCAACGTCTACTACTACTTCAAGTCCAAGGAAAACCTCTACCGCGAGGTCCTGGAAAGCATCATCGAGCCGATCCTGCAGGCCTCGACGCCATTCAACGCCGATGGCGTACCCAGCGAAGTGCTCAGCGGCTACATCCGCTCCAAGATCCGCATCTCCCGCGACCTGCCGTTTGCCTCCAAGGTGTTTGCCAGCGAGATCATGCACGGCGCACCGCACCTGAGCGCCGACCTGGTCGAACAGCTCAACGGCCAGGCCAAGCACAATATCGAATGCATCCAGACCTGGATCGACCGCGGCCAGATCGCCCCGATCGACCCCAACCACCTGATGTTCAGCATCTGGGCCGCAACCCAGACCTACGCCGACTTCGACTGGCAGATCTCCGCCGTCACCGGCAAGGCCAAGCTCGACGAAAACGACTACGAAGCCGCCGCACAGACCATCATCCGCCTGGTGCTCAAGGGCTGCGAGCCGGACAGGTAGATCGCTGCGCGGCCTTCGCGAGCAAGCCAGCTCCCACAGGTTTCCCTGTAGAATTCATATTCTGTGAGCCACACATATCCCTGTGGGAGCGGGCTTGCCCGCGATGGCGGCAACTGGGAGTGGATCAGACCCAAATCGCATCCCACAAAGGATAGTCGCCAAGACGCTTTACAAGCCCAGCGCGCAACGGGTTGGCAACAACATACCGCGCCATCTTCACCAGATCCTCATCTCGCCTCAGTGCTCGATCGTGATAGCCCTGCTGCCAGAGTGGTCCGTGCCTGGCTGTGGAAAGGTTCACCTCCCGCGTAGTCAGTGATTTGGTTTGCCGCATCAGACTACTGAGTGAGCATTTCTCCAATTCCACCAACCAGTGGAAATGGTCAGGCATGACAACCCAAGCCAATGAGTTTGCCAATCCCAGGCTTTGCGCCTTCCGAAATTGATGCACTACCAATCTGCCCAAAGCGTAATCGGCGAAAACCGGTTCTCGGCCAAGCGTATTGGTGGTCAGTAAATAGATTCGATTGGGTTCGGCATAGCGACCCGTGCGTAGACGATGTGAAGCAGGTGAATCCGGCATTCCTTTGCCACTCTCATGATGAAGTCATGAGAAGGCTAGCCCCGGAAGCGCTGGATGATCATGCGGACCTTTAGCTGGATGTGTCCCGTCGATAGCCATCGCGGGCAAGCCCGCTCCCACAGGGTCTGATGGTGTACATAAAATATGTGGGCACCTTCGATCATTGTGGGAGCGGGCTTGCCCGCGATGGCATTAGATCAGCCGCCGCAGATCAAGCCGCTACCCCCGCATCCGCCCGCAACCCCAGCGCCTCGATGGCATTGATCGCGCATTGCTCGTCGATATCCGACAGATCCCCACTGATCCCCACGGCGCCCAGCACAGTGCCCTGCTGATCGCGAATCAGCACCCCGCCCGGCGCCGGCACCACACTGCCCTGCCCCAGGCTATTGAGCGCGGCGATGAAGGCGGGACGTTGCTGGGCGTCCAGCGCCAACAGGCGCGAGCCCTTGCCCAGTGCGATCGCTCCCCAGGCCTTGCCGATGGCGATCTGCGGGCGCAGCAGGCTGGCGCCGTCTTCACGTTGCAGGGTGATCAGATGCCCACCGGCATCCAGTACCGCGATGGTCAGGGGCGCTGCCGCAATGGCACGTCCCGCGGCGATGGCCTGACTGGCCAGGTTGACTGCGACTTTCAAGGTTATAGCGCTCATGGTGCCGTCCTCATTTTGTTTTTCACAAAGCCGTGGGACGCGGGTGGGTGCCGCAGTCCGATACAACAAATAGAACACAATGAAGTATTTTTTTGTATACAATAATTTTCGAAATGCGCCTCGTGCGACGAAACGCCACAGTGTTTATGGGCTTTTGCCGAATGAAACGAGCGCTTGAGAAAATGGATTGACCTGCGCCATCCGCCGTGAATACACTCTGCGCAAAGCCACTTGTATACAATTACAAAACGTAAAGAGGCACAAAACCATGAGCAAAATGAGAGCAATCGAAGCCGCCGTTCTGGTGATGCGCCGTGAAGGGGTTGATACCGCTTTTGGCATCCCGGGAGCCGCGATCAACCCGCTGTACTCCGCCTTGCAAAAGGTCGGCGGCATCGATCACGTCCTCGCTCGCCACGTTGAAGGCGCCTCGCACATGGCCGAGGGCTACACCCGCACCAAGGCCGGCAACATCGGCGTGTGCATCGGTACGTCCGGCCCTGCCGGCACCGACATGGTCACCGGGCTCTACAGCGCCTCGGCCGACTCGATCCCGATCCTGTGCATCACCGGGCAAGCACCCCGCGCCCGTATGCACAAGGAAGACTTCCAGGCTGTCGACATCACCACCATCGTCAAGCCGGTGACCAAGTGGTCGACCACCGTCATGGAACCGGGCCAGGTGCCTTACGCGTTCCAGAAGGCCTTTTATGAAATGCGCTCCGGCCGTCCAGGCCCAGTGCTGATCGACCTGCCGTTCGACGTGCAGATGGCCGAGATCGAATTCGACATCGACGCCTACCAACCGCTGCCATTGGCCAAGCCGAGCGCGACCCGCGTGCAGGTGGAAAAAGCCCTGGCCATGCTCGATCAGGCTGAACGTCCGTTGTTGGTGGCCGGTGGTGGCATCATCAATGCCGACGCCAGCGAGCTGCTGGTAGAGTTCGCCGAACTGACCGGTATTCCAGTCATTCCGACCCTGATGGGCTGGGGCACGATCCCCGACGATCACCCGTTGATGGTCGGCATGGTTGGCCTGCAGACTTCGCACCGCTACGGCAACGCCACCCTGCTCAAGTCCGACGTGGTGCTGGGCGTCGGTAACCGTTGGGCCAACCGCCACACCGGTTCGGTCGACGTGTACACCGAAGGTCGCAAGTTCATTCACGTCGACATCGAACCGACCCAGATCGGCCGTGTGTTCACCCCGGACCTGGGCATCGTCTCCGACGCCGCCGCCGCGCTGACCGTGTTCATCGAGGTTGCTCGCGAGTGGCACGCAGCCGGCAAACTGAAAAACCGCAGCGCCTGGCTGCAGGACTGCCAGCAGCGCAAGGCCAGCCTGCACCGCAAGACTCACTTCGACAACGTGCCGGTCAAGCCACAGCGCGTCTACGAAGAGATGAACCAGGTGTTCGGCAAAGACACCTGCTACGTCAGCACCATTGGCCTGTCGCAGATCGCCGGCGCGCAGTTCCTGCACGTCTACAAACCGCGCCACTGGATCAACTGCGGCCAGGCCGGCCCACTGGGCTGGACCATTCCGGCCGCACTGGGGGTGGTCAAGGCTGACCCGAGCCGCAAGGTTGTGGCACTCTCGGGCGACTACGACTTCCAGTTCATGATCGAAGAGCTGGCGGTGGGCGCGCAGTTCAAGCTGCCGTACATCCACGTGGTAGTGAACAACTCATACCTGGGCCTGATCCGTCAGGCGCAGCGCGGCTTCGACATGGACTACTGCGTGCAGCTGTCCTTCGACAACCTCAACGCACCGGAGCTCAACGGCTACGGCGTGGACCACGTCGCGGTTGCCGAAGGCCTGGGTTGCAAGGCCCTGCGGGTCTTCGAACCGGCCGAAATCGCCCCTGCCCTGCGCAAGGCCCAGGAGCTGATCGAAGAGTTCAAGGTACCGGTGATCGTCGAGATTATCCTGGAACGCGTGACCAACATATCCATGGGCACCGAGATCAACGCGGTCAACGAATTCGAAGACCTGGCGCTGGTCGGCAACGACGCGCCAACCGCGATTTCGATGCTCGATTAATTTGTAGGAGCGTTCTCGCATCCTGCGGGATCCGGGAACGCTCACCAGAGATTTACAGGAGTCCACCATGCCGCGTTTTGCAGCCAACCTGTCCATGCTGTTCACCGAACAGGATTTTCTTGCCCGCTTCGAAGCGGCCGCCAAGGCCGGTTTCAGTGGCGTCGAATACCTGTTCCCGTACGACTTCAGCTCCGCCGAAATCAAGGCCCAGCTGGAGGCCCACGGCCTGACCCAAGTACTGTTCAACCTGCCGGCCGGTGACTGGGCCAAGGGTGAACGCGGGATCGCCTGCCACCCCGATCGCGTGGAAGAGTTCCGCGCCGGTGTCGACCTGGCCATCGCCTACGCCAAAGTGCTGGGCAACACTCAGGTCAACTGCCTGGCCGGCATTCGCCCACAAGGCGTCGACGATGCCACGGTGCAAGCAACCTTCGTCGCCAACCTCAAGTTCGCCGCCGACAAGCTGCAAGCAGCCGGCCTCAAGCTGGTGATGGAAGCCATCAACACCCGCGACATCCCGGGTTTCTACCTGAACAACACCGCGCAGGCGCTGTCGATTCGCGAACAAGTGGGCAGTGCCAACCTGTTCCTGCAATACGACATCTACCACATGCAAATCATGGAGGGCGACCTGGCCCGCACCATGGCGGCGCACCTGGGCGAGATCAACCACATCCAGCTGGCCGACAACCCGGGCCGCAACGAGCCGGGCACCGGCGAGATCAACTACCGCTTCCTGTTCGAACACCTGGACCGCATCGGCTACCAGGGTTGGGTTGGCTGTGAATACAAGCCGCTGACCACCACTGAAGCAGGCCTGGGTTGGCTGAAAACCCACAACGCAATCTAACGCTGCCCCCCATGTAGGAGCGAGTGCCCGCTTGCGGCTTGCTCGCGATGACGCCGGCTCATCGCACATCGATGCTGCCTGGCACACCGCTATCGCGAGCCAGTTCGCTCCCACCTAAAAGCAGCAGTTGCCCATTTGCTTGAAGCAGCAATAAAAACAAGAGGATCTTCTCATGGCTAAAATCGGATTTATCGGCACCGGCATCATGGGCCACCCAATGGCGGCAAACCTGCAGAAAGCCGGGCACAGCCTGTTCCTTTCGCAACACCACGACGCTGCCCCTGCCGATCTGATCGCCGCTGGCGCCGTCGCCCTGGCGAACCCGAAGGAAGTCGCCCAGGAAGCCGAATTCATCATCGTCATGGTCCCCGATACCCCCCAGGTCGAGGACGTGCTGTTCCGCGCCGATGGCGTTGCCGCCGGCGTTGGCAAAGGCAAGGTCGTGATCGACATGAGCTCGATCTCGCCAACCGCGACCAAAGCCTTCGCCGCCCGGATCAACGAAAAAGGCGCGCAGTACCTCGACGCCCCGGTGTCCGGCGGTGAAGTGGGCGCCAAGGCGGCAACCCTGAGCATCATGGTCGGCGGCGATGCCGATGCCTTCGAACGCGCCCTGGCGCTGTTCCAGGCCATGGGCAAGAACATCACCCTGGTGGGTGGCAATGGCGACGGTCAAACCGCCAAGGTAGCGAACCAGATCATCGTGGCGCTGAACATCCAGGCGGTGGCCGAAGCCCTGCTGTTCGCCTCGAAAAACGGCGCCGACCCGGCCAAGGTGCGTGAAGCACTGATGGGCGGCTTTGCCTCCTCGAAGATCCTGGAAGTCCACGGCGAGCGCATGATCAAGGGCACCTTCGATCCTGGCTTCCGCATCAGCCTGCACCAGAAGGACCTGAACCTGGCCCTGCAAGGCGCCAAGGAACTGAACATCAACCTGCCCAACACCGCCAATACCCAGCAAGTGTTCAGCACCTGCGCGGCCATCGGTGGCAGCAACTGGGACCACTCGGCGCTGATCAAGGGCCTGGAGCACATGGCGAATTTCTCGATTCGCGATAAGTAAATCTTTGGGGCCACCCGCTCTCCCTGTGGGAGCGGGCTTGCCCGCGATGGAATCGCCGCGGTGTACCTGATAAATCGCGTCGTCTGAATCGCAGGCAAGCCAGCTCCCACAAGAGCCCGAGCTGCCCGCAAGTGTTCGCTCTATCCCAATAACAAGAATTCCGGGAGCCCGCCATGTCGGTCGATCCGCAACAATTCCTGCGCGACCTGTTCGCCACCGCCATCGACGCGGCCCATCCGCAACAGGTCCTCGAAGCCCATCTACCCAAAGACCGCAGCGGTCGGGTCATCGTCATCGGCGCCGGCAAGGCCGCGGCCGCCATGGCCCAGGTGGTCGAACGCTGCTGGCAGGGTGAAGTGTCCGGGCTGGTCGTCACCCGCTACGGTCACGGCGCACCCTGCGAAAAAATCGAAGTGGTCGAAGCCGCCCACCCGGTACCCGACGCCGCCGGCCTGGCCGTGGCCAAGCGCGTACTCGAACTGGTCAGCAACCTCAATGAAGACGACCGAGTGATCTTCCTGCTCTCCGGTGGCGGCTCGGCCTTGCTGGCCTTGCCCGCAGCCGGCATCACCCTGGCCGACAAGCAGGCGATCAACAAGGCCCTGCTCAAGTCCGGCGCGACCATCGGCGAGATGAACTGCGTGCGCAAGCACCTCTCCGCCATCAAGGGCGGCCGCCTGGGCAAAGCCTGCTGGCCGGCCACGGTGTACACCTATGCCATTTCCGATGTGCCGGGCGACCTCGCCACCGTGATCGCCTCCGGCCCGACCGTGGCCGACCCGAGCACGTCGGGCCAGGCCCTGGACATTCTCAAGCGGTACGCCATCGAAGTTCCGGCTTCGGTGCGCAACTGGCTGCAAAGCCCCGAATCGGAAACGGTAAAACCCGGTGATCCGAGCTTGGCCCGCAGCCATTTCCAACTGATCGCCCGTCCCCAGCAATCCCTGGAAGCCGCGGCAGTGAAAGCCCGCCAGGCCGGTTTCAGCCCACTGATCCTGGGGGACCTGGAAGGCGAATCCCGCGAGGTGGCAAAGGTCCACGCCGGCATCGCCCGCCAAGTGGTGCTGCATGGCCAGCCGCTGGCCGCGCCCTGCGTGATCCTGTCCGGTGGCGAAACCACCGTGACCGTGCGCGGCAATGGCCGTGGCGGACGCAACGCCGAGTTCCTGCTGAGCCTGACCGACAGCCTCAAGGGCCTGCCAGGCGTCTACGCGCTGGCCGGTGATACCGACGGCATCGACGGCTCCGAAGACAACGCCGGCGCCCTGATGACCCCGGACAGCTACGCCCGCGCCACCGCCCTGGGCCTGAGCGCCAGCGACGAGCTGGACAACAACAATGGCTACGGTTACTTCGCAGCGCTCGACGCCCTGATCGTCACCGAACCGACGCGCACCAACGTCAACGACTTCCGCGCCATCCTGATCCTCGAGAGCCCAAAACATGACGCCTGACAAAAAGGTCAAAATCCTCGCCACCCTGGGGCCTGCCACCGACGGCATCGAAGACATCCGCGAACTGGTGCAGGCCGGGGTCAACATCTTTCGCCTGAACTTCAGCCACGGCGATCATGCCGATCACGCCCAGCGCTACCAGTGGATCCGCGAAGTCGAGCGCCAGCTCAATTACCCGCTGGGGATTCTGATGGACCTGCAAGGGCCGAAGCTGCGGGTCGGCAAGTTCGCCGAAGGCAAGGTGCAACTGGTGCGCGGCCAGGCCCTGCGCCTGGACCTCGACCCCACGCCGGGCGACGCACGCCGGGTCAACCTGCCCCACCCCGAAATCATCGCGGCGCTGGAACCGGGCATGGACCTGCTGCTGGACGACGGCAAGCTGCGCCTGCGGGTAGTCAGCAAATATGCCGACGCCATCGACACCACGGTGCTCAATGGCGGCGAGCTGTCGGATCGCAAAGGCGTCAACGTGCCGCAAGCGGTGCTCGATCTCAGTCCGCTGACCGCCAAGGACCGCCGTGACCTGAGCTTCGGCCTGGAACTGGGGGTGGACTGGGTGGCCCTGTCGTTTGTCCAGCGTCCCGAGGACATCCGCGAAGCCCGCGCCCTGATCGGCGACAAGGCGTTCCTGATGGCGAAAATCGAGAAGCCTTCGGCAGTCGAGCAACTGCGCGAAATCGCCGAGCTGAGTGACGCGATCATGGTGGCCCGGGGCGACTTGGGGGTGGAAGTGCCGGCCGAAAGCGTGCCGCAGATCCAGAAAGACATCATCAGCACCTGCCGCCAACTGGGCAAGCCGGTGGTAGTGGCGACCCAGATGCTCGAGTCCATGCGCTTCTCCCCGGCACCGACCCGCGCCGAGGTCACCGATGTCGCCACCGCCGTGGCCGAAGGCACCGACGCGGTGATGCTGTCGGCGGAAACCGCCTCCGGTGAATACCCGCTCGAAGCCGTGCAGATGATGAGCAAGATCATCCGCCAGGTCGAAAGCGGCCCGGACTATCAGGCGCAACTCGACGTCAGCCGACCGAAAGCCGAAGCCACCACCTCCGACGCCATCAGTTGTGCAATCCGCCGCATCAGCAACATCCTGCCGGTGGCGGTCCTGGTCAACTACAGCGAGTCAGGCAGCTCGAGCTTGCGTGCGGCGCGGGAGCGACCGGCGGTGCCGATCCTCAACCTGACCCCGAACCTCTCGACTGCGCGACGCCTGAGCGTGGCCTGGGGCGTGCACTCGGTGGTCAACGACCGCTTGCGCCAGGTCGACGAGGTCTGCTCTACCGCCCTGGAAATTGCCCAGGCCCAAGGCATGGCCCAGCGCGGCGACACCTTGCTGATCACCGCCGGTGTGCCTTTCGGCCAGCCGGGATCGACTAACTCGTTGCGCATCGAGACGTTGATCTAGAGCGCCCATACCGGCCTCATCGCGAGCCGGCTCGCTCCCACAGGGGTTCTGTGTTGATCACACAATCCCGACTGAACAGAGATTCAGTGTGGCAGCCAGCCTGCTGGCGATCAGCCGGGGTCGCGCTCGACCGACTCGCTCCCTTTGCCCTTTCAGAACTGCCATGCCTGCCAACCACTTCAACACCCACTGCCCCGACTGGGCGACTGCCCTGCTCAACGGCTTCAGCCAGATCTTCCTCCAGCGTAACCCGCTGTGCGGCCTGCTGTGCCTGTGTGCCATCTTGTTTACCGCGCCTGCCTTGCTGGGCGGCGCGCTGCTGGGCGGTGTCGCGGGGCTGCTCACCGCGCAACGCCGCAACTATGCCAAGGCCGATCGCCAGGCTGGGCTTTTCAGCTACAACGGCGTCCTGCTCGGCTTGCTGCTGAGCCTGTATTTCCCCTGGTCGGCGCTGCTGCCACCGCTGATCCTGGCCGCCGGCGGCCTGAGCGCAATGATCACGCAACAGTGGCTCAAACGCGCGCGGGTCAGCCAATACCTGCCGGCCTACACCACCCCCTTCGTCGTGCTGAGCTGGCCGCTGTTGTGTTTCGCCACGCCCCCGACAACCGCGCATTTGATCGAAGTCAGCACACTGAACATGCTCGCCGCGCCCCTCAAAGGTATCGGCCAGGTCATGTTCCTGGGGCATCCGCTGGCCGGTGCGATGATTGCCGGCGGACTGCTGATCGCCGACCGCCGCGCCTTCTGCTGGGCGTTGCTGGCCTCGGTCGCGGGCATGGGCTGGAGCATGCTGCATCACGACTTCTACAGCGCATTGCTCGGCCTCGGTGGCTACAACGCCGTGCTCGCCGCCCTCGCCCTCAGCGCGCAACGCCAGCAACCGTGGCTGCCGCTGGTAGGCATCACCCTGGCACTGTTGCTGACGCCGCTGTTTGCCGCCATCGGCCTGCCCACGCTGACCGCACCGTTCATTCTCGCCTGCTGGCTGGTACGCAGCACCGTGCAAATGTTCGTGAAGGCCACTGTCAGCCATACACCTTGCACTCTGGAGGAGAATCAACCTAGGCTGCGCTGATCATTGATTCAGGCGTTTTCCATGGACAGCAGCAAAAACTGGCGTGAAGAACTTCACGTCATCGTATTCCAGAGCGACACCCAGGCCGGACGGCGCTTCGATGGCATCCTGCTGTTGATCATCCTCGCCAGCCTGGTGATCGTGATGCTCGACAGCATCAACAGCATTCACCGCGACTATGCCGACGTGCTGGCCTACATCGAGTGGGGTTTCACCTTCATCTTCGCCATCGAATACGGGTTGCGCCTGTACTGCTCGCCCAAGCCGTTGCGCTATGCCTTCAGCTTCTATGGATTGGTCGACCTGCTGGCGATCGTGCCGGGAATACTCGCCCTGTACTACAGCGACGCCCAATACCTGCTGATCATCCGCATCATCCGTATGCTGCGCATCTTTCGCGTGCTCAAGCTCAGCCCCTACCTCAAGCAAGCCAACTACCTGATGTCGGCGCTGCGCGGCAGCAAGCAGAAGATCGTGGTGTTCCTGGTCAGCGTGTGCACCCTGGTGACGGTGTTCGGCACCCTGATGTACGTGATCGAAGGCCCGCAGAACGGCTTCACCAGCATTCCCAAGGGCATTTACTGGGCGATCGTCACCCTGACCACCGTGGGCTTCGGCGACATCGTGCCCAAGACCCCCCTGGGCCAGGTGGTTTCATCGCTGGTGATGATCACCGGTTACTCGATCATCGCGGTGCCGACGGGCATCTTCACCGCGGAACTGGCCAACGCCATGCGCGGTGAGCAGCTGCAACACGACTGCCCGGTGTGCAAGAAAAACGGCCATGAGCACGGCGCAGCATTCTGCTCACGCTGCGGCAATGCGCTATTTAAGAAAATCGAATAAGCAAAGTACTTTTTAATCTTTAAAGAGCTATAGAGGCCCGGCTATAGTCGACGGCAAAATGCCTTCACTCTCTCGAACAAAAGGAATGTGCAGTGAAAAAGATCTTTGGCGCCTCACTCCTGGCCGCAGGCCTGACCCTCGCTAGCGTGGCTCAAGCCGCACCGACCCTGCTTAACGTTTCCTACGACGTGATGCGCGATTTCTACAAGGACTACAACACTGCCTTCCAGAAACACTGGCAAGCCGAGCACAACGAAACCATCACCCTGCAGATGTCTTTCGGCGGTTCCAGCAAACAGGCACGTTCAGTAATCGACGGCCTGCCGGCTGACGTCATTACCATGAACATGGCCACCGATATCAATGCCCTGGCCGACAACGGCAAACTGATCCCGGACAACTGGGTCACCCGCCTGCCGAACAACAGCGCACCGTTCACCTCGGCCACCGTGTTCATCGTCCGCAAGGGCAACCCCAAGGCCCTGAAAGACTGGCCCGACCTGCTCAAGGACGGCGTCCAGGTGATTGTGCCCAACCCGAAAACCTCGGGTAACGGCCGCTACACCTACCTGTCTGCCTGGGGCTACGTGCTGAAGAACGGCGGCGATGAGAACAAGGCCAAGGACTTCGTTGGCAAACTGTTCAAACAAGCCCCTGTGCTCGACACCGGCGGCCGTGCGGCCACCACCACCTTCATGACCAACCAGATCGGCGACGTGCTGGTGACCTTCGAGAACGAAGCAGAAATGATTGCCCGCGAATTCGGTCGCGACCAGTTCGAGGTGATCTACCCAAGCGTCTCCGCCGAAGCCGAGCCACCGGTCAGCGTGGTCGACAAAGTCGTCGACAGGAAAGGCAGCCGTGCCGCGGCCGAGGAATACCTGAAGTACCTGTGGTCCCCGGAAGGTCAGGAAATCGCAGCCGCCAACTACCTGCGCCCACGTGACCCGGCCGTGCTGGCCAAGTACACCGACCGCTTCCCGAAAGTCGATTTCCTGTCGGTGGAAAAAACCTTCGGTGACTGGCGCACCGTGCAGAAGACCCACTTCAACGACGGCGGGATTTTCGACAAGATCTACAGCGGCCAGTAAGCGGCGCTGAAACGAACAAAGGCGACCTGCGGGTCGCCTTTTTTGTCGCTGCCCGTTCTAGGGCAACATCGCTTCCACTTCCACTTCGATCAGCCACTGCGGCAAGGAAAGCCCACTGACAATCAGCCACGAAGACGCTGGTGGATTGGCCGGGAAGCGCTCCAGCAACACCTGGGTGACCTGCTCTTGCTCATCGCGCGCGGCCTCGGCAATGTAAATCCGCATCACCACCACGTGGGAGAGATCCCCGCCCGCCTCGCGCAGAATCGCCTCGATATTGTCGAACGCCTTGTCGGTCTGCTCGCGCAAGCCAGGCGCTACCGTGCGCTCATGCTCATCGACACCGACCTGACCGGACAACAGCAAACGACGCCCACCACTGACCTCAACCGCCTGGCTGAATCCGTACTGCAGCGAGTTGAAAACACTGGAGGGATTTAACACCGACTTGTGCATGAAGACTCCTGACTCCCTGGAATGACCGGAAAATCTAAATCAACCGGCATCAGGGTTCCAGTGGCTGCAACATTCGGAAACTCACCGATCAAGCCCAAGGCGCTGGTGTTTTTACTGCCCGAACTGCCTGCCCAACCCCGAAGGCACACCGTGGATATCGGTCTCTTCCCACGGCCCTTGCGGGCTGATGCTGCGGCTCCAGCCGTTGTTCCAGCGGTAGTAGGTGCGCTGGCGGTAGAAGACGTTGCTCTGGTCGTCGAGGACGTAGACCCCCAGTTTCGCGTCCCAGTGGCTGTTGCCGCCTGGGGGTGGGGCGAAGCTGGCGGAGGTCCGCGGCAGGGGTTTGGCCGGTTTGCTCGGCGTCACCGGCTTGCCGGGTGCCGTCGAAGGCTTGGGCTTGGTGGTCGGGCCCGACGGCGGGATCGGCGGTAGCGGGCTGGTGTCCGGAGTGGGCTGCTGGACCGTACAGGCGCTTAACCCTAGAACCAGGCTGAGCAGGGTAATTCGAGCGAGTACGGTCATAGCGGCGTTTCCTGATTATTGGTCCGGGCTGTCGATGGTCAACGATTGCGGCGCGGTGGTGCTGCTGGCCATTGGCTGGCTGCGCCCGACCCACTCGCCCGCAGTCGGCTGACCGGCACGGGATACCCGTGCAACCAGTTGGACTTCAGGGAAGTTCGACAGTTTCAACTGCGGCATCATTGCATCCGCGTCACCCAGTTCCACGGTCACCGGCAGGTCGGCAACGGTCAAGCGCTTGGCTGCCAGGGGGGCCGGCGGGCCGGAAACGGCACGGGCGAAAATGAACACGCTGTCGCCTGGCAGGACCTTGGCCTTGACCTCGGCCGACAGGTCAACCGACACCTTGAGCAGGGCCACCGGCTTGCTCACGACGGCTGGCGCCTTGGCGACAGTCGCGCCGCTTTCCTGGAGTTTTTCCGTGGCGCGCTGAATGCCGCCTTGCAGCGCAGCGCGGGAAGCGTCCTCGGTCGGCAGCTGGGCCAACAGGCGGTTCCAGTAGTCGATAGCGTCCTGGTAGCGCTCGCTTTCGAAGGCGGCGATACCCAGCAGGCCCAGGCTGGTGACTTCCTTTGGATCGGCCTTGAGTGCTTCGTCGGTCAGCGCCTGGACCTTGTCCGACCATTTCTTGTTGTCGGCAAAGTACTGGGCCTGGGCCCATTGACCCAGCAGTTCGGGCTGGCGACCCGCCAGGGCCACGGTCCGCTCGAAGATCTTCGCGGCGTCGGCCGGACGGTCCTGGGCCATGTAGGTACGACCCAGGAAGTACAGGCCCTCGGCAGAGTCCGGTTGTGCCGCCACGGCACGCTCCAGGCGCAGGGTCATTTCTTCCATCGACTGCGGCGCCTGGGCGAACTCGCGGGTCAGCTCAACCTTGTCGCTGGCACCAAAATGCAGGTACAGGCCCAGGCCCAGCACCGGCACCAGGATCGCCGCCAGCAGTGGCAGCGGCTTGCCCAGACGGGACACCCGGCCAACGTCGGCACCCTCGGTGTCGGCCAGCAGTTCACGGGCGGCTTCGTCACGCCCGGCGGTCATTTGTGTGGCATCGAGCACACCTTCGACCTGCTGCGCCTGCAACTCGGCCACCCGCTCTTGATAAAGCGCCACGTTCAGCGCGGTACGATCCTCTTCACGTTGGGCGCGACGGCCACGCAGAACCGGGATCAACAGAAAACTCAGGGCAACCAGTAGCAGCAGACCTGCGGCAAGCCAGAAATCAATCATCAGTGTTTTTGTCCAGCAGTTGGTCGAGGCGCTCGCGCTCCTCGGCAGAAAGCGTGTCCTTGCCAGCCGCGCGTTCAACGCGACGACGACGGACGATCAGGGCAATCACCACCACGCCACCAAGCAACAGCCCGGCCGGGCCAAACCACAACAGCGCGGTCTTGCTGGTCAGGGCGGGCTTGTAGCGGACGAAGTCGCCATAGCGGTCGACCATGAAGTCGATGATCTGCTGATTGTCCTTGCCCTCGCCGAGCATGCGGAAAATCTCTTTGCGCAGGTCAGCGGCAATCGGCGCATTGGAGTCGGCAATGTCCTGATTCTGGCACTTGGGGCAACGCAGTTCCTTGGTCAGTTCGCGAAAACGCTCGCGATCCCCGTCCTTGGCGAACTCGTAGGTGTCGATGGCGGCGTGCGCCACGCCGGCCAGACTCAAGCCCAGGACCACAGCGGCAAACCAGCGCTTCATGGCTTGGCCTCATCCACCAGCGCCTGATACTTGGCCGCCAGTTGTTCACGCCAGACCACCTCGTCGATCACCCCCACGTACTTGTCGCGGATGATGCCCTTGGCGTCGATAAAGAAGGTTTCCGGCGCACCGTAGACGCCCAGGTTCAGGCCCAGGGTGCCCTCCTCGTCACGGATGTCCAGCAGGTACGGATTATGGAACTCGGCCAGCCACTTCAAGGCATCGGCATTGACGTCCTTGTAGTTCACCCCGTAGATCACCACGCCCTGCTCGGCCAGCTTGTTCAACACCGGGTGCTCGACCCGGCAGGAAATGCACCAGGTGCCCCAGACGTTGACCAGCGCCGGCTTGCCCAGCAGATCGGCGCGGGTCAGGGTCTTGTCACCCTGCACGTTGACCAGGCTGAACTCCGGGAACGGCTTGCCGATCATCGCCGACGGCAACTCGGACGGATTGAGGTACAACCCGCGGTACAGAAACACCGCCACCACCAGAAAGAGCGCCAGTGGCAACACCATCAACCAACGTCTCATGCAGTCGCTCCCGACATGCCCAGCGCTTCACGCACCCGGCTCTTCACCTTGACCCGATAACGCCGGTCCATCGCCGCCAGCAACCCGCCGAAGCCGGTCAGCAGGCCACCGAACCAGATCCAGCGCACGAATGGCTTGACGTGCACCCGCACGGCCCAGGCGCCTTCGCCCAATGGCTCGCCCAGGGCGACGTAGATGTCACGGGTGAAACCGGCGTCGATCCCGGCCTCGGTCATCACCGAGTTCTGCACGGTGTACAGGCGTTTTTCCGGGTGCAGCACGCTGACTTCCTTGCCGTTGCGGATCACCCGCACGGTGCCCTTGTCGGAGGTGAAGTTCGGCCCTTCGTAATGCTTGGCCCCCTCGAACACAAAGTGATAGCCGGCCAGTTCCATCGACTCGCCCGGCTCCAGGCGCAGGTCGCGCTCGGCGCTGTTCTGGCTGGAAAGGACCACGCCCAAGGCGCATATGGCGATCCCCAGGTGCGCGACCTGCATGCCCCAGTAACTGCGGGTCAGGGTCGGCAGGCCCTTGATCAGGCCTTTGTGGCGGGTCTTGTCGAGGATGTCGCGGACCCCGGCCAACAGCACCCAGGCGGCGAGCATGAAGGTTGCCAGCACGGCCCAGTTGAAGTCGCCATAGGCGATACCGGCCACCACTGCCAGCGCAGCGCTGCCCAGCAAGACCGGAGTGAGCATGCCCACCAGCCACTTCACCGGGGTGTCCTTCCAGCGCACCAATACGCCGACGGCCATCACCACCATCAACAACGCCATCAACGGAATGAACAAGGCGTTGAAGTACGGCGGACCGACCGACAGCTTGGCGCCGGTCATGGCGTCCAGGATCAGCGGATACAGGGTACCGAGCAGGATCATCGAGGCCGCTACCACCAGCACCAGGTTGTTGCCCAGCAGCAGGGTTTCGCGCGACCACAGGTTGAAGCCCACATGACTCTTGACCACCGGCGCGCGCAGAGCGAACAGGGTCAGAGAGCCACCCACCACAAACAGCAGGAAGATCAGGATGAACACGCCACGCTCAGGGTCCGAGGCAAAGGCGTGGACCGACGTCAGGACCCCGGAACGCACGAGGAAGGTCCCCAACAGGCTCAGGGAGAAGGCCGCGATGGCCAGCAGTACGGTCCAGCTTTTGAACACGCCACGTTTTTCGGTCACGGCCAGGGAGTGAATCAGCGCCGTGCCGACCAACCAAGGCATGAACGAGGCGTTTTCCACCGGGTCCCAGAACCACCAGCCGCCCCAGCCGAGTTCGTAGTAGGCCCACCACGAACCCAGGGTGATACCGATGCCCAGGAATGCCCAGGCGACGATGGTCCACGGACGTGACCAACGGGCCCATGCAGCATCCAGGCGACCGCCCATCAAGGCGGCGATGGCGAAGGCGAACGCCACCGAGAAGCCGACGTAGCCCATGTACAGCATCGGCGGGTGGACGATCAGGCCGATGTCCTGCAGCAACGGGTTAAGGTCGGCGCCATCGGTAGGCATCTGCGGCAAGATGCGCTCGAACGGGTTCGAGGTGAGGATCAGGAACAGCAGGAAGCCGATGCTGATCATGCCCATCACCGACAGCACCCGCGCCAGCATGACCTGCGGCAATTGCCGCGAGAACACCGACACGGCGAAGGTCCAGCCGCCAAGAATCATCGCCCACAGCAGCAGCGAACCTTCGTGGGCGCCCCACACGGCGCTGAACTTGTAGTACCACGGCAAGGCCGTGTTGGAGTTGTTGGCCACATAGGCGACGGAGAAATCGTCGACCATGAAGGCATAGGTCAGGCAGCCGAAGGAGAACGCCAGGAAGGCGAACTGCCCCCAGGCGGCTGGCTGGGCCAGGCCCATCCACATGCGGTCACCGCGCCAGGCGCCGAGCAACGGCACGATGGCCTGGACGACGGCAAAACACAGGGCGAGGATCATCGCCAGGTGGCCCAACTCGGGAATAAAGATGCCGGATGTCATGGATCAACCCTCCTTCACGGGTGTCGGGGCGGATTGACCACTGTCTTTGAGCGCCTTGGTCACTTCCGGCGGCATGTACTTCTCGTCGTGCTTGGCCAGCACTTCGTCAGCCACCACCACGCCCTCGGCATTCAACTTGCCCAGGGCGACGATGCCCTGCCCTTCGCGGAACAGGTCCGGGAGGATGCCGCGGTAGGTGATGGTCACGGATTTATTGAAGTCGGTGACGACGAATCTCACGTCCAGCGAATCGCCGGAGCGTTTCAGGGAACCGGCCTCGACCATGCCACCGGCGCGGATGCGCGTGTCTTGCGGCGCTTCGCCATTGGCGATCTGGGTCGGGGTGTAGAACAGGTTGATGTTTTGCTGCAAGGCACTCAAGGCCAGGCCGACAGCAGCGCCAACCCCCACCAGGATCGCGAGAATGATGAGCAGACGTTTTTTACGCAGCGGATTCACTTGCTGTTCTCCCGGCGCAGACGACGCGCCTCTTGTTGCAGATAACGCTTGCGGGCCAGGATCGGCGCGACCACGTTGAGGGCCAGTACTGCCAGGCAGATGCCATAGGCCGACCAGACATATAGACCGTGATGGCCCATGGCGAGGAAGTCGCTCAAAGAAGCAAAACTCATGAACTGACCTCCAGGCTGTTTTGCACTTCGGCTTTGACCCAACTGGCCCGGGCTTCGCGCTTGAGCACTTCAAGGCGCATGCGCAGCAACAGCACCGCACCGAAGAAACAGTAGAAACCCAGCACCGTCAGCAGCAACGGCAGCCACATCTCCACCGGCATGGCCGGTTTTTCGGTGAGGGTGAAGGTCGCGCCCTGGTGCAGGGTGTTCCACCACTCCACCGAATACTTGATGATCGGGATGTTGATCACCCCGACAATCGCCAGCACCGCGCACGCCTTGGCGGCGCTGTCACGATTGCTGATGGCGTTGCCCAGCGCAATGAGACCGAAGTACAGGAACAGCAGGATCAGCATCGACGTTAGTCGCGCATCCCAGACCCACCACGAACCCCAGGTCGGCTTGCCCCAGATCGCCCCGGTGACCAGCGCCACGGCGGTCATCCAGGCACCGATGGGGGCCGCGCATTGCAGGGCGACGTCGGCCAGCTTCATCTTCCAGACCAGCCCGACGATGCCGCAGACCGCCAGCATCACATACACCGACTGCGCCAGCATGGCCGCCGGCACGTGAATGTAGATGATCCTGAAGCTGTTGCCTTGCTGGTAGTCCGGCGGTGCGAACGCCAGGCCCCAGACCACTCCAATGCCGATCAGCAACACGGCGGCGATACTCAGCCAGGGCAGCATTTTGCCGCTGATGCCGTAAAACCACTTGGGCGAGCCGAGCTTGTGAAACCAGGTCCAGTTCATTGCTGTTTCCATCACGGTTGCTTTTCGTCAACACGAAAAGCCAGGGTCTTTACTGGTCGTTTTTTGACCAGACCTCATTATTCGCTGACGCTGATCTTCAGGCCAGCAGCTATTGCAAAGGGTGTCAGGGTAACTGCCAGGGCGGTCAGGCTCCCAAGCCACAGCAGATACCCGGTCGCCGGCATGCCCTGAAGTGCCGCCTGCAAGGCGCCACTGCCCAGGATCAACACCGGGATATACAACGGCAGAATCAACAGCGCCAGCAGCAAGCCACCACGCTTCAAACCCACCGTCAGCGCCGCGCCGACCGCACCGAGCAGGCTCAGCACCGGTGTACCCAGCAACAGCGACAAGAGCAAAACCGGCAGACAGGCGGCAGGCAAACCGAGCATCAATGCCAGCAACGGCGCAAGCAATACCAGTGCCAGGCCGGAAAACACCCAGTGTGCCAGTACCTTGGCCAAAACCAGAAGAGCCAGGGGGTGCGACGAAAGGACCCACTGCTCAAGGGATCCGTCCTCGAAATCACTGCGGAAAAGCCCGTCCAGCGAGAGCAAAACCGATAAAAGGGCCGCTACCCAGACCAGGCCTGGAGACAAGGTTTGCAACAATTGAGTCTCAGGTCCCACCGCCAATGGAAACAATGCGACAACTATTGCGAAAAATACCAAGGGGTTGGCCAGCTCCGCCGGACGGCGACACAACAAACGGGCCTCGCGGGCCACCAACAGCGCAAAAACACTCATACGGCCCACTGCCCCAGGTCGATGTCACGGTAACCGGCCGGCATCCGGGTCATGGTGTGGTGGGTGGTCAGGATCACCATGCCACCCTGCTCACAATGGGCGGCCAGGTGCTCTTCCAGCTGTGCCACACCTTGTTTGTCCAACGCGGTGAACGGCTCGTCGAGGATCCACAGCGCCGGGCTGTCGAGGTACAACCGCGCCAGGGCGACCCGGCGTTGCTGGCCGGCGGACAGGGTATGGCACGGCACGTCTTCAAAACCGCGCAGCCCGACGGCCGCCAGCGCCTGCCAGATGGCCTCGCGGCTGGCCGGCTGGTGCAGGGCGCAGAGCCAACTGAGGTTCTCTTCGGCGCTCAGCAGGTCCTTGATGCCGGCGGCATGGCCGATCCACAACACGTTGTGGGCCAGCTCCGTGCGCTGGCTGTGCAGCGGCTCGCCATTGAGCAACACCTGGCCGCTGGTCGGCTGCATCAGCCCGGCCAGCAGGCGCAGCAGACTGGTCTTGCCGCTGCCGTTGGGGCCGCTGATCTGCAGCATGTCACCGCGATCCAGACGCAATCCGAGGTTTTCGAAGAGCATCCGCCAGTCTCGCTCACAGGCGAGCGCTACGGCTTCTAGAAGAGGGATGGTCAAGAGATCGCGGGCCTTTACGGTTCAAGTCGGCAGTGGATCGGCCGTTAAAGTGGTGCAGCATAGATTCATTGACGGCCTGTTCCAGAGAGCTGGGTCAACATTTATGGTGTTTCGCCACGCGTCCTTGGAGACGGGCGGCATTATACATGTCATGTCCTACTCTCAAGAGGGCAATTTCGACAGGGTGTGACCGATGACCGCTGAGATCAACCTTCCTCCCCTGCCCCCCGCGGCACCTGCCACGGCGCGCCCGCAGGCCAGCGGCGAGTTGCTCAAGCTGCTGACCCCGGTGGACGGCCTGATCGGTGCCGGGCAGAGCGCCAAGGCCGAAGTCCTGTCACTCAAGCAGGACCAGCAGATTTTCCAGCTGCTGCTCAAGATCACCCTGGCGGGCGGACGCCAGACCACCGTATCGGCCACCAGCAGCCTGCCCTTGGCCCTGGGTGCCAGCCTGGCCATCACCCAGCCCTCGGCCGGCAGCCTGGCGATCAGCCCGCAATCCAGCCTGGCGGGCAACGCCGCCGCCCTGTCGCGCATCGACACCACACAACTGCCGGTGGGCACGCTGTTGCAGGGCAAGGTGCTGACCACCCAGTTACAGCCACAGACACCGGGGCAACCGGCGGTGTACCGCTCGATGGTCAGCCTGCTCAACAGCGCGCTCAGCGGCAGCACCCTGAACATCGACAGCCCGCAGCCACTGCGCATCGGCACCCTGCTCAGTGCCCAGGTCCAGGATGCACACACCCTCAGCTTCGTGCCCCTGAGCAACCGCCAGGAACAACTGGCGATCAGCCAACAGTTGCACACCCAGCAGAGTCGCCAAGGTTCACTGGACGCGCTGTTCAAGGCCTTGCAGAACCTGCCGGCCGATGGGCAATCCTCTGAGGTTCGCGCCAGCGTCGACAAACTGCTTGCCAGCCTGCCCGAGGTCCAGCACCTGAGCAGCGCCAAGGGGCTGGCGCAAGCGCTGGCCAACAGCGGGCTGTTTCTCGAAAGCCGACTCCTGGCCGGGCAGAATCCGGCGCCGGCAGACGACCTCAAGGGCAACCTGTTACGCCTGATCGCCCAACTGGCCCCCGGCCTGCCGGCCAACCCCAGCTTCAATGCCGCCTTGGCCGCCAACACCCTGGCCCAGGCCCTGCCCAGCTTCGTGCGCAACGCCCTCGGCACCCTCGGCCAAGTCAGCGCCAAACCTGCCCCGGGTGGCTTTCCCCTGCCCTCGCGGCTGCTGCAGAACCTGACCGAAGAAGGCGACCTGGAACACCTGCTGCGCCTGGCCGCCGCCGCGATCTCGCGCCTGCAAAGCCACCAATTGTCGAGCCTGGAGCAGACCGGCATGACCGAGGACGGCCGCCTGCAAACCACCTGGCAACTGGAAATCCCCATGCGCAACCTGCAAGACATCGTGCCGCTGCAAGTCAAGGTGCAGCGCGAAGACCCACCGCCCAGGGATCCCAAGGAAAAACCCGCCGAACGCGAAGCCCGCCAGCACATATGGCGCATTGACCTGGCGTTTGACCTCGCCCCCCTGGGCCCATTGCAGGTGCAGGCGCAACTGGTGCGCGGCAGCCTGTCCAGCCAACTCTGGGCCGAACACCCCTACACCGCCAGCCTGATTGAACAGCACCTGGACCACCTGCGTGCGCAACTGTATGCCTGCGGCCTGAACGTCGGCGACCTCGACTGCCACCTCGGCATCCCCCCCCAAGGCCCGCAAACCCGACTCGAACAACGCTGGGTGGACGACACCGCATGAACCACAACACCCCTCCCCGCCAGGCCATTGCCCTCAAGTACGACGGCCAGCACGCCCCCACGCTCACCGGCAAAGGCGACGACGCCCTGGCCGAAGCCATCCTGAAAATCGCTCGCGAGCATGAAGTTCCGATCTACGAGAACGCTGAACTGGTGCGATTACTGGCGCGGATGGAACTGGGCGACAGCATCCCCGAAGAGCTGTATCGCACCATTGCCGAGATCATTGCGTTTGCCTGGAATCTGAAGGGCAAGTTTCCTCAAGGACATGATCTGGACTCGACGCAGCTTGAGAAAGACATCAGCCATCGCGGGGATGACTACTGAAGTGTCAGCGCCCACAGATTGAATGGGCGCTGGTACAGCCGACAAATGTGGCGCCTGACACACCGCCATCGCGGGCAAGCCCGCTCCCACAAGTTCGATGGCCGCATGCAAGATCTGCAAGCACCGCAAAATACTGTGGGAGCGGGCTTGCCCGCGATGAGGCCGGCAGGTTCAACAGCGATGGCGCCTGACACTCAGCCCTTGTGCATCTTGCTCATCAACTCGGCCTCGGCCTGGGTCAAGCCGCAGGAGTGGGTCAGTTCGTCGACGCTGGCGCCCATGCCCACCAGGCGCGCGGCCTGGGCGAATGACAGGCTGGTGGGGTCGCGCTGTTCGATCCGGGTCAGTTTGTCCGGCAACGGCTCGACCAGCACCCGCAATTCTTGCAGTTCTTCACCCATGCGCACCGTACCGTCCTGGTAATGATCGACGCGCCGAGCCAGCTCCTTGAGCCGCTGGTCACGCAGCGCATCGGCCTGGGCCGCAGCCGCGCTCAGAGCCCGCTGCTTGCGGGTATAGGCGAGGAAAATCGCCAGGGTGCCGATCCACAGCAACCCCAGGACAATAACAGCCACTTCGAGAATCAATCAGATACTCTCCAGGTCCGACCACTCTTCCTCGCTCATCATCTTGTCCAGCTCGACCAGGATCAGCAGTTCGTTGTTCTTGTTGCACACGCCCTGGATGAACTTGGCCGACTCGTCGTTGCCGACGTTGGGTGCGGTCTCGATTTCCGACTGACGCAGGTAAACCACTTCCGCCACGCTGTCGACCATGATCCCGACCACTTGCTTGTCGGCCTCGATGATCACGATCCGGGTGTTGTCGCTGATCTCGGTGTTCATCAGGCCAAAACGCTGGCGGGTGTCGATCACAGTCACCACGTTGCCGCGCAGGTTGATGATGCCCAGCACGTAGCTGGGCGCACCCGGCACCGGCGCGATCTCGGTGTAGCGCAGGACTTCCTGGACACGCATCACGTTGATGCCGTAGGTCTCATTGTCCAGCTTGAAGGTTACCCATTGCAGGATCGGATCTTCGGAACCCTTTGCAGACGACGCCTTATCATTCATACCCTGACCCCTTAAAAAAACCGCCGATGGCGGTGTGTGTTCTGCCTGGCCGCCACGACGGACGGCCAGCGGCTTGTTATGTCAGTGAGTGCAGCGGCTTGCGCGCGCCCATGTGTTTGGCCCCGCCACTGGCGATCAACTCGGCCAGTTGCGCGACATCGAGCAAGGCGCACATGTGTTCAATCACGGTGCCCGCCAGCCATGGCCGTTGCCCGCGATGACTGCGCCATTTGATTTCGTTGGGGTTCAGGCGCAACGAGCGGCTGACTTGATGCACCGCCAGCCCCCACTCGTAGCCCTGCACCGAGATCACGTATTGCAAGCCCTGGCGAAAGTCGTCGCGGTAGCGATCGGGCATCACCCAGCGCGCGGTGTCGAGCACCTTGAGGTTGCCGGCCTGGCTCGGCAGGATCCCCAGGAACCACTCCGGCTGGCCGAACAGGGGCGTCAGCTCATGCCCGGCCAGGGGATAGATCGAACCCAGGCACACCAGCGGAACCGCCAGGGTCAAACCTGCGACGTCGAACAGCAGGCATTCGAATGGTTCGGCGGCCCAGCTCGGCCGGCCATCGCTGTCCACCGGTGGTGGCGTGGCGCTCGGCGGCAGGTGCACGTCGGCCACCGGCTCGACCAGCGTGTGCAGCAACGGCAGCATCGGGGCGCACGGTTCGGCAACCAGGGTCACCCGCGGTGCCTCGACCACCGATGGCTGGGCATCCCGTGCCTGCTCTTGCAGCACCGCCGCCTGGAACTCGTCCAACGCGCCTTGAGCCTCGATCACCTCAAGCACGTCGATGACTTCGGCCACTTCCACAGGCAGCTCTTCGGTGGCGTCCTGCAGCAAGGCGTCGAGGTAGGATTGCAGCGCCAGTTGCGGGCGCGAGGTGGTTTTCAGCGGCCGATTCATCTCAAGCCACCTGCGCGACAAGTTGCTGCGCCAGCAGGTGCTTGAGCAACGAACGATAGGCCAGCACGCCACGGCTCTTGCCGTCGAACTGTGAAGGCGTGAGGCCGGCACGGCTGGCATCGCGCAGCCGGGTGTCGACCGGGATATAGCCCTGCCAGATGTCTTCCGGGTACATATCGCGCAGCACCCGCAGAGTGCTCAGGGAGGCCTGGGTACGGCGATCGAACAGGGTCGGCACGATGCTGAACGGCAGCGCCTGCTTGCGCGAGCGATTGATCATCGCCAGGGTGTTGACCATGCGCTCCAGGCCCTTGACCGCCAGGTGCTCGGTCTGCACCGGGATCACCAGTTGCTGGCTGGCCGCCAAGGCATTGACCATCAACACACCGAGCAACGGCGGGCTGTCGATCAGGGCGTAATCGAAATCCTGCCACAACTGCGCCAGGCTCTTGGCAATCACCAGGCCCAGGCCGCTCTTGCCCGGCGACTGGCGCTCCAGGGTGGCCAGCGCGGTGCTCGACGGCAACAGGGAAATACGTTCGTCGCTGGTGGGCAACAACAACTGCCCGGGCAGGCCTTGCGGCACGCTGCCACCATGCAGGAACAGGTCGTAACAGCTGTGTTCCAGGCTGTCCGGGTCGTAACCGAAGTAACTGGTCATGGAGCCGTGGGGGTCGAGATCGACCACGACCACGCGCTTGCCCGCCTCTGCCAGCAAACCGGCTAAAGCGATGGAGGAAGTGGTTTTACCAACACCACCCTTTTGATTGGCAACTGCCCAGACTCTCATTCAGTTCGTTCCTCCCGGTCGTATGGGGCAACCGAGAAATAGCTCAACGTGGCAAGCCGGGTGACGGAGAATTGACGGCGCTCGGCGCTCCCGGCGACTTGACCTGGGTTGGTGCAGTTTGTGTGCCAGCCCGCTTCAATGCCGCATCCGGTTGTGCATGAGCGGTACCGGTACCGGTCAGGCTGCGTCGCACATCGAGGTTGCGCGAGATCACCAGCACCACCCGCCGGTTGCGTGCGCGGCCTTCGGCGGTGGCATTGTTGGCCACCGGCTGGAACTCGCCATACCCCACCGACGCCAGGCGCTGGGGGTTGACGCCCTGCATGGCGAGCATGCGCACGATACTCGCCGAGCGGGCCGAGGACAGCTCCCAGTTGGTCGGGTATTGCGCGGTGCGGATCGGCAAGTCGTCGGTGAAACCTTCGACGTGAATCGGGTTATCGAACGGCTTGAGGATGGCCCCGACCTTATCGATGATGTTGAACGCGATATCGCTGGGCATGGCATCGCCGCTGCCGAACAACAGGCTGGAGTTGAGCTCGATCTCGACCCACAACTCGTTACCGCGGATCGTCATCTGGTTGGCACTGAGCAGGTCGCCGAAAGCCGCGCTGATGTCATCGGCGATGCGCTTGAGCGGGTCGTCAGCGGCCTGGGCAATGCCAGCGTCGAGCTGCTCGCTGTCCTTGACCAGGGGCTTGGCCGGGGTCACGGTCTGCGGTCGTTCGTCGCCGATGGGGATCGGCTTGAGGGCCCGATCGGCGTCGGTGAACACGCCGATCAGCGCCTCGGAGATCACCTTGTACTTGCCTTCGTTGATCGAGGAAATGGAATACATCACCACAAAAAAGGCGAACAGCAAGGTAATGAAGTCGGCGTAGGACACCAGCCAGCGTTCATGGTTGACGGGTTCTTCAGTGTAGCGCCGACGTGCCATGCTCCATGCCCCCCATCAGTCCATGAAGCCCTGTAGCTTGAGTTCGATGGAGCGAGGGTTTTCACCTTCGGCGATCGACAGGATGCCTTCGAGCAACATTTCCCGGTACCGCGACTGACGCAAGGCGATGGCCTTGAGTTTGGCGGCGATGGGCAGCAGCACCAGGTTGGCACTGGCCACCCCGTAGATGGTCGCGACGAAGGCCACGGCAATGCCGCTGCCCAGTTGCGACGGATCGGCCAGGTTGCCCATGACATGGATCAGGCCCATTACCGCGCCGATGATGCCGATGGTCGGGGCGTAGCCACCCATGCTTTCAAAGACCTTGGCGGCTTCGATGTCGCGGCTTTCCTGGGTGTAGAAATCCACTTCCAGGATGCTGCGGATCGCCTCCGGCTCGGCGCCATCGACCAGCAATTGCAGGCCCTTGCGCGAATAGCTGTCGGGCTCCGCATCCGCCACGCCTTCGAGGCCCAGCAGGCCTTCCTTGCGCGCGGTCAGGCTCCAGTTGACCACCCGGTCTATCCCGCCCGCCAGGTCGACCCGTGGCGGAAACAGAATCCACACCAGGATCTGCATGGCCCGCTTGAAGGCGCTCATTGGCGACTGCAGCAGCGCCGCGCCGATGGTTCCGCCGAGTACGATCAGGGCGGCCGGGCCGTTGGCCAGCGCCCCCAGGTGGCCGCCTTCCAGGTAGTTGCCGCCGATGATGGCGACAAACGCCATGATGATCCCGATCAGGCTCAGCACATCCATCAGAGGCACGCCTCGGCCAGGTGCTTGCCGATCTCGTCGAGGTCGTAGATGGCATCGGCCAGGTTGGCTTTGACAATCGCCATCGGCATGCCGTAGATCACGCAGCTGGCTTCATCCTGGGCCCAGATGGCGCTGCCGCTCTGCTTGAGCAGGCGCGCGCCTTCCCGACCGTCGGCGCCCATGCCGGTGAGGACCACCGCCAGAACTTTGTCGCCGTAGGATTTAGCCGCTGAGCCGAAGGTGATATCCACACACGGCTTGTAGTTCAAACGCTCGTCACCCGGGAGGATTTTCACCGCGCCACGGCCGTCGATCATCATCTGTTTGCCACCAGGCGCCAGCAAGGCCAGGCCCGGACGCAGGATGTCGCCGTCCTCGGCCTCCTTGACGCTGATCCGGCACAGCTTGTCCAGGCGCTCGGCGAATGCCTTGGTAAAGGCCGCCGGCATGTGCTGGACCAGCACAATGGGCGCCGGGAAGTTGGCCGGCAATTGGCTCAGCACGCGCTGCAGGGCCACCGGGCCGCCCGTGGAGGTACCGATGGCGACCAGCTTGTAGGCCTTGCGCTTGGGCGCGGGCGACGACGGCACGGATGCCGCGGCGCGGCTTGGCACCGGTGCCGCTGCCGGACGCGGTGTCGGGCTGCTGCCGGCAAAACTATTGACCGGTGCAGGGGCTGGGGTCGGGGTTGGCGCCGCTACCGGTGCAGGTGCCCGATAGGCACTGAAACGCCGGTTACTGCGCGAAATGCTGTGGACCTTCTCGCACAGCAGTTGCTTGACCTTCTCCGGGTTGCGCGAGATGTCTTCGAAATTCTTCGGCAGGAAATCCACCGCGCCGGCATCCAGCGCGTCGAGGGTGACCCGCGCGCCCTCATGGGTCAGCGAGGAGAACATCAACACCGGGGTCGGGCAGCGCTGCATGATATGCCGCACCGCCGTGATGCCATCCATCATTGGCATCTCGTAGTCCATGGTGATCACGTCGGGCTTGAGGGCCAGCGCCTGATCAATCGCCTCTTTGCCATTGGTCGCGGTCCCGACCACCTGGATATTCGGATCCGCCGAAAGGATTTCCGAGACGCGGCGGCGGAAAAAACCGGAATCATCCACCACCAGGACTTTGACTGCCATAAACACTCCATATAGGCGCAGCAGGGCGCCAGGCGCCCCGCTCCACCAGAATCAAATACGCCGTGTGGCGTAACGCTTGAGCATGCTCGGGACATCGAGAATCAACGCGATGCGACCGTCACCGGTAATGGTGGCGCCCGACATGCCCGGCGTTCCCTGGAGCATTTTGCCCAATGGCTTGATGACCACTTCTTCCTGGCCAACCAGTTGATCGACGACAAAGCCGATCCGCTGGGTGCCCACCGAAAGAATCACCACATGGCCCTCGCGCTGCTCTTCATGAGCGGCAGAGGCAACCAGCCAGCGCTTGAGGTAAAACAGTGGCAAGGCCTTGTCCCGCACGATCACCACTTCCTGGCCGTCGACCACGTTGGTGCGCGACAGGTCGAGGTGGAAGATCTCGTTGACGTTGACCAGCGGGAACGCAAAGGCCTGGTTGCCCAGCATCACCATCAGGGTCGGCATGATCGCCAGGGTCAACGGCACCTTGATCACGATCTTCGAGCCCTGGCCCTTGGTCGAGTAGATATTGATCGAGCCATTGAGCTGGGAAATCTTGGTTTTCACCACGTCCATGCCCACGCCACGCCCCGACACATCGGAGATCTCGGTCTTGGTCGAGAACCCCGGAGCGAAGATCAGGTTGTAGCATTCGGTGTCGCTCAGGCGCTCGGCCGCATCCTTGTCCATCACCCCGCGCTTCACCGCGATGGCGCGCAGGACGTTGGGGTCCATGCCTTTGCCGTCGTCGGAGATCGACAGCAGGATGTGATCACCCTCCTGTTCGGCCGCCAGCACCACTTTGCCGCCCCGGGACTTGCCCGCGTCTTCACGTTCCTGCGGCGATTCGATGCCGTGGTCGACCGCGTTGCGCACCAAGTGCACCAGCGGGTCGGCCAAGGCCTCGACAAGGTTCTTGTCCAGATCGGTTTCTTCGCCGACCAGCTCCAGGTTGATCTCTTTCTTGAGCTGGCGGGCCAGGTCACGAACCAGGCGCGGGAAGCGCCCGAAGACCTTCTTGATCGGCTGCATGCGGGTCTTCATGACCGCCGTCTGCAGGTCCGCGGTGACCACGTCGAGGTTCGACACAGCCTTGGACATGGCTTCGTCACCGCTGTTGAGCCCCAGGCGCACCAGGCGGTTACGCACCAGTACCAGCTCGCCCACCATGTTCATGATTTCGTCCAGGCGCGCGGTGTCCACCCGTACCGTGGTCTCGGCTTCGCTGGCTGGTTTTTCCGCCGGCGGCGCAGACTGGGCACGAGCCGGGGCCGGCTTGGCGACAGGGGCCTTGGCGGCCGGGGCCGGGGCCGGGGCCACGACGTTGGCCGCCGCGGCCGCGACTGGCGCGGCGCTGACCGCAGCGGTCTCGGCATTGCCCGCAACGTGGCTGAACTTGCCCTTGCCGTGCAGCTCATCGAGCAGGGATTCGAACTCGTGATCGGAGATCAGGTCACTGCCGACCGCCGCCGCTTCGGGCACTGCGGCGGCCGGAACCGAGGCGAGCGCCGACTCCAGCGCTTCAACGGCAAAGTTGCCCTTGCCGTGCAACTGGTCGAGCAAGGCTTCGAACTCGTCGTCGGTAATGTCGCTGCTTTCAGATGCGACCACCGGGGCGACCGGCTCGGCCGCTGCCGGCAGGTTGTCCACGGCGAACTGGCCTTTGCCGTGCAACTGATCGAGCAACGACTCGAACTCGGCGTCGCTGATTTCATCACTGCCGGTCGCCGCCACCGGGGCCTGGACCACTGGTGCCTCGGCTTGCGCCTTGACCGCATTCAGCGAGTCGAGCAGTTGTTCAAATTCGTTGTCGGTGATATCGCCGCTGTCGCTGGCAACAACCGGCGCCTCGGGAGCTGGCGCAAGCGCTGCGACCTCGTCGGCCGATTGCGGTTCCGCCAGGCGCGCCAGGGCCGCCAGCAGCTCGGCCGTGGCGGCCGTGACCGGTGCACGCTCGCGCACTTCGCTGAACATGCCGTTGACTGCGTCCAACGCTTCGAGCACCACGTCCATCAGCTCCGAGTCGACGCGTCGCTCACCCTTGCGCAGGATGTCGAAGACGTTCTCGGCGATGTGGCAGCACTCCACCAGTTCGTTGAGCTGGAGGAAGCCGGCGCCCCCTTTTACAGTGTGAAAACCGCGAAAAATTGCATTGAGCAGGTCCGCATCATCCGGTCGGCTTTCCAGCTCGACCAGTTGTTCGGACAGTTGCTCCAGAATCTCGCCGGCCTCAACCAGAAAATCCTGAAGGATCTCTTCATCGGCGCCGAAGCTCATGTGTAGGGGTGCTCCTAGAATCCAAGGCTGGAAAGCAAATCGTCGACATCGTCCTGACCGGACATCACGTCATCACGTTTATCGGCATGAATCTGCGGACCTTCACCCTGCGCCAGATGTTTTTGCGGATTTTTTTCCGCGAGGATCGCTGCACGGTCATGTTCGATACCGGCAAAGCGGTCGACCTGGCTGGCCATCAGCACCAGTTTGAGCAGATTGCTTTCCACTTCCGTGACCAGTTGCGTCACGCGTTTGATCACCTGACCGGTCAGGTCCTGGTAATCCTGGGCCAGCAGAATGTCGTTGAGGTTGCCCGCCACGACCTGGCTGTGGCTGGCGCTGCGACTCAGGAAGCCATCGACGCGCCGGGCCAGCTCGCGGAACTCTTCAGCCCCGACTTCACGGCGCATGAAACGCCCCCAGTCCGCGCTCAACGCCAGGGCATCGGTGCCCAGGGCATTGACCAGCGGCGTGCTGTTCTCCACCAGGTCCATGGTGCGGTTGGCCGCCGCCTCAGTCAGTTTGACCACATACCCCAGGCGCTCGGTGGCGTCGGTGATCTGCGAGACTTCCTCGGCTTGCGGCATGTTCGGGTCAATCTGGAAATTGACGATCGCGCTATGCAGCTCACGGGTGAGCTTGCCCACTTCCTGGTACAGGCCACGGTCGCGGGTCTGGTTGAGCTCATGGATCAGTTGCACGGCGTCGCCGAACTTGCCTTTTTCCAGGCTTTCGACCAATTCGACCGCGTGTTTTTTCAGGGTCGATTCAAAATCGCCCTGTGAAATCTCTCGTTGTTCCATAGCTCCCCCGTAGCGCCAGTCATCAACCGATGCGTTCGAAGATCTTCTCGATCTTCTCTTTCAACGCCTGGGCAGTGAACGGTTTGACCACATAGCCGTTTACACCGGCCTGGGCCGCTTCGATGATCTGCTCGCGCTTGGCTTCGGCGGTCACCATCAACACTGGCAAATGCTTGAGCTTTTCGTTGGCGCGCACGTGACGCAGCAGATCGATACCGGTCATGCCCGGCATGTTCCAGTCCGTGACCAGAAAATCGATGCTGCCGCTGTTGAGCATAGGGATGGCGGTAGTGCCGTCGTCTGCCTCGACCGTGTTGGTGAACCCGAGGTCACGCAACAGGTTTTTAATGATCCGCCGCATCGTTGAGAAGTCATCAACGATGAGGATTTTCATGTTCTTGTCCAATTCGACCTCCAAGCAGTCTTAAACGCGCCCAGCACCTGGGCACGCCATTCAATCAACAGGCAGAGCACTCAACGACGGTTTGGAGCACAACGGATGATGACCGCGCCAGCGTGAAGCTGTAGCAGTGTCTTTCGCAGTGTCCCCACACTGCTGTCAGCGCGCTCGCCACTCTCCCAAACGCCCCCGCAAACGGGCTGCGCACTGGCTGTGTAACTGGCTGACCCGCGATTCGCTGACCCCCAGGACCTCACCGATTTCCTTGAGGTTCAACTCCTCGTCGTAGTACAGCGCCAAGACCAGTCGCTCACGCTCCGGCAAATTGGCAATCGCGTCCGCCAGCGCCGCCTGGAAGCGTTCATCCTCCAGGTCGCGCGACGGCTCGAGATGAGCACTCGCGCCATCCTCATGCAGCCCTTCATGCTCGCCGTCCTGCAACAGGTCGTCGAAACTGAACAGGCGACTGCCCAAGGTGTCATTCAAAATCCCGTAATAATCGTCGAGACTCAATTGGAGTTCGGCCGCAACCTCGTGATCTTTAGCGTCACGTCCGGTTTTAGCTTCAATTGAGCGAATCGCGTCACTGACCATGCGGGTATTGCGGTGCACCGAGCGTGGCGCCCAGTCACCTTTACGGACCTCGTCGAGCATCGCCCCGCGGATGCGGATCCCGGCGTAGGTCTCGAAACTCGCGCCTTTGCTGGCGTCGTACTTGGTCGACACTTCAAGCAGGCCGATCATCCCGGCCTGGATCAGGTCTTCGACCTGCACACTGGCCGGCAAACGCGCCAGCAAGTGATAGGCAATGCGTTTTACCAGTGGCGCGTAACGCTCGATCAGCTCGTACTGCGCGTCACGCGCCGACTGCTTGTACAGGTTGTAGCCGCTAGCTGTCATAGCACCGGACCCGCAGTCTGTTGCACCAGGCGCTCCACAAAAAACTCCAGATGCCCACGCGGATTGGCGGGCAATGGCCAGGTATCGACTTTCTGCGCAATGGCCCGGAAAGCCAGGGCACATTTGGAGCGAGGAAAGGCTTCGTACACCGCGCGCTGCTTCTGCACCGCCTTGCGCACACTTTCGTCGTAGGGCACCGCGCCGACGTATTGTAGGGCGACATCCAGGAAGCGGTCCGTGACCTTGGTCAACTTGGCGAACAGGTTGCGCCCTTCCTGCGGGCTTTGCGCCATGTTGGCCAGCACGCGGAAGCGGTTCATGCCGTAGTCACGGTTCAGCAGCTTGATCAGGGCATAGGCGTCGGTGATCGAGGTCGGCTCGTCGCAGACCACCAGCAGCACTTCCTGGGCGGCGCGAACAAAGCTGACCACCGATTCGCCGATCCCTGCCGCGGTGTCGATCACCAACACATCGAGGTTGTCGCCCACATCGCTGAACGCCTGGATCAGGCCCGCGTGCTGGGCCGGGCTCAGGTGCACCATGCTCTGGGTTCCGGAGGCGGCCGGGACGATACGAATCCCGCCGGGCCCCTGCAGCAGCACGTCGCGCAGTTCGCAGCGGCCCTCGATCACGTCGGCCAGGGTGCGCTTGGGCGTCAGCCCCAGCAACACATCGACGTTCGCCAGCCCCAGATCGGCGTCCAGCAACATGACGCGCCGACCGAGCTCTGCCAGAGCCAGGGACAAGTTCACTGAAACGTTAGTCTTACCGACGCCACCCTTGCCGCCGGTCACCGCGATCACCTGTACGGGATGCATGCTGCCCATGTGCTTTCTATACCTTGTCTTGCTTAGACGCGGGCTACATGACTGGCTGCGCGTTCCCTGGGGAACAATGCATGGCAGGCCATCGATGTAGATACAAATCTAGTCATTAATACCTCAGCCAACCCGTTTGGTCGGGCTGTGGTAGAGATCAGCGAACATATCAGCCATGGCTTCTTCGCTGGGTTCTTCCTGCATTTGTACACTCACGGCGCGACTGACCAACTGATGGCGGCGCGGCAGATGCAGGTCATCCGGAATACGCGGACCATCAGTCAGATAAGCCACCGGTAATTCGTGACTGATCGCCAAGCTCAAGACCTCGCCCAGGCTTGCCGTTTCGTCCAGTTTAGTCAGGATGCAGCCGGCCAGCCCGCAGCGTTTGTAACTGTGGTAGGCGGCCGTCAGCACCTGCTTCTGGCTGGTCGTGGCCAGCACCAGATAATTCTTCGATTTGATGCCACGACCGGCCAGGCTTTCCAACTGCATGCGCAACGCCGGGTCACTGGCCTGCAGGCCCGCGGTGTCGATCAACACCACGCGCTTGCGCAGCAGCGGGTCCAGCGCCTGGGCCAGGGACTGGCCCGGATCCAGGTGCGTCACCGAGACGTTGAGGATGCGCCCCAGGGTCTTGAGCTGTTCCTGGGCGCCAATGCGGTAACTGTCCATGCTCACCAGGGCGATGTGCTGCGCGCCGTACTTGAGCACATAACGCGCCGCCAGCTTGGCCAGGGTGGTGGTCTTGCCCATGCCGGCCGGGCCGACCATGGCAATCACTCCGCCCTCTTCCAGGGGCTCGATCTCGGGGGTGACGATCATCCGCGCCAGGTGGGCCAGCAACATGCGCCAGGCCTGGCGGGGTTCTTCAATACTGGCGGTCAGCTCCAGCAGGTCGCGGGACAACGGACCGGACAGGCCGATGCGTTGCAGCCGGCGCCAGAGGTTGGCCTGCTGCGGATGACGGCCTTGCAGCTGGTTCCAGGCCAGGGAGCCGAGTTGCACTTCGAGCAATTCGCGCAAGCCATTGAGCTCCGAACGCATCGAATCGTAGGCCCGCGGATCGATGGCGGCCGCCGGCGCAGGCGCCGGGGCAGGACGGGGTGGCTCGGACAGGGTCGGTTCGATCAAGGGTTCGGCGGCGGTCAGCGGCAGCCCGGCAAACAGCTGGCGACTGGCGTGCTCGCCCGCCTCGCCTTCGCCACGCAAGCTCAGTTCGGCCTGAGCCGTGACAATGCGCGACTGGGTCTTGCGCAGCTCGTCCTCGAGCTCGATGTTCGGCACCCGCGGCGCCAGGGCCGACAGCTTGTAATCCAGGGCCGCCATCAGCTCGACACCGCCGGCAATGCGGCGGTTGCCGATGATCGCGGCATCAGCGCCCAGCTCATCACGAACCAGTTTCATGGCCTGACGCATATCGGCGGCGAAAAAACGCTTAACTTGCATAAACCACTACCTCAGCCGTTGGGCCCTACTGTCGCAACGATGGTCACTTGCTTGTTGTCAGGAATTTCCTGATAGGCCAACACATGCAACCCCGGGACTGCCAGGCGTCCAAACCGCGAGAGCATCGCGCGGACCGGACTTGCGACCAACAGAATCACCGGGTGACCTTGCATTTCCTGACGCTGGGCCGCGTCGATCAACGAACGCTGCAGCTTTTCGGCCATGCTTGGCTCCAGCAAGACACCCTCGTCGGCGCCCTGCCCTGCCTTTTGAATACTATTGAGCAATATTTGTTCCAACCTTGGCTCCAAGGTGATCACAGGCAGCTCGGACTCAGTGCCTACAATGCTTTGCACGATAGCGCGGGACAGACCGACACGCACGGCCGCGACCAAAGCGGCGGTATCTTGACTCTTGGTGGCATTGTTGGCGATCGCCTCGGCGATGCTGCGGATGTCGCGTACCGGCACCTGTTCGGCCAACAGCGCCTGCAGCACCTTGAGCAGTTGCGACAGCGACAGGACACCTGGCACCAGCTCCTCGGCCAGTTTTGGCGAGCTTTTGGCCAGCAATTGCAGGAGTTGCTGGACTTCCTCGTGACCGATCAGCTCGCTGGAGTGCTTGTACAGAATCTGGTTCAGGTGCGTGGCCACAACCGTACTGGCATCGACCACGGTGTAACCCAGCGATTGCGCCTGGGAACGCTGGCTGACTTCGATCCACACCGCCTCCAGGCCAAAGGCCGGATCTTTGGCGGTAATCCCGTTGAGGGTACCGAACACCTGCCCCGGGTTGATCGCCAGCTCGCGGTCCGGGTAAATCTCCGCCTCGGCCAGGATCACCCCCATCAACGTCAGGCGATAGGCGCTGGGTGCCAGGTCGAGGTTGTCGCGGATGTGCACCGTGGGCATCAGGAAGCCCAGGTCCTGGGACAGCTTCTTGCGCACGCCCTTGATCCGCGCCAGCAATTGCCCGCCCTGGTTGCGATCCACCAGGGGGATCAGGCGGTAGCCGACCTCCAGGCCAATCATGTCGATCGGCGTCACGTCGTCCCAGCCCAACTCCTTGGTTTCCATGGCCCGCGCGGGCGAAGGCAGCAGTTCCTGCTGGCGCTGGACCTCTTCCAGGGCCTTGACCTTGATGGTGTTCTGCTTCTTCCAGAACAGGTAGGCACCGCCTGCCGCAAGGGCCGCCATGCTGAGGAAGGCGAAGTGTGGCATGCCCGGGACAATCCCCATCACCGCCATCAGGCCCGCCGAAACGGCCAGGGCCTTGGGCGAGGCGAACATCTGCCGATTGATCTGCTTGCCCATGTCTTCGGAGCCCGAGGCACGGGTCACCATGATGGCCGCCGCGGTGGACAACAGCAGTGATGGCAATTGCGCCACCAAACCGTCACCGATGGTCAGCAAGGCATACACCCGGCCGGCATCGCCAAAGGTCATGCCGTGCTGGAAGATCCCCACCGCCATGCCGCCAATCAGGTTGATGAACAGGATCAACAGGCCGGCAATGGCGTCGCCGCGCACGAACTTGCTGGCACCGTCCATCGAGCCATAGAACTCGGCTTCCTGGGCGACTTCAGTACGACGGGTCTTGGCCTGGCCCTGATCGATCAGGCCGGCGTTGAGGTCGGCGTCGATCGCCATCTGCTTGCCGGGCATCGCATCGAGGGTGAAACGCGCGCTGACCTCGGAAATCCGCCCGGCGCCCTTGGTCACCACCACGAAGTTGATGATCATCAGGATCGCAAACACCACGATACCGACCACGTAGTTACCGCCAATCACCACCTCGCCGAAGGCCTGGATCACCTTACCGGCGGCGGCGTGGCCGTCCTGGCCGTGCAGCATCACCACCCGCGTCGACGCCACGTTGAGCGCCAGGCGCAGCAGCGTCGCCACCAGCAAAATGGTCGGGAACACCGCAAAATCCAGGGGCCGCAAGGCGTACACACAGACCAGCAGCACCACGATCGACAGGGCAATGTTGAAGGTAAAGAACACGTCGAGCAGGAACGGCGGGATCGGCAACATCATCATTGCCAGCATGACCAACAACAACAGCGGCACACCCAGATTGCCTCGTGTGAGGTCTGCCATGTTGCTGCGGGCATTGTTGATTAGTTGAGAGCGATCCACCGGTATTCCCCGTTCCTTGAAGCAAACTTTTGACGCCAGAAGCGGGCGCAGGGCGGCTACTGCAAGAAGCTTTCCAACTTTGAAAAAGATTGAAACACGACAGCGCCCGCGGGCGGATTGGCGAGGACGTCGCCCTCGAGCGCAGCCATGCAAGCCCGGCAACGGCCAATGAGCGGGGCAATCATTGGCGACGAGGTGAATGCGCTGAAAGTTTATGTAACAAAACGGCTGCAGGACTCACCAGATCAAGCGCTCGGGTTAATTCTCGGTTAACGCACCCCCAAGAGCATTGCCGGCGATAAACAAACCCGGCAAGTAGCTTTATCTAACCCTCGCCCCCCCCAAGCGCTGAGTGACGCCCCATTACCCGGCATAGAAATTTTGAGCGAATGAAAAAGCCCACTTAACCGTTTGATTATTTTTTTGCGCGCAGTCCTGACACCCAGGCGCACATCAAATTTCATTCAACAAAAAGAGGGAAATACCAATGCTGGAAAAGGAAAACACGGGATACACCCGTATTGCCAAGTGGTTGCATTGGAGCATGGCATTCATTTGGATGGTGAGTTGGGGGCTTGGCATCTTGGCTACCCACTGGCGCGACACGCTGAACCCCCAGCATGAACTCACGTTCTTGCACAAAGCACTGGCCAGTACGCTACTGCTCCTGATCGTTGCGCGAGTCACCTGGCGATTGAAGAATCCCCCGCCAGCCTTGCCTGAAAGCATGTCCGCACTTGCGAAGCGTGGAGCGATGATCGGACATATCTTGCTCTACGCCATTGCCCTGATTGCCTTGCCCTTATCAGGTTGGTATTGGAGCTCGGTTGCAGACAAACCCATTCTTGTGGCGGGCCTGTTCCTTTTACCTCCGCTGGTCGATCCCGCCCCCGATCTCTACGACCTGGCCAAGTACATTCATACCTGGACATCGTGGTTCTGTGGCGCGTTGATCGGCGGGCACTTATTGGTTGCGCTGAAGCATCACTTTGTCGACAAGGACAACATCCTGGCCGGAATGCTGCCCAGTAAGAAGCGTCGAGTGAAGTAGAGGGTTTTCGCAGGAAAAAGATCGGAGCCGCCTCACCCCCCACATGGAACATGCACGCCCGTGGGGTTTGCCATGGCTTCGATCTTTTGCTTTTCAGCGGATCAGGAATCGCGCCGCAAATCCTCTGGGATCGGCACGTCGTCCTTGAACGGCTCCGGCCGCTTGCCTTTGCCGGCGCGGAACTGACGGATCTGGTAGACGTAGGCCAGCACCTGGGCCACCGCCAGGTACAGCCCGCCCGGGATCTCCTGGTCCATTTCGGTGGAGTAGTAGATCGAGCGCGCCAGGGCCGGCGACTCGAGCAATAGCACATTGTTGCTGACCGCGATTTCGCGGATCTTCAGGGCCAGGAAGTCGCTGCCCTTGGCGACCAGCATCGGCGCGCCGCCTTTGTCCGGATCGTATTTGAGCGCCACCGCATAGTGGGTCGGGTTAGTGATGACCACGTCGGCGTCGGGAATGGCCGCCATCATCCGCCGCTGGGACATATCGTGCTGCAGTTGCCGAATGCGCTGCTTGACCTCGGGACGCCCTTCCTGGTCCTTGTGCTCGTCGCGGATTTCCTGCTTGGTCATCAGCAGCTTCTTATGGCTCTGGTACAACTGCACCGGCACGTCGACGGCGGCAATCAGGATCAGCCCGCAGGCCATCCACAGCGTGCTCCAGCCCACCAGTTGCACACTGTGGATAATCGCCTGCTCCAATGGTTCATGGGCGATGCGCAGCAGGTCGTCGATGTCGGACTTCAACACGGTCAACGCGACGAACAGGATCAACAGGAACTTGGCCAGCGCCTTGAGCAGTTCGATCACCGCGGTCGAGGAGAACATGCGCTTGAGGCCATTGGCCGGGTTCATCCGGCTGAATTTGGGCGCCAGGCTGCTGCCGGCGAACAACCAGCCCCCCAGGGAAATCGGGCCGATCAGCGCGGCCAGGAGCAAGGTAATCAACACCGGCTGCACGGCGATGATCGCGATCTTGCCTGAGTGCAGCAGGTACTGGCCCATGGCACCGGGGCTGAGCAGCACATCGCGGGGCAAGCTGAAGTTCAGGCGCATGATTTCAAGTAAATCCAGGGCCAGGCCACCGCCGTAGATCAGCAGGCCTCCGGCACCGGCGAGCATCACCGCCAGGGTATTGAGCTCCTTGGAGCGGGCAATCTCCCCCTTCTCCCGGGCGTCCTTTTTCTTTTTGTCCGTGGGCTCTTCGGTCTTGTCCTGGCCACTCTCGCTCTCGGCCATGGCTTAGCGCGCCTGAGCCATATCGCGCAGCAACTGCAAAGCCTCGGTGGCCAGCGGTTGATACTGATTGAGAATGTCGCCCAGGCTGATCCAGAAGATCACCAGGCCCAGCACCAGGGTCAGCGGAAAGCCGATGGAGAAGATGTTCAACTGCGGCGCCGCGCGGGTCATGATGCCGAAGGCAATGTTGACCACCAGCAACGCGGTGATCGCCGGCAGTACCAGCAGCATGGCCGCACCCAGCACCCAGCCGAGCTTGTTGGCGATATCCCAGAAGTGATTGACCAGCATGGCGCTGCCCACCGGCAAGGTGGTGAAGCTCTCGGTGACCACTTCGAACACCACCAGATGGCCATTCATGCCGAGAAACAGCAGGGTCACCAGCATGGTCAGGAACTGCCCGATCACCGCCGCCGACACGCCGTTGGTGGGGTCGACCATGGACGCGAAGCCCATGCCCATCTGGATCGAGATGATCTGGCCGGCAATCACGAAAGCCTGGAAGAACAGCTGCAGGGAGAACCCCAGCAGCCCGCCAATCAGGATCTGTTCGGCAATCAGCAACAGGCCGCTCAAGTCCAGCGCATTGACCGTGGGCATCGGCGGCAGGCTGGGGGTGATCACCACGGTGATCGCCAGGGCGAAGTACAGGCGGATGCGCTTGGATACCAGGGTGGTGCCGATGATCGGCATGGTCATCAGCAGTGCCGCCACCCGGAACAGTGGCAGCATGAAACTGGCCACCCAGGTACTGATCTGCGCGTCGGTCAGCGCCAGCAGCGACATAGCCTAGCCGATCAACTGCGGAATACTGCCGTACAGGCGCAGGATGTATTCCATGAAGGTTTGCACCAGCCACGGGCCGGCAACGATCAGCGTGACCAGCATCACCAAAAGGCGCGGCAGGAAGCTGAGGGTCTGTTCGTTGATCTGGGTCGCCGCCTGGAACATCGCCACCAGCAGGCCCACCAACAGGCTGGGCACCACCAGCACCGCGACCATCACGGTGGTCAGCCAGAGCGCTTCCCGGAACAGGTCTACCGCTACTTCAGGCGTCATATCGGGCCACTCGCTCGCACCAGGCTAAACACCGCCGAAACTGCCGGCCAGGGTGCCGATGATCAGCGCCCAGCCGTCCACCAGCACAAACAGCATGATCTTGAACGGCAGCGAAATGATCAGCGGCGAGAGCATCATCATACCCATCGCCATCAGCACACTCGCCACCACCAGGTCGATGATCAGGAACGGGATGAAGATCATGAAACCGATCTGGAACGCCGTCTTGAGCTCCGAGGTGACGAAGGCCGGTACCAGGATGGTCAGCGGCGCCTGATCCGGCGACGCGATGTCGGTGCGCTTGGACAGGCGCATGAACAACTCGAGGTCGCTGCTGCGGGTCTGGGCCAGCATGAAATCCTTGATCGGCACCTGGGCCTTGGCCACGGCATCCTGGGCGGTCATTTTTTCCGCCAGATACGGCTGCAAGGCGTCCTGGTTCACTCGGTCGAAGACCGGCGCCATGATGAACAGGGTCAGGAACAGCGCCATGCCGGTGAGAATCTGGTTCGACGGCGTCTGCTGCAGGCCCAGGGCCTGACGCAGGATCGAGAAGACGATGATGATCCGGGTGAAGCTGGTCATCAGCATGACAAACGCCGGGATGAAACTCAGCGCGGTCATGATCAGCAGGATCTGCAGGCTGACCGAATATTCCTGGGCACCGTCGGCATTGGTGCCCAGGGTGATCGCCGGGATCGACAGCGGATCGGCGGCCAGCGCCAGGGGCGCGGTCAGCAACAGGAGCAGCGTCAGGAGGAAACGCAACGGCATTACTTCTTATCCTTGTCTTTACCCAGCAACTCCATCAGGCGCTGGGCAAACTCGGGGGTGGCCTGCTCGGTGCCGGGCACCTGCACTGGCTCTTTGAGGACATGCAGCGCACTGATGGTGCCCGGCGTCAGGCCCAGCAGAATCTGCTCGTTGCCGACCTGCACCAGGACCAGCCGGTCCCGCGGGCCGAGGGCGCGCGAACCGATCAGCTCGATCACCTGACCCTTGCCCGCCGGCCCTGCCTGCTGCACCCGGCGCAATAGCCAGGCGAGGAAAAAGATCAGGCCCAGCACCAGCAGCAGACCCAGCACCAGCTGCGTCAACTGCCCGGCCACCCCGCCGCCGACCGCTGGCGCAGCCACGGCCGCCACCGGCTCGGCCGCCATCACGCAACCAGGCAAGGCCAGCAACCCACCGAGTAACCTGTTCACTCAGCGCAGCTTCTTGATGCGTTCGCTTGGGCTGATCACGTCCGTCAGGCGGATGCCGAACTTCTCGTTGACCACCACCACTTCGCCATGGGCGATCAGCGTGCCATTGACCAGCACGTCGAGGGGTTCACCCGCCAGGCGATCGAGTTCGATCACCGACCCCTGGTTGAGCTGCAACAGGTTACGGATGTTGATGTCGGTACTGCCGACTTCCATCGAGATCGATACCGGGATGTCCAGGATCACGTCCAGGTTCGGACCGTCCAGCGTCACCGGGCCGTTGTTTTTCGGCACGCTGCCGAACTCTTCCATCGGCAGACGGTTGGACGGCGAACTGGCCGCATCGGCCGCCAGCAGGGCATCGATGTCGTCCTGTCCGACATCACCGGCTTCTTCCAGCGCGGCGGCCCATTCATCAGCCAGGGCCTGGTCGTCCTGGGCATTCATATCGTTAACCATCATTTGTCCTCGGCGGGCAGCAAGCATTTAAAAACGAGTGGAGAGCAACGCCGCTCAGCGGCGCTCGATGGGTTCGATCACTTGCAACGCCAGGTTGCCCTTGTGGGACCCCATCTTGACCTTGAAAGCCGGCACGCCGTTGGCGCGCATGATCATGTCTTCGGGCATGTCCACCGGGATCACGTCGCCCGGCTGCATGTGCAGAATGTCGCGCAGGCGCAACTGGCGGCGCGCGACGGTGGCACTCAAGGGCACATCGACGTCCAACACGTCCTGGCGCAGGGCGTTGACCCAGCGCTCGTCCTGGTCGTCGAGGTCGGACTGGAAACCGGCATCGAGCATTTCCCGGACCGGCTCGATCATCGAGTACGGCATGGTCACGTGCAGGTCGCCGCCGCCCCCATCGAGCTCGATATGGAAGGTGGAAACCACCACCGCTTCACTGGGCCCGACGATGTTGGCCATGGCCGGATTCACTTCCGAGTTGATGTACTCGAAATTGACTTCCATGATCGCCTGCCAGGCTTCCTTCAAGTCGATGAAGGCCTGCTCCAGCACCATGCGCACCACGCGCAATTCGGTGGGGGTGAATTCACGCCCTTCGATCTTGGCGTGACGTCCGTCGCCGCCGAAGAAGTTATCCACCAGCTTGAACACCAGCTTGGCATCGAGAATGAACAGGGCCGTGCCGCGCAGGGGTTTGATCTTGACCAGGTTGAGACTGGTGGGCACGTACAGCGAATGCACGTACTCGCCGAACTTCATCACCTGCACCCCGCCCACGGCCACATCGGCCGAGCGCCTAAGCATGTTGAACATGCTGATGCGGGTGTAGCGGGCGAAACGTTCGTTGATCATTTCCAGGGTCGGCATGCGCCCCCGGACGATCCGGTCCTGACTGGTCAGGTCATAGCTTTTGACGCTGCCCGGCTCGGCAGCGGCGTCGGTCTCAACCAGACCATCGTCGACGCCATGCAACAGCGCGTCGATCTCATCTTGGGACAGCAGGTCTTGCACGGCCATGTCGTGTTCCTACTGCAGTACGAAATTAGTAAAGAGCAACTGCTCGACCACCACTTTGCCGACTTCTTTCTGCGCCACTTCCTGCACACTGGCAGTGGCTTTCTGGCGCAGCATTTCCTGGCCGACCGGGGTGGCCAGGTTGTCGAAACTCTGCCCGGAGAACAGCATCACCAGGTTGTTGCGGATCACCGGCATGTGCACCTTCAGGGCGTCCAGATCGGCCTGGTTACGGGCCTGCAGGGTAATGCTCACCTGCATGTAGCGCTGGCGGCCGTTCTGGTTGTAGTTGGCGATGAAGGCCGGCGCCATGGCTTCGTAGATGGCCGCAGGCTTGGCATTGCCGGCCGCATCGGCCGCAGGCTCAGGCTTGCTCTGGGCACCGTGCATGAAGTACCAGGTCGCGCCCACGGACAAACCGATCGCCAGCAACAAGGCCGCGGCAATCACCAGGATCAGCTTGAGTTTGCCTTTGCCGGCGGGATCTTTTACTGCTGCGTCGCTCTTCGCCATGCCAATAATCCGTCACTATTCGGGTTTTCACAGTCGCACGGCAAGGCAAGAGCAAGTGTTATGCCAGAAGTGTCGGGGGACCCGGATTGCATAGATCCTGTAGGCGCGCGAGCGCACTTGCGGACTTCGCCAGCAGGCTCACACAGTGGAAATTTGCACACCGGTAAAAACCGGCAGGTCGCCGTGCTCTGGCTGTTGATCTTGATCCACCGGCCCCATCGGCAGGCTGAGCGAAGGTGTCCATCTGGGGGAGGCGTGGAGCGCCGTGCGGCGAAGCCGCATACATCCAGAGGAGGTGCAGCGAAGCAAACCGGAGGCGATGCCCCGGGATGGATACCGTAGCGAGGGGCCGTACGCCTGGGGCAAGCGTTTTTTTGCTGGGCCTGTCTCCTGGCAGCGGACGCCAAGAAGCTGGTTATCCAGCCTTCTGCCTCAAGCCTTCGGCAACCCCCACAAGGGTCAATCAAGCGTAATAGTCGACCACACTGGAGCCCATCACACGGGTGGCGCTGGCGGCGACTTCAGCGATGCCGGCCGGCGATTCATCCGCCATCGGCTCCAGTCGGTTGGCAGTGGCCGAGGTGCGGGCACCCTGCCCCTGCTGCGCCTGCTCCTGAGAGCCACGGGACTGGTCGGAGACATTGACGTCGACCTGCCCCATGCCCTGCTGCGCGAACATCTCGCGCAGGCGATGCATCTGCCCGTCCAGCGCTTCGCGCACGCCAACGTGGGCGCTCATGAAGGTGACCTGGGTCTGCTGGTCGGGAATCATATTGACGCGGATATCCAGGCGCCCCAGCTCGGCGGGCTGCAACTGGATGTCCGCCGCCTTGAGGTTAGCGCTCGACAGGTACATGACCCGGTTGACCACCTCTTCGGTCCAGCCGCTCTGGTGCATGGCAATCGGCTGATTGACCGGCAGCGCATTGGCGGTTTTCGCCGTGGCGGCCTGGGTCAGCGCAGCCAGGCGGTCGGCAAAACCTTCCACCCGGGTGTCGCTGCTAGCGGCCTTGAGGTCCTTGAGGCCTTCGTCGATCAGGCCGCTGAAGGCCTTTTCGCCGCCCTCGCCCGCACCGTCCTGCTCCGCTTGCAGGCCGAGCATACTGGCCATGCCTGCGGCGAAGGTCTGCGTCGTGGTCGGCTCGCCGTCGAGCTGGGCGGTCGCAGGCGGGGTCTTGGCTTGAGCCTGGCTGGAGGCGGACAGATGACCGCTCTGCTCCATCGCCAGGCGCACTGCCGGCAAGCTATCCAGCGGATCGGCCTCAGGATCGAACGCCGGACCGCTGACCGCCTGCGTGGTGGCCAGCAGCGCCGCCTCGATGGCCGGGTCTACGGTGGCAGGGGTCTCGACTAAGGGGACAGGGACGGGGACCGGCGCCGGGGTTGCGGCCTGGGCCTGCGCCGGATCTACCGCAGCGTCTTCAACCACTGCACCAGGCTCGGTGTCGGAGGCCTCTTCAGGCGCCACTTTTTCGGCGGGCAAGGTTTTGCCGCTAGCGGCAACCGCTGGGGCCGAGGCGGCAGGTTTGTCCCCACGGCCCGGGTGGTCCGGGACCTTGTCACGCAGTGGTTTAGCCCCCACATCGGCCGCCGCCAAGGACTTGCCCGCCCCCTGGCCGGCAAACACCCGGGCGAAGCCGGACGCCTTGTCCACAGGCGTCGCCGGGGCATTGGCCGAGGCCGACTGAGACTTGGCCTGTGTGCCAGCCTGAAGCAGGATGTTGGGGGAAAGGGGCATAGCGGTCTCCGCTGCACTGGAATCGTAGATACAGTTGAGCAAGAAGACTGCAAGGGTCGAGCCAGATTGCCCGGAAAAATGCTAACAGCAGCGATTGGACGAATCAGACGCCAGCGAGCGCTGCCGTTCGGCTTCATACAGAGGGCGCACCAAGGCGAACTCGCCATCGATTTCACCCACCAGCTTGGCCAGGCCCTCGGGGGCTTTTTCCTGGGCGCGCTGTTCCAGCTCATGGCACAGCCTGGCCAGGCGCAACGCGCCCATGTTGCTGCTGCTGCCTTTGAAACTATGGGCCGCGCTGACCAGCTGCGCCGCATCGTGCGCCTCGCGCAGCACTTGCAGACGCTCTTCGGAGTCCGCCAGGAAGGTGTCCAGCAACACCGGGTAATCCTCTTCCATGACTTCCTGTAACGCACTGAGTACGTCACGGTCCAGATGGGTATCGGTCACTTGCTCGCTCCTTGATCAAGAATGGAGGGGATTATGCCTGAGCCCCCCAGGAAAACTCCACGCGCGCCCGCCGGCCGTCGTCGGACCAACTGGCATTGCGGCTCAACTGGCGGATCAGGCTGACGCCACGACCCGATAAACGACCGATGTCCAGCGGCCGGTCCATCACGCGCTGCACATCAAAGCCATGCCCACTGTCTTCCACTTCAATCACCAGGCAACCGCCCGTGCCTTGCGGCGCGACCTGCACGTGTACCCGCAGATAGCCCTCTTCCAGTTGCTCCAGGCGGGCGTTGCGCAACTGATAGTAGCGCGCAAACCCGTGGACATCGCGCTTGAGGCTTGAATCCAGGCCCAGCACACCATGCTCCAGGGCATTGGAGTACAGCTCGGCCAGCACACTGTGCAGCGCCGCACTTTGCACCCGCAGGCCATGCACCTCCAGCAGCAACTGCAACAGATAGGGCAACGGGTCGAAGCGCTTGAGGGACTCGGCACGAAACTCGAAGCTCAACGACCAGTCCAGCGGGCTGGACTGGCCACTGTCGGAGTAGACCAGGGCTGGCGGCGTAAGCTGGGCCGGCTCCACCAGACTGATTTCCAGCATGCTCACGTCATCCCGGGCCTGGCCGCCAAAATCGCGCAGCGCTTGTTCGATCTCCTCGAACAACTGCCCGGGCTCAAGGTTATCGGCAAACACCTGCATCAAACGCTCGACGCCAAACAGCTGCTCGGTGCTGTCACAGGTATCGATCACTCCATCCGTCAACAGCAACACGCGATCGCCCAGGGCCATCGGGAACACTTCCGTGCGGTCGTCGAACGCCTGGGCACTCAACACGCCCAGCGGCAAATGCCGTGACTTCAGCGGCCGGCGCTCGCCACTGGCGATGTCATGCAGGTAGCCGTCGGGCATCCCACCGTTCCAGACCTCGGCCGAACGGCGCTGGAAACTCAGGGACAACAGGGTGGCGCAGCAAAACATGTCCACCGGCAGGATGCGCTTGAGCTTGGCATTCATCTCTCGCAGGATCTGCGCCAAGCCGAAACCCTTGGCCGTCATCCCGTAGAACACCTCGGCCAGGGGCATGGCGCCCACGGCCGCCGGCAACCCGTGACCGGTGAAGTCACCGAGCAGCACGTGCATGTCCCCAGCCGGGGTGAACGCCGCCAGCAGCAGATCACCGTTGAACAGCGCATAAGGCGATTGCCGGTAGCGGATGTTCGGGGCGCTCAGGCAACCCGAGTGGGCGATTTTATCGAACACCGCCTTGGCCACACGCTGTTCATTGAGCAAGTACTGATGGTGGCGGACGATCTGGTCGCGCTGCTCCAGCACCGTGGCCTGCAAACGCCGCAAGCGATCCATGGCTTTGATCTTGGCCGCCAGCACCACCTGGTTATAGGGCTTGGCCAGAAAGTCGTCACCGCCCGCCTCCAGGCAGCGGGCCAGGCCTTCGTCCTCGCTAAGCGACGTGAGGAAGATGATCGGCACCAGGGTTTGCCCGGCCAATTGCTTGATCTGGCGCGCCGCGTCAAAGCCGTCCATCACCGGCATCAGTGCGTCCATCAGCACCAGGTGCGGGCGCGCCTGGCGGTATAGATCCACCGCTTCGGCGCCGTTCGCCGCCAGCAGCACCGCGTGGCCCTGCCGCCGGACGATACCCGACAGCAGCAGGCGATCAGCCGCGCTGTCTTCGACGATCAGCACCGTCAGGGGCTCGAACGGCGGGGCCAGGTCGCTCAAGTGATGTCGAACAGCTTGTCGAAATTGGAGATGGCGAGGATTTTTCGCACGTCGGAACTGCTGTTGATCAGCCGCACATCGGATTCGTCACCGCCGGCATGATCGCGCAGCAACAGCAGCATGCCCAACGCCGAACTGTCGAGATAAGTGGCTTCCTTGAGGTCGACCACCACCGCGTTGGGCCGCTGATTGTCGATCTGCCCGAAGGAGTCGCGAAATTCCTGATGCTTGGCAAAATCGAAGCGACCCTTGATCGAGATCGTCAGCTTTTGCCCGTCCTCGGAGACTTTCGTATTGACTGACATGCTAGAGCTTCCTTGTCTTTGGCAATCGTGTACAAGGTTTAGCACTTGTACAGGGCATGAGCAAGGCAGCCCATCGGCCCGCGTCACTCAACGATACGGACTCTCCCGGGGCAGGCGCTGGGACAGTTCATCGAGCAGCTTCTGCTCGCGCTTGTCCTCCAGTTGCCGGGCCTCGTCGATGTAGCGCTGCACCAGCTTGCGCAAGCCTTCGACCCGGGCGTAGGCCTGTTGCCAGCCGTCGCGCGCCTTGTCGAGGTTGTTCTGGTGCCAGGCCAGGCTTTGCCGCTGCTGGTCGATGGCGGTGCCCAGTTGTGCGAGGAAGCCCTGGTAACCCAGCAGCCATTGCCCGGACACCCCTTCACGGCCGCGCTCGACCCAGCGTTCCAGGTATTCGAGGCGAAATCCGTCGAGGTCGGCCAGCTTGTTTTCCGCCAGCCGCACCTGGCCCTGGAAGTAGCCCAGGCGCTGGGCGGCGGTCTTCTCGGCTTTTTCCGCCATGTCGACCACCGGCGCCAGGCGCGCTGCTCGGCTCTGGGCCATGGCAGATTAGCCTCCGGCTGCCGGAGCGAAGATGGTTTCCAGGTGAGCGTGGCTTTCGCCCAGGCTGATGTTGTCGTTGAGGCCCTGGCGCAGGTAGCTGACCATGGTCGGCTGCAGGGCAATGGCGGTGTCGGTCTCGCGATCGCCACCGGCCACATAGGCACCGACGCTGATCAGGTCGCGGCTCTGTTGATAACGCGACCAGAGCTGCTTGAAATATTGGGCGCGACGCATGTGCTCGGGCGAGACCACCGAGGGCATGACCCGGCTGATGGACGCTTCGATGTCGATGGCCGGGTAGTGCCCCTCTTCGGCCAGGCGCCGGGACAACACGATGTGGCCGTCGAGCACACCCCGCGCCGAGTCGGCGATCGGGTCCTGCTGGTCGTCGCCTTCCGACAGTACGGTATAGAACGCCGTGATCGAGCCACCGCCCGCCTCGGCATTGCCCGCGCGTTCCACCAGTTTCGGCAGCTTGGCGAACACCGAAGGCGGATAGCCCTTGGTCGCTGGCGGCTCGCCGATGGCCAGGGCGATTTCCCGCTGGGCCTGGGCAAAACGGGTCAGCGAGTCCATCAGCAACAGGACGTTCTTGCCCTTGTCGCGAAAATATTCGGCGATGCGCGTGCAGTACATCGCCGCGCGCATCCGCATCAGCGGCGCATCGTCGGCCGGCGAAGCCACCACCACCGAACGCTTGAGGCCTTCTTCGCCGAGGATGTGCTCGATGAACTCCTTGACCTCCCGGCCCCGCTCACCGATCAGCCCGACCACAATGATGTCGGCTTCGGTAAAGCGGGTCATCATGCCCAGCAGCACACTCTTGCCCACGCCGGTACCGGCGAACAGGCCCAGGCGCTGGCCGCGACCGACCGTGAGCAAGCCGTTGATCGACCGAATGCCGACGTCCAGCGGCACGCTGATGGGGTCGCGGTTGAGCGGGTTGATGGTCGGGCCGTCCATCGGCACCCAGTCCTCGGCCTTCATCCCGCCCTTGCCGTCCAGCGCCCGACCGGCACCGTCGAGCACCCGCCCGAGCATGCTCATGCCCATCGGCAGGCGGCCATTGTCCGCCAGTGGCACGACCCGCGCGCCCGGGGCGATCCCGGCGACGCTGCCCACCGGCATCAGGAATACTTTGTTGCCGGAAAACCCCATGACCTCGGCTTCGACTTCGACCGGGTGATAGCTGTCGTCGTTGATCACCCGGCAGCGGCTGCCCATGGCGGCGCGCAAACCTTCAGCCTCGAGCGTCAGGCCGACCATGCGCAACAGGCGCCCTTCAAGGACCGGCTGGCCTGGCAACTCAACCGCGGCGGCGTAGCTGCCCAGGCGCTTGGCAAAACTGGTGCGATCAAGGCGCATCTGGGTTGACCGGCGGAGCTACGGCAGACAGGTCCAGGTGCAAATCCGCGGGCGCCGGGTGCAGCGCCTGCTCGTGCAACTGGTCAAGCAACTGGGCCATGGCCTGGGTGATGCGGGTTTCCACCGTCGCATCGATCCGGCTGTGCTCGGTCTCGACCCGGCAACCACCGGGCAACAGCGCCTCGTCCTCGACGATGCGCCAGGTTTCCTCATGGCGTTCGCGCAGCGCTTTGACCTGGGCAAAATCCTGCGGATTGACGTACAGGCGCACGTTCGCAACCCCCAGCGGCAGCAGCTTGAGGGCTTCGCGCATGACGTGTTCCAGCTGGCTCGAGTCGATGGCCAGCTCGCGCTGGATCACCTGCCGGGCAACGTGCTGAACCAGCGTCACCAGGCCCTTTTCAATCTGCGTGTCCTGCTCGGCGATGGGCTCGAACAGATTGGCCATCAGCCGCTCCAGGCTGGCCAGCTTGCCATTGAGGGCCACTTCGGCTTCCTGGCGAACCTTGAGGGTGGTGCTGTGAAAACCTTCTTTCTCGCCGGTGGCAAACCCTTCGTTCCAGGCTTCCTGGCGAATGCTCTCGAGTTCTTCCAGGGTCAGTGGCTGGACTTCCTCCAGCGGCACTTCTTCCATCTGCGGTGGTTCTGGCTCGGGCTCAGGCTCGGGTTCCGGGACGTACGGGTCAAAACTGGGCAGCGCCCAGATGTCGAGCCCGCTGACATCACGCGCACGAATCAGGTCGCTGGGCGACTCATCACTCTTGGCTGCCATAGGGTCAGATCATTTCTTCGCCGCCCTTCCCGCCGAGAACGATTTCTCCGGCTTCGGCCATACGGCGGGCAATGGTGAGGATTTCCTTTTGTGCCGTCTCGACGTCGCTGACGCGCACCGGGCCTTTGGCCTCGAGGTCGTCGCGCAGCAGTTCGGCGGCGCGCTTGGACATGTTCTTGAAGATCTTCTCCTTGACCCCTTCGTCCGAGCCCTTGAGGGCCAGCACCAGTACGTCGGAGGAGACTTCGCGCAGCAACGCCTGGATCCCGCGGTCGTCGACATCGGCCAGGTTGTTGAACACGAACATCAGGTCTTCGATCTGACCGGACAGGTCTTCGTCGACTTCGCGGATCGAATCCATGAGCTGGCCTTCGATCGAACTGTCGAGGAAGTTCATGATGTCGGCGGCACGCTTGATCCCGCCCAGGGTGGTGCGCGAGGCGTTCGAATTGCCGGAGAACTGTTTCTCGAGAATCTGGTTGAGTTCCTTGAGCGCCGCCGGCTGCACGGTATTGAGCGAGGACACGCGCAAGATGATGTCCAGGCGCACCTTGTGGTCAAAGTTGCCCAGCACTTCACCGGCCTGGTCGGGGTCCAGGTACGCCACCACAATGGCCTGGATCTGCGGGTGCTCGTAGCGGATCACGTCCGCCACCGCGCGCGGCTCCATCCACTTGAGGCTGTCCAGGCCGCTGGTGTTGCCACCCAGCAGGATCCGGTCGATCAGGCCATTGGCCTTGTCTTCACCCAGGGCCTGGGTCAGCATTTTGCGGATGTAGCCATCGGAGCCTACGCCCAGGCTGGTCTGGTCGCCGACGATGTCGACGAACTCGCTCATCACCTGTTCGACCTGCTCGCGGTGCACGTTGCCCATCTGCGCCATGGCCACGCCGACGCGCTGGACCTCTTTGGGCCCCATGTGACGCAGCACTTGCGCGGCGTCGGTTTCGCCCAGGGACAGCAGCAGGATCGCGGCTTTGTCGACCCGGCTGAGTTTGGCGATCGAGGCTCGGTTATCACTCATCTGCGTTAATCCACTCTTTCACGACCTGCGCCACACGGCCCGGGTCTTCGGCCACCAGGCTCTTGATTGCGTTCAACTGGGCGTCATAGCCTTCGCTCGGGCTTGGCAGCAGGATGCTTTGCGGGCCGCCCAGGCTGACCCGGTCATTGCCCAGCTCGCCATCCAGCCCACCCATGCCACCGAGCTCGGCATCGCTGCCGATCCCTGCCAGTTGCCGCCCCTTGCCGCCACCGGTGATGTTGTTGAGCACCGGACGCAGCACGCCGAAGACCAGCACCAGGATGAACAGCACGCCGACCACTTGTTTGACCACATCCCAGAACCAGGGCTGGGAATAGAACGGGATCTCGGCAATCACTTCGCCGCGATCGGCCGAGAACGGCACGTTGATCACGCTGACGCTGTCGCCACGGCTGGCGTCGAAGCCGACCGCGTCCTGCACCAGGCGGGTGAAGCGCGCCAATTCATCGGCGGTCCACGGTGCACGGGAGGTTTCGCCATTGGCGGGATTGACCTTGACCTGGTCATCGACCACCACCGCCACCGACAACCGGTTCAAGCGGCCTTGTTGCTGCTTGGTGTGGCTGATGGAGCGGTCGAGCTCGAAGTTCTTGGTCGATTGCTGACGCTTGTCCGCCGGGTACGGGGCGAGCATCGGCTGGCCGGTGGCCGGGTCCATGATCTGCTGGCCGTTGGCATCGAGCAGCGGCTGGCCGGGCTGCACCATGCCGCCTGCGGCGGCAGCGCCACCGGTGGCTTGCGGCGCGGAAGCCGGTGCCGGCGGCTGGTTGCTCAGGGCACCCGGTACGCCTTGCGGGCCATTGCTGGCGGTCCGCTGTTCGGAGGTCGATTGCTCGCTGCGCAGGGCCGGTTGATCGGGGTTGAACTGCTCGGAAGTGGACTCGACCGCACTGAAGTCGACGTCGGCCGACACTTCGGCCTTGTAGCGGTCATTGCCCAGCACCGGCTGCAGGATGTTGTGCACGCGCTGGGTGAGCATGCTTTCCATGCGGCGGCTGTAGTCGAACTGCTTGCCGGCCATGGTCAGTGCGGAGTTCTCCGCCTGATCGGACAGCAGGGTGCCCTTCTGGTCGACCACGGTAATCTGCGACTTGCTCAGTTCCGGGACACTGGTCGCCACCAGATTGACGATGGCCACCACCTGGCTCGGCTCCAGCGAACGGCCGGAGTACAGCTCCACCAGCACCGAGGCGCTGGGCTTGCGCTCGTCACGCACGAACACCGAGCTTTTCGGAATGGCCAGGTGCACGCGGGCACCCTTGACGTTGTTCAGGCTGGCAATGGTGCGCGCCAGCTCGCCTTCCAGGCCGCGACGGTAACGGGTCGCTTCCATGAACTGACTGGTGCCCAGGCCCTGGTCCTTGTCGAGGATTTCAAAACCGATGTTGCCGTCGGTCGGGGTCACCCCGGCGGCGGCCAGCTTGAGCCGCGCACGCGGCAAGTCATCGGCCTTGACCAGCAAGGCGCCGGAATTGGGTTCGACGGTGTAGGGAATGTCGGCGGTGGCCAGGGTCTCCATCACCTGCTTGGCATCCATCCCGGCCAGGCTGCCGTACAACGGCCGGTAGTCCGGTTGCTGCGACCAGAGGACCACGGCAAAACCAATCGCCACACTCGCAGCCAGGCCAACCAGCAGGCCCACCTGCCGCAGCATGGTCATCTCGGAGAGGTTTTCCAGGAAGGACAGGCCGAACAGCGGCGGTTTGCCATCTGCAGCGGCGGCCTTGGCCGGAACGTTATTGGCGACTGCTTCTGCCATGACTCAATGTGTCCTTAAACCGGCATCTGCATGATGTCTTGGTAAGCCTGAACCAGCTTGTTGCGCACCTGGGTCAGTGCCTGGAAGGAGACGCCGGCTTTTTCCTTGGCGATCATCACGTCGGTCAGGTCGACACCGCTCTTGCCGATTTCGAACGCGGTGGACAGCTGGCTCGACGCCTGCTGGGTGTCGTTGACCTTGTTCACGGCCTGGCCCAGCATGTCGGCAAAGCTGCTACCGGCTTCTTGCGGCGCGGCAACGGCCTTGGGTGCGGCCATGGCGTCCATTTGCATGGCGCGCATGTCCAGCATCAACCGGTTAAATTCAATTCCTTGGCTCATGACTGCTCTCTCTGACGGCCCGCAATTTTTTGACGCTCACTCGGCGGATAGACTGGTGTTAGCAACAAGGGTGCCAGCTCCGCCCGGGGCCACTGATAAAAGCCCTTGTAGCAGCTGCCGAGGCTGCGTTCGGCCGCGAAGCGGTGGTAATCCATTTGTCGCAGTTAGCGCTGGCTCGACAGCTGCCACGGGGTCACGGGGTCACGGGAATCGTCGGCATTGCTCAGGTGGCGAACAGGTGCCCTTCCACGTCCATCCCGGCATCGCGCATTTGCGCCAGCTTGTAACGCAGGGTGCGCGGGCTGATGCCCAGGCGTTCGGCGGCTTCCTTGCGGCGACCGCGCTCGGCGCGCAGGGTGTCGATGATCATCTGGAATTCCCGGCGACGCAGGTCGTCACCCAGGGCGCCGGCCGATTCGCCGGGCGCGGTCTCGGCCTCCAGCGTGCGCACAGTCGCAGCCTTTGGCGCCAGGCTCGGCAGCGGCGCACAGGCCACCGGCCCCGACAGGCAGAAGTCCTGCGGCTCGATGACCCCACCCTGCTGCAGGATCAGCGCACGCTGGATCGCGTTGTCCAGCTCGCGCACGTTGCCCGGCCACGGATACCCCACCAGGCAGGCTTGGGCCTGGGGCGATAACCGCGCCGCCGCGTGGTGCATTTTATTGACGTGCTTGGCCAGCAGGCGCTCGGCCAGCGGCAGAATATCGGCAGTGCGTTCGCGCAGCGGACGCCAGGCCAGGGGAAACACCGACAGGCGATAGTACAGGTCTTCGCGAAACCGCCCCGCCGCCACTTCCGCAGCCAGGTCGCGGTTGGTGGTGGCCACCACCCGGATGTCCAGCACGATTGGCTTGCGCGCGCCGACCCGCTCGACTTCACGCTCCTGCAGCACCCGCAGCAGCTTGGCTTGCAGGCCCAGGGGCATTTCGGAAATCTCGTCGAGCAGGATGGTGCCGCCATCCGCTTGCTCGAACTTGCCCGCCTGGGCGGCAATCGCCCCGGTGAAGGCGCCCTTCTCATGACCGAACAGCGTGGCCTCGAGCATGTTGTCCGGGATCGCCGCGCAATTGATCGCAATGAACGGCTGACTGGCACGCCGCGAGTGCTGATGGATGTAGCGCGCCAGCACTTCCTTGCCGGTGCCCGATTCGCCGGAAATCAGCACGGTCGAATCACTGCGCGCCACCCGCGCCGCCAGTTCCAGCAACTGGGCACTGGCCGGCTCGAACGCCACCGGCCCCTCACCTTCGCCGGCGTCCAGGCACCCCTGGGCGTGGCGTGCCACCAGATCCAGCAGGGCCTTGGGCTCGAATGGCTTGACCAGGTAGTCCGCCGCCCCCTGGCGCATCGCATCCACGGCGCGCTCCACCGCCCCATGGGCCGTCATCAGCAACACCGGCAACTGGGGATGACGCACCCGCAACAGACTCAACAACTGATGACCGTCCATGCCGGGCATATTGACGTCGCTGACCACCAGGTTGAACGGCTCGCGCGCCGCCGCCTCCAGCGCCTCTTCGGCACTACCGACGGCACGGTAGTCGTGACCGGCCAGCAGCAACGTATCGGCCAGCGCTTCGCGCAGGGCACGGTCGTCTTCGACCAGCAGAACCTTGATTAGCATTGACCTCACTCCGTTTCCTGCACGCTGCCAAACAATGGCAGCTCGAGCACCGCGCACGTGCCACGGCCCGGCCGCGAGCGCAGTTGCAAGTGTCCCTGATGAGCCCGTGCCACCGCCTTGACCACGGTCAGGCCCAGGCCAGTTCCATTGGTCTTGGTGGTGAAAAAGGGTTCGCCCAGGCGCTCCAGCACTGCGGGATCGATCCCGGCACCGCTGTCACTGACGCACAGGCGCAAGGTGTTCTGCCGGGCATACAGGTGCACCTTCAGGCGCACCGCGCCAGCACTGGCCTGGATCGCGTTTTCAATCAGGTTCAGCAGCGCGCCCACCAGGGTGTCGCGGTTGCACAGCAACTCACCGGCATGGGCATCGCACTGCCAGCGGATCGGCACGTCCTGGACATGGGTCTGCGCCGCCGCTTGCAACGATTGCAGCAACTGCCTGGGGCTGACCCGATCGGTCAGGGGCAACTCGCCACGGGCGAACACCAGCATGTCGCGCACCTGATGCTCAAGTTCGTGCAGGCGCTCCTTCAGGCGCCCGGCAAACCGCTGCTGGGTCGCCACCGGCAAAGCCTGCTCAGTCAGGTGACTGGCGTAGAGCAGAGCTGCGGACAAGGGGGTGCGAATCTGATGGGCCAGGGACGCGACCATCCGCCCCAGGGACGACAAGCGTTCGTGGCGCGCCAGTTGATCCTGCAGGTGGCGGGTTTCGGTCAGATCGTTGAGCAGCACCAACTGCCCCGGCTCGGCGTCCAGCGAACGGGTGGCAATCGACAGGCGTCGACCATCTTTCAGGGAGATTTCATGACCGTCGTCTTCACGGGGCGCAAAGCAGCGACCAATGACCTGGCGCCACAGCTCACCTTGCAGGGGCAGCCCCAGCAACTCGCACGCCGCCGGGTTGGCTTCGCTGACGATGCCCTGGGCGTCGATGACGATGACGCCGCCTGGCAACAGGTCGAGCAGGTTCTGCAGGCGATTGGCCAAGCGTTCTTTTTCTGCCAGTTCTTGCAGGCGCTGGGCACTGACTACTTCCAGCTCACCCTTGAGTTCGGACACTCGGGCTTCGAGTCGGCTGTAGGAGTCAGTAAGTTGGCTCGACATCTGATTGAACAGGGCGAACGCCTGTTCCAGACCAGGCCGGTTTGCCGGCTCTACGCCGGGCGCATCGGGGGCTGGAGACATCTGGGCGGCGTGGGGCATCGTGCACTCTCGCTTGGCTGACCGTCAGTGAAACGGAACGTTGCGAGGGATGTAGCAATACCCGTGCCTAAAAAAAACCGCCCATTATTCAAGAACTTGAAAAACAGGCGTCAATCGTCCGCCTGTTCGTCCCCTTCCCGCCGACTCATGCCGTACTTGCGCATCTTCTCCACCAGGGTGGTGCGGCGGATGCGCAGGCGTTCGGCCGCACGGGCGACGATGCCATTGGCATCGTCCAGGGCCTGCTGGATCAAGCCCTGCTCCAGGCCACCGAGGTAGTCCTTGAGGTCCAGGCCTTCAGGTGGCAGCAAGGCATTGGCGTTGAAGTCCGGGGCATGGCCGTTGATGGCCACCCGCTCTTCAAGGTCACTGCGCAGGCTGTCGACCAACTGCTCGTCTTCGTCGTCGACGTAGCGGAATTTCTTCGGCAACTCGACCACGCCGATCACCCCGTACGGGTGCATGATCGCCATGCGCTCCACCAGGTTGGCCAGCTCGCGGACGTTGCCCGGCCAGCCGTGGCGACACAGCGACATGATTGCCGCCGAGTTGAAGCGGATCGAGCCGCGTTTTTCGTGCTCCATGCGCGAGATCAACTCGTTCATCAGCAACGGGATGTCTTCGACCCGCTCACGCAGGGGGGCCATTTCGATCGGGAAGACGTTCAAGCGGTAGTACAGGTCTTCGCGGAAGCTGCCGACCTCGATCATGCTTTCGAGGTTCTTGTGGGTCGCGGCAATGATCCGCACGTCGACGCTCTGGGTCTTGTTGCTGCCCACGCGTTCGAAGGTGCGCTCCTGCAATACCCGCAGCAGCTTGACCTGCATCGGCAGCGGCATGTCGCCGATCTCGTCGAGGAACAGGGTGCCGCCGTTGGCCAGCTCAAAACGCCCGGCACGGCTGGTGATCGCCCCGGTAAAGGCGCCCTTCTCGTGACCGAACAATTCGCTTTCCAGCAACTCGGCCGGGATCGCGCCACAGTTGACCGGCACGAACGGCGCGTCACGGCGCTTGGAGTGATAGTGCAGGTTGCGCGCGACCACTTCCTTGCCGGTGCCCGACTCGCCGAGGATCAGCACGCTGGCGTCGGTGTCGGCCACTTGCTGCATCATCTGACGCACGTGCTGGATCGCCCGGCTGGTGCCGACGAGGCTGCGAAACAGATTGGGTTCACGATGGCGACCGCGTTCGCGGGCCTGGTCGTACATCTCGCGATAGACCTGGGCGCGGTGCAGCGAATCAAGCAACTTGCTGTAGCTGGGAGGCATTTCCAGGGTCGACAACACCCGACGACGCTGGTCGTCGGGCAAGTCCTGGGCACAATTATCGCCCATCAGCAAAACAGGAAGGAACTCATCCCAGGTTGCGAGTGTCTTTAACAGAGCCGACAACGAACCAGGTGCATTGACCGTCCCGATCAGGACACAGATGACTTCACGACTAGACGACAAAGAGCCGACAGCCTGCTGCCAGTCATAGCTTGCGCAGGGTAAGTTTTCTTCACCGAGAAAATTTAAAATCACCGCCAGGTCGCGGCGGCGGACGCTATCGTCATCAATCAGCAGAATTTTGGTTTCACGCCACATGCAATAGCAACTTCCCTAGTCAACTCAATGCCCGAAATAAGAAGGCAAGCTAGACGCCTGCAGGCACGTTAAGCCTTGTAGACGTCTGAAATCTGCAAACAGCCACTAGTTAAGTCAAAAAACCGTGCATAGTCAAATTTATGGCGCATATGCCCGGACAAGCTGATTAACCAAAGCGTTAACCGAACAGATGGTAAACCTTTGCCGCGCCCTTAGCTTGTCTGATCTGAGACATCTCGTTGACTATCGCCTGACGCTCGTCCATCGCCACATCCAGCAGCCGCTTGTAGACCACCAGCAGGCTCTGCAGGTTCTCGCGCAGCGCCTGCTCATCCACCGGCGCCTCGCTCAGTACGTCGTCAACGCAACTGCGACAGGCGACGTCGAGCTCACCGATGGCCTGCCAGTCGCGCTCAGCCAGCGCCTCGACCAGGGCCTCGCGGGTTTGCTCAATGCGTTGCAGGGCTTGGCTCATGACATCATCCTCAGGCCCACGGGCCTATTGCGCTATCTCTTGTGAGGCGATCCCGTCCCAGCCGCTTTTCAGGGTGATCAGCAGGCGGGCGACTTCGTCGATGACTTCCGGGTCATTGCTGATGTTGGCCTGCAACAGCTGGGCACTCATGTAGTCGTAGAGGCTGGCCAGTTGCTGGATTGTCGCCGGGTCCTCGGCTTTCTCTTCATCCAGGCCCTGGCGCAGACCGGTGATGATGTCGACGGCCTTGGTGAGCATCAGGCACTTCTGCGGGATATCACCACGCACCAGTGCGCCCTTGGCCTGGGCCAGGCGATCGAGGCCACCCTCGTACAACATCTGGATCAGGCGATGGGGGCTGGCTTCGGAGATCTGCGCGTGGGAATTGACCTTCTGGTACGCACGCAGGGCTTTCATAGGGTTCATGTTGCTACCTCGGTACAGGCCACAGGCGAGTAGGTTTTGTCTAACCAGTTTCTCGACTGTCGCCAGGAAAACTTTAATCGCGCCCACCGTCACGGGGCGCTTGCGCGCCCCAGGCTATCAGTCCGACTTCGGATTGTTCAGCGAGTTGAGGGTGGTCATGATGCTGGAGCTGCTGGCGTTGATCTGGGCGATCATGGTGTCCATGGCCGTGTACTTGGCAGTCAGGGTTTTCTGCAAGCTCTCCATGCGCCGATCCAGCTCAGCCTGCTGGGTGGTGAGGTCGGTCAACTTGGTGTTGAGGTCGGTCACCCGGGTCGCCAGCGTCCCGGTGCTGCCCACATAGGTCTCGGTGGCCTTGGTCATGCGCGCCACCAGGCCGTTATCGCCGGTAAACATCTTGGCGATGTCTCCCGCGCCCTTGACCACCGCCTTGTCCCAGGTCTTGTCATCCAGGCTCAGCAGGCCGGTCTTCAGGTCAGTGGTGATACCCATCTGCGCCAGGCTGCTCATGGAACCCGAACCGGAACTGTTGACCAGCTCGCTGCGCAGATTATTCACCAGTTGCCGCATCGAAGCGTCGCCGGTCAGGGCGCCCGCAGTGGTGGTCGCCGAATCGCCGGTGGCGGTAACCTTGGTCTGGGTATTGATGCTGGTCATCAACGCGTTGTAGGCGGTGACGAAGGACTGCACCGAGGTCTTCAGGGTATCGGTGTTGCTCGCCACATTGACGGTGACCGGCTTGTCCTTGTCCTTGGCCAGCAGCTCCAGGGTCACGCCACTGATGGCGGACGTCACCTTGTTGCTGGTGGACTCCATCGCGATGCCGTCGATGCTGTACTTGGCATTCTGCGCGGGCTGCCCCTTGTCATAGCCCTGGACCAGGTCCGAGTCGCCGCTAAGGGTGATGTCGGTGTCGACACCGGTGGTATTCGAACCGATCACCAGACGCCCGCCATTCACGTCGGTCAAGACGTTGGCACTGATGCCCTGGGCCGAGAGCTGGGTGTTGATCGACTCACGCACCTGCTGCAGGGTCGCGCCGCCCGGCACCAATACGTCGTAGCTTTTGTCACCCTGGTTAATGGTCAGGGTCTGGACTTCGTCGGTGGCATTGGCCTTGCCCGACGCCCCACCCTCGAACACCTTGCTGGTGACTTTCGAAGCCGTTGCCAGTTCGTTGACCACCACCACGTACTTGCCGCTGGAGGCGCCATCACCGAGGGTAACCTTGATGTTCTTGTCTTCGGACGAGGTAGCAGCGAGGCCGTTGAATGCGGCCACGTTGTTCAACTTGGCGATGGCCGCCCGATAGGACTCCAGCGAGCTCTTCACCGTGCCGACCGCCGACAATTTGATGGTCGTGTCTTTTTGCTGATCGGTGATCTGGGCTTGCTTGGGCGCCTTCTCGGCCCCCACCAACGCCTTGACGATGGCCTGGGTGTCGTAGCCCGAACCCGGGCCGGAAATCGTTGAACTCGCCATTGCTATTCTCCTTGTCCTGTGGCTGCCGCTTTATTGGCACAGATACCCCTAAGCAGCAGTCAGAAACACATTTCGTGCCAGCTCACACCTGGGTCTGGAACAGCAGGCTGCCGGCATCGCTCAAATTCTGCGCCAGCTTCAGCGCGGTTTCCGATGGAATCTGTCGAATCACTTCACCACTGTCGGTGGCGATCACCTTGACCACTACCTGGCCGGTAGAGTCGTCGATGGAAAAATTCAGGTTACGTTGGGTTGCCTGTACAAACTCGCGGATATCCGTGACGGCCTTTTCCAGGGCCACGCGCTGTGGCTCCTCGCTGGCTGCCGGGGTAGCCGCTGACGCAGGTGCGGCCTGATGGGCAGGCACACCGCCGGCCTGGGCGAGGCCATTGGGATAAGACGTGTTCAGCTTGATGCTCATGTCCATGTCATCACCTCATAACCGAAAAAACGGAAGGGCACGTAGACGCGCCCTTCCGTTAGTTAACCGCGGCCGATATTACTGAAGCAGCTTCAGTACAGCGGATGGCAGTTGGTTGGCCTGGGACAGGATCGCAGTGGAAGCCTGTTGCAGGGTTTGTTGCTTGGTCAGTTCAGCGGCTTCGGAAGCGAAGTCGGCGTCTTCTACACGGCCTTTGGAGGCAGTGGAGTTCTGCGAAATGCTCTGCAGGTTGGCCACGGTGCTGGCGAAACGGTTTTGCACCGCACCCAGCTGCGAACGCTGGCTGTCGATCTGCTGCATGGCGCCGTCCAGTGCCTGGATCGCTTGCTGCGAGCTGGCGGCACTGAGGATGCTCAGGTTGGAAACGGTGGTTTCCAGAGTAGTGGAGTTGGTAGTGCCGGAAGTCAGACCCAGAGCGGTCATGCCGGTGCCAGCGCTACCGTCGGCGATGACGATGTCTTTCTTGGAGAACAGGCCCAGGGTGCCGTCCGAGTTCTTGCTGGCAGTTACGCCGGTGCTTGCACTGTTGATCGAGGAAACGATCGCATCAGTGGTGTCACCTTTCTTGAACTTGACTTCAACGCCGTTCAAGCTGATCGAAGTGTCCGAACCCAGCTTGGCTTGCGAAGTACCCGAGGTCAGACCCAGAGTCGACAGCGCGCCGCTGCTGACGTTTTTCAGGACAACATCGTTGCCGTCTTTGGAGGTCACTTGGATGCGACCGTCTTTGCCGATGGTCGCGTCACCAATACCGGTTACCGCTTTGATGTCGGTCAGAACACTATCAATGTCCGCGCCAGCAGCCCAGACCACGTCTTTGCCGTTGACATTGACGGTGCCGCCTTGCCCCAGCAAGGTGGTGCCGTCGCTGACGGCGGAAGGAATTTTGCCACCAGCAGCAATGGCGGTCATACCTACAGCCGTGAGGTCAGCCGCTGCACCGGTAACTTCCAGAGTGGAAGTCGAATTGAGGGTCAGCTTGTTGGTGGCATCGTCCCAGGACGCAGTCACACCCGAAATGCCCGCATCATTCAGCTTTTGAGCAATATCATCACCCAGGTCAGCAGTAGCGAAGTCGACTTTAGTGCCATTTACGGTGATCGAAGCTGCTGCAGCCAAACCAGCACCTGGACCAGCAACGTTCAGGGCCGCTACTGCTGCACCAGTACCAGTCGAACCACCCAATACCGAACCAGTAGCGGTAGCAGTCAGACCAGCCATCGCCTTGCCGTTTACAGTGGCTTCGCTGTACTCGCCTTTCAGAGCGGTAGCGCTGATGTCGGTCATGCCGAACGAGATGGTTTCGTTGGCGTTGGCGCCGATCTGGAATGCGATGTTGCTGAACGAACCGTCCAGCAGGTTACGACCACCGAAGGTGGTGGTGTTGGCGATACGGGTCAGTTCGCCGACTTTCGCGGTGAACTCCTGCTGCAGGGAAACACGGTCAGCGTCGCTTTTATCACCGTTCGCAGACTGCAAAGCCAGCTCACGCAGACGCTGCAGGGTGTTGGTGGATTCTTGCATGGCGCCTTCAGCGGTCTGTGCGATCGACACGCCGTTGTTGGCGTTGGCGATGGCAACGTTCAGACCTTTAACCTGGTTGCCCAGACGGTTGGCGATCTGCATGCCAGCGGCGTCGTCCTTGGCGCTGTTGATTTTCAGGCCCGAGGACAGACGGTTCATCGAGTTGCTCAAAGCGTCGGAAGCCTTGTTCAGGTTTTTCTGAACGCCCAGGGAGGTGATGTTGGTGTTTACAGATAAAGCCATGACGAATTCCTCGTTGGTTGGGTGCTGCGGCTTCCGGCCCTGGCAACCGCCGGGTGTGGCCTAGAGAACCTTCGTAATAGTTATCGTCGTCAATGCAGGTTGCTTGAGGGCTTTTTTCAAATTTTTTACTAGCAACGTGCCACCCCCCAATGTTTCAAGGCCTTAGGCCGCTTGGCGCGAGTCATAGCTGGGATTGAGCCGGGCCTCGACAGCGGCAAACCCCAGGCAATAAAAAACGCCCATGACCTCGCGGCCATGGGCGTTTTTTTAGCGGATGCTAGCGGGTCACGGGCGATGGATGATCGCCGAGCCCCAGGACAGGCCTACGCCAAAACCACTGATTGCCACACGCTTCCAGGTGGAGTCGAGCATGTGTTTTTCCAGCAGCAGCGGGATGCTCGAAGACACGGTGTTGCCGGTCTCGACCATGTCCTTGATGAACTTCTCCGGCTCGCCTTCGAAACGTCGCGCCACGGCATCGACAATCGCCGCGCTGCCCTGGTGAATGCAGAAAGCGTCGATGTCTTCGGACTTGAGGCCCGAGTCATCCAGCAGTTCGTGCAAGTGCGCCGGAACCTTGAGCAAGGCGAAGTTGAACACTTGGCGACCGTTCATGTAGAACACGCCGTCGCTGACCTTCAGGTGCGGCGCGCCGGAACCGTCGGTGCCGAACTTGGCCTTGCCCAGTTGCCAGGCAGCGTCTTCGCCCATCCAGGTGGCGGTGGCCGCATCACCGAACAGCATGGTGGTGTTGCGGTCTTCCGGGTCGACGATCTTCGAATAAGGATCAGCGGTAATCAGCAAACCGTTCTTCAGGCCCGCCGCCTCCATGAACCCCTTGATGGCATACAGGCCGTAGACGTAACCGGAGCAGCCCAGGGAGACGTCGAACGCGGCAACCCGGGTCGACAGGCCCAGTTTGTCCTGGACGATGGCCGAGGTATGGGGCAAACCTTCTTCGTCGCCGTTCTGCGTGACCACTATCAGCACGTCGATGGCTTGACGGTCCAGTTGCGGGTTGTTGGCGAACAACGCATTGGCAGCCTCCACGCACAGATCGGAGGTTTCCTGGCCGGCATCCATGCGCGGCAGAAAGGCCGAGCCAATCTTGCCTAAAATGAACTCTTCATCCTTGGCGAATTTCGCGCCCTGAGCGTAGTTATCAAGCCCGCTCACTGGCACGTAACTGGCGATGCTTTTAATGCCAATCATTGTGGCTTCCCAAAACAGAATAACTGGAGATCACCGCTCGCAGGATCGAGAGGCACTGATAACAAAGGGGGTTGGCCCACAAAACTGCGCCAGACACGGGTGCCAAAATCATGAAAATCAACCCAGCGAACAGCGGGCACCCATCCCACCCTTTTCACACGATACAGTGAAGATGCGCTTTATGACTCATAGGTCACTCTATTTTGTGTGCAGGGGCTAAAACAATCCGCCACGCAAACAGCCGCGCGCAGAGCGTCAGCCAGGCGAACGCCGGCAAACAGGCGGGGATGAGGCGGGAAAAGCGCGGATTTGAAGCAGCACCGGCCCACTCCCTAAATCAGGGTGGGCCGGCATTCAGGCAGGGATCAAAGTTTGTTGAACAGGCTCAACTGGGAGATTTTCACAAAGGCCAGCTGGGAGGCTTCGAGCATGGCTTTCTGGAAGCTCAGCTCGATCGAGGCACTGGCCATGTCGGTGTTGCCAATAGCGGCCATGGTCGAGTCGTTGGCCAGGCCCATGCTGACGTTTTCGCTGGCCTGGATGTCGATCGCCTTCAGGCGCGCGCCGATGGAGCCGCGGGCGTTGTCGATCCCGGCACTGGCGTTCTGCAGGTTGCCAATGGCCGAGTTGATCGCATTCTTCTGCTTTTGCTGGGCAACCAGGTCTCCATCGCTCGGCGTTGCCAGGGCCTGGCGCAACTGACTGATGGTATCCAGCGCGCTCTGGGTCTGATGGTTGTTGGCGCCGACCACGAACTGATCGCCGGACTTCACCGCACCACTGAGATCGAACTTGACCCCCACCGCCGTCAGCGAGTCGCCAGCAGCGCTCAGGCTGCCCTTGCCGATGACCTTGCTGTTGGCACTCAGCGGCTGGGCATAGACCTCATACTCGGTGTCGCTGGTGAACTTGATCACCGCGCCATTGCCCGGAAAGCTGTCGCCGTAGGCCTTGGCATCGGTCACGGTGGCGCCGGTGACCTGGGCCGTCGACGGATTGCCGGGGCTGCGGGAGGCGTTGAAGCTGTCCGGCTTGGCTTCCAGGGTGAATACATGCCCCTTGACTGCCGCATCCAGGTCGGCCGCAGGCACGTCCGCCAGATTCAGGTTGATGTCGAACTTCACCCCGCGCAGGTTGACGCTGTGGGCGCCCTCCTTCGTCGAGTCGAATTGGCCATTGCCCGGCACTTCTGCGGTCACATCCTTGCCGGTTGCGTCCTTGAGGATGTACTGGGTGCTGCTGGTGAACTCCAGCGTGTACGGCTGGCCTTCGGCGAAGCTTTTGTTGAAGGTCTGGTTGGAGCTGATCAGGCCATCGGAGACCGCGACCTTGCCGTCGTTGACCGACGGTGGCTGCAGGACCGCCTGGGTGCGACCGGTATTCACCGAACCTTCCATGATGCTCTTGGCGGTGTTGCTGGCCGCCAGGCTCAGGGTGTCCGAGACCTGCAGGTTGAGCTGGGTATCGTCACCCTGGTAGGTGTAGGTGCCGTCGTTGTTGCGCACATAAGGCGCGACGTCGGTCTTGGAACCGGAAAACATGTAGTTGCCCGACTCATCCTTGCTGTTGAGCAGGCTGAACACTTGTTCTTCGATGTTGCCCAGCTCGTCAGCGATCGACTTGCGGTCCGCATCGCTGATCACCCCGCCACCCGACTGCAAGGCCAACTCGCTGACCTTCTGCAAGGCGGTGTTGATGCTGTCGAGCACGCTTTCCTGATTGGTCAGCGACGACTTGATGCTGTTCATGTTGCCGGCGTACTGCAGCAGCATGTCTTTCTGCTGCTGCAATTGCAGCAAGCGGCCAGCCCCCACCGGATCATCCGCGGCGGTCTGGATCCGCACACCGGAGTCGATCTGCTCCTGGGTCTTGACCACCGAGGAGAAGTTGTTCTGGTACTTGGTCGTGCTGGTCTCAAAGAACTGAGCGGTAGAAATACGCATCGTCAAGGACTCCCTTAAAGACTGTTGATCAGTGTCGAGAACGTGTCCTGCGCGACCTTGATGATCTGCGACGACGCGGTGTAGTACTGCTGGAACTTGATCAGGTCGCTGGCTTCTTCATCCAGGTTGACCTGCGAAACCGAGCTGCGGCTGGACTTGGCGTAGGCCAGCGCGGCGTTGTTGGCCGTGCCGTCGACACTGGCCTGGCTGGCCTTGCCCCCGACGGTGGACACCAACTGGCTGTAGGCCTGCCCCATGCTGACGCCGGCATTGCCGCCGCTGGCGCCAACGGTGGCCTTGGTCTGCAGGGCGAGCATTTCGTTGGCATTGCGGTTGTCCGCCTTGCCGTCCTTGTTGAACTTGATGTCAAAGCTGTCGCCCTTGCCCGGCGAGCCGCTGACCGTGGTATCGAAACCAATGGTCTTGGCCGTGCCATCGGCGTTCTTCACCGGATTGCCGGCCGCATCGAGCACCGGCACATTGATCGTCAGCTTGTTGTCCTGGCCGGGCACAATGCTGCCCTTGCCGATTTCGGTGCCCGCCTCGTTCAGCACGCGATAGGTCTGGGTACCATCCTTCGCCTCGTCGAAGGCGATCCGCACCGGCATCGCCCCTTCGATCTGGCTCTGCAACTGGCCCAGGTCCGCGCCGCCGTAGATATCCAGCATCGACGACAGGTTCGGGCTGCTCAAGGCACCCGTGCCGGAGTTGGAGCTGCCTTTGTCCGCCAGCAACGGCCCGGCGAACGCCAGTTTGTTGGGGTCTTTCAACTGCACGCTGAGGTCGCTGGCGCCAGTGCGGGTCGGGCTGACCTTGAAGCTGTCGCCGGCACTCAAGCCGCCGCCATTGAGCGTGAGGGTGAAGCCGTCAATTATGTCCGGCGGAGTCTTGGTGACATCGAAGGGCCCCAGGGTGGTGCCGTCGGAACGCTTGACGCTGTAGTTCTTGTCGCTGGTGAACGTCACCTGGTAGTCATAGGCGGTCAACGCGCTGCTGTCGCCGATGGTCACGTCCAGGTTGCCGGAACCGGCGCTGTTACCGGTGGTGGCCAGGCTGCGCTGGCTGATTGCCTGCGCACTGTTGATGTTGTTGAACAACGAGGAGCCGAACTCGCCATTGGCATCCAGGCCCTGGCCCAGTTGCTTGTTGAACGCATCGGAGACCACCAGCGCGGTGCGCCCCAGGTCGTTGATGGCCGGCGTCAGCACGTCGTTGCGGTAGCGGATCAGACCGCCCATCTTGCCGCCCGTGACGACCGAGGTCACCTCGAGGCTCGATTGCGGGTAGTCGATCTGCAGGCTGTACTGGCTTTTGTCGGTCTTGCCCGGCACCGCCGACAAGGTGTTGGAGGTGTTGCCCGTGACCAGCGTCTGGCCCGTGCCCAACGAGATGTCGTAGACCCCGTCGTGCTCCTGCACCTTGACCCCCACCAGCTCGTTCAACGAGCGAACCGCTTCGTTGCGCGCATCCAGCAGGTTGTTCGGGGTGCTGCCGGAGGTGCTGGCCTGGGTAATCTGCTGGTTGAGCGAGGCAATGGTCGCGGTGTGCTGGTTGACCATCGAGGCCAGGGTGGTCAGTTGGCTGTTGATGCCGTCATTCTGTTGCGTGAGCTGGCTGGAGATCGCATTGAAGCGGTTGCTCAAGGTCTGCGCGTTGGTCAGCAGCAACTGCCGCGCCGACATGTCGCCGGGGGCGCCGGCTGCAGTTTGCAGCGAGGCAAAGAAGCTGCCGAGGGCGGCAGAAACCCCGGTGTTTTTATCCGACAGCAACTTGTCGACCGCGCCGATCTGATCGAGATAGGCCTGGGCATCACCATTGAGCGAGGTGGTGGTCTGCAACTGCGCATCGATGTAGGCGTTGTACACCCGGCGCACATCCGCCAGGGTCGTGCCGGTCCCGATGAACACGCCACCGACCTGTTGCGAGCCTGCACTACCCTGGACGATTTGTTGACGCGAGTAGCCCGCAGCATTGGCGTTGGCAATGTTATTGCCGACTGTGGCCAACGCCGCCTGGCTCGCATTCAGACCCGACATCCCGATATTGATCAAGCTCATGGTTCAGACCTTATAAATTCGTGGAAGAGCCCGCCGAGGCGTAGTGCTCATAGCTCTTCATTTGTTTGGCAATCTGCGAAATCTTGCTGGCGTAGTTCGGGTCGGTGGCGTACCCGGCCTTTTGCAGCTCACGCACAAACTGTTCGGGGTTATCGGCCGACTTCAGCACTTCTTGATAACGATTGTTGCTCTGCAGCAGGGTCACCAGGTCATGGAAACTGTCCTGGTAGGAGGCGTAGGAACGGAACTCGGCCGTCTCCTTGACCATCTCGCCATTGCGGAATTCGCTGGTGATGGCCCGGGCCTGCGCCCCCTTCCAGGTGCTGCCGGTCTTGATCCCGAACAGGTTGTGACTGCTGGTGCCGTCGGCGGTGCGCATCACTGATTTGCCGTAGCCGGTTTCCAGGGCGGCCTGGGCCACCAGGTAACGCGGATCGATGCCGATACGGTCGGCCGCCTGCTGCGCCATCGGCAACATGGTGGTGATGAACTGGTCCGGCGAGTTGAAGGCTTTGGGCGCCGGAGCCAGCGGTGGCTGCGCCATCGCGCGACCATAGACCTGCAGGCGCCCGCGCTCGGCGGAATAGCTCTGCGCCGGCTGCCAGTCACCCTTGACCAGCGCATTGCCGTCACGGGTCGCACGGTTGGGCAAGGTGGTGGTGGCGGTCGTGGCCGCCGTCCCGCTGGCCGACGGCACCAGCCCCGCCAACAGACGATCCGCCAGCTTCGGCGGCAGGGCCAGGCGCCGCTGGTTGATCAGCGCCATGTCATTGCCGTGCACGCCCTGCTCTGCGGCTTGGGGTGGATTGATCGCGCGCGAGGCCCACAACGGGCGCTGGCCATTGAGGCGCGACAGCGGCCCGTCAGTGGCCACCGTGCCGGCGGCAATCGGCGTCTGCACCGCCGCCTTGGCGGCTTCCTGCTTGGCCGCCGACAACGCGGCTGCCTCGCCGGGGGCCAGCGGCTTGTTCTTCGACATCTGGCGCATCAACACATCGGCCAGGCCAATGCCACCGCCCTCGCGGGACATGGAAACCGCCAGTTGCTGGTCGTACATTTCCTGATACTGCTTGGCCGCTGCAGTGTTCAGTGGGTTGTCCTGGCCCAGCGCGTCGGTGGCCGAGCGCATGGACTTGAGCATTTCGTTGAGGAACAGCGATTCGAACTCCTGCGCCACCTTGCGCATGTTGCCGTCGCTGTTCTTGTCGCCGACCTTGAGCTGGTTCAGCCGGTTGAGGTCGGAGTAGGCCGCCGAATCGCTGCTGCTGACCAGGCCGCTCTTGCGCATGTCCATGTTCGTCACCTTAGATCACGATCAGGTCGGCTTGCAGCGCGCCGGCCTGTTTCAAGGCTTCGAGGATGGCCATCAAGTCACCCGGTGCTGCGCCGACCTGGTTCACCGCTCGCACGATTTCGTCGAGGGTGGTGCCCGGGCCGAACTTGAACATCGGCTTGGCTTCCTGCTGCGCGTTGACATTGGAGCGCGGCACCACCGCCGTCTGGCCGTTGGAGAACGCCCCCGGCTGGCTGACAATCGGGTCTTCAGTGATGGTCACGGTCAGGCTGCCGTGGGTCACGGCCGCCGGCGACACCTTGACGTTCTGGCCAATCACGATGGTGCCGGTGCGCGAGTTGATGATGACCTTGGCCACGGCCTGGCCGGGGTCGACTTCGAGGTTTTCCAGGATCGACAGGTAGTCGACCCGCTGGCTCGGATCCAGTGGCGCGTTGACGCGAATCGAACCGCCATCGATGGCCTGGGCAACGCCCGGGCCGAGCAGGCCGTTGATCTTGTCGACGATGCGCTTGGCCGTGGTGAAGTCCGAACGGTTGAGGTTGAGGGTCAGGCTGTTGCCCTGGTTGAACCCACTCGGCACCGCGCGCTCCACCGAGGCGCCGCCAGGGATGCGACCGGCCGAGGGCACGTTGACGGTGATCTTCGAACCGTCACGACCTTCGGCGTCAAAACCACCCACCACCAGGTTGCCCTGGGCCACCGCATAGACGTTGCCGTCGATCCCCTTGAGCGGGGTCAGCAGCAAGGTGCCGCCACGCAGGCTCTTGGAGTTGCCGATGGAGGACACGGTGATGTCGACCTGCTGCCCAGGCTTGGCGAACGCTGGCAAATCGGCACTGATCGACACCGCGGCGACGTTCTTCAACTGCACGTTGCCCGAACCCGGCGGCACCTTGATGCCGAACTGCGAGAGCATGTTGTTGAAGGTCTGCAGGGTGAACGGGGTCTGGGTGGTCTGGTCACCCGTGCCATTGAGGCCGACGACCAGGCCATAGCCGATCAACTGGTTGGAACGCACGCCGGAGATACTGGCGATGTCCTTCAACCGCTCGGCCTGCACGCCCAGGGAAGTGCCCAGCAACAACGCGGCCGCCAGCAGGTGCTTGAAGTTCAGCATGGAGAGAGTCATCACCTAGAAAGGGAACAGCGGGCTTAGGAAAAAACGGTCGAACCAGCCTGGCTGACTCGCATCGGCAAACGAGCCGGTGCCCGAGTAGGTGATGCGCGCGTCGGCGACCCGGGTCGAGGACACGGTGTTATCGGTGGAAATATCGTCGGCGCGCACCAGGCCGGCAATGCGCACCAGCTCGTCGCCGGTGTTGAGGGTCATCCACTTCTCGCCGCGCACGGCAATGATGCCGTTGGGCAACACGTCGGCCACGGTCACTGTGATTGAACCGGTCAGGCTGTTGCCCTGCCCGGCCTTGCTGTCGCCCTTGGTCGCGCGGTCACCGCTGTAGCCGGCGTCCAGGCTCAGGTCGCCACTGCCGAACGGGTTGTTGGTGTTGGGCACCGAGCCGAACAACGAGGTCAGGCCGATGTTGGCCTTGCTGGTCTTGCCCACTTGCGAGTTGGCGTTCTTGCTGGCCTGGGTTTTCTCGTTGAGGGTGATGGTGATGATGTCACCGACCCGGAACGCCTTGCGGTCGCTGTACAGGTTCTGCTCGAAGCCGGCCTGGTAGATCGAGCCATTGTTGGCCGCCGCCGGCAAAGGCGTGCGCGGCAACACCGGGGCGTAGTAAGGGTCATTGGGTTTCGGCGTCGGCCCGACGCAGCCCGCGAGCACGGCGATCCCACTCAATGCGAGAACAGATACAAAGCGATTCATGACCCTAACCTCACGGTGTTGCAGGCGGCCTCAGGCCGCCCCATAGACTTGATTACAGATTCTGCGTGACGAACGAAAGCATCTGGTCGGCAGTGGAGATGACTTTGGAGTTCATCTCGTAGGCACGTTGCGTGGTGATCATGTTGACCATCTCTTCCACGGTGCTGACGTTGGAGGTTTCCAGGGTGCTTTGCAGGGTGGTACCGAAACCGTTCAGGCCTGGGGTGCCGATCTGTGGCGCACCGCTGGCGGCAGTTTCCAGGAACAGGTTGTTGCCGGTGGCCTGCAGGCCGGCCGGGTTGATGAAGTCGGCGGTTTGCAGGTTGCCGATCACCTGGGCGGCCGGGTTGCCGGCGATGGTGATCGACACGGTGCCGTCGCGGCCCACGGTGAAGGTCTGGGCTTCGGCGGGGATGACAATGGCCGGCTCCAGGGCATAGCCGCTGGCGGTCACGATCTGGCCGTTGGAGTCCAGGTGAAAGGTCCCGTCACGGGTGTAGGAGGTCGTCCCGTCCGGCTGCAGGACCTGGAAAAAGCCACGACCGTCGATGGCCATGTCCAGCGGCTGCTCGGTGGTTTGCAGGCTGCCGGCGGTGAAGTTTTTCTGGGTGCCGACGATACGCACACCGGTACCCAGTTGCAGGCCCGACGGCAGTTCGCTGTCCTGGGTCGACTGGGCGCCCGGCTGGCGCTTGATCTGGTACAGCAGGTCCTGGAACTCGGCACGGTCACGCTTGAAGCCCGTGGTCGAGACGTTGGCCAGGTTGTTGGAAATGGTCGTCAGGTTGGTGTCCTGGGCGGACAGGCCTGTTTTGGCAACCCATAGAGCCGGAAGCATTCGATTCTCCTCGTGCGCCTGTTTTACGGCGCGACGTTCTGATAATTAGCTGATCTGCAAGACCCGAGCCATGGCCTGGTCGTCTTCTTTGGCGGTGTTCATCATTTTGACGTGCAGCTCAAACTGCTTGGCCAGGGCCAGCACCGAGGTCATTTCTTCCACCGCGTTGACGTTGCTCGACTCCAGGAAACCCGACACCAGCTGCACGTTGGCATCGGCCGGCGCGGGCTGGCCGTCCTTGGTGTGGATCGAACCGTCGAGGCCCTTGGTCATGTTCTTCAGGTCCGGGTTGACCAGCTTGATGCGGTCAACTTCGGCCATCACGCGCGGGCCTTCACCCATGGCGCGGATACTGATGGTGCCGTCCTGGCCGACTTCGATCTTCTGCTCGGGCGGCACGGCAATCGGTCCGCCATTGCCCATCACCGGCATGCCGTTGCCGGCACGCAACACACCCAGGGCATCGACATTCAGGCTGCCGGTGCGCACATAACTTTCGTTGCCGTCGGGGTTCTGCACGGCAATCCAACCGTTGCCGCTGACCGCCACGTCGAGGTCACGCCCGGTTTCCACCAGCGAGCCCGGACTGAAGTCGGTGGCCGGACGTTCGGACAGGGCAAAGGCCCGCGCCGGAAAGCTGTCGCCAAACACCGGCATCGACCGCGCCTGCTCCAGGTCTTTCTGGAAACCGTTGGTGGAGATGTTGGCCAGGTTGTTGGCATGGGCCTTTTGCGCCAGCGCGTTCTGGCTGGCGCCGGTCATGGCCACATAAAGGTACTTGTCCACAGTCTTTCCTCTGCATGCCGGACGTTTGCCGCCCACTGCTGTACTGGCAAGGCTTTAGCAATTTGCAGACCAACTTGCGCGCAGAGGCCCCAGGTCCTTTAAACACAGGACTTGGGTCGATCCAGAGGAAGAAGATGGCAGACGGCAGAGACGAAAAACCGGCGCGCTTATGCCGCTTTACGGCAATGCGCCGGACAGGAGGGCTACCAACCCTTGACGCCGCTCATGTCGGGCAGCTTGTGGGCGATGCCTTTGTGGCAGTCGATGCAGGTCGCCTCGCCGCTGGCCAGGGACGTGGAGTGCATGTTGGCGGCGCGCTTGCCCTGGCGGGTGAAATCCATGAACTCGAAGTTGTGACAATTGCGGCACTCGCGAGAGTCGTTGGCCTTGAGGCGGGCCCACTCGTGCTCGGCCAGTTCGCGGCGCATGCCGAGAAACTTCTCGCGGGTGTTGATGGTGCCGAACACCTTGCCCCAGACCTCTTTTGACGCCTGCATCTTGCGCGCGATCTTGTGGGTCCACTCGTGCGGTACGTGGCAGTCGGGACAGGTGGCGCGCACCCCTGAGCGGTTGGTGTAGTGAATGGTTTCCTGCAGCTCGACAAACACGTTGTCGCGCATTTCATGGCAGGAGATGCAGAACTTCTCGGTATTGGTCGCCTCCAGCGCGGTGTTGAATCCGCCCCAGAAAATCACCCCGGCAATAAACCCGCCGAGTGTCAGGAACCCCAGGCTGTAGTGAACGCTGGGGCGACGCAGGATCTGCCAGTAGTCTTTGAACAGTACCCACAATGACTTCATGACCACTCCTCAGGGTTTCTGCTTGCGGTTGATTTCGTCTTGCAGCACCTGGTCAATGTTCTTGAAGCTGTTGTTGATCAACGGCTTCACGTCTTGCTGCGGCACGTGGCACTGGTTGCAGAAGTAGCGCCGCGGCGAAACGGCAGCCAGCGCCTGGCCGTCGCGGTCCATGTAGTGGGTGATGCTGATCATCGGCGCCTGGGTCAGCGCGCTGTTGGCCCGACTGTGGCAGGACAGGCATTTGTTGCTGTTCTTGTCGATGTGATAACCGCGAATGCTGTGGGGAATGGTCGGCGGCTGTTCGGGGTAATTGCGCTCACGCTTGAGGTCCTTGTTCTCCTCCTCGGCGATGGGCGGTGCCGGCAGCTCCTGGGTCAGGGTACCGCCGGCACGCCTGCCATCGGGAGCCGGCGCATCCAGTGGATACCCAGGCTCCGTGGCGTAGGCCGCGGACACGCCCAGCAGCAGTGCAACCAGCAAGGACAGCGTACGAGCAGTCATCAAAGCTCTCCTCAGGCAGTCTTGATCAGCTCGATCCTGACCGCGCACTTTTTATAGTCCGTCTGCTTGGAGATCGGGTCCGTCGCATCGAGGGTGACCTTGTTGATCAAACGGTTGGCGTCGAAGAACGGCACGAACACCAGCCCCTGGGGTGGCTTGTTGCGCCCACGGGTTTCGATGCGCGCACGCATTTCCCCGCGTCGGCTGATCACCTTGACCTCACTGCCTCGCCTGGCATTGAGCGCCTTGGCATCGGCCGGGTGCATGTACACCAGGGCATCGGGCACCGCCTTGTAGAGTTCTTCGACGCGCTGGGTCATGGTTCCGGTGTGCCAGTGCTCGAGCACCCGCCCGGTGCTCAGCCAGAACGGGAACTCCTGATCAGGGGATTCCGCCGGCGGCTCGTAGGGCAGCGCGAAGATGATCGCCTTCTTGTCGGGGTAGCCATAGAACTGCACGCCACTGCCCTTCTCCACGTAGGGATCATGGCCCTCGCGGAAGCGCCAGCGGGTTTCCTTGCCGTCCACCACCGGCCAGCGCAGGCCGCGTTCGGTGTGATAACGATCGAACGGCGCCAGGTCATGACCGTGGCCCCGGCCGAACTGGGCGTACTCTTCGAACAGGCCTTTTTGCAGGTAGAACCCGAAATCCTTGGCTTCGTCGTTTTGAAAGGCCGAGTCCATCTGCTCGATCGGGAACTGGTCGACGTTGCCGTTCTTGAACAGCACCTCGTACAGGGTCTTGCCTTTGTACTCTGGAGCACTGTCCAGCAACTGCGCGGACCAGACCTCATCGGTGGTGAAGCGCTTGGAGAATTCCACCAATTGCCAGAGATCGGACTTGGCCTCCCCCGGGGCGGATACCAGTTGATGCCAGAACTGGGTACGCCGCTCGGCATTGCCGTAGGCCCCCTCCTTTTCCACCCACATGGCGGTGGGCAGGATCAGGTCGGCGGCCTGCGCGGAGACCGTGGGGTACACGTCGGAAACGATCACGAAGTTCTGCGGGTTACGCCAGCCCGGCAAGACTTCCTGCATGATGTTGGGCCCGGCCTGCATGTTGTTGCTGGCCATGGTCCAGTACACGTTGACCACGCTGTCCTTGAGCATGCGGCTCTGTTGCACTGCGTGGAAACCCACCTTGGGATTGATGGTACCGGCCGGCAGTTTCCAGATTTTCTCGGCGGTGGCGCGGTGTGCCGGGTTGGTGACCAGCATGTCTGCCGGCAGGCGGTGGGAAAAGGTCCCCACTTCCCGCGCCGTGCCACAGGCCGAAGGCTGGCCGGTCAGGGAGAACGGGCTGTTGCCCGGCTCGCTGATCTTGCCGGTCAGCAAATGGATGTTGTAGATCAGGTTGTTGGCCCACACCCCGCGTGTGTGCTGGTTGAAGCCCATGGTCCAGAAGGACACCACCTTGCGTTTCGGGTCGGCATACAACTGCGCCAGCGCCTTGAGCCGCTCGGCCGGAACCCCGGTCTCCTTGGCGGTGCGCTCCAGGGTGTAGGGTTTGACGAAGGCGGCAAACTGCTCGAAGTCGATGTCGGTCCAGGTGTTCGCCTTGTCGGCATTTTTGGCCTGTTGTTCCAGCGGATGATCGCTGCGCAGGCCGTAGCCGATGTCATCGACCCCCTTGGCGAAGCGGGTGTGCCGGCTGACAAATTCCTTGTTCACCGAGCCGCTTTCAATGATGTAGTTGGCGATGTAGTTGAGGATCAACAAGTCCGTCTGCGGCTTGAACACCATGGGAATATCGGCCAACTCGAAGCTGCGGTGCTCGAAGGTCGACAGCACCACCACCTTGACCTCGGGCTGGCTCAAGCGCCGGTCCGTGACCCGACTCCAGAGAATCGGGTGCATCTCCGCCATGTTCGAGCCCCACAACACAAACGCGTCAGTGACCTCGATGTCGTCATAGCAGCCCATGGGCTCATCGATGCCGAAGGTGCGCATGAACCCCATGACCGCCGAGGCCATGCAATGCCGGGCATTGGGGTCGAGGTTGTTGCTGCGGAATCCGGCCTTCATCAACTTGTTGGCGGCGTAGCCTTCCCACACGGTCCATTGTCCGGAGCCGAACATGGCGATCGACTCTGCGCCTTTGTTTTTCAGCGCCTCCTTGAACTTCAACTCCATGACATCAAACGCCTGTTCCCAGGACACCGGCTGGAACTCACCCTGCTTGTCGTATTGCCCGTTGGTCATGCGCAACAGCGGCTGGGTCAGGCGGTCCACGCCGTACATGATCTTGGACAGGAAGTAGCCCTTGACGCAGTTCAGGCCACGGTTGACCTCGGCTTTGACGTCGCCGTGGGTCGCCACCACCCGGTTGTCCTTGGTCGCCACCATCACGCTGCAACCGGTGCCGCAAAACCGGCACGGCGCCTTGTTCCAGGTCAGGGCGACCATGTCCTGCTCGGTGATCAGGTTGCTGGCCGAGGTGAACACCGGCAGCCCGGCAGCCGCCGCGGCAATCCCGGCCGCCTGGGCCTTGACGAATTCACGACGGGTCATGGGCATGGGTGTTCTCCGCTCGGATCGAGGATCTCGTGGTAAACCAGGGAGGCGTTGAGCACGCCGGGCAGGCGGCCAATCTGTTCAATGCGCTGGAGAATCTGCGGCTCGCCGTGCATTTCCAGGACCACCACCACTTTGCCCTCGGGGCTTTCCTGGTGCAGTTCAACGCCCTGGAGCAGGCGCAAGTTGGCCTTCACCGCGCTGAACATCTCGACACGGGCCTGCACGATCAAACTGGCGATGTGTAGTTTTTGTTCCATGGCCAACACTCCTTGCCTGTAAACGCACGTGGACAAGCAATCAGTGCGGTGCCCCGGGAGGACCGAGGAGCATTTGCAGGAACCAGACGAAAAAGCCGTAGCCGCCCACTATCACCACCGACAGCAGGGGAAAAAGAAACACAACCAGGAACAGCAACAGCCGCCTTTCCTTGCGCGCACGTAGAGCGGACTCATCAACCGTCGTCATGGCCAGGGCTCCTGCCAGAAAGTGAACTGAGACTAGATGCCCGCCCTGCTAATTTCCATGATTCAGATCAGCGGAAGTTCAAGCAGGATTAACCCGCATTCAACAATGATGAACATTAATCGCGCGGCACCTCGCCCACTAAGGCCCGCGCATGCAAGGGCGACTTAGTTAGCGCTCAAGTTTGCCGATTTCATACTCGCGCAACTTGTTGGCAATAGTGGTGTGGGAAACCCCCAGGCGTTTACCGAGCAATCGACTGCTGGAATGTTCAGAATACAAACGCTCCAGCACGGCTTTTTCAAAACGCCCGACAATGTCATCCAGTCCGCCATCCAGGGAAAAATCCCCCAGCGGCTGGCGCACACCGTAGTCCGGCAGGCGAATGTGCTCGGCCTTGACCGTGCCGCCTTCGCACAGCGACACCGCCTGGAACAGCACGTTCTCCAGTTGCCGGACGTTGCCCGGCCAGTGGTAGTGACTGAGCCGGTCCATGGCCGCGGGCGCCAGTTTCGGCAAAGGGCAACCGATTTGCCGGCTGGCCTGGTCGAGGAAGTGTTCCACCAGCGGTGTCAGGCCGTCGAGGCACTCGCGCAACGGAGGGATGTGCAGCGACAGGACATTCAAACGGTGGTACAGGTCCTGGCGGAACTCACCGCTGGCGCACAGTTCGGAGAGGTCGACCTGAGTCGCACAGATGACCCGCACATCCAGGTAGACCTCTTCATCGCTGCCCACACGGCGGAAGCAACCGTCTTGCAGGAACCGCAGCAATTTCACCTGCAAACGTGGGCTCATTTCGCCGACGCCATCGAGAAACAGCGTACCGCCTGCGGTCAGTTCCAACAGCCCGAGCTTGCCTTCGGCCCGTGCGCCTTCGAACGCGCCGGGGCCGTAGCCGAACAACTCAGTCTCGGCCATCGACTCCGGCAGCCCGGCGCAGTTCAGCGCCATCAACGGCGACTGACCACGCGGGCTGGCCAGGTGGCAGGCGCGCGCCAGCAGTTCCTTGCCGGTGCCGGTCTCGCCCTCGATCAACAGCGGCGCATCCAGGGGCGCCATGCGTCGCGCCTCCCGGACCACCGCGGCCATCACTTTGGAGCTTTGGAAAATGCTGTCGAAGCCGCGCAACTCCTGCTTGCGCACGTTGTAGATGCGCTCACCGACCCGGTCCGCCCGGTGCAGGGTCAGCACCGCGCCGGCCATGGCCTCGCTGTCGTCATGCTCCGACTGCAGGGGGGCGATATCGGCCAGGAATACGTCGCCCTTGACCTTGACCCGCAGGCCGTTGATCCGCGACTTGTTGGCGCGCACCAGTTCCGGCAGGTCGAAATCCTCGGCGTAGCGTGACAGTGGGATCCCCGGCACTTCGTCGACCCGCACCCCGAGCAATTGCGCCGCCGCACGGTTGGCCGCGACGATCGAGCCGCCCATGTCGATCGACAGCACCGGAAACTCCAGTGCCCCCAGCAAGGCATTGAGCTCCATGTGCCGACGTTCGCTGGGCATCAGCCCTACCCGCTTGACCCCGAATACCCCGGTAATCGCCTCGAACTTCGCCCGCAGCGCCTGGAACTGGATATTGATCAGGTTCGGGCAATGCAGGTAGATCGCGTTGCCGTGCTCCCCGCCGACCTCCCCGCGAGCGACGTTGATCCCGTACTCCACCAGCAGGTTGAGGATGTCGCGCAGGATGCCGATGCGGTTCTGGCAATGGACTTTGATACGCATAAAAAGGCCCGGACAAGGAGATGGACAGCGGGTGGCGAGGATTTTTCTGCCGCCACCCAAAGTTAGTCGTCAAGATTATGTGACAGCTTCAGGGCTTTTCAAACCGGGAAATCGCAATAGGCGCGCCATAGGCGGTCTCGCGTAACGAAAACTTTACGAAAAGCAGCGATTTTTCCTACCCGCTCGTCCAGGACCCTGCTGCACGGGCGCACGCTTCGGGGTATTTCTAGGTCCATAGGCAAGACATAACAAGAACGTATCCCTTTGCAGGAGAGCAGCATGAAGCAGACGCAATACGTGGCCCGCGAGCCCGATGCGCAAGGGTTTATCCACTACACCGCTGAAGAACACGCGGTGTGGAACACGCTGATCACTCGCCAGCTGAAAGTGCTCGAGGGCCGTGCGTGCCCGGAGTACATGGAAGGTATCGACAAGCTCGGCCTGCCCCATGACCGCATTCCCCAGCTCGACGAAATCAACAAAGTCCTGGGCGAAACCACCGGCTGGCAAGTTGCCCGGGTTCCGGCACTGATTCCGTTCCAGACCTTTTTCGAATTGCTGGCCAGCAAGCAGTTTCCTGTCGCGACCTTTATTCGTACCCGCGAAGAACTGGATTACCTGCAAGAGCCGGACATTTTCCACGAGATCTTCGGCCACTGCCCGCTGCTGACCAACCCCTGGTTCGCCGAATTCACCCACACCTACGGCAAGCTCGGCCTGCAGGCAACCAAGGAAGAACGGGTGTACCTGGCGCGCCTGTACTGGATGACCATCGAGTTCGGCCTGGTCGACACCCCTGAAGGCCAGCGCATCTACGGCGGCGGCATTCTCTCCTCGCCGAAGGAAACCGTGTACAGCCTGTCCGGCGAGCCCGAGCACCAGGCCTTCGATCCGCTGGAAGCAATGCGCACGCCATACCGCATCGATATCCTGCAACCGCTGTACTTTGTCCTGCCCAACCTCAAGCGCCTGTTCGACCTGGCCCACGAAGACATCATGGGCATGGTCCACCAGGGCATGCAGCTGGGTCTGCACGCGCCGAAATTTCCGCCAAAACCCAAGGCGGCCTGAGGACGCCGCAGTCGCGGCGCCCCACAAAAAATAGTAACGTCTAACAAGAATCGAAATCAGGAACCCCCCATGACCGCTCTCAACCAAGCCCATTGCGAAGCCTGCCGCGCCGATGCTCCACAAGTCAGCGACGAAGAACTGCCGGTATTGATCAAGCAGATCCCTGACTGGAACATCGAAGTTCGCGACGGCGTCATGCAGCTGGAAAAAGTTTTCCTGTTCAAGAACTTCAAGTTCGCCCTGGCGTTCACCAACACCATGGGTGAAATCTCCGAGGCCGAAGGTCACCACCCAGGCCTGCTCACCGAGTGGGGCAAAGTCACCGTGACCTGGTGGAGCCACTCGATCAAGGGCCTGCACCGCAACGACTTCATCATGGCCGCGCGCACTGACGAAGTGGCCAAGGACGCCGAGGGCCGCAAGTAATGTTTTTCGACGCCATCGGCCGGGTGCCCGGCGACCCGATCCTCGGCCTGATGGAGGCCTATGCGCAGGACCCCAATCCGCGCAAATTCGACCTCGGCGTGGGTGTCTATAAAGACGCCCAGGGCCTGACGCCCATCCCGCAGTCGGTGAAACTCGCCGAACAGCGCCTGGTGGACGGCCAGGGCACCAAGACCTACATCGGTGGTCATGGTGACCCGGCGTTCGGCAAGGTGATCAACGAGCTGGTGCTGGGCGCCGATTCGGCGCTGATCGCCGAGCAGCGGGCCGGCGCTACCCAGACTCCGGGTGGCACCGGGGCCTTGCGCCTGAGTGCCGATTTCATCGCGCATTGCCTGCCCGGGCGCGGCATCTGGTTGAGTAACCCGACCTGGCCGATCCACGAAACCATCTACGCCACCGCCGGCCTCAAGGTCAGCCACTACCCCTACGTGGGCAGTGACAACCGCCTGGACGTCGAGGCCATGCTGGCCACCCTGAACCTGATCCCCAAGGGCGACGTGGTGCTGCTGCACGCCTGCTGCCATAACCCGACCGGTTTCGACCTGTCCCAGAATGACTGGCGCCGGGTGCTGGACGTGGTGCGCAGCCGCGAACTGTTGCCGCTGATCGACTTCGCCTACCAGGGCTTTGGCGATGGCCTGGAGCAGGACGCCTGGGCCGTGCGCTTGTTCGCCCAGGAGCTGCCTGAGCTGTTGATCACCAGTTCCTGCTCGAAGAACTTCGGCCTGTACCGCGATCGCACCGGGGCGCTGATTGTCTGCGCCAAGGATGCCGAGAAGCTGACCGATGTCCGCAGCCAACTGGCCCACATCGCCCGTAACCTGTGGTCGACGCCACCGGATCACGGTGCAGCCGTGGTGGCGACCATCCTCGGCGACCCGCAGCTGAAACAGCGCTGGGCCGACGAAGTGGAAGCCATGCGCCAGCGTATCGCCCAACTGCGTTCGGGCCTGGTGGAAGCGCTGGAGCCCCACGGTCTGCGCGAGCGTTTCGCCCACATCGGTGTGCAGCGCGGGATGTTTTCCTACACGGGCTTGACGCCAGAGCAGGTGAAAAAGCTGCGCGAGCAACACAGCGTGTACATGGTCAGCTCGGGACGCGCCAACGTGGCCGGGATCGACGCCACGCGCCTCGACCTGCTGGCCGAGGCGATCGCTGACATCTGCCGTGACTAAACGCTACCTCGTGTAGCTGCACAAGCCCGTAGCAGTTGCGATGGGGTTGTGCAGCTACAGTGCGGCCATCTGTCGCAGAAATCCGAGATAAAAGTCTATTTGTCATTTCTCCTGCTGTATCCTGCCAAGGCTTTTTGAAAGCGTGGTTCTACACAGCGATTTACAAACAGACTTTGCGAGGAGCAAGCAACATGCACGAGATTCCGAATCTCCCCTTCCCAAGCCTGCACGAAACTGAGCAGACAACCCCGCAACAAGCCGGTGCCCAACAGCCCGAGCCGAAAGAAGCCACTGGTAGCCGCAAGGCCGACAGCGAAGACTAAGCGCACTACCCAGACCGTGTGGAAAGCGCTGACTGATGCGCTTTCCACACAGCCTGAAACCCGAGCCCCCGCCATGACCGATACCTTCGACGAATCCCAGGCCAGCGTGCTGATCGATGCCGCGCAACAGATGATCGACGTCTGGAACCGCCTGACACCCGAGAAACAAGCCCTGCTCCTGGACCGTTTCGGCAGCCAGGAAAACGCCCTCGCCGCCCTGGTCACCACCCAACTGGTCGCACCCAGCCAGGCCTGATCGCACTCAGCCGCCCAACCCGGCAAATTCTCCCCTTCGCGCCGCCAACCACCGGTAACATAAGCAGCCTATCTATCCTGCTGTCCCGTGGACTCTCCCCATGCCAGATCCCCAGCGCCCCATGGCGGTCACGCTGCAAGTCGTTTCCATCGTCCTGTTTACCTTCATCGGCTACCTGAACATCGGCATCCCCCTGGCCGTCTTGCCCGGCTATGTGCACAGCGACCTGGGATTTGGCGCGGTCATCGCGGGCCTGGTGATCAGCGTGCAATACCTCGCCACGCTGCTCAGCCGCCCCTATGCCGGACGCATCATCGACAACAAGGGCAGCAAGCTGGCGGTGATGTATGGCTTGGCCGGCTGTGGCCTGAGCGGGGTGTTTATGCTGCTCTCGGCGTGGACCCAGAGCCTGCCGATGGTGAGCCTGATCAGCCTGTTGATCGGTCGCCTGGTCCTGGGCAGCGCGGAAAGCCTGGTGGGGTCGGGCTCGATCGGCTGGGGCATCGGTCGAGTCGGCGCGTCGAACACTGCCAAGGTGATTTCCTGGAACGGCATCGCCAGCTACGGCGCGCTGGCGGTGAGTGCCCCGCTGGGCGTCCTGCTGGTGCGCCAGTTCGGGCTATGGAGCATGGGCGTCAGCATCATTTTACTGGCGCTGGTCGGCCTGCTGCTGGCCTGGCCAAAAACCGCTGCGCCGATCGTCGCCGGCGAACGCCTGCCCTTCCTGCATGTGCTGGGACGGGTGCTGCCCCACGGTTGCGGGCTGGCGCTGGGGTCCATCGGATTTGGCACCATCGCCACCTTCATTACCCTGTACTACGCCACCCAGCATTGGGATAACGCCGTGCTGTGCCTGAGCCTGTTCGGCGCCAGCTTCATTGGCGCGCGCCTGCTGTTCGGCAACCTGATCAACCGCCTGGGCGGTTTTCGGGTGGCGATTGCCTGCCTGTCGGTGGAAACCCTTGGCCTGCTGCTGTTGTGGCTGGCTCCGGACGCGAACTGGGCATTGGCCGGGGCGGCGTTGAGCGGGTTCGGTTTTTCGCTGGTGTTCCCCGCCCTGGGCGTGGAAGCGGTCAACCTGGTGCCCGCCTCCAGCCGTGGCGCGGCCGTCGGCGCCTACTCGCTGTTCATCGACTTGTCCCTGGGCATTACCGGCCCCTTGGCCGGCGCAATCGCCGCAGGCTTCGGCTTCGCCTCGATCTTCCTGTTCGCCGCCCTCGCGGCCCTCAGCGGCCTGGCACTGAGCGTCTACCTCTACCGCCAGGCGCCGAGGCTGCGGGAAAACCGCTAGAAATCCACCTTGCCACGCCCGGCCTTGATCGAACCCCGCTTGGTCTTGGACTCCAACCGGCGCTTTTTCGAGCCCAGGGTCGGCTTGGTCGGGCGGCGCTTCTTTTCGACCTTGGTGGCGGCCAGGATCAACTCGGTCAATCGCTCCAGGGCATCCGCCCGATTCTGTTCCTGGGTGCGGTATTGCTGGGCCTTGATGATGATCACGCCATCGCTGGTGATCCGGCTGTCGCGCAGCGCGAGCAGGCGCTCCTTGTAGAACTCGGGCAAGGACGAGGCCGGAATGTCGAAACGCAGGTGCACGGCACTGGAGACCTTGTTGACGTTCTGCCCACCGGCGCCTTGCGCCCGAATGGCCGTCAACTCGATCTCGGCATCCGGCAGATGCACGTTGTTGGAAATCACCAGCATGGAAAGCGGTCCGTAATCGGGGGGGGTCAGGATACGCGATTGTGCGCGCTTGATTGGGGGCATATCCGTTTCTGCGGTAGCGGCCGCTGACGATTGCGGCCTGACGGCGGACCCCATACCAGCCTCAACCGCAGCAACGGATCTACCCCCCAGAAACAACAAACCCGGCACAGGGCCGGGTTCGCTGCAACAGCACGACCTACTCACTTAACAGCAGGCACCCCATTCAAAGCCTGTTGCGCACTGCGCTTGTTCTTGATGCCATAGCAGACCCACATGAACAGGATCCACACCGGAATCGCAAACACCGAGATCTGAATGCCCGGGATCATCAACATGATGCCAAGGATAAACACCACGAACGCCAGGCAAACGTAGTTCCCGTAGGGGTACCACAAGGCCTTGAACAGCGGCGTCTGGCGGGTGCGGTTCATGTGCTGGCGGAATTTGAAGTGCGAGAAGCTGATCATCGCCCAGTTGATCACCAGCGTGGCAACCACCAACGACATCAGCAGTTCCAGCGCGTGTTGCGGGATCAGGTAGTTGAGCAGCACCGCCACCAGGGTCACTGCGGCCGACGCGAGGATCGAGCGTACCGGCACGCCGCGCTTGTCGATCTTGGCCAGGCCTTTGGGCGCATCACCCTGCTCGGCCATGCCCAGCAGCATGCGGCTGTTGCAGTAGGTACCGCTGTTGTACACCGACAAGGCCGCGGTCAGGACCACGAAGTTGAGGATGTGCGCGGCGGTGTTGCTGCCCAGCATCGAGAACACCTGGACGAACGGGCTACCGCTGTAGGAGTCGCCCGAAGCGTTCAGGGTGCTCAGCAGACTGTCCCATGGGGTCAACGACAACAGGATCACCAGGGCGCCGATGTAGAAAATCAGGATCCGGTAGATCACCTGGTTGATGGCCTTGGGGATCACGGTTTTTGGCTGGTCGGCTTCTGCGGCGGTGAAACCGAGCATTTCCAGGCCGCCAAAGGAGAACATGATGATCGCCATCGCCATCACCAGGCCGCTGACGCCGTTGGGGAAGAAACCACCGTGTTCCCACAGGTTGCTCACCGAGGCTTGCGGGCCGCCGTTGCCGCTGACCAGCAGGTAGCTGCCCAGGGCAATCATGCCGACAATCGCCACCACCTTGATGATCGCAAACCAGAACTCGGCCTCGCCAAAGACTTTGACGTTGGCCAGGTTGATCGCGTTGATCATCAGGAAGAATACCGCCGCCGAGGCCCAGGTCGGGATCTCCGGCCACCAGTAGTGCACGTATTTACCGACTGCGGTCAGTTCCGACATGCCCACCAGGATGTACAGGATCCAGCAGTTCCAACCCGACAGGAAGCCAGCGAACCCGCCCCAGTATTTGTGCGCGAAGTGACTGAAGGAACCGGCTACCGGCTCTTCGACGATCATCTCGCCCAGTTGGCGCATGATCATGAAGGCAATGAAGCCGCAGATGGCGTAGCCGAGGATCATCGACGGACCGGCCGACTTCAGTACGCCGGCAGAGCCCAGGAACAATCCGGTACCAATCGCGCCACCGAGGGCGATCAGTTGAATATGGCGATTTTTCAGGCCGCGTTTCAGCTCGCCTGAATGCGAGGTTTGTCCACTCATGAAAGGGTCTCACGCAAGGTTTGATGATGTTCGTTAAGACGTTGCCGTCCGGATCAGGATCCGGCAGCGCCGATCAAACCCCAGCGCAAGCACCAGGAGTTCAGCGTATTTACAACGGTCATGCGTCACCTGTTTGTTTTTATCTGTGACGAAATCGAACCCGACACGCTCGTGACGCGGCGGAGTGAACAAGGCGGGTAGCCTTGAGAATCGCGTGGTTACGCAGAGGGTCACAGGTAAAACGCGGCGCATTGTACACCGCTAACCCCCTGCTGCCAGACCTCGCTGGTTCAGCGTGTCGTTGGCCGGGATTGCCTGTGTCCGCCTCGAAGATCGCGGGCGGCTGCAAAAATAGGTTCAGACCTTTGCGGGTCCGTGGCGGGGGTGACGGAAAAATCGCCCCTCGAAGAGAGATGAAGATGACTCACGGCGTACATTGCGCCTCCTTCTTGTTATGCACCTGCACGACAGGCATGGGGCGCATGACACCGCGCAATGACCCGCGAAACAAGCGGGCCAGAGCCTTGGAAGACAGTTGTGGCGAGCGTTTTCGGAACATTTTCCTTACAGCATTGCGGGCGCGACGATTCCACAAGGGTAATCTGGGGTTTTCGTCAGGTTTTCGTTACATGCCGTAACGCCGATTTTCCAGCCGGGACCCTCCCCCCACAGCACAGCAGTTTCAAGCGGGCAAAAAAAACGCCAACCCGAAGGTTGGCGTTTTCACGTGCGGCTTAGCGCTTGAAGCTCAGCGCTGCTTCAAACTCACTCCGGCTTGCGACGGCCAAAGCCAGGACGCTGACCGGAACCGGCCGGTGCGCCGCGACGCTTGCCCGATGGCGCGTCACGGTCGACCAGGACGATGCCTGGACGCTTTTTCGGCGCAGGCTTGGCCGGGCGGTTGGTGTCGGCCGGACGGTCTGCCACTGGCGTACCACGACCTGCCGGAGCGCCACGGCCTTCGCCGCGCTCAGTGCGACCGTTGGCCGGACGTGGCGAACGCGGACCGCGCTCGCCGTCCTGACGGGCTGCCGGCTTGCGGCTCGGACGCTCGCCTTCGATATGCGGCTCACGTGCTGGACGCGGCGTGGTAGCCGGGGCACCGGCGGCTGGACGCAAGGTGCGTACACGCTCGGTCTTGCCCATTGGGCGCGACGATTTACGCTGCATGCGGTCAAGCTTGTCTTTGCTCTTGGCATTCATCTGCGGCATCGCGACCGGCGTCAGGCCAACCTCAGCACTCAGAATGTCGACTTCGTACTGGCTCATTTCGCGCCAGCGGCCCATCGGCAGGTCGGAGTTGAGGAACACCGGACCGAAACGCACGCGCTTCAGACGGCTGACCACCAGGCCCTGGGATTCCCACAGGCGACGCACTTCGCGGTTGCGACCTTCCATCACCACGCAGTGATACCAATGGTTGAAACCTTCACCACCGGGCGCCTGCTTGATGTCGGTGAACTTGGCCGGGCCGTCTTCGAGGACCACGCCCGCCTTCAGGCGCTCGATCATCTCGTCGTCGACTTCGCCACGCACACGTACCGCGTACTCACGGTCCATTTCGTAGGAAGGGTGCATCAGGCGGTTGGCCAGCTCACCGTCGGTGGTGAACATCAGCAGGCCAGTGGTGTTGATGTCCAGGCGGCCGATGTTGATCCAGCGCCCTTCTTTGGGACGCGGCATCTTGTCGAACACGGTCGGACGGCCTTCCGGATCGACACGGGTGCAGATTTCGCCGTCGGGTTTGTTGTACATGATCACGCGGCGGACCGATTCGGCCGCTTCTTCACGCTTGATCACCTTGCCATCGATGGTGATGGCGTCGTGCATGTCGACACGCTGACCGAGCGTGGCGTCTTTGCCATTGACCTTGATTCGGCCGTGGCTGATCCAGGCTTCTACGTCACGGCGCGAGCCGACGCCGATACGGGCGAGGACTTTCTGCAGTTTTTCGCCTGCTGGGCCGATTTCCTGGTCGTCTTTCTGGTCGTTGATACTCATCTGGGCACCTCCCGGTGTGGTCTGTTCAGGCGTGGCCTGAAGTCGTAAAAGCGGGTCGTTTGGCGAAGGGATCGCCAAAGGGTCGCGAATCATACGCTCATGGCGCGGCTCGCGCATCAGAGACTAGCTGATAAACGGTCGACTATCGGTTTTTTCCGCCGATCGGTGTCAGTCGTCGAACTGGCGGCGCTCGGCCTCGATGGCCTGGGCCAGCGCCAGGGCCTCGGCTTCTTCGTCGCTCAACTGGGGTGGCGGCGGCTCCAGGGCGGCGACCGCGGCCAGGAGTTTTTCCCGGGCCTGGGCGACCCCCAAAATGTCGGGTTCTGGTTCTGGTTCTGGTTCTGGCTCGGCTTGAGCCTCGACCTCGACTTCAGGCGCTGCCTCGTCCGTCTCCGGTTGCTCGCCGGGCTCGCCATCGCGCAGCAGGTCGTCGAAGTCGGTCTTGATCCCCTCCTCCATCGAGTCCAGCTCCAGCAACAGGCTATGGAAGCTGGTTTCGTCCTTCGGCTCTTCCGGCTCGGCACTGGCGTCGGCCAGCGCTTGCAGGCTGGGCGGAACCGGGGCGTCGTCGAACTCGAGCATCGGCTCAGGCTCCAGCTCGCGCAGCTCGGCCAGCGGCGGCAGATCGTCTAGGTTCTGCAGGTTGAAGTGGTCGAGGAAGGCCTTGGTGGTGGCGAACATCGCCGGTCGCCCCGGGACTTCGCGGTAGCCGACGATCCTGATCCACTCGCGCTCCAGCAGGGTCTTGACGATGTTGCTGTTGACCGCCACACCCCGCACGTCCTCGATCTCGCCACGGGTGATCGGCTGGCGATAGGCAATCAGCGCCATGGTCTCCAGCATGGCCCGCGAGTAGCGCTGCGGGCGTTCTTCCCACAGGCGTCCGACCCAGGGCGAGAACTTTTCGCGAATTTGCAGGCGGTAGCCCGAGGCGACTTCCTTCAACTCAAAGGCCCGGCCCTCGCAGGATTTTTCCAGGATCGCCAGGGCTTTCTTGAAGACCGGCGGCTCCGGACGCTCGCCCTCCTCGAAGAGCTCGAACAGGCGCTCCATCGATTGCGGTTTTCCCGAGGCCAACAGAAAGGCTTCAAGCAGTGGCGCCAGCTCGCGGGGTTCACTCAGATTCATGGATTTTGCTCGTTATTCGGCTCGCGCCCGCACATGGATAGCCGCAAAGGGCTCATTCTGCACCAGCTCGACCAGGGATTCCTTGACCAGTTCGAGGATCGCCATAAAGGTCACGACCACACCCAGGCGTCCTTCTTCTGCGGTGAACAGCTCGACAAAGGGCACAAAACCGCCACCCTTGAGCCGCTCCAGCACATCACTCATGCGCTCGCGGGTCGACAATGCCTCGCGGCTGACCTGATGGCTTTCAAACATGTCGCCACGGCGCAAAACCTCGGCCATGGACAGCAGCAACTCGCTGAGCCGGACTTCCGGCAACAGCTTGCGCGCCCGCGCCTCGGGGGCGTCCAGCTTGGGCACCACCACGTCACGGCCGACCCGACTCAGGCCATCGATGCCTTCGGCCGCGGCCTTGAAGCGTTCGTATTCCTGCAGGCGACGGATCAGTTCGGCGCGCGGATCGTCTTCTTCCGCTTCGATCTCTGCCGAACGCGGGAGCAGCATGCGCGACTTGATCTCGGCCAGCATCGCCGCCATCACCAGGTACTCGGCGGCCAACTCCAGGCGCACCGACTGCATCAACTCGACGTACCCCATGTACTGCCGGGTAATTTCCGCCACCGGAATGTCGAGGATGTTGATGTTCTGTTTGCGGATCAGGTACAGCAACAGGTCGAGCGGACCTTCGAAGGCCTCGAGAAAAACCTCGAGGGCGTCCGGGGGAATGTACAGGTCCTGCGGCATTTCCATGACCGCCTGGCCGTAGACCATGGCAAACGGCAGTTCCTGCTGCGCGCCCGCCTGGCTGTCGACGGTTTCCACCACCGACACTCAGGCCTCGGCCATGAACGGGGCCGGGTCGCCGCAGCCGACGCGGATCACTTCTGGCTCGCCGTCGGCCAGGTTGATCACCGTGGAGGCCTTGATGCCGCCAAAACCGCCGTCGATGATCAGGTCGACCTGATGTTCGAGCAACTGGCGCATTTCGTAGGGATCGCTCAAGGGATCGGTGTCACCGGGCATGATCAGGGTCACGCTCATCAGCGGCTCGCCCAGTTGTTCGAGCAGGGCCAGGGCGATCGGATGACTCGGCACCCGCAGGCCGATGGTGCGTTTTTTCGGGTGCAGCAGCAGGCGCGGCACCTCGCGGGTGGCGTTGAGAATGAAGGTGTACGGGCCCGGCAGGTGGGCCTTGAGGATGCGGAAGGTGCCGGTGTCGATCTTGGCGAACACCCCCAATTGCGACAGGTCGCTGCAAATCAGCGCAAAGTTGTGCTTTTCGTCCAACTGCCGCAAGCGTCGCACGCGCTCTACGGCATTCTTGTCACCGATCTGGCAACCAATGGCGTAGGACGAGTCGGTGGGATAGATCACCACCCCGCCGGCGCGGATGATTTCGACAGCCTGTTTAATCAGGCGCGCTTGTGGGTTTTCCGGATGAATCTGGAAAAATTGACTCACATTTTCTACCTGTTCAGACGGCGGCAATAATTGGGTCATGTTTGAATCGACACCAAAGCGGTGGCAGATCCTCCGGAAGCGGGCGGTACTCGCCGATCTCGGACCAACCTCCGGGGCCATGGAAATCACTGCCGGCACTGACCAGCAGACCGAACTCACGCGCCAGAATGGCCAGGCTGCCGACCTGCTCGGCCGGTTGATGCCCGTTGACCACTTCGATAGCGTGACCACCTGCTTGAATATAGTCGCCAATCAGGCGCCGGCGTTTGCTGCGAGTGAAATCGTAGTGCCACGGATGGGCCAGGCTGACCCAGGCACCGGCGGCGCGTAGGGTGGCGACGGTTTCCTCGAGGGTCGGCCAGTGCTGTTTGACGTCCCCCAGCTTGCCGGCGCCCAGCCATTTGCGGAACGCTTCGGCGCGGTCCTTGACGTAGCCGGCGCGCACCAGATAGTCGGCGAAGTGCGGGCGGGCCGGGGCGTTGCCGCTGTCGCCGAGTTCCTGCTGGATCGCCCGCGCGCCTTCCAGCGCCCCGGGCATGCCCTTGAGCTCCAGCTTGCGGCTGATTTCTTCCGAGCGCAGCCAGCGCCCGTCATGCAACCGGGCGATCGCCTCGACCAGCGCCGGGGCGTTGACGTCGAAGCCGTAGCCCAGCACGTGAATGGTGGCGCCCCCCCAGGTGCAGGACAACTCGACACCGTTGACCAACTGCATGCCCAGGGCCTGCGCGGCGACGCGGGCCTCATCGAGACCTTCGAGGGTGTCGTGGTCGGTCAGGGCCAGGACTCGCACGCCTTTCTCAAACGCCCGCGCCACCAGTACCGCAGGCGCCAGGGCGCCATCGGAGGCCGTGCTATGGCAGTGCAAATCAACATTCACAGGATGTGTAACCTCAAATCAGCTGGCGCTATCGCGACCCAATATGTTTGTTATTATGCCGCCACATCCTGCTTCTGGCTGCCACTGTGAAACAATTCATCGACTTCATCCCGCTCCTGCTGTTTTTCATCGTCTTCAAAATCGACCCCCGGGTCGTCGACATCGCCGGCTATCCATTGACTGTAGGCGGTATTTATAGCGCCACCGCGATGCTCATCGTCAGCTCCCTGGTGGTCTATGGCACCTTGTTCATCACCCAGCGCAAACTGGAAAAAAGCCAATGGCTGACCCTCGTCGCCTGCCTGGTGTTCGGTAGCCTGACCCTGGCCTTCCACAGCGAAACCTTCCTCAAGTGGAAGGCGCCGGTGGTCAACTGGCTGTTCGCCCTGGGGTTTATCGGCAGTCACTTCATCGGCGAGCAACTGCTGATCAAGCGCATCATGGGTCACGCGCTGACCCTGCCGGATGCGGTATGGACCCGCCTGAACATCGCCTGGATTGGCTTCTTCCTGTTTTGCGGGGCCGCTAACCTGTTCGTCGCGTTTACCTTCCAGAGCATCTGGGTCGACTTCAAGGTCTTCGGCAGCCTGGGCATGACCCTGCTGTTCCTGGTGGCCCAGGGTATCTACCTGTCCCGCCACCTGCACGACGCCGATCCCACTACGCCAAAAACCGAGGACTGACATGCTTTACGCAATTATTGCCACAGACGTCGCCAACTCCCTGGAAGCTCGCCTGGCCGCCCGCCCTGCGCACCTTGAGCGCCTGCAACAGCTCAAGGCCGAAGGCCGCGTGGTCCTGGCCGGTCCGCACCCGGCAGTGGACAGCAATGACCCGGGCGCCGCAGGTTTCACCGGCAGCCTGATCGTCGCCGAATTCGCCTCCCTCGAAGCTGCCCAGGCCTGGGCCGATGCCGACCCGTACATCGACGCCGGTGTCTACGCCAACGTCCTGGTCAAGCCGTTCAAGCAAGTCCTGCCTTAAGCCTGGCGGCGCGGTGAACCTTGTGTTCATCGCGCACTCCATAGTGCTCGCGATCGTTGCTTCAACCCACCCGTCTCAGGTTTTTCACCCGCCCCTGCCGCGCTGACCACTCAGCCGCACGGGTTCGTCGTGGCATGCCAGTCGCGCGCCCGGCCCTGCATTGCGATATCGTTGCCAGGGATGGACACCCCCCACATCGACAATGGCTAAATTGAGTAAGTCATGAGCGAGCTGTTACTGATTGATGATGACCAGGAGCTGTGTGAGCTTCTCGGTAGCTGGCTGAGCCAGGAAGGCTTTGTAGTGCGCGCCTGCCACGACGGCCTGAGCGCCCGCCGCGCCCTGGCCGAGTCCGCGCCGGCGGCCGTGGTGCTGGACGTGATGCTGCCCGACGGCAGTGGCCTGGAGCTGCTCAAGCAACTGCGCAGCGACCATCCCGAACTGCCGGTGCTGATGCTGTCGGCCCGCGGCGAACCGCTGGACCGGATCCTCGGCCTGGAGCTGGGGGCGGACGACTACCTGGCCAAGCCCTGCGATCCCCGGGAACTGACCGCCCGCCTGCGCGCCGTACTGCGCCGCAGTCACCCGGCGGCCGTATCCAGCCAGGTGGAACTCGGCGACCTGTGCTTCAGCCCCGCGCGGGGCGTGGTCAACATTGACCAGCAGGAATACACCTTGACCGTCTCCGAAAGCCGCCTGCTCGAAGCCCTGCTCAAGCAGCCTGGCGAGCCGCTGGACAAGCAGGAACTGGCGCAGATCGCCTTGGGCCGCAAGCTGACCCTCTACGACCGCAGCCTGGACATGCACGTCAGCAACCTGCGCAAGAAGATCGGCCCCCACCCCGATGGCCGCCCGCGCATCGTGGCCCTGCGCAGCCGGGGTTACTACTACAGCCTCTGAGTGCACACGGCCGGCGCCAATGTCAGGAGCGCGTGCGACCGTCTTTACCCAAGCTTTACGCTTCGCTGACCGCCGCTGACCTTGATCTGCGTAATCTGCACTCATCCGGAACACACCGGGAACGAGACAAGGAGATACACCATGCGCAAGACTCTTATCGCTCTGCTGTTCGCTGCCGCCCTGCCCACCGTTGCCATGGCCATGCCAGAAGGCCAGGGGCCGATGGGCCCGATGGACGGCCCACGCCATGGCGCTCAGATGCACGATCACGGCAAGGGCCCTTACAGCCAGCTGGACCTGAGCCGCGAACAACGCGAGCAGATCCGCAAGATCATGGGCGAGCAGATGCACGAGCGTAAGCAGCTCGTCGATAAGTACCTGGAAAAGCTGTCGCCAGCCGACCAGAAAGCCATGAAAGACGAAATGGCCGCCCGTCACCAGAAAGCCGAAGCCGAGGTCCGTGCGCTGCTCAAGCCTGACCAGCAGCAGAAGTTCGACGCCATCCAGAAAAAACAGGCCGAACGCAAGGCTGAATGGGCCGAGTTCAAGGCATGGAAAGCGCAACAACCGCAAAAAGCGCAATAATGCTCTAGCGCTCCTCCCCCCAGCCCAATGGTCCCCGCCATTGGGCTTTCCTTGTTTGAGGGTTTCCCGTGCGTTCATTGTTCTGGCGCATTCTCGCCAGTTTCTGGTTGGCCATCGCCCTGGTTGCAGGGCTGTCGATACTGCTTGGGCACATGCTGAACCAGGACGCCTGGATTCTCAGTCGGCATCCGGGCCTCAATACTCTGGCGCAGCAGTGGACCCAGCTGTACGAGGAAAACGGTGAGGACGCCGCGCAAACGCTGCTGGAAAAACGTAAACGGCGCTATCACATCGACGTTCAGGTGCTCAACGAAAGCGGGGACCCGGTGGTGCGCGGAACCTTCCCGCGTCGCGCGGCGGCGTTCGAGGCCCGACAGAACGACAGTAACGACCGGCACCTGCCCTGGCGGCGCTTGACCGCCGAGTACACCAGCCCAAAAACCGGTGAAACCTACCTGCTGATCTACCGCATCCCCCACCCGGAGCTCGACAGCTGGCACCGCGAAAGCCTGCTTTGGCCCCTGAGCGCGTTGGGTATTGCGCTGGTGGTGCTGACCCTGTTCAGCCTGCTGGTGACGCTGTCCATCACCCGCCCCCTGAGCCGCTTGCGCGGCGCGGTGCATGACCTGGGCCAGACCACGTACCAACAGAACAGCCTGGCGCGCCTGGCCAACCGACGCGACGAGTTCGGGGTGCTGGCCAATGACTTCAACCGCATGGGCGCACGTCTGCAGAGCCTGATCGGCAGCCAGCGGCAATTGCTGCGTGACGTGTCCCACGAACTGCGCTCACCCCTGGCACGCTTGCGCATCGCCCTGGCCCTGGCCGAGCGGGCAGGCCCCGAAGAACGGGAAAAACTCTGGCCCCGCCTGACCCGCGAATGCGACCGCTTGGAGGCCTTGATCAGTGAAATCCTGGTATTGGCGCGGGTCGATGCCGATAACGCCAGTGCCGAGGCGGTGGACCTCAACCTGCTGCTGGGCAGCGCGCAGCGCGATGCCCAACTCGCCTCGCCGGACCAGCAGATCAGGGTCGAAGCCGAACCGAACCTGCAGCTCAAGGGCTGGCCGACCATGATTGAGCGTGCCCTGGACAACCTGTTGCGTAACGCCCAGCGCTTCAACCCGAGCGGACGGCCGATCGAAGTCCTGGCCCGGCACCAGGGTGAACGTATTGTGCTCAGCGTGCGCGACCACGGCCCCGGGGTCGACGCCGAGCATCTGGCGCAGTTGGGTGAACCCTTTTACCGTGCCCCCGGCCAGACCGCCCCCGGCCATGGCCTGGGCCTAGCCATCGCCCGCCGCGCCGCCGAACGCCACGGCGGCAGCCTGACCCTGGCCAATCACCCGGAAGGTGGATTCATCGCCAGCCTGGAGTTGCCACTGGAGCCGGGAGCCAGCACCTGAGCCCGGCTCCGCCTTTTTGGGGAGCTGACGCCCGCTTTTGGCTCGCCAGCGATGGTCATAGGTATCTACACAACTGTGGTGCGACGTTGCACCTGTGGAGAGAGAACCTGCTTGGGTCGTGACCTCTGGGCCTCTGGGGTGTTGGATTAGACCGAGTACATATCCATTTCTTCGGTAACGGCCTCCTATGGTTCCGCCTGACGGCGGCTCACTTTTGAGAAGCGCAAAAGTAAGCAAAACGCTCTTAC
>NZ_JACMYG010000109.1 GCF_014236655.1 Pseudomonas kielensis
AGCCGAAACCGACTCGAGTTTGTTGACGATCGCGTCCTGACCGCCGGTGAAGATGTCGTCTTTGGCGGTGACTTCGGCAGTGCCACTGGTGCCGTTGGCCGGGATTTTCACCACGGTGCCATCGGTCAGCGTGAACTCCAGAGGACCATGGCTCGCCATCGGCATGCCAGCAGCGTTGGTCAGGGTCACGGTGTAGGTGACCGTGCCGCCTTCGGTGACCGTGGTTTTATCCACAGTCAGGGTGGCTTTCACCTCAGTGAGGGTGTCGCCGATGGTCACTTGAGCTTTATCGCCCAGCACCAGGTTCTCGAACGACTTGCCGTCAACGGCAGCCTTGTCGATACCCACTTCGATGATCTGGCCGTCTTTGTAGACGTCATCACCCTGGGCTTTCAGCTCGTAAGGCGT
>NZ_JACMYG010000110.1 GCF_014236655.1 Pseudomonas kielensis
GCAGGCTGGCTTTCAACGATTACGCCGATTTCTCCGCACAGCGGACAAGGTGTGGTTTTATCCCCGAGCCGCAGGACGCCCCGGCCGCCTTGTGTCGCATTGGGCAGGCTGCTGATACACACCGCGCCGGTGGTGGTCAGATCACCGTGCAGACCTTGTCTTATACCGTTGACGCTGGCTCGGATCATGATTCAGCCCCCGCTCGAAGGTAGCTGGCTGGCTTGTTGAAAGCGGCAAGCGGCTGCTCGATAACGGGTGGTTTTTTCCAGCGTTTGGAGAAGCTCTAGGGAGACATCGTCCGTGTACAACAGGGGCAGTGCGGCTTTCATGTTTATGATCCAGATCCTTGGGTGTTTTTTGGCTGCCTTACTCTTGTCACGCCAGTGAGAACGATGGGCGCGA
>NZ_JACMYG010000111.1 GCF_014236655.1 Pseudomonas kielensis
AGGTCGGGGTGCTGGCTGTCGTGCAGGGCGTGGGCGATGTAGGGCCGGTCCGGGTCGCCCTGTTCGAAGGCGATGGCCACTTCGGTGCCGGCGATCAGCGGCAGGTGCAGGCCGTGGGTGTCGCCGGCGTACGGGCGGGCCAGGCGTAGCCACAGGCTTTCTTCGCCGGCCTTCCAGCTGTCGCGGTCGAACAGCAGGTTGACCTTGTAGCGCCCTTCGAGGTCGATGTGGCCGTAGGGGTCGTTGGCCCGGTTGCTGGTGACCCGCGCAGGGACGGTGCCGGCGATCTGCGTTTTGCTCGGCACCGGCGGGCGGAAGCACACGCTGTCCGAGTAGGGAATGGCCTGGAAACGGACCTCGAGGCTGCGGTCGCGGGCGGCATGCAGG
>NZ_JACMYG010000112.1 GCF_014236655.1 Pseudomonas kielensis
TTTGATTGATGATGTTCGTGCGAGCAAACACATCTAACAAACCGGCGTTCTTATGCGCGATATTAATACTTTCCTTCCTTTTTGGGAGGGCTTTTCTGTCGTCACGATCAAGCCTGATGGTGACGCCCTCCAGATCGATCTGACACCCCACGCCACCCGATTCCCTTCCTGTGGCGGGTGCCAAAAACCCTGTTCAACCACGCATGAGTATTGCGAGCGAGTCATTCGTGATTTGCCCATTCTCGGTCGTGCGGTGCGCCTGAGCGTTTTGCTCCGACGCGTTGGTTGCCGCGACTGTGGTAAACGCATGGAGGCCGTCAGTTGGCTGGATCGCTATGCCCGCATGACGCGGCGTCTGGCAGAGGCGGTCATTCAAGCCTGTGA
>NZ_JACMYG010000113.1 GCF_014236655.1 Pseudomonas kielensis
ATCCTGACCGCCAGTGAAGATGTCGTCTTTGGCGGTGACTTCGGCAGTGCCACTGGTGCCATTGGCCGGGATTTTCACCACGGTGCCATCGGTCAGCGTGAACTCCAGAGGACCATGGCTCGCCATCGGCATGCCAGCAGCGTTGGTCAGGGTCACGGTGTAAGTGACCGTGCCGCCTTCGGCGACAGTGGTTTTATCCACCGTCAGGGTAGCTTTCACCTCAGTGAGGGTGTCGCCGATGGTGACTTGAGCTTTGTCACCCAGCACCAGGTTCTCGAAGGACTTGCCGTCAACGGCAGCCTTGTCGATACCCACTTCGATGATCTGGCCATCTTTGTAGACGTCGTCGCCCTGGGCTTTCAGCTCGTAAGGCAC
>NZ_JACMYG010000114.1 GCF_014236655.1 Pseudomonas kielensis
AACTCGCCATGGCTCGCCATCGGCATGCCGGCGGCGTTGGTCAGGGTCACGGTGTAAGTGACCGTGCCGCCTTCGGCGACCGTGGTTTTATCCACCGTCAGGGTAGCTTTCACCTCGGTGAGGGTGTCGCCGATGGTGACTTGGGCTTTATCGCCCAGCACCAGGTTCTCGAAGGACTTGCCGTCGACGGTGGCGTTGTCGACACCCACTTCGATGATTTGACCGTCTTTGTAGACGTCATCACCCTGAGCTTTCAGCTCGTACGGAACGCTGTTGGTGCCGGCCTTGATGACGACGGTGTCGCCGTTGCTCAGGGTAACGGTCAGGTCTTGTTTGAGGACCTGGTCAACCTTGACGGTGAACTTCGGC
>NZ_JACMYG010000115.1 GCF_014236655.1 Pseudomonas kielensis
GGCGACAAGATCACCGTCACCATCAAAAGCGAAGGCGACGTGCTGGAAAACGCGGCACCGAAGTTCACCGTCAAAGTCGATCAGGTTCTCAAGCAAGACCTGACCGTCACCCTGAGCAACGGCGATACCGTGGTGATCAAAGCTGGCACCACCAGCACACCGTATGAGCTGAAAGCCCAAGGCGATGACGTCTACAAAGACGGTCAGATCATCGAAGTCGGTGTCGACAACGCCACCGTTGACGGCAAATCGTTCGAGAACCTGGTGCTGGGCGATAAAGCCCAAGTCACCATCGGCGATACCCTCACCGAGGTGAAAGCCACCCTGACTGTGGATAAAACCACCGTCACCGAG
>NZ_JACMYG010000116.1 GCF_014236655.1 Pseudomonas kielensis
AGTGCCGCCCTCGGTGACGGTGGTTTTATCCACAGACAGGGTGGCAACCACTTCAGAAGTGGTGTCGCCGATGGTCACTTGGGCTTTGTCGCCCAGCACCAGGTTCTCGAAGGACTTGCCGTCAACGGTGGCGTTGTCGACACCCACTTCGATGATCTGGCCATCTTTGTAGACGTCGTCGCCTTGGGCTTTCAGCTCGTAAGGCGTGCTGGTGGTGCCAGCCTTGATCACCACGGTATCGCCGTTGCTCAGGGTGACGGTCAGGTCTTGCTTAAGAACCTGATCCACCTTGACGGTGAACTTAGGCGCAGCGTTCTCCAGCACGTTGCCATTGCTTTCGAT
>NZ_JACMYG010000012.1 GCF_014236655.1 Pseudomonas kielensis
AGGAATCATGCGAATCAACGCGAACGTCAGCAGGGTGATGCCGAAGAACGTGGGGATCAACAACCCCAATCGGCGGGCAATAAAACTCAGCATTTGGGCGACTCACTCCTTATCTTTTTTGTAATGGCGGTTATCGTGCTGGCCGTTCTCAGCCGTTCAGGCTGCGTGGGTCAAGGCTGCTGCTCGACGATTCCCGGTGTGGCGCTAATTGTTCTGGTTGGAGCCGGTGAGGCAGTCCTCGCCGGTCTGGCGCCGGCTCGAGGAAGGCGAAGGGGCCGTTTGGCCGGCCCCTGTCACTCACTGGGCGTTGTTGACGCCGTAGAAGCTGCTGAGTCCGAAGGGGCTGATCTGGAAGCCCTCCACACTGGTGCGCATCGGCTGGTAGACCGTGGAGTGGGCGACCGGGGTGATCGGCACCTGGGCTTTGAGGGCATGCTGCGCTTGTTTGTACAGCGCGGTGCGCTTCTCCACATCGGCGGTGGCCCCGGCGGCCTTCACCAGTTTGTCGTAGTCATCGTTGCACCACTTGGCGAAGTTGTTGCCGTTGACCGCGTTACAGGTGTAGAGGGTGCCCAGCCAGTTGTCCGGGTCACCGTTGTCGCCAGTGAAGCCGATCAGCATGACGTCGTGCTCGCTGGCGTGGGCGCGCTTGATGTACTCGCCCCATTCGTAGCTGACGATGTTGGCCTTGATGCCAATTTTGGCCCAGTCGGCCTGGAGCATTTCGGCCATCAGCCTGGCGTTGGGGTTGTAGGGGCGCTGCACCGGCATGGCCCACAGGGTGATTTGCGTGCCTTCCTTCACACCTGCAGCCGTCAGCAGCTGCTTGGCCTGCTGCGGGTTGTAGTCGGCGTCCTTGATTGTCTCGTCGTAGGACCACTGGGTCGGCGGCAAGCCGTTGACGGCCAACTGGCCGGCGCCCTGGTAAACGGCCTCGATGATGGCTTTTTTGTTGACTGCCATGTCGAGCGCCTGGCGCACTTCGAGCGTGTCGAACGGCTTGCGTGTGAAGTTGTAGGCGATATAGCCAAGGTTGAAGCCTGGTTGACTCGGCATCTTGATGTTCGGGTCTTCCTGCAGCGGCTTGATATCGGCCGGGCGCGGGAAGGAGGTGATCTGGCATTCGTTCTTTTTCAGCTTTTGCATGCGCACCGAGGCGTCGGTGGTGATGGCGAAGATCAGGTTGTCGATCTTGACGTCTTCAGGCTTCCAATAATCCTTGTTGCCCTTGTAGCGAATCTGGGCGTCTTTCTGGTACTTGCTGAACACGAACGGGCCGGTGCCGATCGGCTTTTGGTTGATGTCCTTGGCCTTGCCTTCCTTGAGCAACTGGTCGGCGTATTCGGCTGACTGGATAGAGGCGAAGCTCATGGCCAGGTTCTGGATGAAGGCTGCGTCGACACCCTTGAGGGTGAACTTGACGGTATGGTCGTCGACCTTTTCGACCTGGGTGATCTTTTCGTTCATCCCCATGTCGGTGAAGTAGGGGAACTCGGTGGGGTAGGCCTTGCGGAACGGCATGTCCTTGTCGAGCATGCGGTTGAAGGTGAACAGCACGTCGTCGGCGTTGAAGTCGCGGGTCGGCTTGAAGTAGTCGGTGGTGTGGAACTTGACCCCTTCGCGCAGGTGGAAGGTGTAGGTCAGGCCATCGGGAGATACGTCCCAGCGGGTTGCCAGGCCTGGGATGACCTGGGTGCCGCCACGTTCGAACTGCGAGAGACGGTTGAACACGGTTTCGGCTGAGGCGTCGAAGTCGGTCCCTGTGGTGTATTGGCCTGGGTCGAAGCCCGCTGGGCTGCCTTCGGAGCAAAACACCAGATTGCTGGCGGCGTGGGTGACGCCGCAGCCGAGGATCAGGCTGGCGGCAACGATGGTCTTGAACGTGGCTTTTTTACGCATGCGAACCTCATTGTTATTATTTTGAGGGCGGCAGATCAGGTCGTCCCTTTCAGGGGGATGCACCTGACCCTGCGGTTTTACGGGCTGTAGGCAGCCCGTCATGTGAACAGGTAGCCGAAGGCCGACGTACCGGCTCGGGCGGTAGCGCTGAAGGGGGGAGAGGGGAATGCTCGCACCGCCACCGGCCGAGGAAAAACTTAAGTTATTCTAAAATTAATTACAACTTAAATTCAGTGGGGCTTACTTTTTGCCGACGCACGCTCAGGTCGTGGGGTGGTCGTCGAGCAGCCCGGCCATGGTGGTGACGACCAGCACTTCGGCAACCTCGTCGCCAGCGTTGGCGATGGAATGCTGCTTGGTGGAATCGAAGTGCACCGATCCGCCCGGGCCGAGCGGGTAGGTCTGGCCTTCGATGGTGTAGACGATTTGCCCGGAGAGCACATAGGTAAACTCTGCGCCTTCGTGGGAGATGAGCTCGGACTGGTAGCCCACCGCCATGGTCATCTTCATCGCGTTGACCAGGTTGCCAGGGAAGTTGCTGGACAGGCGCTCGTAGACCAGCGGCTGGCTGCCGATGCTGTACCGCACGCGCTGGCCCTGGTGGGAATCGGGCTGGGGCTGGGAGGGCTGGTTGAACAGGCTGTTGAGCGGAATGCCCAGGGCATTTGCGATTCTCGCCAGCGAGGAAATGGACACGCCAGTGAGGTTACGTTCCGCTTGGGACAGGAAGCTGGCGGTAAGGCCGGTTTCAGTCGCGACTTGGTTCAGGGTCTTGTTGGCGGCGCGGCGGTAGCGGCGCAACCGTTCCCCGATCTGTTCTACGGACATTGGCGTGGCTCGTATTCTGAAAGGCGCCAGTATAGCGGGCGACGCCGTGCAGAAAAGGCTTTTCGCCTCACCGAAATTAAGCTGGACTGAAAAAACCCATTGACGCAAGTTTAAGTCGTGCTTAAATTTCCAACACCGCAAAACAATTCGGGAGAGCGAGATGACAGTGGGCGTAGGTGGCAAAACTCCGGAGCAGGCGCTGGCCGGCCTGGCGAAGATGACCGCGGGCATGACGCCCATTGGCCTGGACGAATACCAGTCACGCATTGCCAAGGCCCAGCGTCTGATGCTCGAGCAGGGCATCGCAGCGCTCTACCTGAACGCTGGTAGCAACCTCTACTACTTCACCGGGGTGAAGTGGAGCCCGAGCGAACGCATGGTCGGCGCCGTGCTGCCCGCCAGCGGCCCGCTGGCTTATATCGCCCCGGCCTTCGAAGAGGGCACCATCCGCGACTTCCGCGAGGTGGATGGGGTTATTCATGGCTGGCAGGAACACGAGAGTCCCTACCGCCTGCTGCTCGACCTGTTCGCTGAAATGGGCGTCGCCGCCGACGCCGTGGTGGGCCTGTGCCCGTCCCTGGCGTTCTTCATGTTCGAAGCAATCCGCCGCCTCGGATCGGATTTGACGTTCGTAGACGCTTCTTGCGTGATAAACCCGTGTCGCTATCACAAGAGCGCGACAGAACTGGCGCTGATGCAGCGCGCCAAAGACATGACCTTGCACGTGCACAAGGCTGCCGCCAGCATCCTGCGCGCAGGCATCAGCACCACCGAGGTTGCCGAGTTCATCCGCGAGGCGCACCGCAAGGTCGGCGCGCCGGGTTCGACCTTCTGCATCGTGCTGTTCGGCGAGGCCAGCGCCTTCCCCCATGGGGTGAAGCACGCGCAGGTGCTCAAGGACGGCGACATGGTGCTGATCGACACGGGCTGCCTGCTCCACGGCTACCAGTCGGATATTACTCGCAGTTATGTGTTTGGCACCCCGAGCGACCGCCAGCGCGCCATGTGGAACCTGGAAAAGGACGCCCAGTTGGCCGCCTTCGACGCCGCGCGCCTGGGCGAACCCTGCCAGGTGGTGGATGCCGCCGCGCGGCTTAGCCTGGAAGCCGCCGGCCTCGGCCCGGACTACCAGTTACCGGGCCTGCCGCACCGTACCGGGCATGGCATCGGCCTGGACATTCACGAAGGGCCCTACCTGGTGCGGGGTGACCAGACGCCGCTGGCCGAAGGCATGTGCTTCTCCAATGAGCCGATGATTTGTGTGCCGGGCGAGTTCGGCATCCGCCTGGAGGATCATTTCTACATGACCGCCACTGGCCCTCGCTGGTTTACCCAGCCGAGCCATTCCATCGACGACCCGTTCGGGTTGGAGGCCTGAGGCCAGGCGCTGGTCCGAGGTGACCAGCTACCTGTGACAGCTGAATGCGTATGATGGCGGGCCATCATTTCCGATAAGGAAATCGCCATGCAGCCTGACAAGGCCTGTTCAGTCGTTCTTTCCGCCACGTGGCCACCCAGGATCCTTCTGTTTCGGCATCCTCAAGCCGGGGTTCAGTTGGTGAAGGGAACCATTGAGAAGGGCGAAACACCGGGTCGAGCTGCCCTGCGTGAACTGGCGGAAGAGTCGGGTATACGCGCTGCCGAAGTCGTGGACGACCTGGGATGTTGGGACTCCGGTCATCACGGCCAGAGCTGGTCGTTTCACCTGTGCAAGACGGATGGCCCCATGCCTGAACAATGGTCACACCAGACGCTCGATGACCATGGTCACGTCTTCGAGTTTTTCTGGGCTTCGCTCGACCACTTGCCCTATGACGATTGCCATCCTGTGTTTCGTCGAGCGCTGGACTTTTTGTGCGCGGTCCTGGAAGCGCGCGGGCACTGGGCGGGCAAGCATCGCTGATGAAACCAGTTCGTAACAGAGACATTTTTCCTGCGAACTTCGGGCTTCAGCTCATGCAAGAGACGCCATCCAGACAGGCGTCTCACAGACCATGGGTGCAAAATGTTCGGTCTTCGTCGCGGCCAGTGTGGACGGTTTCATTGCCAGGGTTGATGGCGATATTGAGTGGCTTCTGGTCTGTTTGAGCGCCGCCTGTTACTTGGGGGGATGTTGGGCGCCGTTAGGGTTGCCCGGCGTGAGATGACTCAAGAAACTGCGCGATCAGCGAAGCAACCTGCTGTTGAATCACCCCGCGCTCACGAGCGCTGTCGCCATCCTGGCAAATGATGCCATCGCCTGGTACTTCCTCTTCGAGCATTGCCTGCGCACCCGGTTTGCACACCGACAAGAAAGTGAAGTGGCTGGCGTCGCTGATTTCGACGTAACGGCTTGACGCCGCAGGCAGGCGGCTGGCCAGGTTGGCAGACTCCAGCTCGGCAGGAAGCTCGCGCGAAGGCGCGCCGGCGGCGATCACCAGCGCGGGCACCGGCAGCGCGGCCAGGCTTGCGTCGGTCATGCCCCGTGACAGCCCCAGGTCTAGGGTGACCACCGCCGTGACGCGTTTATCGCGCCAATCGGCGGCCAACGCGGCCTTGGCTGGTGCGGTGCTTGCCGGGTTCATCTGGGCATAGACGCTGCAGCTCGCCAACTGCGGGTGTGCCTTGCAGTCTTGGGCGAAGCGGTCGGGGTCGAATCGCGCACCGCCGATCTCCAGGGCAGTCCAGCCGCCAAGTGAATGGCCGACCACGGCGATTCGCTCATGGGCGACCGCGCCGAATTTTCCAGGTTGAGCCGTAACCCGATCAATGACTCGGCTCAGATCAACCGGTCGCTGCCATAACTGCGCGGCGGCGGTCGTTGTACTGGGGTACCAGACAACCATTTCCAGTGCGCGCTCATTCTGCGCGTCCGCCAGTGTCGAGGATTGGAAGCCGACGGCGCTTTCCTCAGCGAGTGCGACAGTCGTCAGGCAGGTCAACAGCAGGGCGCCAAAAGCTATTTTCAATGTCGTGTCTTCCTTGATTCCGTCGTTCTGCAGGAACGAGCGTTACAGTACGCCAGGCTCGGATGGAATGAGAATAACCAGGTCCGTATCCCCTATGTCGACACCCGCTTGTGAAAGCAAGGTCGTGACTTGTCCGCGGTGATGGGTCTGGTGGTTGAAGAAATGCATGAGCAACCCGTAGAAGTTCCTGTCAGCGGGGACACCCTTCATGCTGGTGTAATGAAGGGTGTGATCCAGGTCTGACTCTGTAATGGAGCGAGACCACTCGACCATTTGCTGATCGAGCCACACGCGATGCGCCGACAGTTCTCGGATATTCGGGAACAGCAACTGGTCGAGACTTTTGACTGGAAGCTGGCGAATCGGCCCCAGTGTCACGTAGTTCGCGGGGTGGGTGGCGAATCGCTGCAGCCAGACAGTGTCGCCGGCCACCAGGTGGTTCAACGTCCCGAGAATTGAACCAAAGAAGGCTTTCCTGTCCGCGCAGAGCTCTTCATCTGACAGGCTTCTGGCCGCCTCATAGAGCTTGTTGTTCATCCACTCGTTATAGGTCGCCATCAGGTGGATATGGCTAGTGCGGGTCATCGTGTTCATCCTTTTTCCTGGCGCTTGTCATACGGCGGGGCCCATCCCTGAAAGGCCACAGGTATCTCATGCATGTCATCCCCAATGCTCTTACAATCGGCGGATCAACAAACTGGAGGTTGATGTGCAAGATCATAAGCACAATCGGGTGGTCGTCATAGGCGCCGGCATAGTGGGCGCGTCCCTGGCTTATAACCTGTCACGCAAAGGCGCACAGGTTACGTTGCTAGACGCTGGAGATATAGCGTGCGGCGTGACGGGTACTTCATTCGCCTGGATCAACGTTTCTCACGCGGGGGTCGACCCTATCGCGCAATTGCGCAGTCTAGCCGTCAATGAATTCCGTCGACTCGAAGTGGAGGTGCCTGACCTGAACATTCGATGGACAGGTGCCCTGACTTACGGCACGAGCCCTGAGGAAACGCTACAAGCATCAGGTAATAACACGACGGAAAATGTGCTGACTCGTACCCAGGTTCTCGCTATTGAACCCAATCTCAAACATCCCCCTGAATTTGCCTTGTATGACGCGCAAGTGGGGGCTGTGGATGCGGTACAAACAACCCACGCCTTGATTGCTGCCGCCAAAGCTCAAGGCGCCAATGTCTTAACGCACACTCAGGTGCTCGGTTTTACAACGCTGAACGCACGGGTGACGGGACTCAACACTGCAGCCGGAAACATTGACGCCGATCTGGTGGTCATCGCAGCGGGGACGGGTACCAAACAGCTCACCGACATGCTTGACGTCTCTCTTCCTATAGAAGAGTCGCCCGCCATTTTCATTCGTTACAAGGCGCCCGCCAACCTCGTGCATTCCATTATCTCCAGCCCCGCAATGGAAGTCAGGCAAGACGCCGATGGTGCGTTGCTCGCCGCAGAGGATTATCTGGGGGATGCCTTGGAACACCAGCCAGAAGCGGTAGCGCTGCGAACAACCAAGGCCATTCAGGAGCAGCTTCATGGCGCCGATTCCCTCGAGCTGCAATTGGCCTGTGTCGGGCTGAGACCATTTCCCGCCGATGGCATTCCCATTGTCGGCTACTTGCCAAATGTCAGCGGTGTCTATGTCTGCACGATGCACCCTGGCGTAATCCTCGCCCCGATCGTTGGCCGTCTTGCCAGCGAAGAGATACTGGACGCAAAGGTGGCACCCGCCCTCAGCCCTTGCCGCCCCGACAGGTTTTTCAAACCTTAGTGGGGGCTGGTTGATAGCTGTCGCAGTCAAAGAAGCGGCTAGTAAAACATGCATGACGGCGGGTTCAAACCATTCGCTTCGCTCACTGGGGCGGGCTAAATCCCGCCCCAAAAGCTGCCCGTGGCGGCTGGCAGAAATCGCCAAAAGCAGGCATTCGGATGTGCCTAAGAAATCAGAGGCGATTCACTTTCCCAGCCCGAAGTCGGTCACGTAGCTCAGCTAGTTACCCAAAACCCATTATTCAGTCACAGCCTCAAGGTTGATCCAGCTAATACCGCAGCATTAGCGCGAAGAACCTTGATTACTCGACTTTATTGTTTGGCAGTGGCGCGGTATGAATCTCGTCAAACATAGCGGTCGCCACGGAGGCAGCATAAACGATGTATTTCACATCACTCACGTCACTCTTGACTTCATAGATCTCGCAAAGAAGACTTCTTTTGTTCTTGGGTAACTCTACAGGCGACCAAGATGAAGGGCTCTTGAAATTATACCCAGGGCCTTTGTATGTTAAAGATTTTATACCAACAACCATGCGCTTATATTGTTGTCTGTCAGGTCTTCTGGAGTTTTCATAGCTGCCTCTAAATGATCCTAGAGAGCCAGAGACAACATCTATGCACGCCTTGTCTAGCGCAGTCTCATAATCCGCAGCCGCATATGTTCCAACGCGCCCATGGTCGGAATAGAATTTTGCACGCGGCGACAAGTTTTCTTCTGGGTATTTGGAGGTGTATTCATCGCCTTCGAAGTAATATTCGATGTATCCTTTCGAAATATCTACCATGCTGTATCTATTTCTCTTTTCTATCACCTCATTGAAAGAATACCAGCGCTGCTCAATTAGTTTGTGCTCGACTTCTAATTCGCTCGCAAAAACCTGTAAGGAAAGCGCAGGCCCAAACAATGCAGATGCAATCAAAAGATTTTTCATGGATTCACCTAAGGCATGGTTTTTAATTTTGCTTTTTTTTTAATCAGTGCGCGATAGAGTTATGCATTTATCTCATAGCACAATCTGCCTTTTCCATGAGCGTAATCGCCCCCCAATTCCATAGATACCTGCAAGCTTCAATGAAGGTCGACTAAGCCGGTAGCGGCCTGCCGCCAGCGTCTGCTTGCGCCAAGAGCGGGTCCAAAGTTAACCACTAAACAATACCTTTCCCTTCCAGTATCAGGCTGACTGTCTTGGCGAATTTCAAGAGGTTCGATCCGCAAGACGCTCTTGAATGAGCGGTTACCCAGGCACGCTCGGCACATTGAGCCCGACTTTCACACGGTCCAGCGCCACGATTGTCTTGAACCAGGTAACGTTGGAATTTTCGGCAAACAATCGCCGCGCCAACGCCTGGTATTCCTTCATGCTGGCAACGGTTAACACCAGGACGAAATCCACTTCGCCGGTGACGTAGTAGCACTGCTGAACTTCGGGGACCGCGAAGTGTGCCTTCATCGCCTCCAGCGCCTCGATGCTAGTGCGCTCTGCCATCACTTCGACAATGATCGTGATCGGCCGTCCTACGGCGGTGGGATCCACGATGGCTACGTTGCCCGTGATGACTCCCCGCTCTTCCATCCGCTTGATGCGGCGCTGAACGGCGGCCGTGGAAAGATTGACCTGCTCGGCCATAAGGCGCAGCGGCATAGTGTTGTCGCGCTGAACGAGGTCCAGGATGGCACGGTCGAATTTGTCCAACGATTCAGGTGCAGCGTCGTTTTTTGCCATGGTAAACCCGTGAGAAATTTTCTCGAAAACTATCAGAAAACTGCGCCCCTTTATCTAGCCTAGAGAAATATTATCTTGCCAGCAGTCTGCGTACGCAGCCTTGGTCGGGAACACACACAGGATATTATTGGCATGCTCGCACTGTTCCATCTTTCCCCAGTCCTGTTGGTTACAGCCATGCTCGTGGTGCTGCGCCGGCCACCCGTTCACGCCGCCATTGCAGGCACTCTATTAGTCATGGTGCTCTGGCTCGCCGGCGCTGCCGACGCGTGGCGCCTAGGCAGTATGGTGGCCGCCGCTCAAGATACGGCCGTGCTGTTTGCAAGTACGGCTTTCGTGATCGTTCCAGGTCTGGTCTTCGTGATTTTTATCGAGCGCATGGGCGTCAACCTGGCGCTTAGCCAATGGGTGCGGTCACTGGGGCTTGGACGCGGCGATCAAGTCGTGTTTATCGTCCTTGGACTGGCACCGTTGCTCGAAGCGATGACCGGCTTCGGCGTGTCGTTGATCGCTACGGTGCCTCTGCTGCTCAGTCTCTTCGAACGTCGGGTCGCGCTACGAATAGCACTGACCGGCATGGCAATCATGCCCTGGGGAACGCTGGGCTTGGCATCTGTCATTGGTGCTTCGTTGGCTCACCTGGACGCACCCGCGCTGGCATCGACCTCGGCACTGACCAGCGCACCGGTTTTTTTGGCCCTCAGTGCAATCGCGCTCTATCTTGCAGGCGTTCGTGACTCGCGGGAGTGGAGGGCGTTGGGCGCTTTCTGGCTGCTGTTTGTGGGCGTGCTTTACAGTGCTAGTCGATGGCTGGGGCCGGAAGTGGCCGGCGTTGCCGCGGGCCTGGTGACGGCAGCAGCGGTACTCTCTGTTGGGCTGTGGCGCCTGCGCCGCAACGATAGCGAGCGCGGTGCGGTGCAATGGCCGCGTCAGGCATGGCCGTATCTGGTGCTGATTGTCTGCATTGTCGCGTTGAAGATGGTGTGGACGATCACCTCTTGGCAGGATCACTGGGTTGTACAGGGCGCCCAGGTCACCTGGAAGCCACTCGCCTCACCAGGCCTGGCACTGGTTCTGGTGCTGATCGGGCTAGGGTTTTACACGCGCAACACACAACGCCAGACAGCACTCGACGTCAACATGCCTGCTGCGCTGGTGGCGCGGGCGAAGCGGCCATTGTTGACCATTTTCTTTTTTCTCGCGATGTCGCAGATGATGGTGAAGGCCGGCTTCCTCGCGGGTTTGATGCAACTGCTGGCGGGCCTGTCGCCCACGGCCGCGACGTCGCTGGTTGCCATGTTTGGCGCGCTGTCAGGCTACATGACCGGGTCGAATGTTGGCGGTAATGCGATCTTCATGCCGGCCATCGCGATGTTGCCCGAATCCTCACGCCTATTGTTGGCTGCCGTCCAGAACAGCTCGGCAGGGCATGCAGCGCTGGGCTCGCTGTCGGTTGTCATGCTGATCCTGGGACTTGCTAAAACCCAGGCCAAGGAGGAAGGCGAACTGGTGAGGTTTGGCTTCATGCTGGTCTGTCTCAATACCGCGTTAGTCGCGTTGGGCGCAGCGTTGCTGAGTGGATAGCAGGGTATTAACCAGCAGGCATTTACCCAGCGAATCCTAAAGGGATTTACTACCCATTGATTCGATCCCGCAACCGATGCTGTCTGACGGCAAAGCCGAGTCAGATAAGCGAGCGAGGCTGCTGATCATGGAGCATAGGGTAGATCGGCTGTCCTTCAGTCGAGTGCAGATGGACGCAGGCAACCGATAGCCATGGCGACCAGACTGTCGAGCAAGGCCGGCTGTTCCAACTGCGCCGGCATATCCTCCAACACCGAGCGAATTACACTGCGCAACCCCTGTCCGAGCAAATAAGCCGCCAAGGCAGGGTGCTCCGTGGTGATCTCATGCTCGTACAGATGCAGGAGCGGCAGCCACGTCGCTTCGATGAATTCCCCTGTCGTGTGGTAAGGGCCACGCCACATTCCCAGGTGCAGGGCGGAGTGGTAACGCAAGTGAAAGGCCTTGTTCAATTTGAACAGGCGTGTTTCGACGAGAATGATATTGGCAAAAATATCCCGTAATGCCTGCGCTCGAGAACATCTCGGTGCTGGGTGTCGGCTACGATGGCATCGACCTTGAGGCTGCGCGCGATCACAATGTTTGTGTTACCCATACCCCAGGTCTTTCCACCGAAGACATCGCGGATTTTGCCATGGCACTGTTGCTGTGTACTTCACGCCAAGTGCTCAGCGCTGACCGGTTTGTGCGACGAGGTGAATGGACCAGCGGCTGCTATCCGATGACTGCGCGGCTCCATCGTCGACGAAGATGCACTTGTGGAGGCCTTGCGCGACCGCAAGATTCTCGCGGCGGGGCTCGATGTGTTTGGTGATGAGCCGTACGTTTCGCAGGCATTGCTAGCGCTACCCAACGTGGTGCTGACACCGCATATGGCCAGTTCGACTCATGCGACAGTTCAGGTAATGCTGGATCTGACTTTCGATAACGTCGCGGCTCACTTCGCGGGGGAGCCTGTATTAACTCAAGTGAACTAGCGCTGCTACCGTCAGACCTTGCGGTGAAGTTAAATTTTTTCACGGCCACGCTGACTGACTGCTAACAACCGACTCTGTTGAAAAAGTCGGCTCGCCCAAAGGCCTTTTTTGCACACTGCTATGTGAAATCTGAGTCCGGAAGCCTCTGCTGAAAATAAAGATTTCCATCACGGACGCATACTTTTCTGCTGCGCAAACCATGGTCGACTTTTTCAACAGAATCAGCCGATTACGACCTGTCACAAACCGCCGCCGCCGACTGTGAATTCAACCGGTCATCAATGACCCATTACCTGCTGGTCAACTCATCAGGCTTTTCGGGGCTATCCTTTAATTTTTACGCTTTCTTTACGGTAGGCGCATGTGTCGGCAACGATACTGGCCGCGATTTTTTGCCGTCCATGCGTCCGCATGTCTGAAGACGCTGGCGATGCAATGCTCAAGGATGGCGTGAACGTTCTCCCCCGACCTATGTGAGAAGCAACCCTTGAGTAAAACAGTGACCAGCGCGCAGGCAGATACCCAATCCAAAACGTCAGGGGTGGGCTTGCTCGTCGCCGCCGTCGGGGTGGTTTACGGTGATATTGGTACCAGCCCTCTCTACACACTCAAAGAAGTCTTTTCCGGCCACTACGGCGTGCAGGTCAATCACGACGGGGTGCTAGGCATTCTGTCGTTGATCTTTTGGTCGCTGATCTGGGTGGTGTCGATCAAGTACGTGTTGTTCATTCTACGTGCCAACAATCAGGGCGAAGGCGGCATCATGGCGTTGACGGCGCTAGCCCGCCGTGCGGCAGCGCCTTATCCGCACATGAGCAGGGTACTGGTGCTGCTCGGTCTGTTTGGTGCGGCACTTTTTTACGGGGACAGCATGATCACCCCGGCAATTTCGGTGCTCTCCGCGGTTGAAGGGCTGCAACTGGCATTTGACGGGATCGAGCACTGGGTCGTGCCCTTGTCGGTGATCGTGCTGGTGGCGCTGTTCTTGATACAAAAACACGGCACGGCTCGCATCGGCATCCTGTTTGGTCCAATCATGGTCCTGTGGTTTGTCGTGTTGGGGGCGCTTGGGGTCTTCGGGATATTGCAGCGCCCGGAGGTGTTGCTAGCGCTCAATCCGGCCTGGGCAGTGCAGTTCTTTGTGGTTCATCCGGGAATGGGGGTGGCGATTCTGGGGGCTGTCGTCTTGGCATTGACCGGTGCCGAAGCACTGTATGCCGACATGGGGCATTTTGGCCGTAAACCGATTTCGCGCGCGTGGTTCATGCTCGTACTGCCTGGTTTGGTGCTCAATTACTTTGGCCAGGGCGCGTTGATCCTGGGAGACCCGGAAGCGGTGCGCAACCCGTTCTATTTGCTGGCGCCTGATTGGGCCCTGCTGCCGATGGTCGCGCTCTCCACACTGGCGACCATCATCGCGTCTCAAGCGGTGATTTCCGGCGCTTTCTCCCTGACTCGCCAGGCCATCCAGTTGGGTTACATCCCGCGCATGTTTATCCAGCACACCTCCAGCCAGGAGCAAGGGCAGATTTACATCGGCACGGTTAACTGGGCATTGATGGTCGGTGTTGTGCTGCTGGTCATCGGTTTCGAGTCGTCCAGTGCGTTGGCGGCCGCCTATGGTGTCGCCGTGACGGGAACCATGTTGATCACAACCATCTTGTCCTCGGCGGTTGTCCTGCTGCTATGGAAAACCCCGCGCTGGTTGGCCATCCCGATGCTGCTCGGTTTTCTGCTGGTGGACAGTCTGTATTTCGCGGCCAATGCGCCAAAGATTTTCCAGGGCGGCGCGTTCCCGGTGATTGCTGGCATTGGCCTGTTCATTTTGATGACCACCTGGAAGCGGGGTCGCAAGATCATTGTTGAACGGCTGGACGAATCCGCGCTGCCGCTCCCCCTGTTCATCGCCAGCATCCGTACGCAGCCGCCTCATCGGGTCCAGGGTACGGCGGTGTTTCTGACCGCCAGGTCCGACGCCGTGCCGCATGCGTTGCTGCACAACCTGCTGCATAACCAGGTGTTGCATGAGCAGGTGGTATTGCTCACGGTGGTGTCTGGGGACTGCCCTCGTGTGAGTGCGCAACAGCGGTTCGAGGTTCAAGCGTATGGTGACGGCTTCTTCCGGGTCAGCCTGCACTTTGGTTTTATCGAGGAGCCCGATGTCCCCTTGGCGCTGAGTCTCTGTCACCTGCCAGAACTGGATTTCAGCCCGATGCGCACGACCTATTTCCTCAGCCGGGAAACGGTGATCCCGACCAAGCGCATCGGCATGGCCCGCTGGCGAGAAAGCCTGTTCGCGTTTTTGCTGAAGAATGCCAATAGCAATCTGAAGTACTTCAAGTTGCCCCTGAATCGAGTGATAGAGCTGGGTACACAGGTTGAGATGTGAAGCCTCACCTTGTAGCCGAGGGGGCAGGGGGCGGCGCTCAATGTGGGCCATTGATGCTGGATGAACCACGCGTCAGACGCTTGAGCGCGATGACCATCAGGCCCCCTGCAACCAGCATTCCTGTGAGAAACAGCGGATAGGCAATCCACCAGGGGACGGCGGAGGTCATCATGCTGAACTCGGACATGCCTCCGATGCTGGCGATCAGGTTCAGAGGCAGGAAGACCACATTGATCAGCGTCAGTTTGCGCAGCAGGTTGTTCATGGTGTTGTTCATCAAATTGCCCCGTGCATCGATCAAACCGGCAAATACCCTGGAGTAGATCTCCGCCTGTTTGTTGCACTGGGTGTTCTCGATGATCAGATCGTCGATCAGCGCGATCGCCTCTGCGCTGAAGTGCTCTTTTTCTGCATGGTTGCGCAGCCGGGTCAGGACCGCGCCATTGCTGTGAATGGCGTTGATGTAATAGATCAGGCTCTCGCTGAGATTGAACATCTGGATCAGATGCCGATTCTCCATCGAGGCGTTGAATTTCTGCTGCAACTCCCGAGCCACCATCTTGATGACTTTGAGGTGACCCAGGTAGTGGTGGAGGTTGGTGAACAGTATGTCCAGCAACACATCCTGCGGCGTGTGCAACGGGTGCCGGTCCCCCAGGCCCGTCAACTGGGAATCATCGGTCGCGATGATCACCAGGCGCGTTTTAGAGAACAGCAAGCCAAACGACGACACTTCAAAGTTCAGGCTATCGCCGCCCGAGTAGCTTTCCGGACGCTTCCAGATCAAAAACAAATTGTCCGGGTGGAATTCAATGCGTGAAACTTCGTCCGGATCCAGTGCCGACGCCAGCGCGTGATCATCCAGTTTGAAATCGCTGCGCAGCAGATCCCGTTCTGCCGCATCGGGATTGCTGAACAACATCACATCGGCATCCAGGTGTTCAACCGATACCAGCGCCCCATTGGCGAGTTTGAAACTCTTGATCACGTCTGGCCTATGGCGTTATCGATTGAGGAATTCAGCGTCTCGCAAACCGCTGCCCAAGCCGCATTCACCACGCCTGGCCACGACGTTTCAGTTCGAGACGGCGAATGAACTCTTCCAGAACCAGGGCATACAGGTCGTCCTGCAAGTAAGCGTCTTCGATGCCCGCGTCCATGTTCGGGTTGTCGTTCACCTCGATGACCACCACCTTGCTCCCTGACTGCTTCAGGTCGACCCCGTACAAACCATCACCAATCAGATTCGCGGTCTTCACCGCCAGTTCGACCACCGCCCTTGGGGCTTCGTGAACCGCAAGCGTGCGGCATTCGCCATTGATGTCCTGGCCCTTGGCTTTGTGGTTGTAGATCTGCCAATGCCCTTTGGACATGAAGTACTGGCAGGCAAAAATCGGTTTGCGATTGAGCACGCCAATGCGCCAGTCGTACTCGGTGTAAAAGAACTCCTGAGCCAGCAACAACACCGAGTGTTCGAACAGCTCGGCGGTGGCTTCCAGCAGGGCCTGCTGGCTCTCGACCTTGATCACCCCACGGGAAAAGCAGCCATCGGGAATCTTCAGCACCAATGGGAAGCCCAGGCGTTCACCCACGCGTTCAAAGTCTTCCGGTCGTTCCTTGTAGAGAATCTCGGTTGCCGGCATACCCAATTGATGGCTTTTGAGTAGATCCGTCAGGTACACCTTGTTGGTACAGCGCAGGATCGACGTCGGATCGTCCATCACCACCAGGCCTTCGCTTTCCGCCTTCTTGGCGAAGCGATAGGTGTGGTTATCCACGCTGGTGGTTTCGCGAATCAGCAGGGCGTCATACTCGGCGATTCGTGAATAGTCTTTCTTCTCGATCAGATCGACATCGATCCCCAAGCCTTTGCCGACCCGGATGAAATTCTCCAGCGCCTTGGCGTTGGAGGGCGGCAGCGCTTCTTGCGAGTCATGCAAAATGGCCAGGTCGTAGCGGGCCACGCGGGGGGAGCGTGGCATTCGCCATACCTTGCGGCTAAAGCTGTCCAGCGAGTTGGCGAACTGATCTTCCTGGTCTTCGCGTAATTTTTGCAGGACCCCGGATTTTATTCCGTCGATGCGCCAACTATTACTTTTACGGAACTCCACCAGGAGGATCGGGCACGGGAATATTTCGAAAATTTGTCGAGCCAGTTCCTGCAAGGGCTCAAGGTTGGTTTTACCGAAGTACAGGGTGAGCGTGAACCCTTCGGTATTGCTGTAGATATGGTTGCTCAGTGCTTTGTCCAGGGTTTTGCCCAGGTCATCCAGCGCCAGGCCATACAGTGACTTCTTGGTCAGTTCGCTGATAGTGCGCACGGACGGAATAACTTTATGGCCGCGTGCTTCTGCCAGCAGTGAACAGTAATACCCGTGCCCCAGGTACTTATAACTTCGGCACAGGTTGATAACCTGCACGCGCTTGCCGGCTTCGCGCTCAAGCGGCTGTTCCAGGTATTCCTGCGCACTCATCACATCCTCCGAGGGGAAGTAAGAGGCCCAGTCTTCCTTTCGTTCGACAATAATAATCACCTGGCTGGATCTTCCCGGTGAGTCCGGTAAATAAGTCAGGTTTGATATTGCTGTTAACCGATTTTGCTCTGATACTTCACGCAAGCCGCCCTGTACCGCTGACATATGAAAAGGTCCGTTGGAGAACAAGTCCTTATCTATTAAGCACGATACTTTTAAAAAGTCTCGTTTCGTTACGCAACTTTTACGGTGGGCTTATGAGTCTGTTTTTTCGCAACGCGACACAGGATGATCTGAAGTCGCTGCTGGACCTGGAGAACCAATGCTTTACCTCTGATCGACTGACGCCGCGCAGTTTCCAGTGGATGATTAGCCGAGCCCATGGCAGCCTGATCGTGGCGCAAGACGGCAGTCAACTGATGGGCTACTGCCTGGTCCTGTTCCACCGTGGCACCTCCCTGGCACGTCTGTATTCAATCGCAATCGCCACCCACAGCCGCGGCCTGGGTCTTGGCAAACAGCTGTTGGATCAGGCCGAGCATTGCGCTCGCGCTCACGACTGCGCCTACCTGCGACTGGAAGTGCGGCCGGACAATCCCGTGGCGCTCAGTCTTTATGAGCGCAACGGTTACCGACGCTTTGCTGTGGTTCACGACTACTACGAAGACCATGCCCATGCGTTGCGTTTGGAGAAGCGCATTGTGCAACATCGGGAAAGCCGCGAGTTCCAGGTGCCTTACTACCAACAGACCACTGAATTTACCTGCGGCCCGGCGTGCCTGTTGATGGCCATGAGGGCATTGCAACCTGAGCGTTCTATCGAGCGCCGGGACGAACTGCAAATCTGGCGTGAAGCCACGACGGTGTTCATGACGTCGGGGCACGGCGGGTGCAGTCCCCAGGGGTTGGCGTTGGCGGCCTGGCGTCGAGGGTTTCGAGTACGCCTGCAAGTGAGTATCGCCGGTCCGCTGTTTCTCGACGGGGTGCGCGACGAACATAAAAAGGAGGTCATTCGCCTGGTACACGAAGAGTTCTGCACGGAACTTCAACACAGTGATGTGGAGCAGGTGAGCAGCCACCAGTTGGACCTGGCGCACACCCTGAAGACCGGCGGTCAGCCTCTGGTGTTGATCAGCAGCTACCGTCTGACTCGCTCCAAAGCCCCGCACTGGGTCATTGTCACTGACTACGACGAAGACTTCGTGTACCTGCATGACCCGGACATCGATCACAGTCAGCACCGTCAGGCACTCGACTGCCAGCATATTCCCGTGACGCACAAAGCGTTCGACACCATGTGTGCGTTCGGCGGTAACAAGTTGCGCGCCTCAGTGACGCTTTATACGCGTGAGCAGTCCAGCGATGGAGTGTCCGCTACCCAGCCCGCGCTCCGGTGACGGGTGACGGGTGACGGGTGACGGGCGGGCAGGGTATTGAGTGACAAATCCGGACGCACCGCGCGGCATTCGCTCAGGTGACGAATGCCGCTAAGTTTTATGTCCGGTCAATGACTAAAAGAAGGGGGGCGAAAGAATAACGCGCTTATAAAAGTTCTAGGGGCGGGCGTCGGTCTATGCTTGGTGTTTATTATTGGAGAGATCCCTTTTTGTCGATGTTTTAGGGTGTGCCTCTGTTGTTCTGTTTTTCGAATGACGTTTGCTCAAGTGCTCAAACATAAAAGATGCGAGCCCGAACAATCCGATGATAGAAATGACCATAATGCCCAAGTCCGAGCTGTTCATAGTGTTCTCCCGATGAATGTGCCCCGCAGGATAAAATACCTGCGGTGGAACTCAAGGGGCTATACAACTTCTTTACGGCGCTCTCGGTTAATTATACGGGGTCGATGTTTTTGTCGGGGCGCGACGCTGTATGCAGCGAACTGCAGTTGCATCGACGCCCGGCTCTTGTGTTCCCCTCATCGGTTGTTTGAAATGACACCAATCATGTATTGATTCAAATCGCGAAAATCCTTAACGCTCCAAGCGTGCGGCGCCACCTTGACACCATTCTCACGCAAGGTCCTGGGAATCAAGTCGCCATTGGGGCGCAGGATTATCGAGGAGACAATGACGCCCGGATAATCATGCAAGCGTTGTTTGAACGTGGCGGTGGTCAGGTCGGGTGTAGGAGGGGTGCTTTTATGGGCCAGCGGTCCGGTTCCCTTGATGTCTGTGCCGTGGCACATGGAGCATCGCTGGGTATAGAGGTTTTTCCCATTGGCATTGTCCGCGAACGACAGTGATGCCTGAGCCAGCGAGAACAGTCCTAGCGAAACGATGAACACTTTTTTCATGTTTTTCATCTTCCTTGATGGGGTGGGCGTCGAGTGGACGCGATTCGGTGCGCGCAAAAGATATCAGGCAACGCGTGCGCAAGCTGTAGCTTCCTCCATCATCCACTCCACGAATGCCTTGACCTCATCGCGTTGCATCGCATCTTCGCCAGCTCACAGGTGGGCAAGCCTCCGCCATCGCCTCAGGGGCCTTCTGGCGTCGAGGAGTCATGGTGAAGACGAGTCGAGCCGTCGCAAAACCCTCAAGGCAACCGTTCAGTGGCAGAATCTCCTCAACTTGATGGTTCTGGAGAACACCATGCTTCGTGCGTTTGAACGAAGGCTCGACCCCTTTCCGCCCGATGAGGTGCCACCACCCCCTAACGGTCTGGCCCGCTTCCTGTGGGCCTGTACCCGGGGCGCCCGTGGTTACATCCTTGCGCTTGCGGTACTGAGTGCCGGTGTGTCGATTTACGAAGCCTGGCTGTTTTACTTCCTTGGGCAGGTCGTGGACCTGCTCTCGACCTGGCAGGCAGGCGGTGCAGCGGCGGCGCAGGAAAGTCGTGTGTTGTGGGGCATGGGCATCGTCATGGTGACCAGCGTTGGATTGGTGGCGTTGCGCACCATGGTGCAGCACCAGATCCTGGCGATTAACTTGCCGTTGCGCCTGCGTTGGGATTTCCATCGCCTGATGCTGCGGCAAAGCCTGTCGTTTTTTTCCGATGAGTTTTCCGGCCGGGTCACCACCAAGGTGATGCAAACGGCGCTGGCGGTGCGTGACGTGCTGTTCACCCTGATCGAGATCGCCCCCGGGATCGGCGTGTATTTGATTGCGATCATTGCACTGGCCGGCGGCTTCGCCCTGAAACTGATGCTGCCGTTCGTGGCCTGGGTCGTGTTGTTCGGCCTGGCCATGTGGTACTTCGTGCCTCGTCTGGGAAAAGTCGGGCAGGAGCAGGCCAATGCGCGGTCGATGATGACCGGGCGCATTTCAGACGCCTATACGAACATCACGACGGTGAAGCTGTTCTCCCACTCCAATCGTGAAGCGCACTTCGCGCGTGCAGCGATGGAGGATTTCAAGCAAACCGGTTTTCGCCAGATGCGCCTGGTCAGCCAGTTCGAGATCGTCAACCAGGCACTGGTGGTGGCGTTGATCATGTCGGCCGGTGGTTATGCCCTGTGGCTATGGCACCACGGTGAGGTAGGCGCCGGTGCCGTGGCCGCAATCATTGCCATGGCCTTGCGTATCAATGGCATGTCGAACTGGGTCATGTGGCAAATGACCTCGCTGTTCGAGAGCATCGGCACCGTACAGGACGGCATGGCAACGCTGACCCTGGGCACCAAGGTGCAGGACGCGCCAGGTGCCGGCGCGCTCGTGACCTGCGGTGGGGCGGTCACCTTCGATAAGGTGAGCTTCAACTACAACGGCGAACGCCAGGTACTCAACGACCTGAGCCTGAGCATCCGCCCGGGCGAAAAAATCGGCCTGGTCGGCCGCTCTGGCGCGGGCAAGTCCACGCTGATCAACTTGCTGCTGCGCTTCTATGACGTCGACAGCGGGGAGATTCGCATCGATGGCCAGAACATCGCACACGTGACGCAAGACAGCCTGCGTGGCGCCATCGGCATGGTCACGCAGGATACTTCCCTGCTGCACCGCTCCATCCGCGACAACATCGCCTACGGCCGTCCCGATGCGACCGACGCGCAAATCCGCCGCGCCGCGGCCAATGCCCAGGCCGATGAGTTCATCAGTCAACTGAGCGACCGGCAAGGCCACAGCGGCTACGACACCCTGGTGGGGGAACGGGGCATCAAGCTGTCCGGCGGCCAGCGCCAACGCGTGGCCATTGCCCGGGTAATGCTCAAGAACGCCCCGATCCTGCTGCTGGACGAGGCCACCAGCGCGCTGGACTCGGAAGTCGAAGTTGCCATCCAGGAAAGCCTCGACGAAATGATGCAGGGCAAGACGGTGATCGCCATTGCCCATCGGCTGTCGACGATTGCCGCCATGGACCGGCTCATCGTCATGGATGACGGACGCATCATCGAACAGGGCACCCACAGCGAATTGCTCGGCAAGAACGGCGTCTATGCGCGCCTGTGGCAGCATCAGAGCGGCGGGTTTCTGGGGGAGGACAACGGCGTGGTCGAGGCTATGGATCAGGCGTGAGTGCGCAGGGGCGCAGCAGAGCGAGCCGATGCAGTTCGCACCTGCCCAGCCATTAAAAAAACCGCCCCTTTGCCACCGATTCCATCGTTTCTCGGGGGCGGCTTATTTCCCTATATTGGCCGCCATACCCGGTGAGTGGCTGAACGCTCGCCATCCTTAGTGCGAGTAGTCTCTATGAATAAAAAACCTGACAGCGCAGGACTCACCCATGCCGGCGCGGGGACCCGTGCGGTCTGGGGCGGGGAGCAGGGTGGACATCCCTACAACGCCACGCAAACGCCGATCGTTGCCAGTGCCGCCTACGCCTACGACGACATCGACGTCTGGTACGACGTGGCGCTGGGCAAGGCGCCCGGCTTCATCTACAGCCGCATGAGCAACCCGACGGTGGAGACCCTGGAAGCGAAGATCCGCCAACTGGAACAGGCCGAGTCTGCGGTGGCGTTCAGCAGCGGCATGGCGGCCATCAGCAGCGTGCTCTACACCTTCCTGGCCAACGGTGACCGGGTGGTGTCGACCAAGGACAGCTACGGCGGCACCAACAAGATCTTCGAAGAATTCCTGCCGCGCATGGGGGTGCAGGTGACCTTGTGCGAGACCTTCGATCACGTTGAGATCGAAGCGCAAATCGCCAAGGGCTGCCGCGTGCTGTACCTGGAAACGCCGACCAACCCGACCCTGAAAATTCTCGACATCCAGCGTCTGGTTGCCGCGGCCAAGCGTGTCGGTGCGCTGGTGGTGGCCGACAACACCTTTGCCACCCCCCTGAACCAGAACCCACTGGCGCTGGGTGTGGATGTGGTGATCCACAGCGCGACCAAGTTTCTCAGCGGCCATGGCGACGTGCTCGGCGGCCTGGTGTGCGGCAGCGAAACCCTGATGGCCCAGGTCCGGCATTACCGGGAAATCAACGGCGCGTCCCTCGACCCGTTCTCGGCCTACCTGATCATCCGTGGCATCAAGACCCTGGTGCTGCGCATGCGCCAACAGCAGCACAGCGCCCGTGCCCTGGCGGATTACCTGTGCACCGAAGCCCTGGTGGAGTCGGTCAACTACCCAGGGTTGCCCAGCCATCCGAACCACAGTGTCGCTGCTGCGCAGATGCGCGGCTTTGGCGCCATCGTCAGCTTCGTGCTGGTGGGGGGCATGGACACGGTCAAGGTGCTGCTGCCACGCCTGCGGTTTGCCCATTGCGCGGGCAACCTGGGGGCGGTGGAAACCATCTACGGCCCGGCCCGCACCACCAGCCACGTCGAGAACACCCTGGAGGAGCGTCTCGCCCTGGGGATCTCCGAAGGGTTGGTGCGGGTCTCGGTCGGCATCGAAGACACCGATGACCTGCTCGCGGACCTGCAGCAGGCGTTCGCCTATGTCCGGCGCGTTCGGGAAGAGCCGCCCGTATCCCTGGCACACCTCGCCAGTCATCCGTCTGGCGCCGAGGTCGCAAGCTGACGCTTGAGGGATCACCCGCCCCACGGCGAGTCCGTCCGTGGGGACTTCATGAAGAGCCATAACAATAAAACCTGGGTGCGCCTCTGCCGGGCAACCGTGCGCAGGCGCCAGTGCGTGCCCTAAACCCTTTCATGAGAATAACCATGTCCATAAAAGAGCAAAAACTCGACCCCCGTTCCGGTTTCAAACAGGAAATGCAGACCCGCCACATCGTCATGCTGGCATTGGGCGGCGTGATCGGCACCGGCCTGTTCCTCACCTCCGGCTACACCGTCAACCAGGCCGGCCCACTGGGCGCGGTGATCGCGTACATCATTGGCGCGCTGATGGTCTACATGGTCATGATGTGCCTCGGCGAGCTGGCGGTGCAGATGCCGGAAACCGGCTCCTTCAGTACCTACGCCACGCGTTTTCTCGGCCCGGGCACCGGCTACACGGTGGCCTGGCTCTACTGGCTGACCTGGACGGTGGCCATCGGCTCGGAATTCACCGCCGCCGGGATCCTCATGACGCGCTGGTTCCCGGACACCCCGGTGTGGATCTGGAGCGCCCTGTTTGCCGGAGTGGTGTTCCTGACCAACGTGGTTTCGGTGCGTCTGTTTGCCGAGACCGAATTCTGGTTGTCGCTGATCAAGGTGATAACCGTGGTGGTGTTCCTGGCGATTGGCGGCGGCGCGATTCTCGGCCTGTTGAACATCGACCAGGTACACAGCATCGGCCTGGGCAACTTCACCCGTGAAGGCTTGTTCCCCACCGGTTTCATGCCGATTGCCATGACCTTGCTGGCGGTGGCCTTTGCCTTTTCCGGCACCGAGTTGATCGGCATCGCCGCCGGTGAAACCAAGGACCCGCAACGCAATGTGCCGCGGGCCATCCGCACCACCGTGCTGCGCCTGGCGATCTTCTTTGTCGGCACCATCTTTGTCCTCGCGACCTTGCTGCCCCGTGAGCAGGCCGGGTTGGTGGAGAGTCCGTTTGTCACGGTGTTCACCTACATCGGCATTCCGTACTCCGCCGACATCATGAACTTCGTGATCATCACGGCCTTGCTGTCGGCAGCCAACTCCGGGTTGTACGCCGCCTCGCGGATGCTCTGGACCCTCAGCGACCAGGGGCACCTGCCCAAGCAGTTCTCGGCTCTGACCCGCATGGGCACGCCGCTCAACGCAATCATCGTGAGCATGGCCGGGGGCGCCGCCTCCCTGCTCAGCAGCGTGTTTGCCGCTGACACCATCTACCTGGCATTGGTGTCGATTTCCGGGCTGGCCGTGGTGGTGGTCTGGATGAGCATCGCCGCCAGCCAGATCGGCTTTCGCCGGCACTATGTGGCCAACGGCGGCGACATCCGTGACCTCAAGTTCAGGGTCCGGGGTTACCCGTGGGTGCCGTTGGGGGCGTTGGTCTGCTGCAGCCTGGCCTGCGTCGGCATCGCCTTTGATCCCGAGCAGCGCGTGGCCCTGTACTTCGGCCTGCCCTTCATCGCCTGGTGCTACTTCGTGTATTACATTACCCGCAAAAGCCGTGAGCGTCGCTTGGCGCTTGCCCCCTTGGCACAACCGTCCGATGCGTTCTAGCAACCGTCGACGGGCTGGGCAGATTCGCTCGGTGCGGGGGTGTTACAGAGGTCCAGGTCATGAAGCAAAAAACCTTACCCCCGTTGAACTGGTTGCGGGCCTTCGAGGTGTCTGCCCGCTGCCTGAACTTCACCCACGCCGCCGACGAGTTGTTCCTGACCCAGGGCGCGGTCAGCCAACAGATCCGCCAGCTCGAAAGCCATCTGGGGGTGGCGCTGTTCAAGCGCTTGCCCCGTGGCCTGGGATTGACCGAGGAAGGGCAGGCCTACCTGCCCGTGGTGCAGGACGCGATCACTCGGCTGGCCGTGGGTACCAACGAAATTTTCGGCCAGCACAAGCGCCGGCCGATCAAGGTGCGCGGCAGCCTGTCGTTCTTCGTGCACTGGCTGGCGCCCAGGCTGGTGGGGTTCCGCCAGGCGCATCCGCAGGTCGACATCCGCTACATCAGCAACATCTGGGTCAAGGAACTGGACGGCGAGGACGACATGGAGATCCGCTGGGGCCATGGGCATTGGCCCGGCCTGGTGGCGCAGCGCCTGACCTGGGACAGCCTGTTCCCGGTCTGCTCGCCGGCGCTGATGGCGCGCTCGCCCCTCAAGGTCCCGGCCGATGTGGCCCAGCACCCGTTGCTGCACGTACTGGGTTACGAAGAAGGGTGGGGCTACTGGTTGAAGATGGTCGGCGCCGACAGCGTCGACTCCTCCACCGGCATGCAGTTCGACACCCTGATCTCCACCTTGCGCATGGCCGAGTTGGGGCAGGGCATTGCCCTGGCCCGTTCGTCGATGGTGCTCGAGATGCTCGAGGACGGACGCCTGGTGGAACCCTTCGCCCAGCGCATCGAAGCCAGCGAGTCGTTTTACCTGGTGCGCGGTGCCGGCACCGAGGAACACCCCGACGCGATCATGTTTGCCACCTGGCTGGTGGAGCAGGCGCATCGTCACAAATGAATGGCCGGAGCCAACCATGCGTTATGTAAGTACCCGCAATTGGGCCGTAGAGGCTGACTTCGAAAAGGTCGTGTTATCCGGACTGGCCGACGATGGGGGATTGTATGTGCCCGTCGAACTTCCCCACTTCAGCCCGCAGGACATTGCCAACTGGTCGACCCTGGCCTATGACGAACTGGCCTGGCGGGTGTTGCAGCCGTTTATCGGCGAGGCAATTGCCGAAGCGGATTTGCGGCCGCTGCTCAAGGCCGCTTGCCGCGGCTTCAGCCATCGGGCGATTGCGCCCCTGCACCAGGTCGACCGCAACGAGTGGGTGCTGGAGCTGTTCCACGGGCCCACCGGTTCCTCGAAGGACTTTGCCGCGCAACTGCAGGCCCAACTGGTGCAACACTTCCTGCGCAAGCGTCAGCGCCGGGCGGTAGTGCTGGGGGCCACCAATGGCGACACCGGGCTGGCGGCCATCGAGGCGTTCAAACACTGCGCAGAAGTCGACGTGGTGCTGCTCTATCCGCAGACCGGCGTGGCACCGCAGCAGTGGCAGCAGTTGCAGGCGGTGAACCGACCCGCAGTCCAGCGGTTCGCGGTCAACGGCAGCTTCGATCAGTGCCAGACCCTGGTCAGCCAGCTGTTCCAGCAGTGGCCGTGCGCCGACGCGTTGGCGGTCAGCTTCAACTCCAGCAACTGGGTCAGTGTGCTGGCGCAACTGGTGTTCTATTTCCACGCGGTGCTGCAACTGGGGGGTGGTCAGCGGCCCATCGGTTTCAGTGTGCCGGCGGCGAGCTTTGCCCAGGTGTATGCCGGGTACATTGCGCAGAAGATGGGACTGCCGATCACCCAGATCATTGTCGCGACCAATCAGAATGATGCGCTGCACCAGCTGTTCCTGAAGAACCACTATGGTCGTTCGCAGGCCAACAAGACCCTGTCGCCGGCCATGGACCTGTCGATTTTCTCCAACCTCGAACGATTGCTCTGGGCGTTGTACGGGCGCGATGGTCAGGCGGTGAGTGCGCTGATGGCCGGGTTCGAGGCCAGTGGCGACATGCGCATGGCCAACGAGTGCTGGTTGCAGGCGCGGATGATCATTGACTCCTACGCGGTCAGCGATGCCGAGACCGTGCAGGAAATCAGCGCGCTGTACCGCGACACCGGCTACGTCATCGATCCCCACACGGCGACGGGCGTGCTCGCGGCCCGGCTCTATCGCCGCAGCCTGGTGGCGCCGATGGTAACCCTGGGCGAGATCGCTCCCGGCAAGTCGGCGCAGTTGCTCGGCGAGCTGGGGATCGTCCTGCCCGTGGTGCCTGCCCCGAGAGTGGAGCAGGGCGGCGATGGGGAATGTCGGATCGAGGCGGATGATTTGCACACACTTGAGCAACGCGTGGGCGCGCTGCAACGGGAGGCCCGGTGAAACGTATTCTCGATCCCCTCGATGAGCGCATCATCGCCGAGCTGCGGCTCAATGCCCGGGCAGCCCATGCGGAGCTGGCGGCCAAGGTCAACCTGTCGCGCAATGCCGTGCGCCAGCGCATAGAGCGACTCGAGCGCGACGGTGCGATCCAGGGGTATACGGTACGCACGGGAGAGGGCCATTCCGGCGCCTCGAACATCAATGCGGTGATTTTTGTCTACCGCTACGACCGCATGCGCGGCGCCGAGGTGCTGCAGGCGCTGCGGGCCATCCCGGAAGTCATCCAGTGCGATGTGATGAGCGGCGAGTTCGACCTGATGCTGCGCGTCGGCGCCGCCAGCCCCGAGCGGGTGCACAAAGTCTGGAACCAGATCTCGGCACTGCCTGGGGTGGAAAATACCGTGACTTCGTTTGTGTTGTCGTCGGTGGTTTAGGGCGAGTCGGGCTGTACACAAAATCTGTGAGCAACCAAATTCATTGTGGGAGCGAGCGCCCGCTTGCGGCCTGCTCGCGATGAGGCCAGCACAGCCAACATCTATGTTGCCTGACCCACCGCCATCGCGGGCAAGCCCGCTCCCACACAAATTTTGTGGCTGTACACAAAATCTGCGAACACCCAAAACCACACTCTGGGAGCCCCCCACACCGGTCCGTGCAATTGCGCAAACCCTGGGCAAAACGCCCAGGAAATAGAGCAAATTGGCCTATTTCACTGCCCAGGCCCGCCGCCTAATCTAGTGCCCAACAACCCATCCCCCGGATCAAGGGCAATAACAAAATGACTGAATACAAACTGGCGCTGGTCGGCTTCGGTGGTGTCAACCGGGCGTTGGCCCAACTGATTGCCGAGCGTAATGAAGGCTGGAAAACCGAGCTGGGTTTCAGCCTCAAGATCGTCGGGGTGACCGACTTGTTCCTGGGCTCGCTGGTGGGCCGTGAAGGCCTGGACGCTGGAGTGCTGGCTCGGCTGCCGTCGGTCAAGGGGGCGTTGGCCCAGCTTCCTGGCGGCACGGTCGAAGCCTTGAACGAAGCGGTGATCAAGGACTCGGGGGCTGACATCATTGCCGAGGCGACCTTCACCAATCCGGTGGACGGCGAGCCTGCCACCTCGTTCTGCCGTTGGGCCCTGGAGGCGGGCAAGCACGTGGTGACCACCAACAAGGGACCGATTGCCCTGCACGGTGCCGAGCTCAAGGCCCTGGCCCTGCGCAACAAGGTGGCCTTTGAATACGAAGGTTCGGTGATGAGCGGCACACCGGTGATCCGCCTGGCCAAACAGACCCTGGCCGGCAGTGCGATCAACGGATTCGAGGGCATTCTCAACGGCACCTCCAACTTCGTCCTGACCTGCATGGAAGGCGGCCTGGGGTTTGCCGAGGCGGTGCGCCAGGCGCAGGAACTGGGCTACGCCGAAGCCGACCCGAGCGCCGATGTCGAAGGTTACGACGTGCGCCTCAAGGTGGTGATCCTGGCCAATGAATTACTGGACGCCAAACTGCAGGTCAGTGATGTCAGCTGCCAGGGCATCAGCGCCCTGACCCTGGATGACATCGCCAAGGCCCGCCAGGAGGGTGCGCGCTGGAAGCTGATTGGCGCCGCCACGCGTCAGGCCGACGGCTCGGTCAGTGCCCGGGTCGAACCGCGCCTGCTGCGCAACGACCACCCCTTGGCCGCGATCAGCGGCGCCACCAACGCGGTGTCGTTCACCAGCCCATTGCTCGGCGCCGTGACGGTCTCGGGGCCCGGCGCCGGGCGTATGGAAACCGCGTACGCCTTGTTGTCGGACATCATCAGCCTGCACTCAACCGTTGCCACCCACTAGGAGAAAGCCTGTGAACCTATCGCGTCTGGCCCTGGCGGTTGTCGAGCCGCCTATCGATGTGTTGAACCCGTTTGACGGCAGCCTCGTCGGCACGGTTGCCAAGGTGGGTGCGGCCCAGGTCCCGCAACTGCTGGAACAGGGCCGGCAGGGTGCGCGCCTCTGCGCCGCGCTGCCGCGCCATCGTCGCGCGCGGATTCTTGAACAGGCCGCACTGGCCATCGAGCGCGATGCCCATGGCTTTGCCCGGCTGATTGTCGACGAAGCCGGCAAGACCCTGGTGCAGGCGCAAAAGGAGGTCAAGCGCTGCGTCAACACCCTCAAGTTGTCGGCCGAGGAGGCCAAGCGCAACGCCGGCGAAGTGGTGCCGTTCGATGCCTACGAAGGCTCCGAGTCACGCCAGGGCTGGTTCACCCGCGAGCCGTTGGGCCTGATCGTCGCGATCACTCCGTACAACGACCCGCTGAACCTGGTGGCGCACAAGCTTGGTCCGGCCATTGCCGGCGGCAATGCGGTGATCCTCAAGCCGTCGGAGCTGGCGCCCTTGTCGGCCCTGCGCCTGGTGGATTACCTGGTGCAGGCCGGGCTGCCGGAGGCGGTCGTCACGGTCGCCACGGGCGGGGCAGAGCTGGGCAGGGCGCTGGTGGCCGCCCGCGAGGTGCGGATGATTTCCTTCACGGGCGGCTTTGTCACCGGCGAGCAGATTGCCCGCACCGCCGGCCTGAAGAAGCTGGCCATGGACCTGGGCGGCAATGCGCCGGTGATCGTGATGGGCGACTGCGACTTGCCGGCGGCGATCGACAGCTGTGTGTCCGGGGCATTCTGGGCTGCCGGGCAGAACTGCATCGGCACCCAGCGCCTGTTGGTCCAGGCGTCGGTCTATGAAGCCTTTTGCGAAGGGTTCGTGCGCCGGGCCGAGGCGCTGGTCGCCGGTGACCCTGCCTTGGCGAGCACCGATATCGGGCCGATGATCACCCCGCAGGCGGCGCAGAATGCCGAACAGGTGGTCAACGACGCCTTGCGAGACGGCGCCAGGCTGCTCTGCGGCCATCGCCGCCAGGGCTCCTGCTATGGGGCGACGGTGCTGGAGAATGTCGATCACGCCAGCCGGTTGTGGCGCGAAGAAGTGTTCGCCCCGGTGGTGGTCCTGCAACCCTTCGACACCTTCGATGAGGCGATCGCCCTGGCCAACGAGCCGGAGTACAGCCTGCACGCAGGGATCTTCACCGGTAACCTGGCCACGGCCATGAGCGCCGCCCGGCGGATCGAGGCGGGGGGGGTGATGATCAACGACTCCTCCGATTACCGTTTCGATGCGATGCCCTTCGGCGGCTCCAAGTACGGCAGCCTGGGGCGCGAAGGGGTGCGTTTTGCCTATGAAGAAATGACCCAGCCCAAGGTGGTGTGCCTCAATACGCCGACCTAGGTGTTTGAAGGCCGCTGTTACCGGTAGAAGCTGGTAGGTCATCGTACCTCTTTCGGAGTTAATCAGCCCAGGCAGCGATTCTTTTCTGCTTGAGGCTGACTTTCCCAACCCCCTCATCTAGCCCCATCAGGCCTGTCATACCTCGCTAACCACTGGTTATCGAGGTGCGACGGGCCTTTTTGCGTGGAAAAAAAACACTGGCACTTGGCGATTGCGAAATCAGAAAAACGCATGTCATACTACGTCGTACAACAACAGCGAGGCGCTTGACGATCCTCCATGATCTTCAGCGGACCTCCAAGGAAGGCGGGCATTTCATGAGTTTTGAAAGTCAACGCGTCAAGCAGATCTCTTCTTCTCCGAGCATGATCATTTCCATGCGTGCCAAGGAGCTGGCCAGCCAGGGTCGCGACATTGTCGACATGAGCCTGGGCGAACCGGATTTCGATACCCCGGCCCACATCATCGACGCCGCCAGCCAGGCCATGCGTGACGGCCATACCCGCTACACCGCGCCCCAGGGCACCTTGGCCTTGCGCCAGGCGATCGTCAGCAAGTTCCAGCGCGAGAACGGCCTGGACTACAGCGTCGACGAGATCACCGTGGGCAACGGCGCCAAACAGGTGATTTTCAACACCTTCATGGCCACCCTGGAGGCCGGTGACGAGGTGATCATCCCCGCGCCGTACTGGGTCTCCTATTCCGACATCGTCACCTTGAATGGCGGCAGCCCGCAGGTGATTGCCTGTGGCATCGAGGTCGGCTTCAAGCTGACTGCCCAGGTGCTGCAGGCCGCACTGACCGAGAAGAGCCGCTGGCTGGTCCTCAACTCGCCGTCCAACCCTAGCGGTGCCATCTATTCCCTCGCCGACCTGCAAGCGCTGGGCAAGGTGCTGGAAGACTTCCCCAACGTGCTGGTGATGTCCGACGAAATCTACGAGCACGTGCTGCTCGCCGACCAGCCATTCGTGTCCTTCGCCAATGCCTGCCCGCACCTGCGTGAGCGCACCCTGCTGATCAATGGCGTGGCCAAGGCCTATGCCATGACGGGCTGGCGCATCGGTTACGCCGCCGGCCCCAAGGCGCTGATCGCCGCGATCAGCAAGATCCAGTCGCAAAGCACCTCAGGCGCCAGCGCGATTTCCCAGGAGGCGTCGCGCGCCGCGCTGCAAGGCCCGCAGGATTTCGTCAAGCACAGCGCCACCGAGTACGCCGCGCGCGGCCGCCTGTTGGTCGAGGGCCTGAGCCAGTGCGCCGGCTTGCGTCTGAGCGCACCGGCCGGGGCCTTTTACGCCTTCCCCGAGTGCAGTCAGTTGCTCGGTCGGGTCAGCCCGGACGGACGGGTGATCATCGATGACGTCGAGTTGTCGGCCTACCTGCTCGACCATGCCGGTGTCGCCGTCGTGCCGGGGTTGGCGTTCGGGCTGCCGGGGTACTTCCGGCTGTCGTTCGCCACCTCCCGGGAAAACCTACAAAAAGCGGTCGTTCGTATCCGCGAAGCGCTGGATGCCTTGCGCTGAAACGCTTCGCCCTTTCGCTGTGCCAAAGCTGCCATAACAAAAGTCGGAGATCCCCATGCTCGATAAAAAGAAACAGCTGCTTGCCCTCGTCGTCGCTGCTTGTCTGGGCACCAGCGTTGCACAGGCTGATGACCTCACCGGAACCCTGAAGAAAATCAAGGAATCGGGCACCGTCACCCTCGGTTACCGCGACGCCTCGTTGCCGTTTTCCTACCTCAACGATGCCCAGCAACCGATCGGCTACAGCATCGAGCTGTGTCAGAAAATCGTTGACCAGATCAAGGTCAAGGTCGGCGAGCCGGGCCTCAAGACCGAGTACGTCTCGGTCGTCGCGGCGACCCGCACCCCCCTGTTGATCAACGGCACCATCGACCTGGAATGTGGGGTGACCACCAACACCGTCGAGCGCCAGAAACAGATTGGCTTCCTGCTCACCAGCTATGTGGCCAGCGCCAAGTACGCGGTCAAGAAGACCGCCGGCATCAACAGCGTGGCCGACCTCAAGGGCAAGGCGGTGGTGGTGATTACCGGGGGCAGCGGCGAGTGGATCACCAAGAACCTGAATCGGGAAAAACAGCTGGGCCTGAAAATCCTCAATGCCAAGGACGGTGGCGAAGCCTTCCTGATGCTGGAAACCGGGCGCGCCGTGGCCTACATCAACGACGACGTGCAGTTGATGGCAACCATCGCCCAAAGCCGCAGCCCGGACGCCTACACCTTGCTGCCCGAGCCGATGTCCGCCGAACCCTATGCCATCGGCATCCGCAAGAACGACCCGCAGTTCAAGTCCTTTGCCGATGACGTGCTGCGCAATCTCTACAGCACCGGGGTGATCGATGCCCAGTACCCGAAATGGTTCGAGCAGCCGATCCCGCCGAAAAATGCCGTGATCAACCTGCCGATGAGCGAAGCGCTGAAACAAGCTATCGCGCACCCGAACGACACCGGGGTCTGATGCCGGTTTGCCAATGAACTGATGCGCTTTTTAAGGCGTGGGTGCTGGCTTGCCAGCTCCTGCGCAGGGGAGAGCGTGTTCAGCGTGCAAGCGTTGTGCTTTTTCTGAAAGGTTGGTGGTTGATGGATTACAACTGGAACTGGAGCGTGTTCTGGGATTTCGCTCCCGGAGAAACTTCGTCGTATCTGCACTGGCTGGTCACCGGCACCAGCTGGACCCTGGCGACCACCTTGGTCGCGTTCATTCTCGCGCTGTTGATCGGTGGCCTGGTCGGCACCCTGCGCACCAGTACGCTGCGGCCACTGGTGTGGCTGTGCAACCTGTACACCGAGGTGTTTCGCAACATCCCGCTGCTGGTGCAAATGTTCATCTGCTTCTTCGTGGTGCCCGAGTTGCTGCCGGTGTCGATGGGGGACTATCTCAAGCAGGACTTGTCCTATCCCTCGTTCTTCAGTGCCGTGGTGGCGCTGACCCTGTTCACCTCGGCCAAGTTGTCGGAGCTGTTCAAGGCCGGTATCGAGTCGGTTGCCGGTGGGCAGCGGGGCGCGGCCCTGGCGCTGGGCCTGCGCCCGACCCAGATGTACCTGCAGGTGTTGTTGCCCCAGGCGATCCGCGTGGTATTCCCGCCGCTGACCTCCGAGGCCCTGAACACCCTGAAGAACTCATCGGTGGCCCTGACCATCGGCTTGATGGAGTTGACCGCGCAGGCGCGCAACGTCAGTGAATACTCGTTCAACACCTTTGAGGCGTTCACCGCCGCCACCGTGATCTACGTGGTGATTTCGCTGCTGGTGACCTTTGTCATGGGTCATATCGAACGTTCCCTGGCCATTCGCGGCGCGACGAGGTAGTCATGTTTGATCTAGACCCAAGCGTCATTGTCCGGGCCATGCCGGCCCTGTGGAATGGCCTGAAATTCACCCTGCTGCTGACCCTGGTGGCCATGTCGGTCGGCATCGTCGCCGGCACCTTCCTGGCGCTCATGCGCCTGTCGCACAACCGCGTGCTGCGCGGCTTTGCCCTGGGCTATGTGACGGTGATGCGCAGCATCCCGCTGGTGCTGGTGATTTTCTGGTTCTACTTCCTGATGCCCCTGCTTCTGCAGATGGCCTTCGGCACCGAACGCCCGGTGCAGATCGGCCCGGTGGTCACCGCCTTCGTGACCTTCTGCATGTTCGAGGCGGCCTATTACAGCGAGATCATTCGGGGGGGTATCCAAAGCGTCAGTGGCGGCCAGCGACAGGCCGCGGCGGCCCTGGGCCTGCGTCCGGCGCAATCGATGATCTACGTGATCCTGCCCCAGGCGCTGCGCCGCATGACCCCGTTGTTGTTGACCCAGACCATCATCCTGTTCCAGGACACCTCACTGGTGTACGTGCTGTCCATCGCCGACTTCACCGGCGCGGCCAGCAAGTTCGCCCAGCGAGACGGGCGCCTGGTGGAGCTGTACCTGTTCGTGGCCCTGGTCTACCTGGTGATCTGCTACCTGCTCTCCAGCCTGACCAAACGCCTGAAAAGAAATGTAGGGAGAACCGCATGATCCAGATGAAAAACCTGAGCAAATGGTACGGCAACTTCCAGGTCCTGAAGAACTGCACCACCGAGCTCTCGCGAGGTGAAGTGATGGTGGTGTGCGGGCCGTCCGGTTCCGGCAAGAGCACCCTGATCAAATGCGTCAACGGCCTGGAGCCGGTGCAGGAAGGCGAGATCTTTATCGAGAACCAGCCTGTCACGGGCCAGGGGGTGGACCTGCCGAAACTGCGTGCGCGGGTTGGCATGGTGTTCCAGCATTTCGAACTGTTCCCGCACTTGAGTATCATCGACAACCTCAACCTGGCGCAGATCAAGGTGCTGGGCCGCGACCGCGACACCGCGACCAAAAAGGGCATGGCCTTGCTGGAACGCGTCGGGCTCAAGAGCCATGCGCACAAGTACCCGATCCAGTTGTCCGGCGGCCAGCAACAGCGGGTCGCCATTGCCCGGGCCCTGGCCATGGACCCGATCGCCATGCTGTTCGATGAACCAACCTCGGCGCTCGACCCGGAAATGGTCAACGAAGTGCTGGACGTCATGGTCCAGTTGGCCCGCGAGGGCATGACCATGATGTGCGTCACCCATGAAATGGGCTTTGCCCGCAAAGTGGCCGACCGCATTGTGTTCATGGATGGTGGCCAGATCATCGAGGACGTGAAGTCCGAAGAGTTCTTCGGCGCCCCACGCTCGGACCGGGCCCGCAGCTTCCTGTCGAAAATCCTCCAGCACTAAGGCGTTGCGCGCGGGCCGGGAGCCATTCCCGGCCTGGCCGCCATACCGATCACTCAAGCGATTTGCGCCGCTCTTGTAGCAGATGCTGATCGCCCAACGGATCAGCATGAGTCGTTGCCCCTCTGTTTTTGCTGTCTCTCCCCCCGCGCTTTGCCAGCTGCCGCACATTTCTCCTCGTGATCGCTCACTGGCGATCGGATTTCGTGCCAGATTTCCCGACAGGGTCTTCGCCGTCGTGCCAGGAGCCCGGACCGCTCCTGCCCAAAGGCTGTGGGCGGCTACAGGATATTCACTGCTGCGAGGCTGACATGTCACTGAATCGAGGACGACGTATCCGTAAAGCGATGGGGCAGCGCCACATCAACAAGCATTACGCGCTGGCTGCCGCCATGGGGGTCAGCGAGAGCGCGGTATCGCGCTGGTGCCAGGGCGGGCCCATGACCCTGGCCAATGTCATCACCCTGTGCGAGTACCTGGACGTATCAGCGGACTGGCTGCTGCTGGGGCGTGGTGGCATGGAGCAGCACCGACAACCGACGCCATGGCCGGCCGAGCTGCCGTTTCCCGACCTGTGCGATCGGGCGCGCGCGCACCTGATGCGTGTTCTGCAGGACCCTGCCAGCGGCTACTGAGCGCCACGCACGCGAAGTGCGCAGTGCTCATGCGCCATTGCTTGTAGGCCTGGCGCAAGCTTGCCAGGGTGGTGACGCGCTACGTGCACCGCAAGGGTGTCGGGGCGCCAGTGACGATTCTGTGGTTCAAACTGTTAAGGAGAACGACCCATGAAACAGATCTCAAGCAACCCAGTGACCTCCCTGCTCAACACCACGGTGGTGGGCCAGCCGTGGCAAAAGAGCTACCAGCTCGGCTTGGGTGTCGATGCCATCACCGGTCAATTGCGTGCCTCGGCGGTCAAGCCGTTCACGGTGACCCCGGCGGGGCAGAAGTCGACGGAATTCATCTATTCGCTGGTGCAGTCCGAGAGCGACTTGCAGAGCATAATTTCCGGCTCGGTGAAGGCCGCCTACAACCTGGAAGGGGTGAATGTCTCGGCCAGTACCTCGTTCCTCAACGAGATGGCGGTTTCCGAGCTGAGCGTGACACTGGTGGCCCAGGTATCGATCGAGGAGAGCCAGTACGCGCTGGCGCAGAAGAACGAACTGAACGTCACCCCGGGCGAGGATTTTCGCAGCAAGTACGGCGACTACTTTGTCGCTGGCTACCGGGCCGGTTCATCCTTGTATGCGATCTACCAGTGCCGTTTCTCCAGCGCCGAGCAACGCAGCAAGTTCACCGCCGCGATGGCCGCCGATGTGCCCCAGGTGTTCAGCGTCGAGGGCAGTTCCAGCTTCGAGCGAATCTCCAAGGAACACAACGCCAGCGTCTCCGTGCGGATCAAGGCCACCGGGGTGAACAGCGCGATCCCCTCGCCACCGAAAACGGGCTGGACCGCCGAGACCATCGTCACTGAGTTGCTGCCGTGGTTCAACCAGTCGCTGCAAGCCAACCAGCTGGAAACCTACCTGCAGCACTATCGAGTGATCGACCCGTCGATTTCCGGCGAAGTGCCGGTCAGCCCGGCGGTGTTTTCCGAGCTGAGCTTTCTCTACAACCGTTTCTGGCTGGCGCGCGCCTTGTTCAGTAGCTGTCCGGACTTCGGTCGGCGGCTGGTCGAGGAGCCGTACCACCGGCTGGAATCAAAAATCCAGGCGCAGCAAGCCTCCTTGCCCAAAGACTCGAAAATGATCGAGCTGTTGACCGAGGAAACCAATCGCCTGCTCAACGGCCTGCGCGAGATCAACAACCGCCAGGTGTTCTACACCCAGGTGGTCGCGGCGGGTAAAAGCGAGCCACAGAAGGACCAGAACTTCGACGCCGACAAGGGCACGGTGCGCTGGAGCTTCGGGTTCCAGAAGTGCGACATGCCGGGGGTCAATATCCAGAGCGTCTCGGACCATGTCGAGGCGAAGTGGCGGATCGGCTGGAACAAACATGTGTTCTCCTTTCGTGACTCGACCAAGGTGATTGTCGGCTGGGACATCATCTGCAACTGGGACGATGGCACGGGCGGCGACTGGCATAAAGTCAGTGAGCAGGTCATTGGTCGCAGCACTGGCGATGTGTTCGTCAAGAGCGACTACGACCGAGGCTACAGTTGGAACATCGTCTGGTACCTGGTGGACGCCAATCTCTACCCGGTGGGCCCATGGCTGGCTACCGCCGTGCATGCCCAGGACTTTACCGCGAGCGTTGCCGCCTCGCTCGAAGACCTTGCCGCGCTCTGGACCACCGAACGCATGGCCAGCGCACAGCCACTGGATCGCTCCACTCACGCGCTGGATGAATACCCGCTGCCGGAGGCGGGCCGGTCGATCGTTGGCGGCGACGCCAACAGTCTGTTGGCCGGGGGGACAACGCCGTCCACGGGCAGCTTGAGTGTGCACCTGGGACCAGACACTTCGCGGGTCCAGCATCTGCATGAGTTCCCGCAGCGTACCGTCGGCAAGCTGTTCTTCGACATGAATGGCAGGCCGTGCACCGCGTCGGCGGTGGTGGTGCATCGATCCGGGATCTTGACGGCGGCCCACTGCCTGCTGCTCGATGGGCATCACGCCAGCAATCTCTATTTCGTCCCTGCCTATGACAACGGCAACGCCCCCTATGGTGGCTGGCAAGTGGAGAACTGGAATTGGCCGACAGCCTGGGAGCACACCCAGAGCCCGGCCTGGGACCTGGGTTTGTGCAAGGTCAAACCCGGCCCAGATGGCCGCGGAGTAGGGGATGTGGTCGGCTGGGTGGGCGTGCAGTGGGGCATGGTTGCCGGTTGCTGGAGGAACACCGGTTATCCGGCGCAAGCCACGGTGCTGTTCCCGTTCGACGGCCAGGTGCCATGGCAGAGCATTGGCAGTCAGGTGCCCAGTGCCGCGCCGTCCATCGTGGTCAAACACGATGAGTTGACGGCGGGCGGCAGCGGCGGACCCTGGTTCATGATCAATGAACCGCAGTTGGTCAACGGTGTGTTCAGCCAGTACAACATCGACCTGCAGCAGAACCACGGACCGGAGTTTGGTCCCTGGGTCGGGGAGTTTTACCACGGGGTGTTTGGCTCAGCCTTGAACCAGGATAAGGACTGATCGTTAGCCCCTTGCACCGCTAAAAACCCGGGAGCCTGGTGCTCCCGGGTTTTTGTTGCCCTCAGCGGCGATCCAGCCACACGGTCTGGGCGTTGCAGAACTCGCGGACGCCGAAGTGCGACAGTTCCCGGCCAAAACCGCTTTTCTTCACCCCGCCGAAGCTCACGCGGGGGTCGGAGGCGCTGTAGCCGTTGATGAACACGCCACCGGTCTCCAGCTCGTCCGCCAGTTGCCGGGCCCGTTCGAGGTCGCGGCTGAAGACCGTCGCCGTCAGCCCGAACTCGCTGTCGTTGGCCAGCGCCAGCGCATGGGCGGGATCGCGGGCGGTGATGATCGACGCCACCGGGCCAAACAGTTCCTGGCGGAAGGCGGTCATCTGGTCGGTGACGTCGGCCAGAATCGTCGGCGGGTAGTAGTTGCCCGGGCCTTCGGCCTTGGTGCCCCCCAACAGCAGGGTCGCGCCTTGTTCCAGGGTCTCGCGCACCTGCTCGTGCAGCTCGTCGCGCAGGTCGAAACGCGCCATCGGGCCGATGTAGGTTTCGGCGGCCAAGGGGTCGCCGACCACCAGTTGGCGGGTCAGCTCGACAAACTTGCGGGTGAACGCCTCGACCACGCCCTGTTCGATGATCAGGCGCTTGGCTGCGGCGCAGACTTGCCCGGTGTTCTGGTAGCGACCGATCACCGCCGCCTTGACCGCTTCATCGAGGTCGGCGTCGTTGAGCACGATGAACGGATCACTGCCCCCCAGTTCCAGCACGCATTTCTTCAAGGCCGCACCGGCCTGGGCGCCGATGGCCATGCCGGCACGCACGCTGCCGGTCAGGGTCACGGCGGCGATCCGTGGGTCGGCAATCGCACTGGAGACGCCGTCGGGCGTGACGTTGATAACGTCGAACACGCCCTCGGCAAACCCGGCCTGGCGCACGGCATCACGCAGCAGGTAGGCGCTGCCCATCACGTTCGGTGCATGCTTGAGCACGTAGGTGTTGCCGGCGATCAAGGCCGGCACCGCGCCGCGCAGCACCTGCCAGATCGGGAAGTTCCACGGCATCACGGCGAGAATCGGCCCCAGTGGACGGTACTCGATGCGCGCCTTGCCGCCTTCCACCTGGGTCGGCTCGGCAGCGAGCATGGCCGGGCCGTGTTCGGCGTACCACAGGCAGAGCTGGGCGCATTTTTCGATTTCACCACGGGCCTGGGTCAGCGGCTTGCCCATTTCCAGGGTGATCATCCGGGCCATGTTCGTGGCGTTGTCGCGCAGGGCCTGGGCCAGGGCGATCAAGGCCTGGGCACGCTGGGCCAACGGGGTACGGCGCCAGGTGGCGAACCCGGCACTGGCCCGGGCCAACGCGGCATCCAGCTCGGCCGGGGACTGATAAGGGTAGTGGCCGATCTGTTCGGCGGTGGCGGGGTTGATCGAGAGGGCATGGGTGAGGCTGGAAATCTGGGTCATGGCACCGTCCTGCTGGGTGGGAATGGATGCAGGCTACGCTGGCACTTGGCTGCTGAAAACTGAATAATGCTGAGTCTATCGTTCACGAATGGAGAATGACTTGGATCTGGTTCAGCTGGAGATTTTCAAGGCCGTGGCCGAGCACGGCAGCATCAGTGCCGCTGCGCAGCACATCCATCGGGTGCCCTCGAACCTGACGACGCGGATCAAGCAACTGGAGCAGGACCTGGGGGTGGATCTGTTTATCCGCGAGAAAAGTCGCTTGCGCCTGTCGCCGGCCGGCTGGAGTTTTCTCGACTACGCGCGGCGGATTCTCGACCTGGTCGGGGAAGCACGGGCCACGGTTGCCGGGGAAGAGCCCCAGGGCTCGTTCTCCCTGGGCTCGCTGGAAAGCACGGCGGCGGTGCGCATTCCCGGATTGCTGGCGGCTTACAACCAACAGTACGCCAAGGTAGCGCTGGACCTGTCTACCGGCCCTTCCGGGACCATGATCGACGGCGTACTGTCCGGGCGCCTGGCGGCGGCCTTCGTCGACGGGCCGGTGCTGCATCCGGCACTGGAGGGGGTGCCGGCGTTCGAGGAGGAGATGGTGCTGATCGCGCCCCTCAATCACCCGCCGATCCACCGTGCGCGGGAGGTCAATGGCGAGAGCATTTACGCGTTTCGCGCCAACTGTTCCTACCGGCACCACTTCGAAAGCTGGTTCGCCAAGGACGCGGCTGTGCCCGGGCGGATCCATGAGATGGAGTCCTACCACGGCATGCTCGCCTGCGTCAGCGCCGGCGCCGGCCTGGCCCTGATGCCCCGCAGCATGCTCGAGAGCATGCCCGGTTGCAGCACGGTGAGCATCTGGCCGCTGTCGGAGTCGTTCCGCTACTTGCGCACCTGGCTGGTGTGGCGCCGGGGCACGGTGTCGCAAAGCCTGAGTATGTTTGTGCGGATGCTGGAGGCGCGCGGGGTGGTGGAGCCGCAGGCTTGCGGGCTCAAGCCGGCTTAATACGAATGCTCGTCCACCACCCGCTTCACCGTTTCCAGGGCAGTCTGCAGGCTATCAAGCGCCAGAGAGCCCAGTGCCAGGCGGATGGCGTGGGGCACGTGGCTGGAGGTGGCAAAGGGTTCGGCGGTCGACACCGAGACGTTCTCGCGCAGCAGGGCCATGGCGATCTGGTCGGCGCGCACTTCTTCACCCAGGGGCAACCACAGGAAGTAGGCGTTGGGGTGGCTGGTGAACGGCAGGCCGCGCAAGGTGGCGCGGGCCAGGGCTTGGCGGTGGCGGGCATCCTCGCGTTTTTGCTGTTCCAGGCGCAGCACGGTGCCGTCGTCGAGCCAGTTGCAGGCGATCGAGGTCATCACGCCTGGAGTGTTCCAGACGGTGGCCCGGATGCTGCGTTCCAGGGCCGGGATCCACGGCAGGGGCGCCGCGACAAAACCAACCCGCAGGCCGGTGGCGACATTTTTTGACAGCCCCGAGACGTAGACAGTGCGCTCCGGTGCCAGCGCGGCCAGGGGCGGTGGCGGGTCTTCGGCAAGAAAGGCGTAGGCGGCGTCTTCGATGATCAGCAGGTCGTGCTGTCGGGCGATCTGCACCAGGCGCTGGCGCCAGTCGGCACTGGCGACCCAGCCCAGCGGATTGTGCAGGGTCGGCATGCAATACACGGCGCGCACCTTACGTTGCTGGCACAGGCGCGCCAGGGCGTCGAGGTCCGGGTGCTGATGGGCGGCGGCAATCGGCGCCAGTTCCAGGCGCTGGTTTTCGGCGAGGACCTTGAACCCGGGGTAGGTGAGGGCGTCGGTGGCAACCACATCGCCGGCCCGCAATAGCCCCATCAGGGTGACGGCCAGGCCGTGCTGGGCGCCGCTGACGATCAGCACCTGCTCCTCACTGACCGCAAGGCCGCGACAACGCAGGTGCCGGGCGACACTGGCCCGCTCATGGGGGCGACCACCGTGGGGCTGATACCGCAGCAGGGCTTCCAGGTCACCGCAGTTCGCCAGTTGCCGCAAGGCGCCGCGCAGCAGTTCGGCCTGGCCGGGAAGCGCGGGATAGTTGAAGTTGAGGTCGAGCAGGCCCGCGGCGACGGCGTGCTGGTCGACTCCCAGCCCGGCGGGCAGCGCGGTCTCGCGCACAAAAGTACCGCGGCCGGCCTCGCCGCTGACCAGGCCCATGGCTTCGAGTTCGCCATACACCCGGGTCGCGGTGGCCAGGGCCAGGCCTTCGCGGGTGGCCAGTTGGCGATGGGTGGGCAGGCGGGTGCCGGGCGTCAGGCGGCCGGCGCGGATGTCAGCGGCGAAGGCGTCCACCAGGGACTTGTAGCGGGAACGGGCCATGGACTTGTATCCAGTACAATAATTTGATTGTACTGATTATTGGCCATAGCCTGAGACCCCACAACCGCCCCCAACAGGCGCACCCCAGCCCACTCAGCGGACGACCCGGCCATGCATATCGCGATTCTGACGTTTGAAGGTTTCAACGAACTCGACTCCCTGATTGCCCTCGGGCTGCTCAACCGGATCAAGACCCCGGGCTGGCGTGTGTCGATTGCCAGTCCGACGCCGCGCGTACGCTCGATGAACGGGCTGGTGATCGAGTCCCAGGCCACGCTGCAGGAGGCGAACGAGGCGGATGCGGTGATTGTCGGCAGCGGTGCGCTGACCCGGGAAGTGGTCGAGGACAGTCAACTGATGGGCCAATTGCACCTGGACCCGACGCGGCAACTGCTGGCGGCGCAGTGCTCCGGGACCCTGGTGCTGGCCAAGCTGGGGTTGCTGGAAGGGGTGCCGGCCTGCACCGACCTGACCACCAAACCCTGGGTCCAGGCCGCAGGGGTGGAGGTGTTGAACCAGGCGTTCTTCGCCAGGGGCAACGTGGCGACCGCCGGCGGCTGCCTGGCGTCAACCTACCTGGCGGCCTGGATCATCGCCCGCCTGCAAGGTCTGGAGGCGGCCAGCCATGCGGTGCACTACGTGGCCCCGGTGGGAGAAAAACAGTGGTATGTCGAGCGCGCCATGGCCAATATCCAGCCGTATTTGTAGCGGTGCCCGGTGCCCGGTGCTTGAGCCGAGCTGACACCCCGTGTCCGCTCGGCGTGTGGGCCATGGCTTGAAAGTCGTGGGGCGGGTCACCAGCACATTGCGCGGGTCGCCGTAGTCCGAGGCGTTATAGAAGCCGATGGCTTTGGCCCGGTGGGTCAGGACCTGCCAGCCTTTTCCTTGCCCGCGCGCACCACCGCCGAGCGTCAGCTTGTCGAGGTAGCCCTGGAAGTTTTAGCGGCTGTAGAGATTCAGAGGGGCCTCGGGTTCACATCAGCCGCTTGCCCATGATGATGGTGCGTTCGGCGCCATGCTGCTGGTCGCGAACCTTTTCATAGCCGAGTCGGCGATAAAAACCCTCGGCGGTGAGCGAGGAGGGCACGCGCAACTGCTCGACGCCGGCATCGGCGGCCGCTGTGTGAATCACTTCCATCAATTGCTGGCCAATGCCACGGCCCTGGTGATCCGGGTCGACGAACACGCTGCGCACCACGTCCTGGTCAAGGCTGGCCGTGGCGACGACCCGCTGTTGCAGGGTCGCCACGTAAACCTGGCGCTGCGCCAGAAATTGCAGGATCGCCGCCGGGGAAAAGTGCTGCACCACCTGGGCAATGACCGTGGGCGGATAGTCCTGGGCATTGGAGTGGCGCAGCGCCGCGATCACCACTTGGCTGATAGCGGTTGCGTCCTCGGCGCGGGCGCGGCGTACCTGGCTGTTCATCGGGCAGCTGTCCTTTTCTTATGGCTGGAAGTTCCAGTCCGCGGCGCTTACCAGGCGGCAGAAGGGCCCCGCCAGCGTTGCATTGTGGTGGGCGACTATCTGCTCGGCGCTCAAGACCTCGGTGTCGCTGCAACTGTGGGCGTCCTCGACCAGCACGGCGTCCAGGCCCAGGTCGCGGGCGGCACGGCAGGTGCTGTCGACGCAGTACTGGCTCTTCAGTCCGGCGATCACCACGCCCTCCGCGCCACGCTCCCGGAGCCAGGCGACCAGAGGCGTGGCGGCAAAGGCGCTGGGGCGGCTTTTTTCGAAGACCACTTCATCGCCGTGTAGCCGCAGTTCATCGATCAAGCGTGTCAATGGGCTGCCCGGTTCGATCGGCGACCCCGGCGGGCCGACATGCCGGGCCAGGAACACCGGCGCGCCGGCCTGGTGCGCCTTGTCCAGCAACAGATTGACCGCGTCCAGCAGCGCGGCGCTGCGCCAAAGCGGGTCCGGGCCGTGGAACAGGCCCACTTGCATATCGAGAATCAACAGTGCGTGCATGCTGCATTTCCTTGTCGTAAAACCAGCGACAGCGGCGCAATAAAAAGGCCCCGTCCATTGCTGGCGGGGCCTTTGGGATAACGTGTGCTTAGCCGCTCACGGCACCTCAGACGACCCGCCCTGGGCGGTCGTGGTAAAGGTGGTTGAGGTCGTGCGGGGCTGATTCATGGTCCAGACACTAGCGTCACCGTGGCGGGTTGGCAAGTGAGTTGTGCCGACATCAGCGCTGCGCTTTATCGACCGCCGCATCCAGGGCCGCCAACGCCATGGGAATCATCGCCAGCAGGCGGGCCTTGGCGATCCCGTCTCGCGCCTGGACCGACAACCCGTGCAGCAGGGTTGCGTAGCAGTCGCCCAGGGACGTGACGTCGGTGCGGGCCGGCAACTCGCCGCAGCGGACTGCCTGCTCCAGGCGTTCGATGATCGACTGGGTCCTGTTGCGTCGGTGCCCGGCCAGCCACTCGCGGATGCCGTCGTTGTCGGGCGAGCAGTTGGTGGCGGATGACACCACCATGCAGCCTTGTGGCCGGCCGGGCAGGGTGTACAGCTCGACGGCGTCCCTGAGCATGCGCTCGATGGCATCGCGCGCACTGCTTTCCCCGGCCAGGGCGACGTCGGCAAAGGCCCCATCGGCGGCTTCGTAGAGGGCGACGGCTTCGCGAAACAGTGCTTCCTTGGAGCCGAACGCGGCGTAGATCCGCGCCGATGCGATGCCCATCGCCTCGACCAGGTCGGACATGGACGTGGCTTCGAAGCCGCGCCGCCAAAATACATCGCGGGCGTTGCGCAAGGCTTGATCGCGGTCGAACTCTCGGGGTCTGCCAGCCATGGGTTGGGGTCTCTTGGGGGAAGGGGCGTGTGGCCTGTCGCTATTATTGGTCGATCGACAAAAAAAGCAAGTCGGCGTATTGACGGACTTTGCTCAGTGTCTCTATTCTTTGTCGATCGACAAACAAATGGAGTGAACGATGAAAACCCTCAAGGGACCGAGCCTGCACCTGGCGCAATTCAGTGACGTTGCACCGCCGTTCAACAGTCTGCCGGCCATCGCGGCCTGGGCTGCGGACCGTGGATTCAAGGCGCTGCAGATTCCAGCCTGGGATGAGCGCCTGTTCGATGTGAGCCTGGCGGCGCACAGCCAGGATTATTGTGAGGAGGTCAGCGGAACCTTGGCAGAGCATGGCCTGGTGATCAGCGAGTTGACCACCCACCTGTTCGGGCAACTGGTGGCGGTGCATCCGGCCTATGACCGCTTGTGCGACGGGTTCGCCCCGCCTGCGCTGCAGGGTAATGCAGCCGCCAAGACCGAGTGGGCGCTCGAGCGCTTGCGGTTGTCGGCCAAGGCTTCCCGGCGCTTGGGGCTGACGGACATGGGCACGTTCTCCGGCTCGTTTGCCTGGCCCTATCTGTTCCCGTTCCCGCAGCGCCCTGCGGGCCTGATCGACTCGGCGTTCGACGAGTTGGCCAAGCGCTGGCTGCCGATCCTCAATGCCTGTGACGAGGAGGGCGTGAACCTGTGCTATGAAATCCACCCCGGCGAAGACCTGCACGACGGTGTGACATTCGAGATGTTCTTGCAGCGGGTGGACAATCATCCGCGCTGCAGGATCCTCTTCGACCCCAGCCACTTCGTGCTGCAGCAACTCGACTACCTGGACTATCTGGACATCTACCGCGATTTCATTCGCATGTTTCACGTCAAGGACGCCGAGTTCAATCCGACCGGGCGCCAGGGTCTCTACGGTGGGTATCAGGGATGGGCCGATCGCGCGGGGCGGTTTCGTTCCGTGGGCGATGGCCAGGTCGATTTCAAGGGGATCTTTTCCAAGCTGGCGCTCCATGACTATGCCGGCTGGGCGACGCTGGAGTGGGAGTGCTGCCTGAAGGACCAGGATGACGGCGCCAGGCAAGGCGTGGCGTTCATCAATGAACACATCATCCGGGTCACGGACAAGGTGTTCGACGACTTTGCCGGCGCCGCTGTCGACCAGGCTCAACTGGACGCCATGCTCGGCCTGGCCCGACCTTCACTTCAAGGGCGGGCATGAGCATGGATCTCTTCGAACAGCAGGCGTTCGCCGGGCGCACGCACGAGCATGGCTACGCCGAGGTCGACGGTAGCCGCATTCATTATGTGACCGAGGGGCAGGGGGTGCCGGTACTGTTGATTCCCGGTTGGCCGCAAACCTGGTTGACCTGGCGGCATGTGATGCAGGCACTGGCGGCGAATGGATTCCAGGCGATCGCGGTGGATCTGCCGGGCACCGGGCTCTCCGATAAACCGCAAGACGGTTATGACACCGGGACCACGGCCAGCCGCTTGCACGGCTTGATGCAGGTCCTGGGCTACGAGCATTACGCGGTGGTGGGCCATGATGTCGGCATGTGGGTGGCGTACGCCCTGGCGAGCGATTATCCGCAAGCGGTTGAATGCCTGGTACTGACAGAGGCCGTGATACCCGGATTGGCGCCGGCGCCGTCGATTTTTGCGCCAGCGGGGCAGAACATCTTTCTCTGGCATTTCATGTTCAACCAGTTGCTCGACTTGCCCGAGGTGTTGATCGCGGGGCGGGAAGCCCAGTACCTGGCCTACATGTTTGCACAATGGTCGGTGCGCCAGGATCGAGTCGCGGTGCAGAGCTACATCAACGCCTATTCGGCACCGGGAGGGCTACGGGGTGGGTTCGGCTACTACCGGGCGATCCCTGAGACCCTCGCACAGAACCAGCGGCGAGCCGCCAGGCCGCTGGAAATGCCGGTGTTGGCTATCGGTGCCGAACATGCAACCAACGATGCGCCGCTGCTGACGATGCAAGGCAACGCCTTGAATCTGCAAGGCGCGATGGTGCCAGGTTGTGGTCACTTCATTACGGAGGAGGCGCCCGAGGCGTTTGTCGCGCTTCTGTTGCCGTTTCTGCTGGCATCGCCAGCATCGCGGGTTACTGCGCGGCACTGATGGGCTGCTGCCAGCGCCCTGTGACAGGCGCTGGCAGGCTTGGCGGATTAACGGATGAAGGCTTGCAAGTCGCTGTTGAGTTTGGCGATCGCCGCCTTGAAGTCGTTGGTGGTGATCTTCTGGCTGGAGTTCTCCAGGGTCTTGCCGAAGAGTTTGCGCACGACCCTGGCCACGGTCTGGTTGGTGCGGGCGTCTACCAGTTCGGCCTCGATGAACAGTTCGGTGTCCTGGTCGCGGTGGCCGGTGGCCGCGCTGACCCCGCCGACGACAGCGGCGATGGGCACCACTTCATACCATTTCATGCCTTCGTTGGAGGCGCTGACGCCGGTGATCGCCGCACGCAGAATCAACACGCGGGAACCGGCAGGCGCCGCTTGCGGGGTCGGCACAATGCGGTACTTCATGCCCAGGCTGGCTTTGGCCCCGCTGGTCATGTAGCGCTGCAACTCATCCAGGGTCTGGCGGTTGACTCGCTCATCAGGCTTGGGCGCCGGATACAGTTCCAGCTTGTTGAACGCCACGGTGTCGTAGGCGTTGGCGTTCCAGGACGGGCTGACCCAGCGCATGGCTTTCTCGCCGCTGGTGGTGGTGACTTCTTCCATGTTGTTGTAGTTGGACAGGAAGCCGGAGTACTGCTCCCGCTCCGTGACTTTCGAGGTGCAACCACCCAATAACAGGCTGGCCAATGCGGCGCCGAAGATCATGTTTCGCGTCAAGCTCATAAGGTGTGACTCCATGTATTTAAGTTCGGGTTGCAGGGCCTCAAAACCGCCAGGTCATGTTGCCAGTCACGGCTTGTATCCAGGCGTTATCGAATTGCCCCGAAATTCGCTCGCCTGAGAGTGATTTGCTCTGATCCACCGGCATGTCCCCTAGCCAGACCAGGGCCCAGCTGAGGTTGACATCGGTGCTGTCGTTTACAGCATAGGTGGCTCCTGTGGCAATGCGCCAGGATTCTGCCATCGGTACGCTCACTGTGCGGTGGTTGTCGGAGACCGCGCTGCTGTCGTAGGCCAGCCCGACGTTCCACAACAGCTGCGGCGTGGCCTGGTATTGCGCGCCCAGTGCCAGTTGCCAGGTGTCCTGGTAATGGGCATCGATAGTGCTTGACCGGGCGCCGGCAGCGGAGGTGTCGACCTGCACGGCGATCTCGCCAAACTCCGACCAGTCCTGCCAGTTGACCGAGGCCAGCAGCGCCCAGCGCGGATCGAGTTGCTGGAACAGGCTGAGGGTCACGGTTTGCGGCACCTGCATCGACAGGTCGGTGCTCAGGCCGTTGAGGCGCTCCAGCGCCGGACCGTTGCCTTTGACGTTGAGCCGATCCTCAAAGTCGAGGTCGACTTTGCTGGTGTACGCCAGGCCGATCCGGGTACCGGCTTGGGGTGCGTAGATCAGCCCCAGGTTGGCGCCATAACCCCAGGTGTTGTCCTGGTACTTGAACTGGCCGTCACCGCGATCGAGCAACCCCAGGGGCGAACGATCAATGGCCGTCTGGGATTGCAGCATGCCGTACATGGCCTTGAAGCCGACCCCGAGCGACCACTGCTCATCAAACCGATAGGCCACACTGGGCACTAGCGACAGACCGGCAATGCTGGCGTTCTGCGCGAAATAACGTCCGGCCCAGTCATTGTCGTAGTTGGCCGCCAGGCCGAAGTCGCCGTAGGCGCCAAACCCGATGCTCCAGTGGTCATCGAGTTGCTGGCTGATAAAAAAGCTGCCACCGGGGATCGGGTCCAGGGCATTGCCACTGCCGGTGCCCGACACATTGGTGGCGCTGTCGCGATTGAAGCTCAGGTCGCCATACAGCACCTGCAGGCCACCGGTGATCTGGGTACCCTGCAAGTAGCTCATGCCGGCCGGATTGCTGGCGATGGTGGAGGGGCCCTGGGCGCGAGCGGCGGCGCCGGCGTTGGCCAGGCCGACGTTATCGGTGCCGATTTCATAGAGCATGATGCCGCCGGCGCTCGCCTGCTGGGTACCGCTCAACGTAAGCAGGGCCAAGGTGATTGCCGACAGGACCGGGATGTTTGACTGCATGGAAAGTCCTTATCTATCGAGAATCAGCAGCAAACGGGTGGTCACCCGTGACCACCCGTGATCATTTGGCTTACTTGGCCATGGCGGCGCGAGCGGCCTCGATCTTCGCCTTGACCGAATCAAGGTTGAAGCTCGCGCCTTTTTGCATGGGTGGGAATTCAATCGCCGTTTCCGCCAGTTTGGCGACCTGCTGCTGGACAAACACGAAGCGCCAGAACTGGTACTTGAACCAGTCGAAGTACTGTTGCGAACCTTGTGCCGCCTGGTTTTCGGGCCAACCCATACGCTCGAAAGGATCCAGGCGCAGGTTGGTCAGGATCGGCACGTCAACCGCTACCTTGGCGCCCATCCAGCCGCCTGGCTGGTCAATGAAGCGATATTTGTAGTCATCGACCCGGACAGCCCCCAAGGCACTCTCGCCGAAGTAGAAAACCTCATGACGGTTCGACGGCCCTTTACCCGTGATCAACGGCGTCTGGTCATAACCGTCCAGGTGCACTTTGTAGGTGGTATCGCCCAGCTGCTTGCCCTTGAGCAGCTCTTGGGCAATGTTGGGATTGCCAGCGGCTGCAACAAAGGTCGGGAACCAGTCCATGCCGGACATCAGGCCATCAGAGATCTTGCCCGCCGGTACCTTGCCGGGCCAACGGACGATTGCCGGGACCCGAAAGCCACCCTCCATCACCGTGCCCTTGCCCATCGCGAACGGGGTAGTGCCGCCGTCAGGCCAGGTGAAGTTTTCCGCGCCGTTATCGGTGGTGAAGACCACGATGGTGTTGTCGTCCATGCCGTCGTTTTTCAGCTTGGCCATGACTTCGCCGACGATGTCGTCGAGCTGAGCCATGCCGGCTTCCTGTTCCGACCAGCCGTTCTGCGCATTACGCATGCCTTCGTACTTGTCGGAGAGGTGAGTGACGATGTGCATGCGGGTCGGGTTGAGCCACAGGAAAAACGGTTTGTTGTCCTGCTTGGCCTTGTCGATGAAGGTGAAGGCCTTGTCGCGGATTTCGTCGTCGACCGTCTTCATCCGTTCCGGATAGAGGGTGCCGGCGTCTTCGATCTTTTGCTTGCCGACCTTGCCCCAGCGCGGCATCACGGTGGCGTCATCGGTGCTGGTGGCCCAGCTATGGACCATGTTGCGTGGCCCCACGGTTGCCAGAAGCTCCTGCGGATAGTTGGGGTGCGCCGGGTCTTCCATGGCGTCGAGGTGGTAGAGGTAACCGAAGAACTCGTCGAAGCCGTGCACGGTCGGCAGGAATTGGTTGAGGTCGCCCAGGTGGTTCTTGCCGAACTGGCCAGTGGCATACCCCATGGACTTGAGCGTGGTGGCGATGGTGACCGCTTCGGCTGGAATGCCGATCGGCGAGCCTGCCTGGCCGACTGTGGTCATGCCGGTGCGGATCGGCAGTTCACCGGTAATGAAGTTGGCGCGCCCGGCGGTGCAACTGGCCTCGGCGTAATAGTCGGTGAAGCGCATGCCTTCATTGGCCAGGGTATCGAGGTGCGGTGTCCGGCCAGCCATCATGCCCTGGTTGTACACGCCGATATTCGACCAGCCGATATCGTCGCCCATGATCACGATAATGTTCGGTTGTTTGCTGTCCGCCGCCTGAGAGTTGAGCGGCACGATCGTCGCAGACGCCATCGCTGCGACGAACAGTGCCGTATACACAAATCGCTGGTGCATGGTGGAGCTCCTGTCGGGATGCTTGAGTGCCGGAAGAGGAGCCCCACCGCCCCTGAAAGTTGTATTCCCCAGGAAGGAGCGTAGGGGGCAGTCCTGAAATATCCAGTAAAACTTCTTCGCCCCAGGCTCAAATGCCGCTAACAGGTTCATTTACTTGGGATTTGTATATGGCGGGCGTCATCCTAAGTGCCCGAGCGAGCTGCCGGTGCGTGCTTCAAGCACACACCAGCAAGGTCATGGCGATCAGGAAGGGCTTGCAGATTCAGGCGCCAGGCGGCGTGAGCGGGACAGTTACTGGTACTGGATCACGATGCCTTTGAGTTTGCGGCCCTGGATGGTTTCGATATCGCGGCTCCACAGCGGTCCGCTGACGTAGGCGGCCACCGGCTGGATACGGTCGTAGACCACCACCACGGCGTCTCCGCCGATTTTCGCCGCTTCATCCTTGAGCTTCTGTTCGACGTCGGTGATCGGCGGGGCCGGGTCGACGCTGGCATCGACCAGTATTTCACCCAGGCGCACGTGGGGGCGCATCGGCTCGACCCGCAGTACCTGGACGTTGGCCGCCAGGGTCGGGCCGGGATGAGGTGCGCCGACGTAGGCGGTGGTCTGGGCATCGATGCTGGCACAAGCACTGAGTAGCAGGCTGACCAGGGTAATTGTCAGCCAGGAAACCGTGTTTTTCATTGCGCAACTCCGACATCCAGGAAGGGGGGATCGCCGCTCATTAGCTGAGAAAAAGCCTAGCACAAGGTTTTGCGCACACCGCGGCGATCGGCGAAAGGCTGACCGGCGAGCGCGATCACAGAACCTTGACCGCCCGGCCGATGAACTGGATCGGCCCGGTGGGTTTGCCGGTCGGCGAGCCACCCGGGTTTTCCAGGGTCAGCTCGAACAACTGATCGGGGGTCAGGGGCGGCAGTTGGTCCAGGGGCACCTGCAGGCGCTGCCCGGGCTTGACCAGGCCCAGGGACACCGGCGCCTGCCAACCCTCGGCCTTGGTCCAGAACTGCAGGGCCTTGTCGGCAGGTACCTGGGCAACGCCCAGCGGAATCAGTTGAATCTCCCGGGGGTTGCTGGCCTGGATGACCCAGCCTGGGGCCTGGCTCTGCGGGGCCACCAGTACCACCAGATAGGAGGTCACGGGCAGGGGCGTGGTCCGGGTCAGCAGCATGCTGCCCAGCACCAGGGTCGCGGCAAGTCCTGCACCGGCGAGGCCACGCCACAGTGCCAGGCGGTCCCACCAGGTCGGAGCTGTGGCCGGGGCAGGCGCTGCTGCCACAGGCCGATCGAGGGCCTCGAGGCTGCGTTCGATGCGCCCCCACAGGTGTGTGCTTGGTGCGTGGGGAGGGGCCAGGTCGGTCAACTCCAGCAGGCGCCGCTCCCAACTGGCGACTGCCAGGCGCAGGTCCGCGTCCACGGCCAGGCGTTGCTCGACCTCGCGCCGTTGTTCGGTCTCCAGGGTGCCCAGCACGTATTCACTGGCCAGATCGTCATTGTCGTTGGGGCTCGTGTTCATCCCATGCACTCGCGTAAGGCCGCCAGGCTGCGTTTGATCCAGGCTTTGACGGTGCCCAGGGGCGTGCCCAGCTTTTCGGCAATCTGCCCATGGGAGTAACCATCGACATAGGCATGCAGCAGGCAATCGCGGCGGGCCGGCTGCAGTTGCTCCAGGCAGTCGTAAATCCGTCCCGAATGGCCGTGCAGGTCGAAGCCGGACGGAGTGTGCGAGGCGTCTTCGTGGTCCTGGTTGATCGGCACCAGCCTGGCGTTGTTACGCATGAAGTTGAGGGCCAGATGCCGGGTGACGCTGAAGATCCAGCCGCGGGCGGTCCCCAGCGCCGGATCGAAACTGGCGGCCTTGGTCCAGATCCGGATAAACGCGTCGTGCACGATGTCTTCGGCCAGGGCATTGTCCCCGGCGATGCGCCGGGCCACTCCCAACAGGCGGGCGCTCTCCTGCGTATACAGGGCGCGCAGGGCCTGGTGGTCGCCTTGCGCGCACGCCGTCAGGCACGCTTCATAATCAAAACAGGGTTCGGGCAAGGACAATGGATCCGCCATCGACAAGGTGAAACCGCCCCAGCCCTAAGGCTGGGGTGCCATTGCAGCAGGGTAGACGAGTTTTCGCGACGGCTCGTGTTTTTACCCCGCGCCGTCAGTTGGCCGCCCAGAACAGGTAATCGGCCTGATAGTTCACGACCTCGCGCTGCCCCTTGTTGGCGGCCGTGCAGGCGAGGCCGGGTGCGACGCCGCCGCGAGTTGCCACGCGCTGGATGTAGCTGACACCGGTCATGGCACCTTTGCCTTGCGCCGGATTGGCCTTGACCAATTGATAGGGCAGGTTGCCGCTGGACGATGGCGCGACCGCCAGTTGGGTGCCGGTGATGGTCGAACCGTCCTTGGCCTGCCAGGTGGCGGGCGGGCCAAAGTAGCTGCCCAGCATTTTCCCGTCGCGGTCATTGAGGGTGGCTTTGGGGCCGACAAAAAACCACTCGGTTTGGCCGGGGGCGTTGGCCTTGTCGCGGCACTCGTAGGTGATCTCGCCAACCCCCACGCTTTCCAGCACCAGCTTGTGTCCCGACGGCACTTTGATCGGGTCCGGCAGGTTTGTTTGCCCATGGGCGAGCGACATCGCACTCATCAGGCAGGTCGCGGATAACGCAGTACCGAGGTGGCAGAGCAATTGACGGGTGTTCATTGAGGTCTCTCCAGCAGGTTGAACAGCTCGGCAGCGCAGGGGCTGCTACCTGTACTACCCGCCAGGGAGGGTTTTGGATGCAGGCGCCGGAAAAAATAAACGGTGACCCGATTAAACAGTCTGAAACAACTTGTTGCGGGGCCCCAGGACGCCGTTTCACCGAGCTGGCACAGCGCTCTGGTGCAGGGTTTATGGCCCATCTCGCGGGGTCTGGGCGCGGTGGTCGCAGTCCGACGACTGTTTAATCGCGGCGTCGATTGGGAATATGGCGGCACATCCTGCGCGTCCCTTGGTACCATCGAGCACATCTATATGAAGATTTAATGTCTGGAAGCATATTTTTGTGAACATCATTCGTCACTGGTTGCAGCACCCGCGCGCGCGTCTGATTGCCCTGATGGGCCTGGTCCTGGTGGCGCCCCTGTGCCTGCGGGCGGCCATGGGCTGGTCGGACCCGCTGGGCTACCTGTCGGACCTGGGCATCGGCAGCCTGCTGGTGGTGCTGCTGCATCGCCGTCCCTGGTGGCTGGCGCTGCCGGTGCTGCTGGTCTGGGGCCTGTTTACCGTGGCGACGGCCGAATTGGTCAGCGCGGTCGGCCGGTTGCCCAATGCGGCTGACCTTAACTACCTAATCGACCCGCAGTTTCTCGACAAATCCACCAGCGGCAGTTTTGCCCAGCCGTGGCTGGCCGCCAGCCTGCTGTCGGGGCTGCTGGTGTGGTTGCTGTGCCAATGGGCAGGTCGCGGCCAGCCTGCGCCGCGCCTGCCTCACAGTGCCTGGGCCGCCCCGGTGTTGCTGCTGGTCACGCACTGGGGGGCGCAGTACCTGCACCCGACGGATGCCGATCAATGGCAACTGTTCAACCTGCCGCACCAGTTGCTGGCCGCCGGTGTTGGCGATGTGCAGATGCGCGCCGAAGAATGGCTGGAAGGGGATGTGGTCGATGTGCCGCCGCAGATGGCCGGCCTCACTCAACTGGACCTGGACGGGCAGCAACTGCTGGGCGCACCGGGTCGTGCGCGCAATGTGCTGATCATCACCCTGGAAGGCATTCCCGGGGCCTATGTCGGGGTCAATCGTCAGGCCTTGCACAGCAGTTATCAGGAAAACCTGATGCCCAACCTCAGCCGCTGGGCCGAGCGCGGCATGAACACCCCGGACTATGTGTTGCACAGCCACCAGACCATTCGTGGCCTGTACGCCATGCTCTGCGGTGACTACGACAAACTCGACAACGGCACGCCCAAGGGCGTGGAGATGCTCACCCAGACCGAACGCAACCAGGCCTGCCTGCCGGCCCAACTGCGCCAGCACGGCTTCGCCACCCATTACCTGCAGGGTGCCGGCCTGCGCTTCATGGCCAAGGACAAGATCATGCCGCACATCGGCTTTGATGCGACCCATGGCCTGGAGTGGTTCAGCAACAGCAATTACCTGGAATTCCCCTGGGGCAAGGACGACAAGGCCTTCTTCGAAGGCGCGCTGGATTACGTCGGTCAACTGAAAAAGCAGAAGCAGCCGTGGATGCTGACCCTGCTGACCGTGGGCACGCACCAGCCGTACTCGGCTCCGGAGGAGTACCTGCAGCGCTACGACACGGCCAAGCAGGCCGCCGTCGGTTACCTGGACGACGCCCTTGGGCAGTTCCTCGATGGCCTGGAACGCCAGGGCATTCTCAAGGACACCCTGGTGGTGATCACTTCCGACGAATCCCACGGCATCGATGGTGTCCGCCTGGCCTCGTCCTGGGGCTTCAACCTGACACTGGCCCCCGAGCAGGATCAACTGCCACGGGTCAAGCAAGGGGTCTATGGGCACGTCGACCTGAGCACCTCGATCCTCGACTATTTCTCCTTGCCGGTGCCACCGAGCCTGAGTGGTCGCTCGCTGTTTCGCGACTATGCCAGCGGCCGGGAAATCATGTCGTACACCAACGGCAAGCTGCGTTACCACGATGGCCAGGGCACCCTCACCGAGTGCGATTTCCAGCAACGCTGCCGCTACTACAGCAGCGCGGGGTTCATTGCCGACCGTGCGACCTTCGCCGGCCAGTACGGCGGCCTGCGGGCCCGTCAGATCAGCGCCCGCGCCGAGGCCCTGGACCGCACACTGCTGCGCACCCCGCTGAACCAGCGCTACCAGTTCGGCAGCCCGGCGATCATCCCGCTGCAGGCACAGATCAAGGACGACTGGGCCGACAACCTGATCGGCGCGCAGTACCTGGAAATGCCCAAGGGCTCCCAGACCCGCGTGCGCCTGACAGTGCGCTCGCTGGACCCGCAAGAGAAGGTCTACATCCTGCTCAAGGCCAAGGAGCTGGAACAGGACGTGCCGCTGGGCCTGCCGGAAGAAATGCTGGTGACCGGCGATCAACCGCTGGAAATGAACTTCAGCTTCGACAACCCCGAGTCACGCAAGGCCTTTTCTTTCCACCTGCTGGGGTACGGGGTGGGGGCGATCGAGGTCAGCGATTTCACGGTGATCACCGAAGATCCGGGGCAACCGGAGTCGTTGGACGATATCCCGGACGAGGCGATTGTGCATTCGAGCTGAAGCCCTCAGCTCGCCCAGGTTTTGTTGCCAGTTGCGCATAGCCAATGAAGTAGATGCCGAACTCGCCTGCGCCGGGGCGGGGAACCGCAGGGTTTGCAATTCGCTCAGTCAAGCAGGCCGGCGTTCTTCAGCAGCGGGTAGAGGCCTTCGGGCACCAGGGGGGCGCTGTCGGTGAACGCCGAGCTGTCTTGCCAGGTGACCTGAAAGGCCATGCCGTCGCTTTCGTGACCGGTGAGGCAGGCCATCTGGTACAGGCGCTGATCACGAAATTGCCCATCGTAGACCTGGACGATTTCATGCCCTGGCGTGTTGTTGTATGTGAACAGGCTTTCCAGCGTGCCGACCAGGCGCAGGTGGTCGACCGTCTGGTCGAGCTCTTCCTGGACTTCGCGCACGATCGCCTGGGCACTGGTTTCACCGAATTCGATGCCACCGCCAACCGGCCGGAACAGGGTCTGTCCGGTGACGGGATCGTCGAAGCGATGGACCAGGATTCTGCCCTGGTGATGGAACACGCAGAGCGCGAGCGCGCGGATGCGGGGTGTTGTCATGAGCTGAAGTCCTTTTGCAGGTGATGCCCGAGATAGCACCAAGTCCTAGGGCATGATAACGCGGCGACCGGGCGTGAAACCACGGGCCCTGGCTCGCCACACAACGGCCAGAGCCAGCAGCGCGAGGACCAGCACCGTCGGAGCAAACGCCTGGGCGCCGATCTGTTCCAGCAACAGGCCGCCGACGATTCCGCCTGTGGCCACGGCCAGGTTGAACAGAGTGACCAGCATCGACTGGGCGACATCGGCTTCGTCACCGGCGGTATCGGCTATCGCCGTTTGCAGCAAGGTGGGCGCCCCGCCAAACGTCAGGCCCCAGACCACCACACTGATCAACACCCAGTCGGCGTCGGCGTTGACGATGGCCAACCCAAGCGCCGCCAGGGCGAACAGCGCCAGGCTCAGCAACGCCAGCACGCGCAGGCTGCGATCCACCCACAAACCGGTAACGCTGAGGCCCACGATGGAGGCGACGCCGAACAGCAGCAGCACCAGGTCGGTCCGTTGGCCCAGCCCTACGGACGCCAGGAAAGGGGCGATGTAGGTGTAGAGAATGTTGTGCGCCAGGATCCACAGGAAAATCACCAGCAGGATCGGACGCAGGCCCGGCAGCCGCACAATACTGCGGATCGGCTGGCGCTGACGGTGGGCTTGCCCGGCAAAGTCCGGCACCGCCAACCGCACCCAGGCCAACAGCAGCAGGGCCAGGGCCGACATGATCCAGAACACCCCACGCCAGTCGAACAGGCTGCCCAGCCAGGTGCCCAGAGGCACACCGAGGCACAGGGCAATGGGTTGGCCGACACCGACCACCGCCAGGGCCCGGCCCTGCAGTTCATGGGGCACCAGGCGCCGGGCATAACCGGCCAGTAGCCCCCAGATCACGCCCGCCGCCATACCGGCAAGGAACCGCGCGACCAGGGTCAGGCCGTAGTGGCTGGACAGGGCGGTGACGCTGTTGAACAGCAGCAAACCGCCGATCGCCAGGAGGAACAAGGGGCGTCGGCGCCATGTCCGGGTCGCCGCCACCAGCGGAATGGCGGCCAGCACCGAACCCAGGGCGTAGAGGGTCACCAACTGTCCAGCCATGGCCTGGGACACCCCCAGCCCCTGGCTGATCAGCGGTAGCAGGCCGGCGGGCATGGTTTCGGTCATGATCGTGATGAAGCCGGCCAGGGTAAAGGCCAGCAATTGCCACAGGGGCAGTCGTGACGTATGGCTGGCATCGACCTTTGCGCACAGCGAGGGAGGGGGGCTGGGTAGGTTCATCGGCAAGTCCTTGAGGAAAAATCCATGATTTATTCTGGAATGATCATTCCAGAAACGGGCAAATAAAAAGCAGCCATAAGCCCTGCGCCAGTCTTTGTAGCGCTGGCGCGACGCAATCTGTGTTGGGTTTCTACAGGGTTATGTTGGGGTTACAAGGCGTCCAGCGTGATGTCGAGCACATCCAGCAAGCGTTGCCGGCGTTGGTGCCGGGCGCTGCCTTTGCTCAAGACCCGTAGGCCTTGAATGGTGTTGACGATAAACCGTGCCAATGCCCGGGGGTTTTTCTGCGAGGCGATTTCCCCTTCGGCCTGGCCGCGCAGCAGCGCCTGCTCCAGGGCCTTTTCCAGGCGCAGGAAGTTGCCTGCCAGCAGCTCGGTGATGCGGTCGTCCGGACCGGCCAACTCCAGTGCGGCATTGGCCGCGAGGCAACCCCGTTGGGCACTGCCATCGAGTTCGTCGTTGACGATGCGCATCAGCAGGCGCCGGACCAGTTCCTTGACCGGACCCGGCTCCTGCAGCAGCGTGATGTTGCGGGCGGTCAGCTCGTGATAACGACGTAGCGCCTGCGCGTAAAGCCCATGCTTGTTCTCGAAGGCGTTGTACAGGCTGCTGCGAGACAGTCCGGTAGCGTCCACCAGGTCCTGGATCGAAGTGGCGCTATAGCCCAGTTGCCAGAACACCTGCATCGCGGCGTCGACTATCTCGTCGTGGTTGAAAGCCTTGGTGCGCATCGTTGATGCCTTTCTGGAATGATCATTCCAGAAAGGCTACGCACCGCCGCCTGTTCCGTCAAGCGCGGTGCATCACCCTCAATACTGTGCGCGCAGGGTCAGCGTCAGGTATTGACGTTGTTTTTGGGGGGGATGGCGCTGGAGGTCTTGCCTTCATTGCCGTCATCGGCCTCCAGGCTCCAATTGTCGCTCCACTCGGTTCCCAGTCTTCGCTGCAGCCAGGCGTATAGCCAGCCTGGCCCACGTAGAGGGCTTCGACGTGGTGCTGGTGAGTGACGGTAGGAGCCTCGCTGACCGCGGGGCAGTTTGTTTGGCTACACTGTCCGGTGTCGAACTTGCCACTCACGGATAAGGCGTTGTCCCATGAACCGATTATTCCTTCTGCCCCTGTTGCTGTTGAGCAGCTCGCTTGTCCAGGCGGCGATCCCGCTGCTCAATTACACCTGTCCCGGTGGTATCGAGGTGCATGCCGATGAGGGAGGGCCGGTCTATATCAATGGCAAGCAAGCCAGGCTCAAGCGCTTCAATGACAATTACTACGAAGCGACGGGGGAGGGAGTGACAATCTCGATTTCCCGTAATCCCGATCAGAGTTTCAGTCTGTCGTACACGGGCAAGCATGGGGTCAATGGTATTTGCAGTGATAGTTCGGTGGTGGAGCGGGGGGATGGTGCGCCATAGAATCTGGAAGTCCGCCCATCCCCTGTCACTGCTGCCGAGCCCGCGAGGCTGCGTTCAAGGACGCAGTTCTCGCCGCGTTTGCCCCACTCACCCCGCCAATTCCCGCTCCTCCAACGCCAACTGCTTACCGTGTACGCGGTTGACCCACCAGCCGAATCCTGCGGCGGTGAAGAACATGATGAAGCTGTAGATCGCGGCCGGAATGGCCATGGTGGCGTTGTTCAGCAGGCTCGGGCTGAGTGCCAGGGCGATGGCCAGGGTGCCGTTGTGGATGCCGATTTCCATGCCGATGGCCACGGCCTGGCGTTGTGGCAGGCGTAGCAGGCGGGGGACGCCGTAGCCGATGGCCAGGCTGAGCAGGTTGAACAGCAGCGCGGCCAGGCCCACGACCGGCGCGTAGTCGACCACGGTCTGCCAGTCCTTGATGAAGGCGATGGTGACTGTGCCGACGAGGAACAGGGCGGAGACGATTTTCATTGGTTTTTCCATGCGGCTGGCAAAGCGTGGCCAGAAGCGGCGCACCAGCATGCCCAGGCCGACCGGCAGCAGGACAATCGCGAACACCTGCAGCACCTTGGCAAATTGCAGCGGGATGGCCTGGTCGGCGGACATGAAATACAGCAGCGACAGGTTCACCAGCAGCGGCATGCTGAGGATCGCGATCATCGAGTTGACCGCCGTCAGCGTCACGTTCAACGCCACGTCGCCGTGGGCCAGGTGGCTGTAGAGGTTGGCGGTGGTGCCGCCGGGTGAGGCGGCCAGCAGCATCAGGCCCACGGCCAGCGCCGGCTCCAGGCGAAAACCCTGGACGATCAGGAAGCACAGGAATGGCAGTACCAGCAACTGGCAGACCAGGCCGATCAGCACGGGCCTGGGGTATTTCACCACGCGGGTGAAGTCGGCCAGGGTCAGTGAGAGGCCCAGGCCCAGCATGATGATGCCCAGGGCAATGGGCAGGAACGCGGTCAGCAGTGGCGTTGCGGTCATGGTCGGTCGACTCGTGGGAAAGGACGCTCACCAAGGTGTAGCACGCAGTCTGGAAATGGACAGGTCGCCAGTTGTTACAAAATCCCCATTGACGATTGGAGCCCGCCACGACTGGTCCGCCCGCTGGCAATTGCGTAACATTCACCGCCTTTTCCCGTCATCGTCCACGGCCGGTTGCTCCGGTCGCCACTTCAGGTAAGCCATGAAACCTCAACGTCTGCGCGCCGATGTCCTGGCCGGACTCACCACGTCTTTTGCCCTGTTGCCCGAGTGCATCGCCTTCGCCCTGGTGGCCCACCTCAATCCGTTGATGGGGCTCTACGGCGCCTTCATCATTTGCACCCTGACCGCACTGTTCGGCGGCCGGCCGGGCATGGTCTCCGGTGCGGCCGGTTCGATGGCGGTGGTGATCGTCGCGCTGGTGGTCCAGCACGGCGTGCAGTACTTGCTCGCCACCGTGCTGCTGGGCGGGCTGATCATGCTTGCGTTCGGCCTGTTGCGCCTGGGCAAGCTGGTGCGCATGGTGCCGCATTCGGTGATGCTGGGGTTCGTCAACGGCCTGGCGATCATCATCGCCCTGGCGCAACTGGAGCATTTCAAGAGCGGGGAGGCCTGGCTCAGCGGAACACCGTTGTACCTGATGCTCGGCCTGGTGGCCGCGACCATGGCCATTGTCTACCTGCTGCCGCGCCTGACCCGTGCAGTGCCGCCGGCCCTGGTGGCGATTCTGGGGGTGGGTGCGGCGGTCTACCTGCTGGGCCTACCGACCCGGACCCTGGGGGACATGGCACACATTGCCGGCGGCTTGCCGGTGCTGGCATTCCCCGACTTGCCGTGGACCCTCGAGACCCTGCGCATCATTGCCCCCTACGCGGTGTTGATGGCACTGGTGGGACTGCTGGAAACCCTGTTGACCCTGAACCTGACCGATGAGATCACCGAGAGCCGTGGTTACCCGGACCGTGAGTGTGTGGCGCTGGGCGCGGCCAACATGGTCTCGGGGGTGTTCGGGGGCATGGGTGGCTGCGCGATGATTGGCCAGACCGTGATCAACCTCAGCTCCGGCGGGCGCGGGCGGCTCAGTGGCGTGGTGGCCGGGGTGATGATTCTGTTGTTCGTGCTGTTCCTGTCACCGCTGATCGAGCGCATTCCCCTGGCGGCCCTGGTCGGGGTGATGTTCGTGGTTTCGCAGCAGACCTTCGCCTGGGCCTCCCTGCGGGTCCTGAACAAGGTGCCGCTGAACGATGTGCTGGTGATTGTCGCGGTGACCCTGGTCACGGTCTTCACCGACCTGGCCACCGCCGTGTTGTGCGGGATCATCATTGCCGCGCTCAACTTTGCCTGGCAGCAAGCCCGCCAGTTGTATGCCGACAGCCACCTGGAGGCCGACGGCAGCAAGCTCTACCGGGTCCATGGCACGCTGTTCTTCGCCTCGACCACGCCCTTTCTCAACCAGTTCGACAGCGCCGGCGACCCACCCCAGGTGACCCTCGACTGCCGGCACCTGAGCTTCGTCGACTACTCGGCCATCGCCGCCCTGGACACCCTGCGCGAGCGCTACGCCAAGGCCGGCAAGCACCTGCGCGTGCTGCACCTGTCCGAGCGCTGCAAGAAACTGCTCAAGCGCGCCCGGGTGGCTCACGACTGAGGGGGGCCTGATCGTCACCGATGCGTTCGATCGGTCTCTCGAACGCCAGGGGCAGGCCCATCACCGGCCAGGCCCTGCGCCCTTGACTCTCCCCCCAGGGGCAGAGTCCATGCTGGCCGCCACGACAGGGATCAACGAGGCGCTATGAGTCAGTCATGTCTGGTCACCGGGGCCAATGGGCACCTGGGCAATACCCTGGTCAGGGCCTTGCTCGAGCAGGGCTATCGGGTGCGGGCCGGGGTTCGCGATATCGACGACCGCGCAGCGTTCCAGGGCCTGGATTGCGAGTTGGTGTACGCCGAATTGCTCGACGAGGAGGCGCTGTTCAAGGCGTTGCAGGGGGTCGAGGTGTTGTTCCAGGTGGCGGCGGTGTTCAAGCACTGGGCCCGAGATCCCCAGGCCGAGATTGTCCAGCCGAACGTCGAGGGGACTCGCCGGGTCCTGCGGGCAGCGAAGCGGGCCGGGGTCAAGCGGGTGGTCTACGTCAGCTCCGTGGCGGCCATCGGGCACAACGGGCAGGCACTGGATGAGCAGCAGTGGAACGTCGAGCAGGACAACGCCTATTACCGCTCGAAGATCCTCGCCGAGCAAGTTGCCTGGGACACGGCGCGAGCCCTTGACCTGTGGATGGTCGCGGTCTTGCCTTCGGCCATGATCGGCCCGAATGCGACGCGCCTGACCGACACCATGGGGTTCATCGAGTCCGTCAGGCAGCGCAAACTGCCGCTGGACCCGGGCTTTCATTTCAATTTTGTCGATGTGCGGGACGTGGCCGCGGGCATGATCCTGGCCGCGCACAAGGGCCAGCCTGGGCAGCGGTACATTCTGGCCAACGAACGGTGTTCGTCCCTGGCGCAGATCATCGATGCGGCCAATGCGGTTACTCCGGGCTATCGGCTGCCCGCGCCGGCGCCGCGCTGGCTGTTGCTGGCGCTGGCCTGGGTCGAGGAGGCGCGCGCGCGAATGACCGGGCGGCCGGCGCAGTTGTTGCAAAGTCAGGTGCGGATGTTCCACCAGGTGCGCCAGCACTACTGCATCGACAAGGCCAGGCAGCAACTGGGTTTTGCCCCGCGCACGCCCGAGGCCGCGCTGCAATCAGTCTTTCGCTATCTGGGTCGCCGCGCGTCGTCGAGCTGATACCAGCAGGCTTTGTCCTCGATGCAGCTGTGGCGTTGCTTGGCGGGCTGGAAGGGGGTGTCCAGGGTTGCGACGGCAATCGAGATCCAGTCCGGGAACGCGCCCCGGGCATCCGACCAGAACAGCGATGATCCGCAGTGCCCGCAGAACTGACGGGTGACCCCAGGGGAAGAGGGGTAGGCCTTGAGCGCCGAGGCGTCGGCTGTAATCGCCAGTGCCGATCTGGGCGCACTGGCATAGGTGGCGAACGCCGCACCGTGGGCTTTCTGGCATTTGCGGCAATGGCAATGGGTGAAGGCCTTGAGCGCACTGCTCAGTTGGTAGCTGACGGCGCCGCACAGGCAACTGCCGTGGAGTGACTGATCCATGTTCCGAGTTTGCGCCTAGTCGTTGAGTGGCTCACAGGATGACATCCAGGCCCCAGCCCGCCAAGCCGCACCCCAGCACCACCTTCCACGGCGCGACCTTGCCGAACATCAGCGCCACCAACGCCACCAGGGCCAGGGCAAAGTCTGCCGGGGTGAGGATGGCGCTGGTCCACACCGGCTGATACAGCGCGGCCAGCAGCAGGCCGACCACCGCGGCGTTGATCCCCAGCAGCGCCGCCTGCATGCGCAGGTTGCGCCGCAGCCGCTCCCAGAATGGCAGTGCGCCGAACACCAGCAGGAACGACGGCGCAAAGATCGCCAGCAGCCCCAACAGGCCACCGAGCCAGCCCGACTGCGGGCCCTGCATCGAGGCGCCGAGAAACGCGGCGAAAGTGAACAACGGCCCAGGTACCGCCTGGGTCGCGCCATAGCCGGCGAGAAAGGTCTGATTGCTCACCCAGCCGTTGGGCACCACGTCGGCCTGCAGCAACGGCAGCATCACGTGGCCGCCACCGAACACCAGCGAGCCGGTGCGGTAGAAGGCATCGATCATGCTCAGGGTCGGGCTGGCCAGCAGTTGGGCAAGGATCGGCAGGCCCACCAGCAGCACCGCAAACAACGCCAGCCATAACAGCCCGGCACGGGGGCTGATGGTGATCGGCAATGGCTCGTGCGCCAGGGTGGGCGCCGGGTTGAACAGCAACAGCCCGGCGACACCGGCTGCCGCAATCACCCCGACCTGGGCCCCGGCAACAGGCAGCATCAGCACCAGGCACGCGGCGCCGATCATCAGCAGGATGCGCGGCAAGTCCGGGCACAACAACCGCGCCATTCCCCACACGGCTTGGGCGACGACCGCCACCGCCAGCACTTTCAAACCATGCACGATGCCCCCGGGCACGGCGTCGCCGTAGTCGTGCAGCCCCAGGGCAAACAGGATCAGCACCAGGGCCGAGGGCAGAGTGAACCCGCACCAGGCAGCCAGCGCGCCACGGTAGCCGGCCCGTGACAGGCCCAGGGCCATGCCGACCTGGCTGCTGGCCGGGCCGGGCAGGAACTGGCAGAGCGTGACCAATTCGGCATAGCTGCGCTCACTCAACCAGCGCCGACGCACCACGAACTCCTCGCGAAAGTAGCCCAGATGGGCAATCGGGCCGCCGAAGGAGGTCAGGCCCAGGCGCAGGAACAGCAAAAATACCTGCCAGGGACTATGGTCTGCGCTCGGGGGTGGGGACATGCAAGGCTCTACGTAAAAGGCGGTGGGGCGGGCAACGAGCATAACAACGCGCGGCTGCGCTTTCGATAGCCTGCGGCGTTTCAAGCCCCACTGAATAGCTGGCGGATCAGCTTGGGGGTGCTGCCGGTCCAGCGCTTGAACGAGCGACGAAAGTTCGCCGGGTCGTTGAAGTTCAGGTAGGCGGCCACTTCCTCGTTGCTCAAGCCCTTGACCTGGTACAGGTAGAGCGCCACGTGTTTGCGCACCAGGTCGACCTGCTGCTGGAAACCGGTGTCGTGCTTGTGCAGCTTGCGCTTGAGGGTGGCCGGGCTCATGCCGAAGGCCTGGGCCGCCTGCTCCAGGCTCGGCGCCTGGCGGACATGGCTTTGCAGGTAACGGTACAGGCAGCCGAGAAAGCTGCTGGCATGGCCCAACTGCTCCAACTGCTGCTGGGCCTCTTGGCGGGCGACCTGGCCGGCCGTGGCGGAGGCGCCGGGCCAGGCTTGCGTCAGGTACTGGCGGGGAATGCGCATCATGTCCAGCGGGCGCTGGAACTGGGTCTGCTCGCCCAGGTGTACCCAGTACTGTTCGACATAACGGGGCTCGTCGTAGCTGAAACTGCATTGCCACGGCAGGCGCTGGCCGCTGAGCCATTGGCTCATGGCGACCAGCGAGGTCATGCTCGCCTCCAGCAGGAAGCGCCACTGCTCGCCAGCGCCGCAGCTGTCGAACCAGTAGACGTAGGCGTACTGCTCATCCAGCACCAGTTGCGGCGTCACCAAGGGGCTGAGCAACGCCTGCTGCAGGACCAGGGTGTCGAGGGCCTGGTGCAGGTTCTGCGCGTGGCGCAGGGCATGGCTGGCGGCGCCGTAATGCCCGGGCAACAGGCGCTGGCCAAACAGGAAGCTGCTGTCGTCGGCGTCGAGCAGACGCTTGCTGTTGCCGATCAAGGCAACAAACTGCTGGGGACTGAGGCGGGTCTGGCCGGCCAGGATGTCTTCATGAAACAGCCCGGTGCCGCGCAGCAGGCGATGGCTGTCGATCTCTCGCGACAGGGCCAGGTCGATCAGGGTCGCCGGCTGGTAATGCCCGGGAATGAAGCGACTGTCGTTTTCGTACCACAGGGATTTGCCGGTCATGGGCGCGCCTCAGGCCGTCTTGGCCAGCGGCTGCTTGGCCCGGGCCAGCGCCAGGTTCAGGCGTTTGAGCACCTGCTCGGGGGATTCGTCCATGGCCATCACCACCGCGGTGCTTGCCGACAGGTGCAGGCGCTCGCCGTGCTGGCGGGTTTTGTGGGCCAGGCCGTGCACCGCCTGTTGCAGCTCCAGCGCCAGCAACCGTGCCTGGCTTTCGCCGGTGTTGGCCAGCAGCACCACGAAGCGATCGCCGGCCAGGCGGCAGAGCAGGTCCTGACGCCGCAGGTTGAGCAGCAGCAAGTGACTCACGGCCTGCAGCACGGCGTCGCCTTCGGCGTGGCCACAGGCCTGGTTGATGGCGGCGAAGTTGTCCAGGTCCAGGGCCAGCAGTGACAGCGGTTGCTGCTGCGCCAGGCTTTCGTCGAGGCTGCTGGCCAGTTGGCGCTTGAGATAGTCAGCGCCGCCCAAGGGGGTGAGTTTGTCGAACAGCCGGTGTTCGCGAAACAGCCGCTCGCGCTTTTCCATCTGCGCGCTGATCGCCAGTTGTTCGCGGTGCCAGTGATAGATGCCCAGGGTCAGCAGGAGCATGCCCACCGGCATCGGCCCCGACTCCAGCCAGTGATCCCAGGTGATGCTGTCGGGCAGGCGGATAAACTCGTCGAGGCTGTCGATCCACCAGGAGAAAAAGATGCAGCCCAGGCCCAGCGCCAGGTAATTGGTGACCCGCCCGGCAGGCCGGCTTTTGAGCACCAGGCCCAGCCACACCAGGGCCAGCAGGGCCGAGCCGCCTTCACCGACGATGTCCAGCCAGACCCATTCGCTGACGCTTTTCAACTCGCCGCAGGCCAGGTGCAGGATCAGCCCCAGGTTGGCGGCCAACAGCAGCAGGAGCAGTTTCCAGCGGTGGGGTTTGAGTACCGAGAACATGGCCGTGATCCTTTGGCGAACGAGCAGTGCGCGCCAGCACAGCAGATGTCTGTGACAGTTGGGTGACGGGGCGGGGAGGTCGAATCAGCTCAGCCTGGAACACGCGATTTTTTCGCCACCCAGCGAATGGTGCCTGGAAAATCGCCATCGCGAGCAAACGGAGCGCCGCCCGACCTCTCCCACAGTCTGGTTGCCTGCAAATCTTGCGTACGGCCACTAAACCTGTGGGTGCGAGCTTGCTCGCGATGCTCTCAAGTCAGGGCAAAATGCTGATCGGCCCCCTCGTATCAGAGGTCAAATCAGCTCACTGTCGCGGCAAAACCGCGCTAAACCCCCTGTTTACCGGGCTACCTGGCTCAGGCTGTCACAGAACCGTCATTCCCCACCCCTAGCGTGCCCTCCCAGTTGCCGGGCCTCTTGCCTGGCGTCATCGGACTCTTGGGGGGACCACCATGTACCAGCGCAGCAGCCACCCGCGCAGCGGCACCGCCGGGCTCGTCAGTTTCACACTGACCGCCCTGGCCCTGGCGATTGCCAGCGAACGCTTGCACGCCGCCGAAACCGCCGGCCAGACCGAGCACATCGAAGTGGTCGGCCAGGCCGCCAGTATCGATCAGGCGCTCAAGGAACAGCGCCGCTCCGACAGTATCAAGAGCGTGGTGCATGCCGACGGCGTGGCGCAGTTGCCGGACGAGAACGTGGCCGAGGCAGCGCAACGCATGCCGGGCGTCAGTGTCGAGCGCGACCAGGGCGAAGGCCGGTTTGTCAGCGTGCGGGGCCTGGGTCCGGACCTCAACAGCGTGACCATCAACGGTACCCTGGTGCCTTCGCCGGAAAGCGAGCGCCGCGCCGTGGCCCTCGATGTACTGCCGGCGGAGCTGGTGCAATCGCTGTCGGTGATCAAGACCCTGACCCCGGACATGGACGCCAACTCCCTCGGTGGCACCGTGGATGTGCAGAGCCTGTCGGCCTTCGATCACCCGGGCCTGTTCTACACCGGCAGCAGCGAGGCCAGCTACGACCAGAACAGCCACCAGACCAGCCCGAAATTTTCCGGGGCGATCAGCGACCGCTTCAGCCTGGGCGACGGCATCGACAATTTCGGCGTGGCCGCGGCGCTGAGCTGGCAGAAGCGTGACTTCGGTTCGGACAACGTCGAGACCGGCGGCGCCTGGGACTTCGAGCGCGGTGCAAGGCTTGAGGAGTTCGAGCAGCGTGACTACGACATCAGCCGGGAACGCACCGGTGGCGGCCTGAACTTCGACTACAAGCCCGATGACCTGAGCAGCTATTACCTGCGCACCCTCTACAGCCGCTACAAGGACAGCGAGACGCGCAACTCCACCAGCATCGAGTTCGCCGAGCCCCAGGCCGCCGCAGAACGGGGGGACGCCGACGGCAAGCGCAAGCTCAAACAGCGCGAGGAAACCCAGGAGATCCAGTCCTACGTGCTGGGTGGCGAGCGCCTGTTGGGCCTGTGGACCCTCAGCGGCCAGGCCGGCTACAGCCGCTCCAGCGAAGACAGCCCGGGGCACATCGCCAATGCCGCCTTCAGTGGCGCCGACGACTTTGCCGGCAGCGGTTTCTACGACACCGAGAAGCCGCGGCTGATCATTGGCCAGGACTTCTACAACCCCGACAACTTCAGCCTCGACAAGGTCGACTGGGAAAAGCAGAAAACCACCGACACCGAGAAAAACCTGCGCCTGGACCTGGCCCGCGACTACGACCTCAGCGGTTATGCGTCCCAGGTCAAGTTCGGCGGCAAGGTCAGCCGGCGCAACAAAGACAACAACCTCGACGCCTGGGTTTATGAGGACTTCGACGACCTGGGCTTGAGCGATGAACAACTCAACCTCAGCCAGTTCCAGAAGGGCAAGGTCCACTACCGCCTTGGCGAGTTCGGCCCGGGTATCAGTTCCAGCGCGATCAAGAACCTGATTGGCGGCCTCGACCGGGCGGACTTCTATGACGAGACCGAGTCGCGGGTCAACGACTTCAAGATGAGCGAGGACATCAACGCCGGCTACCTGATGAACACCCTGGACATCGACGACTGGCGCTTCATTGCCGGTATGCGCTACGAAGGCACCGAATTCGCAGCCAAGGGCACCGGGGTCAACGACGGCGAGTTCGAGGCCAACGACAGCAAGCGCAGCTACCACCACTGGTTACCCGGCCTGCACGCGCGCTACCAACTGGACAAGAACACCCAGGTGCGCGCGGCCTGGACCAAGTCCGTGGTGCGGCCGACCTTCGGGCAACTGGCGCCGGGGTTTGTCATCGACGATGACGAGGCAACCTTTGGCAACCCCAACCTCAAGCCCCTGGAATCGAGCAACCTGGACCTGGGCATCGAGCACTACATGGGCCGCGCGGGCACGATCTCGGCGTTCGTGTTCTACAAGGACATCCAGAATTTCGTCTACAACACCGACGTCGCCGGCAGCGGTGCCTGGGTCGATTTCTCCGAGGCCCACACCTTCACCAACGGTGACAGCGCCAAGCTCTACGGCCTGGAACTGGCCTACTCGCAGAAATACGACTGGCTGCCCGCCCCATGGAACGGCCTGCTGCTGGGGGCCAACGCCACCTTCAGCCGTTCGGACGCGCAGATCGAAGGCTTCGACGCCGCCAGCGGGGGTAACCGCAAACGCAGCATCGACCTGCCGAGCCAGTCGGACACCGTCGGCAACCTGATGCTCGGCTGGGAAGACGACACCCTCAGCCTGCGCCTGTCGGCCAACTACAAGTCCGACTACCTCTATGAGCTGGCCGCAATCAACGACAAGGCCCACGACCTGCACGTGGATGCCCAGACTTTCGTCGACTTCAGTGCGCGTTACTCGCTGACCAAGAACCTGCAGCTCAACTTCGAGGCGCAGAACCTCACGGACGAGTCGTACTACGTCTACGCCGGCCACGGCGCCTACAACGCCCAATACGAAGAGTACGGCCCGACCTTCAAGCTTGGCCTGACCTTTACCCATTTTTGATTCCCTGCTTGCCACAGATTCGGGCATTGCACACCAAGGACTTCCATGACTATTTCGTTTTCCCCCACGCGCTGCCTGTTGGCCGCCTTGATCTGCCTGGGCACGGGCCAGGCACTGGCCGCCGGGCCGAAGTTGACCCTCAGCCCCTGGGCCCCCGGTCTCACTGTTGAGACCCTGGCTTTCCTGCCAGCCGACCTCGGCCCGCAGCGCCTGGCGGCCAGTGAGCGTGATGGCTTGCTGTTGCTCGACGAACAAGGTGCGCCACTGGCCAGCCTGCCTGGCACCTTCAGTGGCCTGGACCGCCGGGCGGCCGGCCAGCAGGTGTTGCTGGCCAGTCTCGACAACCGTCGGCAACAGGCACTGCTGGTCAGCCTCGACCCGCGCCAGCGGCGTTTTGGCCAACCGGTGTATCTGCCAACGCGGGACTTCCCGGTCAGCGGGCTGTGCCTGTACCGCGACGACGCCAGCAACCTGTTCCTGTTCCTGGTGGGCGAGGAGGGCAAGGGTGAGCAGTGGCTGGTGGGCCACGGTGCACAGTTGAACCCGCAACCGCAGCGAGTTCGAGGTGTGCCGCTGCCGCCTTCGGCCCAGTTCTGCCAGGTCGACGATGGCGCCAATCAGTTACTGGTCAACGAGGAGAACGTCGGCTGGTGGGCCTATCCGGCCCACCCTGAGGCCGAGGTGGTGCGGGTGCCGGTGGCCCTGCGCGCGCCCTTTGGCGATGTCAGCCAGGTGGCCGGGGCCATGGCGCTGGTGCCGGGCGGCGTGGTCGCACTCGACCCCAAGGCGGCACAGCTGCATCTGTACCAGCAGCAGGGCGCCGCCTGGACTGGCGCGGCAACGCTGGCAGTGAGTGGCTTGAAAGAACCGGAAAACCTCGCCCTGCGGGCCACCGCCAAGGGCCTGCAACTGTTGCTGCGTGACGACGATGACGGGCGCTTGTACCAGGGCGAGCTGGACTGGCAGGCCAAGCCTGTGCCCCTGGCGCCAGTGTTGCCCAGCGTCGGCGCGTTGGCCCAGAGCGAGCCGGTCGGGCGCCAGGGTGATGCGGCGGACGATCCGGCGATCTGGATTCACCCGCAACAACCGGCCTTGAGCCGGGTCCTGGGCACCAACAAAAAGCAGGGGCTGCTGGCTTATGACCTGCAAGGCAAGCTGCTTCAGGAGCTGTCGGTGGGGCGCCTGAACAATGTCGACGTGCGGCCCAACTTCAAGCTGGGCCAGCAGACGGTCGACCTTGCGGTGGCGAGCAACCGCGATCACAACAGCCTCAGCCTGTTCAGCATCGACCGCAGCAGCGGTGAGTTGCGCGAGGCCGGCGAGATCGCCACGCCGCTCAAGGAGATCTATGGCATCTGCCTGTTCCAGCCTGCCAGTGGCGAGCTGTATGCGATTGCCAACGGCAAGGATGGCACCTTCCTGCAATACCGCCTGAGTGCCCCCAGTGGTGTGGTGCAGGGTGAGCTGGTGCGTCAGTTCAAGGTCGACAGCCAGCCTGAAGGCTGTGTGGCCGACGATCAGCGCCAGCGCTTGTTCCTGGGCGAGGAGGACGTTGGGGTCTGGGCGGTGGATGCCCGCGCCGATCAGCCGGCGCAGTTGACCAGCGTGATCAAGGTCGGCCCGCAACTGCACGCCGATGTCGAGGGCCTGGCGCTGTATCAAAGCCCGAGCCGTGACTACCTGGTGATCTCCAGCCAAGGCAATGACAGCTATCTGGTGCTGGACGCCGAGCCGCCATTTGCCTCCCGTGGCGCCTTCCGGGTCGGCTTGAATGCGGCGGCCGGCATCGACGGTGCTTCGGAAACCGACGGCCTGGAAGTCACCGCGGTCAACCTCGGCGGTGCCTGGAGCAAGGGCATGCTGGTGGTGCAGGACGGGCGCAAGCGCATGCCCGAACAGACCCAGAACTTCAAGTTCGTGCCCTGGGCCGAAGTCACCCAGGCGCTGCAGTTGCCCTGAGCGCGCCGTCATCAACCTGTCATCGGTTTTTCATCGAATAGCCTGGCGGCCGTTGCACGGCAACCGCCACCGGGCGCCAACCAAGGAGCTTCACCATGCAGGCCACACTGGAACACATGACCGTCTGGGGGCTGATCAGCGACGCCAGTCTGTTGGTCAAAGCCGTCATGCTCACGCTGTTACTGGCATCCGTGCTCAGCTGGTACCTGATTATTGCCCGCAGCCGTGTGCTGCGTCAGCGCGAGCGCCAGGCCAACGCATTCATCCAGCGCTTTCGCAGCGCCCCGGACTTGCAGCCGCTGTACCGCGAGACCGCGCAGGGCAGCGATCCCGAGGCTGGCATCGAACCGGTTTTCCATAGCGGCTTGCAGGCCTTCAGCCAATTGCGCCAGCACCCCGGCAACACCCCCGAGGTGGTGCTCGAAGGTGTGGAGCGCGCGATGTTCGTGGCCCTCAGCGAGCAGGAGATCAAGCTGGAAAAGGGTCTGCAGTTTCTCGCCACGGTCGGTTCGGTCAGCCCTTACATCGGCCTGTTCGGCACCGTATGGGGGATCATGAACGCCTTCCTCGGCCTGTCCCAAGTGCAACAGGCAAGCTTGTCCACGGTGGCACCGGGCATCGCCGAAGCGCTGATCGCCACGGCCATCGGCCTGTTCGCGGCGATTCCGGCGGTGATTGCCTACAACCGTTTTTCCGCCCGCAGCCAGACCCTGCTGACCCGTTACTACGCCTTCGGCAATGAGCTGCAGGTACGCCTGCACCGCACGTTGCACGGCGGCTCCATCAACCTGGCCGTAGCCGCCTGAGCAGGAGAGAGCCGATGTTAGTCAGGCCGCAACGCAAACACGGGCCCAAGGCCGAAATGAACGTCGTGCCCTATATCGACGTGATGCTGGTGCTGTTGGTGATTTTCATGGTCACCGCGCCGATGCTCACCCAGGGGGTGAAGATCGAGCTGCCCAAGGTCGCCAGTGAAGCCTTGGCCACCGACAGTCGCCAACAGATCCTGACGCTGTCGGTGAAGGCCGAGGGCGGTTATTACTGGAACCTGGGGGGTGAACTCGACACTCGGCAGCAGACCGACAGCGCACTGACCCTGGACGAGATGCGGGCCAAGGTCACGGACATCGTTGCGGCCAACAGCCAGACCCAGGTCTACATCCGCGCCGACAAAGACGCCGGCTACGGCACGGTGGTGGCGGCCATGGCGGCGTTGCAGCAGGGCGGGGTGAGCAACCTCGGACTGGTTACCGAGGCGCCGCAATGACCAGCATGAGCATGGCCCATCCAGAACTGGGGGTGCCACGCGCCGATCACTCGGGCTTCTGGCGCAATGGCCTGGCGGCGGGTCTGGCGGTGGCGCTGCATGTGCTGGTCCTGGCCTTGCTGGTGCATACCTGGTCGGTGCAGATGCCAGCGCCTGCGCCGCAAGCCGTGTTGCGGACCCAGTTGGTGATGTTGCCCCCGGCGCCGCCAGCTCCCGCCGCGGAACCGCTGCCAGCGGTGGTCGAGCCAGCACCGCCTGCGCCGGCAGTGGCCACGCCGGTGCTCCCGGCTCCGGTCAAGCCGACGGTCGACCCGCAGATCCAGGCCCGCAAACTGGAACAGGCGACCCTCGCTCGCAAGCGGGTCGAAGAGCAGCGCACGCGTGAGGCCGAGCAACAACGTCAGCGCGTGGCCCAGGATCAACAGCGCACACGCGAGGCCGAGCAGCAACGCCTGGCCCAGCATCAGGCAGACCAGGCGCGCCAGGCAGCCGAACGCGCGCGCCAGCAGGCGGCGGCCGACAGTCGTCAGTACCTGCCGTTGAGCAAGGAGGCGCCGGATTATCCGCAGCGGGCCCTGGACAAGAACATCGAGGGCGACTGCTCGGTGGAGTACACCGTCAACCCCCAGGGCAAGGTGGAAAACCCGAGGGTGCTCGACGGCTGCCATCCGTTGTTCATGCGTCCGTCACTGGCGGCGGCCAACACCTTTCGCTACCAGCCACGGCTGGTGGACGGCCGCGCGGTGGCCGTGCCGGCGGTGCGCAATACCTTCCATTATCGGATCAAGTGAGGTGGGGGGCAGGGGATTGGCGCCAGGGAGGCGCCAATCCCCTGTGGGTCAAAGTGGCGGGGTGCGTGGCGGGATCAGGCGCTTGGAACCGGTGGACTCGAACGCCGAGGCAAACCGCAGCAGGGCCGAATCGTCATAGGCACGACCGGCGAAGGTCAGCCCTACGGGCATGCCGATGTCCGGCATGATGCCCATGGGCACGGTGACGGTTGGCACGCCCAGGTGGCGGATCGCGAGGTTGCCGTTGGCCACCCACACGCCGTTGCTCCAGGCGATATCCGCGGCCGCCGGGTCGACATCGGCATTGGCCGGCGCCACGTCGGCGACGGTCGGGAACAGCACGGCGTCGAGCCCCAGGCGGTCCATCCACTCTTCGAGGTCGATGCGCCGGGTCTGTTCCAGGCCACGCAGGCCGTCAGGCACCGTGCTGATCTGGTCCCAGGGGGTGATGCCGCGTTCGGCCATGCGCACGTATTCGTCCATGCCGGCGACCAGGTCGCCTTCGCGGTTGGGCAGGGTGCCAGGGTCGTGGGGGAAAATCAGCGCGCCGTCGACGTCCACCAGGCGGTGCAACTGTGGATCGCCGTTGGCCTGCAGGAAATCGTCGAAGGCCCAGGCCGTCAGGTCCCACAGTTCGTGATGGAGGAACTCCTTGGAGACCAGGCCACGGGTAAACACGGTCGGCGCACCGGGGCGATCGCCTTCGCAGTTGGAGACCAGCGGGAAGTCAACTTCGAGGACTTCGGCTCCAGCCGCTTCCAGGGCCTTGCGCGCGTCTTGCCAGAGGCCGATCACCGACGCTCGGGTGTGGATGCGTTGCCCGGTCGGGCCACCGATTCCTGGCGCGGCGCTGGTACCGGCATCCGGGTCGGCGTTGATGAACATGCGGGGCACGCCGAAGCGTTTTCCGGCGAGGGCCTGGGCGTTGGCGGCCAGCGCCGGGTAGGACGCCGGACGCACCGAGGTCACGCTGGGGATCGGCACCCAGGGTTGCAGGCGCCACAGGTCGCCACGGGTATCGGGATCCTCGGCGACCACGATGTCGAGGACTTCCAGCAGGTCGGCCATGGTGCGGGCAAAGGGCACCACCACGTCCATGGTCGGGGTCAACGGCCAGTTGCCGCGCACCGAGATCACCCCGCGCGACGGCGTGTAGGCGCACAGGCCATTGTTCGACGCTGGCCCACGACCGCTCGACCAGGTTTCCTCGGCCAGGCCGAAGGCGGCAAAACTGGCTGCGGTTGCCGTGCCGGCCCCATTGGAGGAGCCGGAGGCGAAGGGCGCGGTGAGGTAGGCGGCGTTGTAGGGGCTTTCGGCACGGCCGTAGACCCCACGCTGCATGCCGCCGTTGGCCATCGGGGGCATGTTGGTCTTGCCCAGGCAGATCGCCCCGGCGCCACGCAGCCGTTCGATGGTGAACGCATCGCGGTAGGCGATCAGGTTGACGAAGGCCGGGCTGCCGGAGGCGGCGGTGAGGCCCTTGACCAGATAGCTGTCCTTGGCGGTGTAGGGGATGCCATCCAGCGGCCCGAGGACCTGGCCCTTGGCACGCCGGTCATCGCTGGCCTGGGCTTCCTGCAGCGCATCCGGGTTGGCCACCACCACGGCATTCAGCGCGGTGGGGGTGTCGGCGCCATCGTAGGCGGCGATTCGCGCAAGGTAGGCCTGGACCAGCTCAACCGAAGTTGTCTGACCGGATTCGAGCGCAGCCCGCAGCTGCGCAATGGATACCTCGGTGACCTCAAACTGCTGTTTCATATCGGCTCTCGTTGCACTGTATTACCCGCCAGGGTCCGGGCTTGCGCCCTGAGCGGGCTATTTAACACCAAGGCGCGGTTAAAAGAATCAGCCCAGGGGATTTTCGCGGACCATCACCCCAGGGGAAGGACGCCTTCACCGACCCCGGTAAACCGCCAATTGCGATTGCGCCCGGGACTGGCGTAATATACGAAACGTATATATTTCATATTGAGTGACCCCATGGGTATCGTAAAAATTTCCGAAGGCATGCATGAGAACCTGCGTGTCGCCAGCGATGCGCTCAGCCGCTCGATCAACGCCCAGGCCGAGCACTGGATGCGCATTGGCATGTTGAGCGAGTTGCATCCCAACCTCGACCACAGCGATATCTGCCGCTTGCTGATTCGTGCCGAACAGGCGGGTGGCCTGGACTTGAACCAGCTGTGCGCGCCAGCGGACCAGGCCTTGAGTCCGGCAGTGCGGGCGGTCGGGGGGGGCACGCGATGAGTGCGAAAGTCCCGCTCAATACCCCGGCACAGATCGCCCAGTCCCGTACAGCCGGAATGCTCGCCGCTGAAGTGCTGGCGATGATCACCCCGCACGTCAAGGCGGGGGTCACCACCGACCAGTTGGATAAAATCTGCCACGACTACATCGTCAACGTGCAGAAAGCCATTCCCGGCAACGTCGGTTATCACGGCTTCCCGAAAACCGTGTGCGCCTCGGTCAATCAGGTGGTCTGCCATGGCATCCCTTCGGGCAAGGCCCTGCGCGACGGCGATATCCTCAACATCGATATCGCGGTGGTCAAGGATGGCTGGTACGGCGACACCAGCCGCATGTACTACGTCGGCGAACCAAGCGCAGACGCCCGGCGCCTGGTCGAGACCACCTATGAAGCAATGTGTGCCGGGATCCGCACCGTGCGCCCGGGCTCGACCCTGGGCGATATCGGCCATGCGATCCAGACCGTGGCCCACCGCGAGGGCTACAGCGTGGTGCGCGAGTACTGCGGTCACGGCATCGGCAAGGTCTATCACGACGAGCCGCAGGTGCTGCACTACGGCCATCCTGGCCAGGGCCTGATCCTCAAGCCGGGGATGATCTTCACCATCGAACCGATGCTCAACGCCGGTAAGCCCCACACCCGGACCCTGGGTGACCGCTGGACGGTGGTGACCAAGGATCACTCGCTCTCGGCGCAGTGGGAGCACATGGTGGCGGTGACCGCCGATGGCTTCGAGGTGCTGAGCCCCTGGCCGGACACCCCGGCCGGGTTTGCGCCGATTGTTTGATCGCCAAGTCTTGCACTCAGAAAAGCCCGTGCTCGATTGGCGGGCTTGGCTAGACTCCAGGGTCGAGCCCTGACCTGAGCCGAGTTGCCTATGACCCTCAAACTGCTACGTGCCGATGCCTCCAGCCTTGATCAAGTCGCCGGTCTGTTCGACGCCTACCGAGGTTTCTATGGCCAGCCGGCGAACCTGCCTCAGTCACGGCAGTTCCTGGCCGAGCGCCTGGCCCGCGACGAATCGGTGATCTTCTATGCGCAGGATGAGTCCGGCCAGGCGCTGGGTTTCGTGCAGTTGTACCCCAGTTTTTCCTCGATCGATGCCCATCGCACCTGGCTGCTCAGCGACCTGTTCACCGCCTCCCAGGCCCGCGGACGCGGGGTAGGGACCTTGTTGATGAACGCCGCCCGGGACTTTGCCCTGGCCACCGGGGCCAAGGGCTTGGTCCTGGAAACCGCCACGGACAACCACACCGCGCAACGCCTGTATGAGTCACTGGGCTACGTCCGCGACCCCGGCTACTACACCTATTGCCTGGACCTGAAATAACCTGGGTCGACGCCCGTGTAGGAGCGAGCTTGCTCGCGATGGACGTCAACGATGACGGGTACTGCCTGGAGGCATGCGGCACCCGGCGGATCTTGGCGGGCACGCCAGTGCCTATAAGGTGCGGAGTGATTTGCCGTAGACTGCGGCGAGCACATTCTCTTGCTCGTCCGAGATGGATCCTCCATGCACAACCCGGCTCCGCAACATCCCCTCTGGAAAATCTACCTGCTGTTCCTCGCCCCGATGGTGCTGTCGAATTTCCTGCAGTCGATGTCGGGGACGGTCAACAGTATCTACATCGGTCAGATGCTCGGCACCCAGGCGTTGGCGGCGGTGTCCGGGATGTTCCCCATCGTGTTTTTCTTCATTGCCCTGGTGATCGGCCTGGGCGCTGGCGCCGGGGTATTGATTGGGCAGGCCTGGGGCGCGCGGGAGCCAGCGATGGTCAAGGCCATCGCCGGCACCACGCTGCTGCTGGGAGCGCTGATCGGCCTGGTGGCGGCGTTGCTGGGCAGTGTGTTCGCCCGGCAGGCATTGCAGGGCTTGGGCACCCCGGCGGACGTGCTGGAGGATGCGGTCGCCTATGCCCGGGTGATGATGTGGACCATGCCGCTGCTGTTGGTGTTTGTGCTGTTCACCCAGTTGTTGCGCGGGGTCAGCGATACGCTGTCGCCTTTGTTGGCGCTGGTGGTGTCGACCTGCATTGGCCTGTTGCTGACGCCGGCGTTGATTCGCGGCTGGTTCGGCTTGCCCCAGATGGGCATCCAGAGTGCGGCGTGGGCGGGCCTGGCGGGTAACCTGGCGGCGATGCTGTGGTTGGTCTGGCGCCTGAACCGCAAGGCCCATGTGCTGGCGCCGGATCGCGCCCTGCTGGCGGCGATGCGCCTGGACCGGGTGATCCTGGCCAAGGTGCTGCGGATCGGCTTGCCCACGGGGCTGCAGATGGTGGTGATTTCGCTGTCCGAACTGGTGATCCTGGCGTTGGTCAACCAGCACGGTTCCCAGGCCACGGCGGCGTACGGCGCGGTCACGCAGATCGTCAACTACGTGCAGTTTCCCGCGCTGTCGATCGCCATCACCGCCTCGATTCTCGGGGCCCAGGCCATTGGCGCCGGGCGCGTCGAGCGCATTGGCCCGATCCTGCGCACGGGCCTGTTGATCAACGTCTGGTTGACTGGCGGCCTGGTGCTGCTGGGCTACCTGTTGTCGCACTGGCTGCTGGGGTTGTTCATCACGGAGCCGGCGACCCAGGCACAGGCCCAGCACCTGTTGCACATCATGCTCTGGAGCATGCTGGTGTTCGGCTTCCAGTCGGTGATTGGCGGGATCATGCGGGCCAGCGGTACGGTGCTGGTGCCGGTGGCGATCTCGCTGTTTTGCATCCTCGGTGTCGAGTTGCCGGTGGCCTACCTGCTCAATGCACATTTCGGTCTGCCCGGGGTGTGGATGGCTTTTCCAGTGGCCTACCTGAGCATGCTGGCCCTGCAGACGGCCTACTACCGGCTGGTGTGGCGCCATCAGAAGATCGAACGCCTGGTGTAGGGCAACTGCCCGTGCCGTTGCCACGGCCCGGGCGTTTGTCGGTTGCGCTTACTTCGGCGCTGGCGTGGTGCGCAGATACGGCAGGTGGATGTCCAGGCTGCCGTACTGGTTCCGGGCCTGTTCATCGTTGAGTGCCAGGGCGACGATCACGTCCTGGCCCGCCTGCCAGTTGGCCGGCGTCGCCAGCGGGACGTTGTAAGTCAGCTGCAAGGCATCCAGGGCGCGCAGCACCTCGGCAAAGTTGCGCCCGACGGACATCGGGTAAGTCATCGACAACTTGAGCTTCTTGTCTGGGCCGATGATGAACACCGAGCGCACCGTGGCGGTGTCGGCAGCCGTCCGGCCATCGGGCAGATAGGCCTCAGCCGGCAGCATGTCGAAGGCCTTGGACACGGCCAGGCCTTCGTCGGCAATGATCGGGAAGTCGGCCTTGGCGCGGCAGAAACCTTCGATGTCGGTCTTCCATTTCGTGTGCGACTCGGCGCTGTCCACGGACACGCCGATCACCTGGGTGCCACGCTTGGCCCACTCGGCGGCCAGTTGCGCCACCGCACCGAATTCGGTGGTGCACACCGGGGTGAAGTCCTTGGGATGAGAAAACAGAATCGCCCAGCCCGAGCCGATCCAGTCATGGAACTGGATCGGGCCTTGGTCCGTGTCGGCGCTGAAGTCGGGGACGAGGTCGTTGATGCGCAATGCCATGGGAGTCTCCTTGTGTCGTGGGGTGAGGTGCAGCCTGACTCAGCCTAGTCGGGATTTGCCGCCTGGTCTGGCACCGGCAAACCGTTCGTCATCTCGCCCGCACCGAGGCGCGCGGCCGCCTTCCAACCAGTACGGCCCAGGCTTTCTGGACCTCAATCGGTGAGGTGACTATGTCTACTGACTCGAGTTTCCAGGACGAGCCCCTGGAAGATGATCCATCCACTGTCGACCCGGCACCGGAGGACGACCCACGGGTGTCCGATCCGCTGGCGCGTCCGGATGTGGCGCCCCGCAAACGCTCTGAGGACTGGAACGAACCCAGCGAGGGCGATGGCATTCCCAGTGACAAGGATATGCCGCTGCCCAATGACTGATTGCCATTTGAACCGCACGCCTGGCGGGGCCGGATGCCCCCTCAGGCGTCTTTAATGAGGTGTACGACGATGGCCATGTTTAGCCCTAACCAACCCAGCCCCAGCGATCCACCGGATCCCGCCCGGCAACACGACCCGGTAACCGACCCCAACGTCAATGGCGATGCCGATCGCCAGGATAAGGGCACTGATGTCGAGCGCCCGATGGACCCGGATGCGCCCGGCGCCATTCCCCAGGTACCCAGGCCTAACGAGCCATCGCCGTTGTCGGATGACCGGCGCTAGGCACGGGGCAGGGCGCAGGGTTATGGCGCGCCGAACAGGCTGGTCCAGTAGATGCCCGCGTCACTTTTCGGGTCGACCGCATAGGCCGCGCCCAGTTCGCTGAATTGCGGGTTCATCAGGTTGGCGCAGTGCCCGGGGCTGGTCAGCCAGCCGTCGAGCACTTTACGCGGCGTGTCCTGGCCGGCGGCGATGTTCTCGCCCACCAGTTGGCCGCTGTAGCCGGCCAATTCCGCGCGGTCGCCGGGTGTGCGGCCGTCGCGGTCCTTGTGATCGAAGAAGTTGTTGTTGGCCATGGACCGGGTGTGGTCCAGGGCGGCGCTGGCGAGCGTGGCGTTCCAGGCCAGAGGCGTGGTGGCGCTGAGCGCCTGGGTGCCACACTGGCGCGGTTGGGCACGGGCGCTGTTGATCAATTCCAGGAGCTTCTGGCCTTCGGCCTGCCAATCCCCCAGGCGACCGCTCAATAGCGGTCGCGCGAGGACGATGCGCCATGCCGGGCCTGCGCGGCTGACCCCGATATCGACGAACTGCGGATCGAGCACCACCTGGCAAAAGCTTTCCTGCACCGCTTTCATCGCCGCCTGGGCATTGACTGGGCCCTTGAGGGTGATCGCCTGGACGTTGACCATCGGGTAGGCCGCGCGGGCCATGGCCTGTTGCAGGTCGCCGATGTTGCTGTCGGGCGACAGCACCAGGCGCGGGTCGGCTGCCAGTGGCGGCAGTTCGCCGGCCGGCTGGCCCGCGCAGCGCTGGATCTGACTGCGATAGGCGTTGATCGACTCCACCAGTTGGCTTTCCTCGGTGGCCGTCGCGCTGCTGGCAAAGCCTAAGGCCAGCGACAACGTGGCAAGACGCAAAACGGATGACAGGACGCGCATGGAGGTCTCCCTTGAACTGACTGGGCACATGATGCGCGATCTTGCCCCGGGTCGCGCAACGGGTTTTTACGTGGCAGCTACGCTTAAGCCTGTCAATCGGCCGCAGTGTCGACTGTTTGGGCCTGTCGCCAATCTATCAGCAGGGTGCGCTCATGCGTTGCATCTGGATGGTCAGTGGTCTTGTACTCGCGCTCCTGGGCAGCCAGGCGATCGTGGCCGAAACGGCGGAAAAGCCGGCGGCGGTGGTGGAGGACAAGGCCGAGGTCCTCGAACAGAAAGGCGCCGACAAGGCCCCGATACCCAAGGCCCAGGCCATCACCCCCGGCGAGGTGCAGGTGGTCGATCCGGCGGGCAAGGCGCCGCTGGACGATGCCATCACCTGCCTGTCCCGCACGATCTACTGGGAGGCGAAAGGTATCTCCACGGCGGACATGGAAGCGGTGGCCAGCGTGGTGATGAACCGCCTGGGCCATGAAGGTTTTCCCGATACCGTGTGTGGCGTGGTCAAGCAGGGCGTCGAGACCCGTGCCTGCCAGTTTTCCTGGTGGTGTGACGGGCGCTCGGATCAGGTCCGGGAGGAGGGCGAATACACCGAAGCCAAGGAGATCGCGCGCAAGGCACTCAACCAGCAACTCAAGGACCGTACCCTGGGCGCCCTGTATTTCCATGACCGCAATGTGAAACCCGACTGGTCGCGCACCTACATCAAGACGGCCGAGACCAGTCAGTTTCTGTTCTATAAACCGCGTAATGGCACGGCGCAGTAAGGGGGCAATGTAACCGGTTTTCCCCCATGCCCGTGGCAGGCTGCAATCAACCGGCTTTGCGGGTTCGTTGAACGGCGCACCTGAGGTAGAATGCCGCGGCACGGAGGCTCGCGGCCTCGGGGATCATGGGCATCCGGCGTCTTCAGGCGTTGGGTGTGAGTGCCGCGAAGCGGTTGACGGGCGTAGTTGAGCGAGCGGGTCTACTCTGTTTAATCATTGCGCTTGATGTTGTATCCGAAATTAGTGTCACCCATGTAGCTGAAGCCAATGACTTACAAAAAAGTCAGCGCGGGAGGGGCCTAAACGTGAAGTCGACAGTGTTTGTCGGCCTTATATGTTCACCCACCGGTCTTCCTGAGTGCGGGGTTCGATGGCATGCGCCAGCGCATGTTGCCAGCCAGGGCGCCTCATGATCATGAGTGGGGGTGAATGGCGTTCTATCCTAGGTATTACCGAATGTTAAAAAAAATGAACAAGGGGCTACTTGGCCTGGCCATGTCGATGGCCCTGATGCCTGTGCATGCAGCTGAAACCAAAAAAGTCGATGTGCTGCTGATCGGTGGCGGCATCATGAGTTCCACCCTGGGTGTCTGGCTCAATGAACTCGAGCCAGGCCTGTCGATGGAGATGGTCGAGCGTCTCGACGGCGTCGCCCTGGAAAGCTCCAACGGCTGGAACAACGCCGGTACCGGCCACTCCGCCCTGGCTGAGCTGAACTACACGCCGGAAGACAAGAACGGCAAGGTTGAAATCCCCAAGGCCATTGAAATCAATGAAGCCTTCCAGATTTCCCGTCAGTTCTGGGCCTGGCAGGTCAAGAACGGTGTCCTGAAGGACCCGCGTTCGTTCATCAACTCCACGCCGCACATGAGCTTTGTGTGGGGTGAGGACAACATCAAGTTCCTCAAGAAGCGCTACGAAGCCCTGCAGGCCAGCCCGCTGTTCGCTGGCATGCAGTACTCCGAAGACCCGGCCCAGATCAAGCAATGGGTGCCGCTGATGATGGAAGGCCGTGATCCGAACCAGAAGATCGCCGCCACCTGGTCGCCCCTGGGCACCGACGTGAACTTCGGCGAGATCACCCGCCAGTTCGCCGGTTACCTGCAGACCAAGCCGAACTTCTCGCTGAAAGTGTCGAGCGAAGTCGAAGACATCGCGCGCAACGAGGACGGCACCTGGCGTGTGTCCTACAAGAACCTCAAAGACGGTAGCGAAACCCAGACCGACGCCAAGTTCGTGTTCATTGGCGCTGGCGGCGGTGCCCTGCACCTGCTGCAGAAGTCCGGTATCCCGGAAGCCAAGGAATATGCCGGCTTCCCGGTGGGTGGTTCGTTCCTGGTCACCGAGAACCCGACCATTGCCCAGCAACACCTGGCCAAGGCCTACGGCAAGGCGTCGGTTGGCGCACCGCCGATGTCGGTCCCACACCTGGACACCCGCGTGCTGGACGGCAAGCGCGTGATCCTGTTTGGCCCATTCGCGACCTTCTCCACCAAGTTCCTCAAGGAAGGCTCGTACTTCGACCTGCTGACCAGCACCACCACTCACAACTTCTGGCCAATGACCAAGGTGGGCATCGAGCAGTACCCACTGGTTGAATACCTGGCCGGTCAGTTGATGCTGTCGGACGCCGACCGCATGGACGCCCTGAAGGAATACTTCCCGAACGCCAAGGCTGAAGACTGGCGTCTGTGGCAGGCCGGTCAGCGCGTGCAGATCATCAAGCGCGACGAAGAGAAGGGTGGCGTGCTGAAGTTGGGTACCGAGATCGTGGCTTCGCAAGACGGCAGCATCGCCGGTTTGCTGGGCGCATCGCCAGGCGCATCGACTGCGGCACCGATCATGCTCAGCGTGCTGGAGAAGGTCTTCAAGGACAAGGTCGCGACCCCGGCCTGGCAGGAAAAACTGCACCAGATCGTGCCGAGCTACGGTACCAAGCTCAATGATGATCCAGCCCGCGTAGCCCAGGAATGGGCCTACACCAGCGAGGTCCTGCAACTGACCCCGCCGCCGGCGATCAACCCGGCCCTGGTGCCGACTGCAACCCCGGCAGCCCCGGCCAAGCCGCTGCCGAGCAACCCGGCGGCCGACATGGCGCTGTAAGACCTTGAGCGCCCCTCAACAGGTTTGAGGGGCGCGCAGGTTCTGAATCGATGTGAAGAAGCCCAGCCTAGTGCTGGGCTTTTTTGTGGTGTGGCGCCGCTCACGTATGATGGGCGCTTTAGCTGCCCGTCATTCAAGGAACCCCCATGGCACTGAGTAAACGCGAACAGGCGCACATCGAGCGCCGCCTGATCGCTACCCTGACCGAGGCCTGCGAAACAGCCAAGGCCGAGATCGTCGGCTTCTGCTGGTTGACCCACGAGGTCGATTATCAACGGTTCCCCGCCAGCCTGCGGGTGACCTGGGTGTTCCAGGACCAGGCCCAACTGGATCGGGCGCTGGCCAGCGGTGAGGGCGAGCGCATGCTCGAGCTGACGGCAGTGGCCTTGCGGGAGGCCGAGGTGGCGTTCCAGCAGATCGCGACTCACGTGCAGTTCGCCTGCGAAGCGCTGCGGGGCTGAGCCATGGCCAAGGACATCGAGAATCCGTGCATCGCCGTCTGCCAGTTGAGCGGCGAGCTGTGTGTCAGCTGTGGCCGGACCAAGGACGACATCCGCCAATGGAAACGCATGAAGCGCCCGGAAAAGATGGCGGCGGTGCAACGGGCAACGCTACGTTTGAAGAAACTGAAAAAATCCAGCTGAACGGACTACCCCCTCTTTTTGGTGGGAGCGAGTCGGGCGGCGCTCCGTCTGCTCGCGATGGTCGTCAACGATGACGCGTACAGTCTGACACCCAGCAGCGCCCTCGGGTTTTTCGCGAGCAGGGCTCGCTCCTACAGGTTCAGTGGGCGCATGCAGGATCTGCAAGCACCGCAAATAACGGTGGGAGCGGGCTTGCCCGCGATGGTCGTCAACGATGACGCGTACAGTCTGACACCCAGCAGCGCCCTCAGGCTTTTCGCGAGCAGGGCTCGCTCCTACAGGTTCAGTGGGTGTATGCGGGATTTGCAAGCACCGCAAATAACGGTGGGCGCGGGCTGGCCCGCGATGGTCGTCAACGATGACGCGTACAGTCTGACACCCAGCAGCGCCCTCGGGTTTTTCGCGAGCAGGGCTCGCTCCCCCAGGTTGAGTGGGTACATGCAAAATCTGCGAACAACTTGGTCCCTTGTCAGGGCAGCCGCTAGACCAGGTATCGCTTGAACCACGCCAGGGTCCTGCTCCAGGCCAGTTCGGCGGCTTCCTTGTCGTAGCGCGGGGTCGAGTCGTTGTGGAAGCCGTGGTTGGCGCCGGGGTAGATGTAGGCTTCATAGGTCTTGCCATTGGCCTTCAGGGCCTGTTCATAGGCCGGCCAGCCTTCGTTGATCGCCTTGTCCAGTTCGCCGTAGTGCAACAGCAGCGGCGCCTTGATCCGTGGTACATCCTTGGCGTCCGGCTGGCGGCCATAGAAGGGCACGGCCGCCGCCAGTTCCGGGTAGGCCACTGCGGCGGCATTGGACACCCCACCGCCATAACAGAAGCCGGTCATGCCGACTTTGCCGTTGCTGGCGTCGTGTTTCATCAGCCACTCGATCGCGGCGAAAAAATCGTTCATCAGCTTCGCCGGATCGACCTTCGCCTGCAGCTCGCGCCCCTTGTCATCGTTGCCCGGATAGCCGCCAACCGAACTCAGGCCATCGGGCGCCAGGGCGAGGAAGCCGGCTTTGCCCAGGCGTCGGGCGACATCCTCGATATAGGGGTTGAGCCCGCGATTCTCATGCACCACCACCACGCTCGGCAGCTTGCCGCTGGCCTTGGCCGGACGCACCAGGTACCCGCGAACGTCGCCATGGCCTTTGGGCGAGGGGTAGGTGACGTACTCGGCGAGAATCTCTGGATCGGTAAAGGCCACCTGTTCGGCCAGCGCATAGTTGGGGCTCAGGGCGGCGAGCAGGGCACTGGCGTTCATGCCCGCGAAGGTGAACAACGCCGCACGATCGAGGAACTGGCGGCGGTTGATCCGCCCATGGGCGTAGTAGTCGTAGAGCTCCAGCAATTCAGGGGCAAAGTCTTTCGCAGTGAGACGGTTCATCTGGGCGCTCCCGTGAAAATCGTTGGCGGACCCCAGCAGCAGGAGGGGCGGGCTGTTGCGGTGTCAGGGCAGCATAGCAGGCGTCGCCAGGGCGCAGACTTCACGGGCGCCGTTGCTGGGGTCGCCTTCGGCCAGCATCCGGCTGAGGATTTCCCGTTCTTCTGCCCTCGGCAGGATGCCGCGGGTATGGGCCTGCAACACCACAACGCCGTCCTCGTTGGTCATGGTCACCGTCGCCGTGGCCCGGTCGTTGTCGGTGATCTCGGTGATGACCCAGTGGCAGGTGATGCGATCGCCTGCGTACACCGGCTTCTTGAAGTCGCACGTCATGCCTGCCGCCAGCCAGCCAATCTGCCCACCGATTTCGGTGAGCAGGCTGGCCGTCAGCAGGCCGTGGGACACCGGCGCCCGAAAGCCCCGAGCCTCGGCAAAGCGGGCATCACAATGCACCGGGTTGTAGTCACGGGAAATCTTCGCGAAGTCCTGGATGTCGGCGTCGCTGAAGTGGCGGCTGAGGGTAAAGCTGTCGCCCACCTTCAGGCCCTGGGCGGCACGCTGTCTGAGGCTGGTCACTGAGTCGTCCTTATAGTGAGGTGATCGGCGGGGCCTATCAATAAGCGGCGGGTGGTCCTGCGTCAATGAGCAATTTCATCACCCGCACAGGTACTGGCCAGGTCGGCATGAGCCCGCAACGCGATCGACCCGGCGCGCCTGTATCCCGCAAATGCAGCTCATCTGTGTCTATCGGCCGTCCTGATGGATGGGTAGTTTGCGCCGATCAACTGTGCTCAAGGAGGCACCCATGGATCTGACAAACATTCCCTTCGCCACCACCGATTGGTCAACCATCGAACCCACCCGGCACGAGGGGCAAACGGGTACGGCGTACTGGCGGACCTGCCAGTTTGCGTCGACGCGGGTGCGGATGGTGGAGTACAGCCCCGGCTACCTGGCCGATCACTGGTGCTGGCGCGGGCATATCCTGTTGTGCCTGGAAGGGGAGTTGCTCACCGAACTTGAAGACGGGCGCCAGTTCACCCTGACGCCGGGCATGAGCTATCAGGTGGGCAACGACGCTGAAGGGCACCGTTCCTCCACTGCCCAGGGGGCAAAGCTGTTCGTGGTCGATTGATGCCGGCGTGACACGTCGCACCTTCGCAGTGACTGCTAGGATTGCAGGTGGGGTTGCTACCCGGTACGCCGGCCAACGGGCTTGCCAGTACCGGAACGGAGCGCGGTCATGCCAAGTGCCAGTGAGCGGATATTCGTTGCCATTGCGGTTTCCAGGCCCGGCGGCGGGCTCGACCCGCTGCCGGGCGCCATCACGGCGGCGGAGCGGATGGCGGCCTGGGCCCGGGGGCAGGGCTACATCACCGTGCTGCTACACGATGGCAACCTGCCGGAAATCACCGTTGAGCTGCTGCGCGAGGCGATCAGCCAGGCCATCAACCAGGTCACGGACCACGCCCTGCTCAAACGGCTGGTGATCTTTTTCGCCGGCCACGGTGCGGCATTGGCGGTCGGTGACCAGTACTGGATCCTGACCCACTGGAAGAAAGACTCCAGTCAGGCGATCAAGGTCTCCGCACTGCAGCGCATGCTCGAGTACTACGGCCCGCGGCAGGTTTCAGTGATCGGTGACGCCTGCCAGGAATTTTCCGCGCAATTCATCAATCTGGTCGGCAGTGCGGTGCTCTTCCAGCCTGATGAGGAGCAACGACCCTATGAGCTGGACCAGTTCTTTGCGGTCGATGTCGGCAAGCAGGCGTTCATGATCAAGGCCCAGGGCGAGCAAAAGGATTTCTGTCTGTTCACCGAAGTCTTGCTGGATGCACTGGAGGGCGATGCCCAGGGTGACTTCTTCGATGCCGAAGGGGCGGACAGACTGGTCACCAGCCAGTCCCTGGCGCGCTACCTCGACAGCACGCTCGCCCAGCAGGCGGGCAAGTACGGGGTGCGGATGGTTGCGCGACCCCGGCCGGGGTTTTATACCGACCGTACCTACCTGAAGATTCCGGGCCCGCCCCCATTACCCGAACCACCCTCCATCCACTTCAATGCCGAGATCAATCTGCCCACCGCGGGGGCCGCCCCCTGGATTGAACTCGAACCGCCAATGCTCCAGGCCCGCGTGCGGGCAGTGGACAAGGCCAGGTTGAAAGCCCCTCGATCGGCCAAGGCTGCCTTGGCCAGCCAGACCCGGGCCTTGCAGGCAGGCCGTGAGGCCCGGCGCAAAGCCTTCGTCAGCGAGGTCGGCAGCGCCCCGGTGCGTGACCATTTCGAGACCGGGTGCGGGCTCTGCGTCAGTGGTGCCGAGGTCATCAGTGTCCAGGCGTCGAGCGCGGAGGTCAGCGCCATCGACGGGCAACCGAGCTGGTGGCGCATCGAGTTGTCCTCTGGCAGTGGCGATAGCCTGGGTTGGAGTGACGTCTTGGTGACCCTGGCCGACGGGCGCATCGTCCCGGTCTGTGTGCTCAACGGCTTTGTCGCGGCGCTGCACATCATCGACGCCGACTCGCTGAGCCTGTTCCACCGCCCGCTGGGTGCCAGCGAATACGAAGGCCGGGAAGCCATCGAGTTGCTGGCCCAGGCCCAGGCCGGCCTGCTCAGCCGCCAGGCTATCATCGATAGCGCCGTCTTGTTGCGCGACGGCAAGCACCGGATCATTACCCTCGGTTGCATCGCCGCGCAGTTCTATGACGGCCTGCGTGACGTCGACAGCCTGCGCTCGATGGCCGCGTTCTATGGGCTGCACCAGCAGCCGGTGCCGCTGGATATCATTCTCTACGGCGGCGGCACGCTTAGCGCCGTCGAGGGGCGGCTGTACGCCGACATCCCCGCAGTCGCGGCGCGTGAACCGCGTACCGCGCAAGAGCGCGAGCAACGCTTCACCTACGAGTCGACGCCGGGCTTTGCCCACCATCCGGTTGCCGGTCGTATCCCCTGGATGCGCCAGGCCTGGAGCGCGCTCGCCACCGCCCGCTGCGATGTCAGTGCGGCGACCTGGCGCCAGCAGGCGCTGGAGGTGGTGGAGCACCTGGGCCCGGGCCTGTTCAGCGTTATCCAGCCGTCCGGCGAGGCGGCCTTGGCGCAACTGGCTGACATCCAGGTCACGCAGGAGCCACTCGAACCTGTCCCACTCTCTTGAGCCACTGACGCGGAGGTCACGACCATGCGCATGATTCTGGTCCACGGTATCAACCAGCAAGGCAAAAGTTCGCAGAAAATCCTCGATGCCTGGCTTGGCCAACTGCACAAAACCTATGCGGTCCATGGGCCCGATCCGTTGGCCCGGCTGTCGCGTATCGAGGCCGCGTACTACGGCGATACGCTGGAGGCGCTCAGCTCAGTCAAGGTGCCGGACCAGGCCATTGCCCTCGGGGTCGAGGCCACGGTCGATGACTTCGATGACTTCGCGGTCGAGGCGCTGGAAGAAATCGCCCTGCGCCTGGGGGTCACCCAAGCGCAGATCCAGGCTCAGGACCAGCTCACCGTGGTGCCGCAAGGCGCCGGCATCAACAAGAAATGGGTCAAGGCGATTGCCCGGGCCATCGAAACCGTTTCCCCGCTGCGTGGCACTCTGGCCCTGCGCGTGCTGGGGCAGGCACACGCGTACATCCGCAACCAGCACGTGCACGATGAGGTCAACAAGCTGGTGCGCCCGCTGTTCGAGGACGATGAACCTGCCATCGTGGTGTCCCATTCCCTGGGCACGATTGTGGCGTACTCCCTGCTGCGCGAATTCGCCAGAAACGATCGGCCACGCCAGTCTTCGCTGTTGCTGACCCTCGGCTCGCCGCTGGGCATCGACAGCGTGCGCAAGGGATTCGCCAAGCCACGGACCCGGCCGGACAACGTGCAGCGTTGGGTCAACGGTGCCGACCCGGAAGACTTTGTCGCGTTGCGGGCCGAGCTCACCAACGACAATTTTGGCCCGGGGATCGAGAACTATCCCGACATCGACAACGGCCATGACGACCCCCATTCGATCCTCGGCTACCTCAGTGACCCGCGCATTGCCAGGGCCATCGCCCAGGCGATTCCCTGAGCCAGCAGAGGTCGGAAAGAGCCGGATGGGGCTACGTTTGCTCGCGATGAACTCAACCACAACGCATTGACTCAGGCATTGCGCGTCATTGTTAAGGTCCATCGCGAGCACGCTCGCCTGACAGTACGGATTTAGAAGCTCGGCGTGTATTTGACGCTGAACATCAGGTTGCGCGGGTCGCCGAAGTTGTTGTTGCCATCGAGCTGGTTGTAGCCCGCCGCGTAGTAGTGTTTGTCGAACAGGTTGTTGGCGTTGAGCGCCAGGCCGATTTCCGGGCTCAGTTGATAGCCCAGGCGCGCGTTCCAGAGGGTGTAGCCCGGGACGTCGTAGGTGCGCTCGTAACCCAGGGTGTGGCTTTGGCTGGTGAAGCCCAGGCCGGTGCTGACCTGGCGCCAGTCGCCGCTGAACTGGTAGTCGCTCCACACCCGTAACATGTGCTTGGGCGTCCACTGGCTGAAGACTCGCCCTTCGTTGACCGGGTCGTCGAGGTACTTGGTGGTGTTGTAGGTGTAGCCGGCAAACAGTTGCAGGCCGTCCAGCACTTCGCCGCTGATCTCGGCGTCGAGCCCCTGGCTGCGGACCTTGCCCGAGGCCGTCGAGCAGTACCAGCCATCGCACGCATAGCCCGCCGCGACGTCATTTACCGCGCGGTTTTCCTGGTCATAGCGGAACAGCGCCAGCGAGGTGTTGACCCGCCCGTCCAGCAACTCCCCCTTGAGGCCGATTTCGTAGTTGCTGCCGATCACCGGCTTGAGCACCGAGCCGCTGGCGTCGCGCTCGCTTTGCGGCTGGAACACGTCGGTGTAGCTGGTGTAGACCGACCATTGCGGGTTGAGCGCGTAGATGGCGCCGAGGAAGGGCGTGACTTCGCCGGTTTCACTCATGCTACTGGGCTCATTGACCGTAACGACGTGGCTGATGGCAGCCTCGTTGGAGGCGCTGTAGCGGTAGTCGTACCAACTGACCCGGCTGCCAAAGATCAGGGTCAGGGGCTCGATCGGCTTGACCCGCCAGGTGCCGTACAGGCCTTTTTGCCGAATGTCGTAGCGGCTGCTGGTGCCACGCCCTCCCGGGGTGTTGAGCAGGCTGTCGTAGCTGATGGCGGGGCGCTGGTGGTTGATCGCAAAAATGCTGTCGCTGCTGTCGTTGAAGGTCCGGGCGATACGGTCATCGGAGGTGAACTTGGAGTAGTTGCCACCGACGATGATTTCCTGGGCCATCGACAGGGCTTCGAAACGGCCGACCAGGTTGGCGTCCAGGCCGACCTTGGTGGAGTCGAAGTCGGTCACCCAGTCGGCATATTGCACACCGCTGCCATCGAGGTTGAGGCCATCCCCGCTGCTTTGCACCCGCTGTTGGGTCGAGTCGTTGTTTTCGTTCATGCGTACCGCGCCGACCTTGGCGCTCCAGTCGTCGTTGAAACGGTGCTCGAGGTCGGCATAGACGGTGGTGACGTCGATGTGCGAGCGGTTCCAACCGGAGCCGGTGTAGGTCGAGCGCGGAACGTCCACCGGATCGCCGTTGGCGTAGCGCGGCAGGCCCCGCAGCATGGGCCGGGCGGAGGCGTCGGAATTGCTCACGGCCAGGCCCAGGGTGGTGTCGTCCTGCAGGTCGAAGTCCAGTGCCGCGTACAACGAATGGGTCTTGCTCCATTCATAGTCGATGAACGACTGGCTCTGGTCCTCGTCTGCCACCACCCGGCCGCGCACGGTGGCGCTGCTGTTCAGCGGGCCACCGGCGTCCAGTTGCAGGCCGTAGTGATCCCAGGTCCCGGCCTTGGCCGTGAGGGCCACGGTCGGCGCGTTCTGGCCGCGCTTGCGTACCAGGTTGATCGCACCGCCCGGGCTGCCCGCGCCCTGGAGCAGGCCGGACGCACCGCGCAGTACTTCCATGCGGTCGAAGAAGATCAGGTCCTGGGTCGCCCAGTTGCCGAGCGCGTAGGTATTGCGCGGGATGGGCACGCCGTCGTACTGCCAGTCATCGATCTGGAACCCGCGGGAAGTCAGGATCATGCCTTTGCCGACGCCCTGGACGCCCACCAGGCCGGTGGTCTGGTTGGCCGCATCCTTGAGGTCGGTGAGGCCCTGGTCATCCATTTGCTTGCGGGTCAGCACGCTGACCGACTGGGGAATTTCCTTGAGGCTGTGGTTGCCCTTGCCGATGGTCACCGCGCGGGCAGCGTAGGAGCCCGAGTCCTCGGTGGTGGCGTCGGTGCTTTGTTCAACAATGCTGGTGAGCCCCAGTTGCAGGGCGTCCTGGTTGTCCGTGGTCGGTTCGACGCTGTAGTTGCCTTGCCCGGTCACGCGCAGTTGCAGGCCGCTGCCGGCCAGGGCCGTGTGCAGGGCCTGCTCGGTGGGCATCTGGCCGATCACGGCGGGTGCCAGCTTGTCCCGTACCAGGGCAGGGTCCAGGGAAATGATCTGCCCGCTCTGGCTGGCAATGGCATTCAGCGTGCGGGCCAGCGGACCGGCCGGGAGGTTGAAGGACAGGCTCTGCGCCTGTACCAGGGCAGGGCTGGCCAGGGTTGCCAGGGCAACGGCGAAGGAAAGGGCATTGGGCCACGGGTTAAACACAGCGTTCTCCTGATCGTGTGGATGTGTCAGGAGATAGGTGGGATAAGAAATGAAAACCAGACACAAATAAGATCGATTTTCAAAAAATAATCCTGGCCGCTGTCATTTCGCTTGAATCAGGGTCAGCCAGGGGCTGTAGCGCTGGACCCGGATCGGCAGGGTTTCCGCCAGGGCGGCCAGGGTTTTGTCCGGGTCGTTGAGGGTGAATACCCCTTGCACCCGCAGATCGCGAATCGCGGGGGCCACCCGGACAAAACCACGGCTGTAGGGGCGCAGGGCATCCACCACCTGTTCCAGAGGTTCGTCGAGCACGTTCAGGCGCCCGTCCAGCCAGTCGGCGCGATGCCGTTGATCACCGGCGAGACGGACTATCCGTTGCCGGTAGAGCAGAGCCGACTGGCCTTCCTGCAGGACCGCCTGGCTGCCGTCGAACAGGCTCGCCTGGACCGCATGCTCAAGCACCAGAACCCGGCTGGCATCACGCTCCTGGGCCACCAGGAAACGCGTGCCCAGCGCGCGCACTTCGCCTTGGGCGGTGCGTACGCGCAACGGACGCCGGGGATCGGCGGCCACCTGGATCAGCAGTTCGCCGTGGCGCAGGATCACCAGTCGTTGTTGTCCATCGAACTGCAAGTCGACCGCGCTCTCGGCGTTCAGGCTCAGGCGGCTGCCATCGGCCAGGTTGAAGTCCCGGCGCTGCCCACGCCCGGTGTGCAGGTCGGCGAACAGGTTGTCGCCCAGTGAACTGCGCGCCCCCAGCCACAGACCACCACCGAGCAGGCCGAGGCCGGCGATCAGCCGCAGTGCATCGCGGCGCGATTCCTGGGGTTGCAGGAGCAACTGTCGAGCTTGCGCGGCCTGGCCGGGAACCCGTCGATCAAGGGCGCGCAGGGTATTAAACGAGCCGCCGAGGCGTTCCTGCAACGTGGCCCAGGCCTGTGCGTGGGCAGGGTCCATGGCCAGCCAGGCATCGAAGCGTTCTTGCAGTCCTGCGTCGGGCTGGCCGGCGCGCAGCTTGACCATCCAGTCGATGGCCTGCTCGCTGAGAGGGTCCAGGCGCGGCGCACTCATGAGCTCATCTCGCTCAGGCAGCACTGGCGCAGGGCCTGTTTCATGTAGCGGCTGACGGTGCGCTCGGACAAGTCCAGCCGGCGGGCGATCTCGACGTACGTCAGGCCGTCCAGTTGGCTGTAGAGGAAGGTGGCCTTGACGACCAGGGGCAAGCCGTCGAGGGCCCGGTCAATCGCCACCAGGGCTTCAATCAGCTGCAATTGTTCTTCGGGGGAGGGCGCGAGCAATTCGGGAAGTGCCGACAAGCGCTCCAGGTACGCCAGCTCCAGCTTGCGCCGACGATGGCGGTCAAAGATCAGGCGGCGGGCGATGGTCGCCAGGAAGGCGCGCGGTTGTTCGATGCTGTCGGGGTCGACCCGGGCCACCAGCATCTGGCAGAAGGTATCGGCGGCAGTGTCCTCGGCGTCCGCGTGATTGCGCAGGCGACGCTGGATATGCTGCAACAGCCAGCGGTGATGGTCGCTGAAGAAGAAGCCCAGCTTGCGGGTCGAAGGGGGTTGCACCGGTCGGCTTTCCAGATGTTAGTGTGAATCGTTCTCAATACTACCTTCGAGAGGATCAACACTGCAATCGCCAACCGGTGCGCCACGACCCTGGTTTACATCTTGTGGTCGGCCATGTTCAGCGCCCGCACCGGAGCCTTGACTTCAATTGACTCTTTTTCGCCCTTGGCGTTTTCGACGATCAAGGTCAGCGGCACGGTGTCGCCTTCCTTCACCTGGGCCACCAGGTCAATCAGCATCACGTGGTAGCCGTGGGGGTCGAACGACACCGCCTTGCCGGCCGGCAGGACGACGGACTCCACCGCTTGCATGCTCATCACGTCGTTTTTCATGGTCGACTGATGCACCTGGACGATTTTCGCCGCTGGCGATTGCACGCCCAACAGCTTGCTGTCGGTGCTGGCGGTGAGGGTCATGAACGCCCCGGTGGCCTGCTGTCCGGCAACGGTGGCGCGAACCCAGGCGTCATCGACTTGGGTCTGGGCCGAGGCCTGCAAGGCCAGGCCCAGCAGGGAAACACCCAGGACCAACTGTTTGATACGGCTTTTGCTGAACGTTGCGGTCATTAGCAGACCTCCATGACAGTGAGCAGGTCTTCCGTACACTCTTGTGCCGAAAGTGACTGGGACAATCCAAGGCGCAGGGTGCCCCGGGAGTCATAAACATAACTGGTGGCGGTGTGGGACAGGGTGTAGGTCGAGCCGCTGGGGACCTTCTCGAAGAACACGTCGAACTCTTTGGCCGTAGCGGCGGTTTCTTCGAGGCTGCCGTACAGCGCGACAAACGACGGGTCGAAGGCTTTGACGTAGGCGTCGAGCACTTGTGGGGTGTCGCGTTCCGGGTCCAGGGTGATGAAGATCACCTGCAGGCGGTCGCCATCCTTGCCCATCAGCTTCTTGATTTTCGCCGCACGCGCAAGCGTGGTGGGGCAGATCGCCGGGCATTGGGTAAACCCGAAGAACACCATCGGCATCATGCCGCGAAAGCTCGACAGGGTTTGCACATCACCGTTGGTGTCTTTCAACTTGAAGGTGCGCCCCAGGATCTTGTCACTCAGGTCCTTGCCGTATTTGTACGACAGCTCGCCGCGAGTGTCGCAGCCGGTCAGCAGCCCCAGGCCCAACAGCCCCATACCTGCAATCACCTTGCGGCGATTCATCAAAACACTCATGCGTCAACGCCCTTTGGCCACCTGGCAGTCGAGTTGACCTGGCAGGGGGGTCACCGTGAAAGGGCAGCATCCTATCAAAATCGCGGCGTAGGGTGCCGGCTTCGGGACAATTGGTCGCAGCACGCTCGTCGTGCGCTCAGGGAAAGAACTCCCCGGGTGTGGCGCCGAATTGCTGGCGGAAGGCGGCGATGAAAGCCGAGGTCGAGTCGTAGCCGCAGGCCAGCGCCACGTCGGTGACGCGCTCGCCCTGTTCCAGCGGGGTCAGCGCGCCGAGCAGGCGCAAGCGCTGGCGCCAGGCACGAAAGGTCAGGCCGGTATCGCGCAGGAACAGCCGGCTGAGGGTCTTCTCGGTGACCGCGAACTTTTCGCTCCAGTGGCCCAGGGTGGTGGCCTGCTCCGGGTGCAGTTGCAGGCTCTGGTAGATTTTCTGCAGGCGACTGTCCTGGGGCAGCGGCAGCATCAGGTCGATCTGCGGCGCCTCGGCCAACTGGTCGAGCAGGACCTGCACCAGTCGCCCCTGGGCGCCGTCCTCCTGGTACTCCACCGGCATCTGGCTGAAGCGGCGGATCAGTTCGCGCAACAGGTCGCTGACTCCGAGCACATGGCATCGCGGCTGCGCCCAGGCGGTGACGCTGCAATCGAGGTACAGGCTGCGCATTTCCGTGCGCGGCGAGCTGAACACCCGGTGTGGCACGCCGGCGGGGATCCACACGGCCCGTTGCGGCGGCGCGACGAAGCGTCCGGCGCTGGTCTGCACCTCAAGCACCCCTTGAATGGCGTAGGACAACTGCACCCAGGGATGGCTGTGGCGGCGGGTCAGGGCGCGATTGGGCAGCGATTCGGTGCGCCCGTAGACCGGTCGTGGCAGGCTGGGCAGCCCGGGCACACTGCGCCGGTAGCTCTGGTCATGTCCTTTAGGCGGCATCTGCTGGCTCTTTGGCGTTAGTCGGTAATACGCAGTCACGTTAGAGTCGCCGCTACGTTCTTGGCAACCCCCGGATGATCCCGATGACCCGCCCCCGTTTCCTGCCCGACAACTTCACCCTGACCCTGATCGGCGTGGTGCTCCTGGCCAGCCTGCTGCCCGTCAGCGGCCAAGTCGCGGTCGGCTTTGGCTGGCTGACCAATGCCGCGATTGCCCTGCTGTTTTTCATGCATGGGGCCAAACTGTCCCGTGAGTCGATCATTGCCGGCGCCGGCCACTGGCGCCTGCACCTGCTGGTGTTCGGCCTGACTTTTGTACTGTTCCCGCTGGTGGGTCTGGCGCTCAAGCCGCTGCTCTCACCCATGGTCGGCAACGAGCTGTACATGGGTATGCTCTACCTCTGCGCGTTACCGGCAACGGTGCAGTCGGCGATTGCCTTTACCTCCCTGGCGCGCGGCAACATTCCGGCGGCCATCTGCAGTGCGGCGGCGTCCAGCCTGTTCGGAATCTTCCTCACGCCCTTGCTGGTGGCCTTGCTCCTGAATGTGCACGGCGATGGCGGCTCGACCCTCGATGCCATCCTCAAGATCAGCCTGCAGTTGCTGCTGCCGTTTGTGGCCGGGCAGATCGCGCGCCGCTGGATCGGCGCCTGGGTGGGGCGCAACAAGCATTGGCTGAAGTTCGTCGATCAGGGCTCGATTCTGCTGGTGGTCTACGGCGCCTTCAGCGAGGCGGTGAGCGAAGGGCTGTGGCAGCAGATTCCGCTGTGGGAACTGGCGGGCCTGGTGCTGGCTTGCTGCATCGTCCTGGCGCTGGTGCTGATCGCGGCGACGCTGCTGGGCAAAGCCTTTGGCTTCAATCAGGAAGACCGCATCACCATCTTGTTCTGCGGCTCGAAGAAAAGCCTGGCCACCGGCGTACCGATGGCCCAGGTGCTGTTCGCCGGCAGCACCATCGGTCTGTTGATCCTGCCGCTGATGCTGTTCCACCAGATTCAACTGATGGTCTGTGCGGTACTGGCCCAGCGGTATGCCAAACGCCCGGAGACGGTGGCCGAACTGATGGGCCAGGTCGATCCCTGAGCCGAGGGCGGTTACTCAGGCGCGGCGCAAGTGCGCGGCGGCCACGGGCGGCTGCAGCAGGGCGAACAGGTTTTTCGGGTCCTGTAGCGTCGGCACCAGTTCAATCTCGCTGCCGATGTCCAGGGCCTTGGCCACGTCCAGCACGTAGCGCAGGGCCGAGTAGTCCTCGAGGGCGAAACCCACGGAGTCGAACAGGGTGACTTCCTCGGGGTTTCTTCGGGCCTGTTCCTGGCCGTTGACGACTTTCCAGAACTCGACCACCGGCGAATCCGCGGGCATCTGCTGGATCTCGCCCTCGATGCGGCTTTGCGGTTCGTACTCGACGATCACCCGGGCCCGCTCGACGATCTCGCGGTGCAGCTCGGTCTTGCCAGGGCAGTCGCCCCCCACGGCATTGAGGTGCATGCCGGGTTCGATCATGTGCGGGGTGAGAATGGTCGCGTAGGCCTTGTCGGCGGTCACGGTGGTGACGATATCGGCCCCGCGCACCGCATCGGCGACGCTGGCGGCAATCGTGATCTTGAGGGCCGGGTAGGTACTCAGGTTGGCCTGCAGTTTGGCGCTGGCGGCCGGGTCGATGTCGTACAGGCTCAGTTCGTCGATGCCCAGCAGGGTGTGGAACGCCAGGGCCTGGAATTCACTTTGCGAGCCGTTGCCGATCAGCGCCATGCGTCGGCTGTCCGGGCGGGCCAGGTAGCGCGCGGCCAGGGCGGAAGTGGCGGCGGTGCGAATGGCGGTGGTCAGGGTCATCTCGCTGAGCAGGACTGGCTTGCCCGTATCGACATCCCCCAGCGCACCAAAGGCCATGACCGTCAGCAGGCCGTTGTGGGTGTTCTTCGGGTGGCCGTTGACGTACTTGAAGGCGTACAGCGCAGCATCCGACACCGGCATCAACTCGATCACGCCCTCGGGCGAATGGTTGGCCAGGCGGGCACATTTCTCGAAGTCTTCCCAGCGCAGGTAGTCCTGGCGGATGTACTCGGCCATCTCAGTCAGGCAGCAGGTCAGGCCTTTGGCCTGGACGAGGCGGCTCAGGTCATTGACGTCAACGTAACGGGTCATAGGCGTACCTTTTTATTAGTGTTTGAGGGGGAGATGCAGGGGGTTGGCCATAGCGCCATTGTCGGGGCAATCGTCGGACAATCTCGGCCAATCCGTGGCCATGGCGCAGCGGTTGCGGTCGAAAACCCCAGCCCCACAGCCGAATCGGCTGTGGCATTCAGTGCACCACCAATCCGCGGCCGCTGCCATCGGCACTGTCGTGAAAACGACCTGTTGGCATCGAACGCGAACCCCGCCGAGTTTTCTGTTGAACGACTGTTCAGCTTGAACTATGTTGAGCGCACCTTCTTTCCCCGGCTGGTTGCGGGCTTGGCTTTCTTCTTTTCGAACGAGGCACTGGCATGCGGTTTTCACCCTTGGTAGAGCGAATCCCAGGCCTGGATGCTGACGTCAGGGAAACTCCTCAGGCAGCCCGGACGATGATCGAGGTCGATCGCCTGCATAAACGTTTCGGCAATATCGAGGTGCTCAAGGGCGTCTCGTTGACGGCCCGCGAAGGCGAAGTGGTTTCGCTGATCGGCGCCAGTGGCTCGGGCAAAAGCACCTTGCTGCGCTGCATCAACATGCTCGAAGTGCCGGACCAGGGGCGCGTCCTGGTGGACGGCGAAAGCATCCGCCTCAACCATTCCCGTCCCGGCGCGCCGTTGGTGTCCGACGCCAGGCAACTGGTGCGGATTCGTTCGAGCCTGGGCATGGTGTTCCAGAACTTCAACCTCTGGCCCCATCGCACGGTACTGGAGAACCTGATCGAGGCGCCGACCCAGGTCCTGCGCGAGAGCCGGGCCGAGGCCACCGAACGCGCTGAAGCCTTGCTCGAACGAGTGGGGCTGGCCGCCAAGCGCAATGAATACCCGGCATTTCTTTCCGGCGGCCAACAGCAGCGGGTGGCTATCGCCCGGGCCCTGGCCATGCGTCCCAAAGTCATGCTGTTCGATGAACCCACCTCGGCCCTCGACCCGGAACTGGTGGGCGAGGTGCTGCGGGTGATCCGCTCACTCGCCGAAGAAGGCCGGACCATGATCCTGGTGACCCATGAAATGGCCTTCGCCCGCGATGTCTCATCCAACGTCGCTTTTCTGCACCAGGGGCTGATCGAGGAAAGCGGTACGCCGGACCAAGTGTTTGTACACCCACGCAGCGAGCGTTGCCGGCAGTTCGTCAACGCTCATCAGACTCGCTAAAGCACAATAACAAGACGGGAAACATCATGGTAAATCGACGTTTGGCAAACTGGTTGACGGGCGTGGCCTGCGTGATGCTGGCCGGCATGAGCGCCGCGCAGGCACAGCCGATCAGGTTCGCGGTGGCGGCCGAACCCTATCCGCCGTACACCGAGAAGCAGGCCAACGGTGAGTGGAAAGGTTTTGAGGTCGACCTGATCCACAAGCTGTGCAGCGAAATGAAGGCCGAGTGCGAGATCAAGGAAGTGGCGTGGGACGGCATCATCCCCTCGCTGCTGGCGAAGAAGATCGACGTGATTTTTTCCTCGATGTCAGTCACCAGCGAACGCGAGAAACAGATCGCCTTCAGCAAGGCCTACTACGACTCGGCGATCGCCGTGGTCGGGCCCAAGGGCAGCACGGTGAGCAAGTACCCGGATGACCTCAAGGGCAAGATCATCGGCGTGCAGAACTCCACCGTCAGCGCCAGCTACCTGAAGGCCAAATACGAAAAAATCGCCGACGTGAAGTACTACGACACCCAGGACTCGGCCAACGCCGACCTGATCGCCGGGCGTCTTGACCTGATGATGGCCGACGGCACCGCCATGACTGAGTTCGTCAAGACGGCCGATGCCAAGGACCTCGCCTACCTGAGTACCGTGCCGTACGACCCGATCTTCGGCAAAGGCGTCGGCGCCGGCCTGCGCAAGGACGACGCCGCACTCAAGGCACGCCTGGACCAGGCGATCCAGACCCTGCTGGCGAGCAAGGACTATGACGACCTGTCGCAACACTACTTCGGAACCAGCGTAAAACCCGCCTTCTGACGACGGCACGCGCAATCTGCAACCAATCCCCCTGTGGGCGCGATGAGGCCTTTGGATTATGCGCCATGGCTCAGGCCGCCATCGCTGGCAGGCCAGCTCCCACATGGGGTGCAGTGGTGCACATGATGATGCTGTGAACCCGGTCTGTGGGAGCGAGCCTGCTCGCGATGGTCGTTAACGATAACGCGCCGAGCCTGATTCAACGCGGCGTTCTTGAGTCGTTCGCGAGCAAGACCCACAGGGGGTTGGCGGTCGGTAACCGGAGAGTGAAATGCCTGCAATGTTCGAATTGATCGGCTTCAGCGAACAAGGCTGGGGTGGGGCTTTGTTGCGCGGGTTGTGGATGACCCTGCAGATATCCGCCGGGGCCTTCGTGGTCGGGCTGCTGATCGGCCTGGTGGTGGCCTGCCTCAAGCTGGGCGCGCCGAAACCGATCGCCGCCCTGATGCGCGGCTACACCACCTTGTTCCGTGCGGTCCCGGAACTGCTGTTGATCCTGCTGCTGTACTACGTCGGTTCCATGCTGCTCAACGCCCTTATGGCGCGCATGGGCTACGACGCGCTCGACGTCAGCGGGCCACTGGCGGCGATCCTCGTCCTGGGGTTGGTGCAGGGGGCGTACGCTTCGGAGATTTTCCGCGCGGCAATCCAGGCAATACCTTTCGGCCTGATCGAGGCGGGAAGAGCCTTCGGCCTCAGCGGCTTTGGCCTGTTCCGGCGCGTCACCCTGCCGATCATGGCGCCCTATGCGATGGCCGGCATGGCCAACCTGTGGATCAACCTGATCAAGGACAGCGCCCTGATCAGCGTGGTCGGCACCAACGAGTTGCTGTACACCGCCAAGCAGGGCGCGGGTTCGACCCGTCACTACCTGCTGTTCTACCTCACCGCCGCCGCGCTGTATTACGCGGTGACGCTACTGTCCAACTACCTGTCGGGACGGCTGGAGCGACGCATTCGTCGCTGGATGCCATTGGCTGAGTAAATGACATGATTGCAGCGTGGATAACCGAGTACGCGGCCCTGTTGGGCCGAGGGTTGCAGACCACCATCAGCCTGCTGTTGATCGCCAGCGTGCTGGGCTTCGTCCTGGCGGTGCTGGTGGCCCTGGCGCGGATCTCGAAAAACCGCCTGCTGGCCAAGGCCAGCCTGTTCTACACCAGCCTGTGGCGCGGAACGCCGCTGCTGATCCAGATCTACATCTTCTACTACGGCCTGGGCAGCCTGTTTGCCCAGTTCCCGCTGCTGCGCGCCAGCTTCCTCTGGCCCTACCTGCGCGATGGCTACTGGTACATCGTGTTCGCCCTGGTGCTGTCGGTGGGGGCCTATGTCGGTGAAGTGATTCGCGGTGGCCTGCTGGCCGTGCCCAAGGGCGAGATGGAAGCGGCCTCGGCCTTTGGCATGACCGCGCGCCAGGCGCTGCTGCGGGTGCGCCTGCCTCGGGCGATGCGCCTGCTGTTACCGACCCTGGCCGGCGAGTGCGTGATGCTGCTCAAGTCCACGGCGCTGGCCTCGACCATCGCGGTGATCGACCTGCTGGGCGCGGCCAACGTCGTCCGGGCCCAGACCCTGCAGGTCTATGAACCGTTGCTGCTGGTGGCCCTGGTGTACGTTTGCCTGACGTTTTTGATCGAGGCGCTGTTTGCCTTCGTCGAACGCCGCGGCACCCCTGTGCGCAGGTCGGTGTGATGAACAGTTCGCGCGTCGACCGTTCATTGCAGGGCATTGGCCTGTGCACCCTGGGCTACGCCTTCCTGGCCTTGCAGGACGCGGCTATCAAGTGGCTGGTGGCCGATTACTCGGTGGTCAGCATCCTGTTCTGGCGCGGCCTGGTGGTGGTCGTCGCCTGCCTGCTGGTGGGCCGCCTGCAACTGGTGCAACGGGCCTGGCGTTCGCCGAGCCGGCGTTTGCTGGTGGTGCGCGGCCTGTTGTCGATTGTCGCCTGGCTGCTGTATTACACCGCCGCCCGCGACCTGACGCTGGCGGAGATGACGACCCTGTATTTCTCGGCACCGATCATGGTCACGGTGCTGGCGGCGTTGATGCTCAAGGAGCGCGCCAACGCCTGGCAGTGGGTGAGCCTGATCATCGGTTTTGTCGGAGTGGTGATTGCCTGCCGCCCGACCCAGATACAGGACCCCTGGCCGGTGGTGCTGACCCTGTTGGCCGCCATGTGCTGGGCCTTCACCTACATCCAGTTACGCCAGGTCGATGAACAGACCTCAGTGCTGGAGCAGATGCTGATCACCAATGGGGTGTTTGTGGTGTGCATGCTGGTGGCGCTGCCCTGGACCCACACCCCGGCACCGACCCCGGCCTGGCTGGGCATGCTTGCGGCGGGGCTGGTGGGCGGGATCGGCCAGTTCCTGCTGTTCGCCAGCTTCCAGCGGGCCACCGCGACCTTGCTCGCCCCCTTCGAGTACACCGGGCTGATCTGGGCCTTTGCCCTGTCGAGCCTGGTCTGGGGCACGCTGCTGGACGGCTCGCTGATCCTGGGCGCCGGGTTGATCGCGGTCAGCGGCACCCTGGCGATGATCTTTGGTCGGCATGGCTCCCAGGAGGTGGTCGGTGCTGAATGTTCGGTCTCGCAGCCGCTGTATCCGCCGGTGACGCAGGAGCAGGCCGAGTGCGACCGACAATCCATTGAGCAGCAGCAATGAACAGGGGAGGACAGGGGGATGGCCGAGGATATTTCATTCAGTGTGCCGAACAATAACGGCGACCCGGTGCGGGTCGGCGCCTGGCGTTTCGCCGGCGATGGCCAGGGACCGACCGTGCACCTGCAGGCTGCGGTGCACGCCGATGAAATCGCCGGCATGCTGGTGCTGCACCTGCTGATGCCCAAGCTGGCGCGAGCCGAAGCCGCGGGCCGGCTCAAGGGCTCGGTCACGGTGGTGCCCCAGGCCAATCCGCTGGGCATCGGACAGTTTCGCCAGGGGCGGATTCTTGGGCGTTTCCACGAGGCCACGGGGCACAATTTCAACCGTGGATTCGACCAGTCGGCGGCGATGCTCCAGCCGTCCACCGTGGTTCAGCACTGGCAAAAAAGCCTGGTGCAATTGGCCTCCAACGCCGACGTGGTGCTGGACCTGCACACCGACGATGAAGCCTTGCCCTACCTCTACCTGCACCGCAGCTTCTGGCCCCGCGGCCGCGCGCTGGCGGCGGCGATGCGCATGGAGGTGGTGATCATCTGGGATGACGGCGGTGACGGTTCGTTCGAAGAAACCCTGATAACCCCCTGGCTCCGTACGGGGGGGAACGAGCGGCAAATGGCCGCGACCCTGGAGCTGCGCGGGCAGGGCGATGTCAGCGATGACCATGCCACGCAGGACGCCGAGGGCCTGTATGCCTGGCTGTGTGGCCATGGGGTCATTGATGAGGCGCGTGAGCCTGCGGACTGGCCCGTGGAGGCCATGGACATGGGCCAGATGGAAACCATTCTGGCGCCGCGTGCGGGGGTGCTGGTGTTTGAAAAGACGCTGGGGGATTTCGTCGAGCAAGGGCAACGGTTTGCGCGGATCATCGGGCGCCCGGGGGATCCGTCTTCCGAGGTGGTGTTGCTGGCCGAGCAGGCCGGGCGGATGGTCACCCGCTATCGGGACCGCCTGGTGCCCCAGGGCATGGTGGTGGCGAAATTCACCGGCAGCCAGGTGTCGCGCAACTGGAACGGTGGGTTGCTGGACCCGGATTAAGGCAAGCGGTGCGCGCCGATCAGTCAAGCGACAGCAGTTGCTACAAGGGCTGCGCAAATTGCTTAACTGATCGGCATAGCGTCAGAGACCGGCGCTTTGCTCAGCTTCGGTCTTCGGCTTGCCGTAGTGCCATTCGTAGACCACGAACTTGAAGTCCTTGAGGTCGCCTTTTTCATCGAAGCTCAGGTCACCGGTAGGAGTCTTGAAGGTGCCGCTGTGGATCGCGGCGGCAACTTTTTCCGGGTCTTCGCTCTTGGCCGCGACGATCGCGCCGGCAATCACGTCCACCGCCGAGTAGGTCGGCAGCACAAACGGGCCGCTGGGGTTTTCCTGTTTCGCGGTGAATGCGGCCACCAGCGCCTGGTTGGCCGGGTCCTGGTCGAAGGATTTGGGCAGGGTTACCAGCATGCCTTCGGCCGCGTCCTTGGCGATCTGCGAGATCGAGTCGTTACCCACGCCCTCCGGCCCCATGAAGCGGGCGCTGAGGCCTTTTTCCTTGGCCTGGCGCAACAGCAGGCCCATTTCCGGGTGGTAGCCGCCGAAGTACACGAAGTCGACATTGGCCTGCTTGAGCTTGGTCAGGATCGAGGAGTAGTCGCGTTCGCCGACGTTGATGCCTTCGAACATCGCCACCTTGATGCCTTCCTTGCCGAGGATATCGCGCACCGAGGTGGCGATGCCTTCACCGTACTGCTGCTTGTCGTGCAGCACCGCGACATTGGCCGGTTTCAGGCCCACGATGTAGCGCGCCGCCGCCGGGCCCTGGGCGTTGTCCAGGCCGATGGTGCGGAAGATCATCTTGTAGCCGCGGGCGGTCAGTTCCGGGCTGGTTGCCGCTGGCGTGATCATCACGATGCCTTCGTCTTCATAGATATCCGACGCTGGCTGGGTGGAGCTGGAGCACAGGTGCCCGACCACGTACTTGATGCCGTCGTTGACCACTTTGTTGGCGACCGCCACCGCCTGCTTGGGGTCGCAGGCATCGTCGTATTCCACGGCCACCAGCTGTTTGCCGTCGACGCCGCCACGGGCGTTGATCTGCTCGATGGCCATGCGGGCACCGCTGAACTGCATGTCACCGTATTGCGCCACCGGGCCGGTTTTCGGCCCGGCGATGCCGATGCGGATGGTGTCCTCAGCCAGGGCATGGCAGGACAGGCCGGCAAGGATCATGGCGCTGAGCAGTTGGGTGGTTTTTTTATTGATACGACTCATGGTGTTCCACTCCTGTGGGTAATGACTCATAAAGGTCTTGCAGTTGATTCAGCGATCCCAGGGCGCGCTGCGCGATGGATCGGGGCGGTAGCGGCGGATCGCCTCGCTGAGTATGCCAGCGTCGAGGCCATCATGGTCCACCAGACTTTTTAAACCGGCCAGGGCAATGCTGTGCTGATCCACCTCAAAGAACTGCCGCAGGTTGGCCCGGTTGTCGCTGCGGCCGAACCCGTCGGTGCCCAGGGTGGTGTAGGGCGCCTCCAGGTATTGGCCGATCAGTTGCGGCCAGGCACGCACGTAGTCGCTGGCGGCGATGATCGGCTGGCGACCGCCGAGTTGGTCTTGCAGATGACTGCGGCGCGGCTCGCCAGTGTGCAGGCGATTGTCGCGCTCGATCTCGCGGGCCTCGCGCGCCAGTTCGCTGAAGCTGGTGGCGCTGAACACCTCGGTGTGAATGCCCCAGTCATTGGCGAGCAGTTCGCTGGCAGCGAGCACTTCACGCAAGATCGCCCCGGAGCCCACCAGGCGCAGGCGAATGCGCGACGCCTCGGTACAACTGCGCGAGTAGCGATACAGGCCCCGCAGGACATCGGCATGCAGGCTGTCGTCGAGGCTCGGCTGCGGGTAGTTTTCGTTCATCACCGCGACGTAGTGGAACTCGTCGCACTGCTGTTCCAGCAGGCGCCGGGCCGCGTGGTCGAGGATCACGGCCAGTTCCCCGGCAAAACACGGGTCCCAGGCGCGGCAGTTGGGCACCATCGCCGCCATCACCAGGCTGGAGCCGTCCTGGTGTTGCAGGCCCTCGCCACCGAGGGTGGTGCGACCGGCCGTGGCGCCGAGCAGAATACCCCGGGAGCGCTGGTCGGCGGCGGCCCAGATCAGGTCGCCGACCCGCTGGAAGCCGAACATCGAGTAGTAGATGTACACCGGCAGCATCGGCACGCCGTGCACGGAATAGGAGGTCGCGGCCGCGACCCAGGAGGACAGGGCGCCGGCCTCGGTGATGCCTTCTTCGAGCAACTGGCCATTGCGTGACTCCCGGTAGGAGAGGATCGAGCCGCTGTCTTCCGGTTCGTACAACTGGCCGTGGGGCGAGTAGATGCCGATCTGGCGGAACAGGCTGGCCATGCCAAACGTGCGCGCTTCATCGGCGACGATCGGCACCACCCGCGGCCCCAGCTCTGGCGCCTTGAGCCAGGCGGTCAGCAGGCGCACGGCGGCCATGGTGGTGGACATTTCCTTGCCTTCGGCCTTGAGGGCAAAACCGCCGGACAGCGCCAGCGCCGGCACCGGGATCTGCGGCGCAGCGCTCTTGCGCGCCGGCAGCGGACCGCCCAGGGCCTGGCGCCGGGCGCGCAGGTAGCGCATTTCGGCGCTGTCCTCGGGCGGACGATAGAAGCGCAACTGCTCGACATCCTGGTCCGACAACGGCAGGTGGAAGCGGTCGCGGAACGCCAGCAGGGCGGCGACATCCAGTTTTTTCGCCTGGTGCGCGGTCATCCGCGACTCGCCGGCCGCGCCGATGCCATAGCCCTTTTTGGTCTTGGCCAGGATCACCGTCGGCCGGCCCTTGCAGGCCTTGGCGGCGGCGAAGGCGGCGTGCAGTTTGCGCAAGTCATGGCCGCCGCGCTTGAGGCCATTGATCTCCTCGACGCTCATGTGTTCCACCAGGCGCCGCACGTGCGGGTCCTTCTGGAAGAAGTGCTCCAGGTTGTAGGCACCGTCATGGGCACCCAGGGTCTGGTATTCGCCGTCCGGGGTGGCCGCCAGGCGCTTGAGCAGCACGTTGTCGGTGTCGCGGGCAAACAGTGCATCCCACTCCGAGCCCCACAGCACCTTGATCACGTTCCAGCCGGCACCGGCGAACAGCGCTTCGAGCTCCTGGATGATCTGGCCGTTGCCGCGCACCGGGCCGTCCAGGCGTTGCAGGTTGCAGTTGACGATAAAGGTCAGGTTGTCCAGTTGCTCGCGGGCGGCCAGGGACAGGCCGGCAATGGACTCGGGTTCGTCCATCTCGCCGTCGCCAAACACCCCCCAGACGTGCCGGCCCTCGGTCTGCAGCAGTTCGCGGTGCTGCAGATAACGCATGAACCGCGCCTGGTACACCGCGCTGATCGGACCGATGCCCATGGAGCCGGTGGGGAACTGCCAGAAGTCCGGCATCAGCCAGGGGTGAGGGTAGGAACACAGCCCGGGGCCGTTGATTTCCTGGCGGTAGTTGGCCAGTTGTTCTTCGCTCAAGCGCCCTTCGAGAAAGGCCCGGGCATACACCCCGGGTGCCGAGTGCGGCTGGAAAAACACCAGGTCGGCGTTGCGCTGGCCAGTGTCGCCATCGCCACGGAAAAAATGCTGGAAACCGACCTCGAAGATCTCCGCCGCCGAGGCGTAACTGGCGATATGGCCACCCAGTTCACCGTAGGCATGGTTGGCCCGGACCACCATGGCCAGGGCGTTCCAGCGCAGCAGGCCGGTGATGCGCTCTTCCAGCAGCAGGTCGCCGGGGTAGGTGCCCTGTTGCTCCAGCGACAGGGTGTTGCGGTAGGCGGAAAAGGCCTGGGCGTCGCGGTTGATGCCGTGTTCACCGGCGTATTCTTCCAGGCGCTTGAGCAGGTAGCGGGCGCGCTCAGGGCCACAGGCGGCGAGGGTCGAGGCCAGGGCGTCGAGCCATTCGCGGGTTTCTTGCGGGTCGTCATCCTGGGCGCAGGGGATGCCCTCATGACGCGAAACTGGCGTAGTCATCGTGGGCCTCCCTCAGGCGCAAGCGTCGAGGGCCTGGGTGACGTCGGCCAGCAGGTCGGCGATGTCCTCCAGGCCCACGGACAAACGTACCAGCCCTTCGGAAATGCCGTGTTCGGCGCGTTGCTCCGGGGAGTAGGTGGAGTGGGTCATGCTCGCCGGGTGCTGGGCCAGGGACTCGGCGTCCCCCAGGCTGACCGCGCGGCTGAACAGTTGCAGGGCGTTCATGAAGCGCCGACCGTCCACCAGGCCACCCTTGAGTTCGAAGGCGATCATGCCGCCGGGCAATTTCATCTGCCGCGAGGCCAGTTCGTGTTGGGCAAAAGACGCCAGGCCCGGGTAGGTCACCCACTCGACTGCCGGGTGTGCCTGCAAATATTCGGCGATCACCTGGGCGTTACTGCAATGACGCTCCATGCGCAGGGCCAGGGTCTTGAGTCCACGCATCAGCAGGAAGGCGTCCTGGGGCGACATCACCGCGCCGGTCAGGTCCTTGAGGCCTTGCAAGCGGATCCGGTCGGCCAGTGCCTGGCTGCTGACCACGATGCCGGCGGTGATATCGCCATGGCCGCTGAGGTACTTGGTGGCCGAGTGCACCACCACGTCCGCGCCCAGTTCCAGTGGGCGTTGCAGGTATGGCGTGCAATAGGTGTTGTCCACCACCAGGGTGACCTGCGAGTGCTGACGGGAGATCTTGGCCACGGCGGCGATGTCCACCAGTTGCATGGTCGGGTTGGCCGGTGTTTCGCAGTAGATCATTCGGGTGGCCGGGCTGATCGCTGCGCGCAACTCGTCGAGGTTGGACAGGTCGACATGCCGCACCTTGACCCCGAACTCGCCGATGCCATGGTGCAGCAGGGCGAAGGTGCAGCCATATAGGGTGCGGTCGACAATGATCTCGTCCGCCGGGCGCAGCAACGTCCAGAGGGTCGCGGCAATGGCGCCCATGCCGGAGCTGAAGGCCACTGCGGCCTCGCCGTTTTCCAGGGTCGCCATGCGCGACTCCAGCAGCGCCAGGGTCGGGTTGGAAATCCGCGTGTAGAAGTGCCCGGGCTGTTCGCCGGCAAAACAGCCGGCGCCGTATTCGGCGGTGGGGAAGGTGAAGGTGGACGTCAGGTAGATCGGCGGGATCAACGCCCCCTGGTTATCCAGCGGGTTGTAGCCGTGGTGAATCGCACGGGTAGAAAAGCCAAGTTCGTTGTTTTTATTGTTCATGGTTAACGCTCCCTGATTTCCTACAATGCTATGCTCAAATTCAACGCGATAAATTCCAAACTTGCCCGTTTATAAACGCCTGATTGGAATACAAACCCATAAAAACAAGATTAAGAGGCAAAATATGCCCGCCGGCCTGGATCGTACCGACAAAGCCCTGCTGAACGCCCTGCAAGGCAACGCCCGCCTGACCACCGCCGAACTGGCCGACCAGGTGGCCCTGACGACTTCGCCGTGCTGGCGCCGGGTGAAAATGCTCGAGGAAAGCGGGGTGATCACCGGCTACCAGGCGATCCTCTCGCCCAAGGCCCTGGGCTACGGCGTCACTGCTTTTGTCAGTGTGATGATGGAATCCCACAACCAGGAAATGGCTCGCACGTTCGAACAGCGGCTGCTGCAGATCCCGGAAATCGTCGCCTGTCACAACGTCTCCGGACGCTACGATTTCCTCTTGGAGGTGGTGGCCAAGGATCTGGAATCCTTTGGCGAATTCGCCCGCGAAGTGCTGCAGACCTTGCCGGCGGTGAAGGAGATTTATTCGAGCTTTTCGTTTAAATCGGTGAAGCCTTCGCGGGTGATTCCAGTGTTGGGGTGATGAGATCCGGCGCGCTTGTCCAGCGGCTATTGTTACCCTCGACAGGGTCGTACCGAGGTAGCACTCGGCAGCGCTGATCGATGACTGGCAGAGGAGCAGCACCATGGACCGATTTACCGGCGGTTGCCTGTGCGGCGAGGTCCGAATCGAAGCCGCAGGACTGCCCTATCGGGTTGGGCTGTGTCATTGCCTGGCGTGTCGCAAGCATCACGGCGCGCTGTTTCATGCCTCTGCGATTTTTCCCGAAACAGCGGTGACCATCACCGGTGAAACGCGTGATTACGCCGGACGGTTTTTCTGCCCGCGCTGCGGCTCCTCGGTGTTCGCCCGCAGCGCCGACGAAGTGGAAATCAACCTGGGTTCCCTGGATGCCCCAGACCAGTTGATGCCCACGTACGAAAGCTGGGTCATCCGTCGCGAGTCCTGGTTGCCGGCATTTCCCCTGTCCCACCACTACCCGCAGGACCGTGAGGGCAGCGGGCGCCTGGAAGCGTAAGGCGTCTTGGCTATGCCGTTGTTGAAGTTTTTCGCAATATATAAAAATATATAGCGATCGACGGTTTCTATCCAAGGGAATGAATGATGACAACGGCCCAGGGCAACAAAGAAGCGGTAGGTGAGCGCTATGAACTGCAATCCATGCGCCATGCGCAGCAGATGACGTGGCAGGCCATTGAGCAGATTGCCGCGGCAATCACCCCGGGCATGCGCGAGTCCGACGCGCAGGTGCTGGGCAAGCGGATCCTCGGAGAGCTGGGCATGGACCGGATCTGGCACCCACTGCTGATCCGCTTCGGCGCCAATACCCTCAAGACCTTCAAGCAGCGTTCCGAGGGCGACCCGGAACTGGGGCGTGACGACATCTTTTTCGTCGACATGGGCGTGGTCTGGCAGGGCCACGAAGGGGATGCCGGGGCCACCTTCACCACCGGCTCCGACCCACAGATGAGCGCCTGCGCTGCGGCCGCCCGCGAGCTGTTCCAGCGGGTCGAAGGGTACTGGCGCAGTGAGCGGGTCGCCGGCAGCGAGCTGTACCGTTACGCCGCCGATGAAGCCCAGCGCATGGGCTGGAAGCTCAACCTGGACATCAAGGGCCACCGGGTCAGCGATTTCCCCCACGCGATCCACCGAGGCGGTGATCTCGGCGATTTTGCCCAGTACCCCAACACCGGTCTGTGGATCCTGGAAATCCAGATCGCCCACCCGCAGCGCCCGTTTGGCGCGTTCTATGAAGACCTGTTGATCTGATCAAGGATCATTGCGGCGTTTGCAGATTGTTCACCAACCACTCGCTGAAACTGCGCGCCAGCGGGTTGTTCTCGCTGTCGCGATGGGTCAGCAGGGCCCAGTTCGGGCCCCGAATCGTCTGCTCAACCAAGGGGGTCAATGAACCATTGGCCAGGGCCTGGTGGCTCAACAACTGGCTGACCAACGCCATGCCCAATCCTGCGCAGGCAGCGTCCAGCAGCAAGCCGGGGTCGGAAAAATTCAGCCCCTGGGCCTGCTGGCCGACATCGATCCCAGCCTCCACTGCCCAATGACTCCAGTCCATTTCCCGCTCGCCGTGCAGGGTACTGCGCTGTGCGCCGGGCATCGCCAGCAGGCTCGGGTGGCATGCCGGGAACAAGCGGTCGGCGTGCAACACCTTGAAGCTGCACTCGGCCTGGGCGCTGAGGTCATCGCGCACCGCCAGGTCGATGGTCTGGCTGCTCATGTCAGGGACTTCATCGGTGCTGAAGAGCCACAGGTCGACGCCCGGGTACTGGCGACGAAAATCCCCCAGGCGCGGCAACAGCCAGTGCCGGGCGAACGCCGGCGTGGTGTTGAGCACCAGTTGGTTGGGCTTCTGGTACTGGCCCAGGCGGCGGATCCCCACGGCCAATTGTTGCAGCAGCGCCTGGGTGGTACTGAGCAGATCATGCCCGGCATCGGTCAGCGCAACGCTGCGGCCATTGCGGAAAAACAACGGTTGTTCAAGGTACGCCTCCAGGCTGCGGATCTGCTGGCTGATGGCCGACTGAGTGAGGTGCAGTTCGGTGGCGGCCTTGTGGAAACTGCCCAGCCGGGCGGCGGCTTCAAAGCCACGCAGGGTGCTGAGCGGCGGCCAGTGCTTAAGCATACTGATAAGTTCCTCTAATCACTTTTACGCAAAATCCATCGTTTGTTTGCCCGTTTTCACAGCCGTAGCATGCATGCCAAGACCTCGTAGGCCGATTTCATTGAACACAATGACTTAACTCAAAGGTACTTGTCATGCAGCACGACGAACAATTGAACGACGGTTGGTGGATGCCGGCCGAGTGGGTCCGGCACGCGGCTACCTGGATGGTGTGGCCGCACAATCAGGCACTCTGGGAGTCCGGCTGGGGCGTCACCTTGCCCCAGGTGCAAGAGGACTTTGCCCGGGTGGCCAATGCCATTGCGCGCTTCGAGCCGGTGAAGATGGTGGTCGACCCCTCGGCGCTCGCCAGTGCCAAGGCCTGGTGTGGGCCGAACATCGAGCTGATCGAACTGGCGGTCAACGACAGTTGGTGCCGTGACTCCGGCCCAAGCTTCGTCTGCCACCCGCAACAGGGTGTGGCGGGGGTGAGCTGGCGCTTTAATGCCTGGGGTGGCAAGTCGGCCCATGACTTGGACGCCAGCCTGGCGCGCCGGGCCCTCGATCACCTGGGGCTTGGGTGTTTTGGCACGCCACTGTGCAACGAAGGCGGGGCCATTCATGTCGATGGCGAGGGCACGCTGATCACCACCGAATCGGTGCTGCTCAATGCCAATCGCAACCCGGGAATGACCAAGGCCGAGATCGAGCAGGTCTTCGCCCGCCTGCTGGGCATCAAGAAGACCATCTGGTTGCCTGGCGATCCGGACGCGGTGACCGGCGACATGACCGATGGCCACGTCGATGGCGTGTGCGCGTTTGCCCGTCCCGGGGTGTTGCTGGTGGACGCGACCCACGATCGCGGCTCGGTGTACGCCGAGGTGGTGCGGGAAAACCGCCGTGCCCTGGAACTGGCCAGCGATGCCCGCGGACGCCCCTTCGAACTGATCGAACTGTATGAGGCCAGCGAGGCGGTGGATGCCAGCGCTGAAGTGTTCTGCGCCTCCTACACCAATTTCTACATCGCCAATGGCGCGATCATCATGCCGGCCTATGGCATCAGCGCAGACCAGGCGGCGGCCGAGGTGTTGGCCCGCGCGTTTGCGGGGCGCACGGTGGTGCCCGTGCGGATCAACCACCTGGCCCATGGCGGCGGCGGTGTGCATTGCATCACCCAGCAACAGCCGGCCTGGCCGGTGGAGGGTTGATGCCATGAGCCTGTTGACGATCGCTACCATCCAGATGCCCTGCAGCTGGGACCTGGCCCATAACCTCGACCAGGCCGAACAGCGGGTGCGTGAGGCCGCAGCCCAGGGGGCTCGGGTCATCCTGCTGCAGGAACTGTTTGCCACGCCTTATTTCTGTATCGAGCAACACCACCCACACCTGGCACTGGCCCAGGCGTATGACGACAGCGCGATCCTGCGGCGTTTTGCGGCGCTGGCCAGGGAGTTGGCGGTGGTGCTGCCACTGAGCTGGTTCGAGAGGGCGGGCAACGCCTACTTCAACTCCCTGAGCGTGGCGGACGCCGATGGGCGCCTGTTGGGGGTGTATCGCAAGACCCATATCCCCAACGCCATCGGCTACCAGGAGAAGGAGTACTTCAGCCCCGGCGACACCGGTTTTCGGGTCTGGGACACGGCCTACGGACGGCTCGGCGTGGGCATCTGCTGGGACCAGTGGTTTCCCGAAACCGCGCGCTGCCTGGCCTTGATGGGGGCCGAAGTGCTGTTGTTCCCGACCGCGATTGGTTCGGAGCCGGGCTGTGCCAGCCTGGACTCCCGCGACCACTGGCAGATGACCATGCGTGGCCATGCGGCGGCCAACCTGCTGCCGGTGGTGGCGGCCAATCGCATCGGTGTTGAAGTGGCAACCACCGACCCCAGCCTTGAGATGAGTTTCTATGGCTCGTCGTTCATCTGCGACCACAAGGGCCAGTTGCTGGTTGAGGCGGATCGCGACACTGCCGGCATCCTCCTGCATGACCTGGACCTCACGGCTATGGCGCAGGAACGCCTGAACTGGGGGATCTACCGCGACCGCCGGCCGGAGATGTACGGGCCGCTGTTGAGCCAGGACGGACGCCACCTCAATGCCCGCTGGCATACCTCGGGAGATTTGGCATGAGCATTTCCAATCCGCTGTTGATCGGCGTGCTGGGACTGGCGTTGAGCGTGACCCAGCCGGCACTGCACGCCGAAGAAAAAACCCTGCGGCTGTACAACTGGGCCGACTACTTTGCCGAGGACACCCTCGCGCGGTTCACCGCCGAGACCGGGATCAAGGTGATCTATGACGTCATGGAGGGCAGCGAGACACTGGAGGCCAAAATGTTGGCCGGGGGCAGCGGCTACGACCTGATCTTCCCCGGCGACACCGTGGCCGAGCGCTTGATGCGCGCCGGCAGCCTGTTGCCGCTGGACCGCGCCAGGCTCACCGCCCTGGACGACATCGAGCCGGGGTTGCAGCAGTTGCGCAGCCACTATGTGCATTCCAGCCAGGCCACGGTGCCCTACACCTGGGGCACCATCGGCCTGACCTACAATGCCGAGCAGATCAAGCAGCGTATGGCCGATGCCCCGGTCGACAGCCTGGACATGCTGTTCAAGCCGGAGCTGGCCCAGCGCTTTGCCGACTGCGGCATTTCGATCATCGATTCGCCCGACGAAGTGCTGGCGGTGGTCCTGCATTACCTGGGACGCGAACCGCGCAGTGCCAAGCCGGCGGACCTGGCGGCGGCGAGTGAGCTGCTGGGCAGGTTGCGTCCGTACATCCGCAAGTTCCAGTCGCAGCCGGTGAGCGACCTGGTCAACGGCAACCTGTGCCTGTCCCTGGGCTACAGCGGCGACATGACCCAGGCGCAACGCACCACGGACAGTGCCGGCAAGCACACTCGCTTCCAGTTCCGCGTGCCCCGCGAAGGCACCACGGTGTGGATGGACACCATGGCGATTCCGGTCGATGCCAAACACCCGGACTACGCCTATACCTTCATCAACTTCGTCATGCGCCCGGAAAACATGGCCGCCATCAGTAACGCCACCGGTTATCCCACCTCCAACGCCAAGGCGCGCGAAGGTGTCGATGGGAGCATGCGCAATAATCCGGACATCTACCTCGACGCCGCCACCTATCAGCGTCTGATTCCCGGCCAGGATATTCCCCAGGCCGATATGCGTGCGCGCATGCGCGTCTGGACCAAATTCAAGACGGCCACCGCCCAATGACAACCGCCAGCTCTTTGAGGAAACGCCTCATGTCGACCCGTCGCCAATTCATCAAGCAGGTTTCGCTGGTTGCCGGATGGGCCGCCGGGGCGTCCATGGGCCTGCTGCCGTTGTCCGCGCGGGCGGCTGCCGCGGGTCCCTGGCACATGCCGGACGAAGGTGATCGGCACCAGCGTGCTTTTATCGCCTTTGGCGCACAGGACGCCATCTGGGAGGACTTCACCGCCGACGTGCAAGCGGCCCTCGGCCGGATCGCGCGCACCATCGCCCGCTATGAGCCGCTGACCGTGTTCTGTCGCGAGCACGAACGGGACCTGGCCGAACGGCACTGCGGCACGGCCAACATCACCTATGTCGAAACCGAACTGGACGACATCTGGATGCGCGATATCAGTGCCAACTTCGTGGTTGACGGACACGGCGGGCTGGGCGCCGTGGATTTCAACTTCAACGGCTGGGGCAACAAACAGCTGCACCGCGAAGATGCACAGGTGGCCGCGCAGGTGGCCGAATTGGCCGAGGCCGATTACCTGCGCAGTGAACTGGTGGGCGAGGGGGGCGGGATCGAAGTCGATGGCCAGGGCACGGCGATCATGACCCAGAGTTGCTGGCTCAATCGCAACCGCAACCCGGACTGGAGCCTGGCCGAGGTTGAGCAAGCCCTCAAGCAGCGCCTGGGTTTGCGCAAGATCATCTGGCTGCCGGGCATCAAGGGCAAGGACATCACCGATGCCCACGTCGATTTTTATGCGCGTTTCGTCAAACCCGGCGTGGTGATTGCCAACCTCGACCAGGACCCGGCGTCCTACGACCACCCAGTGACGCTGGCCCACCTGGAGATTCTGCGCCAGGCCACCGATGCCCAGGGGCGCAAGCTGCAGGTGCACACCGTGTCGCCGCCGCTCAAGCCGCGCAACAACAGGTTCAGTCAAGACAACCCGGATTTTGCCGCCGGCTACATCAACTACTTCGTGATCAACGGCGCGGTGCTGGCGCCGCAATTTGGTGACCGGGCGGCCGATCGCCGGGCCCTCGAGTTGCTGACCAGGCTCTACCCGGACCGCGAAGTGGTGCAACTGGACATCGACGCCATCAGCGCCGGGGGAGGAGGCATCCACTGTGTGACCAGTCACCAGCCGCAGGTCTAGGTGGCGTGCTGACCCAGATGGCCATTTATTTTGGCCATTACGATCCCCTTTTGGCCAAGGTCCCCCTGTGTTCGGCGGCGGCACTGGGCAAAAATCGAAGACAGTTGGCCGATCCCGGAACGTGCACTCAAACCCTAACTAAAATCCGGATTCGCCTGCCCTTGGCTATCGTTTAACCCGCTGCCGTTTACAGAACATAAAAACCGTCGAACTAACGCCGCATTTGGGGAAACCATTCATGGTCACGATGAACCGCATTCTGGGCGCCACCTTGTGTGGGCTGACGCTGCTGGCCAGCGCCGTGCACGCCGAACAGCGCGAACTGAGGGTGTACAACTGGGCGGACTACATCCTGCCCTCCGTGCCCAAGGATTTCGCCAAGCAAAGTGGCATCAAGGTCACCTGGGACACCTTTGACACCAACGAATCCCTGGAAGCCAAGTTGCTGACCGGCAACTCGGGTTACGACCTGGTGGTGCCCTCCAACCAGTTTCTCGAGACCCAGATCAAGGCCGGGGTGTTCCAGAAACTCGACAAGTCGAAGTTGCCCAACTGGCAGCACCAGGACCCGGTACTGCTCAAGCTGCTGAACCAGAATGACCCGGGCAACCAGTACGGTGTGCCGTACATGTATGGCACGGTGCTGATTGGTTTCAACCCGGCCAAGGTCAAGGCTGCCCTGGGTGAAAATGCCCCCGTGGACAGTTGGGACCTGGTGTTCAAGCCCGAGAACATGGAGAAGTTGAAAGCCTGTGGCGTGGCGATGCTCGACTCGCCGACGGAAATCCTGCCATTGGCCCTGCACTACCTCGGGCTGGATCCCAACAGCCAGAACCCGCAAGACTACGAAAAGGCCAAGGCCCTGCTGCTCAAGGTTCGCCCCTACGTGGCCTATTTCAACTCGGCCAAGTACATGACCGACATCGCCAATGGCGATATCTGCGTGGCCATCGGTTACTCCGGCAGTTTTTATCAGTTCGGCAACCGCGCCAAGGAAGCCGGCAATGGCGTGGTGGTCGATTGGCGCCTGCCCAAGGAAGGCGCACCGATCTGGTTCGACACCTTTGCCATTCCCAAGAGCGCAAAAAACGTAGCCGAGGCCCACGAGTTTCTCAACAACCTGCTGGACCCGAAAGTCATCGCCCCCATCAGTGACTTCCTCGGTTACCCCAATGCCAACAAAGACTCGCTGGCGCTGATCAACCCTGAAATCACCGGCAACCCCAACCTGACGCCCACCAGCGAGGCGTTGAAAACCCTGTATGTGGTGCAGCCGTTGCCACAAAAGCTGGAGCGGGTGCGTACCCGGGTCTGGACCAGCATCAAGACCGACAAATAAGGCCCTTGCCCTGGAAAACTGCCACGCAAGGTGGCGGTTTGCCTGGGCAGAAGCGTGAGTGAAGTCCTGATGTTGAGCGTTCGCAGCTTTCGCAAGCCCACTCAACCTGTGTGGGAGCGAGCCTGCTCGCGATGGACGTCAACGATGACGCGCACTTGCTGGATGAACCTGTCGCTCTCAAGTTCTTCGCGAGCAAGCTCGCTCCTACAGTGAATCTGGCTGCCCACACATTTTGCGTACGGCCACCCAATCTGCGGGAGCGGGCCGGGCGGCTCACCGCTTGCCCGGGATGGCCGTACGTCACGGGGCAGGCCCAGCGAGTTAACGCTCGAGAGCCCCCCTCAACCCTCGGCGCTATCGTGCAGCGACTGCTCGTACGCTCGGGTCATGATCTGCCAGGTCTGGGCATCGGCTGGAATCAGGTGCTCGATGCGCAATGAACTCAGGGTGATGTCCTGGGGCATGCCGAAGGTGGTGAAGGTCGACAGGAAATTCAGTTCACCCTGGGCGCAGTCGATGCGGGTCAGTACCAGCGGTGGCAGTTCGGCGGTCATTGGCGGCGGGTTGGCCGGGGCGGGCAGGGTGTCCAGGAGCTGCGCCAGGGTCGGGTTGGCCATGGCCTCGCGGGTTGCGCGCTGCCAGGCCAGGCGGCGAATCTCCTCGGCGTTGCGCAAATGGTCGCCCAGCCCGCCCGGCTGCAGCAGCGTCACCAGCAGGTTGAGCTGCGTCGCCGCATCGGCCGGCAGTCCCACCAGATCAAAGAGCACCGCCGTGCTGGCGTTGGCGGCCAGCACCTCCCAGTGGCTGCCCAGCACAATCGCCGGCGCGGGGTTGTTGGCGTGCAGGACATGGCTGATGGCACCGCGCACCGCCTCCATGGGCGGTGCCGTCAGTGGTGTCGCTTCGTAGCGCGGCGCATAACCGGATGCCAGGAACACGCGGTTGCACTGCTCCAGCGGTGCTTCCAGGGCGGTCAGCAGGTTGTGCAGGGTGCCAGGGCTCGGCTGGGCGCGGCCGGTTTCGATGCAACTCAGGTGGCGCTGGGAAACCCCGGCAATCAGGGCCAGGTCGAGCTGGCTCAGCCGGGCCTGGCGGCGCAGCAGGCGCAACTGCTCGCCGGCGGTGGTCGGGGGCGTCGTGCGGGGAAAGGGTCGGATATCCATACGTTGACTCTGGCCGTGCGAAGGGGAGGCGTCCATGACCTCGGAGGTCATTGAGGGCCGGGCGACGATAGCACTAACCTGCCGTGCATCAACCGCCGATTGCAGGAAGCACCGCATGTCCCGACCCTATCTCGCCCTGGCCGCCTTGAGCGGATTTTCGCTGTACACGGCCTGGACCCTATCGATCGCCGAGCAATCGCTGCTGGCGTTCGGGCTCGGCCTGTTGTCCCGGCCGGACACCGCCCAGGTGGTGATCGACCTCTACCTGCTGGCGGTCATGGCCGGCGTCTGGATGTACCAGGATGCCCGAGCCAGGGGGCGCTCCCTGGTCTCGGTGCTGCCGTATTGGCTGCTCACCGCGATCTTCGTCTCGATCGGCCCGCTGTTGTACCTGGTGGTCAATGGCTTTTGCGCCAAACCCAGCGCCAGGGGGCAGGGATGAACAGCACGCTGCACGTCTATGCCCTGTGCGTCCTGCTGTTGTTCGGGAAGATGCTGTTCATCTCCTGCTACCAGGGTTTTTTCCGTATCCGCCACCGGGTGTTCACCAACGCTGAGGACGCGCGTTTTTTCCAGCGCCAGGCGTTACCCCAGGAACTGCCCCAGGTACAACGGGCGGCCAGGGCCTGGGCCAATGACCTGGAAAACATTCCGCTGTTCTTCGTGCTGGGCGGGTTGTGCCTGGCCCTGGACACCGATGGCCAGGTCACGGCCATGTTGTTGTGCCTGTTCACCGGCGCTCGGGTGATGCACACCCTGATGTACCTCGGCGGCTGGCAGCCCTGGCGCACGATGGCCTATGGGGTCGGGCTGGCTTGCCTGCTGGCTATGGCTGGCCTGGTCACGGCGAGGATTTTTCCGGCAGCAGGATAGGCTGCACAAATCTTCTAAACAGCGCGGTGCAAAGCGCGGTAAGTTGATCGCCCCCATTTTTTGCCCAGTGCAGGCGCCGGAGGCACCGTGGACGATCACCACTGGATCGAGCTGTCCCAGGATCCCGACACCGGGATCGAGTCGATCCGCGCCCATTTCCAGGGCCACGCCTATGACCCGCACTGGCATGACAGCTTCCTGGTGGGGATCACCGAGCAGGGCGTGCAGCAGTTCAATTGCCGGCGGGTGCGCCACCTCAGTACGCCTGGCAAGGTGTTCATGCTGGAACCGGGGGAAATCCACGATGGGCAGGCACCCACCGAGGAAGGTTTCACTTACTCCATGCTGTACTTCGATCCCGCGTGGCTGGAGCAGCAACTGCGCCTGTTGTTCGAGCATGTGCCGCAGCACAGCCAGTTGGGCTTCGCCGACACCCTGAGCCAGGACCCAGGCTTGGCGATGTGCATTGGCCAGGCGTTCCAGGCGCTGCACCAGGGCGAGTTGCGCATCGTGCGCCAGAGCGCCACCGATAACTTGTTGGCCGCGCTCACCCGGCACCTCGACTGGCGTCAGCGCCAGGCCTTTGATCCACGCCTGCCACGGGTGGCCCAGGTGGCGCGTGACTACCTGCAGGCCCACGCCTTTGAAGACATCGGCCTGGATCAGTTGGCCCAGGTCTGTGGCGTCGATCGTTTTCGCCTGAGCCGCGCTTTCAAGTCGGCGTTCGGCCTGGCGCCCCATGCCTATCTGATCCAGCTGCGCCTGGCCCGGGCGCGCCTGTGGCTGGCGCGGGGCGAAACCCCGGCGCAGGTTGCCAGCGCCCTGGGCTTTGCCGATCAGAGCCATCTGGGGCGTTGGTTCCGCCGTGCCTATCGGCTCACCCCGGCGGATTACCGCAAGCGCTGCTCAAACCTTCCAGACTGAGCCCCGTCGGCGCGCGAGCATGGCTCCCTGTCTGATCAAGGAGTCCCTGCCATGCTGTCGTTTCTGCCTTTTCTGTTGTTTTCCTTCGTGGCCTCGATCACCCCGGGGCCGCTCAATATCCTGGTGCTGAGTCATGGTTCCCGACGTGGGTTGGTTGCCACCCTGCCGATTATTTTCGGCGCCTGTGTCGCAGCGGCACTGGTGGTGTTGATCGTCGGGCTCGGGTTGGGTGAGACGCTGGGGCGGTTCCCGCGTTTACAACAGGTGATGGTCTGGGCCGGGGCGCTGTGGCTGAGCGGGTTGGCCTGGCAGATCTTTCGCAGTACGCCGCCGTCCCTGGATTCGCCCGACACGCGCGACGCCGGTATGGGCGTGCTCGGTGCCGTGGCCCTGCAGGTGATCAACCCCAAAGTCTGGATGATGGCGGTGGCGGTGGCGAGTGTGTTTGCCGGCGACGGTGAACAGGCGTCGCGGATGTTGCTGTTGTCATTGCTGTTCCTGTTGACCTGCCTGCCGTGCATGACCCTGTGGGCGTTGTTGGGCGTGGGCAGCGCCCGGGTACTGCGTTCGCCGCGGGCGTTTGTGCGGATGAATCGTGGGTTGGCGGTGTTGCTGCTGGTGTCGGCCTGGAGCGGGGTGTTCATCTAGGCCAGGGTGTCTAGAGCAACGTGATTTCGATGCGCTCCTTGCCTTTGCCGGTGTTCTTGCGTTTGAGCTTGAGGGCGCCGATTTCTCCGGTGGAGCGCGGGTGAGTGCCACCGCAGGCCATGGTCGCAAACCCCTCGACCTGCCAGTAGCGGCGCTGCGCGGCCTCATCGCTGAAGGCGGTGATGATGGGCAGGTCGGCCTTCAACAAGGCAACGACCTGGGGCTCGATCTGCGGGAACAGGGTGGCGATGCTGGTCTCGCGGGCAAAGTCGATTCGCGCCTTGTCCGCCGAGATGTGGGCACCGAGGCGGGCGATGTCCGGTTCAAGCTGGTAGACCAGTTGCAGCACCATTTCCGCGGCAAAATGCAGGCGCATCAGGCGATACCGCCGTGCCCAGTCAATGCGCAGCTCGACTTCGCTGCCCACCTGCAGGCCATGCCCGGCGGGCAGGGTGTAGACAATGTCCAGGCCGTGTTTTTCCGCCGCCAGCACCGTCAGGCCCGCGAGGGTTCCGCTGTCACTCTCCTGACCACCGGAAAAGGCAAAGAACACCGTTTGTGCCAGACGCACCGCGTCCCCCTCGACCGCAGTGACCTGGGTTTGCAGCTCGGTTCGGTAAGGGTCTTGCCAGAAGAGTTTTTGCGTTGCCATGGTCTGCCACCGTCCTTGAGTACGTTGATGGCGAAAATCATAGAAGGGTTGCCGGCGTCAGGCTTGAACGATCTTGCTCAACGTGTCGGGTTGGCCAAGCACCTGGGTACACACCTCGCGTATGCAGCCGCGCAGCCAGCGATGCGCCGGGTCGGCGTCCATTCGTGGGTGCCAGATCAGTGACAGGCCGATGGCCGGAGTGGGCAGGGGCAAGGTGAAGCTGAACAGGTCACTGCGCAAGTGCCGGGTGTGGCGCTCGGGCACCGTGGCGATCAGTTGCGAGTCGCGGGTCAACGCCAACGCGGCGGCGAACCCACTGACCAGGGTCGCGATGTTGCGCTGCAGGCCCTGGCTGTTGAAGGTTTGATCCAGCAACCCGGTGTCCAGGCCACGGCGGGAAACCAGCACGTGTTGCCCAGCCATGTAGCGGGCTACGGTGATTTGACCCTGGCTCAAGGGATGGCCGTGGCGGACCACGCCGACAAAACGATCCTCGAACAACAGGCGAGTGTGCAATTGCGGGCTGGTTCCAGGCTCGACCACGCCCGTGTCCAGGTCGACGCTACCCTCGCGCAGGGGCGTGCTGTCCTTGCTGAGCTTTTGCAGGAAATACACGCGCACGCCGGGCGCCTCTGCAGCCAGGCGCTGGATCAATGCCGGGCCGAAGTTCTCGACAAATCCGTCGCTGGTGCGCAGCGTGAAAGTGCGTACCAGATGCCCCAGGTCCAGCTGTTCGACGGGACGCAGCACGGCGGTGGCATCCTGCACCAGTTGGCGCACCTGGTCGCGCAGTTCGATGGCCCGTGGCGTCGGCACCAGGCAGCGTCCGGCCCGCACCAGCAACGGGTCGCCGGTGGTGGTACGCAAGCGTGCCAAGGCCCGGCTCATCGCCGAGGGGCTCAGGTGCAAACGCTGGGCCGCGCGCGCCACACTGCCTTCGGCGAGCAGGGCGTCCAGGGTAATCAGCAGGTTCAGATCGGGCGTCGACATTGGCCAACGGTAGCACGCCGTCCACATGAGATGGCGTTTGCTGCAGCTATAAAGTGCAAATGCTGCGTCTTCCGCCTCATCACGCTCAGGCATAGGCTTTTATCCATCACCGAGCGCGAGGCCTTATCCATGAACACACTCCCCACAACAACCGCCACACAAGCGCCGCCCCTGGCCCCGTCGAGCCGCTGGGCACTGGCCAGCCTGTCACTGTCGATGCTGTTGCCGTCACTCGATACCAGTATCGCCAATGCTGGCCTGCCGGCCCTGGCCCGCACGTTCGAGGCCTCTTTTGCCCAGGTGCAGTGGATTGTCCTGGCTTACCTGTTGAGCATCACCACCTTGCTGGTCAGTGCCGGTCGCCTCGGTGACCTCCTGGGACGGCGACGCCTGCTGCTGTGTGGCATCACCTTGTTTACCCTGGCCTCATTGCTCTGCGGCCTGGCGCCCAGCCTTGGCTGGCTGATTGCCGCCCGGGCGCTGCAGGGGCTGGGCGCGGCGATCATGCTGGCCCTGACCCTGGCCCTGGTGGGCGAGACCGTGCCCAAGGCCCGGTTGGGCAGCACCATGGGCCTGCTGGGCAGCCTCTCGGCGATCGGCACGACACTGGGACCGGCGCTGGGTGGGGTGTTGCTGGTCGCCCTCGGCTGGCAGGCAATCTTCCTGGTCAGCGTGCCTCTGGGTCTGCTCAATGGCGGGTTGGCCTGGCGCTACCTGCCGCCGGATGGACCGCTCACCCGGGGCGAACAGCGCCGTTTCGATCTGCCGGGGAGCCTGCTGCTGGTGTTGACCCTGGGCGCCTATGCGTTGGCCATGACCCAGGGCCAGGGCGCGCTGTTGCTGCTGGCAGCCGTCGGCGCCGGGCTGTTTGTCTGGCGCCAGGGGCGAGCGGCGGTACCCTTGGTCCGCCTGCCACTGCTGGGTGATCGGCAACTGAGCGCAGGCCTGGCCATGAGCCTGCTGGTGTCGACGGTGATCATGTCGACGCTGGTGGTCGGGCCTTTCTACCTGGCTCGCGGCCTGGGACTCGATGCCCTGGCAGTGGGGCTGGTGCTGGCGGCGGGGCCCGCCGCCGCGGCCCTCAGCGGGGTTCCGGCCGGGCGCCTGGTCGACCGTTTCGGCACGCGCCGCATGGCCCAGGCCGGGCTGCTGGGCATGGCGCTTGGCGCCACGTTGCTGGCACTGTTGCCGAGCGCCAGCGGGGTGCCCGGCTACCTCATGCCGATGCTGTTGCTGACCGCCAGTTATGGGCTGTTCCAGGCGGCCAACAATACCTCGATCATGGCCGCCATCGACCCGCAGCAACGGGGTGTGGTGGCGGGCCTGCTGAGCCTGTCACGCAACCTGGGGCTGATCAGCGGGACAGCGTGCCTGGGGGCGTTGTTTGCCTTCGCCACGGCGGCGGATGTGTCAACTGCGTCTGCGCCCGCGTTGGCCCGGGGGATGCATGTGTGCTTCGCGGTTGCCGCCGGATTGATCGTTCTGGCGCTGCTGATATGCCATCTCGCGCAGGGCAAGCGTCGGCATTCAGGCGATCCCGACTGATGTTCATCAGGGCGAGCGCCTCGACGAGCTCGCCCGCTACCCGGCAGTAAAGTGGCATCTGATCCGTATTTTTCATCTGTACCTGACGCTGTTTTCGATACAGCCCGGGCGCCACAATAGGGCCGCAACCCTGAACCTATTTTTGGAGGCCCGATGTTCAAGATGGCGATGTTTCTCGGTGGATTCCTGCTGCTGACGATCATGATCGGCGCCCTTGCCACCATCTCCCCGGTGTAATCACCGCACGATCGTGTCAAATCTTGTAATAACTCTAAGCGGCAGAAAAATCCTGCCGCACTGTAGGATTGCGGACCCAATTTTCTACAGGTCCGTATGAACACCCTCCTGGAGCCTCCCAGTCGCTTTGCTCACCTTGCCGTTTGCTTTCCCTCCGTCAACGCCCGTAGGCCTATCGCGCCCATCACGGTTGCGTTGAACCGCCCAGGCACCTTCGTCGCCTGTTGTGCAGCACCCTTTACGCCGAACAAAACCGCCCCCATTGTGCGTTGCAGGGCGTCGCACCCGCGTGCGCGTCAATCGTTCAAGCTGATTCGAGAGAGCAAATAATCCCTATGGAATGGATTGCAGATCCCACGGCCTGGCTTGGCCTGTTGACCCTGATTGTGCTGGAGCTGGTGCTCGGCATCGACAACCTGGTGTTCATTGCCATCCTGGCCGACAAATTGCCGCCCGAGCAGCGTGACCGCGCCCGGGTCATCGGCCTGTCGCTGGCATTGCTGATGCGCCTGGGCCTGCTGGCCAGCATCTCGTGGATGGTGACCCTCACCGAGCCCTTGATCGAGGTGTTCGACAAGGTGTTCTCGGGCCGCGACCTGATCATGTTGTTCGGTGGTGTGTTCCTGTTGTTCAAGGCGACCATGGAGTTGCACGAGCGCCTCGAAGGCCACGTTGCCACCCACACCGGGACGTCCGCCTATGCCAGGTTCTGGCCGATCGTGGCGCAAATCGTGGTGCTTGATGCGGTGTTCTCCCTGGACGCGGTCATTACCGCGGTGGGCATGGTCGAACACTTGTCGGTGATGATGATTGCCGTGGTGTTCTCCATTGGCCTGATGATCATCGCGAGCAAGCCGCTGACCCGCTTCGTCAACAGCCACCCGACCGTGATCATGCTCTGCCTGGGCTTTTTGATGATGATCGGCTTCAGCCTGACCGCCGAGGGCCTGGGTTTCCACATTCCCAAAGGCTACCTCTACGCGGCCATTGGCTTCTCGATCCTGATCGAGCTGTTCAACCAACTGGCGCGGGCGCGACGCAAGAAGAGCCTGCAAGGGCACCGGCCAATGCGCGAGCGGACCGCCCATGCGGTGTTGCGTCTGCTGGGCGGGCGCACCTTGCACGCCGATGAAGTGGGCGAGGAAATTGCCGACATGCTCGACGGTACTGAGGCCGATCAGGTCTTCGATCGTCGCGAGCGGGTGATGATCAGCGGCGTCCTGCAATTGGCCGAGCGGCCGATCCGCAGCGCCATGACGCCGCGCGCCGAGGTCGATTACATTGACCTGGCCGATTCGGCCGAGACCATCCGGACCACGCTGATGCACTCCTCGTACTCGCGGTTGCCGTTGATCCGCGAGGGCCGCATCGATGAGCCGCTGGGCTTCGTCCACAAGAAAGAGCTGCTCAAGGAATTGCTTGCCGGCCATCAACCCAACCTGGAAGCCATGGCCCGCACGTCGATCAACCTGCTGGAGAACTTCTCGATCCTCAATGCGCTGGAACAGATGCGCAAGGAGTCGACGCACATTGCCTTTGTGGTGAACGAGTTCGGTGACTTCATCGGCTTGCTGACCATGACTGACATTCTTGAGTCGATCGCCGGCGAGTTGCCGGACGCCAGCGAAATCGAAGGCCCGAACATCGTGGCCCAGGGCAATGGGTTTCTGGTCAGCGGGGCGCTGAACCTGAGCCAGATTCGCCAGCAGATCGGCTTCCAGGCCAAGGCCACGGATGACTACCAGACCCTCGCGGGGCTGGTCATGAGCCTGCTGGACCGTCTGCCGGTGATTGGCGACACACTGACCTGCCAGGGTTGGAACCTGACCGTGGTCGAGGTCGAAGAGCGGCGGGTGACGCGGGTGTTGCTGAGTCCAGTGTTGCCAAGTTGAATGATCGTCCTGCGGCCGTTGACGCAGCCGTCACATCCCTTTGCGCAGCAGCGGCAGGTACCTGGGGCTGGCGGCGATGGAGTTGTGTCCCGTGCCAGGTATGACCTCAAGCCTTGCCACGCCAGGGGCGAATTGCTGTAGCAGGCGTTCGGTGCTGGCGCGGGGGATGACTTCATCGTGCTCGGCGGCGAGCAGCAAGGTTGGCACCTGAATACGCCGGGCGTACTTCCAGGCGTCGTAGCGGTCGCGCAGCAGCCAGCGCACCGGGAAGATTGGCAACTGACGCGCGGCCAGTTCCTCCAGGCTGTTGTAGGGCGTGATGAGGATCAGCCGTGCCACCGGTCGCTGGCTGGCCAGACGCACCGCGACCCCGGAGCCGAGGCTGCGACCGATCACGACAACCTGTCGGTGGTCGGCGTAGACCTGATCAAACAGTGCCAGCGCATCCGCGGCAATCGCTTCTTCCGAAGGTGAGCCGCTGCTGCCGCCAAAACCCCGGTAGTGCATCAGGTACAGGGCATGGTCGGCAAAGGCCTGGGCAAACTGCGGCAGGTTCGCCGAGACATCCTCGGCATTGCCACCGAAGTAGATCAAGGCCTGGGGCCCGTCGCGCGGGCGGACGCTGACCAGCACCTGGGCCTCATCCACCACCAGCCTCATCTGTGTCGTCGCACTGTCAGCGGAACCTGGCTGCGGGAAGTAGATCAGCGCGCGCTGGAACACCCACAGTCCCGCACAGAGCGCCAGGTACAGCGCTGCAGCGATAACCACGATGGACACCAGGATGCGCGACATTCGTCTAACGTTAGTACATCGATCGGACCAGGAGGCATGAACATGCTGACCCGCGCCATTCCTTCCAGCTCCGAACCCTTGCCCATCGTCGGGTTGGGCACCTATCGCGGTTTTGATGCCGTACCCGGAACGGCGTCCTACCAACAGTTGCCGGCGGTGCTCGGTGCGTTGTTTGCCAAGGGCGGCACGCTGCTCGACAGCTCGCCGATGTACGGTCGGGCCGAACAGACCAGCGGTGAGTTGCTGTCGATCCACGAGCCGCGCTCGCCGGCGTTCCTGGCGACCAAGGTGTGGACCCGAGGTCGCGAGGAGGGCATCCGGCAGATGGAGCAGTCCTTGCGCTTGCTGCAGACCGATCGCATCGACCTGATGCAGATCCACAACCTGCTGGACTGGCAGAGCCATCTGCCGACGCTGCGAGAGTGGAAGGCGGCCGGACGGATTCGCTACATCGGCGTCAGCCATTACACCGCCAGCGCCTATGACGAGGTGGAGGCACTGCTCAAGGCCGAGACGCTGGACTTCCTGCAGATCAACTACGCCCTCGATGACCGTGCCGCCGAGAAGCGCCTGTTGCCGTTGTGCCGCGAGCGTGGGGTGGCGGTGATCTGCAACCGGCCGTTTGGCGGCGGTGACTTGCTGACCAGGCTCAAAGGCAAGCCGCTGCCGGGTTGGGCGGCACAGGTGCAGGTCAGCAGTTGGGCGCAACTGGCGCTGAAGTTTGTGTTGTCCCATTGCGCGGTGACGTGCGTGATTCCTGGCACCCGCCACCCACGCTTGATGAGCGAAAACGCCGGTGCCGGGTTTGGCTCGATGCTGACCGGGGCGCAGCGTGAGCAGTTGATTGATCTGATCGGCTGACCGACTGCGCCAGGCTATGCCGAAATCGTCATCGCCCGGGCCTAAAGCGATCAAGCCGGGGGCTCTGGAATGGGCGAGTCTGGACGGTCTGTTCAAGGAGCTGACTATGATCCGACTGTCCCTGGCCGAAGCCCGCGAGCTGGCCGAATCGATCCTGCTGCACAACGGTTTTAACTCCGCCCACGCCCAGGCAGTGAGCAACACGGTGATCGCCGGCGAGCGTGATGGCTGCGCCTCCCATGGCTTGTACCGGATTCTGGGCTGCGTGAATTCACTGCGCGCTGGCAAGGTCTCGGCCGATGCCGAACCCCAGGTGATCGACCAGGCGCCCTCGATCGTGCGGGTCGACGCGGCCGGCGGTTTCTCCCAACTGGCGTTCCAGGCTGGGTTGCCGTTGCTGGCGGCGAAAACCCGGGCCAACGGGATTGCTGCCCTGGCGATCAATCGCTGTGTGCATTTTTCCGCGTTGTGGGTGGAGATCGAGCAACTCACCGCGGCCGGCCTGGTGGCGCTGGCCTGCAACCCGAGCCACGCCTGGGTCGCACCGGCCGGCGGCAGTCAGCCGGTGTTCGGCACCAACCCGATTGCCTTCGGTTGGCCGCGCGCCGGCCAGGAGCCGTTTGTCTTCGACTTCGCCACCAGTGCGATCGCCCGTGGCGATATTGAGTTGCACCGCCGGGCCGGCAAGGCGATTCCCGAAGGCTGGGGCGTGGATGGGCAGGGGCGGCCGAGTACCGATGCCAACGTGGTGCTCGACAGCGGCGCGATGCTGACCTTCGGTGGGCACAAGGGCTCGGCACTGGCGGCCATGGTGGAGTTGATCGCCGGGCCGTTGATCGGTGACCTGACCAGTGCCGAATCCCTGGCCTACGACGCAGGCAGCAAATCCTCGCCGTACCATGGCGAACTGATCATCGCCCTCGATCCTCGGCGCTTCCTCGGTGACGCCACCGAGCACCACCTGGCCCGTGCCGAAACCCTGTTCCAGAGTATCGAAGGCCAGGGCGCGCGCCTGCCGTCGCAACGTCGCTATGAAGCGCGGGCCCGCAGCCTGGTCGAAGGCGTGCAGATCCCCGAGGCGCTGTACCACGACCTTAAAGCGTTGTTGGCCTGAACGGGCGGATAGCCCTGTCGGAGCGGGTGCTTGCAGATTCCGCACACACCCAACTCCTGGCCTGTAGGAGCAAGCCGCTTACTGGCTGATGGCCTCGCGCTGCTGTTTGCCGTCAACCAGACGGTTGATGCCCAGCGGGTTGGCATCTTTCAGGGGCTCGGGCAGCAGGTGGTCGGGGCAGTTCTGGTAGCACACCGGGCGCAGGAAGCGCTCGATGGCCAGGCTGCCGACCGACGTGCCGCGGGCGTCGGAGGTGGCTGGGTAGGGGCCGCCGTGGACCATGGCGTCACACACCTCGACCCCGGTCGGGTAGCCGTTGAACAGCACCCGGCCAACTTTCTGCTCCAGCAGTGGCAACAGCTCGCCATGGGCCTGCGAGTCAGCGGCTTCGGCAATCAGCGTGGCCGTCAGCTGTCCATGCAAGCCGTGCAGCGCGCGCTGTAGCTCTGCGGCGTCGGCCACTTCCACCAGCACCGTGGTCGGCCCGAACACTTCCTCCTGCAACAGCGGGTCACCTTCGAGCAATAGACGGCTGTCGGCCTTGAACAACTGTGGCTGGGCCTGGCGACCCTGTTGCTCGCGACCGGCGAGGTGGCTGACCTGCGGATGTGCGTGCAATGCCTCGACACCCCGGGTGTAGCTCGCCAACGTGCCGGCATTGAGCATGGTTTGCCCCGGTTGCTCGGCCATCAATGCGCTGAGTTGTTCGACGAAAGCGCTGAATTGGTCCGAGCGCATCCCGATCACCAGGCCCGGGTTGGTGCAGAACTGCCCGCAGCCTTGCACCACCGAGGCCAGCAGTTCACTGGCGATTGTTGCGCCCCGTAGCCGCAGGGCTTCGGGCAAGACCAGCACCGGGTTGATGCTGCTCATTTCGGCGAACACCGGGATCGGTTGCGGGCGGGCGGCGGCCATGTCGCACAGGGCCCGACCGCCTTTGAGGGAGCCAGTAAACCCGACTGCCTGGATCGCCGGATGCTTGACCAGGGCTTCACCGACCCCGGCGCCATAGATCATGTTGAACACGCCCTTGGGCATCCCGGTCTGTTCGGCGGCGCGAATAATCGCATCGGCGACTCGTTCGGCCGTCGCCATGTGCCCGCTGTGGGCCTTGAACACCACCGGGCAACCGGCGGCCAGGGCGGCGGCAGTGTCGCCACCGGCAGTGGAGAAGGCCAGGGGGAAATTGCTGGCGCCAAACACGGCCACCGGACCCACGCCGATCCGGTATTGACGCAGGTCCACGCGGGGCAATGGCGTGCGATCGGGCAGGGCGCGGTCGATACGCGCGCCGTAGAAATCGCCACGGCGCAGGACCTGGGCGAACAAGCGCATCTGGCCGCTGGTGCGTCCGCGCTCGCCCTGAATGCGCGCCGTTGGCAGCGCGGTCTCGCGGCTGACCAGGGCGACGAATTGCTCATCCAGCGCCTCCAGTTGCTCGGCGATGGCCTCGAGGAACTCGGCGCGGCGGCTGGCCGTCAAGCCGCGAAAGGCCGGATAAGCACTCGCGGCGGCCTGGGCGGCGGCGTCCACCTCAGCCTCCGTGGCCTGGCTGAAAGCGTAGGGCAGGGGCTCGCCGGTGCTGGCGTCGTAACTGCGCAAAGTTTGGCTGCCAGCGGCGCTGCGGGCGCCGCCGATGTAGTTGTGGCCGAGAAAGTCGGACATCAAAAAGCTCCTGTGAAAAATTGGGACGCCCCAGCTGTTTCTTTGTAGGGGCGGCGCCCGCTTGCGGTGCCCGCTTGCGGCGCCCGCAAGCGGGCACCTGCTCCTACAGACAGTCGGGTTACGCCAGTGAGTCGGCGCGGCGTGGGTCGGTGGCGCTCGGGTCGAGGGCGGCGATCCGTGCGGCGGATTCGGCATCCACCAGGTGCAAGGACTTGCCCCGGGTTTCACGAGTCAGGCCGACGGCCACGATGGAGATCAGTGAGGCGCCAACCAGGTACCAGGCGATCGGTGTCGAGCTGTGGTACTTGTTGAGCAGGGTGATGGCAATCAGCGGTGCCAGGGAGCCGGCGAAGATCGGCGCCACCTGGTAGCACAGCGACAGGGCGGTGTAGCGCACATGGGTCGGGAACATCTCGGCCATCAACGCTGAGTAGGGCGCGTAGGTCATCGACTCGATGGCCAGGCCCAGGGTAATCGCCGCCATGATCAGCCAGTTGTTGCCGGTGTCCATCAACGGGAAGCCGATGAAGCCCCAGAACGCGGTGAGCACCGCCCCGGTCAGGTACACCGGTTTGCGTCCGACGATATCCGACAGGTAGCCCATCAGCGGAATCAGGAAGAAATGCAGCAGGTGGGCGCCGAACATCAGGAACAGGATTTGCGAGGTGTCCTTGTGCACCACCAGCTTGAGGTAGGTGATGGAGAAGGTCACCACCGTGTAGTAGAGGATGTTCTCGGCAAACCGCGCGCCGATCCCCACCAGCACCGCACGCCAGTGATGGCGCAGGACTTCCACCACCCCCAGTTGTTGCTGCTTGGTCTGCGCCTGGCGAGCCTGGGCCTCCTTGAAGATCGGGGCATCGTCGACGCTGGTGCGGATCCAGTAGCCGATCAGAACCACCACGGCCGAGAACCAGAACGCCACGCGCCAGCCCCAGGCGAGGAACTGCTCCTCCGACAGGCTCGACGACAACAGCAGCAGGGCGACCGTGGCCACCAGGTTGCCCGCCGGAACCCCGGCTTGCGGCCAACTGGCCCAGAACCCACGGCGGTTGTCCGGGCAGTGCTCGGAGACCAGCAGGATCGCGCCGCCCCATTCACCGCCAAAGGCGAACCCCTGGATCAGCCGCAACAGCACCAGCAACACGGGTGCGGCATAACCGATCTGGTCGAAGCCGGGCAGGCAGCCCATCAGGAAGGTGGTGATGCCGACCACCACCAGGCTCAGTTGCAGCAGGCGTTTGCGGCCGAATTTGTCACCGTAGTGACCGAACACCAGGCCACCCAGGGGACGGGCGAGAAAGCCTACGGCGTACAGGGCGAAGGCGGCGATGATGCCGTCGATGGGGCTGTCGGTCTGGCGAAAGAACAGCTGGCCGAAGACCAGTGCCGAAGCCGTACCGTAGAGAAAGAATTCATACCATTCGGCGACGGTACCGGCCATGGCGGCGCCGACGACACGTTTGAGTCCCGCGGGGGTGGTTGCGCTTGGAGTGGGTTGAGCGTTGGACATGCTGGCGTTTCCTGTAGGGGCGCAAAACAGGCAGCCGGGCGGGGGCCGCGAAGGTCCGCCCGGCACTCACTCAGAGGCCGACGTCCGGCAACTCCGGACGGTTAGCCAGGGCCTTGGCCATGATCTGCTCGACGAATACCCGATCGGCTTCCGGCAGGGCCAGGCGTGGCGGACGGGTCAGCGCGCTGCCGCGACCGGCGATGGCTTCACACAGCTTGATGCACTGCACCAGGTCGGCACGGGCATCGAGGTGCAGGATCGGCATCAGCCACTCGTAGATCGGCATGGCTTCGGCAAAACGACCGGCCTTGGCCAGGCGGAAGATGGTCTCGCCTTCCTTGGGGAACACGTTGGACATACCCGAGACCCAGCCTTCGGCACCCACGGCGATGCTTTCCAGGACCACGTCGTCGAGGCCGGCGAACAGCACGAAGCGATCGCCGACTTCATTGCGCACGTCGATGAAGCGCCGGGTGTCGCCGGAGGAATCCTTGAAGCACACCACGTTGTCGCAGTCGGCCAGGGAAATCAGGATGTCCGGGGTCACGTCGTTTTTGTAGATCGGCGGGTTGTTGTAGACCATCAGCGGTACGTCGGCATTTTTCGCCACGTAGCGGTAGTGCTCGGCCGTCTCGAACGGCTTGGAGCCGTAGACCAGCGCCGGCATCAGCATCACGCCATCGACCCCGACCCGGCGTACGGCGTTGGCCACCTTGGCCGCTTGCACGCTGGTGAACTCGGCCACGCCGCAGATCACCGGGACCCGACCGCGGGAAGCGTCGACCGCGACCTCGGTCACGGCGATTTTTTCTTCCGCGGTCAGGGAGGTGTTTTCACCGACCGAACCGCAGACCACCAGGCCGGATACGCCATCACGGATCACGTTGGAGATCACCTGGTGGGTCTTTTCCAGGTTGATCGAGAAGTCATCGTTGAATTGGGTGGTCACCGCGGGGAAGACGCCACTCCAGTTAATGCGCTTGCTCATTGTTGCCTCCGGTTTGTTTATTGTATTTCGTATACGATATTTTAAATGCTGAAACTCGGCTAGTGCTTTTTGCAAAATAAACAGGGGTTTTGCTGCCGTTGGTCCGGGCAGATTCAGGCGCCCGGCCAGGTGTCGGACAAGCGATAGCCTTGTGGCCATGGATCGCTGGGGTCGAGCAGGTGTTGATGGGTGCCGGTGATCCAGGCCCGCCCGGAAATACACGGGTAGATGGCGGCGCGGCCGGCGACTTCGGTCAGCGAATCGATGCGGCAGTGGAACTCGGAACCGAGGATCGAGCGGCCGATAAAGCGTTCGCCGACTTGCATCAGGCCCTTGGCGTGTAACACCGCCATGCGCGCCGAGCAGCCGGTGCCGGTGGGCGAGCGGTCGATCTTGCCGGGTTGGATCACCACCGCATTGGCGCCAGTGGCAATGCCGTTCTCCACCACGATCGGGGCTGCCAACTGGCAGAAGGAAATGTGCGACCACTCAGGATTCAGCGGGTGGACGAAACCCAGTTGCTCGTTGGCCGCGCGGGTGATTTTCAGCCCGGCCGCCACCAGGTCCGCCGCCTCATCGGGGCGAATCGAGAAACCCAGGCGCTGGGCATCGGCGATCACAAAACTGTCGCCACCGTAGGCGGTATCGACCTGCAGCGACCCCAGGCCTTCGACTTCGATCCAGGCGTCGAGGCGGTCAGCGAAGGAGGGCACGTTCTTCACCTCCACTCGTTGTACTTTGCCATCGCGGCAGTCGGCGACCGCTTCGATCAGGCCGCCGGGGGCTTCGAGCACCAGCCGGGTTTGGGGTTCGGTCATCGGCAGGATGCCGCTGTCCAGCAGCACGGTGGCCACGCACAGAGAGTTGGACCCGGACATCGGCGGGGTGTCGGCCGGCTCCATGATGATCCAACCCATCTGCGCCCGCGGGTCCTTGGCCGGCACCAGCAGGTTGACGTGGCGGAACACCCCGCCGCGTGGTTCGTTGAGTACGAAGTTGCGCAGGGTCTGGTCCTGGGCGATCCAGCGCGACTGCTCCCACAGCGTGGCGCCGGGTGGCGGCGCAACACCACCGACGATCACATCGCCGACCTCGCCTTCGGCGTGGCAACTGACCACGTGGATGACTTTTGATGAACGCATGCTGTCCTCCTGTTGTTGTCTGTTTGGGCCTCATCGCGAGCAGGCTCGCTCCCACACGGGTGTTGATGTGGAAGCGGGCTTGCCCGCGATGAGGCCAGGGGTCATTTCACCGATTTGAGAAACGCCGCTGTCTCCGCGTGCAGCGGGTTGCCGATGACCTGGTCCGGCGAGCCGATCTCGTGCACCAGGCCGTTGCGAAAGAACGCCACGCGGTCGGAAACGTCCCGGGCGAAGCGGATTTCGTGGGTCACCAGGACCATGGTCATGCCGTCTTCGGCGAGCATGCGCATGGTGTCCAGGACTTCGCCCACCAACTGCGGGTCGAGGGCCGAGGTGGCTTCGTCGAACAGCATGTAGTCCGGCGACATCGCCAGGGCGCGGGCAATGGCCATGCGCTGTTGCTGGCCGCCGGACAGCTTGCCGGGGAAGGTCTTGAGCTTGTCGCCCAGGCCCACGTGAGTCAGTTGCCTGACCGCCAGTTCCTCGGCCTCGGCCTTGCTTTTGCCCAGCACCTTACGCGGCGCCAGCATCACGTTTTCCAGGACCGTCAAGTGCGGGAAGGCGTTCCATTGCTGGAAGACGATGCCGATTTTCTGCCGCAGGCGGTTGAGGTCGGTGCCGTTGCCGTGGACCTCGATGCCGTCGACGCGGATGCTGCCTTTCTGGATCGGTTCCAGGCCGTTGATGCACATCAGCAGGGTCGACTTGCCGGAGCCGGAGCCGCCGATGATCGACACCACCTCGCCCTTGTTCACCGTCAGGCTGACGCCCTTGACCACTTCCAGGTCGCCGAAGGATTTGTGTACGTTGTCGATCTCAATCATTTTCTTGCCACCTTCTTTCCAGACGAGCGCCCAGGCGGGCAACCACCAGGCTCATGACGTAATAGATCAGACCCGCGACGCACAGCACCAACAACGGTTCCTGGATGCGGGTGACGATGGTTTGCGAGGCGCGCAGCAGTTCGACGATGCCGATCCACATCACCAGAGCGGTGTCTTTCATCACGCTCAGGACCAGGTTCAGCCAGCCGGGGAAGGCCACGCGGGTGGCCATCGGCAGGACGATCCAGCGCAGGTCCTGCAGGTAGCTCAGGCCCAGGGAGCGACTGGCGCGGCGCAGGGTGTAGGGCACCGAGAGCACGCCGCTACGGACGATTTCGGTGAAGTACGCGGCGGCGTACACCCCCAGTACGATGCAGCCGACAGTGAAGGCGCTGATGTTCAGGCCGACGATGCTTTTCAGCGAATTGAACAGCACGAACTGGATCAGCAACGGCACGCTGCGAAACACGTCCAGCACCCAGGCCAGGGGCAGGCTGGCCCGTGGCAACAGGGCGCGCAGCAAGCCGAACAGCAGCCCGGCCACGGAGCCGAGGATGATCGACCAGAACGTCAGTTGCAGGGTGACCCAGGCACCGTTGAGCAGGAACAGCAGGTCATTGATCGAGAAGCTGGTGGTAAACATGCTCACTTCCTCAGTAACGGAACAGCCGCCACGACAACAGTCGGGCCACCGCGACGATCGCCTTGGCAATCAGGTAGTACAGGACCGCGGCAATGGCGAAGTACTCGAAGGTGCGGAACGTCTTGACGTTGTAGTCCTGGGTCACCCCGGTCAGGTCGTTGTTCAGTCCGACGATCACCCCCAGCGAGGTCATCAGTACCGCCCAGACCATCTGATTGGTCAGCGGGTAGAAGACGATGCGCAGCAGTTGCGGGACGATGATCAGGCGATAGGCCTGGAACGCACTCATGCCCAGCGAACGTGCGGCGCGCACCTGGGTGTCGGGCACCGCCTTGAGGCCCCCGCGAAAGTTTTCCGCCAGGTAGCCGGCGTTGTTGAAGGTGATCCCGGCGAGCAGGGCGAACCAGGAACTGACATGCAAACCGAGCGAACCCAGGCCGAAGTACAGGATGTAGATCTGGAACAGCGACGGGGTGTTGCGGGCGATTGACACCCAGCCGTTGCCGATCCCGCGCAGCAGCGGATTGCGGGTTTCGCGCATCACTGTCAGGGCCAGGGCGATCAGCACCCCGAAAATCATCGACAGGGCTGCGGTCTCGAAGGTCACCAGGGCGCCGGCAAGCATGTCCGGCAGGGCGCGCAGGGCCGAGCGCCATTGGAAGCTGTAGTCAAACATGCGCAGGATTCTCCAAGCGGGCGGCAGGTTGCAGCCAGGCCGGCAGGCGCCCGCTGGCCGTGGCGGTGCAGGCGGCGTCGACACATTCCTTGAGGCTGGCGAAGTGCACCTTGCGCCCCACCAGGCCGGGTGCGTAGTGGGCGTATTTGCCCGAGTTGGTCATCAAGGTGGTGGCCGCCAGCGGGATCACCGGCTCACCGAGCATGCACCAGCAGGTGTCGGTGACCAGGGTCGCGCCGAAGGCTTCGATCGTCGCGATATGCCCGGCGGCCCGTGCCTGCTCCAGCACGGCACGGCCGCAGGTGATAGCCACGACCACCTCGGGGTGCTTGTGCCGGCCGCGACACAAGCGCGCCAGGTGAGCAAATTCACTCAGGGAAAAGTGCGGGTTGCCCAGGGACACCACATCGACCCGGCTCTCGCGGGCGCTGTTGAGTTCACGCCAGCTCACCAGCAGGTCTTGCAAGCGGATACTTTCCTGCGGGAGCAGGGCATCGGCTTCCAGCACCTGGCGCGGGTCGAGCGCCTCGGGGGTGACCCCGGCGATATGGAACAGCGGTGCCGCCGATGTGGTGGCGAACGCGGCGCCAAAGGCCTTGAGGTCGTCCAGGCTCGGCTGGTGCTGTTCCAGGCCCAGCACCAGGGGAATGCGGCTGCCGGCCAGGGCACCGATGTGGTAGCCGAGCAGCGGGTAGAACGCGTCGTCCAACTCAGCCAGCTCGGGTACCTGCACCCGCAGACTGGCCTTGCGCTGGGCGTCCAGGTGGCAGCCGATCAGCGGCGCACGGCCGGTGAGGGCGATGCAGATGTCCAGGTAGTCCGGGTATTTGAGGGTTCGCGCGCCGAGCACGCTGTTGGCGTAGACCACGGCATTGGATTCGGCCCAGACAATCTGCTCGCCAGCCTGGGGGGCGCTGTCGAGCAGGTAGGGCGCACAGGTGAAGCTCAGTTGCGCGCCCATCGCCATGTAGGCATCACCCAGGGCACTGGCCGGTACGCCGAGGGCCGGGTCGATGCCCAGTTCGCGCCAGCGGCGCTGGTCCACGGAGATGGAATTGAGGGTGGTGGGCACGCGCACTTTCGCGCCCCACTGCACCAGTTGTTCGGCAAAACGCAGGCTGGCCGGGCCGGTGTAGATGCAGCCGTCGATGTGCGCCTGGGTAACATCCACCAGGCGTTGTGCGCCCTGCAGTTCGGCCATGCGCAGGACGATCTGCATCGCCACTTGTGCGGCCTGGCCATGGTGGCCAGCGAGCAGTGCCTGATCCAGTTCGCTGAGTTGCAGGGTGCTGGGGTTGTCGGCTTTTGGTTGGGCGTTGTCGGGTGCCCGCCAGGCATCGCCGGGCGGTTGCTCGAACAGGCTCAGGGTGCTGTCTTCGACCCGCGCGACCGCCATGTCGCGCAGGGTGGCGAAGGCCTCCTGGCCGATGCACAGCACCGGCAGGGAACGTTGGAAAATCGTCTGCGCCACGAGCACGCCCAGGGTCAGGATCTCGTCCGGTTCGGCCAGCACCAGGGCTGCCGGCGCGTGACCGTTGCTGATCAGTTCCATCAGCACGCTGCTGCCGGTACAGGAGCCGCGGCCGCTGGGAATGGCCAGCACCCGACCGGCCAGGTATTGGCCGCTGAGGGGGTGGTGACGGTCAATGACCTCACCGCTGTACGGATCGACCCCGCCCCAGAAACTCAGGCCGACATCGGCGAACAGCAAGGCGCCCTCGGCGGCGCCCGGGACCAGACTGCGCCCGGTCAGAGAAGTGAGCCTAGGCATGCCGGACACCTTAGTAGTAGACCTGAGGCACGGTCAGGTTGGTCGGCGGGATCTCGGTGCCGACCCATTTGACGAACAGCTCCTTGTAGCGGCCGGTGCGCACCTGCTGGTTGACGAACAGGTTGAGGTAGTTGAGCAGGCCGTACTCGTTACGCTTGGCTCCCAGCGACACGTAGTCGATCACGTAAGGTGCGTTGCCGGCGATTTTCAGGTTCTTGTACTTGCCCGATTTAATGGTCGCGGCGGCGACCGTGTTGGTCACGATGGTGGCGTCGATGTGACCCTGGGCGACCGCCAGCAAGGTGTCGTTCTGCGACTGGTAGGCACGGAAGCTGCCGCTGCCCCAGCTCTTCACGTCTTTTTCCAGGGCGATGGCTTCATAGGTGCCGCTGGTGTTGCCGACGGGTTTGCCCTTGATGTCGTCGAAGCTGTTGATGCCGGTGTTATCGCGGGTCAGCACCACCATCTGGAAGGCGAAGTAAGGCACGGTGAGGCCAACGGTCTTGGCCCGCTCCAGGGTGTCGGAGGTGGAGGCGACGATCACGTCGGCACGGCCCGAGACCAGTGCCGGAATACGGTCGGGGAACGGCGTTTCCACCACTTCAGCCTCGACCCCGAGGATCTTCGCCAGGTCGTGGCAATAGTCCACGTCGAAACCCGCCGGGTTGTTACCTTCATCGCGGAAACCCATGGGCGGGAAGTCCAGGGTCACGGCGCAGCGCAGCTTGCCCGAACCGATGATGTCGTCGAGCTTGTCGGCCTGGGCGGTGGCAATAAAGGAGGTACTGAGCACAGCGCTGAGGGCTACGGCAAATGCGGGGTTTTTCATAGAGGCCTCGTGATGGGTGAAGTGCTGTTGGGTAACGTATTGAGGATTTCGTATACGATATTAACAATAGCAATCAACGTGCCTGTTTCCAGTGCCAAAGCAGATTTTTTTCTCGGCCCTTGCGCTAGGGGTGCTGCGGTGAAGTGGTTGGAGGCAGAGTGACAGCATGGCCGTCGGGGGAGGTGGGAACAGGTGTTACATATGGGAGCAAAGGTTGTTTGAGC
>NZ_JACMYG010000117.1 GCF_014236655.1 Pseudomonas kielensis
AGTTGTTTCACATCCTTGCTGAAGGTCTGTGCGGCGAGCTTTAGCCCCTCGACCATCGTCAGGTAGGGAAACAACTGGTCAGCCAATTCCTGCACCGTCATGCGGTTACGTATGGCCAGCACCGCCGTCTGGATCAGCTCGCCCGCGTCCGGGGCCACTACCTGGACGCCGATGAGCCGTCCGCTACTTTCTTCGATGACCAGCTTGATAAAACCGCGTGTGTCGAAGTTGGCGAGCGCACGAGGCACGTTGTCGAGTGTCAGCGTACGGCTATCGGTCTCGATGTTTTGTGCATGCGCTTCGGCCTCGGTCAGGCCCACAGTAGC
>NZ_JACMYG010000118.1 GCF_014236655.1 Pseudomonas kielensis
TGGCGGGCCATCAGCTGCAACCTGTCGTTCTGTGCCTGGACACTCACCGGGCCCTGGTTGGCGATCAGCTTGATCCCCAGTTTGCGCACAAACAGGCTCAACCCCTGCCCCACCCCCATGAACAGACGCTTGGCCACACTGATGTCCGCTTGCGCGCCGGCGCTGAGCATCAAGTTGTTTTGCGCGGCCAATTGCAGATGTTTTCCGCTCGTGAGCGCTATCCCGTGTGGTGCACTGAGCAGCAACACGGACGACTTGAGTTGTTCCAGGTCTTGCTTGAGCAACTGCAACTGCGCCTGCACATCGGCCGGATCGGCATTGGCCG
>NZ_JACMYG010000119.1 GCF_014236655.1 Pseudomonas kielensis
CAGTGAAGATATCGTCTTTGGCGGTGACCACAGCAGAACCGGTGGTGCCATTGGCCGGGATCTTGATCTCGGTGCCGTCGGTGAGTTTGAAGGTCAACTCGCCATGGCTGGCCATCGGCATGCCGGCGGCGTTGGTCAGGGTCACGGTGTAGGTGACCGTGCCGCCTTCGGTGACCGTGGTTTTATCCACAGTCAGGGTGGCTTTCACCTCAGTGAGGGTGTCGCCGATGGTGACTTGGGCTTTGTCGCCCAGCACCAGATTTTCGAACGACTTGCCGTCGACGGTGGCGTTGTCGACACCCACTTCGATGATCTGA
>NZ_JACMYG010000120.1 GCF_014236655.1 Pseudomonas kielensis
AACCCTGACCCTGACCGTGCACAACAACGACGATCCAGTGCTGATCGACGGCCTCAAGGTCCAGGGCGGGGAATTGACCGTCTACGAACGAGCCCTCAGCGACGGCTCGACCCCAGGCACCCCGGCACTGACCCAAAGCGGCACCTTCACCGTCACCGCACTGGATGGGGTGCAGACCCTGACCGTGGGCGGGATCAACGTGGTGACTGCAGGCGTCACCGCCGGCTTCCCACAAACTTTTACCACTGCGCTGGGCAACACCCTGACCATCACCGGCTACGACGCGGCGACTGGGGTGGTGAGTTACAGCTA
>NZ_JACMYG010000121.1 GCF_014236655.1 Pseudomonas kielensis
TACCGTGGTGATCAAGGCTGGCACCACCAGCACGCCCTACGAGCTGAAAGCCCAGGGCGACGACGTCTACAAAGATGGCCAGATCATCGAAGTGGGTATCGACAAGGCTGCCGTTGACGGCAAGTCGTTCGAGAACCTGGTGCTGGGCGACAAAGCTCAAGTGACCATTGGCGACACCCTCACTGAGGTGATAGCTACCTTGACTGTGGATAAAACCACCGTCACCGAAGGCGGCACGGTCACTTACACCGTGACCCTGACCAACGCTGCTGGCATGCCGATGGCGAACCATGGCGAGTTGAC
>NZ_JACMYG010000013.1 GCF_014236655.1 Pseudomonas kielensis
CTTTTGCTTACTTTTGGCTGGGCCGGCATTCCGGCTCTCAAAAGTGAGCCGCTGTAAGAGCGGAACCATAGGTGGCCATTACCGCAAGAATGGATATGTACTCCGCCTAATCCAACACCCCAGAGGCCCAGAGGTGCTACGTCGCACCACAGTCGTGTAGATACCTATGCCGCGATGGGGCCAGCACCGCCAACATTTATCGACCTGACACATCGCCATCCCGGGTAAACCCGGTCCCACAGGCTCGCTCCCGCAATGGTTTTTGGCTGCTCGCAGATTGCGCATACCGCCACCCAACCTGCTCGCAATGGCGCTATCGGAGAGTTTTTTTGGCCAGATTGGACAGTGTCAGGGCCGGGGTCGGTTGTTAGGCTCAGTCCTCGAATTCAGCCAATAAGAATCAAAAGCAATGAAGCTGACAATTCTCCTGCTGCTGCTCTGCGGCACGGCTCCGGCGGCGTGGGGTTGGTCCAACCATACGGTGGGCAGCTACCTGGCGTTGCAGGCGTTGCCGGCCCTGCGCGAGGCGCCCCAGGTCAGGGTCGAACCGCTGGAGCAGTTCCTCACTGAGCAATATGGCGCCATCGCCGAGTTGCTGGAGCAGCAGGAGCTATTCGCCCGTCAGCACTTTGCCCAGTACCCACCACGTCCCGACAGCCTGCAGTTGCCCGCTACGCCGGGGGACAATGTGCGCCAGGCGTTCCTCAACGCCCTGCGGGTCAATCCGCAGATCCACCTGGCCATGGTGATCCAGCCGATGCCCGGGCAGGACCAGCCCCAGCGCGCGCACCTCAAGGCCGAGCAGGTGATGGTCGAGCAGACCCTGTCACCGTGGCATCGCCAGCGCTTCATCCTGCTCGCGGACGGCGAACACGTCGCGCCCCTGGCGGTGCTGGCCAGCGCCGCCGACGAGCCGGACTACGGGCACGACATCAACCTGTTCAGCGACAACCCGGGCGAGGTGGCTGCGGTTTACGGTTTCGGCCCGCAGCCGTTCGGCGATGATCGATTCCAGTACAGCTCCCAGGCGCCGTTCCACATGGGCTTCTTCCACGAAAGCCCAGTGGTCTATGCCGCCGCCGGTTTCCTGCAGCGCAGTTGGCCGGATTGGCGCGCCTATCAGTACCTGGGTCTGGCGCGGCTGGCGTTCGCCACGGGCCACTCCTACTGGGGCTACCGTTTTCTGGGCTGGGGCTTGCACCACATTCAGGACCTGACCCAGCCCTATCACGCCAAGCCACTGCCGGGCGTCGAGCTGGCGAGCATGCTGCTGATGGAAGGCAAGGCCCTGGCCGGTTACGACGGTGACAAACACGCGGCCATCGAGCGGGTCGCCAGTCGCCACATGGAAGTGGAGAAGTATCAGGCCGCCTGGCTCTACAGCCTGTTGCACAGCGGGCAGCCCGTGCATCCGATGCTCCAGGCCTACGCCGATACCACGCAAGACACCAGCTACCCGCCGTATTCGGTGGACTACCTGCGCGACGTGGTCAGCGCCCAGTCCGCGGAGGCCGGCGCCCAGTTTGACGAGGCTATCGGCCAGTGGCTGGCGACGGCACCGGCCACCAGCAGTTTCAGTGCCGGCAATCAGCTGCAGCGCGAAGACTACGACCACCCATTACTCAACCAGCAGCTGTTCCAGTTGCTGGGGCATTTCGGTGCGCACAGCCGGATTTACGTCGGTGCCGGACTCGCGCCAGCGGTTACAGGCAACGCAGCGCGTTAACCGCTGCCCGGACACAAAAACAACAAGATCAGGGAAGGGAGGAACACCGCATGAGGATTCGATTACGCCATTCGGGCGCGGCGATATCCGGAGTAGGCCTGGCAGGGCTGCTGCAACTGTGCGCGGTCGAGGGTGTGTGGGCCGCCGAGTTCAAGGTGCTGGACAACCAGGTCACGGGCTCGTTCGACAGCACCTTGTCCTACGGTCGTTTGTGGCGGGTCCAGGGGCGTGACAAGACCAACGATGACGTCAACACCAACGATGGCAATCGCAACTTCGACACCGGGTTGGTTTCCGAGGTCTACAAAATCACCTCGGAGCTGGAAGCCAACTACCAGAACTACGGGGTGTTCATGCGCGGCACCGCGTTCTACGACACTCAGTTGATGGACAAGCGCAACGATTACTACCACAACAACAGCCCCTCGCAACCGAGCCAGAGTTACCCCAACGACGACCATTTCACCGACCAGACCCGCGACATCGCCGGCAGCCGGATCGAGATGCTCGACGCCTACGTCTACGGCAACTGGGACGTGGCGCAGATGCCGGTGACCGCACGCCTGGGCCGCCAGGTATTCAACTGGGGCGAAGGCATTTTCTATCGCGGCGGGATCAACACCACCAACCCGGTGGACGCGGCCAAGTACCGCCTGCCGGGTGCCGAGGTCAAGGAAGTGCTGATGCCGGTGGAAGCGGTCAGCTTCAACATCGGCCTGAGCGACAACCTGACCATGGAAAGCTTCTACCAGACCAACTGGAAAGAAACCCGCATTGATCCGGTCGGCACCTTCTACTCCCAGGGCGACCTGTTCGCCGACGGCGGCAACACCGGCTACAACAACTTCACGGGCACCGCCCTCGACACTCCGGTGCCGGGCTTTGGCAACGTGATCGGCCTGTACGAAGCACTGGGCAACAACCCGGCGCTCAACCAGATCCTGGGCAGCACAGGCCTGTACGCCAATGGCGTGACCCCGGCCTACGGCAACACCCTCAAGGTGGCGTCCATCGGCAAGGACATCAACGCGCGTAACGACGGCCAGTTCGGCTTCGCCTTCCGCTACATCGCCGAAGAGCTCAACAGCACCGAGTTCGGCCTGTACATGGTCAACTACCACGCCAAGGAGCCGACCATCGCCGCCAATCTGGGTGGCTACAAGGGCATCGACATGGACGCCCTGACCAACCTGTTGAGCGGCCTGGCCGGTAGCCAGGCCGGTGCATTGGCCAATGGCCTGGCCACCGCCGACGTGATGGGCAACATCCAGGCCAATCGTCGCTACGCCGAAGACATCCGCATGTATGGCTTCAGCTTCAACACCACCTTGGGTCAGGCGTCGGTCTTCGGTGAGTTGGCCTACCGGCCGAACCTGCCGATTGGCATCGCGGCGACCAACGACCTGATCGGCGACCTGGCCAACGGCGCAGCCGCTGCGGTCACCGGCCAGTCGATCAACGTCGGCGGGCAGATGGTCACCCTCGACAGCCAGATCAACAACGCCGAGCGCGTGGAAGCGTTCAACACCTCGCTGGGCAGCATCTACAACTTCGGTCCGACCCTGTCGTTCGATTCGATGTTTGGGGTATTCGAGCTGGCCTCCGAGCACTTGCGCGGCAGCAGCCTGCAGTACACCGCCTTCGACGGCAGCAACCGCTACTACGCCGGTACCGGCAACACCTCCTATGTCTCGGGCGGTGATCGAGACGATCAGATCAATCGCGACTCCTACAGCTACACCCTGATGGTCAACGGCACCTGGAACGACGTGTACGCCGGGGTCAACGTTTCGCCGTACGCGGTCTACAAAGACGACTTCAAGGGCAACAGCTACCAGGCGGGCAACACCATCGAAGGTCGCAAGGCCTACACCCTCGGGATCAAGGCCAACTACCAGAACAAGTTGGAAGCGGAGCTGCAATACACCGAGTTCTACGGCGGTGGCCAGAACAACAGCATTCGTGACCGCGACAACGTTGGCTTCAACCTCAAGTACTTCTTGTGAGTGCCAGAGTCAGTTGAGTGCGCCCCCCGGTGGGAGCGAGCAGGCTCGCACCCACCGGGGTGTACCTTTATTTCGGAGAACATCCATGCTTGATACACCGCGACTCTTCAAGACCTCGCTGGCACTGGTCCTGAGCCTGGCAGCCGGCAGTGCGCTGGCGGCCATCTCGGCCGAACAGGCCCAGCAGCTCAAGACCACCCTTACGCCTCTGGGCGCCGAGCGGGCCGGCAACGCCACCGGCACCATTCCGGCCTGGGATGGTGGTATCACCCAGGCGCCCAAGGGGTATGTGCCGGGCAAGCATCACCTGGACCCATTCCCCGGCGACAAGCCGTTGTACACCATTACCAAGGCCAACCTGGAGCAGTACAAGGGGCAGTTGACGGCGGGTCAGATTGCGCTGTTCAACAGCTACCCCGATACCTTCCAGATGCCGATCTACCCCAGCCGTCGCTCCGGCTCGGCGCCGCAGTGGCTGTACGACAACACCCTCAAGAACGCCACCTCGGCCAAGCTGCTGGACGGTGGTAACGGCTTCAGCGATGCCTATGGCGGCGTCCCGTTCCCCGTGCCCAAGGACGGCGTCGAGGCGCTGTGGAACCACATCACCCGCTATCGCGGAATCTATGTGGTGCGGCGCGCTTCCGAAGCACCGGTGCAGCGCAACGGCAGCTTCGCCCTGGTGACCTCGCAACAGGAAGGGCTGTTCACCTACTACCGTCCGGGTGGGCAGTTCACCGACCTGAAAAACATCCTGTTCTACTACCTGGCCTTCGTGAAGAGCCCGGCGCGCCTGGCCGGTGGCGCGGCGCTGGTGCACGAGACCCTGGACCAGATCAAGGACCCGCGCCAGGCCTGGGTCTACGACGCCGGGCAACGCCGCGTGCGGCGGGCACCGAACCTGGCGTACGACACCCCGATCGCCTCTTCCGACGGCTTGCGCACGGCGGACGACACCGACCTGTTCAACGGCTCGCCAGACCGCTACGACTGGAAGCTGGTGGGCAAGAAAGAGGTCTACATCCCTTACAACAACTACAAGGTCACCAGCCCTGAAGTGAAGTACGCCGACCTGCTCACGCCAGGGCACCTGAACCCGAAATTCACCCGCTATGAGCTGCACCGGGTGTGGGTGGTGGAAGGCACGCTGAAGCCGGGCTCGCGGCACATCTACTCCAAGCGCGTGCTGTTTCTCGACGAGGACAGCTGGGGCGCGGCCGTGGTGGACCAGTACGACGGGCGAGGGGAGTTGTGGCGGGTGTCGATGGGCTACCTGAAGAACTTCTACGACCTGCCCACCACCTGGAGTGCGCTGGACGTGTTCCACGACTTGCAGGCGCGCCGTTACTACGTGCAGAACCTGGATAACGAAGAGTCGGAGACCGTGGACTTTTCCCAACCGGTGCCAGAAGACGCTTACTTCATGCCGTCGGCGTTGCGCCAGCGCGGTACGCGGTAAGGCAAAGCCGAGCTCGCTCCTGCAGAGATTTGCGCCACTGTGGGAGAAGCTCTCCAGCACCCATTCGCTCTGGGCCTGTAAGGGCGGGCGAGGCGGCCTACCGGCCGGCCTGCTTTTTTCCTGATGAATGAATTTCCCCTGTGGGAGCTAGCCTGCTAGCGATGGGGCCGGCTCATTCAACATCAATGGTGCCTGACCCACCGCCATCGCGAGCAAGCTCGCTCCCACACATGTGCTGGGTGTCTGCGAGATTTGCAGACAGCCAAAAACACTGTGCGAGCCTGCTCGCGATGCGCGTCAACGATGACGCGCAGGCCTACACCCGGAAGTGGCTGACCATCATCTGCAACTGGTTGCCCAGGCGTGCCAGTTCAATGCTCGAGGCGGCGGTTTCGTCGCTGGCGGCGGCGGTCTGTTCCGAGACGTCGCGCACGTTGACGATGCTGCGGCTGATTTCCTCGGCGACCGCGCTTTGCTGCTCGGCGGCTGCGGCGATCTGCTGGTTCATCGACTGGATGTTCGACACCGTGCGGGTGATGTTTTCCAGCGACAGCCCGGCCTTGCGGGTCAACTCGACACTGCTGTCGGTCAGGCTGCGGCTGTTGCTCATCACCGTGGCGACCTGCTGGGTGCCGTTCTGCAATGCAGCCACCAGGCCTTCGATCTCCTCGGTGGATTTTTGCGTGCGTTGCGCCAGGCCGCGCACTTCGTCGGCGACCACGGCGAACCCACGTCCGGCTTCACCGGCCCGTGCCGCTTCAATGGCGGCGTTGAGCGCCAGCAGGTTGGTCTGCTCGGCCACGGCCTTGATCACGTCCATGACGCTGCCGATCTTGTCGCTTTCCTTCTGCAGCACGCTCATGGCCTCGGTGGAACGCACCACCTCGCTGGCCAGGCGCTCGATCTGGGTGATCGCTTCGTTGACCACCCGATCGCCTTCACGGGCTTCGCCATCGGCGGCCGCGGCGGCTTGCGAGGCTTGTTCGGCGTTACGCGCGACTTCCTGCACGGTGGCCGTCATCTCGTGCATGGCGGTGGCGACCTGATCGGTCTCGACCTTCTGGCTGTTGACCCCGGCGCTGGTTTCTTCGGTCACTGCCGAAAGCTCCTCGGCGGCGCTGGCGATCTGAGTCACGCCATCGCGAATGCCGCTGATCAGGTCGCGCAGGGTCACACCCATGCGGGCGATGCCTTGCTGCAATACGCCGAGTTCGTCGCGACGGGTGACGCGGATGTCCTGGGTCAGGTCGCCACCGGCGATGCGCTCGACCACGGCCAGGGTTTCGCGCAGCGGGCGGGTGATCTGGCGGGTGATGAGCACTGCGGCAAGCACGCCGACCAGCAAGGCCAGCAAGGTGCTGATCAGTTGCAGGGTGCGGGCCTGGGCGCTTTCGATGTCGCGACGATCGAGCTGGATCTGATACAGCGCGTCGCTGCGGGTCACGATATCGCTGCCCTGGACCGTCATTTCCTGGCGTGCGGCGATGGCTTGGCTATTGGCGGCCTTGTAAGTCTGCAAGGCACTGCGGTAGCTGCTCAGCGCCCGTTCCAGCTGGCGCAGGGCGTCGCCCTGGGTGTCGGCAAAGTGACTGTTGAGGGTTTTCAGGCTGGCAATCGCGGCGTCCAGTTGCACGGCGGCCTTCTGCTCAGTGCCCGGGTTGCTGTCGGCGGTGTAGCCGCGCACTTCGTAACGGGCCAGCAGGAACTGCTCCTTGGCCTCGGTGATGGCCTGGAACTGCTCGAAACGCTGATCGCTGAGGGGCATCTGGCGCACACGGCTGTTGATGTCGTTGATCAGGTTGTTGGCGATTTCGGCGTTGTCGCCCATGGTCTGGCGCGCGCTGTTGGCAGCCAGGTAGGCACTGCGCATTTTGTTCAGCGACTGCTGGTAGGCGTCGATGACCGCGCCTTGTTCCCTGAGCAGCTTGAGGTTATCCGGGCTCTTGAACTGCGCCAGCAGGGCCTGTTGCTGGGCCTTGAAGTCATCGAGGGAGCTTTGCACGGTCTGCGCCACGCCCTCGTCACCGTTGGCCAGCATGTATTGCAGGCGGGTGATGCGCAGCTTGGTCAGGCCCGCGTTGAGGCGGGTGATGTCACTCATCCAGTTGCTGCGGTCAATCAGCCCGCCCAGGCTGGTCCAGCCCGTCAGGGCGAGCACGCAGGTAAGGGCCAGCACCAGGCCGAAACCCAGGCCCAGCTTGAGGTTGACGCTGATGTCGGCGAACCAGCTATTCATAAACAATTCCTCCAGGAACGTTGCACTACTTATCGTCATTGGGCTGGAAGATTGTTTTTGTTGGGAGCCAGCAAGGGGTGTAGTGGCCTGTATCGGCCGCGGTCGCGATAGCTGAACCGATTTTTGTCACAAGCGGATCACCGGTATTCAGCGCGTTGTCGGAGGACTTGCCTGAGATCAGGTTTTTTTCACATTCATTTCACCAACCACCCACCTGCCGGTCTTTACTGTCCGGCGATCGATACCGAGTGGGGATCCACGATGCAACTGTTCGCGCGCCAGCGATTCTATTGGATGAACCTGGGGATCCCGCTGCTCTGTGCGGCGCTGGTGTTCCTGTTGTTCGACATGACCCAGGTCGACATAGCCTTCAGCAACCTGTTGTTCGACCCGATCAGCCAGGCCTTCCCGCTTGATCACGTTCGCCTGTTCGAGCAGATCACCCACAAATGGGCGCGGATCGTGCCGAACTGGACGGCGGAAATCGCCCTGATTGGCGGGTTGTTGTCGTTGCTCTGGCCACGGATCAATAGCCAGAAGTACCCGGGCCTGGGTGGCTTTCTCGAGCGAACCAAGGTGGCGCCCGTGCTGCGCTTTACCACCGAACACCGCCGGGACTTCTGGTTCGTGGTGTTTGCCTTTGCCATCTGCACCGGGGTGATCCACTTCCTCAAGGCACACACCAGCGTGTACTGCCCGATCGAAACCACCCTCTATGGCGGCAAGCTGGCGCATATCGAGTGGTACAGCAACTTTCAACTGTTCAAGGAAGCGGGCGACGGCCGCTGCTGGCCGGGCGGCCATGCCTCCGGCGGCTTCACCATGCTGGCCCTGTACTTCGTCGCCCGGCGCCATCAGTGGCGCTTCGCCAAGGCCATCCTGTGGGGCTCGTTGTGGCTGGGCTTCATCTATGGCACCACACGGGTCCTGCAAGGCTGGCACTACATGTCCCACACCTTCTGGGCGGGAATCTTCGTCTGGCTGGCCTGCTTGCTGACGGCGCTGGCGTTCTACGGACGGGCACGGCTGGATGTGCCCGTGCTGCAGAAGGTCAACGCGCTGGGCTCCACGACGCCGATCCAGGCAGCAGGTTGAGACCAGCTCGCCAGAGAACATCCCGATCTACAAAGGCGATTGCCAGCGAAAGCGACCGTGAGATCGACTTCGCTGGTAAATGAGTACGCCGATAGTGACTACATCCAGCCAGCTATTTTGCCGATGCCACCCACTAGAAAAAGCAGGCTCACAAGCACGAATACGCTCCTGCGCAGAAGCACCAGCTTGTTTTTCAGTGACGGGGGGAAGTTATCGATATCTTGCGCGCTGAGGCGGCCGCTTTTAATGCTCTTGCCAGGGGAGGTGACGAGCGCAGCAATTTCCCCGATCAACTTCAAGTGTCCCCAGACTCCCAGTTGTCGATAGAACGCCAGCGCCTTGACCGCTGAACTGTTCTTCAGGTGCTCCAGCATCACATCCATCTTGGTGTAGGCCAGGTAGAGCGCGACGGCGATCCAGATGAATATCAGTATGAGAACGGCTCCGCCGAGAGAACCCAGGGCAAATTCGGCTTTGCTCATTCGACTTCATAGCCGCCGTCGGCGGTGGTCTTGGCCCCGACAGTGATGTGATAGCGCTTCATGCGACATGCGTCCTTGTTGGCTCGAAAGGACGCACGCTAGATAGCGGGGCAAAGGAAGATAAATCGGGCGTTTCTTTGGTTGTTGTAGGTTCTTTCTCTAAGTGATCGGCCGTCTTTCAAAAACGCTGCCTTTGGCGCAAATGCCGAAAGGTCCACGGTGCCTGATCGCTGGCGACCAGGCACCGTGGGGGCTGATCTAGGCGTCGGGTGTTGATGCTGACGCCAGGTTATCCAGAGTCTCTGCCGCCAGCGTGGTGAGTATCAGGCGCGAGGCAAAGCCTGGGCTTAGGTGCACGGTGTTGTTCGCGATGCGTTTGTGCCGGGCCTGGCCCTCGGGTTCGCCGCTGTTGGGGTTGACGTCGAAGCGCGGGAAGTTGCTGCTGGCGATGTCCAGGCGCAAGCGATGGCCGCGCTTGAACAGGTTGCAGGTGGCAAACGGCTCGATCACCACCTTGACCCGTTGCCCCGGCGTGAGCAGCGTCGGGTGTTCCCACGAGTCACGGTAGCGGCAGCGGCGAATGCCGTCGGTGAGGTTCATGGCGTAGCCTTCGGGGTAGTCGGCACTCGGCGGGTAGACATCCACCAGCTTGGCGGTGAAGTCGGTGTCCGGGGCGTCGCTGTCGATCCACAACTCAATCTGCAGGGGGCCTGCGACGATCAAGTCCTCGGCCAATGGCTCGGTCTCGAAGCTCAACACATCCGCACGCTCGGTCAGCGGCTGATGGTTGCCGTGGGTGCCGAAGAAGTCCGGGCGCTCACGCTGATCGAAGGCGCCACCGACAAACACCGGTGCCCCGGACGTGAGGGCGCCGCCGAGGGTCGGGACCGGGTGATCGGGATCGGCGCGATAGCTCAGGCTGGCGTCGGACGCGGTGGGCGCGTGCGGGCTCAGGCGCTGGTGGTGATCCAGGTACAGGTTCAGCGTCTGGCTGCCCGGCAGGGGCCATTGCGTGCTTTCAAGCCAGCGACCGCCGTGTTGCAGGCGTCCGTGGGCGTCCGGGGTGCCGGCGCCGCCGCCCATCAGGAACACGCGCACCGAGGCATTGTCCGGGGGCGCTGCTGGCGAATCGTTGAGCGAGCGCTCGAACCAGTCCAGCCGGCACGCCAGCCAGTTCTCGGCCACGTGCCCATCAAAGGCGGCCTGCGGACCGAACTCGACATCGCCGCTGTGGGTGATGTTGCGATCGCCGTGCAGCCAGGGGCCCATGATCAAATGCTGCGGCGCGCGGTTGTGGCGCTTGAACGCGGTGTAGTTGGCCAGCGTCGAGCTGACATAGGCGTCGTACCAACTGGACATGAACAACACCGGAATGTCCGGTAACGCCTCGTAGTGACCTTCGGCGTAGATCCCGGGCTTTTGCCAGTACGGGCCGAAGCTGCCCTGGGCCCATTGCTCCAGCAGATAGGCTTCGTATTCGGGGACATGGCGAATCGGCGATTGCCCCGGTTGCCACGGCATGCGGGCGAACCATTGGTGGATGTCTTCCTGTTCCAGCGCCTCGCGGATCAGCGGGTCGGCCAACGCGGCGGGGCTTTCCTTGGCCTGGCGAAACGCCCAGGTCGCCTGCTTGAGTTCGAACGCGCCGCCCTGGCGAATACCGCACTGGAAGGCGTTGGCGAAACCGCCGGAGTCCAGCGCCATGCTGACCAGCCCCGGTGGGTGCAGGCAGGCCATTGCCAGTTGGGTATGGGCGGCATAGGACAGGCCCATGCTGCCGATCCGGCCGTTGCACCAGGGCTGCTGGACGATCCAGGCCAGGGTGTCGAAACCGTCCTCGCCCTCGGCGGTGTACTTGGTGAACAGCCCTTCGGAGGCGTAGCGCCCACGGCAGTCCTGGAAGATCGCGACGAAGCCTTTGGCGGTAAACCGCTCGGCCATTTGCTCGCGGCTGATGTGTTGGCCGTCGAGCTGTTTCTCCGAACGCGAGGGTTTGCTCTTGTCGTAGGGCGTGCGTTCGATGACCACTGCAAACGGCCCTGGCAGGTCAGCCGGCAGATAGATGTCGGTGGCCAGGCGCACGCCGTCGCGCATCGGGATCATTTGGTTGCGCAGTATCTGCATGGCGGGTAGGGAAGCGATCGTCATAAAAAACCTTGTGCTAATCGGCGCCCACCCCAAGGGGCGTGGGCGCCGCGGAACTCAGTAGCCGGTGGACACCGCAATCGCCAGCAAGACCATCGCCAGCACGGTGTAGATCAGGAACAGCGGCAAGATGTAGCGCGCCCATTGGCCCCAGCCGACCTGCGCGGTGGCCAGCAATACCAGCAGGCCGCTGGAGGTCGGCGTGATCATGTTGGTCAAGCCGTTACCCAGCAGGAATGCATAGACCGTGGTCTGCGGGCTGACGCCCGAGAGCTGGCCGAGCGGGCCGAAGATCGGCATGGTCACCGCCGCTTGTCCCGAGGTGGAGGGAATCAGCACATCCAGGCCCAACTGCGAGAAGAACATGGCATAGGCCGAGACGACCGGGCCGTGATCGCTGACCACGCTGGCCAGGCCATTGACGATGGTGTCGAGCACCTGGCCGGTACTGAGGATGATTTCCACGGCCGTGGCCAGGCCGATCAACACCCCGGCGATCAGCACTTTTTTCATGCCATCGACGAACGCACTGGCGGCGACGCTGGCGCCCAGGCCGGCGATGACGGCGAAGGCCACGCTGAGCAGCAGGTAGAACGCCGACAGTTCGTGGTACTTCCAGCCAAAGCGGTTGGAGGCATACACCATGAAACCGACACCCAACCCCAGCACCAGCAGGTTGAGCAAGTGGCGCAACGGCAGCGGCTTGTGTTCGAAGGTGATTTTGACGCTCGCGTCGTAGCCGTGCCTACGGATGCTCCAGAGCACAAACGCGATGCCTACCGCCAGGAACAGCGCGTAGGCGGCAATGCGCATGCTCATGCCGCTGAAGATTGGCAGGCCGACCATCGGTTGCGCCACGGACAGCGCCACCGGGTTGGTGATGGACGCCAGGTAGCCGATCTTCACCGAGATGCAGACGATGGCCAGGCCAATCAGGTTCGACAGCCCCAGGCGGTTGGCCATGGCGACCATCAAGGGCACGATCAGGATGAACTCCTTGGCCAGGCCCATGAAGGTACTGCCGGCGGAGAACACCAGCATCAACATCGGCACCAGCACGTAGATGTTGCCGCGGGTCATGCCGAGCAAGCGCTCCAGGCCGGCGTCGATCACCCCGGCCTTGTTCAGTACGCCGAACATGCCGCCGATGAACAGCACCATGAAAATCAGCGCGGCGCGTTTTTCGATGCCCTGGGGGATGGCCATGAAGCCTTCGATCAGTGACACCGGGCGGGCGATCGGGTCTTTGGCGGTGCGCGGTTCGGCGTTGAACAACTGGCTCAACGAGTGATCTTTTTCCAGGACCTGGTACGAGCCGGGTACGACCAGGCCGTTGGCACGCTGGAACTTGCCGGAGTTGACCGCATAGGTGAACGCGACGGCGAGCAACACGATGCTGAGCAGGATAATCGCCGGGTTGATCTGCTTGCGCTGGCGCACTTGCGCCGGCTGCGTGGGCGCTGAATCGGCGCCCGGCGGGGAGAGGGTAATCGGTGGTGGTTGCATTGAGGCGTGCCCTCGGGAAGTTATTGTTGTGGGTGTCGGCGCGTGGACGGGGCAGACACTAGGGCAAACCTTTGAGGGCGACAACGTTATGCGTGGGGCGGGTTGGGCTATGCGTTTTGTACCCAATTACCGCTGGTTCGGGCGATGGTGCGATGTGCTGGCGTGGCGTGGGTGGCGAGCACATTCGCTCGCCACAGCGACTAAATCGAGGTCGTGAGCGAGGCGTTCAAGCGCTGCTTGAGGTGTTCGGCAAAGGTACTGACCATCAGCGAGCGCGGCTCGTCACGACGGAATGCCAGCCCGAACGCGTAGGGCAGCGCGGGGCGGAAGGGACGGGTGACAATCGGCAAATGGGCGAAGTGGCTGGCCAGCAGTCCGTTGACAATCGACACCCCCAGGCCTTCGGCGACAAAGGCGCAGGCCGCGCCCACCGAGTGCACTTCGATGCGCACTTGTGGCGTCAGGTGGGCGGCGCGGAACACTTGATTGAGCTCGGCGCGCAGCGCCCGCTGGCGCCCCAGCAGCACCAACGGCACGTCATGCAGCAGGCGTACGTCGATTTCGGCGTGGCGACTCAGCGGGTGGTTGGCCGGCATCACGCACACGCCTTCGGTCTGCAGCACCGACTCGATCTCGAAGTCTGGCAGCTCGGTGGGCAGGCGCACAAACCCCAGGTCGGCGGAGCGGTCCAGCACCGCGCGCTCGATCATGTCGTAGGAGCCGGTGAGCAACTCGATTACCACGTCTTGGTGATCATTGAGAAACTCGGCGACGATCCTGGGCAGCAGTTCGGAAGCCATGCTGGTGGGCACGCCGATCTTGAGCAGGCGCTTGCGTGAGCGCCCGATGCGCAACTCGTCGGCCAGGCGCTGGATGCGCTGCATGCCATCGACCAGGCCGGCGACTTCGGCCAACAGTTCCTCGGCTTCGGGCGTGGCCATCAGGCGGCCCTTCTTGCGCAGGAACAGGGCGAAGCCCAGGGCCTCTTCCAGTTGGGTGAGCAGGCGGCTGACCGCTGACTGCGACAGGCCCATGCGGGTGGCGGCACCGATGGTCGAACCGGTGGACATGATGGCTTTGAAGGCTTCGAGTTGCTTGAGGTTCACACGACGATTCCCATGGTTTTCCAGGTGCGCGACGCCCCGTCTGACGAACTTACGCATAGCCTGATGCGCTTCTCGCATAACGTTGTGGGCGTGCCGACGAGCCGCTAGTGTCCGCCCCAACGCGCCGCCGAGTCCAGCGTGGCGCCACTCACTGAATCAGGCAGACCCCACTTAGGGAGCGTTGCCACTGCCCATAAAATCGACAAGACGGCAATGAGGAAACAACCATGCGTGAGCTGTTCACGAGAAGCGGCATCGTGTCCGCAGGCTTGCTGGCGACGGTATCGCCAGCACTGATGGCCCAGGGTTTCATCGAGGATGCAAAAGGCAAGCTGACCTTGCGCAATTACTACTTCAACGATGACTACCGCGATGGCGGCAACGACCGTCGGGAGTGGGCCCAGGGCTTCTTGCTCAACCTGCAGTCGGGCTACACCGAAGGCACCGTCGGCTTTGGCCTCGACGCCCTGGCACTGGCCGGGCTCAAGCTCGATTCCAGCCCGACCCATGCCGGCACCGGCTTGTTGCCGGTACACGATGACGGCCATGCGGCCGATGAATTTTCCAGCCTGGGCCTCACCGCCAAGATGCGCCTCGGCGATGCCGTGGTGAAAAGCGGCACGCTGTTGCCCAAGATCCCGGTGCTGGTCGCCAACGACGGGCGCCTGTTGCCGCAAACCTTCCAGGGCACCCAGGTCGAGTACAACGGCATCCGCAACCTGTACCTGCACACCGGTCACCTGGACAAGTTCAAACAGCGAAATTCCACCGACAGCGTCGATATTTATCCCCAGGGCTACAGCGGCAAGGGCACCGACTTCGACTTCGCCGGCGCCACCTATGCCTTCACCCCCACGCTCAGCGGCACTTGGTACTACGGGGAAATGCGCGAGTTCTATCGTCAGCAGTTCCTCGGGCTGGTGCACAAGCAGCCGGTGGGCAGCGGCACCTTGACCAGTGACCTGCGTTATTTCATCAGCAACGATGCCGGCGAGGCCCGCAACGGTGCGGTGGACGCCGACATGTTCAGTGGCTTGTTCACCTACAAGTTGGGTGCTGGCGCCTTGGGCGTGGGCTACCAGAAAGTCAGCGGCTCCACCGCGCTGCCCTACACCAGCGTGTCCACCGTCTACTCATTCAGCAACGCCGGGGTGGGCAAGTTCATCCAGGCCGGCGAGCAGACCTGGATGGTGCGTTACGACTATGACCTGGTGGCCCTGTTGCCGGGCCTGACGTTCATGACCCGCTACTACAAGGGTGAGAACGGTGAACTCAAAGGCCGCGAGGTCCGAGAGTGGGAGTCCGACACCAACCTGCGCTACGTGATTCAGGACGGCGCGCTCAAGGGCGTGGGCATGGAGTACCGCAAGGCAACGTACCGCTCGACCTACGCCAGCGACCGCGACAACAACCGCCTGTACCTGACCTATGAGCTGGCGCTTTGGTAGAGGTGCGTTGATCGCTGTTGTGGCGAGCTACGGTACTGGCATCACAGCGTGACGAAGTAATAGAGCTGGCTCCCCACCGACATGCGCTTGAGCACCTGCAACGGCGGCGGGGGCGGCGTGGCCCTGGCGATCAGCGCGACGTTACCCGGTGACGCGCCGAGGAAGGCCATCAACTCGGCTTCGGTTTTCAGGTCCTTGAGCAGGCTCTGGATGTAGAACACCGTCGCCCCGGCGGTGCGTTCGTTGGCCTGGTACAGGGCCACGATCTGCCCGTTGGCTTGCAGCGTCTGGATCTGCTCGGTCAGCGGCAGGAACGACAGCTTGCGATCAGCCCTCGGCGCGGCCCAGTGCGCGGCGCCCAGGTAGACGGCGATCAGCACACCGAGGATGCCCACCGCGATCCGCTGGCGATGACGGGCGATCATGCCCAGCAAGCCGGTGGCCGTGGTGCGCTGGCGCAAGCGCTCCAGCAGTACGAAGGCGTATTCGGCGGCGATCACCGCAGCGGCGGGGGTCAGGGACATCAGGTACACCGTGCGTTTGCTGGAGGCCAGGGTCAGCATCAGGAACTGGGCCAGCAGCCACACCGTGAAGAACAGAAGGTAGCGATTGTTCGCCAGGCTTTTGCGAAAGTGCCACAGCCCCAGGTAGACCAGGATGTTCCACGGCAGGAAGGCTTCTGGCAGTTTGCCCAGGTAGTAGTAGAACGGCTCGTAGTGGCCGGCTTCGACAAACGAGCCGTCAAAGCGCCCGACGCTGTTGGTCAGCAGGATCTCGGTCAGGGCCGGTGCGCCGCCGCGCTGGTAGAGCATGTAGAGCCAGATCACCAGCGGAAGCAGACCGCATGCGGTCATCAGTGCCGGGCGAACCCAGCGCGCCAGGGTGAAGCGCTTGTCGATCAGGCTCTCGGCCACCAGGAAGGTAAAGATCACCACCCCCGGCATGGCCAGGCCGAGCACACCCTTGCTCAGCGTGGCGATGGCGATCCCGAGCGCGAACATGCTCCAGCTGGCCTTGGCGCTCTGCTGCGCGGCCTGCTGTTTGTGGGCCTGATAGAAGGCCAGCAGCGCCAGGCTGACCCCCAGGCTCAGCAGCGCATCTTCACCGACGCCGCGCACATTGCCCCAGTAGCTGCCCATGGTGGCCAGCATGATCCCGGCGCTGAAGGCGATCGCCTTGGGTCGGCCGAAGCGGCGCAACGCCCCATACAGCAGCATCACGCTGCACAAACCGGCAAAGGCCGACGCCAGGCGCACCGCCCAGGGGGTGCCGCCGAATGCGCGAATCGCCGCGGCATCGAGCCACAGGCTCAGGGGTGGTTTTTCCAGAAAGGGTTGGTCGAGCAGGCGTGGGGTCACCCAGTCATTGTCCAGGTGCATCTGCATCGCAATGCCCGCGACCCGGGCTTCGGTGGAGCCTTGCAATTGGTGGTTGCCCAGGGCGAAGAAAAACAGCAGGGCGGCGAGCAGGAATAGCAACGGAGCAGGGCGCGTCATGTGCTTTGGGCCACCGAAGGAGAGGACGGGGAGGAGGGCGGCAAAGTATAGGGCGGCGAATCTGAACAATCAGTGAACGGCGTGTGACAGATGGCGCATTGCAGGGCGATTGAGCCGATGTGCGGATTGGCTGGCTATAACGGTCGAGAATACTTGACGCAGGCTTTTCTATTTTCGGGTAATGGCATGCGAGGGTAGCATCAAGCCACTTCGTAGCGGACTGCCCCCTCAAGTCGCAGACCGCCGACCCTATTAGAAAAAGAAAATCCTGAAGGAGCCTGTATGTCCATGTCCAGCCCCGCGACGCGAGCGGATTTTGAGTACCTTGACCGTCTTGATGCCTTGGGCGCCTCGCGTGAGCGTTTCGATTTGCCGGAGGGCGAGATCTACCTCGACGGCAATTCGCTGGGCGCCATGCCGGCCCACATTCCCGCGCGAATCGAGAAAGTCCTCAAGCAGGAATGGGCCCAGGGCCTGATTCGTTCCTGGAACGATGCCGAGTGGTACCCGGCCCCGCAGCGCACTGGCGCGAAGATCGCGGCGTTGATTGGCGCCCAGGGACACGAGGTGATCGTTGCCGACTCCACCTCGATCAACCTGTTCAAAGTGCTGGTGGCGGCGACGCGCCTGCGCCCTGGGCGCAGCGTGATCCTGGCGGAGAAGGGCAACTTCCCCACCGACGTGTACATCGCCGATGGCGTGGCCGAACTGACCGGCAGCCAGCTGCGCTGCGTCGAACCGGACGAGATCCTCGACGCCCTGGATGAAGACGTGGCGATTGTGTCCCTGACCCACGTCAACTTCAAATCCGGCAAGCGCTACGATATGGCGCGCATTACCGAGCGGGCCCATGCGGTTGGCGCGCTGGTGGTCTGGGACCTGTGCCACTCGGCCGGTGCCATGCCGATTGCACTCAATGGGGTGAACGCCGACTTCGCCGTGGGCTGTGGCTACAAGTACCTCAATGGCGGGCCTGGTGCGCCGGCCTTTGTGTTTGTTGCCGAGCGCCACATCCCGCACATTCGCCAGCCGCTCACCGGCTGGCACGGGCACGCCAAGCCGTTCGATTTCGACCATCACTTTCGCCCCCACCCGACCATCGACCGGATGCTCACCGGCACCGCGCCCCAGCTCGGCGTGCTGGCGCTGGAGGCGGCCCTGGAGGTGTTCGACGGCGTCGACCTGAACCTGTTGCGCGAGAAGAGCGTGGCCCTGGGCGATCTGTTCATCCGCCTGTGCGACGAGCAACTGGCCGACCTGGGCATCGACTTGCGCTCACCGCGCAACGGCGAAGAGCGCGGCAGCCAGGTGTCGCTGGCGCATGAGCAAGCCTACGCGGTGATGCAGGCGCTGATCGCCCGGGGCATCGTCGGCGACTTCCGTGCGCCGGACATCCTGCGCTTCGGGTTTGCCCCGCTGTACATCCGCTATGTCGACGTCTGGGACAGCGTGGTCGCCCTGCGCGCCATCCTCGAGCAAAAAGAATGGGATCGCCCGGAGTTCCTGGCCCGCAAGTCAGTGACCTGAGTTCCTCCCACCGATTCGGAGTAAACGTGCAATGACAAAAACAACCAGCACCTTCGAACACTTGATAGACCGCGAAAAAGGCTTGAAGCAGAGCCTGACCAGCGGCCAGTTGTCGATGATCGCCATTGGTGGCGCCATCGGCACCGGCCTGTTCCTGGGCAGCGGTTTTGCCATCGGCTTTGCCGGCCCCAGCGTCCTGGTCAGTTATGGCATCGGTGCCTTGATCGCCCTGTTGCTGATGGGCTGTCTGGCGGAGATGACTGTGCGCCACCCGACCTCGGGGTCGTTCGGTTCTTTTGCCGAGTTCTACGTGGCGCCCTGGTTTGGCTTCGCGATCCGCTACGCCTACTGGTCCTCGATCGTGTTTGCGGTCGGGACCGAGATCACGGCGGCGGCGATGTACATGAAGTACTGGTACCCGGACGTACCGGGTGGCTACTGGATGGTCGCGTTCTCCATGGCGCTGATTGTCGCCAACGCCTTCAGCGTCAAGGTGTTTGGTGCCATTGAGTACCTGTTCTCGCTGATCAAACTCTGCGCGATTGTGGTGTTCATCCTGCTGGGCGCCTATGTGGTGTACGGCGCCCCGGCCGACTCCTCGATCGGCTTTGCCAACTACAGCAACGACCGGGGCTTTTTCCCCAACGGCTGGTGGGGCACCTGGGTGGCGGTGATCGTCGCGTTCTTCAGCTACCTGAGTATCGAGATGATCGCGGTGGCGGCCGGTGAGGCCAAGGACCCGCAGCGCGCGGTGACCCGTGCGTTCCGGATTACCGTGGTGCGCCTGGTGGTGTTCTACCTGCTGACCATCGCCCTGGTCCTGGCGATTGTGCCCTGGGGCCAGAACAGCGGTGGCCAGAGCCCGTTCGTCACGGTGATGGAAGCCACTGGCGTGCCTTACGCCGGCGCGGTGTTCAACGCGGTGATTCTGATTGCCGCCCTGTCGGCCATGAACAGTCAGCTGTACATCACCACACGCTTGATGTTCAGCCTGTCGCGGGCCGGCCAGGCACCGGCGGTGTTCGGTCGCCTCAACAGCAAAGGGGTACCGTTGTCAGCGCTGCTGCTGTCGTCGGTGGGGATTGGTCTGGCGACGCTGTTGTACCTGGCGTACCCGGAAAAAGCCTTCACCCTGATGATGTCGATTGCCATGTTCGGTGCGATGTTCACCTGGGCCGGGATCTTCCTCACGCACCTGTTCTTCCGCCGCCGCCAGGCCGGTCAACCCCTGGCCTTCAAGCTCTGGGGGTACCCATGGACCAGCCTGGGCGGGTTGCTGCTGATGCTGGCGGTGATGGTCACCACGCTGTTCACCGAAGAGTTTGCCCCCACCTTGCTGTGTGGCATTCCGTTCCTGGCGGTGATCCTGTTGATCTACTTCCTGCGCTTCCGGCAGAAGGCCGCCGTCTCGACAGACGCACCCAAGCCCTTGCCACTGCAACGTTGAGTGGCGCTGCCTGACCAGGGACGGTCCGGCGTTTTCTGAATCCGAAAACATGAGGGCCAGGCACAGCCCTTGTGGGAGCGGCCCACCTTTCACACGGGATTGTCATGAATCACGCCAGAACCACCGTTCTGTTGTTGGCCAGCGCCTGCGCGGTGACTTCGTTCGCCGCCGAGCCTGCGCGCGGTTTTATCGCCGATAGCAGCGCGCAATTGCTGCTGCGCAACTCCTACTTCAACCGCAGCAAGGAAGACGGCCGCCGCGATGCCCGCGACTGGACGCAAGGCGTGCTGGGCCAGTTCAACTCCGGGTTCACCGAGGGCACGCTTGGGGTCGGCATGGATGCCTTCGCTTACCTTGGCTTGAAGCTCGATGCCCCGGCGGACAAGTCCGGCACGGGCAACCTGCCGGTACACGATGACGGCGAACCGGCCGACAGCTACGGCAAGGGCGGTGCCGCGCTGAAGCTGCGGCTGTCCGACAGCGTGCTCAAGTACGGTGAACAGCGTCCGGAAACCCCGGTGTTCGGCGTCAGTCACTTTCGCATCGTGCCGCAGACCGCCACGGGGCTGTCGCTGGTCAGCCGTGAAGTGGAGGCGCTTGAGGTTCAGGCCGGGCACTTCACCTCCGGCACCAGCCCGGTGACCACCAACGGCGATGGCGACCTGTGGGCGGTGATGGCCGGGGTTCCCACGGCGACGGCGGACTACCTGGGCGGCACCTACCAACTGTCGCCGGGGGTGAGCGCCACGCTGTACGGCTCGCGCTTCGAGGACATCTGGAACCAGTACTACGCCAATCTCGACGCGCGCATTGACCTCGACCCGCACAACCAGCTCGGCCTGGGGCTGACGGCCTACCGCACGCTGGACGAGGGGCAAGCCAAGGCTGGCGAGATCAATAACACCAGCCTGGGGCTGTCGACGTTCTGGCGCAGCGGTGGCCATCGCTGGTTGCTGGGGCTGCAGAAGATCGACGGCGATACCCCCTTCGATTACCTCGGTGTCGGCGACAAGAACCGCCACGGCCGCAACGGCAACGACCAGGGCGCCTCGATCCTGTTGCCCAACGCCGCGCAGTTCTCTGACTTCAACGGCCCGCAGGAGCGTTCCTGGCAACTGCGTTACGACCTCGCGCTGGCCACTTACGGTGTGCCCGGCCTGAGCTTCATGAGCCGCTTTGTGCGCGGCTGGGGCATCGATGGCAGCCACATCGCCGCCAGCAGTCCCTATGCCGGGCGGTATGGCGACGACGGCGAGCACCACGAAATCAACCTGGAACTGCGCTACGTGGTCCAGTCCGGCCCGGCCAAGGGCTTGAGTGTGCGTGCCCGACAGGCCTGGCACCGAGCCGATCGCGACCAGGGCTCGGGCGACCTGGATGACTTTCGCCTGATCACCGATTACCCGATCGACATTTTGTAGACCCCCTGCACTGCCCACCCGGGCACTACCACTGGAGTGAATAATGAAAACAATGCGACTCCCCTACACTCGCCGAGCGCCTTTTTTGACCAGTGCGCTGAGCGCCTGCGTGATGCTGGGCCTGTGCGCCAGCGTCCAGGCGGACAGCTCGGCACCGGTCAATATCAGCGACCCATTCGTCAAACAGCAGACGGCCTTGTCGGTGGACAAGATTCCACCGATGCCGGCCCCGGGCAGTTATGGCATGGACAAGGCCACGGGCAAGTTCACCCACCCGGTGGCCACGCCGTTCAGCCATGAAGGTGAGCCGTTCGCCGGCGAGCTGGATTACTGGGACACCAAAAGCTACATCAAGAACATGACCGTCGAGGCCTACTACCCGATCACGGTCGAGCCGTTTCACACCTGGCAGAACATCGTCGACTTCGACGGCAAGCGCTACCTCTACCAGTACGTGCGCCGCAACCTGAAGATCTTCGATATCACCCACCCCAAAGACGTGAAGCTGGTGTTCACCAAGGGCTCGACCTGGGGCGCGGACGGCCCGAGCAAGGAAGAAAACCCCTACGCCCCAGACGATATGTTTGGCGCGGCATCGGTGCAGTGGAACAAGAAACTGGGCAAGAACATCATGGTCCAGTCCTTCGAGGTTCGCCGTTTTGGCGTGTTGAGCGACAAGTACCGCGAGCCTGACAAAGTCGAGGCCATCCGCAAGTCCAAGCACCTCAAAGGCTTCAAGGTCTACGAGATGAATGGCCCGTTGCCGGACGACTGGAAACTGATCGCCACCCGCACCACCGACATCGAACACCCGGATGCGCCGATCGGCGAACAGCAGGGCTCCGGCGTGCGTGACATTCCCGCCTATTTCGGGGGCGACGTGATGTACGTGGCCGCCGCACCGAGCGACAAGTACGCACTGACCGAATACCCCAACGACCTGTACAACGCCGGCTACCAGTCCTGGGACATGTCCGACCCGAGCAATCCCAAGCTGCTGGACATGCTGACCATTCCCGGCCAGATCGTCGGTGACCCGCAACACGAGGCGGTGTTCAAGGCCAACCCGCGTGCCGGTAACCGTGCGTCCTGGATGGGCGCGCGCATGTCGCTGTTCATTCCGAAAACCGTCGAGCAGGGTGGCAAGTACGGCTACGCCGCCATGGGCGGGATGGGGCTCTATGTGGTCGACATCACCCAGGCCGACAACATGAAAGTGGTCGGTCACCTGGAGTTTCCGGTGAGCGTGGCCGGTACCGAAGGCGACAACATCGACGTCTCGCAAGTGGAGAAGACCGGGATCATCTACTTCAGTGGCTACCCACTGTCGGAAGATTGTTTCGAGGCGAAAAAGGACATCTTCGCGGTGGACGTCAGCAACCCGCAGAAGCCGGCGATCCAGCACGTTCTGCCGCGTCCGACGCCACCGGCAGACGCTGCGTTCACCGACTACTGCCAGCGCAAGGGCAGCTTCGGGCCCAAGCGTTCCGGTTACTACACCCAGCCAGGCGTCTCGCGCGAGGGCATCCTGCCGTACGCGTTCTACAACGCCGGGGTCCAGGTGTTCGACGTGCGTGAGCCAGGCAAACCGACCATCGGCGCCTACTTCGTGCCGCCGTTCGACACCAAGAACGTGGCCAGTTATGCGATGGGCAACCTGACCCATGGCACCTACACCGAGTACGACCGCAACCTGATCTGGGTCTTCACCAACCACGGCTTCTATGCCCTGTCGACGCCATTGCTGGGCAAGCCGAATTTCGAGGCTCCGAGCAAAATCTGGCCGGCCCGGGACTGAAAACCAGACAACTCACCATAACAACAAGTAAGCAAAGTCTGGCGGTGGTTCGACAACGAACCACCGACCAGCGCTTTTGCAGTGTCCGGAGTTTTTCATGCGCAAACTATTGCTCGCCCTTCCGTTGATGAGTGGCGCTTGCTATGCGGAGTTCAAGGTGTCCGGGGTGGTTGACCTGACGTACGAAGTGGCGCGCTCGGGAGGCGATACCGTGGATCGACTGACGGGTGCGGGCTTGAGCTCCAACCGCATCCAGTTCAAGTATTTCCAGGAAGTGACGGACGACATCAAGCTCAATGCCGTCTACGAAGCCATGTACAACCCCCATTCCGATGACTCGACGGGTAAGCGCGAAGTCTATTACCAGGTGATTTCAGAGCGTTGGGGGACCCTCAGCGCCGGTCGCCAGGACACCCCATCCGCCAACAGTTACGGCTATGCCGACCCCCTGTATGGCAACGACTACAGCCTGGTCAACAACGTCCAGGTGTTCTATGCACCGTGGCGTGAAGACGACTCGCTGATGTACATCAGCCCACGCTACGAGGGCTATCAGTTCCGTGGCATGGCCACCCTGGGCGAGAACGATGGCAGTCGCGACGGTGTGGTCTACAGCACCAGCATCGACTACTGGGCGGACAGCCCCTGGTACTTTGCCGCCGCGGTGGATCGCAAGTACCAGCGCAACCTGTGGGACAAGCACACCATGGAGCAGGCGACGGATGCCTACTTCACCGTGGTCTACACCATGGGCACCACGGACCTGATGGCGGTCTATCACCGTTACGTCGGTTACTACGCCTACGCGCCGTGGGTGGATTTTGAATCCAATGGCAGCGACCTGCAGTTGGGTATTCGACACAATTTCTGGGACACCCAGAACATTGCCGTCAGCCTGGTCTACAAGGACGACCGCAAGAACGAAGCCTTGAGCGACGCCACGGGCATCAACCTGGCGTACATCTACAACTTCAACAAGCAGACCGACCTGTACGCGGTGTACGGCTACGTGCATCACAACCGCGACTCGGACGTGCGTTACCCGGTGAGCTGGAACCTGGAAAGCCCGTTGCGCAACGAGAACCCTGAGGGGCTGCAAATGGGGGTGCGCTACAAGTTTTAAGCAACGCTGAAAGCGGGCGCCGAAAGGCGCCTTTTTTGTGCCTGGAAAACCTGCGAGCGACCACGATCCCGGTGTGTCCGCGATGGGGCCGGGACATTCAATATTGATGGTGCCTGACACACTGCCATCGCGGGCAAGCCCGCTCCCACACTGGACTGGTGGGTGTCTGCACAATCTGTGGGCAGCCAAGATCTCGGTGGGTGTCTGCAAAATCTGTGGGTAGCCAAAAACACTGTGTGTGGGGCATGAAAAAGCCCCGCGGCAATGGCTTGCGGCGGGGCTGGGTGCAGCAATGGGTCAGAGCCCGAAGAACGCCTGGGCATTGCTTCCCAGGATCTGGGCCTTGGTCGCCTGATCCAGTTGCGGATGCTCGATCACGCCGGCACCAATGTTCTGTTCCCCGAGGGGGAACGGGGCGTCGGAGCCGAGCATTACCCGGTCGCTGCCCATCACGTCCACCAGCAATTTCAACGAACGCGGGTCGAACACGGCGGAGTCGACGAAGAAGCGTTTGACGTAGCTCGATGGCAGGTTCGGGCAGTCTTCGCGGACGATATCGCGGTGTTGCCAGGCGTTGTCCACGCGCCCCAGCAAGAAGGCGAAGCCGCCACCGCCGTGGGCAAAGCACAGGCGCAGTGACGTGGGAATGCGTTCGAAGGCGCCAGACAGGATCAGCGACAGAATCCCCAGTTGGGTTTCCGCCGGCATCGCCACCAGCCACGGCAGCATCCACTTGCGCATGCGCTCGCCGCCCATCATGTCCCAGGGGTGGACCAGCACCGGGATGTCGTCTTCGGCGCAGTGGGTGAAAAACCTCACCAGGCCTTCATGGTCCAGGTCCTGATTGCCGACGTGGTTGCCAATCTGCACGCCCACATGACCGGCAGCCTTGGCCCGGCTGGCCTCGCGGCAGGCGGCGTCGATGTCCTGCAACGGCACCTGGGCCAGGACCTTGAGCCGGTCCGGGGCCACGGCGGTCATTTCCAGGGCGCGGTCGTTCATCAGTTGCGCCCAGGGCAGGGCACGCTCGATCGGTGCGTCGTAGGCGAACATCACCGGCGTGGCGCACATGATCTGCACGTCCAGGCCCTGTTCGTCGAGGTGCTCGATGCGCCGGTGCATGTCCCATAGCACGTCATGCACCGGACGGAACGGCTGGTCGCCGAGCATGATCTGCCCGGTGCGCCCGCTGGTGTGCAGCCACGGCCCACGGTCGGCACTCAGTCGTGCCGCCTCGGCCTGGCTGATGGTGGGGAAAAAGTGCGAATGCATGTCGATTTTCATGGGCGTTTCACCGCTTCGAGGGTGCGGTGCCAGGTTTGCCAATCGCGACCGGGGTGGATCTCACCGCAACCCTGGCAACGTCGTTCGGCGTCGCTGGTGGCGTAGAACTGTTCATAGACCGGTGGCAGGTCGTTGACGATGCTTTGCAATTGCAACTCATAGCGTTTGACCAGGGTGCCGCAATGGGCACAGGACCACTGCAGGGCATCGAACTGCCCCGGCGGACGGGACTTTTCGATCACCAGGCACAGGCTGCCCGGCTCCGGACGCTGGGGGGAGTGGATCACGTGCGGGGCCATCAGGTACATGTCGCCTTCGCGCAAATCGATGCGCTCGTACTGGCCACGGTCCCAGATGTTCAGGTAGGCGTTGCCCTTGAACTGGTAGAAGAACTCCTCCACCGGGTCATCGTGGAAGTCGGTGCGCTGGTTGGGGCCACCGACCACCGTGACCATGGTGTCGCTGTCTTTCCACAGCTGGCGATTGCCCACCGGGGGCTTGAGCAGGTGGGCGTATTCTTCGATCCAGCGATTGAAGTTCAGGGGTGGACTGAAGTGATGCTTGTCCATCTTGTTGTCCTTAAGCGTTGAGGGGGGCGTAGGCCACGGCTTTGATTTCGATGCGCAAGTGCGGGTGGGGCAGTTGGTGCACGGCCACGGTGGTGCGGGTCGGGCCGGTTTCGTCGAAGTATTGCGCGTAGACCTGGTTGTAACCGTCGAAGTCGTTCATGTCGACGAGAAAACTGCTGAGTTCGACCAGGTCCGCGAGGCCCGCGCCTTCGCTGTTGAGGATGTCGCGGATGTTCTCGATCACGGCGCGGGTCTGTGCGCGAATGTCCAGGCGGGTGGTGCCCAGGGCATCGACTTCCACGCCCTCGAAGCTGTTGTCGGGACGCCGCGAGCTGGTGCCGGACACGTAGAGGAAATCACCGGCACGCTTGATGTGGGGGAAACGTCCCCGTGGCGTTGCCTTGCCGGCGACCACGGTTGATCGATTGAGGCTCATTGTCCTGCTCCTGGGTGGTTGGCAACGCTGAAGCCGCATTCGCCGAAACCGGCGATCTGTACGCTGACATGGGCGCCCGGGCTCAGGGCTTCGGCGGCGGTGGCGGCACCGGCCATGATCAGGCTGCCGGCCGGCAGGGCGATCTCGGCCTTGGCCAGCAACTGCGAGGCCTGCACCAGGCTGCGCAGCGGGTGGCCGAGGATCGCGGCGGTTGAGCCGGCCTGGACCACCCGGCCATTGACGCGCATCAGCACCCCGGCGTTGTCCAGGGCGGCGAAGTTCCGGGACCAGGCGCCGACCACCAGCCCGGCGGAGGAGCAGTTGTCGGCGACTACGTCTTCGAGGCTGAACTTGAAGGCCTGGTAGCGCGAGTCGATGATCTCGATCGCCGGTGCCACGGCTTCCAGGTAGTCGACTGCTTCCAGGGCGGTCAAGGGGCGGTCGATGGTGCGCCGGGTGAGAAAGCACACCTCGGGTTCGGCCCGTGGATGGATGAAGCGCTGCAGGTCGACGACGCCGCCGTCTTCTTCGAGCATGGCGTCGGTGAGCCAGCCCCAGATCAGGCTGTCGACGCCCATCTGGATCATCTTCGCCCGGCTGGTGAAGCCCAGCTTGAGGCCGATCTGGCGCTCGCCCGCTGCGTAGCGGTGCTGCATCGACGCACGCTGGATCAGGTAGGCCTCATCGAGGGTAAACGGCGACTGGGTACTGAACTGCGCCACGGCTTCGGCTTTGCGTGCTGCCTGGTCCAGGGCCTGGGCGATGTAGGCAATATCGGTGGTCATGGGGGTTGCTCCAAGGGCGAACGTGCCAGCTCGCTCCCACAAGGGGATGTTGTTTGGGTTAGCGTTTGAGCAGGTCCAGGGCGACGTCGACGATCATGTCTTCCTGGCCGCCGACCATGCGGCGCTTGCCCAGCTCGACGAGGATGTCCACTGCCTTGAGGCCATATTTGTGCGCGGCGATTTCCGCGTGGCGCAGGAAGCTGGAATAGACGCCGGCATACCCCAGGGCCAGGGTTTCGCGGTCGACCCGTACCGGGCGGTCCTGCAGCGGGCGGACGATATCGTCGGCGGCGTCCATCAAGGTGTAGAGGTCGGTGCCGTGGTTCCAGCCCAGGCGCTCGGCGGCGGCGATGAACACTTCCAGCGGCGCGTTGCCGGCACCGGCGCCCATGCCCGCGAGGCTGGCGTCGATACGGTCGCAGCCTTCCTCGACCGCGACAATCGAGTTGGCCACCCCCAGCGAAAGGTTGTGGTGGGCGTGCATGCCGGTCTGGGTCTCGGGTTTGAGCACCGCCTTGAAGGCACGGAAACGATCGCGCACATCCTGCATGCTCATCGCGCCACCGGAGTCGGCCATGTACACGCACGTGGCGCCGTAGCTTTCCATCAGTTTGGCTTGGGCGGCGAGCTGCTCGGCGGGGATCATGTGGCTCATCATCAAGAACCCCACGGTGTCCATGCCCAGCGCGCGGGCGTACTCGATGTGCTGTCGGGCGACGTCCGCCTCGGTGCAATGGGTGGCGATGCGCACCACCCGTGCCCCGGCGTTGTAGGCCGCTTTCAAGTCGTGAACCGTGCCGATCCCGGGCAACAGCAAGGTGGTGATCTTGGCGTGGCTGATCACATCCGCCGCGGCTTCGATCCACTCAAGGTCGGTGTGGGCGGCGAAACCATAGTTGAAGCTCGACCCTTGCAGGCCGTCGCCGTGGGCCACTTCGATGGCGTCGACGCGGGCCTTGTCCAGGGCGCGGGCGATGTCCTGCACGTTCTGGAGCGAGTACTGGTGACGAATCGCATGGCTGCCGTCACGCAGGGTCACGTCGGAGATATAGAGCTTTTTGCCGGGGTTGAAGGTCATCGCAGGCTCCTCAGGCGTTGAGCATCGACTGCGCCATGCGCTCGGCGGTGGCCAAGGCAGCGGAGGTCATGATGTCGAGATTGCCGGCGTAGGCGGGCAAGTAATGGGCGGCCCCTTCGACCTCGAGGAACACCGAGGTCTTGAGCCCCGAGAAGGTGCCCAGGCCCGGGATGTGCAGCGGTGTCTGCTCGGGGATCACGTCGAACTGTATTTTTTGCTTGAGGCGATAGCCCGGTACATAGGCCTGCACCGCAGCCGCCATCTCTTCGATGGAGGCCTGGACCTGGGCTTGATCGGCGGCGTCCGAGAGCACGAACACGGTGTCGCGCATCATCAGGGGCGGCTCGGCCGGGTTCATCACGATGATCGCTTTGCCCTTGCCGGCGCCGCCGATGACTTCGATGGCCTTGGAGGTGGTCTCGGTGAATTCGTCGATGTTGGCCCGGGTGCCGGGGCCGGCGGACTTGCTGGCGATGGAGGCGACGATCTCGGCGTAGTGCACCTTGGCGATGCGTGACACCGCGGCCACCATCGGGATCGTCGCTTGGCCGCCGCAGGTGACCATGTTGACGTTGAGCTGGTCCAGGTTCTGTTCCAGGTTGACCACCGGCACGCAGTACGGGCCAATCGCCGCCGGCGTCAGGTCGATCAGGCGGATGCCTGGCTTGATGGCCCGCAGGAACGCGTCGTTGGCGACATGGGCGCCGGCGGAGGTGGCATCGAACACGAAGTCGATGTCCTGGAACACGTCCATCCGTGCCAGGCCTTCAACCCCTTCGTGGGTGATCGCCACGCCCATGCGTGCGGCACGGGCCAGGCCGTCGGAGGCCGGGTCGATGCCGACCATCACGGCCATTTCCAGGTGCCGGGCGTTGCGCAGGATTTTGATCATCAGGTCGGTGCCGATGTTGCCGGAGCCGATGATGGCGACCTTCAGTTTGTCAGTCATGCTCAGTGCTCCGCTCGAAGGCGGCGGTGACGCTGCCCAGGCCCTGGATGTGGGCGGTGAACACATTGCCCGGTTGCGCCGCGACCATCGGCCCGAGGGCGCCGGTCAGGAGGATGTCGCCGGCGCGCAACGGCGCACCGAACCGGACCATGGTGTCGGCCAGCCACAGCGCCGCGTTCAACGGGTTGCCCAGGCACGCCGCACCGGCGCCCACCGATACCGGCTCGCCGCCCAGGGTCATGCTCATGCCACAGTGCACCAGGTCCAGTTGCGCCAGTTGCACCGGGCGACTGCCGAGCACGAACAGGCCTGAAGAGGCGTTGTCGGCGATGGTGTCGACCAGGCGGATGTCCCATTGGGCGATGCGGCTGCCCACCACTTCGATGGCCGGCAGGGCGAAGGCCGTGGCGCGGATCAGGTCGGCCATGGTGTGGCGCTCGTGGCACAGGTCGTGTTCCAGCACCAGGGCGATTTCCGCCTCGACCTTGGGCTGCTGGGTGTCACGCCAGGCAATTGGCTGATCGTCGCCACGGGCCATGCTGGCGAACAGTTGACCGAAGTCCGGCTGATCGACCCCCAGTTGCTGCTGGACCGCGTAGGAGGTCAGGCCGATCTTGCGCCCGACCGGACGCTGCCCAGCCGTGATGGCGGCTTGGGTGTTGTGGTGCTGCACGGCGTAGGCGAGGGCGACCGGGTCTGCCGAGGGATCTGCGGCGAGGGCACTGGCGATCAGTTCGCGAACCGGCGGGCAGGGTTGCCCGTCGCGTTCGGCCTGGCGCAGCCGGTTGGCCGCTTCGATGAGAGCTGCATGCATGGACGAGACTCCGGGGCTCAAGGGTTGACGCAGATGGTGGTGATTTGCGAGTAGAAATCCAGGGAGTGACGGCCCCCTTCACGGCCCAGCCCGGACAGGCGAGTGCCGCCAAACGGGGTGCGCAGGTCGCGCAGGAACCAGGTGTTGACCCAGACCATGCCGACCTCGAAGCGCCGCGAAAGCCGGTGCGCGCGTTTCAGGTCACGGGTCCACAGGGCGGTGGCGAGGCCATAGGCCGAGTCGTTGACCCGTTGCACCACTTCCTCGTCGCGGTCGAACGGGGCGATATGGCACACCGGGCCGAACACTTCTTCGCGCACGCAGCGGGCGTCGTCACCGAGGTCGGTCCAGATGGTCGGTTGCACGTAGGCACCGTTGTCGCGCTCATCGCCGAAGTGCGGCACGCCGCCGCCCGTGACCAGGGTTGCGCCTTCGCTGCGGGCCAGTTCGAAGTAGCCCAGGACTTTGTCGCGGTGCTTGTGGGAAATCAGCGAGCCCATGTTCACCCCGTCTTCATCCGGGTAGCCGATCTTCAGCGCCTCGGCACCGGCCTTCATGGCGGCGACGAAGCGCTCGTAGATCGGCCGTTCCACATACACCCGCTCCGAGCACAGGCAGACCTGGCCTGAGTTGGTGAAGCTCGAACGCAGGACGCCGGCCACTGCTGCGTCAAAGTCGCAGTCGGCAAACACCACCGCGGCGTTCTTGCCACCCAGTTCGAACGATACGTCCCGGATGCCTTCGGCGGCGACTTTCATGATGGTTTCGCCAGTGCGCGACTCACCGGTAAAGGTGATGGCGTCGACGTCCGGGTGACGGGTCAGGAATTCACCGGCCGAGCCCGGGCCGAAGCCGTGTACCAGGTTGAACACGCCTGCCGGCAGTCCGACTTCGTGCATCACCTCGGCCAGCAAGGTGGCGGTGGAAGGGGAGTCCTCGGAGGGCTTGATCACCACCGAGTTGCCACAGGCCAGGGCCGGGGCGACTTTCCAGGTCATCAGCAGCATCGGCAGGTTCCACGGCGAGATGATCGCCACCACGCCGTGGGGCTTGCGCACCGAGTAGCTGAAGACGTCGTTGCCATCGGCGGCGCGCATTTCGAAGCACTCGCTGCCGGCCTGATTGATCAGTTCGGCGAAGGTGCGGAAGTTGTGAATGCCGCGGGCGATGTCCAGGGTCCGCGCCTGTTGGACCGGGCGCCCGGTGTCGGCCACTTCGGCGGCGACGAAGTCTTCGAAGCGGCGTTCGATGGCATCGGCGATGCGCTGCAACACGGCGGCACGCTGGCTCGCGCTGTAGTCACCCCAGGGCCCGTGCTGCGCAGCCTTGGCCGCCGCGACGGCGCGCGCCACCAGGGCTTCGTCGGCTTCGCAGACCTGGCTGAGGGTACGGCCGTCGATGGGCGACACATTGGGGAAGGTCTGCTCGCTGGCGACGAATTCGCCCGAGATGTAATTACGCAGCAACTGCAGGGGTGCAGACACATCAACCTCCGGAAAACGTGGGTAGTCGGAGGGAGTGTAGGGAGGGTGGATATTAGTGAATAATAAAAAGGTCGCGCCTTGATATGTCGATCTGGAATACCAGGTGAGCTGCCGAAGGTTGCGATCTTTCCGAATTTCCCCTATGGGAGTTGATCCGACTCACTACGCGCTTGGTTCAGGCATTCGCGGAACAGCCGTGCTGCCGGCCCCAGGGCGCGGGTGTTGGAGAAGAAGCAGCCGATATCGCCAAACTGCAACGGCGCGCCGAGGTCGAAGGCCTTGAGCAGGCCGGCGCTGACAAACTGCTGCGACGCCTCGTAGGGCATCAGTGCCACGGTCTGCTGGTCTTGCATCAGGGTGATGTTGGTGAGGATCGACAGCGACTCGACCACGTTGCCCGGGGTGCTCAGGTTGGCGTCGGCGAACAGCTTGTCGGCGGTGCGGCGCAGCAGCGAATCGCGGGTCGGCAGCACCCATGGGTAGGCGTGCAGATCGGCAAGGCTGACCGGTGCCTGGCCTTGCAGGGGATGATTGGCTCCGGCCACCACACTCAATTGCTCGGCATACAGCACCTCGACGTCGAGCATCGGCGACTCGTTGCGCCAGCGCCAGTCGTCAGGCACCCGGCCCACCACTAGGTCCACTTCGCCCACGGCCAGCGCCGGGAACAACTGGTCCATCTGCCCGACCCGCAATGACACCAGCACCCCCGGTGCCTGTTGCTTGAGCAACTGCATGGCCCGGGGCAGCAACGAGGTGGACGCGGAGATCAGCGTCCCCACCATCACGTGCCCCGAGGTGCCCTCCTGGAAGGCGTTGACCTCGTCGGTCAATGAGCGCAGTTCGGCCAGCAACGACTTGGCTCGGCGCACCACCAGTTCACCCAGTTCGGTGGCGCTGACCCCACGATTGCCCCGAATCAGCAGCGGAGCATCGAAGTACGATTCCAGCTCATGAATGATCTTGGTCACCGCCGGCTGAGTCAGGTTCAGCGCCTGCGCAGCCCGGACCAGGGAGCCGCTTTGCAGCACCTGGTCGAACACCACCAGTTGGTAGAACTTGAGCTTGCGCGCAACGGAAATGGTGGTGAACTTCATGCAGAGCCTCGGGTGTCGCGTGGGTTCGACGGGGCGCTATAGGTATCACACTTCCGGCATTTTCAGCACCGGGGGCTGCAGCCCTTAGCAGGAATCCAAGGCTTGGCCAGTGCCCCGGGTGGCTGCACGGCGGCAGTTTTTTTGCCCCGTACCGTCGATTGGCGCAGCGGCCATTCGACTACTTGTCAGGTCACTCAATCGAAAGGAGAAACCGCCATGCGCTTCATGATCATCATCAAAGCCAGCCAGGATTCCGAAGCCGGCAAAATGCCCAGCCAAGCACTGCTGACCGCGATGGGCAATTACAACGAAGCACTGCTCAACGCCGGCATCCTCCTCGCCGGCGAAGGCCTGCACCCCAGCAGCAAAGGCGCACGGGTGCGTTTCAGGGGGGACACGCACACAGTCATCGACGGGCCGTTTGCCGAGACCAAGGAGCTGATTGCCGGGTTTTGGTTGTGGCAGGTGAAGTCCAAAGAGGAGGCGGTTGAATGGGTCAAGCGCTGCCCGAATCCGATGCCGGGTACGGAGGCTGAGATCGAGATTCGGCAGGTGTTTGAGATGGAGGATTTTGGGGAGGCGTTTACGCCGGAGTTGCGCGAGCAGGAGGCGCGGGTGTGGGCCGAGGCCCAGGCACAGGGGAAGAAGTGCTAAAGCGCTGACGCAGCGGATGTCGAAACCACGCCGTGGCGCGTCAGTTGGGTGAATGCAGCATCTCGCTCAGCAACGCCATGGCGACTTGCACGGTGGGTCGGGTGTCCTCCCGCTTCGTGGCCAGGTACCAGTTGAAGTGAAACCCCTGCTCACCGATTGGGCGCACCAACAGGTTCCGTTCATCGCCATTGAGCAAGCGCCGAGGCAGCAGACTCATGCCTACTCCCAGGCGGACCAGGGCAATGAGGGCGGGGACGTCCTGGATGTGCTGCAACGAACCCAGCTGAATCTGCTGCGGGCGCAGGTAACGCCGATACAGATAGGACTGTTCCAGGTCGAAGTGATAGAGCAGGGTCTGTCCGGCCAGGTCTGTCGGCATCAGCCAGGGACGTGTGGCCAGCGCATGGTCGGGAGGCAGGATGGCGACCAGTTCATCGCCGTGCAGTGGCTGAAAGCGAGTGTCGGGAGCGTGGCTGGTTTCGCCGAGGATGATCAGGTCGCTTTCACCCTGTCGCAGGCTACAGAGCAAGTCCGGCACTGGCCTGATCTGCACCTGGACATTGGGCAAACGACTGCGCAGGGCCTGCAGCCAGGTCGGTAGCCAGTCGCAACGGTGCAGTGGGTCGATGCTCAGGCGCAGGCGTCCGGTATCGCCGCGGCCATAACGTGCCAGGTATTCGCTGAGGGCCGCCGTGTCGTCGAGAATGCGCTGTGCATGAGTGTTGAACGCCAGGCCCGCCTCGGTTGGCAGCATGGCCTTGCGCGAGCGGTGGAACAACAGAAATCCCAGGCGATCCTCCAGTTCGGCCAGTTGCTTGCTGAGGGCCGGCTGGGATAGAAACAACTGCTCTGCCGCGCGGGTCAGATTGCCGGTCTCGCAAATACTGTGCACCAAGTGCAAGTGTTTCATTTCCAAACGCACCCTGAGCACTCCCTGGCGGATCGCGAAGCCTTATCTTCACGGCGTCTTCGATAGTCGGCAAGGCTAGCTCAGCTCAATCGAGCAGGCGAGCGGGAATCAGATCTTCGCGCGTATCGCCCAACGGGCGAATGGCAACCTTGCAGCCGCCAGTGACCCGTGGATCGGCACGGGACTGCAGCACCACCAAACGCCCGCCGATCTTCTCCAGCAGGGCGCGGTCGTACTCCATCAGCCGGTGGCACGCGGCAACGTCACCGCTGCCCTCCAGCGAACAAGGAAAGAGAATGCGGCAGTAAGCGGTGCCGTCACTGATTCGCTCGATGGGCCACAGGTGTGGCAAGCCAAACAGCCGCTGCCACTCCTGGGCGATGTCCGCCACCTGTTGTTGGCGGCGACCGGCATTTTTCCACCAGACCCACTGCGCCAGCAGACGTGCAAGCCAGCGCGTCCGCCAGTGCCAGCGACTGCGCGCCAGCGGTCCGGTGAAACCATTGACCTTGCGGTAGAGGGCTATCTTCTGGCTGTCGGACTTCATGCGCCAACCCCCTCGCTGAGCAACATCACAGCAGTGAGCAGCAGCATCAGCATGCTCAGGCCATGACTCACCTGACGCCCCCGCAAGCGCCTGCTGAACAGTGCCCAACAATACGTCAGGCGCAACACGACAAAACCTGCGCCCAGCCCCACCACCCACGCCGAATTGAGTGAGGTCGCGGTATCGATGAAGTAGAGCAGCAAGATGAACAGCACGGACTGTTCAAGGCTATTGCCGTGAGCGCGAATGGCCGCCGTCAGCGCCGGATTGCCGGCATCACCAAAACTGACCCGGTAGCGCAGGCGCAATCGGGACACATTGACGGACAGGGCGATCAACAACAACGCCAACACCGCTGCGATGGAAAGGCTGTAGGGCATGCAGGTCTTCCTTGGCTTGAGGAGGGGGTACCTTTGCGATGCTAATCAGCGGGTGCGGCGGAGTAAAAGTGCGATTGGTGATGGTGATGATTTCTTGGGGTTATGGTGGGGGGAGGGGGAAGTTGGGGTTATAGATGCAATAAAACCCGCGTGGGGGCGGGTTTTGGGTTGCTTTGGGCCGGGGTAATTTGAAACGATCTTCTACTCTACTGTTTTCAATGATTAATCTGTTTCCGGCGTAGTAGGGTGGAATACCAAATGGAATACCGTCGACACGATTGATCTCTAAAAAATCACCAGTGCGTTCTGACACCGTGCGTAGTCTTGAGAAAAAAAGGCAGGAGCGATTAACTCGGGCCATTTCCGTCGGCGGTATCAGGACAAGGTAGAGAAGGATTGCAGCGGTTTAGGCTGGGAGGCGTGAAGCCGCAAGCGAAATGCGATTCTGCACCGATCCTGACATCCAATTAGCCTCCGTAGGCCGTCTACTGCAAAAAAATGTTGACGTCGAGCCGATATCGGGCGATATTTATCCCGCCAGATTCAGTAGGTTCCCTACTGCACAAAAAATGGCGCGGCAGGTTGCACCCTGCCGCTATTGCAATAACTGACTCGTTAGGAGAGCTAGAGCTATGAAACTGTACCAAATTACCTATGACCTGCGTAAGAAACGTGATTACCAATCCCTGTATGAGCGCATCAAAGCCTATGGCACTTGGTGCCGACCGCTGGAGTCCACCTGGATTATTGCCACGACCCAGACTGCAGCTCAGGTGCGGGATAACCTCAAAACAGTAATGGATGCTGATGACGGCTTGCTTGTAACTCGCCTTAAGGGCGACGCTGCGTGGTATGGGCTGGCGGACGAGCAAGCAAAATGGCTGCAGAACCAGTACCAACGCTGCGAAGTCTGACCACTCTTGTTGCGCCAAGGATGGCGCTTTTCCCCAGAGCTATTTATGCCAACCCAGTTGTTCAAGTTGAGCGAACTTGCTGATATCCGCTCCGGATACACCTTCCGCGGTGCGCTGGAGCATGACCCGTCTGGCGATGTTCGCGTGCTGCAGATCAAGGATCTGCGCCAAAACGCAGCGATTGAACCCGATACGCTGACTGTCGTTACCTGGGACGCTCGTACCGCTCCACCTCTGCTTCAGCCAGGCGAAATCACCGTGATCGCCCGCGGTGATACCAACAAGGCCGTACTCTATGTAGGCGAGCAGTCGGTTGTAGCGACCAGCCAGTTTTTTATTGTTACGGCTAAACGGTCAACGGTACTGCCGGCATACCTGTGCTGGCTGATCAACTTGCCGCAAAGCCAACGTAGCCTTGAGCGCAGCGGCAGTGCGATTCAAGCCATCGGCAAAGCGTCCTTGATGGAAATGCAGATCCCGCTTCCACCGCTCGCGTCCCAGCAAAAGCTGATTGCCCTGCAAGCAGTGTGGGATGAAGAGGATGAACTGATCGCACGCCTGAAAACTAACAGAGAGCAGATGCTGCAAGGCATTTACCAGCACCTTATTAAGGCTTGAACCATGAACAACAAAGTAAACCAGGACGATATTAACAAGGCGCTGTGGGCAGCCTGCGACATCTTTCGCGGCACCATCAGCGCGGACACCTACAAAGATTTCATCCTCACCATGCTGTTCCTTAAATACATCAGCGATGTCTGGCAGGATCACTACGACAACTATAAAAAGGACTACGGTGACGAGCCAGAGCTGATCGAGGAAATGCTAAAGAACGAGCGTTTCGTGTTATCACGTGATGCCAGCTTCTACGCACTCTACGAGCGTCGCCATGAGCCAGGTAACGGTGAGCGAATCGACCAGGCCTTGCACGCTATCGAGGAAGCCAACGGCACCAAGCTCAAGGATGCCGGCAAGAGCGTGTTCCAGGACATCTCCTTTAACACCGACAAGCTCGGCGAAGAAAAGCAGAAGAACACCATTCTGCGCCACCTACTGGAAAACTTCGCAGGGGCTGAACTCAACCTCAAGCCGTCCCGCGTCGGCAGTCTGGATGTGATTGGCAATGCTTACGAGTACCTGATCAAGAACTTCGCCGCAAGCGGCGGGCAGAAGGCCGGTGAGTTCTACACACCGCCGGAAGTTTCGGAGCTGATCGCCGAGTTGCTGGACCCGCAACCGGGCGACACAATCTGCGACCCGGCCTGCGGCTCGGCCTCGTTGCTGATGAAGTGCGGGCGCAAGGTGCGTGAACATCACAATAGCAAGCAATACGCCCTGTATGGCCAGGAAGCCATCGGCTCCACCTGGTCACTGGCCAAGATGAACATGTTTCTCCACGGCGAAGACAACCACAAAATCGAGTGGGGCGACACCCTACGCAACCCTAAGCTACTTGATAAGAATGGCCAACTGCTGAAATTCGATATCGTCACCGCCAACCCCCCGTTTTCGCTGGACAAGTGGGGCCATGAAGAAGCCGAGCACGATCAATTTGGTCGCTTTAAGCGAGGCATTCCACCGAAAAGCAAAGGCGACTACGCCTTTATCCTGCACATGATCGAAACGCTAAAGCCGAAGACCGGGCGCATGGCTGTGGTGGTACCCCATGGCGCTCTGTTCCGTGGTGCAGCGGAGGGTAAAATCCGCCAGAAACTGATCGAAGAAAACCTACTTGATACGGTAATCGGCCTTCCGGAAAAACTCTTCTACGGCACCGGCATCCCGGCGGCAATCCTGGTCTTCAACAAGTCCAAGACCGACGAGAACGTGCTGTTTATCGACGCCAGCCGTGACTTCAAAGCCGGTAAGAACCAGAACCTGCTAGGCGAAGAGCAAATCCAGAATATTCTCATCACCTACCGACACCGCATCAACACGGACAAATACAGCCACCGCGCTAGTCTGCAGGAAATCCGCGATAACGATTACAACCTTAATATCCCGCGCTATGTGGATACTTTCGAGGCAGAGGAAGAGATCGATCTGATGGCAGTCCGAACCACGCGCAAGCAGCTCAAAATCCAGCTGGCAGAACTAGAAGTTCAGATGGATGCTTACTTAAAGGAGCTGGGTTATGGTGCCTGAGGGGTGGAAGGAGAAGCCTCTAATACAGCTTCTAGAAATAGTAATTGATTACCGTGGAATTTCTGTACCTAAAGCCGAGTCAGGAATCCCCCTAATAACTGCTCGAAATATCAAATCCGGTTTCTTGGATTTTTCAGAGCAGGAATATATTCAAGCAAACCAATACGACGAATGGACTTCTCGTGGGCTACCTAAAGGCGGAGATATACTTTTTACGACAGAGGCTCCGCTAGGTAATGCTTGCAGATTTCCATCACATGGAAAATATGCGATAGGGCAAAGAACTGTATGCTTGCGTGTTAACGGTAAATTGGATTCTGAATTCCTCCTTCAATACTTGCTTTCCTCGAACGGCCAAAGGCTGATTGATTTAAAATCTTCTGGATCAACGGCAAAAGGAATTAAGTCTAGCGAGTTAAAAAAGATTTATGTTTTGCATCCGGCGTCTATTTATGAGCAGAAGAAAATAGCCAAAATTTTGTACACGTGGGATCAGATCATCACCACCACGGAACTGCTGCTGGCAAACAGCGAGCAACAGAAAAGGGCACTAATGCAGCAGCTGCTGACAGGCAGCAGACATCTGCCTGGCTTTCAAAAATCATGGCAAAATGTCCGACTTGAGCAGATTTTCTCCAGAGTTACCAACAAGAATACTGAAGCCAATACCAACGTGGTCACCATATCTGCCCGGCATGGCCTGATCCGACAGGAGGAGTTCTTTAGCAAAACTGTTGCCTCGGAAACTCTAGACAACTATTTCCTAATCAAGAAAGGGCAATTTGCCTACAACAAAAGTTACTCCAACGGGTACCCAATGGGTGCGATAAAGCGTCTAAATAAATATGAAAAAGGTGTAGTCACTACGCTTTACATCTGCTTTAAAGTAACTGACGAAACCAGCTGCAACCCAGAATTCTTTGAGCACTATTTTGAGTCCGGCCTGCTGAACAATGGCTTGAGCAAAATCGCCAACGAAGGCGGTCGAGCGCATGGTTTGCTTAACGTCAAACCCAGTGATTTTTTTGGACTAACAGTTTTTATTCCAGAGATAAATGAACAAAAGGCAATTGCCGCAGTACTTACAGCAGCAGATCAGGAAATCCAAGCACTACAGGCCCAACTCTCCTGTTTGCAAGATGAGAAGAAAGCCCTTATGCAGCAACTGCTGACAGGCAAGCGCTGTGTACAGGTAGGTGAACTGGAGATCGCCTGATGGCTCAGATTAGCTAAGATTGCCTATGACTTCGACGGCACCCTTTTAACCGGCAATATGCAGGAGTATGACTTTGTGCCGGCATTGGTCATTGAACCGGCTGAGTTCTGTCACGAAGCTAAAGGCATGGCTCAGGAGCGGCAGGCGGACGAAGTTCTGGCCTAAATGGCGGCTCATGATCGAAAAGGCTCAGGCTGCCCGGGTACCGGTGCGCAAAATGGACTTTGCCAAATTAGGGGCACATATTCAGCTATGTCCGCGCGTACAGGATGATCATCGCCATGGGCTATCGCGTGCGCTCGACGAGTTGCACCCAGTTCCGTCTGTGGGCTACCCGCACCTTGCGCGAGTGTCTGCAGAAAGATCTCCTGATGGACGATGCCCGGTTCAAGGAGCCCCGCTGGGGGGCGATGAGCTGCTCGAGCGCATTCGCGACATACGGACCTCGGAGAAGCGCCCAGGCAATCGCCGCCCATACTTTAGAGCTGGCAATGTTGGAGCGCTTGGAAAAGCGCCTGAGCAGTGAAAAAAGAAACGTTGATCCATTACGAGTCGTAAATATGCGTGCCCCGGAAGAAGAAGGAAATGCCCTGTGACCCCCACCCCCAAGTTTCAGGAAGAATACAGCGCCAAACTTCCGGCTCTGGCTCTGCTGTGCAACCTCGGTTGGCAGTTTCTGTCTCCCGAGCAAGCTTTGGCCTCGCGGGCCGGCAAGAGTGATGAAGTGGTTTTGCGTGATGTGCTGCGTGAGCAACTGAGCAAGCGTCGTTTTTTGTTTGGTGGTGATGAATATCCGCTATCGGCCAAGGCCATCGACAATCTGGTTAGTGAAGTGTGCAGCCCAGCGCTTAATGAAGGGCTACAGGCTGCCAACGAGCGGCTGTATAACCATTTACTGTATGGCATCTCGGTGACAGAGTTCGTGGAAGGCAAAAAAGCCAACCCGACCGTGGCGTTGATCGACTGGAACAACCCCGCGAATAACAGCTTCATCTTTACCGAAGAGTTTCGCGTGCTGCGCAGCAGTGGTGTGGAGTCGCGGAGGCCGGATATTGTTTGCTTCGTCAACGGTATTCCGCTGGCAGTAATTGAGGCCAAGCGTCCCGATAGCAATGCGCAGAAAGGCCCGACCATCGACGAAGGCGTTTCGCAGAGTTTGCGCAACCAGCGTCACGACGAAATCCCAAGGTTATTCGCATACAGCCAATTGTTGCTGTCGATCAATGGCACCGAAGGGCGCTACGCCACATGCGGCACGCCCGCGAAATTCTGGGCGGCTTGGCGTGAGGAAGATATCGCCACCGCAGAGTTGTATGCGCTGAAGAACCGCAAGCTGAGTGCTGCGGAGAAGGCCTCTATTTTTAGCCACCGTCCTCCCCGTGATCTGGACTGGTATGACAACCTGATCGCTGGCGGCGAGCTAGCGCTGACCGACCAGGATCAGTTGCTTATCAGCCTGCTCTCTCCTGCCCGGCTGCTGGAGATTACTCGCTACTTCACCCTGTTCGATAAGAAGGCTGGCAAGATTGTTGCGCGCTATCAGCAGGTATTTGGCATCAAACGGCTGATCGAGCGGATTACCCACAAGCGCAAGGACGGTGGCCGCGAGGGCGGGGTGATCTGGCATACAACAGGCTCGGGCAAGTCATTCACCATGGTTTTCCTGAGCAAGGCGCTGATCCTGCATGACTCGCTCAAACAGTGTCGCATCGTGGTGGTCACCGACCGGGTCGATCTGGAAAACCAGCTAAGCAAGACTTTCGCCTCGGGCGGTGAACTGGCAGGCAAGAAGGATCGCGAAGCCGCGATGGCCACTTCCGGGACGCGCTTGGCCGAGCAGATCGGCAAGGGTAATGAGCGCATCATTTTCTCCCTAATCCAGAAGTTCAACAGCGCCACCAAACTGCCGCAATGCGTGAACACTAGTGCTGACATCATCGTGCTGATCGATGAAGGTCACCGCAGCCAAGGCGGTGAAAACCATATCCGCATGAAACAGGCGCTGCCCAATGCGGCTTTTGTGGCGTTTACTGGCACGCCCCTGCTCAAAGACGACAAGACCACAAATAAGTTTGGTCCCATCGTGCATGCATACACCATGCAGCGAGCAGTGGAGGATCAAGCGGTGACGCCGTTGCTCTATGAAGAGCGCATCCCCGATCTGGATGTAAACGCGCGCGCGATCGATAGCTGGTTCGAGCGCATCACTGAAGGGCTGAGCGAGCAGCAGAAGGCCGATCTAAAGCGCAAGTTCGCCAAGAAAGGACAGATCTACAGCGCAGATGATCGAATTCGCTTGATTGCACTTGATATCGCCAACCACTTCGTGAAAAACATTGATGAAGGCCTCAAAGGGCAGTTGGCCTGTGACAGTAAGGCGTCGGCGATCAAATACAAGCAATACCTGGACGAAGCGAGTCTTTTCGAAAGCGCTGTGGTGATGAGTCCACCGGATAGCCGCGAAGGCAATACCGAGGTGGATGAAGCAGCTTCACCGGAGGTAACTCAATGGTGGAAGAACAACGTTGGGAGCGCGGATGAGCAGGTCTACACCAAGCAGTTGATTGAGCGTTTCGATAAGGATGATTCGCTCAAACTTTTGATCGTAGTGGACAAGCTGCTGACGGGCTTCGATGAGCCGAAGAATACCGTGCTTTACATCGATAAGCCGCTCAAGGAGCACAACCTGATTCAGGCCATTGCACGAGTCAATCGATTGCACCCCCTGAAGAAGTTCGGCCTGCTGATTGACTATCGCGGCATTCTCTCCGAGTTGGATACCACGATTCAGAAATATCAGGATTTGGCTTCACGCACTCAGGGTGGCTATGACATAAATGACATCGCCGGCCTCTACAGCCAGATGAGCAGCGAGTACAAACGGCTACCTCAACTGCACAAAAAACTCTGGGCGATTTTTGCCGATGTGAAAAACAAAGGCGATATCGAACAGTTGCGCCAGGTACTGGTACCCAAGATGCAGGAGCGCGACGGGGAGCTGGTGGATGTAAATCTCAAAGTGCGCGAGGACTTCTATGAGGCGCTAACCGAGTTCGCTAGTTGCCTGAAGGTTGCATTGCAATCAGCCTCTTTCTTCGAGGACACCAGCTTCAGTGACGCTGACCGCGCTCACTACAAGGAAACGCTCAAGCAGTTCTCCAGCCTACGCCAACTGGCTAAACAGGATGCCGGTGAGACGGTGAGCTATGACCAGTACGCCGAACAGGTGCGCAAGTTGCTGGATAAGCATGTAGTCGGCGTGGAGATTAAAGATCCAGGTGGTGTTTATGAAGTTGGCAGAATGGGGCAGCAAAAGCCTGAACAGTGGAGTGAGGACAAGGTGCGTAACGAAACCGATATCATCAAGACCCGCGTGAGTAAGATGATTGAGCAGGAGCTACGTGACGACCCCTATGCCCAAGAAGCATTTTCTAAGTTACTGCGCCAAGCCATTGAAGATGCCGCAAAGCTGTTCGATCATCCGCTCAAGCAGTACCTGTTATTCCACGATTTTGAGCAGCAGTTGAAGGCGCGCAAGCTAGATGAACTGCCGGACGTATTGGCGGGTAACCGCCATGCCCAGGCTTACTTTGGTGTTTTCAAGAAAAGCCTTCCGGAAGCCCTGATCTCTGCCGATGAGCAGTTACAGGGGCACTGGGTAAAGCTGGCTTTTAGCCTGGATGAAATGGTCATGACTTCTGTGGCCGAACATTCAATCAACCCACAGAACATTGAAAGCGATATCCGCAAGAAGTTGTTACCGCTGCTCTTCAAGGAGTGCAAGGCGGTGGGGGCCGGCATGGATCAGGCGAAGGTCATGGTTGAGTGGGTGGTGCAAATTACGCGGGTGGGCTTGTCCGGTCTATGAGCGCTCCCATCGTCACGAATGCTCCGTCTAATCCACCAGGGCAAAGCGAGCTGAGTTTTTACTACGCCGATGAGTTGATACAGGTTGAGCGGGCGCCACGGGGGCGCGAGGTTTCGCGCATTCTGATCAAGGTCGATCCAGATTGCCGCGTGCGGGTCAGTGCACCGGCCGGCGCTAGCGATGAACAGGTATTGGGTGCACTGAAGCGGCGCGGCCGTTGGATTTATCAACAGCTTCGTGAGTTCCGCGCTCAGCTCACGCATGTTCGCCCGCGGCAGTACATCAGCGGAGAAAGCCACTACTATTTGGGCAAGCAATATGTACTTAAGGTCGTGGAGGCTCCTGATGAGCTGCAACAGGTGCGTCTATTGCGTGGCAAGTTGGAGGTGACTGTCCGGATGAAGTCGGCTGGAAAGGTGCGCGAGCTACTGCACGCTTGGTACAAGACCCGCGCCCGAGAGGTTTTTGATCGACGTCTGGAGGCAGTCTTGCAGCAAGCCCTTTGGGTTTCTGGCAAGCCGCCACTGCGCATCCTCAGCATGCAAACGCAGTGGGGCAGTTGCTCCCCCACAGGTCGTATTACGCTCAACCCCCATTTGGTTAAAGCATCCCGCGAATGCATTGACTACGTAATATTGCATGAGTTGTGCCATATCGCTGAGCATAACCACAGTGAACGTTTTTACCGGCTCATGCAGCAGGTAATGCCTCAATGGGGCAGGGTGAAAAAGCAGTTAGACGGTATGGCAGCGTCTTTACTCAATGGCGGTTGACTGTACGCCCTTTTTTATCATGACAAGAGATGCCGGTCATCGGCGCTTGTGCGCAAAGAGTGATTTGGCCAGAAAATTGGGCAGTTCTCTAAGTCTAAATCCGACGTTTTGGTTGCCTTGAATACAGCCCGCGCTAAAGCGCTTGCCGGTAGATTTCGACGCCCGCTTTAGGAATAAATGTAGATAGGCCGCATTCACCGCAGCATCGCCACTAAGCTTTTTATATAACATCGTTTTCTGCATTATCTATCATCACAATCTAGGCTTTTATACCGCATACGTTTCCAGATCAGCATCGCAGTGAGTCGGTAGTAGTATCTGGTAGCCTCTGAACGATCCTTGAGATGATGCGCCAAAACCCATCGGACATGCTTAAGTTGCCAGGTCCAGGGATTGTCTCGCTGCCATCGTTGTTGAATGGCAGCTTGTATGATTCGAGCTTGCCGTAGGTGGCGTTGTCGAGTGGACGTCGAGCCGGTCAGTACTCCGCTAAGGAACAGCGCCATATCGAAAGGTTTGCTCATGCTCGACCTCCAATGTAGGCCGACACCACATCGATCCGGTTATGTCCGAGCTCAAGGCTGATCTGTTGTCTCGCCTGCTGATCAAGGCCCCGGTCAATGCGATAGCAGTGACCACCATTGACCGGTGCGGCGTGGCCAGTGAGCTGTTCGTAACGCTCGCAGGCGTAGGCTGCTCGCAGTTCATGAAGGCCCTTCAGCCCGTGTTCATGCAGCGTTTCACGGGCGGGGAGCACGGTCTGTTGCAGGAACGCGATGTAGCTTTCATCTCGGGCCAGCAAGTTGCGGCTGCGGGGCGGCGATGCATGACGAGCCAACTGTAGCGCCGCCTTTACCTCTTCATTTGCCACGACCCAGCGCGGCGCTGAAGCCCCTGAGCGGCCGCCTTTGGTGCCGTCCTGGATGTTGATGCTGCCTAAGTGTTCGGCTTCGCGGTGCAAGCGTGGCAGGTCAGCCAGGATCGCTTCGCGCAGGCGCATGCCGGTTGCTCGGGCCAACAGGACAATTGCGGCCACCCGCTCGTGTTGCTGTTCGCCCAGTACCTCAATCACTCGCCGCACCTGTTGATGGTCTTGGCCGTCCGGCGCTCGGGTGCGTACGGTCGAGCGCTGCTGGCCTAACGCCTGGCTCGGGCTGGCGATCCTCACGTCCTGATCACCGCGCAGCGCCGCGAGGGTGCGGTTGACGCTGCTCAGGCGGTTCTGCGCGGTCGCGATGCAGAGTTCACCTTGCTGGATCTGCTGGCGCAGATACGCGACGTAGTCTTGCAGCGTCCGTTGATCGATCTGACGCGCATCGTTGTAACCGGGACCATCCTCTGATCGACACCAACGCACGAACGCTTGCCAGCGATCGCTATGCGCTTTGACTGTGGCGAAGTGGCCGCCGGCAAACAGATCCTTTAGCGCTTGTGGGCCGGCGTAGCTCAGCTGGCGGCCATAGCCAAAGTTGCGACCATCACGCCGACCGACCAGGGCCATCGTCATCACCGTTTTCGTTCGTTTGCAGAAAGAGCAGCAAGGCTTTCCAGTGAGGGCTGAGCCTGTCCACCTGCTGCCAGTGAGTCGGGCGGATCAGGAGGGCGTTCTCGTGGTGTTGCAGCAGTGCCCCTTCCTCACGCAGTTGCTCGATCAGCCGGGCTAGGTGGGTAGGCTCCAGTGGTGGTGTGGCGACAGCGGCGACAGTGGCGACAACCCGCGTCGTTTCTGGTCTGGCGCGTGGCGACAGGGTGGCGACAGAAGCTGCGACACGCCGCGATTCAGGTTGCGATTGATGTTGCGTCTGGTAGCGGCGTACCGCGTCATTGAGGCGAAACATGGCGGACCTCGAAAGTTTTTCCGTCGCGGCTGCTCAGCCAGCGATGAGTGATCAGTACGACCAATAAAGAGGCGGTATGGTCAGCGCTCTTGCGGGCAAAACGAGGGCCGTTGCGATTGACGTCGCGAATGGTGAAGTGGGTCCAGCCTTTCTGCACCAGCCAGCGCAGCAGCCGATCTGCCTCTTCGCATCGGCTATTGACCGGCTCCTGTTCGGTCAGGCGCTGGATCTCGGCCAGGTAGTAATCCATCAACGTGGAGGCGCGTTGGATGTGTCCTTCGTCCAACGAACGGGCCTCTTCAAACGTGGCCAGCACGCCCGCGATACGCAGTACATTCGCCGCCGCCTTGCTCGCGACAGGCTGGACGCCGGCCAGCTCGCCGAACTCGCCAGACTGACATTCGATGGTGTCGTGAATATCGATCCAGGCACGACGTGCACGGGAAGTCAGCTCCAGCGCGGCGGGATTGAGTGAACCATCCTGGTGAAGCGACCAGGGCTGTTGCAGCAGGGTGGTGATCCGCTGTTGGTAGCGCTGGACTTTGGCATCTTGGGTCAGGTCGATCGCCTTGTAGAGTCGCTGGCCGGCCAGGCGCTCGGGCCAACTGATCAGGCATCGGCCCAGGATGCCTTGACCATTGATCACCGGGTCTTTAAACAGCTGGTTGGCCAGGTAGGGCTGTAGCATCAGATGCAGGCTGAGGCGGCGGTCATAGGCCCGTAGGCTTTCTCCGGTCATGGAGCGCGCCCGGTCGATCGGGCTGCCATCCCACAGTGCCGACAAGGTGGTGATCGCCTTGAGCAGATTCTCTTTGCTCATGGTGCTGCTGCCCAAGAACTGGCCACCTTCATCATTGAACAAGCCCATGCTGGGCAAGCCCTGGCACAGGCTTTTGACCAGGGCCTCAATGGTGGGCTCGGCAATGATCAGTCTCGGCGGTACCGGCTCGGACAGCTCACCGTCTGCCGCTTCCGCGTGTTTCTTTGCGGATTTGGGTTTGGTCATGAGGCTGGTAGCGGCGCGATAGGCTTTGAGCTTTTCCGCATACAAGGTCCACTGCTGTCGTTCCCAGTCGCGCGCCGCCTTAAGTGCCAGATGGTCCACCGCGCTTTTCCGATCACCCGAGGACGCCACCGTCAGTAGGTAGAGGGACAGCGGATAGGTTCGGCCGTCGAGGTGGACATTGGCATGGCCCTGACTCACCAGGGCCGCGCTGGCCAGCACCGACTGTGCAGCCATTGCGCAGGGCACGCCGATCACCTCGGCCAGTCGTTCGACCGCAGGGCCCAACAATTCCCCCAGTGCTTCAACCGGGTAGGGCAGTGGCGCCTGCTGGTATTCCAGCAAGGGTTGTGGTGGCTCGAACGCTTCGTACAGTTGCATCGCCATTCTCCTGCGATTATCGACTTCGTCCTCACTCACCCCGCCACGGTTGTTGAGTGTTATCAGGGATCAAGGCCCCTGCGACGTATGAGGGTTGTCCACTGACGCGGGACTGACGACTCCTTACGACCGGGAGCTTGGGCATCTCATGATCTGGCCTCCTGAACACCGATAACGGTGGGCGGGTGAAGGCTGCATTGGCTGACGAGACCGGTGCCGCGAGATCCTGAGTCAGGTGAAGGCAGTGAAGCGATGACCGGGGCATGCCTGACTGTCAGTCAGGGGCAGTCCATTCCTTGGGCTGCGGCACCATCATCGGTATCGCTGTGGCGAGTGAGCATTCGGTGTTTGTCACGCCGATTGTCACGAGGGGGAAAGCCGCAAAGGCCCGTGCGAGCAAGGCTGCAGCAGTGGTAGGAGCGCCCGTCTCTTTAGGGGGCAAAGAGACGGGCAACAGGTTGGCGCAAGAAATGGCCAAGCGGATAAGTTGCTGCAGAGCAGCCAGGAGGGGGCATGAGTTGCCGCAGTGGGCATTCTAGAAGAAATGGCATCCATCACATCGCTGTGACCGTGCGAGCCGCCGGACGCTAATCGCACTTGGGGGTGAACCACCACAATGTGGCGTAGCCTCAAAGGTTCTGGCTACCTGGGTGCTGTCGAGGACAGCGCTTGTACAGTTCTGGTTTAGCGCTCGTTCTGCTCGCGGTCAACGGTATTTTGGGGGCGGCTGTTGCGCCAATCGGTAGCGCTGGAAGACCTTGGAGGCCGGTGGCTTTCCATGGCCGGTTGGTCGTTCGTCGGCTTTTAATGTGAGCCTGCTTAATTGCATGGACTTGAACATTTGCATCGTCACTGACCAGTCAATTGCATTCGTGCTGATCAACCGTTTGCATTCGACTTGACCAGCACACGCCGTAGTGACGACCGGCGGAGAACGGCCGATTGTGTTGAAAAAGTCGGTCCTTCCAGATTGTCGGCGTACTGACTGCTAAAAACGCCTTTTTTGCGCGCAGCTACGCGAGATCTGAGCCCGCACCAGATACAGGTTTCCAGATGGTTGTGGCTGTCTGTGGAGCACCCAGCAAAGCCCGCCTCGTGCGGGCTTTGTTCTTTCTGCTTGTCTTGTATTGTCTTTGTGTATCTACGAGAAGCAATGACTTTCTGAAAGTCGAGAGTGATCCGTCGAGTGGGAATTTCAAGGCGTATAGCATTCGGCGTTGCATGCGCCTCCGTTTACGCTCTAGAGCGTGGCCAAGGCGCCGGTACCAGTCCAGAATGAGCGGCGACGCGAATTAGTAGCGAATATCAGTAATTAGCTATTTTTCCATTTGTTCCTGAGGCTTTTTATCGAAGAACGCAAATTGGCCTTTTTGGCTTCAGGAGTTAGTAAACAAACGGATCCACGAGGTAGGCCAAAGACCTTCTCAATGTTTGATTGAATTGTTTTAACGGATGCATCACTTCGAGCTACCTTGAATCTAGTGCCGATAGGTTTTTTATCCAATCCAAGCTCTGTGTCGTCGTAGTCAGCACTTATCTCAAGTTTCCACTTGAAAGGTTTGCTGCACAACGTTCTACTCGGATTGCTGATACGGTCGATTTTTACCTTGTAACCGTCAAACTCAAGGTCATAGGCAATGTGGTCTTCAATCCTTTTTACGTTGATTGAATTCCAGGTTGTCCAGTCTGCCGACTTGGTTAAAACCTCAATTTGACAAGATAATGGCTTTTTCTCGTCACGGTTCAGCATTAGAGAGTCCGACAAGTCCAGCCTGCTGCGTGCAGATACGGCAATGATTTTATCGTTTGAATCTAAGCAGGTTATCTTTGAGTGTGCTGGCCATTGAATCATTGTTCACAACTCCATGTCTTTCGTGTTGGCTTTCAAAAATATGATGCTGCACATTTTAGACGTCGCATCATTAGACGGCCTCAGCCTCAGTTTTTTAGACCAGGGCCGGAGCGAAATTTACTTAAAGTTCAGCCATCAGCGCGGCGACGATTTTATCGTGACGAACCTGGATTGCATCTTGATCCCAAACGCTACCAGCGCTGGCAAACTTCGCTATTTCCCGTTGTTGGGCGTTGTGCTGGTAGGTTGCCAGTTTCTCGGCGAACGGGATGTTTCCCACTGCACAGTTGTGGGATTTGGACACCAGCAGGTAATTGCCGAGGCAGTTGAGGTATTCGCCTTTGAAGATTTCGTCGTAGGTACCGTAGCCATGTGGGCGGGCTGTGGGCTCGGTGGAAGGAGCGATATGTTCCAGCTCTGGACGCTTGATGTCGCTATAGCGCTGCGGCTCGTAGCCGCGTTGACCCTGACATTTCAGGTGCACTTCATATTTCCATAGCAGGTGCTTGGCGGTCGGGTGACCGATTTCAATTTCCAGCGCCTCCGCCAGCTTTTCGTTGTTCCAATAGGCCCACCACCAATTTTTTGTAGTCTTGAGGTAGTCGATGAGTTCAAGGACCGGAGCTATCGACGGCGCCTCGCTGGTAAACGCCTCGTAAGCATCATTGATGCGGGAAGTGATATCCGCACGGGTGCCAATCAAGCGATGGCGGATGATCAGGCTCTCAAATGCGACGCAAAGCTGGTTCTTGTCCGATAGGGGAAGGCCAAAGCGGTAGGCCTTGAGAATGAATGGCAATACAACCGCGATCCCGCCCAAAGTCACCAGTGAGTGGATCGGAAAACTGTTTCGCTCGTCATCGCCGAAGAAAACCGACAAATGCTCGAAACTGATAGCCAGTGAATTGGTGAAATCTTTCACAAATTCAAGAGGCGCCTCTGCAGCGAGCATCTTTTCAATCCGGTCCAGCGCGCCGCTTTCCCATAGGGAATTGAAGTGAACGCGCAAGGTGTACTGCAGCACGTCGTCTTCATTGATCCGGTATTCAATCGCCGAGATCGACTTGTAGATGGTCTCGAAGCGATTCTGGATCTCTTCGATCAGGCTGTCTTTCGCTTGTTGGTCTTCGCCATGAAGATGGATGGCATACATGAATTGCGCCTTCACCACCTCCAGGTTGGACGGGCGCTTGCCGCGGTTGTTCTGGAAGATAAACATCTGGATGGCTTCAGCCTCGTCTCGCACCGGGTGCGTACTGCACGATGCCTGAGACACAATCCGCAGCATGTCGGTCAAGTAGGCTTCAGGCTGAGCGCCCAGCTTCTTTTTGAAGAAGTCGAACGCATTGATGAGTCGTTGGGCGGATGTGGTCAGCGAAGCAGGGGCGGCCGTTCTGGACTGGTTGATCACATAATCGACAAAGGTCTGGTTGTCGTAGTCGACCGTCTTGAAGCGGATCTGACTTTCCCGTTTGATCATGTCTTTGTAGCGGTCCTGCTCGTCTTCGGTCAGGGCGCGCTTTGCTTGCAGGCACGCGAACAAGGCCGCCAGAAACAGCGTGATCGTGGTCAGGCGCTGCTGGCCGTCAATAACCCGATACTCTCCCTGCGTCTGTTCAAACAGGAAATGGCCGAAGTAATAAGGGCTGCGGGAATTACTGCTGCGGTAGGCTTCCAGGTCGGAGAGAAACACCTGTGTCTGGCTGGCGCGGCTCGAACCTTCGGCTGGCGTGTCCCAGGCATAGGCGCGTTGGTACGCGGGCACTACGATGCGGTTGTTGGCCAGCATGCTGCGAATGGTTGACGAGGCTTCCACGGGGTATGTCCTTATGAGCGGTGGCGTTTTGCCTCATCATCGCTTGAGTCGAGATTTTTTGCATGCTTGAGCACTACATTTCGCTCGGCTCCGTCAACATCCCCCCCACGCAGCCCTAGACGGCTAACCTTTGCCTAGAGCCAGCTGATTGACGTGCTCTTGAAGTGCGGTGAGGTCTTCCACGATGCGCCCCAGTGGGTAGACATGCCCGTTCAGCATGCCCGAGCGCTCCATGGCGTAGTAGTCGTCCTCCAGTCGAGGAGAATTGTTCTGATCTGGAATCAGATTCAGCTCACCACTGACACACCGGCCGTAGTGCGTCGTGGCTTGTTGCACTGCGCATGAATCAGAGTGACCTTCTCCCAGAAGGTCCTAGCCGGCGAGAAAACCACTACCTTCTCTGCCTTTGGGAAGGCAATGCCTTCGAACAGCTCAGCAATTCCGGCTGAATGGAGTGGACCGCATTCGGATCGATGATATTTCAACTGCAAACGACTGGTCAGTGGCAATGCAATTAGGTGGTCAAGTGAGATGCAATTACGCAGAGCCCACGCGAGTGGGAATGCAGAGCCTTCCCGCTCGCGTGGGCTTGGCCGAGAAAGCCCCAAAAGCGTGACTTGCAGCGGCGACAGTCGCCACTTCTGTCTCCATGCTGCAGACCAGGTATTACGTGGGGTGTCGCCGGTGTCGCCGCTGTCGCGAAATCAACCATCACTCCATCTGGGGAGTCATTCTCGGTTACCGGCGAAGTCCGGTGAGCGCTCACCGTTTGGGCACGACGTTGTGGTCCCTGGTTTGATTGATCGCAGATGCCGACAGGTTGCCAGTGGCCGCTTTCTGGATGTGCTCACTCCACCAGGCCATCATCGGACGCCGGCGTTCGATGTAGTCAGCTCGGTTGTAAGCGCTTCGGACTTCATCCTTGTCGACATGCGCCAGCGCAACTTCGATCAGCTCCGGATCCCACCCATGCTCGTTCAGGATGGTGCTGGCCATGGAGCGCATGCCGTGGCTGACCAAGCGGTCCTGGAAGCCCATGCGTTTCAACGCCATGTTGGCGGTCTGGCTGTTGGCGTGGGTGCGCGGATTTCTATCTGCCGGGAACACGTATTCCCTGTGGCCGCTGTGGGGCTTGAGCGCCTCCAGTAACGCGAGTGCATGTTCGGTCAGCGGGATGGTGTGCGGACGACGCTTTTTCATGCGCTCCGGCGGGATAGTCCAGATGCGTTTGTCGAAGTCGATGTCTGCCCATCGTGTGGTCGCCGCTTCGGCGGGACGGGTCATGGTGTGCAGTTGCCATTCGATCAGGCAGCGGGTGATCCGCTTGATGCTGGCGTTCGCGATTTCGATCATGAGCTCGGAAAGCTCATCGGGTCGTAGCGCGGCCATGTTCTGTTTCTTGGGTTTCTTGAATACTGCGCGAATGCCGCTGAGGGGGTTCGCAAAGATCAGTCCTGAATTGACCCCGTAGGTCATGATCTCGTTGAGCCGTTGGCTCAATCGCTTCACTGTCTCGAGGCTGCCTTTGGCCTCGATTGGGCGAAGCAGTTCGATGACCATCGGTGCGCTGATTTTTGAGAGTGGCGTTGTTTTCAGGTCTGGAAATAGATGCAGCGTGAGCGAGCGCCAAATGTCTTCGGCGTACGCCGGTGTGACGGAGTCCTTCTTCAGTTCGAACCAGGCGGTGGCCACGTTCTCGAACGTATGTTCCGTCTCCGCTCGTTTGGCTTCGTCTTGTGCATTGCGTTGCACCTTGGGATCAATGCCTTGTGCAAGCAGCTCGCGCGCTTCCACCACTTTTTTCCTGGCGTTCGCTAGTGAGAGCTCTGGGTACGTGCCCAGTCCCATATTGATACGATTTTTGGTTACCGGCTCGCGGTAGTTGAAGTTCCACAGCATCGAGCCGTTGCTCCTAACTCGAAGCTGGAGGCCGTCACCATCGCTGAGGACGTAATCCTTGTCTTTTGCCTTGACTGCCTTGAGCTGGCGGTCGGAAAGGCGAAGGGCTGGAGCAGGCATGAGAGCTACCTCTGACACCGTTTTGGTATTCCAAAAAATAGCACCGGATGGCTTGGAATACCATTTGGAATACCAAAACGGCTGGAACTCAAAAAACCTCTGCGGAGCCCAGTAGTGCTTAAGCCCTTGATTTTACTGAATTTGAGCCACAAAAAAAGACGTCCGTGGACGTCTTTAGATGATGAAGTGGTGGAGCCGGGGGGATTTGAACCCCCGTCCGCCAGTACTCCGCTGTCGGTACTACATGCGTAGCCGTGTCTATTAAGTTAACCCTCAGCGACCCGACGGGCAGGGTGCTTTGGGCGAGTTGTGTAAGTTTTAGCCGCTTCGTCCACAACGTACTGCACGGCGATTCTGTTCTATATGACAATCACTTTGGGTTTACAGACATCCCCTGGTGATTGCTGGACCCGAAGGTACCAGAAGCTCAGGGCTAAGGCTGCTTACGCAGCGAGAGCGAATTCCTGGCCGTAGTTTTCGTCATTGGCAACTATAAGTAGTTGCAACAGTGGATTTACGAGTTCTGTTACCAACTCGGCATGCACCTAAAGTTTCGCAACCGGCGTCGAATCCTAAACGGCCCCGAGCTCACTGCTCTGTGGATCAATTTGAGCGGCAAGCCTGTGCAGTGTACGCCAACCCGGACGATAAGGCCAACCCGAAGGTTGGCCTTGAACGCGCATCAGCCCTTGTCGGGGGTTCGAGTCTGGATTTTGGTCAGGGCCCCGGTGGTGACTTCAATGCAATCCTTGGTGTTACCGGCAGTCCTGGCGTCCTGTGCTTTCTTCAGTGCCGCCTTGGCGTTGTCCATGGCGTTTTCCGAGGTGGCAGGCGCGGTGGCGATGGCATCCTGGAGTTTCTGGATATTGCCATCGCACAGGTCTTCATCCGCAGCAAACACCGGCGAGGCCAACAGTGCAGCGGTGATGAACAATCCAGCAATTGCAGAGTGCTTCATGGGTATCTCCTTGTGCATGAGGGCTCGGTGCTGCCGGTCGATGGGGCTGCTGGCCGAGGTGGTAAGCTCTTTTGCAGGGCTTAGCTAGATGACTATAGACGCGCGCAGGAATTCGGTTTTTTTTTGCGGTTTTGCCGAGGCGGTAGGGGCGCGCGCGCTTGCGGCTTGCTCGCTCCCACACGCTCGCGTACCTACACACCCACCCCGGGTACGCCCTATGCCGGGCGGGCCTGGGTCACTCGGTCTACCAGGTAGACCAGGCCGTGGTAGTCGATCCCGCCGTGCTGGCTGAGGCCGATTTCACAGGTGCGGCTGGTGGAGATGCCTTCGCTGCAATGCTGCACGGCGTCCTTGAGGGTGCGCAGTGAGTGGGCGTTCAGCTCGGGGGTGGTGAAGCCTTTGTCGCCGGCAAACCCGCAGCAGTGGATGCCTTCGGGAATCACCACGTTGTTGCTGCAGCGCCGGACCAGGTCGATCAGTGCCTGGCTTTCGCCCAGGTGCTGGGTGCTGCAGGTCACGTGCACGGCAATCGGGGCGTCTTGCGGGGTGAAGTCGAGGCGTTCCAGCAGGTGGCTGCGGATGAAGCGCACCGGGTCGTACAGGTCCAGGCGTGTGTCGCCCAGGTCCTGCATCAGGCGCAGGGTGCAGGGGCTGGTGTCGCAGTAGATCGGATCGAGCCCGCCGCGGCTGGCGTGGAGCAGGGCGCCGAGCAGTTCCTGGCGTTTGTGTTCGGCTTGTTCGGCATAGCCTTTGGACGCGAACGGCTGGCCGCAGCAGAGGTTGTCCAGGTTGTCCGGAAACACCACTTGATAGCCGGCTTTTTCCAGCAGGCCGCGGGTTTTGTCGTACAGCGAGGTCTGTTCCTTGTCGCCCGCTGCCGGACCCATGGCGCGTGAGACGCAGGCCGCCAGGTAGACCACTCGCGGGCGCTCATCGCTGACCGTCGGGCTGAAGCGGATCGCCCGCTCCGGCTGGGGCATGGCGTTGCTCCACTGCGGAATCTGCCCTTTGGACAGCTGACTGAGGCGAGCCGAGAGTTTGCTCAGGCGCGGGGCGCCCAGCAGCATCCGCGCGCCGTTGGCCACGTGCAGGGTGAAACGCGCGCCTTGCAGGGCCGTGGCGAAATGCCCTTCCAGCCAGTTGGCGGTTTTCACATGGGTGGCGCTGCGGCTGCGCAGTTTTTTCACCAGTTCGCCGGTGTTGATGCCCACCGGGCAGCGTTGCGCACACAGGCCCGTCGCCGCGCAGGTGTCGAGGCCCTGGTATTGGTAGGCTTCTTCCAGTTCGCGGGTGTCGATGCCGGCGCGTTTTTTCGCCTGGATGTCGCGCCAGATCACGATGCGCTGGCGTGGGCTCAGGGTCAGGCCTTTGGAGGGGCAGACCGGCTCGCAGAAACCGCACTCGATGCATTTGTCGACGATCTCGTCGGCGGCCGGCAAGGGCTTGAGGTGCTTGAGGTGGATCTGCGGGTCGTCGCTCAAGACCACGTCCGGGTTGAGGATGGCGTTGGGGTCGAGCAGGCGTTTGAGCTGCCACATCAACTGGTAGGCATCGCTGCCCCATTCCAGTTCGACGAAGGGCGCCATGTTGCGCCCGGTGCCGTGTTCGGCCTTGAGCGAGCCGCCGAATTCCACGGCCACCAATTGCGCCACGTCGTCCATGAACGCCTGGTAGCGAGCGACTTCTTCCGGGCTGTTGAAGCCCTGGGTGAAGACGAAGTGCAGGTTGCCCTCCAGCGCGTGGCCGAACAGGATCGCTTCGTCGTAGTGGTGTTTGTCGAACAGTTCGATCAGGCGGTTGACGCCGATTGCCAGTTGCTCCACGGGGAAGGTGACGTCTTCGATGATCACCGTGGTCCCGGTTTTGCGCACCGCGCCGACGGCGGGGAAGGTGTCCTTGCGGATCGCCCAGAGCTTGGCATTTTCCGCCGGGTCCTGGGTGAAGTCGACCTGTTTTTCCACCGGGAATGGCGCCAGCGAGGCCATGATCTGCGCCAGTTGCTCTTCCAGCAGCGCCGACGTGGCGGCGCGGGATTCGATCAGCAAGGCACAGGCCTGGCTCGACAGTTGCTGGACGAACGCCGGCATCCCGGGTTTGTCCTGCACCGAGCGCAGGCTACGACGGTCCAGCAGTTCCACCGCCGAGACTGGCTGGCTCTTGAGCACGGTGACGGCGGTGCAGCAGGTTTCCACATCAGGGAAGACGATCAGCGCCGAGGCTTTGTGCGGATGGTCGATCACGGTGTCGTAGGTCACCGCGCTGATGAAGCCCAGGGTGCCTTCGGAGCCCACCAACAGGTGGCTCAAGATATCCACAGGCTCGTCGTAGTCCACCAGGGCATTGAGTGACAGGCCGGTGGTGTTTTTCAGACGGTATTTATGACGAATTTTCGCCGCCAGGCTGGCATTGGCCCGGGTCTCGCGGCCCAGGGTCGCCAGGCGTTCCAGCAGCTCGGCATGACTAACGCGAAAGGCCGCGACGCTGGCGGGGTCTTCGCTGTCCAGGCGACTGCCGTCGGCCAGTACCAGGCGAATCCCGGCCAGGGTGTGGTAGGTGTTCTGGGCCGTGCCGCAGCACATGCCGCTGGCGTTGTTGGCGACGATGCCACCGATCTTGCAGGCATTGATCGAGGCCGGGTCGGGGCCGATCTTGCGTCCGAAAGGGGCCAGCCAGGCGTTGGCCTGAGCGCCGATGACTCCCGGTTGCAGGCGGATCTGGGTGCCCTGGCCACGGATCTCGCGGCCGTTCCAGTTATCCCCCAGCACGATCAGGACCGAGTCGCTGATGGCTTGGCCGGACAGGCTGGTGCCGGCCGCGCGGAAGGTCACCGGGACACGGTCGCGCTGGGCCAGTTGCAGCAGGCTGACCACTTCGTCTTCGGACTCGACGCGGATCACCAGTTGCGGGATCAGTCGGTAGAAGCTGGCGTCGGTGCCAAAGGCCAGGGTCGACAGCGGGTCGTCGAAACGTCGCTCGCGGGGGATCAGTTGTTGCACATCGCGCAGGAAAGCCGTCGGTAGAGTCATTGGTCCTCCAGGATCAGTACCACCAGGTCTTTCGGACCGTGGGCGCCGTACGCCAGGACTTGCTCGATGTCGGCGGTCTTCGATGGGCCGGACACCAGCAGTGCGTTGGTCGGCATGCCTTGGGCCCAGTTGAATTCGCGTTGCACCTGATAGAAGTTGTCGCGGATTTCGCTGGCCTTGAGCAGGGCGAAATGCACCGGCGGCACCAGGCTCATCAGGCGCGGTTCTTCGCGGGTCGGCCAGAGGATCAGGCTACCGGTGGCGGCGATGGCCCCGAGGGTGGTGGTCAGGCTGGCCGGGGTGTCGTTGAACAACTCGGCTTTCCACTGTTCTACCGGCCGGTCGTAGGCTTTTAGCGTCGCCAGCCCGGGGTGTTGCGCCCAATGCTGGGTGACGCGTTGCCCGTGGGCGGTGGTCGGGGCGATCAACAGGCTGGTCAATTGGCGCTCAGCCAGCAGCTGCGCGAGCAATGCCGGCCAGCCGTCCGCCGAGGTCAGGTGGATTTCGGTGTGCACCGCTTCCATCAGCTTGCGCAGTTGTGGGATGCGTTGTTCGGCGGTGTAGGTGTAGGGCTCGGTCACCAGCGCTTCATCGAAGTTGTCGGGCACCGGTGTGGTGCCCGTCAGGCTGTGGCGCAGCTTGGCGAGAATGTTCTGTTTGGCACTCATCAGCGATCCCCCTGTTTGCCCAGATGCTCGCGGGCCATGTCGTGCAGTGAGCGGGCGGCCGGTTTTGGCGCGCTGTGGTTTTGCGTCCAGGGGCCAACGTTGTTCGGCGTGAGCGCGCGCAGGCGGGTGGCGAAGAAGCCGAACAGCCGATACAGGGTCGGCGAGCTGTTGAGCCTGGCCCAGGCGTTCCAGATGAAACGCTCTTTGCGCGAGTACTTGCTGCCCTGGCCGCGCATGACGGGGTGCGGGCTGTCTGGCGCCTTGACGTTCTCTTCGCGCAGGCGGCGCAGCAGGGCCGGGATCGGGATTTTCACCGGGCACACTTCACCGCAGGCGCCACACAGGGAGGACGCGCTCGGGTGGTCCGGGACTTTCGCCAGGCCGACCATGTGCGGGGTGATGATCTTGCCGATCGGCCCAGGGTAGACCTCGCCATAGGCGTGGCCGCCGATGCGGGTGTAGACCGGGCAGTGGTTCATGCAGGCACCGCAGCGGATGCAGTTGAGCGTCTGGCGCAGTTCGCTGTCGGCGAAGGCCTGGCTGCGGCCGTTGTCCAGCAGCACCAGGTGCACTTGCTGCGGACCATCGAGTTCGTGGGCCTGACGCGGACCGGAGATCATGTTGACGTAGGTGGTGATCGGCTGGCCAAGGGCCGAGCGGGTCAGCAGCGACAGCAGCGGGACGACGTCGCGCAGGTTCTCGACGACTTTCTCGATCCCGGTGACGGCGATATGCACTGGTGGCACGGTGGTCGACATGCGGCCGTTGCCTTCGTTTTCCACCAGCAGCAGGGTGCCGGTTTCGGCCACGGCGAAGTTGACGCCGGAGACGCCGATGTCGGCTTCGAAGAATTTCTGGCGCAAGACTTTGCGCCCGATCTGAATGAGTTGGTCAACGTCCTTGGTGTACTCCACGCCAAGTTTGTCGTGGAACAAGGACGCGACCTGACCGGCATTCTTGTGGATCGCCGGCATAATAATGTGTGAAGGCTTCTCGTGGTCGAGCTGGACGATGAACTCGCCCATGTCCGATTCCAGGCATTCAATGCCCTGTTCAGCGAGGACATGGTTCATCTCCATCTCTTCGCTGACCATCGATTTGCCCTTGATCACTTGCCGCGCCTCGTGAGCGCGGATGATCTTGAGGACGATGCCATTGGCCTCGTCCACCGTTTCCGCCCAGTGCACGGTCACACCGTTGCGGGTCAGGTTCTGTTCAAGTTGCTCGAGCAGGTCGGGCAGCTTGGATAACGCGCGGGCGCGGACAGCATTGCCCAGCGCGCGCAAATGTTCTCTTTCGTGGGCATCGCTGAAGGACGCTGCCCGTTTTGTCATCAGTGAATCCATCGCAGTGCGAAAGTTGTTTCGCAGTTGCTTGTCGTCCAAGGCCTTGTGAGCCCGGGCGCGAAAATCTTCGTCGACGCTGACCGTCGGAATAATCGTGGAAGTGCTCATCGGGCACCTCCGGTTCGCTGCCAGAGGAAGCTGGCCAGGTGTTGGCCACGCAACGCTGCTTGTTGTTTCTCCAGCGAGCCGTTGATGTTCATCAAGCAACCGCAGTCGGCACTGAGTACCTGGTGCGCACCGGATTCCTTCAACGCGCGGGTCTTGTCCGCCACCATCGCGCCGGAAATGTCTGGCATACGGACGCTGAACGTCCCGCCAAAGCCACAACATTCACTTTCGTGATCGTGATTGACCCGTTCCACGTTGCTCAGTTGCGCCAACAACTCGCGACCGTGCAGGTGGGTGTTCATCTCGCGGCGTGCCGAGCACGACGTGTGCAGGGCCACCTTGACCGGTGCGCCGCTGTCCTTGAGCTGCACCTTGCAGACAAACAGCAGGAACTCGGCCAATTCATACGTCCGGGCGGCGAGCGCCTGGACTTGTTGCAGCGTATCCGGCTCGTCCTTGAACAGGTCGGCGTAGTGTTCGCGCAGCATGCCGGCGCAGGAACCCGACGGCACGACCACCGGATAATCCCCGGCAAACAACGCCAATTGCGAGCGCGCCACGGTCCGTGCCTGCTCGGTGTAACCCGAGGTGTAGGCCGGTTGTCCGCAGCAGCTTTGGCCTTGCGGGTACTCCACGCGAATGCCTTCGCGCTCCAGCAGGTGAATCGCGTCCATCCCGGCTTCGGGATAGAACAGGTCGACCACACACGTGCCGAACAGGTAGACCCGTGGCGGTTTTTCGCTGGGGTACTGGCGCGGTTCTGGCAGTGGCGGGGCAACGCGGGTCGCGTTCGGCACGGCGTTGTAGAAAAGCTCGCTCATCAGGCGTGTCTCCGGGTGGTCCCGGTTATCCGTCCGCTGCGGTTGCTGACTGTAAAGCGACAAGCTTTCAGCAACCTTGCAGACCGGGTTGTGAGTTGCAGACGCCGCAGGCGGGCCACGGCGTCGGTTCTTTCGCTGTTACTTAGTGCACCAGCATGCCAGTGAACCAATAGGCCTGGGCCAGTGTGATCAGGCCGACAATGGTTGCAAAGAATAGGCTGTGCTTGAGGGTGAAGCGGAACAGGTCCGACTCTTTGCCCACCAGGCCGGTCGCGGCGCAGGCCACGGCGATCGATTGTGGCGAGATCATTTTTCCGGTCACGCCGCCGCTGGTGTTGGCGGCCACGAGCAAGGTGTCGCTGACGCCGATCTGGTGCGCGGTGGTTGCCTGCAGCGAACTGAACAGGGCATTGGAGGAGGTGTCCGAACCAGTGAGGAACACGCCCAGCCAGCCGAGGAACGGCGAGAAGAACGGGAACGCCGCGCCGGTGCCGGCCAGGACCAGGGCCATGGTCGACGACATGCCCGAGTAGTTGGTGACGAAGGCGAAGGCCAGCACCATACCGATCGAAAGGATCGGCCAGCGCAGTTCGTAGAAGGTTTCCTTCAAAGTGGTCAGACCAGTTTTGAAGTTGATCTTCAGTACCCACATCGAGATCAGTGCGGAGAAGAAGATCGCCGTGCCGGTCGCCGAAATCGGGTCCAGCTTGAACACCGCAGGAATGGCCGTCGGGTTGGTGACGATCGGGGCGACCTTGATCACCATCTGGTCCAGGTGCGGGATGGCGAAGTTGAACACCCAGCTGTACATCGAGCCGCCCGCGGCAAACATTGCCTTGAAGGGCTTGAGGGTCCAGATGGTCACCAGCACGGTGAGGATCAGGAACGGCGACCAGGCCTTGATGATTTCACCCAGGCTGTAGGGCGAAGCCACGCTGGTGCGTTTCTGTCCGAAACCACCGGCGCTGGCGGTGACTACGGCGTCCGAGGTGACACCAGCGATCTGCGCGCCAGCGGTACGTTTAGGCTGCCAGACCTTGAGGAACAGGGTCAGGGAAATCAGGCTGGCCAGGGCCGAGGTGATGTCCGGCAGTTCCGGGCCGATGAAGTTGGAGGTGAAGTACTGGGTGATGGCGAAGCTCAGGCCAGCGACCAGGGCGGCCGGCCAGGTTTCCCGCACGCCGCGCATGCCGTCCATCATGAATACCAGCCAGAACGGCACGAACAGCGACAGCAGTGGCAGTTGGCGGCCAGTCATGGCGCCGATCTTGAAGGCGTCGATGCCTGTCACCTGGCCGGCGACGATGATCGGGATGCCCAGTGCGCCAAACGCCACGGGGGCGGTGTTGGCAATCAGGCACAGGCCGGCGGCGTACAGCGGGTTGAAGCCAAGGCCGACCAGTAGGGCGGCGGTAATGGCCACTGGTGCGCCGAAGCCTGCCGCACCTTCGAGGAAGGCACCGAAGCAGAAGCCGATCAGCAGCACTTGCAGGCGCTGGTCATCGGTAATCGACAGCACTGAGCTGCGGATCACTTCGAACTGGCCGCTCTTGACCGTGAGTTTGTAGAGGAACACGGCGGCCACGATGATCCAGGCAATGGGCCACAGTCCGTAGGCGAAACCATAACCGGCGGCGGCGAACGCCATGTCGACCGGCATCTGGAAGGCAAAGATCGCCACCAGGATCGACAACGCCAGGGTGATGCTGCCGGCGACGTGTCCTTTGAGGCGGAACACGGCCAGAGCCAGGAAGAAAAATACGATGGGGATAACGGCCGCGAGCGCGGACAAGCCGAGACTGCCGAGCGGGCTGTAGAGCTGTTGCCAGGTTTGCATATGGGGTGGCCCCTAATTGTTGTTGGTCAGGCACTGATCGCGTTCTTGGATAATTGGTAAGACCAATTTACAATCGCTGTGGGCTAGGTTAAAAGCCTTGTGGGTGGTGTGTCAATTTGCCGCCTTAAAACTTTTGTCGAATGAGCGGTGCAGGGGGCATCTGATCCGCTCGATCAAATGTGCTCTGGTAGGTGCTGGCGCGGCGTCTATAGGCCAGAATAGAGAGCCCGGCGAGCCGTCGGGATGGTGGAGAATGAGTTATGGGGTTTGATCAGGTTCGTCAGCGCCGTTTGTCTGACGATATTGTCGAGCAGCTCGAGGGGATGATTCTCGAGGGCACGCTGAAGTCCGGTGAGCGGTTGCCGGCAGAGCGCGCCTTGGCCGAACAGTTTGGGGTGTCGCGACCTTCGCTGCGTGAGGCCATCCAGAAATTGACGGCCAAGGGCTTGCTGGTCAGTCGCCAGGGCGGCGGCAACTATGTGGTCGAATCCCTGGGCTCGACCTTCAGCGACCCCCTGCTGCACCTGCTGGAAAGCAACCCTGAAGCTCAGCGTGATTTGCTGGAATTTCGCCACACCCTGGAAGCTTCATGCGCCTACTACGCCGCGTTGCGGGCGACTGAGGTCGATCGTCAGCGATTGACGGCGGCGTTCGAAGCGTTGCAGGACTGCTACACCCGTCACGATGAGGTGAGTCGGGCGGAGGAGGGGGCGGCGGACGCCAGGTTTCACTTGGCGATTGCCGAGGCCAGCCACAACGCCGTGTTGCTGCACACCATTCGTGGGCTATTTGATCTGCTCAAGCGCAACGTGGTGACCAACATCGGCGGCATGTACCAGCAACGCACGGAAACCCGCGACATGCTGATCACTCAGCACCGGGAGCTGTACCTGGCGATTATCGAAGGGCGCGCCGAGCAGGCACGGGAGGTTTCCAGCCGCCATATCCTGTATGTGCAGGAAGTGCTGGAAGAGGTGCGGCAGCAAGTGCAGCGCGAAGCTCGGGCGGAGCGGCGCAAGGGGATGTGAGCATGATCGTTCCCGCGCAGGGCGTGGGAACGATCCATTCAAGGGGGAGTCAGTCTTCCTTGCCCTTGTTGCGCACCGCGCGCTGCAGCTCGCGGCCGGCATCACGTTCGCGCTCGGTATCGCGCTTGTCGTATTCCTTCTTGCCCTTGCCCAGAGCGATCTCGCACTTGACCATGTGCTTGCTCCAGTACCAGGACAGGCATACGCACGCATAGCCTTTTTGCTGCACGGCAGCCGCCAGCTTTTCCAGCTCGCGCCGGTTGAGCAGCAGTTTGCGGGTGCGCACCGGGTCGGCAATGACGTGGGTGCTCGCGGTCATCAGGGGCGTGATGTGGCTGCCGAGCAGCCAGGCTTCGCCATCCTTGAGCAGCACATAACTGTCTACCAGTTGCAGCTTGCTCGCCCGCAGACTTTTTACTTCCCAGCCGGCCAGGACCAGACCAGCCTCGAACCGATGTTCGATGAAGTAATCGTGTCGCGCCTTTTTATTCTGCGCGATGGTCCCTGTTGGGTGTTTCTTCTGTTTAGCCATAGGGGCGGCATTATAGGCAGTTGCGCGCAAGTCGGCTACGGGGATCCTGCGTGCTTGAGCGCATTGAGTGAATCCCGGACAATGCGCCCTCTTTTTTAATGGTTGGGCGTAGTGTCGATGTCGTCAGACAAGGTTTCAGTCCACGGTAGTTGGGCGAGCCGTTGGGTATTCATACTCGCTGCAACCGGCTCGGCCGTGGGCCTGGGGAGCATCTGGAAATTCCCCTACATGGTCGGCGTCTATGGCGGCGGTGCGTTTGTCCTGGTGTTCCTGGCGTGTATCGCGTTGATTGGCCTGCCGGTGATGCTGGCGGAAACCCTGATCGGTCGCCGGGCCCGGCAGAGTCCGGCGAATGCCTTGAAGGTGCTGGCGCTGGAGGCGGGGCATTCGGCGAAATGGTCCTGGGGGGCATTTGCCGGGATGATCACGGCGCTGCTGATCCTGTCTTTTTACAGCGTGGTGGGCGGCTGGTCCCTGGATTACATCATCAGCATGGGCCGGGGGGACTTCCAGGGCGTGGCGGCCGATCAGGTCGGTGCCTACTTTGAGGGGGTGATCGCCAACCCGTGGCGCCTGACACTCTGGCATAGCCTGTTCATGCTGCTATCGGCAGCTGTCATCGCCAAGGGCGTGGTGGCGGGGCTGGAGCGCAGCCTGCGGATCATGATGCCGCTGCTGTTCGTGATGCTCCTGGTGTTGCTGGGCTACAGCATGACCACCGGGCATTTCATGGAGGGCGTGCATTTCATGTTCGACTTCGATTCGGCGAAAGTCCTTGGCGGCCTGTTGCCCGCGATGGGGCATGCGTTCTTTTCCCTGAGCGTGGGCGTGGGCTCGATCATGATCTACGGTGCTTATATGCCCAAGGATTCGTCGCTCTCCGGCACTGTGGTCGGGGTTGCCCTGCTGGATACCTTTGTTTCGCTGCTGGCCGGCCTGGCGTTGTTTCCGATTGTGTTTGCCGGCGGTTTGAATCCGAGTGAGGGGCCGGGGCTGATGTTTGTCAGCCTGCCGTTTGCTTTTGGTAATGTGGCGTTCGGCCAGGTGATGGGGGTGGTGTTTTTTGTCCTCGTGGCCATCGCGGCCTGGAGTTCGGCGATCTCCCTGCTCGAACCCATGGTCGCGTACCTGGTTGAGCGGACGAAAATCCGCCGTGGCTGGGTGACGTTCTGGCTGGCCTTCAGTTGCTGGTTTGTTGGCCTGGGCACGGTGTTTTCCTTCAATATCTGGAAGCAGGCCAAGTTTTTTGTGAACGACGGCGCCGGGTTCCACCTCTACCAATGGGGTGCGCACAGCGGCCTGGACTTCTTTGGCGTGATCGATTTCTTCACCTCGCGGATCATGTTGCCGCTCGGTGGATTGTGTTTTGTGGTGTTTGCGGGTTGGGTCATGAATCGGGGAGCGGTGCGCGACGAACTGTCGATCCGCAATCCGGCGCTGTTTGCCCTGACCTTGTTTTTGATGCGCTATGTGGCGCCCATCGGCATTCTTGTAGTGTTTGCCGCCCAGCTGTGGAAGTGACGCTGACATGACGACCCATATTCAACGTTCGGCTCTGTTGCCGTATCCGGCGCAAGCGCTTTATGACCTGGTCAATGACGTGGCGCGTTATCCGGAGTTCCTGCCCTGGTGTTCCGAGGCCAAGGTGATGGAAAGCTCCGCCGAGCATATGCGTGCCAGCGTGGGGGTGGCCAAGGGTGGACTGAGCCAGCATTTTGTTACGCGAAACACCCTGGTGCCGGGGCATTCGATCGAGATGAATCTTGAGGAAGGGCCTTTTACCCAGTTGCACGGCGTCTGGGTGTTCAAGCCCCTGGGCGAAAAGGCCTGCAAGATCAGTCTGGACCTGACGTTCGATTACGCCGGGCCGATTGTGCGGGCGACGCTGGGGCCGCTGTTCAATCAGGCTGCCAATACCTTGGTCGACGCGTTCTGTCAGCGGGCCAAGCAACTGCATGGGTGAGTCGTTGATGGACATCGAGGTGGTGTATGCCGCCGTTGATCGTCAGGTCTTGCTGACGGTTCAGGTGCCTGCGGGATGCAGTGTGCGTGCGGCGCTGGGGTTGTCGGGGATCGCTGGGGAGTTCCCGGAGCTGGATCTGGCGAGCTGCACGGTGGGGATTTTTGGCAAGGTGGTGGCTGATCCTGAGCACTGCCTGGTTCGGGCGGGGGATCGTCTTGAGATTTATCGGCCGTTGTTGGCTGATCCCAAGGAGGTTCGTCGGTTGCGGGCTGCGAAGGCGGCGCGGGCTAAGGCTTCTTGATGCCGTGGTCACGGTGACCCAGCGCCCTGTGTAGCGGCAGGCGAGCCAATGCTCGGCCTGTTGTGGTTTTACGCAATAAAAAAGCCCGGCATGCCGGGCTTTTTCTTGTGTCGCATAATGTTACTGCGTGGTGTCCAACGGCTCTGGTGTTGGCACCGGAACGGTTTCTACACCGTCCACGTCCTTCTGGATCTGGTCCAGCAGTGAGCCTGGCTTGACCGGCTTTTCTGGTTTTGGCTGTTCGACGTTTTCCACTGGGGCGGTCACGTTGGTGCCGCTGTCCTTGCCCAGCAGGGCTTCGTCACGGCTTACACCAGGCATGAAGTCGCCCGACAAGCTGACGAGTTGGTCGTCTGGATTGAAGGTAACGCTGATGCGTTCCTGTTGGCGTTCACCGCCACCAGGCTGCAGGCTGTAGAGGTAATCCCAGCGATTGGCATGGAACGTGTCGGTCAGCAGAGGGTTGCCCATGATAAACCGTACTTGCCGGCGGGTCATTCCCGGGCGTAACTGGTCTATCATGTCCTGCGTGACGACATTGCCCTGCTGGATGTCGATTTTGTAAACCCCGGGGAATGAACAACCGGCGAGTGCGAGCAGTCCCACGAAGGTGAAACTGGTTAGCAAGAGCTTGGTGTTTTGCATCGGTGGGCGACTTCCACTATCTTGGCTGGGACAACGTAAACGCCGATCATACCCGCATTAAGAGAAGCTGCGAAGCAGCATCGCGAGAAAGCTGACCATGGTTGAAAATAGCGAACTACGCAAAGCCGGCCTTAAAGTGACCCTGCCACGGGTCAAGATTCTGCAAATGCTCGATTCCGCCGAGCAGCGTCACATGAGTGCCGAGGATGTCTACAAGGCATTGATGGAAGCTGGCGAGGATGTTGGTCTGGCCACGGTTTACCGTGTACTGACTCAATTCGAAGCGGCTGGTCTGGTGGTCCGTCATAACTTCGACGGCGGCCACGCGGTCTTCGAACTGGCTGACGGCGGCCACCACGACCATATGGTCAACGTGGATTCCGGTGAAGTGATCGAGTTCTTCGACGAAGAGATCGAAAAGCTTCAGAAGGCAATCGTTGAAAAGCACGGTTTCGAGTTGGTGGATCACAACTTGGTACTGTACGTACGCAGCAAAAAGTAAGCATGTCGCGCGGACTCAGGTCCGCGAAACGAACGAAGGCGACCCAAGGGTCGCCTTCGTGCTATCTGGCCCATTCAACTCTTGGCCGTTACCACCATTTTTTTCGCGTGAGCCAGGGATTCCTTGGTCAGGTCGATGCCCCCCAGCATTCGTGCCACTTCTTCTATTCGCTCGTTCTTGCTCAGCTTGGAGACCGCCGTGCGTGTGGCCTGCTCGCCGCGGACCTTATGCACAAACAGGTGTTGATGCCCCTGGGAAGCCACCTGTGGCAAGTGCGTGACCGTCAGAACCTGGCCGCGCTCACCAAGGCGGCGCAGCAGTTGGCCGACAATTTCTGCAGTCGGACCACCGATGCCCACGTCCACTTCGTCGAATACCAGGGTTGGTATGCGTGAGGTTTGCGCGGTGATCACCTGGATCGCCAGGCTGATACGCGACAGCTCGCCACCCGAGGCGACTTTCGCCAGCGCCTTGAGCGGTTGCCCGGGGTTGGCGCTGACCAGCAGCTCCACCTGTTCCAGGCCATTGGGCAGCAACTCGGCGCTGGTGTTGGCGCGCAGTTCGATGCTGAAGCGCCCGCCCGGCATGCCCAGGCGCTGGATTTCCTGTTCGACGGCGTGGGCCAGGCTGGAGGAGGCCTGGTGGCGCAGGTCGCTCAGCTCCCGCGCTTTCTCTTGATAGTGGCGGGCAAAAGCCCCCAGTTCTTCGCTGAGGCGCTCGATGGATTCATCGTTGGCATTCAGGGTTTCCAGCTCGTCCAGCAGCCGTTGCTGGAGGTCGGCGACCTCGGTGGGCTGGATCCGGTGTTTGCGTGCCAGGGTATAGATGGTGTCCAGGCGCTCTTCGAGTTGTTGCAGGCGTGCCGGATCGGCGTCGAAGTTGTCGAGGAAGCGGTTCAGTTCGCCGACCGCTTCTTCGACCTGGATCTGCGCACTGGTGAGCAGGTTGGTGGCTTCGCCCAGGGCATTGACCGTGTTGTTGACGCTGGACAGGCGATTAAGGCTGGCGGTCAGGGCGTTCAGCACATTGCCGGAATCGCTTTCGCTGCACTGCTCGACCACCTGTCGACAAATGCCCAGCAGGGTTTCCGCGTTGGTCAGGTTTTTATGCTCTTGCTCGAGCTGTTCCAGTTCGTTGTCGCCGAGGCCGAGATTTTCCAGCTCTTCGAGTTGATAGGTGAGCAACTGGTGGCGAGCGCGTTGTTCGTCGCCGGAGTTGGAGAGGCGTTCGAGCTCCTGACGAGTCTGGCGCCAGCGTTGAGCGGCGAGTTGGACCTGGCGGGCCAGGTCGGTGGCGCCAGCATATTCGTCGAGCAGGCGGCGATGGGTATCGGTTTTGAGCAGTGACTGGTGCTCGTGCTGGCTGTGGATGTCGATCAGCAGTTCGCCGAGGGCCTTGAGGTCGCCAAGGGGGCAGGGCGTACCATTGATGTAGCCGCGCGAGCGACCCTCGGCGGTGATGACCCGGCGCAGGATGCACGGGCCGTCGTTGTCCAGGTCGCGTTCAGCGAGCCAGGTGCGGGCTTCCGGGATGTCGACCAGGTCGAAGGTGGCCAGGATGTCGGCCTTTTCCGCGCCCGGGCGTACCACGCCGCTGTCGGCGCGATCGCCCAGGGTCAGGCCCAGGGCGTCGAGCATGATCGACTTGCCGGCGCCGGTTTCCCCTGTGATCACGCTCATCCCGCGATCGAGTTCGAGATCGAGATGTTCAACGATGGCGTAGTTGTGTACGGACAGGTGCACCAGCATGAAGGCCGCTCCCAAGCTTAAGGTCTGGTTATTTATACAGTAGTTTATTTGCCCCTGACAATGCCCTCGTTTAGCTCGATTTGCTTGGTGTCGGTGTTTTTTTAAAACCTGCAGTCAGGCCAATACAGTGGTTTTTGTGTGGGTAATGCGCTTCTGCACACGGCAGGCCCTTGAACCTGCAAATTGCGACCCCATATACCGGAACAGAAGCGCGAGTCGAGTTCGCGCACGATTTTGAAAGGAGAAATCTATGGCTGACGAACAGACGCTGGATACGCAAAATCTAGACGCCAATCAGGCTCCCCAAGCATCGGGTGAAGACCTGGTGGCTCGTGTACAAGTGCTCGAAGAGCAACTGGCTGGCGCTCAGGATCAGGCTTTGCGTGTTGCGGCTGATCTGCAGAACGTCCGCCGTCGCGCCGAGCAAGATGTAGAAAAGGCTCACAAGTTCGCGCTGGAAAAATTCGCTGGCGACCTGCTGCCGATCATCGACAGCCTGGAACGCGGCCTGGAGCTGTCCAGCCCGGACGACGAAAGTATTCGCCCGATGCGTGAAGGGATCGAACTGACCCTGAAAATGTTCCAGGACACCCTCAAGCGCTATCAGCTGGAAGCAATCGATCCGGAAGGTGAGCCGTTCAACGCTGAGCACCATCAGGCGATGGCCATGCAGGAAAGCGCCGACATGGAACCTAACAGCGTGCTGAAGGTGTTCCAGAAGGGCTACGTGCTCAATGGTCGCCTGCTGCGCCCGGCCATGGTCGTGGTCAGCAAGGCCCCGGCGCCGGTTTCGCCCTCGATTGATGAGCAGGCTTGAAATCCGCCGCAAGGCCCCCATCTATAAGTCAAGCGTTTAAGTGCTACCGCAGTTAGCCACCACTGCTGCGGCAACCAAATCCAAAGTTTCGGGAGAGTTAACATGGGCAAAATTATCGGTATCGACCTGGGGACTACCAACTCCTGCGTCTCCATCCTTGAAAACGGTAACGTAAAAGTTATCGAGAACGCCGAAGGCGCGCGTACCACTCCGTCGATCGTGGCTTATGCCAACGATGGCGAAATCCTGGTTGGCCAGTCGGCCAAGCGTCAGGCAGTGACCAATCCGCACAACACCCTGTACGCGGTGAAGCGTTTGATCGGTCGTCGCTTTGAAGAAGAAGTGGTTCAGAAAGACATCCAGATGGTCCCTTACAAGATCGTCAAGGCAGACAATGCCGACGCCTGGGTTGAAGTGAACGGCCAGAAAATGTCGCCGCCACAGATCTCGGCTGAAATCCTCAAGAAAATGAAGAAAACCGCCGAAGACTACCTCGGCGAGGCAGTGACTGAAGCGGTAATCACCGTTCCTGCCTACTTCAACGACAGCCAGCGTCAGGCAACCAAAGACGCCGGCCGTATTGCTGGTCTGGACGTAAAACGTATCATCAACGAACCAACCGCAGCTGCACTGGCTTACGGTATGGACAAGGCCAAGGGCGATCACACCGTGATCGTTTATGACCTGGGCGGCGGTACGTTCGACGTTTCGGTGATCGAAATCGCTGAAGTCGATGGCGAGCACCAGTTCGAAGTACTGGCTACCAACGGTGACACGTTCCTGGGCGGTGAAGACTTTGACATTCGTCTGATCGACTACCTCGTCGACGAATTCAAGAAAGAAAGCGGCATGAACCTCAAAGGTGACCCGCTGGCCATGCAGCGCCTGAAAGAAGCCGCTGAAAAAGCCAAGATCGAGCTGTCTTCGAGCCTGCAGACCGACGTCAACCTGCCGTACATCACTGCAGACGCGACCGGTCCTAAGCACTTGAACGTGAAAATCTCCCGCGCCAAGCTGGAAGCGCTGGTAGAAGACCTGGTTCAACGCACCATCGAGCCTTGCCGCATTGCGCTGAAAGACTCGGGCATCGACGTTGGCGCGATCAACGACGTGATCCTGGTCGGCGGTCAGACCCGTATGCCTCTGGTGCAGAAGGCTGTTACCGATTTCTTCGGTAAAGAAGCCCGTAAAGACGTGAACCCGGACGAAGCGGTTGCCATGGGTGCTGCTATCCAGGGCGCGGTACTGGCCGGTGATGTGAAAGACGTGCTGCTGCTCGACGTCAGCCCGCTGACCCTGGGTATCGAAACCATGGGTGGCGTGATGACCGCGCTGATCGAGAAAAACACCACGATTCCTACCAAGAAATCGCAAGTGTTCTCGACTGCCGACGACAACCAGGGCGCTGTGACCATTCACGTGCTGCAAGGCGAGCGTAAGCAAGCTGCCCAGAACAAGTCCCTGGGCAAGTTCGACCTGGCCGAGATTCCACCAGCACCACGTGGCGTGCCACAAATTGAAGTGACCTTCGACATCGACGCCAACGGCATTCTGCACGTAGGCGCCAAGGACAAGGCCACCGGCAAGACTCAGTCGATCGTGATCAAGGCCAACTCCGGTCTGTCCGAGGAAGAGATTCAGCAGATGATTCGTGATGCTGAAACCAACGCCGACGAAGACCGCAAGTTCGAAGAGCTGGCGTCCGCCCGTAACCAGGGTGATGCGCTGGTGCACTCGACTCGCAAGATGGTCGCAGATGCTGGCGACAAAGTGACTGCCGAAGAGAAGGCTGCCATCGAAGCGGCAGTGGTTGCCCTGGAAGCCGCCGTCAAAGGCGACGACAAGGCTGCCATCGACGCCAAGGTTGAAGAGCTGTCGAAAGTCTCCGCACCCGTGGCGCAGAAGATGTACGCCGAACAGGCTCAGCCTGCTGAAGGCGCAGCACCGAAGGATGAGTCGGCGCAAAAGGCTGACGACGTTGTCGATGCTGAGTTTGAAGAAGTCAAAGACCACAAGTAAGTTGTTGGTCGGCCGGTTGACTGCCTTTGTGCGGTGACTGGTAGGATGTCGCCGCGCGGGAGCTTGCTCCCGCGTTGGCGTGTCTGGAGTACACGAATTTTTACCGCGGGCGACAACGTTCGCCTGCCGGTGGTATGGCCGGGAATGCTCCTGCTTTTCGAGCCGCAAGTACCGTATCGAATCAAAGACCAGGATCGTTGAATTGACGTGAGTTGGGTCCGGGCCTGTATTGGGGCTCAACGAGTTTGGCAAGGCTCAGGAGGGGTTTGCCGGACGTCCTTAAGAGTGCAAAGACTTATGGCAAAGCGTGACTATTACGAAGTGTTGGGTGTCGAGCGTGGCACGAGCGAAGCGGACCTGAAGAAGGCTTACCGTCGCTTGGCGATGAAGCACCACCCGGACCGTAATCCTGACGACAAAGCGTCGGAAGAGATGTTCAAAGAGGCCAACGAGGCCTACGAAGTGCTGTCCGATTCCAGCAAGCGCGCGGCGTACGACCAGTATGGTCATGCCGGTGTCGACCCAAGCATGGGCGGCGGTGCCGGTTTCGGCGGGCAGAATTTCTCTGACATCTTTGGTGATGTGTTCAGTGATTTCTTTGGTGGTGGTCGTGGCGGTTCCCGTGGCGGCGCGCAGCGCGGCAGCGACCTGCGCTACACGCTGGAGCTGAACCTGGAAGAAGCGGTGCGCGGCACGACCGTGAATATCCGGGTTCCGACGCTGGTCAACTGCCAGCCGTGCGACGGTTCGGGCGCCAAGAAGGGCTCCTCGCCCGTGACGTGCCCAACCTGCGGCGGTATCGGCCAGGTGCGCATGCAGCAAGGGTTCTTCTCGGTGCAGCAAACCTGCCCGCGCTGCCACGGCCAGGGCAAGATCATTTCCGATCCGTGCAACTCCTGCAATGGCGAAGGGCGTGTCGAAGAGTACAAGACTCTGTCGGTGAAAGTGCCGGCGGGCGTGGATACCGGCGACCGCATCCGCCTGTCGGGTGAGGGCGAGGCGGGGACCCAGGGTGGGCCGACCGGCGACCTGTATGTGGTGATCAACGTGCGCGAGCACTCGATCTTCCAGCGTGACGGCAAGCATCTGTTCTGCGAAGTGCCGATCAGCTTCGTCGATGCCGCCCTGGGTGGCGAGCTGGAGATTCCGACCCTCGATGGTCGGGTCAAGCTGAAGATCCCTGAGGGCACGCAAACCGGCAAGCAGTTCCGGGTGCGTGGCAAAGGCGTTGCCCCGGTGCGTGGCGGCGGTGCCGGTGACCTGATGTGCCGTGTGGCGGTCGAGACGCCGGTCAACCTGAGTCGTCGTCAGCGTGAGTTGCTGGAAGAGTTCCGCAGCTCCCTGGCGGATGACAACAGCCACTCGCCGAAAACCACTGGCTGGTTCGAAGGCGTGAAGCGTTTCTTCGGCGACCTGTAAGGAATCTGGTATGCGACGTATAGCTGTGATGGGCGCTGCTGGGCGCATGGGCAAGATTCTGGTGGAGGCGGTGCAGCAACGCGCACCGCTCACCGGCCTGACGGCGGCCATCGTGCGCCCTGGCAGCACGCTGATTGGCGTGGATGCCGGTGAGCTGGCGTCGCTGGGGCGGATCGGGGTGCCCCTGGTGGGCAACCTGGAGGCCGTAGCGCAAGAGTTCGATGTGTTGATCGACTTCACGCTGCCGGAAGTCATGCTCAAGAACCTGGCGTTCTGCCGTAAGGCAGGCAAGGCCATGGTCATCGGCACGACGGGTCTGGACGCCGCGCAGAAGCAGGTGTTGGCCGAGGCGGGCAAGGATATTCCGATTGTGTTTGCGGCCAACTTCAGCGTCGGGGTCAACCTGTCGCTCAAGCTGTTGGACATGGCGGCGCGGGTGCTGGGTGATGATGCTGATATCGAGATCATCGAGGCTCATCACCGGCATAAGATCGATGCGCCATCCGGCACGGCGCTGCGCATGGGCGAGGTGATTGCCGATGCGCTGGGGCGTGACCTGCAGAAGGTCGCGGTCTATGGTCGTGAAGGCCATACCGGTGCTCGTGAGCGCGAGACCATCGGCTTTGCCACTGTTCGCGGTGGTGATGTGGTGGGTGATCACACGGTGCTGTTCGCCTGCGAGGGCGAGCGCCTGGAAGTGACCCACAAGGCTTCCAGTCGCATGACCTTCGCCAAGGGCGCGGTGCGTGCTGCGCTATGGCTCGATGGCCGCGAGCCAGGCCTGTATGACATGCAAGACGTGCTCGATCTGCGTTAAGATACGCCCGAAATCGGGTTCGAACCTTGCGTTCGAGCCCGATTTTATCCGCCAAGCGACGCCCTGTCGCATTCTCTAGCCTTTCAGGCTCATTGGCGGTAGACCAAAAAAGCCTTTTTCTGTAAGCTACAGCTTTAGTGTGTCCACTAAAAGCGCGCAGAATAATTCAGTGAAGAAGCGGGGTGACGTGTCCATACGTCACTCCGCTTTTTTACAACCTGCGATCGCCCCTTCAGGCTTTATTTACGGGAGGTCTTCTTGACTAAGCCAGCCATACTCGCCCTTGCTGATGGCAGCATTTTTCGCGGCGAAGCCATTGGAGCCGACGGTCAAACCGTTGGAGAGGTGGTGTTTAACACCGCCATGACCGGCTATCAGGAAATCCTTACCGATCCTTCCTACGCCCAACAGATCGTTACCCTGACTTACCCGCATATCGGCAACACTGGCACCACGCCAGAAGATGCCGAGTCCGACCGCGTATGGTCTGCCGGCCTGGTCATTCGTGACCTGCCACTGGTTGCGAGCAACTGGCGTAACACCATGTCCCTGTCCGATTACCTGAAAGCCAACAATGTGGTGGCTATCGCCGGTATCGACACTCGCCGCCTGACACGCATCCTGCGTGAGAAAGGCGCGCAGAACGGCTGCATCATGGCTGGCGACAACATCAGCGAAGAGGCCGCTCTGGCAGCCGCGCGCGGTTTCCCAGGCCTGAAGGGCATGGACCTGGCGAAGGTCGTCAGCACCCAAGAGCAATATGAATGGCGCTCGACTGTCTGGGATCTGAAAACCGACAGCCACGCGACCATCGAAGCCAGCGAGTTGCCCCATCACGTGGTGGCTTACGACTACGGCGTCAAACTGAACATCCTGCGCATGCTGGTCGAGCGCGGTTGCCGCGTGACCGTGGTGCCGGCACAAACCCCTGCGGCCGATGTGCTGGCATTGAAGCCGGACGGCGTGTTCCTGTCCAACGGCCCGGGTGATCCGGAGCCTTGCGACTACGCGATCCAGGCGATCAAGGAAGTCCTTGAAACCGAGATCCCGGTGTTCGGCATCTGCCTCGGTCACCAACTGCTGGCCCTGGCCTCCGGCGCCAAGACCGTGAAAATGGGCCACGGCCACCACGGTGCCAACCACCCGGTCCAGGACCTGGACACCGGTGTGGTGATGATCACCAGCCAGAACCACGGTTTCGCGGTGGACGAAGCGACCCTGCCAGCCAACGTGCGTGCGACCCACAAGTCGCTGTTCGACGGCACCCTGCAGGGTATCGAGCGTACCGACAAGAGCGCCTTCAGCTTCCAGGGTCACCCTGAAGCCAGCCCTGGCCCGAACGACGTAGCGCCACTGTTCGATCGCTTCATCAACGAGATGGCCAAGCGTCGCTGATCGCTGGCCTAGATGCAGCAAAGCCTGGGGGTGGTCACTGTTGCGGTGACCCCTCAAGGCTTCACAGATTGAACAAGACGGCTTGCCGACTGACCTGCGGATTTGAGTGACAAACCCATGCCAAAACGTACAGACATTAAAAGCATCCTGATTCTCGGCGCTGGCCCGATCGTTATCGGCCAGGCCTGCGAATTCGACTACTCCGGCGCCCAGGCCTGCAAAGCCCTGCGCGAAGAGGGTTACCGCGTCATCCTGGTGAACTCCAACCCAGCCACCATCATGACCGACCCGGCCATGGCCGACGCCACCTACATCGAACCGATCAAGTGGCAGACCGTTGCCAAGATCATCGAGAAAGAGCGTCCTGACGCACTGCTGCCAACCATGGGCGGCCAGACTGCGCTGAACTGCGCCCTGGACCTGGAGCGTGAAGGCGTTCTGGAAAAATTCGGTGTGGAAATGATCGGCGCCAACGCCGACACCATCGACAAGGCTGAAGACCGTTCGCGTTTCGACAAGGCGATGAAATCCATCGGCCTGGACTGCCCGCGTTCCGGTATCGCCCATAGCATGGAAGAGGCCAATGCGGTCCTCGAGAAGCTGGGCTTCCCGTGCATCATCCGTCCTTCCTTCACCATGGGCGGCACCGGTGGCGGTATCGCTTACAACCGTGAAGAGTTCGAAGAAATCTGCGCCCGTGGTCTGGACCTGTCGCCGACCAAGGAGCTGCTGATCGATGAATCCCTGATCGGCTGGAAAGAGTACGAAATGGAGGTTGTCCGCGATAAGAAGGACAACTGCATCATCGTCTGCTCGATCGAAAACTTCGACCCGATGGGCGTGCACACCGGTGACTCGATCACTGTTGCGCCAGCGCAGACCCTGACGGACAAGGAATATCAGATCCTGCGTAACGCCTCCCTGGCGGTACTGCGCGAGATCGGCGTGGAAACCGGTGGCTCCAACGTGCAGTTCGGCATTTGCCCGGACACAGGCCGTATGGTTGTCATCGAGATGAACCCGCGGGTGTCCCGTTCCTCGGCGCTGGCTTCCAAGGCTACCGGTTTCCCGATCGCCAAGGTTGCGGCCAAGCTGGCGGTGGGCTACACCCTCGACGAGCTGTCGAACGACATCACCGGCGGCAAGACCCCGGCGTCCTTCGAGCCGTCCATCGACTACGTTGTCACCAAGCTGCCACGTTTCGCCTTCGAGAAATTCGCCAAGGCTGACGCGCGCCTGACCACGCAGATGAAGTCGGTGGGTGAAGTCATGGCCATCGGCCGGACTTTCCAGGAATCCCTGCAGAAAGCCCTGCGCGGTCTGGAAGTCGGCGTCTGCGGCCTGGACGAGAAAGTTGACCTGAGCAACCCGGAAAGCATGAGCGTGCTCAAGCGCGAGCTGACCGTGCCGGGCGCCGAGCGTATCTGGTACGTGGCGGACGCAATGCGCGCCGGCATGAGTGTCGATGACATCTTCGGCATGACCATGATCGATCGTTGGTTCCTGGTGCAGATGGAAGATCTGATCAAGGACGAAGAGAAGGTCAAGACCCTGGGTCTGACCAGCATCGACCGCGACCTGATGTTCCGCCTCAAGCGCAAAGGTTTCTCCGACATGCGCCTGGCCAAGCTGCTGGGTGTGACCGAGAAGGCCCTGCGCCGTCACCGCCACAAGCTCGAGGTGTTCCCGGTCTACAAGCGCGTGGACACCTGCGCGGCCGAGTTCGCCACCGACACCGCTTACCTGTACTCGACCTACGAGGAAGAGTGCGAGGCTGCGCCATCGGGTCGCGACAAGATCATGATCCTGGGTGGCGGTCCAAACCGTATCGGCCAGGGCATCGAGTTCGACTACTGCTGCGTTCACGCGGCACTGGCGCTGCGCGACGACGGGTACGAGACCATCATGGTCAACTGCAACCCGGAAACCGTTTCCACTGATTACGACACTTCCGATCGCCTGTACTTCGAGCCAGTGACCCTGGAAGACGTGCTGGAAATCGTCCGTGTTGAGAAGCCTAAAGGTGTGATCGTTCAGTACGGCGGCCAGACCCCGCTGAAGCTGGCGCGTGCCCTTGAAGAGGCGGGCGTACCAATCATCGGCACCAGCCCTGACGCGATCGACCGCGCTGAAGACCGTGAGCGCTTCCAGCAGATGGTCGAGCGCCTGAACCTGCGTCAGCCGCCTAACGCCACTGTGCGCAGCGAAGACGAAGCCATTCGCGCCGCCGGCAAGATCGGTTACCCGCTGGTAGTGCGTCCGTCCTACGTACTGGGCGGCCGTGCGATGGAAATCGTCTACGAAGAAGAAGAGCTCAAGCGCTACCTGCGTGATGCGGTGAAAGTGTCCAACGACAGCCCGGTGCTGCTCGACCACTTCCTCAACTGCGCCATTGAAATGGACGTGGATGCGGTCTGCGACGGCACCGACGTGGTGATTGGCGCCATCATGCAGCACATCGAGCAGGCCGGCGTTCACTCCGGTGACTCCGCGTGCTCGCTGCCGCCGTACTCGCTGCCGGCGCACATCCAGGACGAGATGCGTGAGCAGGTCAAGAAAATGGCCCTGGAGCTGGGCGTGGTTGGCTTGATGAACGTACAGTTGGCGCTGCAGGGCGATGACATCTACGTGATCGAGGTCAACCCGCGTGCTTCGCGTACGGTGCCGTTCGTGTCCAAGTGCATCGGGGTTTCCCTGGCCATGATCGCGGCTCGCGTGATGGCGGGTAAGACTCTGAAGGAAATCGGTTTCACCAAGGAAATCATTCCTAACTTCTACAGCGTGAAAGAGGCGGTGTTCCCATTCGCCAAATTCCCTGGCGTTGACCCGATCCTCGGCCCAGAGATGAAGTCCACCGGTGAAGTGATGGGCGTGGGCGACACCTTCGGTGAAGCGTTCGCCAAGGCCCAGATGGGCGCCAGCGAAGTGCTGCCGACCGGCGGTACCGCATTCATCAGCGTGCGTGACGACGACAAACCACTGGTTGCCGGCGTAGCGCGTGATCTGATCAACTTGGGCTTCGAAGTGGTTGCCACTGCCGGGACTGCCAAGCTGATCGAGGCTGCTGGCCTGAAAGTGCGTCGTGTGAACAAGGTGACCGAAGGTCGTCCGCACGTGGTCGACATGATCAAGAATGACGAAGTCACGCTGATCATCAACACCACCGAAGGTCGTCAGTCGATCGCTGATTCCTATTCCATTCGTCGTAATGCCTTGCAGCACAAGATCTACTGCACCACTACCATTGCTGCTGGCGAAGCCATCTGCGAAGCGTTGAAGTTCGGTCCCGAGAAGACCGTGCGCCGCTTGCAGGATCTACACGCAGGATTGAAGGCATGATCAAATACCCAATGACCGTCCAGGGCGCGCGCGCCCTGGAAGAAGAGCACGCTCACCTGACCAAGGTCGTACGTCCAAAGCTTAGCCAGGACATCGGTACGGCCCGCGAGTTGGGTGACTTGAAGGAAAACGCCGAATACCATGCTGCCCGCGAGCAGCAGGGTATGGTCGAGGCGCGTATTCGTGACATCGAAGGCCGGATTCAGAATCAGGTCATCATTGATGTCACGAGCATCCCGCACACCGGCAAAGTGATTTTCGGCACCACCGTGGAAATCGCCAACGTCGAGACGGATGAGCGCGTCACTTATCACATCGTGGGTGAGGACGAGGCTGACTTCAAACTCGGTAAGATTTCCGTCGGTTCGCCCTTGGCCCGCGCCTTGATTGCCAAGGAAGAGGGTGATGTGGTGGCGGTCAAGACGCCTGGTGGCGTGATCGAGTATGAGATTGTCGAAGTCCGCCATATCTGAAGGCTGGCGCCCGCTGCGTGCGGGCGCGATGCTTTGGCAGCTGACCCAGATGTTGTGGGTTGGCGGCCTGTGGCTGCTGCATTTGGGTCTGCTGCCGGTGTTGGGTCGGATTGGCCTGGCGCCGCTGCTGATCAATGAAATTTCAAGCATGCTGAATACGCTGCTGGTGGGTTTTTCAGCGGCGTGCGTGGCTTTTCAGGTTTTGGTGCTGGTCCAGGCCAAGGGCCTGGGCAGTCTATGGCGCGATATTCGCGGGCAACTGCTGTTGATGGCGCTGTATGCAAGCACGATGTATCTGGTGGTTCGCATGCAATGGCCGGAGGCAGAGCATTGGCTGTTGTTCAGCTATCTGGTGCTGGGTTTTTCCGGTTTGCTGCTGGTGCTGCAGCCGGTACCAGGATGGGGTGGCAGGGTGCGCGAAGCACACCCTTGACCCGTTTCATCACTTGAAGCGGTGGACGTTCGACAGTTGCTTGTTTACGCTAAAGTTCTTGCGGTAAATCAGCGCCATCTTGCCGATGACCTGTACCAGGTCCGCTTTGCCGACCTTGCACAACTCAGCAATGGCAGCCAGGCGCGATTCACGATCGAGGATGTTGAGCTTGATCTTGATCAGCTCGTGATCGCTCAATGCGCGTTCCAGTTCGGCTAACACGCCCTCAGTCAAACCGTTGTCTGCCACAGTCAATACTGGTTTCAGATGGTGGCCAATGGATTTGTACTGTTTCTTCTGCTCTTGAGTGAGCGGCATAATCTGACCCTTTCGTCTGGATTCTGTAAAATGGCGGCCATTTTACCCGAGGGTGCGTGGATCCGCCCAATTAATCACGACCCTAATCATCGAGGTGCCCAATGGCGCGTTCCAAGACAAGCCTTGGTTGGCTGAAAAGACATGTCAATGACCCCTATGTGAAGCAGGCGCAGAAGGATGGCTACCGCTCGCGTGCGAGTTACAAGCTTCTGGAGGTCCAGGAGAAATACAAGCTGATCCGTCCGGGCATGAGCGTTGTCGACTTGGGTGCGGCACCCGGTGGCTGGTCGCAGGTCACTAGCCGGCTGATTGGTGGCCAGGGGCGTCTGATTGCCTCGGACATCCTGGAGATGGACAGCATTCCGGACGTGACTTTCATCCAGGGTGACTTCACTCAGGATCAAGTGCTCGCTCAGATCCTCGAGGCCGTGGGTAATTCGCAGGTGGACCTTGTGATTTCCGATATGGCCCCCAATATGAGTGGTACGCCTGAAGTGGACATGCCCAAAGCCATGTTCCTTTGCGAGCTGGCTCTTGATTTGGCGGCTCGGATACTCAAGCCCGGCGGTAATTTTGTGATCAAGGTTTTCCAGGGCGAAGGGTTCGATGCTTATGTGAAGGACGCTCGTCAGAAATTCGACAAGGTCCAGATGATCAAGCCGGACTCTTCCCGTGGCAGTTCCCGCGAGCAGTACATGCTGGCTTGGGGCTATCGCGGTCGGAGCGAGTAAAGCGAGGTTTTTTTGCGGGGTGATAGGTTTTTAGTATTTCGCCCTACAAGCTTTAACGAATATTGTGTAGTCAATGTTTCACAAAGGGTTACAGACGGCGCCTGCCAGAGCTGTAGGTAATGTAGTAAGTTAGGCCGGTGAATATCATGCGAAGCGCGCGCCAGTTGCGGAGCTTGCTTCAGAGGGTAGTTAATTGAACGATATGGCAAAGAATCTTATCCTGTGGTTGATCATCGCGGCTGTCCTGGTGACGGTGATGAACAACTTCTCCAGCCCTAACGAGCCACAGACCCTCAACTATTCCGACTTCATCCAGCAGGTCAAGGATGGCAAGGTCGAGCGCGTAGCCGTGGATGGCTATGTCATCACTGGCAAGCGCACTGATGGCGACAGCTTCAAGACCATTCGTCCAGCCATTCAGGACAACGGTCTGATCGGAGACCTCGTGGATAACCACGTGGTAGTCGAAGGCAAGCAGCCTGAGCAGCAAAGTATCTGGACCCAACTGCTGGTTGCCAGCTTCCCGATCCTGGTGATCATCGCCGTGTTCATGTTCTTCATGCGCCAGATGCAAGGCGGTGCAGGTGGCAAGGGCGGTCCGATGAGCTTCGGCAAGAGCAAGGCGCGCCTGCTCTCCGAAGATCAGGTGAAGACCACCCTGGCTGACGTTGCTGGTTGCGACGAAGCCAAGGAAGAAGTCGGCGAGTTGGTCGAGTTCCTGCGTGACCCGGGCAAATTCCAGCGCCTGGGCGGCCGCATTCCCCGTGGCGTGCTGATGGTTGGCCCGCCAGGTACCGGTAAGACCCTGCTGGCCAAGGCCATTGCTGGTGAAGCCAAGGTGCCGTTCTTCACTATCTCCGGTTCCGATTTCGTTGAAATGTTCGTTGGTGTGGGTGCCAGCCGTGTTCGCGATATGTTCGAACAGGCTAAAAAACACGCACCTTGCATCATCTTCATCGATGAAATCGACGCTGTCGGTCGCCACCGTGGTGCTGGCATGGGGGGTGGTCACGACGAGCGTGAGCAGACCCTCAACCAGTTGCTGGTGGAGATGGATGGCTTCGAAATGAATGACGGCATCATCGTCATTGCCGCGACCAACCGTCCTGATGTGCTCGACCCAGCGCTGCTGCGTCCGGGCCGTTTCGACCGCCAGGTGGTGGTTGGCCTGCCAGACATCCGCGGCCGCGAGCAGATCCTCAAGGTTCACATGCGTAAAGTGCCAATGGGCGACGACGTCGCTCCAGCGGTGATCGCCCGTGGTACCCCGGGTTTCTCCGGTGCCGACCTGGCCAACCTGGTGAACGAGGCATCGCTGTTCGCTGCCCGTACCGGCAAGCGCATCGTCGAGATGAAGGAATTCGAACTGGCCAAGGACAAGATCATGATGGGCGCCGAGCGCAAATCCATGGTCATGTCCGAGAAAGAGAAGCGCAACACTGCTTATCACGAAGCCGGTCACGCAATTGTCGGGCGGGTCGTGCCGGAGCACGATCCGGTCTACAAGGTCTCGATCATTCCCCGTGGTCGTGCGCTGGGTGTGACCATGTTCCTGCCGGAAGAGGATCGTTACAGCCTGTCCAAGCGAGCGCTGATCAGTCAGATTTGCTCGCTGTATGGTGGTCGTATCGCTGAAGAGATGACGCTAGGCTTCGACGGCGTCACCACTGGTGCCTCGAACGACATCATGCGTGCCAGCCAGATTGCGCGGAACATGGTGACCAAGTGGGGCCTGTCGGAAAAACTCGGTCCTCTGATGTACGCCGAAGAAGAGGGTGAAGTATTCCTCGGTCGTGGCGGCGGTGGTCAGCACGCCAGTTTCTCGGGCGAGACGGCGAAGCTGATCGACTCCGAAGTGCGCAGCATCATTGACCAGTGCTACGGCACCGCCAAGCAGATCCTGACGGACAATCGCGACAAGCTCGACGCGATGGCCGACGCCTTGATGAAGTACGAAACCATCGATGCCGATCAGATCGACGACATCATGGCGGGCCGTACGCCGCGTGAGCCGCGTGACTGGTCCGGTGGTGCCGGCACTTCCGGTACGCCTCCTGTAGTCCAGGACGAGCGTCCGCAAACCCCTATCGGCGGCCCTGCTGCTGACGTCTAAGGTTTGAAATGACTCTTGTACAGTCCTCGACCCGGTTGCCTTGCGGCAACCGGGTTCTTGATTTGGCCCATACGCATGTCATGGGCATTCTCAACGTCACTCCTGATTCTTTCTCCGACGGCGGTCGTTTCAGTCAGCTCGATGCTGCCCTGAAGCATGCCGAGGCGATGGTGTCCGCGGGCGCTACCTTGATCGACGTCGGTGGTGAGTCGACTCGGCCGGGTGCGCGGGCGGTCTCACCGTTGGAGGAGCTCGAGCGTGTAGCGCCGATTGTCGAGCGCCTGCACCGTGAACTAGATGTGATTATCTCGGTCGATACCTCCACGCCTGCGGTCATGCGGGAAAGTGCGCGCCTGGGTGCGGGGTTGATCAATGACGTTCGCTCGCTGCGGCGAGACGGCGCGCTGGATGCCGCTGCCGCTACCGGTCTGCCGGTGTGTCTGATGCACATGCTCGGCGAGCCGGGAGATATGCAGGACAATCCTCACTATGCTGATGTAACGCGGGAAGTCGCAGACTTTCTCGCCGAGCGCATGGTGCAGTGCGGTGCGGTCGGTATCCCTGCCGAGCGGATCATTCTGGATCCCGGGTTTGGGTTTGCCAAAAACCTGCAGCACAACCTGAGCCTGTTCAAGCATATGGAGGCCTTGCATGCATTGGGGCGCCCGCTGCTGGTTGGGGTGTCTCGCAAAAGCATGATAGGGCAGGCGCTTAATCGCCCGGTTGGCGAGCGACTGCATGGCGGTCTTGCCCTCGCGGCGCTGGCGATGGTCAAGGGGGCGCGAATCCTGCGCGTGCATGACGTCGCCGAAACGATGGATGTGGTACGGATGATCACAGCGGTAGAATCAGCCGAATAAGAATGATGGAGTACTTATGAGTAAAAAATATTTTGGCACCGACGGTATTCGTGGTCGGGTCGGTACCTACCCGATTACACCTGACTTCATGCTCAAGCTCGGCTGGGCTGCAGGCATGGCGTTCCGGAAAATGGGCGCCTGCAAAGTCCTGGTGGGCAAGGACACGCGTATCTCGGGATACATGTTCGAATCGGCACTCGAGGCAGGACTGACGTCCGCCGGGGCAGATGTGATGCTGCTGGGGCCGATGCCTACGCCCGCCATCGCCTACCTGACGCGTACCTTCCATGCTGAAGCCGGCATCGTGATCAGTGCTTCGCACAATCCTCATGACGATAACGGCATCAAGTTTTTCTCCGGGCAGGGCACCAAGCTGCCGGACGACATCGAGCTGATGATCGAAGAACTGCTCGATACCCCGATGACCGTGGTCGAGTCGAACAAGATCGGCAAGGTGTCGCGTATCAACGATGCGTCCGGTCGCTACATTGAATTCTGCAAAAGCAGTGTGCCCACTGGCACCAGTTTCTCCGGGCTGAAGATTGTCATCGATTGCGCCCATGGCGCGGTGTACAAGGTCGCGCCGAGTGTCTTTCGCGAGCTGGGTGCTGAAGTGGTGCTGCTCTCTGCACAACCCAATGGCCTGAACATCAACGACAACTGCGGCTCGACCCATATGGGGCAGTTGCAGGCTGCGGTCCTGGCTGAGCATGCCGACCTGGGTATCGCCTTCGACGGTGATGGCGATCGGGTGCTGATGGTCGATCACACCGGTGCGATTGTCGACGGTGATGAGCTGTTGTACATCATTGCCCGTGATCTGCACGAGCGTGGCACCCTGCAGGGCGGGGTGGTGGGCACGCTGATGAGTAACCTGGGGCTGGAGTTGGCCCTGGAAGAGCTGAAGATCCCGTTTGTGCGAGCCAATGTCGGTGACCGTTACGTGATCGCGGACCTGTTGGAGCGCGGCTGGAAGGTCGGGGGTGAAAATTCCGGGCATATCGTTTGCTTCAATCACACCACCACCGGTGATGCGATCATTGCAGCGTTGCAGGTGTTGATGGCCTTGAAAGATCGCGATGAAGGTCTCGCCCAGGCGCGTCAGGCGCTACGCAAATGCCCTCAGGTATTGATCAATGTGCGTTTTGCAGGGGGGGTAAATCCTGTGGAACACGCGGCCGTCAAGGAGGCCAGCGCTCGCGTTACCAAGGCAATGGCGGGTCGTGGCCGGGTCTTGCTGCGCAAGTCTGGTACTGAGCCGCTGGTGCGTGTCATGGTCGAAGGCGAGGACGAAAGCCTGGTTCGTGGGTACGCTGAAGAGCTGGCAAAACTGGTTGCTGAAGTTTCTGCCTGAATTCGGCTTGCCAGCAATGATGTGGTTGGGTAACATCTGCGCCCACTTTGACCGACGAGGTAAAGCATGCGTCGCCCTATGGTAGCTGGTAACTGGAAGATGCACGGTACCCGCGCCAGCGTCGCTGAGCTGATCGAAGGCCTTGGTCATCTGGCCTTGCCAAGCGGTGTTGATGTCGCGGTATTCCCGCCTTGCTTGTTTATCAACCAAGTGGTTGATGGCCTGGAAGGTAAGTCGATTTCGGTCGGCGCGCAGAATTCTGCGGTGGAATCCAAGCAAGGTGCGCTGACAGGTGAGGTTGCGCCGAGTCAGTTGGTGGACGCAGGATGTTCCTTGGTGCTTGTAGGGCACTCCGAACGCCGCCAGATAATGGGCGAGCGAGACGGAATGCTCATTCGCAAGTTCGCAGCGGCACAGGCATGTGGCTTGACTCCGGTGTTGTGTGTAGGGGAAACCCTCGAGCAGCGTGAAGCCGGACAAACTCTTGAAGTTGTCGGGCGTCAGCTGGACAGCGTCATCGAGGAGCTGGGTGTTGGTGTCTTTGCCAAGGCAGTCATTGCTTACGAGCCGGTCTGGGCCATTGGCACCGGGCTGACTGCTTCGCCGCAACAAGCGCAGGATGTGCATGCAGCCATTCGCGCACAGTTGGCGGCAAAGAATTCTGAGGTCGCACAAGGTGTGCGGCTTCTATACGGCGGCAGCGTGAAGGCGGCCAATGCGGTCGAACTGTTCGGCATGCCGGATATCGATGGGGGGCTCATTGGTGGAGCTTCCCTGAATGCAGATGAGTTCGGTGCGATTATTCGTGCCGCGGGAAACTGAGAAAATGCTGGAAACAGTCGTAGTCGTTTTTCATCTGCTGGGTGCATTGGGCGTAGTTGCTCTGGTATTGCTGCAGCAGGGTAAAGGTGCGGACGCTGGCGCGTCTTTCGGAGCAGGTGCTTCAAATACTGTGTTCGGAAGCCAAGGTTCCTCTACCTTTCTTAGTAAGTTTACTGCTATACTTGCCGCAGGTTTCTTCATAACTAGCTTAGGGTTAGGTTACTTTGCTAAAGAGAAAGCTCATCAGCTGACTCAAGTAGGTTTGCCAAACCCAGCGGTTCTCGAAGTACCAGTGCAAAAGCCGGCTTCTGATGATGTACCGGTGCTTGAAGAGCAAAAGTCGGCAACCAATGCGACTGACGTACCTCCAGCTCAAGAGCAAAAGTAAGAAGGGTTTCAAACGTAGTATTGCCGAGGTGGTGGAATTGGTAGACACGCAACCTTGAGGTGGTTGTGCCCATAGGGTGTAGGGGTTCGAGTCCCCTTCTCGGTACCAATTATCAGGAGAGCCCGCTGTTGCGGGCTTTCTTGTAGGTGGAAGGTTACATTGACCCTGTCAGGGATCGGTCGTATACTTCCGCCCCAGCTTTGTCGCGGGGTGGAGCAGTCTGGTAGCTCGTCGGGCTCATAACCCGAAGGTCGTCGGTTCAAATCCGGCCCCCGCAACCAGTTTCAGGAGCCCCTTTTAAGGGGCTTTTTGTTAGCTGGACACTTTCAACGCCGCTATTCGACGGCGTTTCAGGGATGGGCTTTTCGCCCATTTTTTTATTTTGCAAAGCATGCACATACATGCACGAGGGGGTTCAGGTGTCGAGCAAGCTAGAACAGTTGCAGGCCTTGCTGGCCCCGGTGGTCGTGGCCCTAGGCTATGAATGCTGGGGTATTGAGTTTTCGGCTCAAGGTCGCCACTCAATGTTGCGCGTTTATATCGATAAAGAGGGCGGCGTGCTGGTGGACGATTGCGCCATCGTCAGCCGTCAGATCAGCGGTGTGCTGGATGTTGAAGATCCAATCGCCGTTGAATACACCCTTGAAGTTTCCTCGCCTGGCATGGAACGCCCGCTGTTCACTATTGAGCAGTTTGCAAAATTTGCCGGTGAACAAGTGAAGATCAAGCTGCGCTCGCCTTTTGAAGGTCGACGCAACTTTCAGGGCCTTCTGCGCGGCGTAGAAGAGCAGGACGTCGTGGTGCAGGTTGAAGACCATGAGTTCCTGTTGCCGATCGATATGATCGACAAGGCCAACATTATTCCCAGTTTTGACTGAGACGTGCCAGAAACTGCGGATCCCGCGGATCCAATGGCTTGCGAAAGGCGAGGCGTACGATGAGCAAAGAAGTACTGCTGGTTGTTGAGTCGGTATCCAATGAAAAGGGCGTACCGGCTAACGTAATTTTTGAAGCGCTGGAGCTGGCTCTGGCCACTGCTACCAAGAAGCGGTTCGAGGACGAAGTCGATCTGCGTGTGGAAATCAATCGCCACACCGGTGCTTACGAGACTTTCCGTCGCTGGACGGTCGTTGAAGAAGCAGACCTGGACGACCCGGCCATCGAAACCTGGCCGAGCAAGGTTGCGCAAACGCATCCGGGCGCCCAGGTAGGCGATGTCGTCGAAGAGAAGATCGAGTCGATCGAATTCGGCCGTATCGCGGCACAGACTGCCAAGCAAGTCATTGTGCAGAAAGTTCGCGAAGCAGAACGCGCACAAGTGGTTGATGCCTATCGCGAGCGCCTGGGGGAAATCATCTCCGGCACCGTGAAGAAAGTCACCCGCGACAACGTGATCGTCGATCTGGGTAACAACGCTGAAGCGTTGCTGGCCCGTGAAGACATCATTTCTCGCGAAACCTTCCGGGTGGGCGTGCGTCTGCGTGCGCTGCTCAAGGAAATCCGCACTGAAAACCGCGGCCCGCAGCTGATCCTGTCGCGTACCGCGCCGGAAATGCTGATCGAGTTGTTCCGCATTGAAGTGCCGGAAATCGCTGAAGGCCTGATCGAAGTAATGGCTGCCTCCCGTGACCCGGGTTCGCGTGCCAAGATCGCGGTCCGCTCGAAAGACAAACGCATCGACCCGCAGGGCGCGTGCATTGGTATGCGCGGTTCGCGTGTCCAGGCAGTGTCCGGTGAATTGGGCGGTGAGCGTGTGGATATCGTCCTGTGGGACGACAACCCGGCGCAGTTCGTAATCAACGCCATGTCCCCGGCTGAGGTTGCGGCAATTATCGTTGACGAAGATGCCCATGCAATGGACATCGCCGTTGGCGCAGACAATCTGGCTCAGGCCATCGGTCGCGGTGGTCAGAACGTGCGTCTGGCTAGCCAGCTGACTGGCTGGACCCTGAACGTGATGACCGAATCGGACATCCAGGCTAAGCAGCAAGCAGAAACCGGCGACATCCTGCGCAACTTCATCGACGAGCTGGAAGTCGACGAAGATCTGGCACAGGTGCTGGTAGATGAAGGCTTCACCAGCCTGGAAGAGATTGCCTACGTACCGTTGGAAGAAATGCTCAACATCGACGGCTTTGACGAAGACACCGTCAACGAGCTTCGCGCTCGGGCCAAGGATCGTTTGTTGACTAAAGCCATCGCTACTGAGGAAAAGCTGGCAGACGCCCATCCGGCCGAAGACCTGCTCTCGCTTGAGGGTATGGACAAGGATTTGGCGATGGAACTGGCGGTGCGCGGCGTAATTACCCGCGAAGACCTGGCCGAGCAGTCTATTGACGACCTGCTCGACATCGACGGCATTGACGATGATCGTGCCGGCAAGTTGATCATGGCCGCCCGAGCCCATTGGTTCGAGTAATAGGCGCGGCCTGAGGAGAGAAGTGCATGACGCAAGTCACGGTGAAACAACTGGCCGATGAGGTCAAAACACCGGTAGAGCGCCTGCTGCAGCAGATGCGTGAGGCAGGTCTGCCGCACACCGCCGCCGAGGAACATGTGACCGATAGTGAGAAGCAATCTTTGCTGACTCACTTGAAAAGCAGCCACAAGGCGAAAGTGGAAGAGCCGCGCAAGATCACGTTGCAGCGTAAAACCACCAGCACCCTGCGTGTTGCTGGCAGCAAAAGCATCAGCGTTGAAGTACGCAAGAAGAAAGTCTTCGTACAGCGCAGCCCGGAAGAAATCGAAGCCGAGCGCAAACGCGAACTGGAAGAACGTCGCGCAGTAGAAAATGCTGCACGTCAGAAGGCTGAAGAAGAAGCCAAGCGTCGCGCCGAAGAAGAAGCGCGTCGCCAGCCTGCTGCTGCGCAAACCGCTGCTTCCGACGCTGTTGCAGCGCCTGCTGCAGCTGCCGAGCCAGTGCGTGAGAGCGCACCGGTGGCTGCTGCTCCAGCACCGTCTGCTGACGTTCGTAACAAGCAGAACGAACAGCGCCGTCCGGACAAACCACGTGCAGACGATAACAATCGTCGTGGCAGTGGCGATGGTGAGCGCAAAAACGCTCCGCATCGTGCTTCGGTCAAGGAAAAAGCGCCTGCTCCACGTGTTGCGCCACGCACGACCGACGAAGAAAGCGACAGCTTCCGTCGCGGTGGTCGCGGCAAGGCCAAGCTGAAAAAACGCAACGCCCACGGTTTCCAGAGCCCAACCGGCCCTGTCGTGCGTGAAGTGAAGATCGGCGAGACCATCACTGTGGGCGATCTCGCCCAGCAGATGTCGGTCAAGGCTGCTGAAATCATCAAGTTCATGTTCAAACTGGGTACCCCAGCGACCATCAACCAGGTACTGGACCAGGAAACTGCCCAGCTGGTTGCTGAAGAGCTGGGCCACAAAGTGACCCTGGTCAGCGACACCGCCCTGGAAGATTCCCTGGCCGAGTCCCTGAAGTTTGAAGGCGAGACCTTCTCCCGTGCGCCAGTCGTGACCGTAATGGGCCACGTTGACCATGGTAAGACCTCGCTGCTCGACTACATCCGTCGTGCCAAGGTAGCTGCAGGCGAAGCCGGCGGTATCACCCAGCACATCGGTGCCTACCACGTTGAAACCGAACGCGGCATGGTCACCTTCCTCGACACCCCAGGTCACGCCGCGTTTACCGCCATGCGTGCCCGTGGTGCCAAGGCGACCGACATCGTGATCCTGGTCGTTGCAGCGGACGACGGCGTGATGCCGCAGACCATTGAAGCTGTCCAGCACGCCAAGGCCGCTGGTGTTCCTCTGGTCGTTGCAGTGAACAAAATCGACAAGCCGGGCGCCGATCTCGATCGCATCCGTAGCGAACTGTCGGTTCACGGCGTGACGTCGGAAGAGTGGGGCGGTGATACGCCATTCGTTTCGGTTTCGGCGAAAGTCGGTACCGGCGTAGACGAACTGCTCGAAGCTGTTCTGCTGCAAGCCGAAGTTCTCGAACTGAAAGCAACCCCGTCGGCCCCAGGTCGTGGTGTTGTGGTTGAATCGCGTCTCGACAAAGGTCGTGGCCCGGTTGCAACCGTTCTGGTTCAAGACGGTACCCTGCGTCAAGGCGACATGGTCCTGGTCGGTTCGAACTATGGCCGTGTACGTGCCATGCTCGACGAGAACGGCAAGCCAATCAAGGAAGCCGGTCCTTCCATCCCTGTCGAGATCCTCGGCCTGGACGGTACCCCGGACGCTGGCGACGAGATGAGCGTGGTTGCCGACGAGAAGAAAGCCCGTGAAGTGGCTCTGTTCCGTCAAGGCAAGTTCCGTGAAGTCAAACTGGCTCGTGCTCACGCAGGCAAGCTGGAAAACATCTTCGAGAACATGGGCCAGGAAGAGAAGAAGACGCTTAACATCGTCCTCAAATCTGACGTTCGTGGTTCGTTGGAAGCGTTGAACGGTGCCTTGAACGGCCTGGGTAACGACGAAGTGCAAGTGCGTGTAGTGGGTGGCGGTGTCGGTGGTATCACCGAGTCCGACGCCAACCTGGCACTGGCCTCCAACGCTGTACTGTTCGGCTTCAACGTGCGTGCCGATGCTGGCGCGCGCAAGATCGTCGAGCAGGAAGGCCTGGATATGCGTTACTACAACGTGATCTACGACATCATCGAAGACGTCAAGAAAGCCCTGACCGGCATGCTTGGCAGCGACGTCCGGGAGAACATCCTGGGTATTGCTGAAGTCCGCGACGTGTTCCGTTCGCCGAAGTTTGGCGCGATCGCCGGTTGCATGGTTGTTGAAGGTGTTGTGCACCGCAACCGTCCAATCCGTGTACTGCGTGAAGACATCGTTATCTTCGAAGGCGAGCTGGAATCCCTGCGCCGCTTCAAGGATGACGCTTCCGAAGTACGTGCCGGCATGGAATGCGGTATCGGCGTGAAGAGCTACAACGACGTCAAAGTCGGTGACAAGATCGAAGTCTTCGAGAAGGTTCAGGTTGCTCGCAGCCTCTAACTCGCGCACTTCAAGAGCCGTGATGGGCAGCCGCATGCAAATGCACGGCGCATCGCCCGGACTCTAAACGCAACGCCCGGTCTGGCTTCTGTCAGGCCGGGCGTTTGCCGCTTTCAGACCACACGGGTTTCACCGTGAGGCAGTTACAGGTAACAAGACATGGCAAAAGAATACAGCCGTACCCAACGTATCGGCGATCAGATGCAGCGCGAGCTGGCACAACTGATCCGTCGTGAAGTCAAAGACCCACGTGTTGGCCTGGTCACCATTACCGCTGTTGAAGTCAGCCGTGACGTCGGTCACGCCAAGATCTTCATCACCGTGATGGGCCAGGACAGTGCCGAGGACATCGCACAGAGCATCAAGGTGCTGAACTCGGCTGCAGGCTTCCTGCGTATGCAGCTGGCCCGCGAGATGAAACTGCGCAGCGTTCCCCAGCTGCACTTCCACTATGACGAAAGTGTCGTACGTGGTGCCCATCTGTCGGCATTGATCGAACGCGCCGTGGCTGAAGACAATCAGCACCCGGTCGCGGCAGAAACCGAAGACACCAAGGAGTAATCGGTGGCTCAGGTCAAACGTATCCGTCGTAACGTCAGCGGCATCATCCTGCTCGACAAGCCGTTGGGGTTCACCTCCAACGCTGCCTTGCAGAAGGTGCGCTGGTTGCTCAATGCCGAAAAGGCTGGCCACACCGGCAGTCTCGACCCGTTGGCCACCGGCGTGTTGCCGCTGTGCTTCGGCGAGGCCACCAAGTTCTCGCAATACCTGCTCGATTCCGACAAGGGTTATGAAACCCTGGCGCAATTGGGCAAGACCACCACCACGGCGGATGCCGAGGGTGAAGTTTTGCAGGAACGCCCGGTGACCGTTGGTCGCACCGATATCGAAGCGGTATTGCCCAATTTTCGCGGGAAAATCAGTCAGATACCGCCGATGTACTCAGCCCTCAAACGCGATGGCCAGCCGTTGTACAAGCTGGCACGAGCAGGCGAAGTGGTGGAGCGCGAACCGCGATCTGTTACTATTGCGCGCTTGGAATTGCTGGCCTTTGAAGGTGATACTGCGCGCTTTGCCGTAGATTGCAGCAAAGGCACCTATATCCGTACCCTGGTGGAGGATATTGGTGAGCAGCTCGGCTGTGGCGCTTACGTGGCAGAACTGCGACGTACCCAGGCCGGTCCATTCAGCCTGGCCCAGACGGTCACGCTGGAAGAGTTGGAAGCGGTACATGCCGAAGGCGGCAACGAAGCGGTTGACCGTTTCCTGATGCCATCGGACAGCGGCCTGCTGGATTGGCCACTGCTGCAGTTCTCGGAGCACAGCTCGTTCTACTGGCTCAACGGCCAGCCGGTACGCGCCCCGGATGCACCGAAGTTCGGCATGGTACGGGTACAGGATCACAATGGTCGCTTCATCGGTATCGGTGAAGTGAGCGAAGACGGGCGCATCGCGCCACGTCGACTGATTCGGTCAGAATGACCGGACGAGGGTGGCTGTTAACAGGCACGGTCACTACTCATTTTTAGATACAGGGATTTGTCCCTGGCCTGTTGAAACTGTTTTTCTGAAACAGTTTCCTGATAAAAGGATTGCCTCATGGCTCTCGACGTTCAAGAAAAAGCTCAAATCGTAGCTGACTACCAGCAAGCTGTTGGTGACACTGGTTCGCCAGAAGTGCAAGTTGCACTGCTGACCCACAACATCAACAAACTGCAAGGTCACTTCAAGGCCAACGGTAAAGATCACCACTCCCGTCGTGGTCTGATCCGCATGGTAAACCAGCGTCGTAAGCTGCTGGACTACCTGAAAGGCAAGGATCTGAGTCGTTATCAGACTCTGATCGGTCGCCTGGGTCTGCGTCGCTAATAAGCGATTGCGCTAGAGGTTGGTTGTCTGTCGTGCGCCAGTGGGTTCCCCGCTGGCGCATGGCAGGCTCCCAGCCTCAAGTTTTATCTGGAACCTGCATTACCTGAGTAGCACCTGGACAATTGAGTCGGGCCGATTCCCGGCGTTGCCCAAGAATTTCGCAAGAAACCAGTTCCCCCAAGAGCCACAAAGAAGGTAGGACACCGTGAACCCGGTAATCAAAAAATTCCAGTTCGGTCAGTCGACCGTTACCCTCGAGACTGGCCGTATCGCCCGTCAGGCCTCCGGCGCAGTATTGGTCACCGTTGACGACGACGTCAGCGTATTGGTGACCGTGGTTGGCGCCAAGCAAGCCGATCCAGGCAAAGGCTTCTTCCCTCTGTCTGTTCACTACCAGGAAAAGACTTACGCTGCCGGTAAGATCCCTGGCGGTTTCTTCAAGCGTGAAGGCCGTCCTTCCGAGAAAGAAACCCTGACTTCCCGACTGATCGACCGTCCGATCCGTCCGCTGTTCCCAGAAGGCTTCATGAACGAAGTGCAGGTTGTCTGCACCGTCGTTTCCACCAGCAAGAAGACCGATCCGGACATCGCTGCGATGATCGGTACCTCGGCCGCCCTGGCCATCTCCGGCATTCCTTTCGATGGCCCGATCGGCGCTGCCCGCGTTGCGTTCCACGAAAGCACCGGCTACCTGCTGAACCCGACTTACGAACAACAGAAAGCTTCGAGCCTGGACATGGTCGTTGCCGGTACTTCGGAAGCGGTATTGATGGTTGAATCGGAAGCCAAAGAGCTGACCGAAGACCAGATGCTGGGCGCGGTACTGTTTGCTCACGACGAGTTCCAGGTGGTGATCAACGCCGTCAAGGAACTGGCCGCCGAAGCCGCCAAACCGACCTGGACCTGGGCTCCACAGCCTGAAGCCACCGCACTGCTGGGCGCTATCCGTGCCGAGTTCGGTGAAGCCATCTCCCAGGCCTACACCATCACCATCAAGGCCGACCGTTACGCTCGCCTGGGCGAACTGAAAGACCAGGTCGTCGCCAAGCTGTCCGGTGAAGAAGGCCAACCGACTTCCGCTGAAGTCAAAGCCGCTTTCGGCGAAATCGAATACCGCACCGTTCGCGAAAACATCGTCAACGGCAAGCCACGTATCGATGGTCGCGACACCAAGACCGTACGTCCGCTGAACATCGAAGTCGGCGTTCTGCCAAAGACCCACGGTTCGGCACTGTTCACCCGTGGCGAAACCCAGGCCCTGGTCGTTGCAACGCTGGGCACCGCCCGTGACGCACAACTGCTGGACACCCTGGAAGGCGAGAAAAAAGATCCGTTCATGCTGCACTACAACTTCCCTCCGTTCTCGGTAGGTGAGTGTGGTCGCATGGGTGGCGCTGGTCGTCGCGAAATCGGTCACGGCCGTCTGGCCCGTCGTTCGATCGCCGCCATGCTGCCTGCTGCCGACGTGTTCCCGTACACCATCCGCGTGGTATCGGAAATCACCGAATCCAACGGTTCCAGCTCCATGGCTTCCGTTTGCGGCGCTTCCCTGGCCCTGATGGACGCTGGTGTGCCAATGAAGGCGCCGGTTGCCGGTATCGCCATGGGTCTGGTTAAAGAAGGCGAGAAGTTCGCCGTCCTGACCGACATCCTGGGTGACGAAGACCACCTGGGCGACATGGACTTCAAGGTAGCCGGTACCGCCAAAGGTGTGACCGCGCTGCAGATGGACATCAAGATCAAGGGCATCACCGAAGAAATCATGGAGATCGCTCTGGGCCAAGCCCTGGAAGCGCGCCTGAACATCCTCGGTCAGATGAACCAGATCATTGGTCAGTCCCGCACTGAACTGTCGGAAAATGCTCCGACCATGATCGCGATGAAAATCGACACCGACAAAATCCGTGATGTCATCGGTAAAGGCGGCGCGACCATTCGTGCGATCTGTGAAGAAACCAAGGCTTCGATCGACATCGAAGACGACGGTTCGATCAAGATCTTCGGCGAAACCAAGGAAGCGGCTGAAGCTGCTCGTCAGCGCGTCCTGGGCATCACCGCAGAAGCCGAGATCGGCAAGATCTACGTGGGCAAGGTTGAGCGCATCGTCGACTTCGGCGCATTCGTCAACATCCTGCCAGGCAAGGACGGTCTGGTTCACATCTCGATGCTGAGCGACGCTCGCGTAGAGAAAGTGACCGACATCCTCAAAGAAGGCCAGGAAGTGGAAGTACTGGTACTGGACGTGGACAACCGCGGCCGTATCAAGCTGTCCATCAAAGACGTAGCAGCAGCCAAGGCTTCGGGCGTTTAATCACGCCCTTCGCCTGACCGCTTCAACGTTCTGAGAAATGCCCCGCAGTGGAAGCTGCGGGGTATTTTTTTGCCTGCAGGAAATTGACATCACTGGGGAAGTTGCCTGACCCCAAAGTCAGTGCTAGGTTTAGCCCACCGCCCGTGTAGCTCAGTCGGTAGAGCAGCGCACTCGTAACGCGAAGGTCGCAGGTTCGATTCCTGTCTCGGGCACCAGGCAGTACCTGTTTTCAAATGATCCCGAATGGTTCTGAAGGCCAGATACACCAGGCAACACGCGGTTTATTTGCGTCAGAGAGATCCTTGATGATCCAGATCCATCTTCCATTCCTCAGATCAAAGAGAACGCCATGACCGTTAACGCATTGACCCAAGAAGCCAGGCACGAACAAGCGCTGCAGTCCTACCTGCTGGAGTCGCCGCAACTGGCGGAAGAGATCAAGGACCTGAGTGCCGACGATCAGAAAGACCAGATCCAGTGGGCCTTCGAAGACGAGGCAGAATCCCAGGGCTTGCAGCCGTGGGAATTGACGCTCAAGTACACCTCAACCCCTGAAGAGTTCGAGGCTGCGCGCCTTGTTCTGCACAAGGAGGCTGCCGAAGTGTTGGGCGTCGAGTGGCAAGAGTACTGCGAGATGAACAATCTGGTGGTTTGAAAGCAGATTCACGCTTCAAGCAGCAAGCGACAAGTCAAGGCAGATCCGCTGCCCCTTGTCGCTTGCCGCTTGTAACTGCTCCTCAGAGGCTCAAGCGCATCGACAGGTCGATCGCCTTCACATCCTTGGTCAGCGCACCAATCGAAATATAGTCAACGCCGGTCGCGGCGATTGGCAGCAGCGTACTTTCGTTGATCCCACCACTGGCCTCCAGTTTCGCCTTACCGCCGTTCAGGCGTACCGCTTCGCGCATATCATCCAGGCTCAGCTCATCAAGCATGATGATATCGGCACCGGCCGCCAACGCTTCCTTGAGCTCCGCCAGGCTTTCCACTTCCACCTCCACCGGTTTGCCCGGGGCGATCTTGTGCGCGGCGGCAATGGCCTGGGCGATGCCGCCACTGGCAGCGATATGGTTTTCCTTGATCAGGAAGGCGTCGTACAGGCCGATACGGTGGTTATGGCAGCCACCACAGGTCACGGCATACTTTTGCGCCAGACGCAGCCCAGGCAGCGTCTTGCGGGTGTCCAGTAGCTTGACTTGGGTCTGGGCGACGAAGTCGGCCAGGTACTGGGCGCGAGTGGCGACCCCCGACAGCAACTGCAGGAAGTTCAGCGCACTGCGCTCACCGGTCAGCAGCGAACGGGCAGGGCCTTCGAGATGAAACAACGGTTGATTGGGGTTCACCCGCTCACCGTCGCGCACCTGCCAGTGCACCGCCACGCGCGGATCCAGTTGGCGAAACACCGCATCGACCCAGGCGGTGCCACTGATGACAGCCGCGTCACGGGTAATGATGGTGGCTTTGGCCAGGCGCTCGGCCGGGATCAGTTGTGCAGTGATGTCGCCGCTACCGATGTCTTCCAGCAGCGCACGGCGCACATTGGCTTCGATTTCGGCGGTCAGGTCGGCCAGGCGTAGATTCGGCATAACGGGCTCCACAAACAAAGTGTCGCGATTATAGGGCCATGCCGGGAGTGAACCCAAGATCACAAATGCCTGGCCGGGTCATTACGCCGCAGGCAGCGCCTCAATCGCGGCAAGTGATCGCACCTGTGGGGTGATCGCGGCATACTGGAGCCTGTCAAAGCCGTTGTTGAAGGAACCTGTATGCAGCTGGACCCCGCGAGTGGTTGGTTTGAAGGTGTGCGTCATTGCCCGTCACCCAACTTCAATGCGCGCCCCACGGGCGAAATTTCCCTGCTGGTGATCCACAACATCAGCCTGCCGCCGGCGCAGTTCGCCACGGGCAAGGTGCAGGAGTTTTTCCAGAATCGCCTGGATGTCACCGAACACCCCTATTTTGAAGGGATCGCCCACCTGCGCGTGTCAGCGCATTTTCTGATCGAGCGTGACGGCGGCGTCACCCAGTTTGTCTCTTGTCTCGAGCGGGCCTGGCACGCCGGTGTTTCGCTGTTCGAGGGGCGTGAAGGTTGTAATGATTTTTCCCTGGGCATCGAGCTGGAGGGCACCGATGATCTGCCGTTCACCGACGCCCAGTACCAGGCGCTGACAGCCTTGACCCTGGAGTTGCAGGGCACGTTTGCGGCGATCTCCACTGAACGTATCCAGGGCCACAGCGACATCGCGCCTGGACGCAAGACTGACCCGGGGCCGGCGTTCGACTGGACGCGTTACCGCGCTGCCCTGGCACAAGGGGAAGGACAATGAGTTTTGTGGTGTTACTGCTGGCCGTGTGGATCGAGAAATTCTCGGCGTTGCGCCACCGGGTACAGCGCGACAGCGGTTGGCTGCGCGAGTTGGCCAAGCTTGAAAGCCATCCACGGCTCAGCCGCCAGCCCTGGCTGGTGCTGGCCCTGCTGGTGTTGCTGCCGGTGGCCCTGCTGGGCTTATTGCTACTGGTGCTCGACCCGGTCGCCTACGGTCTGCTGGCCTTGCCGGTGCATTTGCTGGTGGTGATCTACAGCCTGGGACGGGGCGACCTGCTGGGTGAACTGGGGCCGTTTCGCGATGCCTGGCGCCGGGAAGACCTGCAAGCCGCCGCCCACGTCGCCCAGCGAGACCTGGGGATTTGTGCCGACAGCGGTGAGCAATTGCTGCAACAGGTGCAAGCCCGTTTGTTGTGGCAGGCCTACCAGAGCTTTTTTGCGGTGATTTTCTGGTACTTCCTGCTGGGTCCGGTCGCGGCGTTGAGTTATCGCTTGCTGGCCCTGGCGGCCGAGCACAGCCAGCAGCCGGCGCTGGCCGAACGTGCGGCGCAGTTGCGCCATGCCTTCGACTGGTTGCCGGTGCGCCTGCTGGCCGCGAGTTTTGCCCTGGTGGGCAACTTTGTCGCGGTCAGCCGGGTGATGCTCCATGAATTGCTGAACTGGAACATCAGCGCCGCGCAGTTGATCGAGAAAACCGGCAAGGTCGCGGGTGAAATTCCCGCCCCCGTCGCGGGCCCCGAGGGCATCAACAGCCTGGACCAACTGTGGGAATTGCTGCTGCGCGCCGCCGTGGTCTGGTACGCCGGGTTCGCCCTCTGGACCGTCCTGGTCTAACGGTATCTCGAAGCGACGGCCGCAGGCGGCGTCCGACCGCACGGCGGTCGCCAACCCAGCCTGCGGCTCGTTAACCTTAAGTTACAAAGACTCCTGCCGATTTAAGCTATACAGAAGCAGCGCGCCGTAGTGGCTATCTGCTTCCTCTGCGTGCCTGCCGATAAAAATAAGAAATACAAAGGGGGACTTCTTGTGAAGAGTTTGCTCTATCCCGCCGTGGCACTGATGAATCGCCTGAGCTTCGGCATGAAGTTCAGCCTGATCAGTGTGCTGTTCCTGCTGCCAATGCTGGTGACCAACTTCTACCTGGTACGCGATTCCTATCGCGAATTCCAGGGCACCCGCATTGAATTGCAGAGCCTCGACCTGCTGGGCAGTGGCCTGGCGTTGCGGCGCGACCTGGAGACCCTGAACAACCTGGTGCAGATCAATTCGACCCTGGGGCAGTCGGGCAAGGCCGGCGACATCGAAACGAAAATCAGCGCCCTGGAGCAACAGGTCCTGGCCCGCCTGCAGGGTCTGAGCGCCATGAGCGACGACCCGGAGCATGTCCGGGTGTTCGAGGCCAAGCGCGATGAGATGCTTGCCGCGTTCAAGGCCCAGCAAACGGAGAAGTCCCTGCAGAGCAAAAGCGCGATGATCGCCAAGTTGCTGGGCAATGCGCAGATCTTTGGCCAGATTATCAGCAGCCAGGCGGGCCTGAGCCGCGACAACCAGAGCGATATCCGCCAACTGAGCGAACTGCTGACCAACGTCACCCCACGCATTACCCAGATCCTCGGCGACGGCCGGGCCATGGGCGCGTTTTCCCTGGGGCAGGGGTTCCTCAATTCGGCGTCCTCCACCCGCTTCGATGAACTGCTGGCCCAGATCGAAAAGCTCCAGGCCGAGTACGCCCTCAAGCTGCAGGACGCGCTGGGCGCCAGCAATGCGGCGCGGCAGGTGCTGGAACCGCCCGCCACAGCCAGCCAGGCCACGCTCAAGCAAGCCAGCGAACTGTTCGAGGAACAGGTGGTGATGGCCGATACCCTCGATGCGCCCTGGCAGGGTTTCTACGACCAGGTCAGCGCCCTGATGCAACAGACCTATCAACTCAACGACGCAACCCTGAGCTTTCTCGGCGTGCAGTTACAGCAACGCCTTGAACAGAACCGCACGCACATGATCCTGCAGGCCGTGGCCCTGTCGGTGGTGTTCGTGCTGATTTTCTACCTCTACGGCGGTTTCTACGTTTCCACGCGCACCACCCTCAAGCGCCTCGGTGCGGTGATGGACAAAGTCGCTGCAGGCGACATGACCGTCACCTTCACCGCCCACAGCCGCGACGAACTGGGGGAACTGGGCAAGGTATTCAATGGCACGGTGGCGAAAATTCACGACCTGATCGAACTGGTGGGGCAAACCGTCAACGAAGTCGAGCGTCAGGCCGGCCAGGTAGAGACCGTGTCGGCCCGCAGCAATCAGGCAGTGGCCGGGCAGCGCTCGCAGATCGAGCAGGTGGCCACGGCGATGAACCAGATGTCAGCCACCGCCCAGGAAGTCGCACGCAGTGCCGCGACAGCGGTGAACAGCGCGCAAAGCGTCAACGACGAAACCATCAGCGGCCGTGGGCTGGTGGAGTCCCAGCAGGGCAGCATTGCGCAGTTGGCCCATGAGATCGACGCGTCGGTGCTGGTGATCAACCAGTTGGCCAGTGACAGCCAGTCCATCAGCCGGGTGCTGGAAGTGATCAAGAGCATTGCCGAGCAGACCAACCTGCTGGCCCTCAATGCGGCCATCGAGGCCGCCCGTGCCGGTGAGCAGGGGCGTGGGTTCGCGGTGGTGGCCGATGAGGTTCGCACCCTGGCCAAGCGTACTCAGCAATCGACCGAGGAAATCGAGCAGATGATCGCCAGGCTGCACAATGGCGTGGGCGCAGCGGTCAAGGCCATGGGGATCAGCCACCAGATGGCCAGTGGCACGGTGGGGCAGTCGGACAAGGTGCAGAAAGCCTTGGCCAACATCCTTGGGGCGGTGGGCATGATTGTCGATCAGAACCAGCAGATTGCCGCGGCGGTCGAGCAGCAGACGGCGGTGGCCCACGATATCGACCGCAACATCGTCGAGATCAACCGCGCCGGCGAGCGCACCGCCGAAGGGGCGCACCAGACCGAGGACGCCAGCCGTGCGTTGTCGGCCCAGGTGGTGCAGTTGAAACACTTGATCAGTGCTTTTCGAGTGTGAGTGTCGGAATCAAGCCAACGGTGTCGGCCTGATTCCGAATACTCCGTAGTACACGTTTCTCTTATCTGTGGCCTCAGTCCGAAATCACGGCGCGCCCGGGATTTTAGTCTTCAATGAGCTGACGTTCGCGGGTTTACTTGCACCCGCGAATGCGCCACTGCCACGAGGATCACACTCATGACGGCTACCTCCCCAGGAATCACCGGGCAATGTGTCCATTGCCAGGTCACCCTGATGCTCAAGCCCTGGCAACTGAATGCCATGGCAATCAACGAAGCATTTACCTGTCATCACTGCCAGAAAAGCCTGCAGATCAGCGGTCCTGCCGAACTCAAGCGCCTCAAGGCCCTGGATTCACTGACCCTGCTGCGCGCGAGTCTGCGGGTGATGATCGCCAGCGCCTTGCTGGTGGCCCTGGTGATGGAGTGGCTGGGGCTGTTGACGGGCATCGAGCAACTGAATGTGTCGCTGTTGGCACTGTTCATCTACTTCGTGGCGATGCGCTATGCGCGGCAGCGGCAACACCTGAAACTGGTACTGCAGGCCGCCAAGGCGCACGCCTGAGCGGTCACCAATTGAACAGCCGGCAGGCATTGGCGGTGCTGGCCGCGGCCAATTGTTCGGGGCTGATGGCCATGATCCCGGCCAGTGCCGTGCAAATCGCCGGCAGGTGAGCCGGGCTATTGCGTTGGCCGGGGTACATGGCGGGCGCCATGTCCGGCGAATCGGTTTCCAGGACCACCGAATCCAGCGGCAGCCCGGCGATCACTTTGTGCATGCGCAGGGCTTGTGGCCAGGTGGCGGCCCCGCCCAGGCCGAGCTTGAAGCCAAGCTTCACGTATTCTCGGGCTTCTTCCTGGCTGCCGGCAAAGGCGTGGATGATCCCGCCGCGGGGCAGCTTGAAGCGTTTCAAGGTGGCGATGACCGCCGCATGACTGCGGCGCACGTGCAGCAGCGCCGGTAGCCCACAGTCCCTGGCCAGTTGCAGCTGTGCTTCAAACAGCGCCTGCTGGCGCTGGCGATCCAGGCTTGGGAGAAAAAAATCCAGGCCAATCTCGCCCACCGCGCACAGTTGCCGATGACCGGCCAGGCGGGTCAGCCAGTCCGCCAGTTCAGTCAGGTCGGCGGGGCGATGCTGATCGAGATAGACCGGGTGCAGGCCGAATGCGGCGTGCAGGTCCGGGTCACTTTGCACCAGGTCCCAGACGCGCTGCCAATTAGCCTGATACACCCCCAGCACCACCATGCGCTTGACCCCCAGCGCGCGGCTTTGCGCCAGCAGCGCCTGGCGGTCGGCGTCGAAGTCGGCAAAGTCCAGATGGGTGTGGCTGTCGATCAGCTCCACGGCTCAGTCCTGGTGAATGCGCTGCTTGAAGGTCCGCGCGATGGCCTGGACGCCAGGCTGGTAGTGGGCCTCTTCGATGGCCGCGAGGGCCAGTTGCAGGGCCTTTTCGGCAATCAGTTGATGCTGCTGCGCCATGGCGTTGACCGGCAGGGGCAGGAAGTCCAGCAACTGGGTGTCACCAAAGGTCCCCAGGCGCAGCGGCCGGTTCTTCAGCGGGAAGTCATGCAGGGCATCAAACACACCCTGCAGCAGGACGTAGGAGGTGGTCACCAGTGCATCCGGCAAATGCCCGAGGCGCTGCAACAACTCCTCCATCAACTGCCGACCACCGTCGCGGCTGAATGACTCGCTGTGTTCGATCAGCACCTGGCCCTGAAAATCGACCAGCGCCTGCTTGAACCCGTCGGCACGCTCCTGGCTGATGCTCAGTTCGGGCCGTGCGCCGATCAGCACGATCTGCCGGGGCGCCGGTGTCAACAGGCTGCGGGTGAGCTGCAGGCTGGCTTCGCGGTCATCACTGATCACCGAACAGAAATGCTCGGGCTCCATGACCCGGTCGATGGCAATGATGGGTAAACCCTTGGCCTGCAACTGGCGATAACTGTCATCGCCGGCCGGCAGGCAACTGGCGACAAACAGCGCATCACAGCGGCGCGCACGAAACAGCTGGAGCAACTGGCGTTCGCTGTCCGGGGCGTCGTCGGAGCTGGCAATCAACAACTGGTAGCCACGGGCCCGCGCACCTTGCTCCAGGAGCTTGGCGATGCGGGCGTAACTGGGGTTTTCCAGGTCCGGCAGGATGAAACCCAGGGTTCGGGTGTGCCGACTGCGCAACCCGGCCGCCTGCGGATTGGGGGTGAAGCCGTGCTGTTCGACCACCGCGCGTACGCGCTCGACGGTGGCACTGCTGATGCGCTGCTGTTCGGCCTTGCCATTGATGACGTAGCTGGCGGTGGTCACGGACACACCGGCGAGCTGGGCGATATCACTGAGTTTCAACTCGGGAGTTCCTTGTTTTTTCGAGCGTGCCCCGACATTTTCGCCAATCCTACCTGAATAAGGCAGCCGACCAATGTCGCACGCAATCGACCGGTTGGACTTCAAGCCTGAGAGATTATCGAGTAACGTGCCATTTGATCTAGATTAAACGATTCAGCAGGCGTATTTTCTGCACTATTGGCTATTTTTGTCCGGGCTGCCGCGAAACCGCCAAACAATGCCCTGAAAAAGTGCACGGATAAACGCCTAAGCTGATTCATTCAAAACAATACCTGGTGCCCCAAGGCACCAAAAAGGAGAACGCATGCTCGAGCTCACCATAGAGCAGATATCCATGGGCCAGAGCGCTGTGGATAAAGCCGCTGCATTGCACCTGCTGGCTGACAAACTGGTTGCCGATGGCCTGGTGGCCGAGGGTTACCTCAGCGGGTTGCAAGCACGGGAGGCCCAGGGCTCGACCTTTCTCGGTCAAGGCATTGCCATCCCCCATGGCACTCCGGATACCCGCGAGCTGGTGCACACCACCGGCGTGCGCCTGCTGCAGTTCCCCGACGGCGTGGACTGGGGCGACGGGCAGATCGTTTACCTGGCGATCGGTATCGCGGCCAAGTCCGATGAGCATCTGCGCCTGCTGCAACTGCTGACCCGTGCCCTCGGTGAAACCGACCTGGGCCAGGCCTTGCGCCGCGCCAGTACCGCCGAAGCCTTGCTCAAACTGCTGCAGGGGGCGCCGCAGGAACTGGCGCTGGATGCGCAGATGATCGGCTTGGGCGTGTCCGCCGACGATTTTGAAGAGCTGGTGTGGCGTGGCGCGCGCTTGTTGCGCCAGGCCGACTGCGTGAGCAATGGTTTCTCGGCGGTCTTGCAACAAGTCGAGGCATTGCCGCTGGGCGATGGGCTGTGGTGGTTGCACAGCGAACAAACGGTCAAGCGTCCGGGCCTGGCCTTTGTCACCCCGGACAAGCCGATCCGTTACCTCGGCCAACCGCTGAGCGGACTGTTCTGCCTGGCCAGCCTCGGCGAGGCCCACCAGGCCTTGCTGGAACGCCTGTGCGCATTGCTGATTGAAGGTCGTGGCCACGAATTGGGCCGCGCCACCAGCCGGCGCGCGGTGCTCGAAGTGCTGGGCGGCGAGTTGCCAGCCGATTGGCCAAGCGCCCGCATCGCCCTGGCCAACGCCCACGGCCTGCATGCCCGGCCGGCGAAGGTCCTGGCGCAACTGGCGAAAAGTTTTGACGGCGAGATTCGCGTGCGCATCGTCGACGGCCAGGACAGTGCCGTCTCGGTGAAAAGCCTGAGCAAATTGTTGAGCCTGGGCGCCCGCCGTGGCCAGGTGCTGGAACTGATCGCCGAGCCGAGCATTGCCAATGACGCGCTGCCGGCCTTGTTGGCGGCGATCGAAGAGGGCCTGGGTGAAGAAGTCGAACCCTTGCCCGCCATCAGCGCACAGCCGCCCGTCGTCGCCGATATCACCACGGTGCTGGTGGCGCCGGCTTCCGGCAGCCTGATCCAGGCAATTGCCGCGGCCCCCGGAATTGCTATCGGTCCTGCTCATATCCAGGTCCAGCAAACCATTGATTACCCATTGCGCGGCGAGTCCACGGCGATCGAGCGCGAGCGTCTGCACGCTGCACTGGCCGAAGTACGCCGCGACATCGAAGGCTTGATCCAGCGCAGCAAGGCCAAGGCCATTCGCGAGATTTTCATCACCCACCAGGAAATGCTCGACGACCCGGAGTTGACGGACGAAGTCGGTACGCGCCTGAAGCAGGGTGAAAGCGCTGAAGCGGCCTGGATGGCCGTGATCGAGGCGGCGGCCCGGCAGCAGGAGTCATTGCAGGATGCCTTGCTTGCCGAGCGGGCCGCGGACTTGCGCGACATCGGCCGCCGGGTGCTGGCGCAACTGTGTGGCATCCCGACCCCAAGCGAGCCGGAGCAACCCTACATCCTGGTGATGGACGAAGTCGGCCCCTCGGATGTGGCCCGCCTGGATCCGGCCCGCGTGGCGGGCATCCTCACCGCCCGTGGCGGCGCTACGGCCCACAGCGCCATTGTCGCCCGCGCGCTGGGGATTCCGGCGCTGGTCGGCGCCGGTGCGGCCGTGTTGCTGCTGGCTCCGGGCACGCCGCTGCTGCTCGATGGCCAGCGCGGGCGGTTGCATGTCGACGCCGATGCCGCGACCTTGCAGCGCGCCAGCCAGGAACGCGATACCCGTGAGCAGCGCCTCAAGGCTGCCGCCGAACAACGCCACCAACCGGCCCTGACCCGCGACGGGCATGCCGTGGAAGTGTTCGCCAACATCGGCGAAAGCGCCGGAGTGGCCAGCGCCGTGGAACAGGGCGCCGAAGGCATCGGCTTGCTGCGCACTGAGCTGATTTTCATGGCCCATCCGCAAGCCCCGGATGAAGCCACCCAGGAAGCCGAATACCGGCGGGTGCTCGATGGCCTGGGCGGACGTCCCCTGGTGGTGCGCACCCTCGATGTCGGCGGTGACAAGCCGTTGCCGTACTGGCCGATCGCCAAGGAAGAAAACCCTTTCCTCGGTGTACGCGGCATTCGTTTGACCCTGCAGCGCCCGCAGATCATGGAGGGGCAACTGCGCGCCTTGTTGCGCGCCGCCGACAACCGCCCGCTGCGGATCATGTTCCCCATGGTCGGCAGCGTCGACGAGTGGCGGCAGGCGCGGGAGATGACCGAGCGCCTGCGCCTGGAAATCCCGGTGGCCGACCTGCAACTGGGGATCATGATCGAGGTGCCGTCGGCTGCATTGCTGGCGCCGGTCCTGGCCCGTGAAGTCGATTTCTTCAGCGTCGGCACCAACGACCTGACGCAATACACCCTGGCCATCGACCGTGGTCACCCGACCTTGTCGGCCCAGGCCGATGGCCTGCACCCGGCGGTCCTGCAACTGATCGACATCACCGTGCGCGCGGCCCATGCCCATGGCAAATGGGTGGGCGTGTGCGGCGAACTGGCCGCGGACCCGCTGGCGGTACCGGTGCTGGTCGGGCTGGGGGTGGACGAATTGAGCGTCGGCGCGCGCAGCATCGCCGAGGTCAAGGCGCGGGTGCGTGAACTGAGCCTGGTGCAGGTACAACAAATGGCTCAACAGGCATTGGCCGTGGGCAGCGCACAAGACGTGCGTGAATTAGTGGAGGCGCTGTAATGGCACGCATCTTAACCCTGACCCTCAACCCGGCCCTGGACCTCACGGTGCAGGTGCCGCTGCTGGCGCCCGGTCAGGTCAATCGCAGCACCGCCATGCACACCCACGCCGCCGGTAAAGGCGTGAATGTGGCGCAGGTGTTAGCCGACCTGGGGCACCAAGTGACCGTCAGCGGCTTTCTCGGCGAGGACAATCTGCAAGCGTTCGAGGCGTTGTTCGCCCGTCGCGGTTTTGTCGATGCCTTTGTCCGCGTCCCCGGGGAAACCCGCAGCAACATCAAGCTGGCCGAAGACGACGGGCGCATCACCGACCTCAATGGTCCTGGCCCGGTGATCAGTGCGGTGGCGCAGCAGGCCCTGCTTGATCGGCTGGAGCAGATTGCCCCCGGGCATGCGGCGGTGGTCATCGCCGGCAGCCTGCCCCGTGGCGTCAGCGCCCAGTGGTTGCAGGCGCTGTTGCGCCGGCTCAAGGCCAAGGGCCTGAAGGTCGCCCTGGATACCAGCGGTGAAGCGCTGCGCGCAGGGCTGGCGGCGGGTCCGTGGTTGATCAAGCCCAACACCGAAGAACTGGCCGAGGTGCTTGATTGCGAGGTGCTGTCGCTGGCGGCCCAGGCCGAGGCGGCGAGCCGCTTGCACGCGCAAGGCATCGAACACGTGGTGATTTCCCACGGCGCCGATGGGGTCAACTGGTTCAGTGTTGGCTCGGCGCTGCATGCCACGCCGCCCAGGGTCAGCGTGGCCAGCACGGTGGGGGCGGGCGACTCCTTGCTCGCGGGCATGTTGCACGGCCTGCTCAGTGCCGACACCCCGGAGCAGACGCTGCGTACCGCCACCGCGATTGCCGCGCAGGCGGTGACCCAGATCGGTTTTGGCATCCACGACACGGCGCAGTTGGCGCAGCTTGAACAGGCGGTGCGTGTTCGCCCCCTGACAGAACAATAAGAGGGTTGGTCATGAAGTTAGCCATTGTTACTGCCTGCCCCAATGGCATGGTCACCAGTGTGCTGTGCGCCCGGCTGCTGGACGCTGCGGCGCAGCGCCAGGGCTGGAGCACCAGTGTCGAAGTGCACGATGGGGCGCACCCGGAGCGTCAACTGTCGGCTGCGGTCATCGATGATGCCGAGTGGGTGTTGCTGGTCAGCACCGGCGCGGTGGACCTGTCGCGGTTCGTCGGCAAGCGTCTGTATCAGAGCACGCCGTCCCAGGCCCTGCAGGATGTCGACGGGGTGCTGCGCCGTGGCGCCGAGGAGGCGCAGGTCTACCACGCGCCACAAGCCATTGCCGAGCCGGTCAGCACCGGTTCATCGGCGCCGCGCCTGGTAGCGGTCACCGCCTGCCCGACGGGCGTAGCCCACACGTTCATGGCGGCCGAGGCCCTGCAACAGGCGGCCAAGCGCCTGGGCTACGAGCTGCAGGTGGAAACCCAGGGCTCGGTGGGCGCGCGCAATCCGTTGAGCGCCCAGGCGATCAGCGAGGCCGACGTGGTCCTGCTGGCGGCGGATATTGAAGTGCCGACCGAGCGTTTTGCCGGCAAGAAAATCTACCGCTGTGGCACCGGCATCGCCCTCAAGCAAGCCGAGGCGACCCTGAACAAGGCGCTGGCCGAAGGCAAGCTGGAAAGTGCGGCGGCCGCGGCGGGTGCTCCGGTCAAGTCGCAGAAGACCGGGGTCTACAAACACTTGCTGACGGGTGTGTCGTTCATGCTGCCGATGGTGGTGGCGGGCGGCCTGATGATCGCCTTGTCCTTCGTGTTCGGTATCGAGGCGTTCAAGGAAGAGGGCAGCCTGGCGGCGGCCTTGATGCAGATCGGCGGCGAAACCGCGTTCAAGTTGATGGTGCCGTTGCTGGCGGGTTACATCGCCTATTCGATTGCCGACCGTCCGGGCCTGGCGCCGGGGATGATCGGCGGCTTGCTGGCGAGCACCCTGGGTGCCGGTTTCATCGGCGGGATCATTGCCGGTTTCATCGCAGGCTATGCCGCGCAGGCGATCAACCGATATGCACGCTTGCCGCAAAGCCTGGAAGCGCTGAAACCGATCCTGATCATTCCGCTGTTGGCGAGCCTGTTCACCGGGCTGGTGATGATCTACGTGGTGGGCAAGCCGGTGGCCGGGATGCTCTCTGGACTCACCCACTTCCTCGATAGCATGGGCACCACCAACGCGATCCTGCTGGGCGTGCTGCTGGGCGCGATGATGTGCGTCGACCTCGGCGGGCCGATCAACAAGGCCGCCTATGCCTTCTCGGTGGGGCTGCTGGCCTCGCAGAGTTATGCACCGATGGCCGCCACCATGGCCGCCGGCATGGTGCCGCCGATCGGCCTGGGTATTGCCACCTTCATCGCCCGGCGCAAGTTCGCGCAGACCGAGCGCGAGGCGGGTAAAGCGGCGCTGGTGCTGGGGCTGTGCTTCATCTCTGAAGGCGCGATTCCATTCGCCGCCAAGGACCCGCTGCGGGTGATCCCGGCCAGCATCGCTGGCGGCGCGCTGACCGGTGCGCTGTCGATGTATTTCGGCTGCAAACTGATGGCGCCCCACGGTGGGCTGTTCGTGATGCTGATCCCCAACGCAATCAACCATGCGCTGTTGTACCTGCTGGCGATTGTCGCCGGGAGCCTGCTGACCGCGGTGACCTATGCGCTGCTCAAGCGCCCGGAAACCACTGAACTGGCGCTGGAGCCGGCCAAGGCCTGATGCTCCAGATCCGTAGCAGTTGCCGAGCCTGCGAGGCTGCGTTCGAGGACGCAGTCCCCGCCGGGTCGGCGGGGGGCTTGGCGTCTGCTTCGCAGCCGAACGCAGCCTCGCGAGCAGGCACTGGCGATGTCCTCAATAGACGTCGCGCCGATAACGCCCTTGCTCGATCAATCGCAACACCACCTCGGCGCCCAACACCTCGTTGAGCACCTGGTCCACTCCCGAAGCCATCCCTTGCAGGCTGCCGCAGATGTAGATCACGGCGCCGTCGGCCAGCCATTGCTTGAGCACGCCGGCGTGTTCACGCAAGCGATCCTGGACGTAGATTTTCTCCGCCTGGTCCCGCGAGAAGGCCAGGTCCAGGCGTTCCAGGTCACCCTCGATCAACGCGCTTTCCAGCTCATCGCGGCACAGGTAGTCATGTGCGCGATTACGCTCGCCAAACAGCAACCAGTTGCGGGTCTGGCCATCGGCGATCCGGGCCTTGAGCAGGCTACGCAAGCCGGCCAGGCCGGTACCGTTGCCCAACAGAATCATCGGGACCGGGGTGGCCGGCAGATGGAAGCCGCTGTTGCGCCGCACCCGCAGGCTGATCGCCGAACCGACAGGCGCGTGTTCAGTCAGCCAGCCTGAGCCGATGCCCAGGCTGCCGTCGGCGCGACGTTCCTGACGCACGATCAGTTCGAGCACGCCGTCGGCGGCGATCGAGGCAATCGAGTATTCACGCATGGCCAGGGGCACCAAGGCGTCCACCAGGGCCTGGGCATGCAAGCCCACCAGGTGGGCACGATTGTCCGGCAGTTGGCGGCTGGCCAAGGCCTGTTCGAGGGTCTCGAGCAAACCATCGAGTTGCACCGCCGTTTCGCCCGGGATACCCAGCCCTTCAAGGAAGTGTTCGACGGCCCACGGGCAGTTGCGTGGCAGCACTTCGACCAGGTCGCCGGCCAGCCAACTGCTGGTGTCGGGGGCGGTCAGGCCGAGCAAATACACTTCGCTACCGCTGCTGTCAGGGTTCAACAGCTGACGTTTGCTCAAGGTCCAATGGTTGTAGCTGGGGGCTTGCCACTGGGTTGCCGGGGCCTGGCCGGTCAGTTGGCCGAGTTGCTGCTGCCAGTGACTCAAGGCGTAGGGGTCGGCGCTGTCGACTTCCACCGGGGCAAACAGGGTCGTGCCGCCGTGCTCGGCCAGCCAGCCATGCAAGCGCCGGGCGAAGCCACAGAAGTGTTGGTACTGCCGGTCGCCCAGGCCCAGCACCGCGTAGTTGAGGCTGGACAGGTTCGCTGCCCGGCCCAGTACCTTGCGCTCGAAGCCGCGGGCACTGTCCGGTGCTTCCCCGTCACCAAAGGTACTGACCACAAACAATGCATTGCTTGAGTCGCACAGGTCCTGTTCGCTGAGGGCGGCCAGCGGTTGGACCTTCACCGGCAAACCAGCGGACTGCAGTTGGCTGGCGGTCTGCCAGGCCAGTTGCTCGGCAAAACCACTCTGGCTGGCAAACCCGATCAGCCAGGCCGGTGCATTACTGGTGGCTGGCGCAAGGTCTTTGCGAGCCTGCTGGACCTGGCGTTTCTTGCGCCGCCGATCGAGGTACAGCAGCCAGCCGGTAATGAAGAACAGCGGCATCAGCAACGACGTGACCATCAGGACGATGCGCCCGGCGAGCCCGAAATAACTGCCGACGTGCAGCGCGTAGATGCTGGTCAGCAGCTGCGCCTTGAGGCTCTTGTCGCTGTAGCGATCATGGCGCTTGATGACCCCGGTGGCCGGGTCGAGGCTGATCTGGTTCAGCGCGCGGTCATGGGGCGAGGTCTTGAGCAGGTAGAACACCGTGGCCTGTTGGCCGGCCACCGGCGGCAGGCGCACGTTGTAGGCGCTCAGGTCCTTGCCTGCGACGCTGTAGATGCTGCTCCAGACGGCGTTGTAGTCGACCACCAGCGCCGGGCCGGCCGGGGGCTGCGCACCGCGCTTGGGGCGCACGCGTTCCTGTTGCGGCCCGTCGGAGAGGAGTCGGGTCACGCCCTTGTTGTACCACTCATAGGACCAGGTCAGCCCGGTCAACGCGGCCAGCAAGTACGCCAGCAGGCACCAGGTGCCGGCCACCGAGTGCAGGTCCCAGTTGAAGGCTCGGCCTTTTTTGCGCCAGTCCAGGGTCAGCCAGGCGCGCCAGCTGCGCCACTGGCGTGGCCAGCGCAGGTACAGGCCGGACAGGCAGAAGAACACCAGGATCAGGGTGCAGGCACCGGTGATTTGTCGGCCGACGTCACCCATGGCCAGAAAGCGGTGCAGTTGCAGCATCAGGCCAAAAAAGTCCTGGCCAACCACATCGCCCATGAACTCGCCGGTGTAGGGATTGACGTAGCGCATCTGCCCGCGTCGTTCGCCCGGCGGTGGCGTGAAGGACAGGCGGGCGGCGTAACCGCTGTCGATGTCGACCCAGAGCATCGAGACCTTTTTGCCCTCGGTGGCTTCGGCTCTGGCCACCAGGTCAGCGGGCGGCAACACCCCGGCGGGGCGTTTTTCCACCTGCAGCACCTGGGGGTTGAGTGCGCGCAGGATCTCGTCCTGAAACGACACCGTCGCCCCGGTAAAGCCCATCAGCGCCAGGACCAGCCCCGCGCTGATACCGAAGAACCAGTGCAGCTGGAACAGGGTTTTCTTCAACACGTCGACCGCCTTGTTCGTTCAGAGATGTATTTTCACGGCGCGCATTATGCCGTGTGTGATCGGTAAGCCAGGTGCTTTACGCACAAAAGCCCCGCTCATCGGGATGAGCGGGGCCTTGGGCTGCACGCTTCCTTTAGAAGTGGAAGTTAGCGTTCAGCAGAGCGGTACGACCCGCCGCCACATGGGCGTAGTGCGTCTGGAAGACCTGGTCGAAATAACGCTTGTCAGCCAGGTTCTGGACGTTGAGTTGCAGGTCAATGTTTTTCGTCAGGCGATAGCTGGCCATCGCGTCATAGCGCCAGTAGGACGGGATCTCTACCGAGTTGGCGACGTTGCCGAACTGCGAATCAACGAAGGTGGCACCCGCGCCGACGGTCAACTTGTCGGGCACCAGGTCATAAGTCGACCACAGGGTAAAGTTGTTACGTGGAGTGCTCGGCATGTGGTTGCCTTCATCGGCGGCGAGGGTGGTTTTGACCACTTCGCTTTCCATGTAGGTGTATCCGCCGAATACTTTCCAGTTACGCGTCAGCTTGCCGCTGTAGCCCAGCTCCAGACCGTTGACCCGTTGCTCGCCGTCCAGCACTTGAGTGGTGGCGCCATCCGGATCGTCAATGCGCGCGTTGGTTTTCTCGGTACGGAACAGTGCGGCAGTCAACGACAGGTCGTCACCAAAGAAGTCCCATTTGGTGCCGATTTCATAGTTGCGGTTCTTTTCCGGATCCAGGTCGCTGTTGGCCGCAGTCAGTTCCAGGCCGCCATTGCCGCTGGTTTCGCCAGCCGGGTTGCTGGACGTGGAGTAGGCGGCGTAGATGCTACCGTTGGGCAGCGGGTTGTAGACCACGCCGATCTGGTAGTTCAACAGGTCGCTGGTGTTCTCGCGAGAGAAGGCGCCGGCGGGTGTGTTGCGGCCAGCGTTGGCGTAGCCGCTGGATTCTGTCTGGTAGTTGTCGTAACGCAAGCCCAGGTTCAGGGACCATTGCTCGTTGAATTTCAACGTATCGAACACATAGGCCGCTGCGGTTTTGGTGTCCGTATCGGTAAAGGCGGCGCTGTCGGTGATCGTGCCGATCCAGTTATCCCCAGGCGTTGGCTTGTACAGGCTGGTGCAGTCGCCAGAGTTGAACAGGGCAGGGTTGCATTTAGTGCCGCTGGCGCTCGAGGTCAGCGCGTAAGGGCGGTTGTGGGTGTCTTGATAGGAAAACTCAAGGCCGGTAACCAGGCTGTGCTCGATGCTGCCGGTATTGAATTTGGCGTTCAGATCCGTTTGGTTGATCCAGCCACTGGACGTCGAGTTACGGCTCTTCGTGCCACGGTATACGCTGCCGTTTACCACGTTGCCCTTGCTGTCGTCAGGGTTGGTAACGATGTAGTCCAGGGTCGAGCGCGACATGCGGAAACTGTTCGACACGGTCAGGTCGTCATTCAGATCGTGCTCGATCTTGATGGTGCCGCTGTCGTTGCTGGTCTGGCGATAGTCACGACCGGTGAGGCCGTAGAAGTTATCGCGATCGACATGCACCGGTTTATCGACGTTGTACTTGCTGCGGTTGGGGCTCGAGGCCAACGGAATGCCGTAGTCGGGCATATCGTCGGTTTCGACGTGGTAGTAGCCGACGGTCAACCGTGTATCAGTGCCCAGGCCGAAGGCGAAGGATGGCGCTACACCCCAGCGGCTCACGTCCACCGCATCGCGGCCGGCGACGTTCGCTTCATGCTTCATCAGGTTCAGGCGAAACGCCGAGCTGTCCGTCATTTGCTGGTTCAGATCGAGGGTGGTGCGCTTGGTCTGGTCCGACCCCCACGTGAAGCCACCATTGTAGGCGTTACCCAGTTTGGCGGTCTTGCTCACCAGGTTCAGGCTACCACCGGTGGAGCCGGCGCCAGTGAAGGCCGACCCCGGCCCTTTGCTGACCTCGATCGATTCAACGTTGAAAATTTCGCGGCTCTGGGAAGCCGGGTCGCGCATGCCGTCGACGAACACGTCGCTTTCGGCGTTGAAGCCACGAATGATCGGGCGGTCACCGGCGGGGTTACCGCCTTCGCCTGCGCCAAAAGTGATACCGGGCGTGGTGCGCAGTGCGTCCACAAGGCTGGTGGCAGCCGTGTCGCGAATCACTTGTTGTGGAATCACGGTGACGCTTTTTGGCGTCTCGCGCAGGGGCGCCGTGTATTTCTTGGAGGCCGAAGTATCGGTCTTGTAGGAGGTGTCATCTTGTTCACCGGTCACGCTGGTGGCGTCCAGTGCAATCGCATTGCCGGAAGTTTTCGCGTCAGTCTTTTCTGCGGCGAAAACCATATGGCCGGCGGAGCTGGCGGTGATCGCCACGCCAATAGCAGAAGCGAGCAAACGTGGTGAGCTGACCGGTGATTGTTGTGGCTGGCGTGACATGGTGAATTCCCCTCCCCAAGGATTTGAGGTGGCGGAATATAGAGTAAACACGTATTTGTATCAATTGCGAAACATTGCTATTTGCATTGAATTTACATTCTTTACAATTTGCCCTTACGGTTTATACGTTCTCGTTTGTCATGCCGGTTTTACATAGTCAATAAGAATCAATACCATTGCGCTCCTTTGACTTTCAGGTGTCGCCCCCATGCTGCTGCATATTCCCGGCTTGTTCTCCCGTGAAGAGGTGCAGCGCATCCGCGAGGCGCTGCAGCAGGCCGATTGGGCCGATGGCAAGATCACCGCCGGGTTCCAGTCGGCCAAGGCCAAGCACAACCTGCAACTGCCCGAAGGCCACCCGCTGGCCCAGGAAATCGGCGCCGCGATGCTCGAGCGGCTGTGGAAGCACCCGCGCTTCATGTCCGCCGCGCTGCCGCACAAAGTCTTCCCGCCCTTGCTCAACTGCTACACCGCCGGTGGCAGTTTCGACTTTCATATCGACAACGCCGTACGCCAGCCCAAGGGCAGTGTGGAGCGCGTGCGCACCGACCTGTCGTCGACCCTGTTCTTCAGTGACCCGGACGAATACGACGGTGGCGAGCTGGAAATCCAGGACACCTTCGGCACCCAGCGCGTGAAGTTACCGGCGGGCGACCTGGTGTTGTACCCGGGCACCAGCCTGCACAAGGTCAATGCGGTCACGCGTGGCACGCGCTACGCGTCGTTCTTCTGGACCCAGAGCCTGGTGCGCGAGGACAGCCAGCGCGCCTTGCTGTTCGAGATGGACGAAGCGATCCAGCAACTGACCCAGGACATGCCCGATCACCCGTCGCTGATCCGCCTGACCGGCACCTACCACAACCTGCTGCGTCGCTGGGTCGAGGTCTGAGCCATGAGCTTTCGATTGCGCCGTGAAGAGGTCCTGAGCGGCGAGCAACTAAGCGCCATGCTCGGCGAAAGCCCGGCCCGTGCGGCCCAGGCGATTGTGCTGGCGGCCAAGGCCGGGCTCATCGACGGCCAGGCCCTGCTGGGGCAGATCCTGCTGGAAGGGCGGGGCATCGCCAAGGACCAGGCGCTGGCCGTGCGCTGGTTCGAGATCGCAGCCCGGGGCGGACACCTGATGGCGCGCAACATGCTCGGTCGTTGCCATGAGCACGGCTGGGGCTATGTGGCGGATGCTGCGGTTGCCGCGCGGCACTATGCAATCGCCGCCGATGCGGGCCTGGACTGGGCGCAGTACAACCTTGCCAATCTGCTGGCAACCGGGCGCGGAGTGGCTTTGGATCAGGTCCAGGCGTTGAACCGGTATCGGCGCGCTGCTGAAGCCGGTCACGCCAAATCAATGAACCTGCTGGGGCGCTACCTGGAAGAAGGCCTGGCCTGCACGGCCGATCCGTCAGCGGCGCGCGCCTGGTATCGACGCTCAGCCGAGGGTGGGGATTTTCGCGGGCAATTCAGCCATGCAACGTTGCTGGCGCAGGACGGTCACGTCGATGAGGCGGTCATGTGGCTGAGGAAGGCCTTGGCCGGGGGCAATGTGAACTTCCTGCGGGCCAGCAGTAAATCGTTGCTCGACGCAAATCATCCAAAAATCCGTGAGATGGCGCACGCCTATCAAATGCGGCTAAGTGAATTAGCCGAAGTGTAAGGGCGCACGGTTGTCGCCAGACTCATGGCGATCAAGCCTTTAATAATATTAATCAGTACTGCCAACTTAAGTGAGTGGACGGATTTTCTGTGCCTCAAAAAAGTGTGGGTTGGCGATACTGTTTTTACTGAAAGAATAAGCGTTGTCTTTATTGTTAACATTTGGTGTGTGGAGGTTATGTCAGTCGGGTACTAGTGTTAGGTGGCGCCAGACGTGGAGCTTGATTGAGTTTGATCATGTGTAAGTGTTGGCGAGGATATCGTGTTTGTTATTGCCAATAGTGGCACTGAAATGGAGTTCGGTGATGGATGATAAAGTACTTGAGGCGGCAGTCTTGGCGCCAAAGCTGTTCGTGGACGTTTCGCTGGGTGAAGGCGAAGAATATAATCGTGATCCAGGTTTTCAATTAACCAAGGAGCAAATAGTAAACTTACGAAGATATGAAGTTCTTGGTTTGTCTCTTCCCGTGGTAATTGACGATGTCATCGTGTATCTGGACTACGGTCAAGGGGATGCCGGCGGCCCGGGGCTGACGCCGGGTGACTTCCTGGCGACGTTCAAGAAAACCTACGAACATGCCAGGGGTTGGTCGCCACTGCGTGAAAAAATAATGTTGACGGGCACTGACCTGAAAATCTTTGCCGGCAGCATCCTGCGCATTGGCAATGGTATCGTCGAGATCTACGAGGACCAAAAAGTATCGAGTTACCTGGAGGAACACGGTATCGATACTCCAGAGAAGTATCTGGCTCAACAGTTTCTGAATCCTGGGATTCCGTCCCTGGATTTGTCTGCGGGTGATCTATATGAACTAAGAACCTATCTCGATGAAATGCTGAGCAAAGTACAGAGCGCCCATACCAAGGCGACGTCGGTAAGGGATGAGATTGATCGTTTTGGTACCGCTATGCGCGAGGATGTTTTGCCGAGTGTAAAGCTGCGATTGAAGGCCGTATCGGAGAACACCTATCAGAGTGATATCAAGGCCCTTCAACAGAAAATTGATGACCGCTCGGAAGAGATAGAGCAGCTCAGCAATCAGTATGACCAGATGGTTAAGGACGCGATAATGGCAGCGGCAAGTCTCAATGTCGCGGGGCTGATCCTCGGTATTTACACCGGCGTCAAAGCCGAAGAAATCCGTAAGCAACGAAATGCCCTGAAAGAAGCTCAGGCGCGTGACAATCTGCAAATGCTCAGCAAAAACAAGACGCTGAGTTCATTGAACAGAATACGTACTGATCTTCAGGAGCTCAAGGACGTCACTGTTGAGGCAGAAGTTGCGACGCAGAATCTCATGTTGGTGTGGAATTCACTGGCGCTCTATGTCAAAGCGTCCAAAGAGGACGCAGACTTACTCGATAATGCGTTGTCGCTCAGGCAGTTTAAAAATCAAGTGCTGAGCATCATCGAGCCTTGGAATCAAATAAAAAATAGTGCAGACCAATTGCTCGGTGTATTTGCAGAGGCGGATAAAGAGTATGAGGCCGGTCAATTGCAGGGTGCAGAGGGTGTGAAAATGTTCAGGTCGTTCTCTGCGTCGGATACTCCATCATTCAATATTGTTCAATTGCGTGCCTGTAACGCTCAACTCCAGGATTCCAATGTTACCGCGCAGATGCTTTTCGAACGCTGGGATTATCAACACGGCAATGTTGAAAAAACTAACGGCCTGGCCCTCGCTGCGAACCAGGCTACTGTCAGCTTGCGGGTGCTCAGTGGGACGACAATTATTAATCTGCAACAATCACTCAAGAAGCTGGAGTTGTTGCAGGGGGAGGTTGCATCGCCCATCGATGCGGACGAGGTTCGTAGCGATATGCACAAGGAGCTGAACAGATTATCTGCCCAGCTCACAGCGTCATCCGACGAACTGAAGAACAGTAATCAAAAGTTGCTGGTGTCCTATAGTCGGGATAGTTCGGCGCAGTTGGCGAAGGGCTTGCGAGCTGAGCAGGCGTACGCCGAAGAGCGCATGGCTGTCCTGGAAAAGCAGCGGGATGAATTAGAGCCAAAAATCAAGTCGGTGTCTGATGGCATTGACTTGATCGCCAAGGCAGGCATCGAAAAGCTTGGCGAGCAAATGGACTTGTCGAAGGATAAGGTGGTGGAGCTGGGAATGACTCCGCCGCAAGTTGCAGTTGTCATGTTCGCCATTGATACTTTGAAAATGTTAATCGAGGACATCGGTACCACCGTCTCTTATCTGAATATGGTCGCGCAGCTTAATAGGCTCAAAGACCGATTGGCGGAGCTTAAGGATCAAGCGAAAAGATTTACCAGTGATGCCCTGCGTGCTGCTGGACAAATCGAGTTGCTGCAAGCGCTGGATAAAGTGGATGAACAACGCTCGGACTATGTGGCGGAGTTCTCTAGGTTGCTGGCATATTATGAAGATCTGTCCATCAAGTTTACCCCGGCGCAGGCGGAGCCTGTCGAGGCGCGGGTTGAGTTTGCGATTGCCGAGATTAAAGAGGACATAACCTATTTGACGCCGATGAAGCTGTAAATGCAAAAAGTGGAGGGCCAGTTGCTGACCCTCCACTTTAAGAGGTCAACATATGGCTATCTATACGTTTGACAGTGAACAGCGCTGCACACTTGATCGTTATACCCTGTTCCTGTCCACGATTGTCTCAACGCATGACAAGGTCAATCTGGTATTTTTTCGGCGCGCAAGTAGCGGCCATCAGCCGACAAGTTTGCCCTACGATTCACGTTTAAATAATGTCGTATGGGATGAGCGAAATCTGCATGGGTTGTGGGCGCGGGTCAAAGCGTTAAGAGACCAAGCCAGTGCTTACATAGAGGCGCTGGTGACATTCAAGCAAGAGGTTTTGCTGTTCATTGCACGCACGTCCAAAAGCGAGTTGCTGGACGGGATGGATATCAGCAACTTCAGCTTGGCTCACTCGCCGATCTGGAACTCGTCACTGCCCCGGACCATCAACGGATTGGTGTATGGGCTGGGCAATCTGTTTTTCGCTGGCAAGGGGGATATGATTCAGGTCGAAAAGATCGTTCAGGATGTATGCGAACATTCGTTTGGGCTGAAATCGATATTCACCAGGGCAATGGGGCATCGCGTTTGTGAATGTCATGCTCAGCCGATCGTGGCTCCCGAGTTGTTTAGGGCAAATGACACGACCCCTCTCTGGGATATCGAATATTCCTCTGCGGATCCTTTGGTCAAGGCCAGGGAGTATGAGGCCGATGTATTGACGCTCTTTCGGCAATGGGAGTCATTGGGGGTGTGGATGGGAGGTTTTTTTGAGGAGGTCAGTCTCCGTTTTGACACCGTGAGAATTGATCTCACGCAAACACAGGAGATGACAACCGTCGGCAGGCTAAAAGTGAAGCTGGAGACAGTCCAGGACAATGCTGAAGAGCTTATGGGTATGTTGAATCATGTTGAGTTGTGGTTGAGGAAATAAAAAAAGGCCCATTTTCATGGGCCTTTTTTACTCGCTGAAGATGCTTACAGGTAGAACGACTTCAGCGGCGGGAAGCCATTGAACTCAACAGCGCTGTAGCTGGTGGTGTAGGCGCCGGTGGACAGCCAGTACAGGCGGTCACCGATGGCCAGGTTCAGTGGCAGGCCGTATTTGTAGTTTTCGTACATGATGTCGGCGCTGTCGCAGGTTGGGCCGGCGATCACCACTTCTTCCATCTCGCCTTTCTTCTCGGTCCAGATCGGGAACTTGATGGCTTCGTCCATGGTTTCGATCAGGCCGGAGAACTTGCCCACATCCGTGTACACCCAGCGCTCGACCGCGGTACGGGATTTACGCGCGACCAGGACCACTTCACTGACCAGGATGCCGGCGTTGGCGATCAACGAGCGGCCTGGCTCCAGGATGATTTCCGGCAGGTCATCACCGAAGTCTTCCTTCAGGAAGCGGATGATTTCCTCGGCGTAGGTTTCCAGGCTGTTAGTGCGGGTGATGTAGTTGGCCGGGAAGCCACCGCCCATGTTGATCAGCTTGAGGACGATGCCGTCTTCTTCTTTCAGGCGTTCGAAGATCACTTTGACCTTGGCGATCGCGGCATCCCAGACGCTGATGTCACGTTGCTGCGAACCCACGTGGAACGACACACCGTAAGGCACCAGGCCCAGGTCGCGGGCGAGGATCAGCAGGTCCATGGCCATGTCGGTCTGGCAGCCGAATTTGCGCGACAGCGGCCAGTCAGCGGTGGTCGAGCCTTCGGTGAGGATACGCACATAGACTTTGGAGCCCGGTGCGGCCTTGGCGATGTTGCGCAGGTCCGCTTCGGAGTCGGTGGAGTACAGGCGCACGCCCTTGTCGTAGAAGTAGCGGATGTCCTTGGATTTCTTGATGGTGTTGCCGTAGCTGATGCGATCCGGGGTCACGCCCTGGTTGAGGACTTTATCGAGCTCGTAGATCGAGGCGATGTCGAAGCTCGAACCCTTGTCGCGCAGCAGGTCGATGATTTCCACGGCCGGGTTGGCCTTGACCGCGTAATACACCTTGGCAAATTCGAAACCGGCGCGCAGGTCGTCATAGGCCTGGCTGATCATCGCGGTGTCGATCACCACGAACGGGGTTTCTTGTTTGTCGGCGAAGGCCTTCATTTTCTGAAAGGTATCGCGCGCGAAATAGTCTTCGACGTTAATCGACATGCTGGGAACTCCTACTGGCAAACTGAAATTAACAATGGGTGCAAATGAACGTCCTCCGTATCCCCACTTTGGTTCGCCTACTTCCCAAGGCATGTCGCCGAAAGCAAAAAGGCCACGGGCGTGTTGTTGCCCTTGGCCTTGCTGTCTCGTCGTCAGTACTTGAGCCGGATGGATCGTTTCCAGCATGGACGTTCGGCGCGAACTTTAGGGCGTGAGGGGCTTGAGATCAACAAAAAATGTCGCGTTTTTGCACGCTTCCGTCGTGCGGTCCCGGACAGAGACTGATGTAACCGACCTGCATGACAGTGTGATGTTCCCCCAAGAGGGAGATTTGAATACTTGTAGGAGCGAGCTTGCTCGCGATGGACGTCAACGATAACGCATGGAGCCTGGTACCCCGTGGTGCCATCGAGTGCATCGCGAGCAAGCTCGCTCCTACAGTTTTTTTGTCAGGCCACCGCAGTCTCAGCTGGCGAAACGATACTGGTCTTGCCGCCACGGGACTTGCCGGAACTCAAGTACTCGGCAATCGATTCCTGGGTCACCTCGCCGAGGAACACCCGCTCCGCATCCATGACCGGCAACCACGAGCGGTTGAACTCGTACATGCGCGACAGCAGGATGCGCAGGTGCTCGTCGTAGGCGGCAGTGGCGTTGAACTCGCGCAGGTACTGGCCACAGGCGCCGGCCTGGCGGTGCAGGTCGCGACGGCGCACGTAGCCCAGGGCCTTGTTCTCGGCACAGGTGACGACCACATAACGGCGGTCGAGCTCGTCCATCAGCTCCAGTGCTTCGGCCACCGGGGTTTGCGGGCTGACGGACGGGGCGTTGTCCGCGGCGTCTTCGGCCTTGACCAGCAGCAGGCGCTTGAGGGTGCTGTCCTGGCCCACGAAGTTGCTGACAAAGTCGTCCGCCGGGTGGGCGAGCAGGGTGTCCGGGTGGTCGATCTGCAACAGCTTGCCGGCGCGGAAGATGGCGATCTTGTCACCCAGCTTGATCGCTTCGTCGATGTCATGGCTGACCATGATCACTGTCTTGTTCAGCGCCCGCTGCATCTCGAAGAACTCGTTCTGGATCATCTCGCGGTTGATCGGGTCGACCGCGCCGAAGGGTTCGTCCATCAGCAACAACGGGGCATCGGCGGCCAGTGCGCGGATCACGCCGATGCGCTGCTGCTGGCCACCGGACAGTTCACGTGGGTAGCGGTGCAGGTATTGCTTGGGCTCGAGCTTGATCATGCTCATCAATTCACGGGCGCGGTCGTGGCACTTCTGCTTGTCCCAGCCGAGCAGGCGCGGGACCACGGTGATGTTTTCCTCGATGGTCATGTTGGGGAACAGGCCGATCTGCTGGATCACATAGCCGATGTTGCGACGCAGGGTCACGGCGTCGAGGTCGGTGGTGTCTTCGCCATTGATCAGGATCTTGCCCGAGGTCGGTTTGATCAGGCGGTTGATCATCTTCAGCGTGGTGCTTTTGCCGCAACCCGAAGGCCCGAGGAACACGCAGATTTCGCCTTCATTGACGGTCAGGCTTACCGAGTCCACGGCTTTGACGTCTTTGCCGTTGCTGCGGAAGGTTTTGCTGAGGTTTTGAAGTTCGATCATTTCAGGAGTCCTTTGGGAGTCAGCGAGCGTTGCAGCCATTGCAAAAGCAGGTCGGCGAAGATGGCCAGCACACTGACCAGGACCGCGCCGACAATCAGCATCGACATGTCGCTGCGGCTGATGGAAGCGAGAATGAGTACGCCCAGGCCGCCGGCGCCGATGGTCGCGGCGATAGTCATCACCCCGATGTTCATCACTACGGCGGTGCGCACACCGGCCAGGATCACCGGCACCGCGATCGGCAGTTCGACCATGCGCAGGCGCTGGCCGAATGTCATGCCGATGCCCCGGGCGGCTTCGCGAATACCCGGCTCGACGCCGGTCAGCGCCAGGTAGGTGTTACGCATGATCGGCAACAGGGAGTACAGGAACACCGCGGTAATCGCCGGCATCGGTCCCAGGCCCTGGCCGAACTTCGAGTAGAACGGCAACAGCAGGCCGAACAGGGCAATCGAGGGCACGGTCAGCAGCACGGTGGCGCTGGCCTGCAGCGGGCCGGCCAGTGCCGGAAAGCGAGTCATCACGATGCCCAGGGGCACGCCGACGACAATCGCCAGGGTCACGGCAATCCCGACCAGGGTGATGTGCTGCCAGGTCAGGTGCAGGACAAGCGGCCAGTCCAGGTGGGAAAAGGCGTTCAAAAAGTCCATGGCTTTTCCTCCGGTTCAGTTGTTAGAAAGCTGTGGGTGCTGGCGCAGGAAGTCTGCGGCCACGGCCGACGGGCTTTCATGATTGACGTCGACCCGAGCATTGAGCTGGCGCATGGTCTCGTCGTCGAACAGATCGGCCAGCGGCTTGAGTTGGCCAGCCAGTTGCGGATGGGCGTCGAGGTACACCTGGCGTACCACGGGGGCAGCGGTGTAGTCGGGGAAGTAATGCTTGTCGTCTTTGAGCAATTTGAGTTTGAACGCACTCAGGCGCCCGTCGGTGGTGTACACCAGGCCGGCAAACACCTGGCCATTGCGCAGTGCGGTATAGACCAGGCCTGCGTCCATCTGGCGGATATTGCGTCGGGTCAGGTCCATGTCGTAGCGCTCGACCATGCCTGCCAGGCCGTCGGAACGGTTGGCAAACTCGGTGTCCAGGGCCACCAGCGGGTTGTCCTCGGCTTCATTGCGCAGCACTGTGTTCAGCTCGCTGATGCTGTTGACCTCGGGAAATTGCTCGGCGATTTTCTCGGGCAGCGCCAGGGCATAGGTGTTGCTGAATTTCGATGGCGAGAGCCAGGTCAGGCCTTTCTTCGCATCCAGTTCAGTGACCCGCGCCAGGGACTGCTGGCTGTCGAGCTTTTCCGTGACGTGGTTGTAGGACACCAGGGAGACCCCGGTGTATTCCCAGACCATGTCCAGTTGCCCGGTTTCCTGGGCGCTGCGGGCCAGGTTGCTGCCCAGGCCGCCGGTGACCTGGGCGTTGTAGCCCTTGGCACGCAGGTATTGGGCGGTGATTTCGGCGAGCAGCGTCTGCTCGGTGAAGACCCGGGCGCCGATCCGGATCAGGGGTTTTTCGGCGGCCTGGGCAAATCCTGCGCACAGCAGGACGCAGCCCAGTAACAAGCTTGGTAATTTCATCGTGATTCCTTCGCTCAGCCGGATTAGGACTGGGGTAACCCGCGTTCCAGCCAGAGACGGCTGCTCAGTGTCACCAGACCGTCCAGCAGCAAGGCCAGCAGGGCGGTGCACGCCGCGCCGAGGATCAGTTGCGGCTGGTTGTTCAGGGCAATGCCGGGGAATATCAGGCTGCCCAGGCTGTTGGCGCCGATCAGGAACGCCAGGGGGGCGGTACCGACGTTGATCGCCAAGGCCACGCGCACGCCACCGATAATGATCGGCACGGCGTTCGGCAACTCGACCCGCCAGAGCACCTGGCGTGGGGTCATGCCGATGCCAACGGCGGCTTCCTTGAGTGAACCCTGGACGTTTTTCAGGCCCTCGTAGGTGTTGCGCACGATGGGCAGGAGGGAGGCGAGGAAGAGGGCGAAGATGGCAGGGCCGCTGCCGATCCCGAGGATCCCCAGGGCGATGGCCAGTACGGCCAGGGGTGGGACGGTGTTGCCGGTGTTGAAGATTTGCATGAAGCGTTCGGCGCGTCCGACCAGGGTCGGGCGGCTGAGCAGGATGCCGGCAGGGATACCCACGACAAGGGCGGCCAGCATGGAAGCGAGGACGAGGATCAGGTGAGCTTGCAGGTAAAACAACAAATCGTCGCGGTACAGTTCGATCGTGTTGATGCCGATCCAGTGGATCAGCAGGGCCAGGAGGGCGACGACAACCGCTCCTCCTATCAGCCCTTTGCCATAGCGAATAGCCACAGGCGGACTCCTTTATTTCAGTCGGCGGACACATTCCCGTGTGGCAACGCCATGCCTGGCTGCCGGGAAGGTGTTCGCGAAAAGCAGCTCGCCAATGCCGGCAAAACGGCATGAGGTCGAGCCATGAGCGCAGCCTCGTCAGGCTGACTTGCAGATATTTCAGCCCCTGACGAGTGGTCGTAACAGGGGAGTGGACGTCTCTACGCTTTAAAAGGTTCCCATCTTAGGCAGCATTTGGCCACCCTTAATGTGCTCAACGGTTCGGTTCTGGGTTCAACTTGGGCTATAATCGCCGCCCTTTTTTGAATCACCTGCCAGGCGATTTCCCATGACCAAACAGGCCGCCGAAGTCGCGAAACGCCGCACTTTCGCCATTATTTCCCACCCCGATGCGGGTAAGACCACCATCACCGAGAAGCTCTTGCTGATGGGCAAGGCGATTGCGGTTGCCGGCACGGTGAAATCTCGCAAATCCGACCGCCATGCCACCTCCGACTGGATGGAAATGGAAAAGCAGCGGGGTATTTCGATTACCACCTCGGTCATGCAGTTTCCGTATCGCGACCACATGATCAACCTGCTCGACACCCCGGGCCATGAAGACTTCTCCGAAGATACCTACCGTACCCTGACGGCGGTCGACTCGGCCTTGATGGTCCTCGACGGCGGTAAGGGTGTAGAGCCACGGACCATCGCCCTGATGGACGTTTGCCGACTGCGTGACACGCCGATCGTCAGCTTCATCAACAAACTCGACCGTGACATCCGCGACCCGATCGAACTGCTCGACGAAATCGAAGCGGTCCTGAAAATCAAGGCCGCGCCGATCACCTGGCCGATCGGTTGCTACCGCGACTTCAAGGGCGTGTATCACCTCGCCGACGACTACATCATCGTCTACACCGCGGGCCACGGCCACGAGCGGACCGAAGTGAAGATCATCGAGAAGCTCGACTCCGATGAGGCTCGCGAGCACCTGGGTGATGAGTACGATCGCTTCGTCGAACAGCTTGAGCTGGTGCAAGGCGCCTGCCACGAGTTCAATCAGCAGGAGTTCCTGGACGGCCAGTTGACCCCGGTGTTTTTTGGTACGGCACTGGGTAACTTCGGTGTCGATCACGTGCTCGACGCCGTGGTCAACTGGGCGCCAAAACCCCTGGCACGGGTCGCCAACGAGCGGACCGTGGAGCCGGTGGAAGAGAAGTTCACCGGTTTCGTGTTCAAGATCCAGGCGAACATGGACCCCAAGCACCGCGACCGAATCGCCTTCATGCGGATCTGCTCCGGCAAGTACGAAAAAGGCATGAAGATGCGCCACGTGCGCACCGGCAAGGACGTGCGGATCGGCGATGCGCTGACCTTCTTCTCCTCCGAGCGTGAGCAACTGGAAGAAGCGTTTGCCGGCGACATCATCGGCCTGCACAACCACGGCACCATCCAGATCGGCGACACCTTCACCGAAGGCGAAGCCCTGGGTTTCACCGGTATCCCGCACTTCGCCCCGGAACTGTTCCGCCGCGTGCGCCTGAAGGACCCGCTGAAATCCAAGCAACTGCGCCAGGGCCTGCAGCAATTGGCCGAAGAGGGCGCCACCCAGGTGTTCTTCCCGGAGCGCAGCAACGACATCATCCTCGGCGCCGTGGGTGTGCTGCAGTTCGATGTGGTCGCCAGCCGCTTGAAAGAGGAATACAAGGTCGAGTGCGCCTATGAGCCGATCACCGTGTGGTCCGCGCGCTGGATCGATTGCAGCGATAAGAAGAAGCTTGAAGAGTTCAGCGTCAAGGCCGTGGAAAACCTCGCGGTCGACGGCGGCGGTCACCTGACCTACCTGGCCCCGACCCGGGTCAACCTGGCGCTGATGGAAGAGCGCTGGCCAGACGTGAAATTCCGCGCGACCCGTGAACATCACTAAGCGCTGAGCCGTCACATCCAAAACCCCGTTGCGAAAGCTGCGGGGTTTTTTGTTGGCGACTCGAGTCGCTGGCGCTCCTGTGTTTATAGGGGCGTGGGGATACGGGTGCCTTGGTGAAACACCATTTGCCAACGCTCGCCTTGCTTACGCCAAATCGAACTACGCAGGCTGTCGGCTTGGGTGTTGTGGCAGTGATAGGTCACCAGTGCAGTGTGTTCCGACAACGGCTTGACTGTGAATTGACTGATGGTGCGTTGAACGAAGGCTTGCTGAGGCAACTGTTCGATCAAGTCTGCTTTGGTCCAGATGCCGCCGCTGGCGCCGAACTCGCGGAAGTCATCGGCGATCAAGCGTGAGATTTCATCCGCATCGCGTCGAACCGCCTGTGACAGCAGGCGTTGTTCCAGTTGCAGCAGTGTTTGCGAAAGATCCATGGCAGGTGGTCTCGTCGTGTTAGCTGGATTGGCTCTAACCTTTATTCAAAACCAATCTGGAGGGAAGGGGCATTTCCTGGCTTTAGTCAGCGTCCTATCTGGAGAACCCGATGGATCACAACTAGATTGCAGCCAACGCCACGGCGAGCGGGTTCGTCGCCGCCGGGCTCTCCCTGAAAGGATGGAATCGGCTATGAGCATTTTTCAACGCAGTGTGCTGTTGCTTAAGGTGTTGCTGTTGCTGTCGGTGGGTATGACGTCGGCCTGGGCCGAGTGCCCTCGCCATGGTGAGCAAGTGTCGAGCGATCAGGTGGGAGACGGCGCCTTGATGCTGGCCAAGTCTGAATCGGAACCTGGGGACAAGGGCCAGGGCGGTAGCGCGGGCGACGATGACTCGACCACCGACGAGCCGGACAGCGATGACCCGGACGAAGGTGATAGCCAGACGTAGTTTGCCATTGCGCCAATCCCCTGTAGGAGCGAGCAAGCTCGCTCCTACACCTACAGCAGTTTGTCAGGCCGCACCCTCGAGAAATTGCTCGGCGTAATGGCACGCCACCTGCCGATTGTCGAGCACACGCAAGA
>NZ_JACMYG010000014.1 GCF_014236655.1 Pseudomonas kielensis
CATCCACTACGTCCTACCTCATCGACGGGAGGAGCGCGTTTATCCTCGGGCGATTCGGCTGAAATCGCCGAAGTACCCGATCAAAAATAAAAATGCCAGTCAGCTTAACTGACTGGCATTAGCCTGTCGAGGCGCCTTTTTTTGCGTGTGTGGCTTAGAACTTGTAGCCCAGGCCAACCATGTAGACCCATGGGTCCACATCGATGTCGACCTTGGCGCGGGTGCCTGGGGCGACCGCGTTGTTATCCACATAACCGGTGGTGTCGATGTCGATGTAGCGCACCTGGCCGTTGATCATGACCTTGTCGGTCAGCATGTAGTCGGCACCCACTTGCCATGCCACACCCCAGGTGTTCTTGGCCCGGAAGTTGTCGAAGCCGTTGGCGCTGGCCTGGCTGCCGACGTGCTCGTCATAGATCCAGGTGTAGTTGATGCCCGCGCCCACGTAGGGTTGGAACACCGATTTGTGATCCAGTGGGTAGTACACCAGGCTCAGGGTCGGCGGCAGGTGTTTCAGGGAGCCGAGCTTGCCATTGGCCGCAGGCAGCGCGGTGCCTTTGAGTTTGACGTCGTGTTCGAACGGCGTGGCCGCCAGCAGCTCGATCCCCAGGTTGTTGGTGATCATGTACGCGAAGTTCAGGCCCAGTTGGGTGTCGCTGCTCATCGTCGCCTTGCCGCCCAGGTCGGCACCCGCCAGCGGGCCGCGATCGACCTTGACGCTGGAACTGTCAGCCTTCGGATTGACGGTGATGGCACCGGCCCGGACGATGATGTCGCCGGTTTCGTGGGCTTGGACGGAAGGGGCTGCAAGCGCGAATGCAATGAGGGAAGCGCTAAGCAAAGACTTGTGCATGGGGGCTCCAAGGGACAATTTGAATTCTATGTCCCATTTTATGGAGGGATCGACCTGGGACGTTGACGCAGCTCAATGAAAGAGTGATGGCGCATTAAGATCGTTGCTCGGAAGAGCGGGTCGTCGTAAGCGCGACTTCAGCGTAGACGTCAGTTCAGGTCAGCCCATGAAAAATATGCGGTTTCACTCCTGCAATTCGTACACGTAGATCTTCTGGGCATCCATCTGGTAGCCGGCATCCGCCAGTTCGCTGGTGGAGGCTTTGACCTGCAGGGCGCCTTCAATCCAGTACGGCTGGTACAACTCTTCGAGCTTGACCCCGATCTCGCTCCTGACATGCACGATCTGGTTCGACGGCGGCGGGGGGACGTGGATGCAGGCGCCGAAATACGGCACCAGCAAAAACTCGGTGGTGCGCCCCTGCTCATTGACCTCCAGCGGCACGATGTAGCCAGGCAAGCGAATGGCCTGGCCGTCGAGGTTCTGCACCACCGGCGCGTTGGGCAGATCCTGCCGGGCGGCCGGGGCCGACTCTGCCGACAAGGCGTCGCTCATCTGCGACAGGTCGTGCAGCGGCTTCATGTTCGGTACTTCGGCGGGCGCGTCCGGCGGAATCATCTCCGACCAGGTCAGGTCCCTGGGTTCGGCCGCCCACAGGGGCAGGGCGACCAACATCAACAGCGCAAGCAGAGCGCGGGGCATTTAACGTCCTCATAAACGGATCGACAGACCGTCGGCCAGCGATTGCCGGTAGGCCCGCCAGGCAGGCACGCTGCCCATCAGCAGCGCGGCAAGCAGGATGCCACCGAGCAGCGTCCATTCATACTCACTTGGCCAGGACAACGGTAGAAAAAGGCCGTAGTTGGACTGCACATAGCCCTGCGCCAGGGCGATGCACAGGTACAGCAGGCCGAGGCCGGCGATCACCCCCGACAGTGCCAGCGCAAAGGCTTCCAGCACCAGCAGCGTGGCGATATGCCAAGGCCTGGCGCCGACCGAGCGCAGGATCGCCATTTCCCGCCGGCGTTCGTTGAGGCTGGTGAGGATCGCCGTGAGCATGCCGATCAAACCGGTCAGCACCACGAACAGCGACACCACGAACAGCGCTTTTTCAGCGGTGCCCATCAGGCTCCAGAGCTCCTGCAACGCCACGCCCGGCAGGATCGCCAGCATCGGTTCGCCACGAAACTCATTGATCTCGCGTTGCAGGGAGAAGGTCGCGATCTTGCTGTTGAGGCCGAGCATGAACGCAGTGATGGCCTGGGGGGTGAGGTCCATGTTGCGCGCCTGCTCGGCGCTGATCCGGCCATCGCCGCGCGCCGGCACGCCGTTGTGCCAGTCGACATGGATCGCCTCCATGCCGCCTAGGCTGATGTGCAGCGTGCGGTCCACCGGGGTGCCGGTGCGCTTGAGGATGCCGACCACGGTGAAGGGCTTGTCGTCATGCTTGACCAGGCTGATCACCGCCACGCCGTGGGCCAGCACCAGTTGGTCGCCGAGTGAGTAGTGCAGCGCGTCGGCCACTTCCGCGCCCAGCACCACCTCGAACGGATCCGTGGCAAAGGCCCGGCCGCTGGCCAGTTGCAAGTGTTGCTGGCGGCCGTACTGGTAATGCTGGAAGTAGGCATCCGTGGTGCCCATCACCCGGTAGCCGCGGTGGGAGTCGCCGAGGGAGATCGGGATCGCCCACTTCACCTTGGGGTTATTGGCGAAGTGCTCGAAGCTGTCCCAGCGGATGTTGTTGGTGGCATTGCCGATCCGAAACACCGAGTACAGCAGCAGGTTCACTGAACCGGAGCGGGCGCCGACGATCAGGTCGGTGCCGCTGATGGTGCTGGCAAAGCTGGCGCGGGCTTCGGTGCGCACCCGCTCCACGGCCAGCAGCAGGCAGACCGACAGGGCGATGGCGAGGGCCGTGAGGATGGCGGTGAAGCGGCGGTTAGCCAGGCTGGCCATGGCTAGACGAAACAGATACATCTCAGACCTCTACGGGCGTGGCGGCGCGATTGAGTTCGGCCAGCGACAGGTGACGATCGAACAGCGGCGCCAGGCTCTGGTCGTGGCTGACGAACAACAGGCTGGAGCCGGCTTCCCGGCATTCGGCGAACAGCAGGCGGATGAAAGCCTCGCGGGCGTCGTAGTCGAGGGCCGAGGTCGGCTCGTCGGCGATCACCAACTCCGGCTGGCCGATCAATGCGCGGGCAGCGGCCACCCGTTGCTGTTGGCCAATCGACAGGGAGTCGGCCCGTCGCCCGAGCAGGCCTGGATCCTTGAGCCCCAGGTGCGCCAGCAGCGTCGCGGCGGCGCTGTCGACACTGCCATGGCGCTGGATCGCGCGGTTGGCGCGCAAGGTCGAGAAGTGGCAGGGCAGTTCGACGTTCTCGCGCACCGAGAGAAACGGCAGCAGGTTGAACTGCTGGAAGATGTAGCCCGTGTGGTCGACCCGAAAGCGATCCCGGGCGCCGGCCGACAGGTCCGTCAGTTCCTGCCCGAGCAAACGGATGCTGCCGCGATTGGGTTTCTGCACGCCGCCGAGCAGGCCCAGCAGGGTGGTCTTGCCGCTGCCGCTGGGGCCCTTGAGAAACAGGGTTTCACCGGCCTCCAGGCGAAACGCCGGGATGTCCAGCAAGGGCGGGTGACCAGGCCAATGGAAGCCCAGGTCGGTCAGTTCGATGAGTGCTTGGGTCATGTAGCGCCGGTCAGGTTGATGGTGAACCCAGCGGAAGCGAGCCTGCTCGCCCCACACTGGGATAGGGGATGGATCAGAATTTAAGGGTCGCCGCCTTGGCCGTCACCTCAAGCCCTTGCTGGCCGTTGGGGCTGATGAGTTGTACCTGAATTTTCTGGGTGGCGGGGAAGGTCTTGAACACCTGGGCCAGGTCCAGGGTCTTCAGCGCATCCGGTTGGCTGCAGGTGAACTGGTAATGCGCGTGGATTTCGCTGTGGTCATGGTGGTGTTCATGGCCGTCGGCGTCCTTGGCGTCCTTGGCGTCTTTGTGGTCATGGTCATGGTCGTGGTCATCGTCGGCGTCCGGTTTGTCACCGAACAGCGGGCTGTTCAGCTCCTGCTGGCTGAGCACGCAGTTGGCGGCTTGTGGCAGGCTGAACAGCACCAGCGGTTGCTCCAGTTGCGCCCGTACCGCGGCGACCTTGGCCTTGTCTGCCGGCGTGCTGGCGGCGTGTTCGAAGCCCACCAGGTTCATCGCCGGGCTGTCCAGTTCCAGCTCCAGGGTCTGGCCGTCCAGCGCTGCGTTCAAGCGGCCGACGCCATGCTCGTGGGCGCTGAGGCTGGCGTGTTGATGATCGTGGTCATGTTCTTCGGCCGCTTGGGCGATGGCCAGTGGCAACAGGGCAAACGGCAAAGCGAGAAGCAGACGGCGCATGGGAAGTCTCCGGGGCGGAAGTGAACTATTTTGTTATGTGATCTTATAACAATATCGGCGGGAGTTTGACGGCATGCTTGGCGTTGCGCAAGACGCGTGGGAGCATGTTCGCCATAAATCTGAGGAAACCCCAATGTTGCGCATACGTGGAAGCATCGGCGACTGGCCGGTGGATTTGACCCTGGAGCTCGATGATGGCGACTGGGCGAAACTTGGCGCGCAGTTGCAGGTGAGCAAGGTCGACGGCGTTGAGCCCGCCGCCAGCGCTGCGGCGAAACCGGCCAATCCGGACGACGCCCAGTGGCAGTTGGCCAAGGCGTTACTGCGCAAGTCCGGGCAACTGAGTGGGCCGGATCTGCTCGAGCAACTGGAAGGGCTGACTGGCAGCGCGGCGGCCGGCAAGCGCTTGTTGGTGCGCTTGCGCCACTGCGCCGAGGTCAAGGTGCTGAGCGGCGGCGATACACCGCTCTATAGCTGGGTAGAGCCTTTGTAGACGCTCCGGTTGCGATCAGTACAGCGCCGCAAACAACTTGCGGCGGTAGCTGGTGACCAAGGGGTGATCATTGCCCAGCAGCTCGAACACCTGCAGCAAGGTCTTGTGTGGCAAGCCTTCGCTATAGCCGCGGTTGCGGATGAACAGCTTGAGCAGCGAGTCCAGTGCCGGGTCGTATTGCTGGCGGGCCAGTTGCTGGATAGCCAGTTGATAGACGGCTTCGTCGTCCTGTGGATTCTGTGCCAGGCGCGCTTTCAAGTCGGCCACATCCGGCAGGTTCGCCGCCTGGCCGAGGAACTGGATCTGCGCCTTGGCGCCCGCCAGTGCAGCCTTGTGTTCATCGCTCTTGACCGCATCCAGCACGGCCTGGGCTTCGCCGAGCTCGCCGCGTTCGGTCAGGCAGCGGGCATACAGGATCAGTGCGCCGGCGTGGGTATTGTCTTCCCCCAGCAGCACCTTGAGCGCGGCCTCGGCCTCGGCAAACCGGCCCTCGTCGAACAACCCTTGGGCCTGTTCGAACGGATCGGCCGCAGGCGGCGGTGGCATCTGTACATGGGGTTCGAGCAGGGCGCGCACCGCGGATTCGGGTTGCGCGCCGGCAAAACCGTCCACCGGCTGACCGTCCTTGAACAGCACCACGGTCGGCAGGCTGCGAATGCCGAAGCGCGCCACCACGTCTGGCTCGACATCACAATTGACCTTGGCCAGCAGCAACTCGCCCTGGTAGCTCTCGGCGATGGTTTGCAGCATCGGCATCAGCGCCTTGCACGGTGCACACCATTCAGCCCAGAAATCCACCAGCACGGGTTTGTGGAACGAGTTCTCGATCACCGACTGCTCGAAATCAGCGGTGGTGGCGTCGAAGATGTACGGCGTGTCTTGACTCATGGGGTATCTCGAAAAAACGTGGATGGGGCAACTATAAGGCTTGGTGGGGGTTGGCCGAAAGCGCAGGACGCTCGGCCGCTGCTACGCGTTGCGGGAGGCATGGTACAGGCTCACATGGCGAAACTCTTCAGGCTCGGCCAGGTCGGGCAGGGTCATGGCCTCGAGCATCTCCAGGCGCCGGTAGAGCGGGTGCGAGAAGTCGCGCACCCGTGAGTCGGCGACCAGGGCTTCGCGGCCTCGGCTGAGGAAGGCGTCGAGTAGCGGCAGGTTGGCGCGGTCGTACAGGACGTCAGCCACCAGGATCAGGTCGAAACGGTCGGCCTCAGCGAAAAAGTCCGTCGAATAGCTGAGCTCCACAGCATTGAGCCGGGCATTGGCCCGGCAGGCGGCGAGCGCCAGGGGATCGAGGTCGCAGGCCACCACTTCGAGCGCGCCGGCCTTGACCGCCGCAATCCCCGCCACCCCGGAACCGGCACCGAAATCCAGCACCCGCTTGCCGGCCACCCACTGTGGGTGTTCGGCCAGGTAGCGCGCCACCGCCAGGCCGCTGGCCCAGCAGAAACTCCAGTACGGCGGTTCATGCAGTATGCGTCGGGTTTCTTCCGGGCTGAAGGCGCGGTCCATGTTGTCGCCGTCGATCAGCCACAGTTGCAGCTCGGTACCCGGCAGCGGGCAGGGCACCAGTTGCGCATCGCCAAGCAGTTCGCTCAGGGCGTGTTGCAGGTCGAGCGGTGCATTCATGGTGCTTTGACGAACTGCAATTGCCCCAGTGCCTGGGAGGTTGGCTGGAAAATTCGTTGCGAAGGCAGGTGCAGGATCAGTTGCCCGGACTGGCTGGCGCGCCCGCGCAGCTCGACCCGCGCGCCGGCGGGAAAGGTCTCGGGGTTGAAACGCAGGTGAAACGGCAGGGCCTGGTTGTTGCCGATCAGGTTGGCACTGGCCAGCAGCAGCTGCGGCCGCGAACGCTCGTCGACCACCAGCAGCGCCAGTTCGACTTCGGCACCCTCTGGCACACCCTGCAGTGAACCACTCAATTCGCGCTGGTAAGCCGGCAGCGGGCCCTGGTCGGCGGACGCCTGGGCCTTCTTCTGGGCCATCTGCGGCGCGGGGCCGGATGCCGGTTCTGCCGGTTTGGGCGCATCACTGCTACAGGCCACCAGCAGGCTGACGAAACTGAGTAAAACAAGCGGTCGTAGCGGCATTTGCGGCTCCAGCGAGGTGAAATCCATGGATCTAGCACTATAGCCCGTCTGTATACCGTAAACCCTATGGCTTGTCTTGCCACCGGGATGCGCTACCATGGCCCTCCCTTTTTTTGTTGCCTGCCACCATGCACTGTCCCTTCTGCGGTGCCAACGACACCAAGGTCATCGACTCGCGTCTGGTCGCCGAGGGCGAACAGGTGCGCCGCCGGCGTGAATGCCTGGCCTGCGGCGAACGCTTCACGACGTTCGAGACCGCCGAACTGGTGTTGCCGCGCCTGATCAAAACCGACGGCAGTCGCCAGCCGTTCGACGAAGAAAAACTGCGCGCCGGCATGCAGCGCGCCCTGGAAAAACGGCCGGTGAGCGTCGAGCGCCTGGAATCCTCCCTGGCGCACATCAAGCACAAACTGCGGGCGACCGGCGAGCGCGAAGTCAAATCGCTGGTGGTCGGTGAGCTGGTGATGGCCGAGCTGCAGAAGCTCGATGAAGTCGCCTACATTCGTTTCGCTTCGGTGTATCGCCGCTTCCAGGACCTCAACGAGTTCCGTGAAGAGATCGATCGCCTGGCCCGAGAACCGGTCAAACCATGACGATGCCCACTGAGCAAGCGATCCTCGACGCCCACTACATGGCGCGCGCGCTGGAACTGGCCCGCAAGGGTCACTACAGCACCCACCCCAATCCGCGCGTCGGTTGCGTGATCGTGCGTGACGGGCAGGTCGTCGGCGAAGGCTGGCATGTGCGCACCGGCGAACCCCATGCCGAAGTCCACGCCTTGCGCGCCGCTGGTGAGCAGGCGCGGGGCGCGACCGCCTACGTCACGCTCGAACCCTGCAGCCATCACGGCCGCACGCCACCGTGCGCCGATGGGTTGGTCACGGCGGGTGTGGCGCGAGTCGTTGCCGCCATGCAGGACCCCAACCCGGAAGTGGCCGGACGTGGCCTGCAACGCCTGGAGCAGGCCGGCATCGCCACCACCTGCGGCGTGCTCGAAGGCGAGGCGCGCCAGCTCAATCAGGGGTTCCTCAAACGCATGGAACACGGCTTGCCGTTCGTGCGGGTCAAGTTGGCCATGAGCCTGGATGGGCGCACCGCCATGGCCAGCGGCGAAAGCCAGTGGATCACCGGGCCGGCGGCGCGCTCCGCGGTCCAGCGCCTGCGGGCGCAGGCCGGCGTGGTGTTGACGGGGGCCGACACGGTGCTGGCGGACGACGCGCGCCTGACCGTGCGCGCCGACGAGTTGGGGCTGGACGCCGAACAAAGCGCCCTGGCCATGAGCCGTCCACCGTTGCGGGTCCTGATCGATGGCCGCCTGCGGGTGCCCCTCGATGCCCCGTTCTTCAAGGCCGGCCCGGCGCTGGTCGCCACCTGCGTGGCCGTGGAGGAACAGTACGCCAACGGCCCCGAATGCCTGATCGTGCCGGGTGAAGAGGGTCAGGTCGACCTGCGCAAGCTCCTGCTCGAACTGGCCGCCCGCGGCGTCAACGAGGTGCTGGTGGAAGCCGGCCCAAGGCTGGCGGGCGCCTTTGCCCAGCAAGGCCTGGTGGACGAGTACCAGATCTTTGTCGCCGGCAAGTTCCTCGGCTCCACGGCGCGGCCATTGCTCGATTGGCCACTGGCACAGATGAAGGATGCGCCGGCGCTGAAAATCACTGACATTCGTGCGGTTGGCGATGACTGGCGAGTCACTGCCATTCCCGTGCCGGCCGCGAGCGTATAATTCCCGGCTGCGGCCTAGAAGGTTTTGTTCTCGAGGAGGACTTCATGTTTACCGGCATCATCGAATCCATCGGCAGTATTCGTGCATTGACCCCAAAAGGCGGAGATGTACGGGTTCACGTCGCCACCGGCAAGCTCGACCTGAGCGACGTCAAACTGGGCGATAGCATCGCGGTCAACGGCGTCTGCCTGACAGCCGTCGAGCTGCCAGGCGACGGCTTTGCAGCGGACGTCAGTCGCGAAACCCTCGACTGCACCGCCATGAATGACCTCAAGAGCGGCAGCCCGGTCAACCTGGAAAAAGCCCTGACCCCAACCACCCGCCTGGGCGGTCACCTGGTCAGCGGTCACGTCGACGGCGTCGGCGAAGTGGTCGCCCGCACCGAAAACGCTCGGGCCGTGGAGTTCCGCATCCGTGCCCCGAAGGAATTGGCCAAGTACATCGCCCATAAAGGCTCGATCACTGTCGACGGCACCAGCCTGACGGTGAACGCGGTCGATGGCGCCGAATTCCTGCTGACGATCATTCCGCACACCTTGAGCGAAACCATCATGGCTGCGTATCAGCCGGGTCGCCGGGTGAACCTGGAAGTGGACCTGCTGGCCCGTTACCTGGAGCGCCTGCTGCTGGGCGACAAGGCCGCGGAGTCGACGGCCGGCAGCACCATCACTGAAAGCTTTCTGGCCGCCAACGGCTACCTCAAATCCTGAAGCTCAAATTTCGAAAGAAGGGGGGTGCCTTGTGGCGCTCAATAGCATCGAAGAACTGGTTGAAGACATCCGCCAAGGCAAGATGGTCATCCTTATGGATGACGAAGACCGCGAGAACGAAGGCGACCTGATCATGGCCGCCGAGTGCTGCCAGGCCGAGCACATCAACTTCATGGCCAAGCACGCCCGTGGCCTGATCTGCATGCCGATGAGCCGCGAACGCTGCGAACTGCTCAAGCTGCCCCTGATGGCACCGCGCAACGGTTCCGGCTTCGGCACCAAGTTCACCGTGTCGATCGAAGCCGCCGAAGGCGTGACCACCGGCATCTCCGCCGCCGACCGTGCGCGTACCGTGCAGGCCGCTGCCGCCAAGGACGCCAAGGCTGAAGATATCGTCAGCCCGGGGCACATTTTTCCGCTGATGGCCCAGGCCGGCGGTACCCTGGCCCGCGCCGGCCACACCGAAGCCGCCTGCGACCTGGCGCGCATGGCCGGGTTCGAGCCGAGTGGGGTGATCTGCGAGGTGATGAACGACGACGGCACCATGTCCCGTCGTGCCGAACTGGAAGCCTTTGCCGCTGAACACAACATCAAGATCGGCACCATCGCCGACCTGATTCACTATCGGATGATCCACGAACGTACCGTTCAGCGGATTGCCGAGCAGCCACTGGACAGCGAACTGGGCCAATTCAACCTGGTGACCTATCGTGATTCGGTGGAAGGCGACGTGCACATGGCCCTGACCCTGGGCACCGTGTGCGCCGAAGAACCGACCCTGGTGCGGGTGCACAACATGGACCCGCTGCGCGACCTGTTGATGGTCAAGCAGCCGGGCCGCTGGAGCCTGCGCGCCGCCATGGCTGCGGTTGCCGAGGCGGGCAGCGGCGTGGTGCTGTTGCTCGGTCACCCGCTCGATGGCGACGTGCTGCTGGCGCATATCCGCGAAACCGCGGACCAGGCGGTGGTGAAAAAACCGACCACCTACAGCATCGTCGGTGCCGGTTCGCAGATCCTGCGTGACCTTGGCGTGCGCAAAATGCGCCTGATGTCGGCGCCAATGAAATTTAATGCGATATCCGGTTTCGATCTGGAAGTTGTAGAATACGTGCCCTCCGAATAAAGGCCGGTGTTTTTCCACCCCTTGTTCGCGGTTCAAATATCACTGAGGGACGCGTACTGAACGCGTCCCGGCTCTTTAAGAGATTTGTCGAATGACCCTGAAGACCATCGAAGGTACCTTCATCGCCCCCAAAGGCCGCTACGCCCTGGTTGTTGGCCGTTTCAACAGCTTTGTTGTCGAAAGCCTGGTAAGCGGTGCGGTTGATGCCCTGGTTCGCCATGGCGTGAGCGAAAGCGACATCACCATCATCCGTGCCCCTGGCGCCTTCGAAATCCCGCTGGTTGCGCAGAAAGTCGCCCAGAAAGGCGAGTTCGCGGCAATCATCGCCCTGGGCGCGGTCATTCGTGGCGGTACCCCGCACTTCGAATACGTGGCAGGCGAATGCACCAAGGGCCTGGCCCAGGTGTCCATGGAGTTCGGCGTTCCAGTCGCTTTCGGCGTGCTGACCGTTGATTCCATCGAGCAAGCCATCGAACGTTCCGGCACCAAGGCCGGTAACAAAGGTGCCGAAGCTGCCCTGTCCGCTCTGGAAATGGTCAGCCTGCTGGCGCAGTTGGAGGCCAAGTGATTAGCGACGAAAGCGATCGTTTCAACCCGCGCGATCCAAAGCCTGCGGATGCTGGTAAACCATCGAAGAGCGTCAAGCGCCGCGAAGCCCGTCAGCTCGCGACCCAGGCCCTGTATCAATGGCACATGGCCAAGCAGTCGTTGAACGAGATCGAAGCGCAGTTCCGGGTCGATAACGATTTCAGTGATGTCGATGGCGCCTACTTCCGCGAAATCCTGCACGGGGTTCCGCAGTTCAAGACGGAAATCGACACCGCCCTCACGCCTTGCCTGGACCTGACCATCGACGAGCTGGATCCGGTTGAACTGGCGGTATTGCGCCTGTCCACCTGGGAACTGCTCAAACGCGTCGACGTACCGTACCGCGTGGTGATCAACGAAGGCATCGAGCTGGCTAAAGTCTTCGGTTCCACCGATGGCCACAAGTTCGTCAACGGTGTCCTCGACAAGCTGGCCCCGCGCCTGCGTGAAGCTGAAGTGAAGGCGTTCAAGCGCTGATACGCGCTTGAGACCTCATGGGCGAGTTTGAGCTGATCCGCAATTACTTCGCCGCTGCGCCGTGTGCGCAGGCGGGCGATGGCGTTGCGCTGGGGATCGGCGACGACTGCGCCTTGCTCGCTGTTCCCGCGGGGGAACAGCTGGCGATCTCCACCGACACCCTGGTGACCGGTGTGCATTTCGCAGATCCCTGCGACCCTTTTCTGCTCGGTCAGCGTTCGCTGGCGGTGGCTGTCAGTGACCTGGCTGCCATGGGCGCCACCCCCGTTGCCTTTACCCTTGCCCTGACCTTGCCGGCGGTGACCGCCGATTGGCTGGATGCCTATGCCCGTGGTTTGAACCAGATGGCGCAGGGCTGCGGCGTGCGGCTGGTGGGCGGTGATACCACGCGCGGTCCGTTGAGCCTGACCATGACCGTGTTTGGCCGCGTCCCGGCCGGCCAGGCCCTGACCCGCAGCGGTGCACAGGTCGGCGACCTGCTGTGTGTCGGCGGGGACCTGGGCAACGCCGCCGGGGCCTTGCCCCTGGTGCTCGGCCAGCGTACCGCGCCGGCGGCCATCGCCGAACCGTTGCTGGCGCATTACTGGTCGCCACAGCCGCAACTGGCGTTGGGTCAGGCGTTGCGCGGCAAGGCCAGCGCGGCGCTGGATATCTCCGATGGCCTGCTCGCCGACTGCGGGCATATCGCCAAGGCATCGGCTGTCGGCTTGCTGGTCGAGCACCAGAAACTGCCGCTATCGGCGGCACTGCTGGCGTTTCTCGGTGAGAATGCGGCCCGGGTGGCAGCGGTCAGTGGCGGTGACGACTACGTACTGGCATTCACCTTGCCGCCGGCTCATTTGCCGGCCCTGCTGGCCGAGGGCTGGCCGATCCATGTGGTCGGCCGGGTCGTGGCCGGGCAGGGCGTCACGCTGCTGGACGCCAATGGGCAGGACATCACCCCGAACATCCGGGGTTATCAACATTTCCAGGAGACACCGTGACAGATCATCCCAAACAGGTCCCGGCAGAGTTCGTGCCGCCATCGGTCTGGCGCAATCCCTGGCATTTCCTGGCCTTCGGCTTTGGCTCGGGCACCTTGCCCAAGGCACCCGGCACCTGGGGCTCGTTAGTTGCGCTACCCTTCATCCCGTTGTGGCAGATGCTGCCCGACTGGGGCTACTGGCTGATGTTGGGCATCACCATGCTGTTCGGCTTCTGGCTGTGCGGCAAAGTGGCCGACGACTTGCGCGTACACGACCACGAGGGCATTGTCTGGGACGAAATGGTCGGGATGTGGATTACCCTGTGGCTGGTACCGGAGGGGTGGTACTGGTTGTTGGCGGGGTTCCTGATGTTCCGCTTTTTCGACATCCTCAAGCCGTGGCCGATTCGCTGGATCGACCGGCATGTGCACGGCGGCGTCGGGATCATGCTCGATGACGTGTTGGCAGGGGTCTTTGCCTGGTTGGGGATGCAGGGGCTGGTCTGGTATTTCACCTGAGGGACTGTTCGAGGGGCTAGGGAATGGTGGGGCGCGGTTGCTGGATTCTGCTGTTGGCTATGGTCTGCTCGGTCGCTCGTGCGGTGGAGGTACCCGCTGTACCTGCGGTGATCCATCTGGCGAGCGAGGAGTGGGAAGACTACACCGCTGCCGACGGGCACGGTCTGGCCTGGGACATCTTGCGTGAGGTGTTCGAGCCGGCCGGGGTCAAGCTGGACATCCGCACGGTGCCGTACACCCGCTCGATCGGTCTGGTGCAACTGAAGGAAGTCGATGCCCAGGTCGGGTCCTACCGGGACGAGGCCCAGGGCGTGCTGTATCCGCACTGGAACTTCGATTCCGACCACATCTACGCCCTCGGCCTGGCGAGCAATCCGGCGCCGACCCAGGCCACCCTGGGCAAGTACCGCTTAGCCTGGGTGCGCGGCTATCGTTACGAAAACTACCTGCCCAATGTGCGCCGCTATAACCAGATCGAGCGCCGCACCGGCATTCTGCCGATGCTCCAGCAGGGCCGTGCAGACTATTACATCGACGCCCGGACCGAGGTCGAAGCGGTGCTCAAAAGCGCCGTGAACGAGCAGCAGTTCCGCTATACCCACTTGGCCGAACTGCCGCTGTTCCTGGGGTTTGCCGATACCTCCGAGGCCAGGTCGCTGATGAAGCTGTATGATCAGCGCATGACCCTGCTGGTCGGCAACGGCGGGCTGAAACCGATTTTCGAACGCTGGAAACAACCGTACCCGTTCGAGGGCAACCTGAAGCCCGCCGACCAGTGATCAAACTATTTGATCGTTATGGCCGATAATTCAGCCTAAGCGTGGTTCCGAGCCTGCTGTTACAATGCCGCCTCTGCGAATCTCCAGTACATAAATCAGGAGCACACCGGTGCCTGTCGTTTTTGTCGCCGCTTCCAAGCTGCCAACGCCTTTTGCGCAATTCACCATGCATGGCTTTCTCGATGAGTCCACCGGCCGCGAGCACGTCGTGTTGAGCTTGGGTGATGTGGCCGATGGTGCCCCGGTACTCGGCCGGCTGCACTCCGAATGCCTGACCGGCGATGCCTTGTTCAGCCAGCGTTGCGACTGCGGCTCACAACTGGAAGCCGCCTTGCAGGCCATCGCCCGCGAAGGCCGTGGCGTGTTGCTGTACTTGCGCCAGGAAGGCCGGGGCATTGGCCTGCTGAACAAAATCCGCGCCTATGAGTTGCAAGATGGCGGTGCTGACACCGTCGAAGCCAACGAGCGCCTGGGTTTTGCCGCTGACCAGCGTGACTACGCCATGTGCCTGCCGATGCTCGAGCACCTGGGCGTCAAGTCCCTGCGCTTGATGACCAACAACCCGCGCAAGGTCAAGGCATTGACCGACATGGGCATCGTGGTCGCCGAGCGCGTGCCGCTGCACACGGGCCACAACCCGCACAACAAACTCTACCTGGCGACCAAGGCCAGCAAGCTCGACCACATGATGGGCAACGAGCATCAGGGCGAGGCGGACCGGGCGTGACCCGCGGCCAGGTTCGGCGGCGCCTGTCCGTCAATTGGTGGCAGTACTTCGCGCTGGCCCTGTTGCCGTTGCTGGTGATCAATGGCCTGTTTGGCGACGCTGAAGCCCTGGCCCCGATCCTGGCGATGCCGTTCTTCATCGCCGGCATGGCCTCGATGTTCGTCAGCCTGAAGTTTTTCGGTGGCTACAAACGCGGCCTGATCACTACCCAAAAAGCCCTCGATACCCCCGCAGAGCCCGCCGCCTGGATCGCCCTGGCCGCTCAGCGCCGCAGCGCCATGCTGGTGGCTTCCCTGCCGGCCTGGATCGGTGCGCTGGCGGTGTTCGTCGGCCTGGAGGCGGTGCCTCTGGTGCTGCTGGGGTTGGCCACTGCCGTGCTGTTCTACCTCTACCGTATTCCGCGTCAACTCGGCTGATGGGGCGCTGGCTGGCGCTGCTGCTGGCCCTCAGTGGTCCGGCGGCTGCCGTGGAGCGGGTGGTCAGCCTGGCCCCCTCCCTGTCGGAAATCGTTGTTGAACTGGACTCCGCCGACCTGCTGGTCGGCGTGCTCGATGCCGGCGAGCGTCCGCCAGCCCTTGAGTCCGTGCCGTCGGTGGGGCGTTATGGCCAGTTGGACATCGAACGCCTGCTCAGCCTCAAACCCGATCTGTTGCTGCTCTGGCCCGGCAGTGTTGGCCCGGCCCAGCGGGAACAACTGAGTCGGCTGGGCATTCCCACCTACGTCGCCGAACCCCACCGCCTCGACCAACTCACCACCCAGATCGAAGACATTGCCCGGCAACTGGGTCGACCCGAACGCGGGCAGGCACTGGCGGCCGACCTGCGTCGGCAATTGGATGCCTTGCGCCAGCGCTACCGGCGCGACGTGCCGCTGCGGGTGTTCTATCAAGTCTGGGACCAGCCGCTGTACACCGTGGGTGGCGGGCAGATCATCAGCGATGCGCTCGAGGTGTGTGGTGCGCGGAATGTATTCGCCGACCTGCGCCTGCCGGCGCCGCAGGTCAGCATCGAGTCGGTGCTGGCGCGCAACCCCGAGGTGATCCTCGCCAGCAGCCAGGCCCAGCTCGATGCCTGGAGGGCCTGGCCGCAGGTCACGGCGGTGAGCCAGGGGCAATTGCTGCGGGTGATCGACAAAGGCCTGGAGCGGCCGAGTGGGCAGATGATCCAGGCGACGGCGGCGTTGTGCCGGTTGATCGCGCCGGGTCAGTAAGACCGAGGTGCGGCTATCGCGAGCAACACCGCGTACCTCAGCTCAGAGCTGCGGCATCCACGTCACCCCGAACATCAGCGCCCGGCCTTCCTCGCGATAACCGTACTGCTCGCCTTGGTACTGGTACAGCGCGCGGCTGTAGCCCTTGTCCAGCAGGTTGTCGATTTTCATCTGCAGGGTGACTTCGTGGTTCACCGCCCAACTGCTGCGCAGGCCCAGCAGGCCATAGCCGCCCAGGGGCTGGAGGTTTTTCTCGTCGTCGTAGCTGCTGCTGACCGCTTGCCAGGTCGCCCCCAGCCCGAGCTGGTCGAACTGCCGATCCAGGTCCAGGTTCAAGGTGCGGCGCGCACGGCGGGCCAGGGTGTGGCCGCTCTCGCGATCCCGCGGGTCGATGAACGAGATGCCCAGGTTGCTCTGCCAGCCGAACAACTCTTGCTTGAGGGCGGCTTCGAAGCCGTTGATCCGCGCCGAGGCGACGTTTTCCGGGCGGCTGCCGTAGATAATCGCGTCTTCGAGGTCGGTGCGGTAGAGCGAGGCTTCCAGTCGACTGCTGTCAGTCAGTTGGCTGCGCCATTGCAGCTCGTAGCTCTTTGAAGTCTCAGGTTTGAGGCCTGGGTTGTTGTAGTCCGGGTAGTAAAGGTCGTTGAACGTTGGCGCCCGGAAACCTTCGCTGTAGGTCAGCAACAGGTCATTGTCGGCGTTCAGCTGCAGGGTGAAGGTGCCGCTCCAACTGTTCTGGCTGCCGAACTGTTGGTTGTCGTCGCGACGCAGGCCCAGTTCGGTGGAGAAATGCTCGGCGGCGAAGTGATGCTGAATGAACGCGGCGCGGTTCCAGCGGCTGTCTTCGCCTAAAGCGGCGCGCGCACCGTAGTAGTCGAAGTCGCTGTTGACCCGATCTTCGTACCAGTCGCCACCCAGGATCAGGCTGTTCTGCTCGTTGAGGGCCAGGTCGTTCTGCCAGTTCACGGAGTCGCGGTAGGTGTTGAACACCGAATTTTCGGCGCTGAGCTTGTCGCGGGTTTGTTCGCGGTTCTCGCTGTGGCCCAGTTCTACGCGAGTCTTCCAGGTCGGGTTGATGCGGGCATCGAAATAGCTGCTGACGCTACTGACGTTGAAGTCGCTGTAGGGCTTTTGTTGGTAGCTTTGATCGGTGCTTGAGTCGTAGCGCCCGAACGGGCTATCGAACTCGTTCTTGCCGCGGCTATCCAGCACGTTGAAGCCCACTTCCAGATCATCACTCAAGCCATGGCTCAGGCTCAGGCTCAGCGACTGATTGCGGTAGGCGTCGTGATCGCCATCGCTGGGATAGGACTGGTGGGTGCGGTCGATCCCGGCAGTTTCATCCAGGCTGGCGCCGAGGTTGAAGCGGGTGTTGTCGTCGCCACCGGACAGGCCGAGGCTGCGCTCCCAGGTCTGGTTGCTGCCCAACCCCATGTGCAGGCGTGGCTGCAGGCCCGGCTCGGCGCTGCGCCGGGTGAAAATCTGTATCACCCCGCCAATCGCATCGCTGCCATAAATCACTGAGCGCGAGCCGCGCAACACTTCCACGCGCTCGACCTGTTCGATGTTGATGTGCTGCAGGTTGCTGTCGCCGGAGGACGAGTTGCCGATGCGCTGGCCGTCTACCAGCACCAGGCTTTGCGCGGACTTGGTGCCACGCATGTAAATCCCCGGCAAGCTCCCGCGCCCGCCCATCTGGGTGACTTGCACTCCCGGCACCCGGCTCAGCAGGTCGGTGACGCTGGAGGGTTGCAGGCGGTCAATATCGTCGCGGGTGAACACCGTGTTGGCTGCGCTGCTGTCATTGCGGGCTTCGACCTGGCGATTGGCGCTGATCAGGACTTCGGGCAGCTTCAGGGCTTGTTCGCGTTCGAAGGTGTCGGCGAGGGCGCTGACGGTAGGCAGCAGCGAGAGGGTCAGGGCGAGGCGGGGGAGGTTCATCGACGATCCGTTGAGGCTTGGCGGCAAGTAGAGATTTGATAGGCGCTGAAAACTACTGTGGGAGCGAGCTTGCTCGCGATAGCGGAGTGTCAGTCAAGGTTTCAATCGACTGAAAGGCCGCCATCGCGAGCAAGCTCGCTCCCACAGGGTTCTGCGTTTAGATGTTAAGCAGTTGCAGGCGCTCGCGAATCGAAGCTTCGATTCCCGCCTCATCCAACCCGCACTCGGCCAGCATCTGTGCCGGCTTGGCGTGTTCGACGTAGCTGTCCGGCAAGCCCAGGTGCAGCATCGACTTGAGGATGTTTTCGCGGGCGAGGAATTCGCTGACCGCGCCACCGGCGCCGCCCATGATCGCGTTTTCTTCGATGGTCACCAGCAGCTCGTGGCGGCTGGCAATGTCGCGCACCAGTGCTTCATCCAGCGGCTTGACGAAGCGCATGTCGACCACGGTTGCATCCAGGGTTTCGGCGACTTTCAGCGCTTCGGCCAGTTGCACGCCGAATACCAGCAGGGCGACTTTGTGGCCTTGGCGGCGCACCACGCCCTTGCCGATCTCGATCGGCTCCAGGTCTTTGTCGATGGTCGCGTTCGGGCCGTTGCCACGTGGATAACGCACCGCCGCCGGGCCGTTGTACAGGTGGCCGGTGGTGAGCATCTTGCGCAGTTCGTTCTCGTCGCTTGGGGTCATCACCAGCATGCCGGGGATGCAGCGCAGGAACGACAGGTCGAAGCTGCCGGCGTGGGTCGGGCCGTCTTCGCCCACCAGGCCGGCGCGGTCGATGGCAAAGAGCACATCGAGGTTCTGCACCGCTACGTCATGCACCAACTGGTCGTAGCCACGCTGCAGGAAGGTCGAATAGATCGCCACCACCGGTTTTGCGCCTTCGCAGGCCATGCCGGCGGCAAAGGTGACCGCGTGTTGCTCGGCGATCGCCACGTCGAAGTAACGCAGCGGGAAACGCTCGCTGAACGCCACCAGGTCGGAGCCTTCCTTCATCGCCGGGGTAATGCCCACCAGGCGCGGGTCGGCGGCGGCCATGTCGCACAGCCATTCGCCGAACACACCGGAGTACTTCGGCCCGCTGGCCTTCTTCGGCGCGGCGGCCGGGGCATCCAGGGGTTCGAGCTTGGTGATGGCGTGATAGCCGATCGGATCGACTTCCGCCGGGGCGAAACCTTTGCCTTTTTTGGTCACCACGTGCAGGAACTGCGGTCCCTTGAGGTCACGCATGTTGCGCAGGGTGGCGATCAGGGTAGGCAGGTCGTGGCCGTCGATCGGGCCAATGTAGTTCCAGCCCAGTTCTTCGAACAGGGTGCCGGGGACCAGCATGCCCTTGGCGTACTCTTCGGTGCGCCGGGCGATTTCCCAGGCGCCGGGCAGGCGCGACAGGACCTTTTTGCTGCCCTCGCGCATGCTCGCGTAGGTGCGGCTGGAAAGGATCTTGGCCAGGTAGTTGGACAGCCCGCCGACATTGCGCGAGATCGACATGTCGTTGTCGTTGAGGATCACCAGCATGTTGGCGTCGACTTCGGGGGCGTGATTCAGCGCCTCGAAGGCCATGCCTGCGGTCAGGGCGCCGTCGCCGATCACCGCAATGGCCTTGCGATCACTGTTCTGCAGGCGGGCGGCAATGGCCATGCCCAGGGCTGCGCTGATCGAAGTGCTGGAGTGACCGACGCCAAAGGTGTCGTATTCGCTCTCGGAACGGCGCGGGAAGGCGGCGATCCCGTCTTTCTGGCGCAGGGTGCCCATGCGCTCACGACGGCCCGTGAGAATCTTGTGCGGATAAGCCTGATGACCCACGTCCCACACCAGCCGGTCGTCCGGGGTGTCAAAGACGTAATGCAGCGCGATGGTCAGCTCGATCACGCCAAGGCCCGCGCCGAAATGCCCGCCGGTCTGACCGACCGTGTAGAGCAATTCCAGGCGCAACTCATCGGCCAGGGTTTCCAGCTCGGCTTCGCCTAACCGGCGCAAGCCGTCCGGCGTGTTGGCACGGTCGAGCAGGGGCGTGGTCGGGCGCTTGCGGGGAATCTCATGAAACGTCGTGGGCATCAGGCGAATCGTTATAGGTATAAAAGATGCGGCAGTTTACCTGATGCAGCGCACGCTGCCCACGCGGAGCGCGGAACTTGCTGGGCAGCGTGCGCCGGATCAGTTGCGGCGGTCGACGATATAGCGGGCCAGATCGCGCAGCGGCTCGGCCGACGCGTCAAACGGTCGCAGCGCGTGCAGGGCCAGATCGCGCAGTTCCAGGGCATAGGCCTTGGCCGCTTCAAGGCCGAGCAGGGCCGGGTAGGTCGGTTTGTCCCGTGCAATATCGGCGCCCTGGCGTTTGCCCAGGGTCTGGGTATCGCTTTCGACGTCGAGAATGTCGTCCTGCACCTGGAACGCCAGGCCGATGGCCTGGGCATAGGTCTGCAGCGCCTTGAGCTCGCTCTTTTCGGCCCGACCACTGGCCAGGGCGCCAAGCTTGACGCTGGCTTCGATCAGCGCGCCGGTCTTGTGTCGGTGCATGTACTCCAGGGCTTGCTGGTCGAGCTTGATGCCGACCGAACCGAGGTCGATGGCCTGGCCGCCGACCATGCCGGCCGGGCCTGCCGCCAACGCCAGGGCGCTGACCATTTGCAGGCGGATCTCGGCGTCGGCAGTGTTCAGGCGTGGATCGAGCAGGGCGCTAAAGGCCAGGCTCTGCAGGCCGTCACCGGCGAGAATCGCGCAGGCTTCATCGAATTTCTTGTGGGTGGTGGGCTGGCCGCGACGCAGGTCGTCGTCGTCCATGGCCGGCAAATCGTCATGCACCAGCGAGTAGGCGTGGATCAACTCCACCGCACAGGCCGCGCCGTTGGCTTGCTCAGCCTCGCCCCCCAGGGCTTGACAGGCGGCATAGGCCAGCAGCGGGCGTACGCGCTTGCCACCGTTCATCACGCTGTAGCGCATGGCTTCGTACAAGCGCGCGAGCTCCGGGCTCGGCGCGATAAACAGGCTTTCCAGCGCGGCGTTGACCCGGGCCTGGCTGCTGGCCGAATACGCCGCGATCATTCTGGCTGTTCCGCGTCGAAAGGTGCCTCGGCCAGCTCGCCATCACGCTCCAGCAGCACCTGGACCTTCTGCTCGGCCTGTGCCAGTGCGGCCTGGCAATCGCGGGTCAGGCCGATGCCTTGCTCGAAGGCCGTCAGCGAGTCTTCCAGCGACAGCTCGCCGTTCTCCAGACGCTCAACCAGCGTTTGCAGGTCGGCGAGGGATTGTTCGAAATCCAGTGCAGCTTTTTTACGGGCCATGGCGGCTATCCAGGTGACATTTGAACCGGCGCGACACTAGCAGATAGGGGGGTGTGGGGCAAATGAGCAGGTCTCTCAAACGGGCCTGGCGCCGGCATTGCTCGAAGAGTTGACCTGATAGCGGGTACTACGGCCTGCGCCGGGTAAACGGGTCAGGTGGCCATTGCCATCGTCGAACGGGTGGAGGGTGACAAGCCGGAAATGCGCGATGCCGGCACGCAGTAGCGGATCGAGTTGACGATCTATTCGGCTCAGCGTCCAGTTGTCTGCCACTGTTGAGCTGCTTCAGGTCGGCGTCAACGACCCCTGCTGCAACTCCTGGGTGGTGTCGATGATGAAGTTGCGCAGCCAGCGGTTGTGCGGGTCGTCGTTGTGTTCCACGTCCCAGACCATGAATACGCGGAAGGCCGGGACAAAAAACGGCACCGGGCTGACCGTCAGTCGGGCAATACGGGCGTAGGACAGCGCCGCGAAGGTGAGCAGGGGCAGTGTTTGACCAAGAAACCATCCTGGCGGGGGTTTTCAGCGGGCATTAAAAAGCCGGCTTGTGGCCGGCTTCTCGGGGACTGGCTTGGTTTATTTTTGGTAAACCGTACCAGCCTTCAAAACGTACATCCGGATCTTGCGTCCGGCTGTGGGACTTGGCGAGAAAGTCATCTGCCTTGTCGGTGCGATCGGACCGGCGCGGGGCGGGTCGATGCAAATGTGGGGGGCAGCATACTGATTTTTTTGGGGAATTCCCAGCGTGATGTGTGTTGCCGGGCGTTGCGGTGGTCATCCAAAGGGTACGGGTGGACGTTGTTTGTTGAGGGTGGACCACCAGAACACCCAGCCGAGGACGTCGATGTTCTGTTTGATGATTTGTTCGGCGCTGAAGATTTCGTCCGGGTAGCCGCTACGGTTGTGGCTGCGCAGGCGCAAGGCGCCGTCGGGGAGGCGGTGCAGGTATTTGATGCGCAGCATGCCGTCGTGCTTGAGCGCGTAGATCTGGCCGTCAATGATATGGGTCAGGCTGCAGTCGACGGCCAGGGTCGAGCCATCCTGGATTTTCTCCGACATGCTGTCGCCGACCATGGGCACGCAGATGGCGCGGCTGGGTTCGACTTCCAGCCTTTCCAGGTAGCGGCGTGGCAGGCGAACGGCTTCGCCGGGGATTTTCACCACATGGGTGTCGCGGGAGCCGAGGGCTTTGGGCCGTTCTTTGTAGAGGGGCAACTCGATGTCGGGTGAGCCGATACAGACGTGGTAGTGCTCGCGCGGCTCCTGGGTGTCCAGTAGCTTGTCGGCCTGCTCGGGAGCTTGGCCGTTGACGGGATGCTTGGGGCCTTCGCCGTTGATCAGCCATTGGCTGTTGACACTCAGCAGGCGAGCGATTTCTTCGACCCGGGGGTAGGGCACGCCGCGGATGTACCAGTTGTTGATGTGCTGGGGCTCGACGTTGCAGAAGGTAGCGAACTCCGAAGGGGTGATTTTCACCTCCTTGAGGAGTGCCTTGAAGCGTGGGCCGCATTTGTGTTTTTTCATAAACGCGGATTTTACTCAGTCAACTAACTAGATTGAATAAACAAACCGAACAATTTATGCAGGAATATTCTGTTGTTTTGCAAGGGTGTGTAAGCGAACACTAAACGTAACTAAACATCCCTCCAAACTGTATTAATTACTCTGTTACCTGAAGTTCTTATAGTTATAAAAAAACCCCGGATAACCGGGGTTTTTTCAAGCCGTCACTGGCGCCAGGCCAGTGCCGTCTCAGCCTTTGTAGGCCGCAACCGACTTCATGATCTCGGCGCGCGCAGCTTCGGCGTCGCCCCAACCATCGATCTTCACCCATTTGCCTTTTTCGAGATCTTTGTAGTTCTCGAAGAAGTGCTTGATCTGTTCCAGCAGCAGGGCTGGCAGATCGGTGTATTCCTTGATGTCGACATACAACTGGGACAGTTTGTCGTGTGGCACAGCGATAACTTTGGCATCGCCGCCGCCGTCGTCGGTCATGTTCAGGATACCGACTGGACGTGCGCGGATGACCGAGCCTGGTGCAACCGGGTAAGGGGTTACAACCAGCACGTCGAGGGGATCGCCATCGTCAGCCAGGGTGTTGGGGATGAAACCGTAGTTGGCCGGGTAGAACATTGGGGTGGCCATGAAACGGTCAACGAACAGGCAATCGCTGTCTTTGTCGATTTCGTACTTGATCGGCGCGTGGTTGGCCGGGATCTCGATCGCGACGTAGATGTCGTTCGGCAGGTCTTTGCCAGCCGGAATCTTGCTGTAGCTCATTGGGCGGTGCCCCCGTTAGTGGCCAAATGACTTGGCCGGATTGACCAAAAAGTGGCGGCGATTATAGGCATATTCCTGAGCCTGTGCCACGTGCCAGAAGTCGTGTAGACCTTAGTCGTGTGGCTGATACGCCGGATGTTCGGCTTGCAAATGCGCAAGCCTTGCCAGGGGATCCTGGCGGTAAAACAGCTGCAGTTGTCGATAGACCTGTGGATAAGTGCCGTGCAGTAAATCCGGGGCGCTGAAGAAGTACTCGCTGGTGACGGCGAAGAACTCGGCGGGGTTTTCCGCCGCATAGGGGTCGATCGGTGTGTCGGCGTCGGGGTTGTGGTCGAGCTGGCGGTTGAGGTCGTCGTAGGCGTGTTGCATCACCTGCGCCCAGTCCGAGACCCGCATGTCGCTGTGCAGCGGCGGCAGGCCGTTGGCGTCGCCGTTGAGCATGTCGAGCTTGTGCGCCAGTTCGTGGATCACCAGGTTGTAGCCTTCCCAGCCACCACTGGCCATCACCCCCGGCCAGGCCAGGATGATAGGCCCCTGTTGCCAAGCCTCACCGCTGTGCTCGCCGTCCCACTCATGCTCGACGCCACTGGCATCGCGATGGCGCTGCGGGCTGAGGAAGTCGTCGGGGTACAGCACGATCTCGTGGAAGCCCTGATACCAGTTCAGATCGCCCAGGTGCAGCAGCGGCAGTTGGGCCTGGGCGGCGAGTAGCAGGCGCTGTTCCTGGTGCAATTCAACGCCGGGCAGGCATGTCAGGTGTTTGTCCTGCAGGAACAGCACGGCCGACTCGCGCAGCCACTGGTCCTCGGCTTCGCTCAGGCCGTCGAGAAAACTCAGGTGCTGACGGACCCGCTGCCACGTTTCATCGGCAACGGGGTGCTTGGCCAGGGTGCGTTGGCGACGCCAGGTGCTGAGCAGGCCCATGGGCGATCAGCGCGACTGGGCTTTGGAGCTCGAGCCACCGAAGCGGCTGCGGACCAGGCCAATGATCATCGGCACCAGCGACAACAGGATGATGCCCACCACCAGCAGCGACAGGTTCTTCTTGATGAAGGGCACGTTGCCGAAGAAGTAACCCAGGGTCACCAGGCCGCCGACCCAGAGAATGGTGCCGAACACGCTGAAAGCGAAAAAGCGCGGATAGGGCATCTTGGCGACCCCGGCGACGAAGGGCGCGAAGGTCCGGATGATCGGCAGGAAGCGCGCCAGCGTCACGGTTTTACCACCGTGCTTTTCATAGAAATCGTGGGTTTGTTGCAGGTAGTCGCGACGGAAGATTTTCGAGTTGGGGTTACTGAACAGTTTTTCCCCGGCCGTTCGACCGACCACATAGTTGGTACTGTCTCCGAGTATCGCCGCCAGCATCAGCAAGCCGCCCAGCAGTACGGGGTCCATGCCACCACCGGCGGCAACGGCACCGGCGATGAACAGCAGCGAATCGCCCGGCAGGAAGGGCATGACCACCAGGCCGGTTTCGCAGAAGATCACCAGGAAAAGAATGGCGTAGATCCATGGCCCGTAGTTGGTGACCAGCATATCGAGGTACACATCGAGATGCAGGACAAGGTCGATCGGGTTGAAATCCATGGGGGGCACCTGTGTGACGGCTCGACTCGGCAAGCCTGTACGGAAAGTCTGAAAAAAATGGCTACAAGTTTGCGGGCTATTTCTTACGGCCGATAAAGATCGCGATTATACGGACAGCAAAGTGAAAAGCGTGTGGGTTTTGTAGCGAGGGATTACGAATGCGATGGGGAGCGGATACCAGGGCAATGGAGTGCATCGGCTTCAGCCTGGGTTCAGGTTTCAGGGGCGCATCGCACCCCCCGGCGAGAGCGTGCGCCCTCGCTACCTGGAAACATAGGTCATGTCAGAGTTCGTCGCTGATCGGCAAGATGTAGTTCTTGAACTCGTTGTCTTCACGAAAACCCATGGACTCGTAGGTCTTTTGCGCCACCAGGTTGTCGCTGCTGGTGGACACGCGCATGCGCACGGCCTGGGTTTCCTTGGCCATTTTTTTCGCGGTGCGCATCAGGTTGTCGGCGACCAGTTGGCGGCGGGCGTCTTCGGCGACGTAGATGTCGTTGAGGATCCATACCCGCTTGAGCGACAGGGACGAGAAGCTCGGGTATAGCTGGCAGAAGCCCAGCAGCCGGCCATCGTCGTCATCCGGCAGGGCCAGGTAGATCACCGACTCCTTGCGGCGCAGGCGTTTTTCCAGGAACGCGCGGGAAGAGTCCGGGTAAGGCAGCGAGCCGTAAAACTCGCGGTACTTGACGAACAGAGGCGTCAGCAGGTCCAGGTGCTCGAGAGTAGCTTGAATAATCCGCATGCTAGAGGCCTCAACTTCAAGTAGATATGACGGCAGTTTCCAGTGGATTTGACGGCAATTGATCCATCACTCGGGCAGCCGTTCGTCGACTCTGCCTCAAAGCGCGACTAAAACGCAATCCGCATTGGACTCAAGGATTCTGCGGTCCCAGCAGGAAATTGGAGCTGGTTTGTGCGTCGTTTTCTGACTCGATAGTCTGCAATTGCGCCTCGTCTTTCAGGTTGACGCCCGACAACTGCCGACGACAGGCCTCACGCATCAGGTACAGCAAGCGGTGGGCGGCCATGCCGTAGCTCAGGCCTTCGAGGCGGACATTGGAGATGCAGTTGCGGTAGGCGTCCGTCAGGCCGACCTTGGGGTTGTAGGTGAAATACAGGCCAAGGCTGTCGGGAGAGCTGAGGCCGGGGCGTTCGCCGATCAGGATCACCACCATTTTTGCCCCCAGCAACTGGCCGATTTCGTCGGCCACGGCGACGCGACCTTGCTCCACCAGGATTACCGGTGACAGGGACCAGCCTTCAGCCTGGGTCTGTTCTTCCATGCGCGCCAGGAAGGGCAGGGTGTGCCGATGGACCGCAAGTGCCGACAGGCCATCGGCCACCACCACGGCCAGGTCGACTCCGCCTGGGTGGGCCGCGGCGTAGTCGCGCAGGGTTTGCGCCGAGTGCTCGGAGAGTTTGCGCCCCAGGTCCGGGCGCTGCAGGTAGCTGTGCCGATCGCTGGCGGCGCTGTGCAGCAGCAGGCTGGCGCGTCCGGCTTCGGCCAGTTGCGCGCTCAGCCCGGCGTGATCGAAGGCCAGGTGCACGGCGTCTCGGGCCTGGGCATGGGCGTACTGGAAGTCCAGTTGGGCGCCGGTCGGCATGCTGGTGCCGGACCGGCCCAGGGCGATGCGCGCAGGGGTCAGGCGGCGCAGTTCCAGCCAGGGGTTCTGCGGGTCGATCGGTGGTTGTTCCATAAGCACCTCGTTCATCCCAGTTGCGCCAGGGCCTGGCGGAAGGCCGGCGGCAGGTTGTTGCCGAACCGGACCTTGCCGTCACCCTGCGTGAAAATGCCCATGTTCGCCAGCCATGCCTCGAATTCCGGAGCCGGTTTCAGGCCCAGGGTCTGGCGCGCGTAGAGGGCGTCGTGGAAGGAGGTGGTCTGGTAGTTGAGCATGATGTCGTCGGAGCCGGGGATGCCCATGATGAAGTTGATCCCGGCCACACCCAGCAGGGTCAGCAGGGTGTCCATGTCGTCCTGGTCGGCTTCGGCGTGGTTGGTGTAGCAGATGTCGCAGCCCATGGGCACGCCGAGCAACTTGCCGCAGAAGTGGTCTTCAAGGCCGGCGCGGATGATCTGTTTGCCGTTGTACAGGTACTCCGGGCCGATGAAGCCGACCACGGTATTGACCAGAAATGGCTTGAAATGCCGCGCCACGGCATAGGCCCGGGTCTCGCAGGTTTGCTGATCGAGGCCGAAGTGAGCGTTGGCCGACAACGCGCTGCCCTGGCCGGTCTCGAAATACATCAGGTTTTGCCCCAAGGTGCCGCGGTTGAGGCTCAGGCCGGCGTCATAGCCTTCCTGGAGTACGCTGAGGCTGATGCCAAAGCTGGCGTTCGCGGCTTCGGTGCCGGCAATCGACTGGAACACCAGGTCCAATGGCACGCCACGGTTGATCGCCTCGATGGAGGTGGTGACGTGGGTCAGAACGCAGGCCTGGGTGGGGATTTCGTAGCGTTGGATCACCGCGTCGAGCATTTCCAGCATGGCGCAGATCGAGGCGATGCTGTCGGTGGCCGGGTTGATGCCGATCATCGCGTCGCCATTGCCGTACAGCAGGCCGTCGAGAATGCTCGCCGCGATACCGGCCGGCTCGTCGGTGGGGTGGTTGGGTTGCAGGCGGGTCGAGAGGCGACCGCGCAGGCCCAGGGTCCCGCGAAAACGGGTGATCACACGAATTTTCTGCGCCACCAGCACCAGGTCTTGCACGCGCATGATTTTCGACACGGCGGCGGCCATTTCCGGGGTCAGGCCGGGGGCCAGCGCACGCAGGCTGTGTTCGTCGGCCGCGTCGCTGAGCAGCCAGTCACGAAAACCACCGACGGTCAGGTGGCTGACGGTGGCAAAGGCGTTGGCGTCGTGGGTATCGATGATCAGTCGGGTAACTTCATCGCTCTCGTAGGGAATCAGTGCTTCTTGCAAAAAATGCTTGAGCGGGATGTCCGCCAGGGCCATTTGCGCTGCCACCCGCTCGCCGTCGTTTTGCGCGGCGACACCGGCCAGGAAGTCTCCGGAGCGTGCCGGGCTGGCCTTGGCCATGACGTCCTTGAGGTCGTCGAAGCGGTAGGTCTGGGCGCCCACGCTATGGGAAAAACTTGCCATTTCAGTCTCCGTTTCAAATAGGACAGTGCGCTGCCCAGGGCCGGCCGTGGCTGAGCATGCCACGCTCGGTGTCGGCAGCGCACTTCAATGCAGCAGACTCAGGCCGTTGCCTTGGTGCCATCGGGGTGCAGGGTTTCCGGCAGCGGCAGGCCCAAGTATTCGCCCTTGGCAATGATCCCGGCGGCGCGGTCCTCGGCTTCCAGTTGCAAGGCCTTGGGTACCGACAGCCAGTACGCCAGGCCCACGGCAATGAAACCTGCACTTATCTTGCCAATCAGCACCGGCAGAATGATGGTGGGCTGGAAGTTGGCGGTGAAGGACAGGTGGTCGCCCAGCAGGAAGGCCGCGCACACGCCAAAGGCAATGTTGATGACTTTGTCCTTTGGCGGCATGAAGCGCACCAGGCGGAACATGGCCAGGATGTTGGCGATGGTGGCCAGCATGCCAGCACTGCCGACGGCGCTCAGGCCGATCTTGCTGCCCAGGCTTTCCAGCGGCTTGCCCAGGTATTTACGCAGCAGGTAGACCATCGGGAAGGCACCGGCCAGCATGATGCCGATGTAGCCGGCGGTTTCCAGGGCGCGGGTCTGGTCTTCGGCGTCGGCGATGATCGGGTGGAACCCCCAGCTGCCGAACACCAGGGTGAACACACCGGTGAAGTATTCGACGATGGAGAACACCAGCACCAGCTTGATCGCCGCGTCCAGGGTGCGACCGAAGATGATGAAACCCTTGATCATCAGGTCGGGCAAAAAGCGCAGGCCCAGGGCCAGGGCCACGACGAAGATCAGGATCGGCAGCAGGTTGGCGAAGATGCTGCCCAGGCCCAGGGCCAACTGATAGGTGGCCTCGCCGTTGGTCGATACCAGGTCGCGTACCAGCGGGTTGCTGAACGCAAGGATGACGCTGGCGATCAGCACGCCCAGGGGGATGGTCAGGATGCCCGACATGATGCCCAGGGCCATGTACTTGTGGTCGCGCTTGTCGAGCATCGCCAGGCCCATGGGGATGGAGAAGACGATGGTCGCGCCGCCCATGAAGCCGGTGATCAGTGCCATGACCAATGCTTCTTTACTGGCCGCCAGGGCCGACGCCAGGTGATAGCCACCCATGTCCGAGGCAATGATCATGGTCGCCGCCAGTGCCGGGTCGGCGCCCAGGGAACTGAAGAACGGGCCGAAGGCTTTTTCGATGACCACGGTCAGGTAGGGGATGGACGCCATGATCCCCGCCGCCGGCACGAAGATATGCCCGGTGGCGTGGATGCCTTCCATGAATTCTTTACCAAGTCCTTCATCGCTGTTGTAGATCGCCGCGAAGGCGCCGAGTACGGCGCAGAACATGATGAGATAGAGCACGTAGTTGCCGATCTGATCCATTGCGGATTCCTTTCTTATTGTTGTTTTCCAGCGCGCACGCTGTGTTCACCAAAGGCACGCGGGCCATTGCGATGTTCTGCTTGCAGCCGTGCACCCGGCCGCCTAACGGGGCCGAATGCATTGCACGGAAAATGAGTCTTGTCGGAACAAGCCAGTCCCGGCGACCGAAGTCGCCGGGAGGTTGGATCAGAAGAAGCCCAGCGGGTTGATGTCGTAGCTCACCAGCAGGTTTTTGGTCTGCTGGTAGTGATCGAGCATCATCTTGTGGGTTTCACGGCCGACGCCGGACTTCTTGTAGCCACCGAACGCGGCGTGCGCCGGGTACAGGTGGTAGCAGTTGGTCCACACTCGACCGGCCTTGATGGCGCGGCCCATGCGGTAAGCGCGGTTGATGTCGCGGGTCCAGAGACCGGCGCCCAGGCCGAACTCGGTGTCGTTGGCAATGGCCAGGGCTTCGGCTTCGTCCTTGAAGGTGGTGATGCTCACCACCGGGCCGAAGATTTCCTCCTGGAACACGCGCATTTGGTTGGTGCCCTTGAGCAGGGTCGGCTGGATGTAATAGCCGGTCGCCAGGTTGCCCTCGAGTTTTTCCACCTTGCCACCGGTCAGCAGCTCGGCGCCTTCGCCCTTGGCGATTTCCAGGTAGGAGAGAATCTTGTCGAATTGCTGCTCGGAAGCCTGGGCACCGACCATGGTGTCGGTGTCGAGTGGGTCGCCACGCTTGATTTGCAGGACCTTCTTCATCACCACTTTCATGAAGTCGTCGTAGATCGACTCTTGCACCAGGGCGCGAGACGGGCAGGTGCAGACTTCACCTTGGTTGAAGAACGCCAGCACCAGGCCTTCGGCGGCTTTCTCGATGAAGGATTCTTCGGCTTGCATGATGTCGGCGAAGAAGATGTTCGGCGACTTGCCGCCCAGTTCCACGGTGGACGGAATGATGTTCTCGGCGGCGCATTTCATGATGTGCGAGCCAACCGGGGTCGAGCCGGTGAACGCGATCTTGGCGATGCGCTTGCTGGTGGCCAGGGCTTCGCCGGCTTCTTTGCCGAACCCTTGCACCACGTTCAGCACGCCCGGTGGCAGCAGGTCGCCGATCAGTTCCAGCAGCACGCTGATGCCCAGCGGCGTTTGCTCGGCAGGCTTGAGCACCACGCAGTTACCGGCAGCCAGGGCCGGCGCGAGTTTCCAGGCGGCCATCAGGATCGGGAAGTTCCACGGGATGATCTGGCCGACCACGCCCAGCGGTTCGTGGAAGTGATAGGCCGCGGTGTGTTCGTTGATTTCGGCAGAGCTGCCTTCTTGCGCGCGGATGCACCCGGCGTAGTAACGGAAGTGATCCGCCGCCAGCGGGATGTCGGCGTTCAGGGTTTCACGCACGGCCTTGCCGTTGTCCCAGGATTCGGTGACCGCCAGGACTTCGAGGTTCTGCTCGATGCGATCGGCGATTTTCAACAGCACCAGGGAGCGGTCCTGGACCGAGGTCTTGCCCCAGGCGTCGGCGGCAGCGTGGGCAGCGTCGAGGGCTTTTTCGATGTCTTCAGCTGTGGAACGGGGGAATTCGGCAATCGGTTGGCCGTTCACCGGCGAGGTATTGGTGAAGTACTGACCTTTGACAGGCGCGACGAACTCGCCGCCGATGTAGTTACCGTATTTGCTCTTGAACGAAACGATAGCGCCTTCTTGACCGGGGTGAGCGTAACGCATGATGAGTGTCTCCTTGGCTTTTGTGCTTATAGGGGAGTACGCGCAATGAGCGCTGGTACAAGCCTAGAGCAAAGGTCGGGCCAGTGCCTTGTGGTGCCTATAAATCAAGGGCTTGCGCCGTCGGCGGCAGGGCTTTGTCCACGGGCTGTGCCAGATGCGATACGGGGCTTGTGACACTTTGTGCCGTTTGTGGCACAGCGTGTGACCGGTCGGTCTCGTCGGCATTGCAATGCGCGTCGGGCTGGAGGATGCTCGGCTGCATGAGAGGGCGAAGCACTCGCCTGAACCAGGCACAAGATAGGGGACACGGGGGTCAGGAACGCTCTGCGGACCTGACCCTCGGGGAGAACAATAAGAAATGCACAACAACCATTTGAGCCGCCATGCCCAGCAGGTCTTGACCGTCACCCAGGGCAAGAACCAGTTGCACGGTCCGGGCAGCGATCCATCCATCGCCCGCTCCTGGCTGCGGTGCCTGGAGGACTATCACCTCGATCCGGCATTGGCCATGGCGCCCACGGTGCTTGAGCATGGTCGGGTGCTGGAAAGTCGGGAGCGCTTGCAGCAGGTGCTGCAGATCGCCGGCGGCGAAATGAACAGCCTGCATCAGCAACTCAGCGGTGCCGGGCATGCGGTGCTGTTGACCGACGCCCGCGGGGTGATCCTCAACTGTGTCACGGCGCCCACCGAGCGCAAGATCTTCGAGCGCGCCGGCCTGTGGCTCGGTGCCGACTGGAGTGAGGCCTGCGAAGGCACCAACGGGATCGGCACCTGCCTGGTGGAACGCCAGGCGCTGACCATTCATCAGGATGAACACTTCCGGGGACGCCACACCGGCCTGACCTGCTCGGCCAGCCCGGTGTTCGACCCCCATGGCGAACTGCTGGCGGTGCTCGACGTCTCCTCGGCGCGCCATGATGTTTCGCGCCAGAGCCAGTTCCACACCATGGCGCTGGTCAATCTCTCGGCGAAAATGATCGAGAGCTGCTACTTCCTGCGCCATTTCGACAACCAGTGGTTGCTACGCTTTCACCTGCAGGCCGAGTCGGTCGGGCTGTTCAGCGAAGGGCTGCTGGCGTTTGACGGGGAAGGGCGCATCAGCGCCGTCAACCAGAGCGCGCTGAACCTGCTGGGGCATATTCGCGGCGGCCTGGTGGGCAAGCCGGTGGAGGCCTTTTTCGACTGTTCGCTGGATCAACTGTTATCCCGCGCCAGCGTCAACGCCAGCGCCAGTTGGCCGCTGCGCACCCGTGACGGCCGGGCCTTGTTTGCCCTGCTGCGCGGTCAGCCGCGCAGTGTGCCTGCGCCAGTTGTGCCTGCGCCGAGGATTGCCGAACGCCCGCGCTTGGCCGGTATTTGCCTGGGTGATGAAGGTCTGCAGGCCGATTTTCGCAAAGCCCTGCGGGTGTTCGAGCGTGATGTGCCGCTGTTGATCAACGGCGAGACCGGCTCGGGCAAAGAGGCCTTTGCCAAGGCCGTGCACCAGGCCAGCCAGCGTGCCGACAGAGCCTTTGTCGCGCTCAATTGCGCGGCCATTCCGGAAAGCCTGATCGAGAGCGAACTGTTCGGTTACCGCGGCGGCAGCTTTACCGGCGCACGCAAGGAAGGTATGCGCGGCAAGCTGCAGCAGGCCGATGGCGGCACCTTGTTCCTGGATGAAATCGGCGACATGCCCCTGGCCCTGCAAACCCGCTTGTTGCGGGTGCTCGAGGACCGGCTGGTGGTGCCGATTGGTGGCGAGCCGCAGGCGGTCAACGTGCGGATCATCAGCGCCACCCACCGGGACTTGCTGGAGCGGGTGCAGGATGGCAGCTTCCGTGAAGACCTGTACTACCGGCTCAATGGCCTGGAGGTGGGCTTGCCGCCCCTGCGTGAGCGCGGTGATAAATCCCAGTTGCTGGACTTCCTGTTGGCTGAAGAGGCGGGGGACGAGACCGTCCTGATCGACGCCCCCGCGCGCCAGGCCCTGCTCGATTTCTCCTGGCCGGGTAACGTGCGGCAGTTGCGCACGGTATTGCGGACCCTGGCGGCATTGTGTGAAGACGGACGCATTGGCGTCGAAGACTTGCCGGCGATGATTCGCCAGGCACGTCCGGCGCTGACCCCCTCGGTCGGCGAACTGCCGGAACTGCCGCTCAATGATGCCGAACGCTTGGTACTGCTCAATGCCCTGGAGCAAACACGCTGGCACATGACCCACACCGCCGAACAGTTGGGCGTCAGCCGCAACACCCTCTATAGAAAGCTGCGCAAGCACGGGATAACCCGTTAGGTGTCGGCTGACGTGACGGTTGTTCAGCGAAAGAACGGGTCGTCGTTGAGTGATTTTTCCATCTCGCGCTCATAGTCCCTCTGTGCCTTGAGCCAGGCTTTCAGGTTCTTGGGATCATTCAGCTCTTCGCCGAGCAGCATAAGTTCCTGAATATCATCCAGGACCGAGTCGAGTTGATGCTGGTAAAAACCAGGTAGGTTCGCCAGTGTCAGTTTGTCGAATGGGTCGATATTAAATTGCAGTCTGAACCCTTGCTCCTGATCGAATACTTCCTGTTTCAGCTCATCGAGTTGCTCGGTCAATACGCGGTTGTAATGTTTCAGTCGATCAGCGGTCAGCGTGTTGAGGGTGCTGGCATCGATGTGCTCCAACTCCAGCTGCAGTTGCAGCAGCCCAAGCAGATTGCGCTGGCCATAGGCATGGTTGACGCGCTGCATCAACACGGTTTTGCGCTCGCGCTCGTCGGGGTCGGTTTCTCGGTCTGGGTGCAGGGCGCTGGCCAGTTTGCGATACACCTCGCGCACGGACTGGCTGGCCTCGGCGGCGGCTGCTTCCTGGCGTAGCTGGTGGGCGTTTTTCTTGCCAGGTTTGCTTGGCTCGGGTTGTTCGCTCTGCAAGCGTTGATTTATTTTTTCCGCGATTTCCTCGGGAGACAGCCCGTGGATATCGTCGTCGAGCTCGACCCCGAACATCTCCTGCAGCCCCAGTTTGAGAAGCTCGTTGTCTTCTTCCTCATCGGTATCGAAGTCGCGGCCACTGTGCTGGTTGTACAGCGCTTTCAAGCGAACCAGTTCCTCATCACTGCAATTGCCGCTATCAAGCAAGCTGTAGGCTTGGCCGCAAATTTCCTGGGTCAGCGTCTTGCGATCAGTTTTCGAGAGTTTGATCCGCTCACCCAGGTCGCTCAGCAGTTGCACGAACCCGACCGTGTGCTGATGCAGGATGTCGAGCTGGGGAAGGAACTCACTGTGCCAGCGCTGCTCATACAGCGGGGTGGCCGCTTCCCACGCTTGCAGGATCTGCCGCTGTTTGTCGATTTTCTTCACCAGCTCATTGAATTTTCGCTGCCCGGCAGACAGTTTTTTGGGGTCTTTGTCTGGGGAGATACTGAGCTCATGGGGGGTTGTACTCATGCGCAGCCTCTGGCGATCACTCTGGCGTGTGGGGTGCCAAGACTATCAAGGACATTGGTGTTGTACAGGGTCGCAGGCAGATTCTGGATGTTCAGTAGTGCAATGGCGTGCGGTTGAAACATCAGGTGCGATTTTTCCCACCCTAGGCTAACCTGCCTCGATGTTTTACGAGGTTGACTATGCACATTCATATCCTGGGTATCTGCGGCACTTTCATGGGCTCGATGGCGGTTCTGGCCAAAGAGCTGGGCCATCGCGTGACCGGCTCCGACGCGAATGTCTATCCGCCGATGAGCACGCAACTGGAAGCTCAGGGCATTGAACTGACGCAGGGTTATGACCCGGCCCAGCTCGACCCGGCCCCGGACCTGGTGGTGATTGGCAATGCCATGTCCCGCGGTAACCCGGCGGTCGAATACGTCTTGAACAAAGGCTTGCCGTACGTCTCCGGCCCGCAGTGGCTGGCCGACCATGTGCTGCAAGGACGTTGGGTGCTGGCGGTTGCCGGCACCCACGGCAAGACCACCACCAGCAGCATGCTCGCCTGGGTGCTGGAGCACGCGGGCATGAGCCCGGGCTTCCTGATCGGCGGCGTGCCACAGAATTTCTCGGTCTCGGCGCGTCTGGGCGACACGCCGTTTTTTGTGATCGAAGCCGACGAATACGACAGCGCCTTCTTCGACAAGCGTTCGAAGTTCGTCCACTACCGCCCGCGCACGGCGATCCTCAATAACCTTGAGTTCGATCACGCGGACATCTTCCCCGATCTGCCAGCGATCGAGCGGCAGTTCCACCATTTGGTGCGCACCATCCCAAGCGAAGGGCTGGTGATTCATCCCACCACTGAGCCGGCTTTGCAGCGCGTGATCGAGATGGGCTGCTGGACCCCGGTGCAAACCACCGGTGCCGGCGGGCAATGGCAGGTCAAGTTGCTCAGCGAAGACGGGTCGAAGTTTGAAGTGCTGTTCGAGGGCGTCGCCCAAGGCGTGGTCGAGTGGGACATGACCGGTCAGCACAACGTCGCCAACGCCTTGGCGACCCTGGCGGCGGCGCGCCATGTCGGCGTGCTCCCGGCCATGGGCATTGCAGCGTTGAGCGCGTTCAAGAGTGTGAAGCGGCGGATGGAGGTTGTGGCCCAGGTCAACGGCATCACCCTCTACGACGACTTTGCCCACCACCCGACGGCCATCGCTACAACCCTGGACGGCCTGCGCAAGCGCATCGGCGACGCCCCGCTGATTGCCATCATCGAGCCGCGTTCCAACTCCATGAAACTCGGCGCGCACCGCGACGGATTGCCCCAAAGCGTGGTCGATGCCGACCAGGTGATCTGGTACGCCCCGGCCAACCTGGGCTGGGATCTGGCGGCCACCGCGGCGCTGTGTACGGTGCCATCGATCGTCAGCGATTCGCTGGAGGGCATCATTGCGCGGGTCAAAAGCCAGGCTCAACCCGGCACGCACGTGGTAATCATGAGCAATGGCGGCTTCGGCGGCCTGCACGGCAAGCTCGCCGAGGCGCTTAAATGAACAACGGTCCGGATCGCATCACGCTGGCCATGACGGGCGCTTCAGGCGCCCAGTATGGCTTGCGCCTGCTCGATTGCCTGGTGCGCGAAGACCGTGAGGTGCATTTTCTGATCTCCAAGGCCGCGCAATTGGTGCTGGCCACCGAGACCGACGTCACGCTGCCGCCCAAGCCGCAGATGATGCAGGCCTTCCTCACCGAATACACCGGCGCGGTCGCCGGGCAGATTCGGGTGTATGGCAAGGAGGACTGGATGTCGCCGGTGGCTTCGGGCTCCGGCTCGCCGGCAGCGATGGTGGTGGTGCCCTGTTCCACCGGGACCTTGTCCGCCATCGCCATGGGCGCCTGCAACAACCTGATCGAACGTGCCGCCGACGTGACCTTGAAAGAGCGCCGGCAGCTGATTGTGGTGCCGCGCGAGGCGCCGTATTCGAGCATTCACCTGGAAAACATGCTCAAGCTGTCGAACATGGGCGTGACCATCCTGCCGGCGTCGCCGGGTTTCTATCATCAGCCGCAGACCATCGATGACCTGGTGGATTTTGTCGTGGCGCGGATTCTCAATGTGCTGAACATCCCGCAGGACATGCTGCCACGCTGGGGCGAACACCATCTGAGCAGTGATGAATAAGCTGCTGCTGGTGCTGCTGGTGCTGCTGGCCTTGCAGCTGGCAGGGTGCGCCAGTGTGCGCACCCTGGATGCGGCGCAACCGGGCGCTCCGGTGGTGTATTCCGGGACGCGACTGGACTGGTATGCGCTGCAGGGCGGCTGTTGTGCCAAGGATCGATTTGGCGCCGAAGCGCCGAGTTACCCCGGCCTCGACCTGCCGGCCAGCGCCTTGCTCGACACGCTGTTGTTGCCGTTGTCAGTGTTGACGGTGCTCGGGATCGGGTTTCAGGCGACGGGTGGGTTGTAGCGGGGGCTACTTGCCCAGCTTGCGCAGTTCGTCCGATTCCACCACCCGCACCCCATCCTGCTCCTCCAGCGCCAGGCGCCACATGGCGCGGGCCAGTTGGCAGGCTTCGATGCCGCGGTACTTGCCCGGGATCAACCGGGATAGCGGGCCGGCCACTTGCTCGGCCAGGCGTGGCTCCAGGCGTTCCCCCAGCAGCAGGGAAGGTCGGCAGATGGTCAGCTGTGGCCAGTCTTGCGCGCGCAGGGCCTGTTCCATTTCCCCTTTGACACGGTTGTAGAACACCGAGGACTTTGGGTCCGCGCCGATGGCGCTGATCACGATCAGGTGCCGTGCACCCATTTCGCGCGCGCGTTTGGCGAAGGCCACCACCATGTCCATGTCTACCGCACGGAACGCCGATTCCGAGCCCGCCTGCTTGATCGTCGTTCCCAGGCAGCAGTAGGCGATGTCTACCCGACCACTGAGTTGAGGCAGGAATGCGCAGGGGTCGCCGACCGGGTTTTCCAGGTGCGGATGTTCCGCCAGCGGCCGGCGAGAGGGCGCCAGTACGCGGCTGATGGTGGGCTCGTTGAGCAAGCGGTCGAGCAAGTGTTCACCGGTCAGGCCGGTGGCTCCGGCGAGCAGTACGTGCTGAGGCGTCAAGTACATAGTGTTTCTCCCTTGATACTGTTCAGCTTAGTTGCTCTTTGCGTCCGTGTTGTTCAACGCCGCATTTTGCAGCGCTTTTCGTGCTTGCTGTTTGCGCAGCACCTGCCAGCGCGCCAGGACCCCCTTGGGTGCCCAGATCTGTGGTTCAGAGGCTTCGAAGTTGTCGGCCAGTTCCCGTTCGGCAACCGTGGCCTTGGCCAGCTTGAAGGCGTGTTCGAGGTCGTCGGTCTGGTTCAGGGCCTGGGCGAACAGGGCATCGCCGAAGTAGGTGAAGTCCGCCTCCTCGGAGCAGCCGAACGACACCCGATCAGCCTGCGAGGCGGTCATGACCAGCGTACGATTGTCCTTGAGGGCCGGCAGGAAACCGCCGGAGTAACAGGCGGAAATCACGATGATCTTGTCGCGGTTTTTCAGCGGCGCCAGGACGGCGGCCAACTCATCGGCGGGCAGGTCGGCCAGCTCCATGCGTGGTTGGTCGAGCACCAGTTCGTGTTCGTGGGTGCCGTGGCTGGTCAGGTAGATGAACAGCAAGTCTTCCGGACCGCTGCGCTCGGCCAGGGTCAGGGCCGCGCGGCGCAGGTTTTCCCGGGTGGCCATGGGCCGGTCGCTGAGGTGGTCGCGGTGGTTGACCAGGCGGATCTGGCCATAGGCGCCAAACCGGCTGGCCAGCATGTTGCTGACGTAGTCGGACTCGCGCAGGAATACGCTCTGCTTGCCGTCGCCGCCGAGCGTCAGGCTGTACAGTTCGACCGCGGGAGTTGAGGCGGGCACATTGGCCAGTGCTTCATCGAGCAGTCGGCCCTGGGCCAGCAAGCCCAGCTCCAGGGTATCGGGCAGCAGTTTGCCGTCGGCATCACGCACGCGCTGGCCATTGATCCAATCGCCGCTCTGCACCGTACCGTCGGTCAGTACCAGTGTGCCGTGGCCCTGATAGCTGTCGTTGTCGAACTGGCCGACGTAGAAGCTGCCATCGGGCAGGTTCAGGCGCCCTTGGCCTGTGAAGCGCCAGTCGCTGAAGTGCCCGAGGTAGTGACTGTTGTCGGCGCCGATCAGCTCGCCCTTGCCGCTGAGCGCGCCTTCCTTGAATTGGCCGATCCACACGTCGCCGTCGGCGTTTTCGTAGCGGCCTTTGCCGTGCAGCTGATTCTGTTTGAAGCCACCGACATAGCTGTCGCCTTCGGCGCTGTTGAAGCTGCCGATGCCGTCCAGTTGGCCGTTGATGAAGTGGCCGCTGAACTGATTGCCGCTGGCATCGCTGCGCTGGCCTTCGCCATTGGGTTTGCCGTGGGCGAACTGGCCCTGGTACTGGCTGCCGTCTTCGAGCTCAAGGCGGCCGAGTCCGGAGTACTGGTCGGCCTTGAATTCGCCCCGGTAGGTCATGCCGTTTTCCTTGAGCGTGCCCTCGCCGTCGCGCCGCCCCAGTTTAAAACCGCCGGTGTAGCTGCTGTCGCTGGTGCTCAGGGCGCCCTGGCCATGGAACAGCCCTTGCTGGAAGGCGCCGCGGTAGACCTCGCCATTGCTGCCGTGCCATTCGCCTTGTCCGTGCCACTGGCCCTTGTCGAACTGGCCGGCGTACCAACTGCCGTTCGGGTAGTCGATGCGACCCCGGCCTTGCAGCAGCCCGTCGACCAGGTCTCCCCGATAGCGGCCGCCGTCGGGCAGGCGCGCGTCCGGCGGCAACAGCGATTCGCCGTCGCCACAGGCGGTGAGCAACAGGGTCAATGCGAGGGGTACAAGTGAGCGCATAGCAGGATCCGGGTGATTAGGCGACCGAGTATGCCGCAGCTATGTGCCTGATAAATAGAGACGCGGTGCGAAACAGCAGCAACTGCTCCGCATCCGGCAGGGGTTACACGAACGCCAGCGACAGGGGTTCGGCGATATAGGCCGGTTTTTCCTGGCCTTCGATTTCCAGGGTGGCGGTGGCCTTGAGCAGCCATTGGCCGGGTTTTTTCTCGGTGACTTCGGTCAGATCGACCTTGAGCCGGACCCGGGAATCGACTTTCACCGGCTGGATGAACCGCACGCTGTCCAGGCCGTAGTTGACGACCATTTTCAAGTCCTGGGGCAGGACCATGATGTCTTCCATCAGTTTTGGAATCAGCGACAGCGACAGGAAGCCGTGGGCAATGGTGCTGCCGAATGGCGTCTGTGCGGCCTTTACCGGGTCAACGTGGATGAACTGAAAGTCACCCGTGGCTTCGGCGAACAGGTTGATGCGTTCCTGATCGATGGTGAGCCATTCGGAACGTCCGAGTTCCTTGCCGACATAATTCTTGAGCTCTGCAACGGGTACATAGGGCATTGAGACTCTCCTTGGGTTCATCGGTTTTATAGTTTTTCTGAGTGAGCTGAAACCACCTTAGATCATCATGGCGGTGGGTGCCGGTCAATCCTCCATACCATTGGCGAATACCCATGCATAGCAGATGCCATGCTTATAATGGCAGGCCCGTTTTGGGGGGCGAGTCTTGTGGGGGATGATTCATGTTGCTTCGCGGCCTGACCTGGCTGGTGCTGTTTCAATTGCTCGGCACGGCCATCAACCATTTGCTGTTGCCGGTGCTGCCGGGGCCGATTATCGGTCTGCTGCTGTTGCTGGTGTTCCTGATCGTTCGCGGTGAAGTCGGCGAGCCACTGAACCTGGCCGCCGGTAGCTTGTTGCGCTATTTGCCGTTGCTGCTGGTCCCGCCTGCGGTGGGGGTGATGGTGTATGCCGCGGATATCGCGGCCGACTTCTGGGCCATCGTCGGCGCACTGGTGTTGTCGTTGCTGCTGTCCATGGCCTTTGCCGGGGTGCTGATGCAATGGCTGGTCAAGCGCCAGGCTCGGCGGGAGGAGCGCTCATGATGTTTGACTGGCAAGGCGCGGTGGCGGCGGTGATCCATCACCCGCTGTTCGGGATCGGCATTACCCTGGGGGCTTATCAGTTGGTGCTGGCGGCGTTCGAGAAAACCCGCTGGATCTTCCTGCAGCCGGTGCTGGTGTCCATGCTGCTGGTGATTGGCGTGTTGCTCACCTGTGGCTTGACCTATGCCGAGTACCGTAAAAGCACGGAAATCCTCAGCATCCTGCTGGGGCCGGCGACGGTGGCCCTGGCGGTGCCGCTGTACCTCAACCTGCGGCGCATCCGCCAACTGTTCTGGCCGATTTTTACTACGCTGGTGGTAGGTGGGGTGGTCGCTACCGGTCTGTGCGTGTTGCTGGGCTGGTGGTTTGGTGCCGAGCACATGATTCTGATGACCATGGCCCCGAAGTCGGTGACCTCGCCCATCGCCATGCTGGTGGCCGAGCAGATTGGTGGCGTGGCGGCGTTGGCGGCGGTGTTTGTGCTGATCACCGGGGTGATCGGGGCGATTTTCGGCCCGGCGCTGCTCGATCGCCTCGGGGTCCATGGCCCCGAAGCCCGCGGCATGGCCCTGGGCATGACCGCTCATGCGGTGGGCACTTCGGTAGCCTTGCAGGAAAGTGAAGAGTGCGGTGCGTTTGCCGCGTTGGCGATGAGCCTGATGGGCGTGGCCACGGCGGTGTTGTTGCCGTTGGCGGTGTCGATGGTGGTGTAAGGACATGTCTATGAGTCTGGCGCTTTTCCCTCTGAACACGGTGCTGTTTCCCGGCTGTTTCCTTGATCTGCAGATTTTCGAGGCGCGCTACCTGGACATGATCAGCCGCTGCATGAAGCAGGGGGCAGGGTTTGGCGTGGTGTGCATTCTTGAGGGCAAAGAGGTCGGCCTGGCTGCGCAGGGGTATGCACGGGTCGGCTGCGAGGCGCGGATTACCGATTTCAAGCAGCAGGACAACGGCCTGCTGGGGATTCGCGTGCAGGGTGGGCGACGCTTCAATGTACTGCGCAGCGAAGTGCAGCGTGATCAATTGACTGTCGCCGAGGTCGAGTGGCTGGACGAGTTGCCCGAGCAGCCCTTGCAGGAAGAAGACGCCGACCTGATGGCCTTGCTCAAGGCGCTGGCCGAGCACCCGATGGTCGAGGCGTTGAACATGGGCACTGACGCCGCAGGGCAGCAGTCACTGGCGAACCAGTTGGCCTACTTGCTGCCATTTTCCGAGCTGGAAAAGATCGGGCTGCTGCAGGTCGATGATCCGCAACAACGCCTGGATGCGATCCAGGCGTTGTTGGATGAACTGCAGGGCGATTTGTTCGCCTGAGGTTGTCTCAGTACGCGTAACGCATCATCGCGTGCGGCAGATTCTGCAGGGCGTAGAAGCCGAACAGCCCCACCATGACGGGCAGGATCAGCCACCAGATTTTCGCTGGCAGTGGCTCGAGTGGTGCCTGACGCTGACTCAGCCACAGGCTGGCGGCACACACGCAGGCCGCCAGCATGGCTCCGGCCACCACGTCGGTGGGCCAGTGAGCCCCCAGGTAAACCCGCGACAGGGCGATGGCCAGGGCCGGCAGGCAGCCGAGCAGCACCCAGGTCAGGCGCATGCGCTGGGGTTGTCCTCGACCCGCCAGCACGGCCAGGGCCAGGAACAGCGCAAACGAACCGGAGGCGTGGCCGCTGGGCATGCTGTAGCTGGTCAGTGGATCGGTCAGGACTTCCGGGCGCATCCGCGCGAACAGCTGCTTGGTGGCGGTATTGGCCAGGGCCGTCACCAGCAGGGTGCCGCCGGCGAACAGCAAGTGCCGCCATTGCCGCGTGGCCAGCAGCACCAGGGTCAGCGCCGCGCTGATCACCAGCATGTGCTTGAACTCACCGAGTTGGGTCAGCATCACCGCGAACTCGTCGAGCAGCGGCTTGCGGTGTTCCTGCACCAGCGTCATCAGGCCTTGATCAAAGGCGCCGAGGTGCGAATAGCCGACAAACAGCCCACCCAGGATCACCAGGCTCAGGCCGGCGATCAGCAGGGTAGAGCGCCGATGACCGCGCAGGCCGCTGTTGATGCCCAGGCCCACCAGTACCGCGATGCTGCCCACTACCAGTCCGGCCTGGGGCCAGAAACCCTCGGGCAGTGGCAAGCGGATAGCCGCCCCGGTGGCCCAGCCCGGTAGCAGATAGGCCACCGCCCAGCCGGCGCCCGCCAGCAGGCTGACGGCAAAAAAGCGCGGGAAGGGCATGTCGAACATCCCGGCCACCATTGGCAGCATCGGGCGCAGCGGGCCGATAAAGCGCCCCACCAGCAGGCTGGCGATCCCATAGCGCTGGAAATAGGCTTCGGCACTGCCGATCCATTCCGGGTGGTGACGCAGGCCTGGTAAGCGCCGGATGTTCTGATGGAAGTGTCGGCCGAGGAAGTACGACACCACGTCCCCCAGCAAGCCACCGAGAAAGCCCAGCAGCAAGGTTTCCCCCAGCGACAGGGCGCCGCTGCCCGCCAGTACCGCAACGGCAAACAACAGGACGGTGCCGGGGACGATCAGTCCGGCGATCGCCAGGCACTCAATGCAGGCCACGATAAAGACGGCTGCCGCCAGCCATTGCGGGTTTGCCGTCAACCAAGCGGTCAGGCTATCGAGCCATGGGCCCATAGGTACAACTCCAGGATTGTTGTTGGCCCATCGAGGGCAGGAATCAGATCAGTAAATAGTCGCGGCCTTCGACCTGGCCGCGGCGTAGAGGGTTCCGTGTGCAGTAGGGCGCGTAGGCGCTGTCGACGAAGCGGTACATCAGGTGTTCATCGCGTCCGTGGGGGATGCCCAGGCGAGTGGTCTGGATCACATGGGGTGGCGGCCGGCCAAGGTCTTCGACAAACAGCACTTGAGGGTCAAAGCGCTTGGCGTCCCAAATCGGTACTTTAAGTCCCAGGGCCCTGCACAACAGGGTCTGGCCGGCGCAGAGCTTCTGCGAGGGGCGCGGCCGGCCATTGGCGTCGGGGTTGTTGAGCAGCATCTGGGCCAGGCTCGCGGGCCCCGAGACCTCGTCGACCCAAGGATAGGCGGACTTGATCAGGACCGCATTGCCGGGTCCGTGGGCGCTGAAGTTCAGGGAGTCGCCGCCGCGGGCGTAATACATGTAGATGTGCCCGCCATCCAGAAACAAAGCCTTACGCTTTTCTGTGTAGCCGAGGGAGGCATGACTGCCTTTTTCGTCGCAGTAATAGGCTTCGGTCTCAATAATTTTTGCCGAAAGCCACAAATCGCCCACGCGATGGCGGATGACTTTGCCCAGCAATTCGCAGGCGAGCACCTGTGCGTCGCGGTTGAAAAAGCTGTCAGGCAGGGCCTTTGGCTGCTTGGGATGGGGCAGGATGGACATGGGTCGCAGCATTCAGAGAGCAAATGTGGCGTTATGATAACAACCAGGGCCTTAATCCAGGCTGAAGACTGACTATTTGCTGTCCATTTCGACCATCCGCCCGTCACCGCTGTTAGTCGAGTGACGCGACAGCTATAATCTGCCGCTTTACTCTTTACCACGACCATAGCAAAGACCACTCCAGACTATGACTGAGTCCGTTCTTGACTACATGACCCGCTTGGGTCGCGCTGCGCGCGATGCTTCCCGCGTGATCGGCCGTGCCAGCACCGGGCAGAAAAACCGCGCCCTGCTGGCCGCCGCGAACGCTCTGGATGCCGCACGCGCCGAGTTGACCGCCGCCAATGAGCTGGACCTGGCCGCTGGCCGGGCCAATGGCCTGGAGCCGGCAATGCTCGAGCGTCTGGCCCTGACCCCCGCACGCATCGACGGCATGATCGTCGGTTTGCGTCAGGTGGCGGCCTTGCCGGACCCGGTAGGCGCGATCCGCGACATGAGTTATCGGCCGTCGGGTATCCAGGTGGGCAAGATGCGCGTACCCCTGGGTGTGGTCGGGATCATCTACGAATCGCGGCCAAACGTGACGATCGACGCCGCCAGCCTGTGCCTGAAGTCGGGCAATGCGACCATCCTGCGCGGTGGCTCCGAGGCGATTCATTCCAACCGTGCCATTGCCGCCTGCATCCAGCGCGGCCTGGCCGAAGCCGGACTGCCGGCTGCCGTGGTGCAAGTGGTCGAGACCACTGACCGTGCCGCCGTGGGCGCGCTGATCACCATGCCGCAATACGTCGACGTGATCGTACCGCGCGGCGGCAAGGGCCTGATCGAACGGGTCAGCCGCGACGCCCGGGTGCCGGTGATCAAGCACCTGGACGGCATCTGCCACGTCTACGTCAGTGCCCACGCCGACCTGGCCAAGGCCCAGCGCATCGCGTTCAACGCCAAGACTTACCGCTACGGCATCTGCGGCGCCATGGAAACCCTGTTGGTCGACCAGGCGGTCGCCAAGGACTTCCTGCCGGCCATGGCGGCCCAGTTCCGCGAAAAAGGCGTCGAACTGCGTGGTTGCGAGCGGACCCGGGCAATCATCGACGCCGAAGTCGCCACCGAGCAAGACTGGAGCACCGAGTACCTGGCGCCGATCCTCTCGATCCTGGTGGTCGACGGCCTGGACCAGGCCATCGAGCACATCAACCATTACGGCTCGCACCATACCGACTCGATCGTCACTGAACACCAGGGCGACGCCCGGCGTTTTGTGGCCGAAGTCGACTCGGCGTCGGTGATGATCAACACCCCGACCTGCTTTGCCGATGGCTTCGAATACGGATTGGGTGCCGAGATCGGCATTTCTACTGATAAGCTGCACGCCCGCGGTCCGGTGGGTCTCGAAGGTCTGACCTGCGAGAAGTACATCGTGGTCGGTGATGGCCAGTTGCGCGGTCAGGAGCCGGTCTGACTTGGGCGACCTCGAGCCGTCAGCCACCGTGACCCGTCAGGCACCCTGTCCCCGGCGCATTGGCGTACTGGGCGGGACCTTCGACCCGGTGCACATCGGTCATTTGCGCGGTGCGCTGGAGGTGGCCGAGTCGCTGAATCTCGATGAGTTGCGCCTGACGCCCAGCGCCAGGCCACCCCATCGGGGTACGCCGCAGGTATCGGCGCTCGATCGTCTGGCGATGGTCGAATGCGCGGTGGCTGGGGTTGCACCCCTGGTGGTGGACGACCGCGAACTCAAACGCGACAAGCCGTCCTACACTATTGACACCCTGGAGCTGATGCGCGCGGAACTCGCCGCCGATGACCAGGTATTTTTACTTTTGGGCTGGGACGCATTTTGCGGCCTGCCCACTTGGCACCGCTGGGAAGAGTTGCTCCAGCATTGCCACATCCTGGTGCTGCAACGCCCGGATGCCGACAGCGAACCGCCGGATGCCTTGCGCAACCTGCTGGCCGCGCGCTCGGTGAGCGACCCGCTGGCCCTCAAAGGGCCGAGTGGACAGATTGCATTCGTCTGGCAGACACCGCTCGCGGTATCCGCCACCCAGATCCGTCAACTGCTGGCCAGCGGTAAGTCGGTACGTTTCCTGGTGCCCGACGCGGTCCTGGCCTACATCGATGCGCACGGACTTTACCGTGCGCCGAACTGAATAGGAGTGCCTCAAGGCACGTGGCAACAACGTGTATTGATGCGCCCGAACATACGAGCAAAACGAGTTTTATATGACTGACAAAGACCAAACCAAAGTAAAGCGTAAAGGCACGTTCAAGAGCGCCCCGCTGCCAGTAGAAGCGCACACTGGCGTGATCCTGGCTGGCGAAGAGCTGGTCAAGGTTGCCGTAGCGGCCCTGGAAGACGTCAAGGCCCAGGACATCCAGGTGATCGACGTTCGTGAGAAGCAGAGCATCACTGACTTCATGATCATCGCCACCGGTACCTCCAACCGCCAGATCGGCGCGATGCTGGACAAGGTCCGCGAAGCGGTCAAGGCACAGGGCGTCAAGCCGCTGGGCGAAGAAGGCAAGGGCGACAGCGACTGGGTCCTGCTGGACATGGACGATGTCATCGTGCACATGATGACCGCCTCGGCACGCCAGTTCTACGACCTGGAGCGCCTGTGGGCCGGTGCCGAGCAAAGCCGTTCGGCCAGCGCCGCGCACCACAGCCCGGAAAACACCCATGAGCACTTCACCAAGCTCAACAAAGACCAGCAATAAGGGACCGCTGTGCGACTGCGACTGATCGCCGTCGGTTCACGCATGCCCAAGTGGGTGGAAGAAGGCTGGCATGAATATGCCAAGCGTCTTCCGTCCGAGCTGGCGCTGGAACTGGTGGAAATACCGCTCAACACCCGGGGCAAGAATGCTGACGTGGCGCGTTTCATTCGCCAGGAAGGCGAAGCCATGCTGGCCAAGGTCGGGCCGAACGAGCGCATCGTCACCCTCGAAGTCCACGGCAAACCGTGGAGCACCGAGCAACTGGCGGTGGAACTCGATCGCTGGCGCCTGGACTCGCGCACGGTGAACTTCATGGTCGGCGGCCCCGAGGGGCTGGCGCCGGAAGTCTGTGCGCGGGCTGATCAGCGCTGGTCGTTATCGCCCTTGACCTTGCCGCACTCGCTGGTGCGGATCCTGATCGGCGAACAGCTGTACCGTGCCTGGACTGTTCTGTCCGGCCACCCTTACCACAAGTAGTTCTGCCCTCATGCCCCAGCCGATCCGCATCAAGGACCACGAAAAAGACGCCCGTCTGGTGCGTGGCCGTGTCGTGTTCGGGGCAATTGCAGTGGTGGTGCTGATCGGCGTGCTGATTGCGCGGCTGTATTTTCTGCAGGTGATCCAGTACGAGTACCACTCGACCCTGTCGGAAAACAACCGCGTCCACGTTCAGCCGATTCCGCCGACGCGCGGCCTGATCTTCGACCGTAATGGCGTAGTGATTGCCGACAACCGGCCCAGCTTCAGCCTGAGCATGACCCGCGAACGCTCCGGCGACTGGCAGCAGGTCCTCGATGTGATCGTCGAGGTGCTGCAGCTGACGCCCGAGGACCGGGTGATCTTTGAAAAACGCATGCGCCAGGGGCGTCGGCCGTTCGAGCCGGTGCCGATCCTCTTCGAACTGACGGAGGAGCAGATTGCCCGCATTGCGGTGAATCAGTTCCGCCTGCCAGGCGTCGAAGTGGTTGCCCAGTTGGTGCGCCATTACCCTCAGGGCGCGCATTTTGCGCACTCGGTGGGCTACATGGGGCGGATCAACGAAAAAGAGCTCAAGACCCTCGATCCGGTGAACTACAGCGGCACCCATCATATCGGCAAGACCGGTATCGAACGTTTCTACGAGCCCCAGCTGCACGGCCAGGTCGGCTACGAAGAAGTCGAGACCAACGCCCGAGGCCGCGTGCTGCGGGTGCTCAAGCGCACCGACCCGATTCCCGGCAAGGACATCGTCCTGAGCCTGGACATCAAGCTGCAGGAAGCGGCCGAAGCGGCTTTGGGCGGCCGTCGTGGCGCGGTTGTAGCCCTGGACCCGAACACCGGCGAAGTCCTGGCGATGGTCAGCCAGCCGAGTTTCGACCCGAACCTGTTCGTCACCGGTATCAGCTTCAAGGCCTATGCCGAGTTGCGTGACTCCATCGACCGACCGCTGTTCAACCGCGTGCTGCGTGGCCTGTATCCGCCGGGTTCGACCATCAAGCCAGCCGTGGCGATTGCCGGCTTGGACTCCGGGGTGGTGACGGCTTCCTCGCGGGTGTTCGACCCGGGTTACTACCAGTTGCCCAACTACGATCACAAATACCGTAACTGGAACCGCTCCGGTGACGGTTTTGTCGACCTCGACACGGCGATCATGCGTTCCAACGACACCTACTTCTATGACCTGGCCCACAAGCTGGGGATCGATCGGTTGTCGGCCTACATGGGCAAGTTCGGCATCGGCCAGAAGGTCTCGCTGGACATGTTTGAGGAATCGCCGGGGCTGATGCCGTCCCGCGAGTGGAAGCGCGCTACTCGCCGCCAGGCCTGGTTCCCGGGGGAAACCCTGATCCTGGGGATTGGCCAGGGTTACATGCAGTCCACCCCGCTGCAGCTGGCCCAGGCCACGGCACTGGTGGCCAGCAAGGGCAAGTGGATTCGTCCGCACCTGGCCAAGACCATCGAAGGCGAAAAGCCGGTGGACGACAACCCGATGCCGGACATCATCCTGCGCGATCCGCTGGACTGGAACCGGGTCAACCATGGCATGCAGCAAGTGATGCACGGTGCTCGCGGCACGGCGCGCAAAGCGGCGATCGGCGCGCAATACCGGATCGCCGGCAAGTCGGGTACCGCTCAGGTGGTCGCGATCAAGCAGGGCGAGAAGTACGACCGCTCCAAGGTGCAGGAACGCCATCGCGACCACGCCTTGTTCGTGGGTTTCGCACCCGCCGACAACCCGAAAATCACCGTGTCGGTGATGGTCGAGAACGGCGAGTCCGGCTCCGGCGTCGCCGCGCCGGTAGTCCGTCAAATCATGGACGCCTGGCTTCTGGACCAGGACGGCCGGCTCAAACCTGAGTTCGCCAGCCCCAATACCGCGGAGGCTACGGCCCGTGAAGAGTAATTTCGATCGCATTCTCTCCAGCGAGGATGTGATGCGTCGCCGTGCGACGCTGTTGCAACGCATGCACATCGACGGTCCGCTGCTGATCCTGCTGCTGATTCTGGCGGCCGGCAGCCTGTTCGTGCTGTATTCGGCCAGCGGCAAGAGCTGGGACCTGCTGGCCAAGCAGGCCACCTCGTTCGGCATCGGCCTGGTGTCGATGGTCATCATCGCCCAGTTCGAGCCGCGCTTCATGGCGCGTTGGGTGCCGCTGGGCTACGTGTTCGGCGTGGTGCTGTTGATCGTGGTCGACATCATGGGCCACAACGCCATGGGGGCGACGCGCTGGATCAACATTCCCGGGGTGATCCGCTTCCAGCCCTCGGAGTTCATGAAGATCATCATGCCGGCAACCATTGCCTGGTACCTGGCCAAGCGCACGCTGCCGCCACAACTCAAACACGTCGGGGTCAGCCTGATCCTGATCGGCATCCCGTTCATCCTGATCGTGCGCCAGCCCGACCTCGGCACCTCGCTGCTGATCCTCGCTGGCGGCGCTTTCGTGCTGTTCATGGGTGGCCTGCGCTGGCGCTGGATCATCAGCGTGCTGGCGGCCACGGTTCCGGTGGCGATCGCCATGTGGTTCTTTGTCATGCACGACTACCAGAAGCAGCGCGTGCTGACCTTCCTCGACCCGGAGAGCGATCCGCTCGGCACCGGCTGGAACATCATCCAGTCCAAGGCCGCCATCGGCTCCGGCGGGGTATTTGGCAAGGGCTGGCTGCTGGGCACCCAGTCGCACCTGGACTTCCTGCCGGAAAGCCACACCGACTTCATCATCGCGGTGATGGGCGAAGAGTTCGGCCTGGTGGGCATTTGCGCCCTGTTGCTGATCTATCTGCTGCTGATTGGCCGTGGCCTGGTGATTACCGCCCAGGCCCAGACACTGTTTGGCAAATTGCTGGCCGGTGCACTGACCATGACGTTTTTTGTTTACGTTTTCGTCAACATCGGTATGGTCAGTGGCCTGTTGCCGGTAGTAGGGGTGCCGTTGCCGTTCATTAGCTACGGCGGAACTTCGCTGGTGACGCTGCTGTCAGCGTTTGGGGTTTTGATGTCGATCCATACCCATCGTAAGTGGATCGCGCAGGTTTGAATAAGGTGAAGAGTTCAATGCAAGTAATGCGTGGCTGGGCGACTCGATACGCTCCGTGGGTCGGCCTGGTAAGCATCCTTGGTACGGCGCCCATGGCGCTGGCCGGCGAATATGAAGGCTCGCCCCAAGTGGCCGAATTTGTCGGTGAAATGACCCGCGACTACGGTTTTGCCGGCGAACAGCTGATGGGCGTGTTCCGTGAAGCCCAGCGCAAGCAGGCGATTCTCGACGCCATCTCGCGGCCTGCCGAGCGGGTCAAGCAATGGAAGGAATATCGCCCGATGTTCCTCACCGATGCCCGCATTGCCCGCGGCGTGGACTTCTGGCGCCAGCATGAGGCAGTGCTGGCCCGTGCCGAGCAGGAATACGGCGTGCCGGCCCAGGTGATTGTCTCGATCATTGGGGTCGAGACGTTTTTCGGCCGCAATACCGGCAATTATCGGGTAATCGATGCGTTGTCGACCCTGGGTTTCGACTACCCTCCACGTGCCGAATTCTTCCGCAAGGAATTGCGCGAGTTCCTGTTGCTGGCGCGCGAAGAGCAGGTTGACCCGCTGACGCTCAAAGGCTCCTACGCCGGCGCCATGGGCCTGCCGCAATTCATGCCCAGCAGTTTTCGGGCGTATGCGGTGGACTTCGACGGCGACGGCCACATTAATATCTGGACCAACGCCGATGATGCCATTGGCAGCGTCGCCAGCTATTTCAAGCGTCACGGCTGGGAAGCCGGGCAACCGGTGGTCAGTCTCGCCCAGGTGCGGGGCGATCAGGTCGACGACGGCCTGACCACCGGGATCGAACCGACGAAAACCGTCGGGGAGTTGCGAGCGCTGGGCTGGTCGAGTCATGATGCGCTGCGCGACGATATGCCGGTCACCGCGTTTCGTCTGGAAGGCGACAATGGCCCTGAATACTGGATGGGCCTGAAGAATTTTTACGCGATTACGCGTTATAACCGCAGCGTGATGTACGCCATGGCCGTACATCAGTTGTCTGAACAGCTGGTCCAAGCACGGGGCGTCAAGTAATGCCGGCATTGCCAATCCGCAAACCCCTGAAGCTGGTGGCTTTCACCGCGTTGTCGATGCTCATGGTCAGTTGCTCGACCAGCCGCGCACCGCAGCCGCAGAAAGCCCCGACCGCTGTCCGCGCCACACCGGGGCTGGACATCAACCGAGCCCACAAGGACGGCGCGCCGTGGTGGGATGTTGATGTGTCGCGCATTCCCGACGCCACGCCCACCCTGCACACCGGGTCCTACAAGGCCAACCCCTACACCGTGCTGGGCAAGACCTACTACCCGATGCCCGAGTCCAAGCGTTATGTCGAGACGGGGACGGCGTCCTGGTATGGCACCAAGTTCCATGGCCAGAACACCGCCAATGGCGAGGTCTATGACCTGTACGGCATGAGTGCCGCGCACAAGACCCTGCCGTTGCCTGCCTATGTGCGGGTGACCAACCTGGACAACAAACGCACGGTGGTCCTGCGGGTCAACGACCGTGGGCCGTTCTATTCCGACCGCATCATCGACCTGTCCTACGCCGCGGCGAAGAAACTCGGTTATGCCGAAACCGGTACAGCGCGAGTCAAGGTCGAAGGCATCGACCCGCAAGAGTGGTGGGCGGCCAAGGGCCGGCCGGCACCGTTGATGCTCAACGAGCCGCAGATCGCGCAAAACAGCGGGCCGGTCATCACCACGTCGACCGGCAAGGTCGAACAATGGACCCCGCCGCCACAGCAGCACGCGGCAGCCGTCGTGCCGATGCAGATCAACGCTAAAAAAAACGCTTCTGTACCAGCCTCTGGCCAGTATCTACAGGTGGGCGCGTTCGCCAACCCGGACGCTGCAGAGCTCCTGAGATCGAAGCTCAGCGGGATGGTGAGCGCTCCGGTGTTCATCAGTTCGATCGTGCGCAATCAGCAGACCCTGCACCGGGTTCGCCTGGGGCCTATCGGTTCGCCGGGTGAGATTACGCAAGTGCAAAACAGCGTGCGCCTGGCCAATCTCGGTTCGCCGAGCCTGGTGACGGCCGAGTAAGTAACACCTGATTCAAGGTTCGCTTGCAGTATTGGGGGGTGAACCTGAGTTGTTGGCTCGTAGTACAACAAAAGCCCGGCAAGGGTCAGTGAGTGAACAACTGAACACGCGACACCCTCAAGGCCTTGTGCCGTGAGGGTTGTCAGATTAGTTTTGCCCGCGAGGGCAGTTTCCATTAGCGATTTCGAGAGACGGATGAACATCACCACCTTTGCCAAACGCCTGTGCCTGCTAGTCCCGCTGCTCCTCTCGCCGTCCGCTTTCGCGGCCGAGATGATGCCGTCGTCACCACAACTGGCCGCCAAGGCCTACGTGCTCATGGACGCCAGCAGCGGCAACGTGCTGGTCGAGAACAACGGTGACCAGCGTCTGCCGCCAGCCAGCCTGACCAAGCTGATGACCGCGTACATCGCGACCCTGGAAATCCGTCGTGGCCAGATCGGTGAAAACGATCCGGTGACCGTCAGCGAAAACGCCTGGCGTACCGGCGGTTCGCGGATGTTCATCAAGGTCGGCTCCCAAGTGTCGGTCAGCGACCTGCTGCACGGCATCATCATCCAGTCGGGCAACGACGCCAGTGTTGCGCTCGCCGAGCACATCGCCGGCAGCGAAGACGCGTTCGCCGACATGATGAACAAGACTGCCGCTGACCTGGGTATGACCAACACCCACTTCATGAACCCGACCGGCCTGCCAAACCCTGAGCACTACTCCTCGGCTCACGACATGGCGATCCTGGCGCGCGCGATCATCCACGAAGACCCGGCTCACTACGCGATCTACTCGCAGAAAGAGTTCTTCTGGAACGGCATCAAGCAACCTAACCGCAACCTGCTGCTGTGGCGCGACAAGACCGTCGACGGTCTGAAAACCGGTCACACCGACGAAGCCGGCTACTGCCTGGTGTCCTCGGCGGTACGTGATGGCATGCGCCTGGTCTCCGTGGTGTTCGGCACCAACAGCGACACCGCGCGTGCAGCTGAAACCCAGAAGCTGCTGACCTACGGCTTCCGCTTCTTCGAAACCCAGACCTTCTACCAGAAGGGCGCCGAGCTGGCCCAGGCTCCTGTCTGGAAGGGCACCACCAACCAGGTCAAGGCTGGCCTGGCTCAAGACCTGACCATGACTCTGCCAAAAGGCCAGCTGAAGAAGCTCGCTGCCAGCATGACCATGAACCCGCAACTGATCGCGCCAATCGCCAAGGGCGACGTGATCGGTAAAGTCGAAGTCAAGCTGGACGACAAGGTGGTGCACAGCGCCGACCTGATCGCGCTGGACGCCGTCGAGGAGGGTGGTATCTTGCGCCGCATGTGGGATAGCATCCGTCTATTCTTCTTCGGCTTGTTCAACTGATTTAGTGTGGACCTGCATGGCCCCGTTCCGACCTGGAGCGGGGCCATGTCCGTTGCCACGGCTTACGAGGCCGTTACGCCATGACAGATACAGAAGTAAAGGCGCCAAAGATCGAATTCCCTTGCGCGGATTACCCGATTAAGGTGATCGGCGACACCGGTGTGGGCTTCAAGGACAAGATCATTGCGATCCTGGAAAAGCACGCCACCGTAGACCACAAGACCCTGGCCGAACGCCAGAGTACCAATGGCAAGTACACGACCATCCAGCTGCACATCATCGCCACCGGTCAGGAACAGCTCTACGACATCAACAGCGAGTTGCGCGCTACCGGTTTCGTGCACATGGTGCTGTGATGACGGCACCGCTGGGCTTTCGTGAACTCGGCCAGCTGGCTTACGAGCCGGTCTGGCAGGCCATGCAGCGCTTCACCAATGAACGTGGCAGCGAGCGTGCCGACGAGATCTGGCTGGTCCAGCACCCGGCGGTGTTCACCCAGGGTCAGGCCGGCAAGGCCGAGCACCTGCTGCTGCCGGGGGACATTCCGGTGGTGCAGGTCGACCGCGGCGGCCAAGTGACCTACCACGGTCCGGGGCAGTTGGTCGCGTACCTGCTGCTGGATGTGCGCAAGCTGGGGTTCGGCGTGCGGGACCTGGTCAGCCGGATGGAACGCTGCCTGATCGAGTTGCTGGCCAGCTATGGTGTTACCGCCGTGGCCAAGCCGGATGCACCGGGGGTCTACGTCAATGGTGCAAAAATCGCCTCTCTGGGGCTGCGGATCCGCCACGGTTGCTCCTTTCATGGCCTGGCCCTGAACGTGGATATGGACCTTGAACCGTTCCGACGGATTAACCCCTGTGGCTACGCCGGGCTGGCAATGACTCAGCTGCGTGACCATACAGGGCCGATAGAATTTGCCGAGGTAAGTGCCCGGCTGCGCGCGCAGCTCGTCAAACACCTCGACTATGCTGAGCAGACGACCCTAACGGGCGGAATCGACTGATATGACTACTGATGCAGTGCAAACCATGATCCCGACGCTGGATGTCACCGAGCGTGCGGCCCCGCGTGCCAAGGTTGAAGCCGGCGTTAAGCTGCGCGGCGCCGAGAAGGTTGCACGCATCCCGGTAAAGATCATTCCGACCACCGAACTGCCGAAGAAGCCGGACTGGATTCGCGTGCGCATCCCGGTTTCCCCGGAAGTCGACCGCATCAAGGCCCTTCTGCGCAAACACAAGCTGCACAGCGTCTGTGAAGAGGCTTCCTGCCCGAACCTGGGCGAGTGCTTCTCTGGCGGCACCGCGACCTTCATGATCATGGGCGACATCTGCACCCGTCGTTGCCCGTTCTGCGACGTCGGCCACGGCCGTCCGAAACCACTGGACGTCAACGAGCCAGAAAGCCTGGCCATTGCCATCGCCGACCTGAAACTCAAGTACGTGGTGATCACTTCGGTCGACCGCGACGACCTGCGTGACGGCGGTGCCCAGCACTTTGCCGACTGCATCCGCGAGATCCGCAAGCTGTCGCCGAACGTCCAGCTCGAAACCCTGGTCCCCGACTACCGTGGGCGCATGGACGTGGCGCTGGCCATCACCGCGGCCGAGCCACCGGATGTGTTCAACCACAACCTGGAAACCGTGCCACGCCTGTACAAGGCCGCACGCCCGGGTTCGGACTACCAGTGGTCGCTGACCCTGCTGCAGAAATTCAAGCAGATGATGCCGCACATTCCGACCAAGTCCGGCTTGATGCTGGGCCTGGGCGAAACCGACGAAGAAGTCATCGAAGTCATGAAGCGCATGCGCGAACACGACATCGACATGCTGACCCTGGGCCAATACCTGCAGCCGTCGCGCAGCCACTTGCCGGTGCAGCGTTTTGTGCACCCGGACACCTTCGCCTGGTTCGCCGAGGAAGGTTACAAAATGGGCTTCAAGAACGTTGCTTCCGGCCCGCTGGTGCGTTCCTCGTACCACGCGGACGAGCAGGCCAAGCTGGTCAAGGCCGAGCTGATGTCGTCCTGACCGCTGTGTGAAACACCAAGGGCCCGCAAGGTTAGCGCTTTGCGGGCTTTTTTTTAATCGGGTCATTGGGAGGAATCACGGATGACCACTCGCTCTACCGCCATCGTTGTGCCACATACCGCCGTCCCGGCATTGCCTGCCGCCGGTCGCATTGCAGTCATTGCGCCAGCAGGTCCGGCGGCACTGGATACCGAACAGGCGCTGCTCTGGATGCGCACGCGCGGTTACTCGCTAAAGATCTATCCCGGGGTCCTGGAGAAGGACGGCTACCTGGCCGGCAGCGATGAGGTGCGCCTCAATGACCTGCACCAGGCGTTCAGCGACCCGACGATCGACGCCATCCTGTGCCTGCGCGGCGGTTATGGCAGCCCACGCCTGCTCGACCGGATCGACTATGAGCTGCTGCGCCGGCATGCCAAACCGTTTGTCGGCTACAGCGACATCACCGCCTTGCACCTGGCGATCAGCCGCTATGCGGGGTTTGTCACCTTTCACGGGCCGATGCTCAATGCCGACCTGCTGGGGGGCAAGCAGGCGCCGACCGAGGCGTCGTTGTTCAGCCTGCTCAGAGGGCAACTGACGGCCGGCAGTCGGCTGGCGCACCCGGTGGCCTACCCATTGACCACCCTCGAACCAGGCATCGCCCAGGGGCGACTGCTGGGCGGTAACCTTTCGATGATTGCGGCCACCATGGGCACGCCGTTCGAAATCGACGCCGACGGGATCATTCTGTTCATCGAAGACATCAACGAGCCGCTGTATCGCATCGATCGCTTGCTGACGCACCTGCGTCTTGCCGGCAAACTCAGTCGTTTGCGCGGGGTGCTGGTGGGGGATGTGGCGGGGGTTGAGCGCGATGCCCTGGCGCGCCTGCTCAAGCAGACCTTCGCGCCGTTCGCCATCCCGGTGCTGGCCGGTTGGCGCAGTGGCCATTGCGACCCGAACCTGAGCTTGCCGATGGGCGCATTGGTGACGCTGGATGCGGGGGGCAAGAGCCTGGTGCTGGAGCAGGATGTGGTGCTCAGGCGCTAGAGACCGACCAGGCTCACAATTGATGCTGGACGCTTGCAGATGTTGCAAGCACCCACACAGACCTGTGTGGGTGCGAGCTTGCCCGCGATGGGTTCAACGGCTGCGCAGGGCGTCCAGCAGTTTGTGCGTCGGGTAGCCGTCCGCCGGCCAGCCGAATGACTGTTGTGCTGCGCGAATGGCCTTGCGGGTATTGGCGCCGATGATGCCGTCGGGGTTGCCTGCGTCGTAGTTGTGGGTGCTCAGCAGGTTCTGCAATTCAATGCGCTCGGAACGGCTCAGCGGCAGGTCATCCTTGGGCCATTGGCCGTTGATCCGGCCGCCACCGCTGAAGCGCTGGGACAACAGGTTGACGGCCAGAGCGTAGGACGACGAGTTGTTGTACTTGAGCACTGCGCGGAAGTTATCGAGGATCAGGAACGCCGGGCCACGGTAACCGGCTGGCAGTAGCAGGGCGGCGGACAGTTGTTCGGAGCCGGCTGGCACGCTGGCGCCGTTGGGCAGCTTGACGCCCAGTTGTGTCCATTCGGCGACGGTTTTGCGAATTGCACCGTCGGCCAGGGAGTAGTTGAAGCTGCTCGGTACCTCGACTTCAAAGCCCCACGGCTGGCCTTTCTGCCAGCCGGAGCTTTGCAGGTAGTGGGCGGTGGACGCCAGCGCATCGGCCGGGCTGCCCCAGATGTCGCGGCGACCGTCGCCATCGAAGTCCACGGCGTGGGTGTTATAGGTGGTCGGGATGAACTGAGTCTGGCCCATGGCTCCAGCCCAGGAGCCGAGCATCTTCTCGGGAGCGATATCACCCTGTTGCAGAATCTGCAGCGCGGCCAGCAATTGCGCGTGGGCAAAACCCGGGCGCCGGCCTTCGTAGGCCAGGGTCGCGAGCGAACGGATCACCGACTTGTCGCCCTGGAAGCTGCCGAAGTTGCTTTCCATGCCCCAGACGGAAACCAGTGCCTGGCGGTCGACGCCGTAGCGCTGTTCGATCGCGCCCAGGGTGTCGGCGTATTGCTCCAGCAGGGCCTGGCCACGGCGCACGCGCAGGGCTGACAGCGCGCCGTCGAGGTATTCCCACACCGGGCGGGAAAACTCTGGCTGGCTGCGGTCGGCGCGGATCACGCTCATGTCCGGCGTGACGCCGGCAAAGGCGCGGTCGAACAGGCTCGGGCTGACACCGGCGGCGAGCGCGTCCTTGCGGAAGCTGGCCTGCCATTGCTCGAATGTCTGGGTCGGCTGGATCTCGAGGTTGTCTCCGGTCGGCACCACGGGCGCGACAACGGCCGGTGCGGTCGGGACAGGAACGGTCTGAAGCGGTTGGGCGTCGGCGGCGGTTGGTTTTTCCGCGCAGGCGACAAGCAGAACGAGGCTTGTGGCAGCGATCAGTTGGCGCAGGTGCCAACGACGGGAAATACTAAAGGGCATGCACAGGTCCAGAGAATACGAATCAGGTGCCGACCTTAACATGTCGAGGGGGTGCTGCGCTTCACGCGGCCAGAAAGTAAGAAGCCTCCCAGCTTTTAGACTGGAAGGCTTCGCGGCGGTAGCTGCCTTTGCCCTTGGCCGGTTGTTCCTGGCGGCTGCGGAACAATGGCTGGGCGACGATGGATTTGGCCTTGTTGGGCCGCTGTTTTCTGCTCATGGGCGATTGACTCCAAGGGTGGGGGGGGACGAGGCGAATCATCGGCTGAAGTGAGGGATCTGTCTAGTCCCTACAATATGTAGGACCTTTCGCGCGTGATTGCAAGCAGGGCCTTACTCGGCAGGCAAGTTCAGGCGCTGGCCGGCCATCAGCAACGACAGGCGGCTGAGGCTCATCCACGGTGAGCCGGCGGCCTGGCCCTTGATCTGCGCGTCGATGCGTTGCGCTTCGAGCAGCAGTTGCGCCCAGCGCGGTGCCGAGTAGCGTTGCAGGGCCTTGCTCATCAGCGGTTTGCGCTTGTCCCAGACCGGTGGTCGGGCCTGGCTGAAGGCTTTGTCCAGCGGCACGCCCTGGCTGTATTGCAGCGACAGGTTGGCCAGCAAACGCAGTTCACGGGCCAGGGCCCAGAGAATCACCGGCGGCTCCACGCCCTCGCCACGCAAGCCTTCGAGCATTCGCAGGGCGTGGGCGGCTTCACCGTTGAGAATCGCGTCGGTGAGCCCGAACACATCGAAGCGCGCGCTATCGGCCACGGCCGCTTGCACTGTCTCGACCGTGATCTGCCCGCCCTCAGCCATCAACTTGAGCTTTTCGATCTCCTGGGCGGCCGCCAGCAGGTTGCCTTCGACGCGGGCAGCAATCAGCTCCACGGCATCCTGGCTGGCGCTGAGCCCGGCCTGGGACAGGCGTTGGCGAATCCACTGCGGTAACTGGTTGGCGTCCACCGGCCAGATCTGCACGAACTGAGTCTGCGGGCCTTCGACCAGGGCCTTGCCCCATTTGGTTTTCTGCGCACTGCCGTCGAGCTTGGGCAGGCTGATCAGCAGCAAGGTATCTTCGGCCGGACGAGCGCAGTACTCCATCAGGGCCGCGGCACCCTTGTCCCCCGGCTTGCCGGACGGCAAACGCAGTTCCAGCAGGCGTTTTTCGGCAAACAACGACATGCTGGCCCCGGCTTGCAGCAACGTGCCCCAGTCAAAGCTGGCATCGGCGCTGAAGACCTGGCGCTCATCAAAACCTTGCTGGCGGGCAGCAGCGCGAATCGCGTCGGCGGCTTCCTGGCAGAGCAACGGGTCATCGCCGCTGATGATGTAGACCGGCGCGAGGGTGCCTTGCAGGTGTTTGGCGAGTTGGGCGGGGGCAAGTTTCATAGGGCGGGGCAAACGGGGCGCACAGGCGCCCCGTAAGACTTACTCGGCAGGGACTTGCAGCGGCGACTGACGCGGGGTGTTCGCTTCAGCCTTCTGTGCCGCTTCCAGCGCATCGGCTTCGGCCTTGGCACGGGCGTCAGCGGTTTGCTGCAGCTGATCCAGCTGGGCTGGGGTCAGTTGCTGCAGGCGCAGCATCATGCGCTGCACCAGGTCGCGACGGATTTCCTTACGCGCTTCGTCTTCTTCCTGAACGGAGCCGGTGATGTTGCTGCCATCGTGCATGACAACCTTCTGCACCTGCAGCCTGTCGCTGATCAGCGACAGGTTGTTCTGGCCAACGATCTGGTAGTTCAGCACCGTGGTCAGCTCGTTCTCGGCGGTCCGCCCGGCACCGGAGTAGCTCAGGCTGCGCTGGGTGGTCTGTTCGTCGGTGAACACCAGTTTGTACGGTGCGCCGGCCACTACGTTGACGCCGCTGCTTTGCAATACCTGACGCATCATGACCACGGTTTCGCCATAGGCGTTACGTGCGCTCAGGTCGAGCTCCTTGATTGCCAGTTCGGTCGTACCGGTACCGCGCAGCTGGAAACCGCAGGCGCTCAGCAGGACCGCGAGGCCCATCACCAGCAGATTGCGTTTGATCATCTTGTTGCTCCCCTTGAAACCATGTGGGCCGCTATGGCGCCCGAAAGGTTTTGTTCGGTGCCAGGCCGGGCCTGGCACCTGCTCCAATTAGCTGGCGACGATGTTGACCAGTTTCCCGGGTACCACGATCACTTTACGAATGGTCAGGCCGTCTACGAAACGCAGTACGTTTTCGTTGGCGCGCGCCGCCGCTTCAACCTCTTCGCGGGTGGCGCTGGCGGGCATTTCGATCTGGCCGCGCAGTTTGCCGTTGACCTGGATAACCAGGGTCAGGCTGTCCTGGACCAGGGCGCTGTCATCCTGCACTGGCCAGTTGGCGTCGATCACTGCGTCAGCGTGGCCCAGTTGATGCCACAGCTCGTGGCTGATGTGCGGGGTGATCGGAGCCAGCAGCAAGGTCACGGTTTCCAGGCCTTCTTGAACCAGGGCGCGATCTTGTGCGGTGCCTTGCGGGGCTTTTTCCAGCACGTTCATCAGCGTCATCACCTGGGCGATGGCGGTGTTGAATTTGTGGTTCTGGCCGACGTCGTGGCTGGCCTGCTTGATGGCCAGGTGGATCGAGCGGCGAATGGCTTTCTGTTCGTCGTTCAGACCGGCGACGTCCACCTTGCCCGGCAGGCCCTGGGTGATGTGCGCTTGCGCCAGGCGCCAGACGCGCTTGAGGAAGCGGTGCGAGCCTTCGACGCCGGAGTCGGACCATTCCGCGCTCATGTCAGGTGGCGAGGCGAACATCATGAACAGGCGGCAGGTGTCTGCGCCGAACTGGTCAATCATCGACTGTGGGTCAACGCCGTTGTTCTTCGACTTGGCCATCTTCTCGGTGCCGCCGATTTCCACCGGCAGGCCGTCGGCGATCAGCTTGGCGCTGATCACTTTGGCCTTGCTGTCGCGCTCCAGCTCGACGTCCGCCGGGTTGAACCAGGTGTAGGCGCCGTTGGCTTCGCGACGGTAGTAGGTCTCGGCAATCACCATGCCCTGGGTCAGCAGGTTCTTGAACGGCTCGTTGGAGCTCACCAGGCCTTCGTCGCGCATCAGCTTGTGGAAGAAGCGCGCATACAGCAGGTGCAGAATGGCGTGTTCGATACCGCCGATGTACTGGTCGACAGGCAACCAGTGGTCGGCCGCGGATTTTTCTACCAGGCCACCTTCAAAGTGCGGCGAGGCGTAGCGGGCGTAGTACCACGACGACTCGACGAAGGTGTCCATGGTGTCGGTTTCGCGCTTGGCCGGTGCGCCGCATTTCGGGCAGCTGCACTCGTAGAACTCAGGCATGCGCGCCAATGGCGAACCGGCGCCGTCCGGCACCACGTCTTCGGGCAGTACGACCGGCAGTTGATCTTCCGGCACGGGCACGTCACCGCAGGTTTCGCAGTGGATGATCGGGATCGGGCAGCCCCAATAGCGCTGGCGGCTGATGCCCCAGTCGCGCAGGCGGAACTGGGTGCGCGAGGCGCCCAGCTCTTTCTTGATCAGGGCCACTTCCATGGCGTCGAAGGCGCCGACGAAGTCGAGACCGTCAAATTCGCCGGAGTTGATCAGCGTGCCGTGCTCGCCGTAGGCGTCTTGCCACGGGGCCGGGTTGGTGTCACCGGAGCTGGTGCGCACCACCGATTTGACTGGCAGGTTGTACTTGTGGGCGAATTCGAAATCGCGTTCGTCGTGGGCCGGCACGGCCATTACAGCGCCATCGCCGTAGTGCATCAGCACATAGTTGGCGACCCACACCGGCAGTTTTTCACCGGTCAGCGGGTGCTCGACGAACAGGCCGGTCGGCAGGCCTTTTTTCTCTTGAGTGGCGACGTCGGCTTCAGCGACGCTGCCGCCCTTGCATTCAGCGATGAACGCTTGCAGCTCAGGATTGTTTTTTGCAGCCAGCGAAGCCAGGTGGTGCTCGGCGGCCACGGCGACGTAAGTCGCTCCCATCAAAGTGTCCGGACGGGTGGTGAAGACTTTAAGGGTGCCTTCTTCGCCGATCGAATCGACGTTGTACGGGAACTGCACTTCCATGCCGCGGGATTTGCCGATCCAGTTGCGCTGCATGGTCTTGACCTGTTCCGGCCAGCCAGTCAGTTCGTCGAGGCTCTCCAGCAGCTCATCCGCGTAGGCGGTGATCTTGAAGTAGTACATCGGGATTTCGCGCTTTTCGATCAGCGCGCCGGAACGCCAGCCGCGACCGTCGATCACCTGTTCGTTGGCCAGGACGGTCTGGTCGATCGGGTCCCAGTTCACGGTGCCGTTCTTGCGGTAGATCACGCCTTTTTCGAACAGGCGAGTGAACAGCCATTGTTCCCAGCGGTAGTAATCGGGCTTGCAGGTGGTCACTTCGCGGGACCAGTCCACCGCCAGGCCCAGGCTGCGCAGTTGGGTCTTCATGTAGGCGATGTTTTCGTAGGTCCACTTGGCGGGCGCCACGTTGTTCTTCATCGCGGCGTTTTCCGCCGGCATGCCGAAGGCGTCCCAACCCATGGGTTGCAGGACGTTTTTGCCGAGCATGCGCTGGTAGCGGGAGATCACGTCGCCGATGGTGTAGTTGCGCACGTGCCCCATGTGTAGCTTGCCGCTGGGGTAAGGGAACATCGATAGGCAATAGAAAGTCTCCTTGCCTGGCTGTTCACTGACTTCAAAGGACTTTTGCTCGTCCCAGAATGATTGGGCGGCGGCTTCTATTTCACGGGGCTGATATTGTTCGTGCATGGCTACTTTTGAACTGAATAGGGGTGGCCTAATCCTCTTCAATGCAACGCTGGACCCGGATTGCGCCAAATGAGGCGTTTTCGATGCCCAGCCGAGCTGGAAGTGGAGTTACAGGAAGCGCCGTAGCATACATGACCGTACTCGGCCTAGGGAAACCCTGATTGCGCAGCGTTACCCACAGTCGGGGCCGTTGGTCGCGGCGCACCGCCGGTTTGTGCGACGAAGCTAAGCTCTAGTTGGGGAGTAGGTCTTATCTTCAATGAGGTGAGGGATGGTTGAGTCGCAAACAAAAGTTACGCAACCCGAGTTGTACGAAAAACTGATAGATCGTCTGGGGGTGGCCCTGGACGCAGTAAAGACCGCCGGGCGGTTGCGTGATGAGCGTCCGCTGGAACTGGAACTTCGCGGGTTGAGCCCCGCAGAGTTCGATCTGATCAAGGCTTATCTGGACCGTAGTGAACGCGAGGCGCATGGAATCTTGTCAGCAGCAGTGATGCACAATGATGCCCCTCGTTCGGCCAAAGTCATCTGGTTGAAAGACAAGGCACCTGGCAGCGACGCGGTAAAGGTCCGGTCCCTGCAGGTCAAGTAAGTGATCAGGTACATGTTTATCGCCCCGAGCGGGCACAGGAAGTCGCCGGTGATGGTTTTTTGATGAAAAGGTCCGTCACCTTGGTTGTCGCTTTACTTCAACCCACTTAGGCTTCGGGCATCTTTCGGAGATGCTCGATGCCCTTTCGTTACTTCGTCAAACAACTGCTCATGCCCCCCGGCCTTCTTTTGCTGTTGCTGGTTCTTGCCTGGTGGTTTCGCCGTTCCCGGCCGCGCCTGGCAACCTTTTGTTTTGTCCTGGGTGCCGGTGGTTTCTGGCTGATGAGCCTGCCGGTGGTGGTGCAATGGGGCGCCACGGCCCTTGAGCGGGAACCGGCGCTGGCGCGCGGTGAGTGGGCGAGCCTGGCCGAGCGCGCGGACGTGATCGTGGTGCTGGGGGCGGGCCGTGAGCGGGGCGATCCAGCCTGGGGTTCTGACCAGCCGACGGGCGTGGCACTGGAGCGTGAGCGCTATGCGGCTCGCCTGGCCAAGGCCTCGGGCTTGCCAGTGCTGACCAGTGGCGGCCTGCATTACGGTACGCCACCGACTGAAGCCAAGCTGATGTCGGATTCGCTGCAGGAGGATTTTGGGGTCACGGTGCGCTGGCAGGAAGGGCGCAGCCGCACGACCTGGGAGAACGCCCAGTTCACCGCCGAACTGCTGCAGCCATTGGGTTTGAAACGCGTTGTGCTGGTGACCCAGGCGTGGCACATGCCGCGCAGTGTCTGGAGCTTTGAGGCTGCGGGATTGAGCGTGGTACCGGCCCCGGTGGGCTTTTTGGGCACCGCTACCGCCAACGCCGAGCCATTGGGCGGCTGGCTGCCGACCTTCAAGTCGATCTGGCGCTCCGGGCAGTTGTTGAATGAGGCGGTGGGGCAGGCGGGGTATACGCTGTTCTACCGATAGCCCGATGCACCCCTGCAGGCGCTGACCAGCCTGCGCCTGCAAGGGGTGGGGTGTTCTAGACGGTCTTGGCCATCCGGCTGGCCAGCAGTGCCCAGCCAAACAGCAGCAGGCAGAGAACGATCAGCGGCCACGAGCGCCATTGCAGGTACGGTGTCAGGTTGTGCATCGGCACCACTTCGCCGTAGAGGATGCCGCGTTCGAACTGCGGGATCTGCACGGTGATCTTGCCGAATGGGTCGATCAGCCCGGTGACGCCATTGTTGGTTGCCCGAATCATCCAGCGCCCGGCTTCCAGTGCGCGCATCTGCGCCATCTGCAGGTGTTGCAGCGGGCCGATGGAGGTGCCGAACCAGGTGTCGTTGCTGATCGTCAGCAGCAGGTCACTGCGCGCTGACAGGCTCGCGGCAAACTCCGGGTAGACCACTTCGTAGCAGATGAACGGGGCGATCTGATAGCCCTTGGCCTGAAGCATCGGCTGGTCGGACGGGCCACGGGCGAAGTCCGACATCGGCAGGTCGAAGAAGGCGATCAGGCCGCGCAGCACGTCCTGCAAGGGCACATATTCACCAAACGGCACCAGCTTTTGCTTGAGGTAGGTGCCGTCGCCTTCGCCGACCACGGTAATGCCGTTGTAGAAGCGTTTTTCCTGGTGCACCACCTGGCGGATCGGTACGCCGGTAATCAGCGCCGAATCCCGCTCGGCAGCGAAGGTACCCATCATGTTCAGGTAGCCCTCGGCGGACTCCTTGAGTACCGGCACCGCGGTTTCCGGCCAGATCAGCAGGTCGACGCGCTTGGAACTCAGGCTCATGTCGCGGTACAGCGCCAGCTGCGAGTTGAGCTGCGCCGGGTCCCACTTCATGCTTTGTTCGACGTTGCCCTGAATGGCCGCCACGCTCAGCGGCTCGCCGGAGGGGCTGGTCCAGGCGTGGCCCTTGAGCGCGATACCTGCTGCCCATGGGCCGACCAGCAGCACCACGCCGGCGGCGATGAAGGCTGGGCGGCGGTTGCGCAGCAGGCGAGGCGCATTGCACAGCAGTGCCGCGGTCAGGGCTATGGTGAACGACACCAGCCACATCCCACCCACTGGCGCCAGGCCCGAGAGCGGGCCGTCGAGCTGGCTGTAGCCGGAATAGAGCCAGGGGAAGCCGGTCAGGAACCAGCCACGGAAGGCTTCCTGGGCAACCCACAAGGCGGCAAAGGCCAGGGCATCGGCCAGCGGCGCTTCGTTACGGCGCAGCCAGCGCGCCCAGACCCAGGCGGGCAGGGCGAAGAACCAGGCGATCGCTGCGGTGAACAGCAGCATCAGGAACCCGGCAAGCAGCATCGACGCGCCGCCGAAGTGGTGAATGCTGTAGTAGATCCAGCTGGTACCGGCGCCGAACAGGCCGAAACCGAAGCACCAGCCGCGTCCCAGTGCCTGGCGCGGGCTAAGTTGGCGCAGGCCGGCGTAGAACAACCCGGCCGCCAGCAGCGCCAGCGGCCAGATATCGAACGGCGCCAGCGCCAGGGTGGTGATTGCACCGGCCGCCACGGCCAGCAGGTTACCGGGCCAGCCGGGGCGGGTTATCCAGCGCATTTCGATCCTTAGGGGTTACCGGGCGATAGGTGTCAGGCGCAGCAAGTGGATACGACGGCTATCGGCATTGAGGATGCGGAAGCGATAGGCGCCGATTTCCGTGATTTCGTTACGTTTTGGCAGATGCCCGAACGCGCTCATCACCAGGCCGCCCACGGTGTCGAATTCGTCGTCGGAGAATTCGCTGTCGAAGAACTCGTTGAAGTTCTCGATCGGCGTCAGGGCTTTGATCAGGAAGTCGCCGCTGGGCAGAGGCTTGATGTAGCTGTCTTCTTCGACATCGTGCTCGTCTTCGATGTCGCCGACGATCTGTTCCAGCACGTCTTCGATGGTCACCAGGCCTGCCACTCCGCCGTACTCGTCGATGACGATGGCCATGTGGTTATGGTTGGCGCGAAACTCGCGCAGCAACACGTTCAGGCGCTTGGACTCCGGTACGAAGGTGGCCGGGCGCAGCAGGTCCTTGATGTTGAAGCTGTCGCCATTTTCCTTGAGGATCAACGGCAGCAAGTCCTTGGCCAGCAACACGCCCATCACGTCATCGTGGCTTTCGCCGATCACCGGATAGCGCGAGTGAGCCGAGTCGACCACGGCTGGCAGGAACTCACGGGGAGTCTGGGTCGCCTTGATGCTGACCATCTGCGAGCGCGGCACCATGATGTCGCGCACTTGCAGGTCAGCCACCTGGATGGCGCCTTCGACGATGGCCAGCGCTTCGCTGTCCAGCAACTTGTTCTGATGGGCATCGCGCAGCAGCTCCAGGAGCTCCTGACGGTTCTTCGGCTCGTGGGCAAAAGCCTGGGTGAGCTTACCCAGCCATGACTTCTGCCCGTTGCTCGATCGATCTTCGCTCATAGCGATTACTCTGAATCCTTTGTTGTAACAGTAGGGGATAGTTCGTTTTCGTCGTCTGCATAAGGGTCCGGATGACCCAGTTCAGCAAGCAACGTTCGTTCCAGTGCTTCCATTTCCTCGGCTTCCTCGTCATCTATATGGTCGTAACCAAGCAGATGCAAGCAGCCGTGAATCACCAGGTGGGCCCAGTGGGCGTCCAGCGCCTTGCCTTGCTCGGCGGCTTCACGCTCGACCACGGCCACGCAGATCACCAGATCGCCCAGCAGTGGGATGTCGAGAAACTCGTCGGGCACGTCGGCCGGGAACGACAGGACGTTAGTTGCGTAATCTTTCTGACGCCAGGTGTGATTGAGCTCACGGCCTTCGGCTTCGTCGACCAGGCGAATGGTCATTTCCGAGTCGGCCGTGCGCTGGCGCAGGGCCAGCTCGCACCATTGACGGAGTTGGGCTTCGCTGGGGGCATTGCCCTGGCTGGCAAGCTGCAGGTCAAGCTCAAGCATCGCGGCGGTTGTCCTTCGGGGCGTCGGGTACAGCGCGATTTTCGAAGCGCTCGTAGGCTTCGACTATGCGCTGCACCAGCGGGTGGCGCACCACGTCTTTGGGCTTGAAGTGAGTAAAGCTGATACCCGGTACGTCCTCGAGCACTTCAATCACGTGGTTGAGTCCGGACTTGGTGCCCTTGGGCAGATCGACCTGGGTGATGTCGCCGGTGATGACCGCCGTGGAGCCAAAGCCGATCCGGGTCAGGAACATTTTCATCTGTTCCACGGTGGTGTTCTGGCTTTCGTCGAGGATGATGAAGCTGTTGTTCAGCGTACGTCCGCGCATGTAGGCCAGCGGCGCGACCTCGATTACCTGGCGTTCGATCAGCTTGGCCACGTATTCGAAACCGAGCATTTCATACAGGGCGTCGTACAGGGGGCGCAGGTAAGGGTCGATCTTCTGCGACAGGTCGCCCGGCAGGAAGCCGAGTTTCTCGCCCGCTTCGACCGCCGGGCGCACCAGCAGGATGCGGCGAATCTGCTCGCGCTCCAGGGCATCTACCGCGCAGGCGACAGCCAGGTAGGTCTTGCCGGTACCGGCCGGGCCGATCCCGAAGTTGATGTCGTTAGCGAGGATTTCCTTCACGTAGCGCTGCTGATTCAAGCCGCGAGGGCGAATCATGCCTTTTTTGGTGCGCAAGGCTACGGCGGGTTCGGCGGGGGCGTGGTTGTCCAGCTCTTCGACGGCCGATTCCTGCAGGAACAGGTGAACCATGTCCGGCGACAGCTCGCTACCCTTGGTTTCGCGGTAGAGACGGCGCAGCAGGTTTTCCGCCCAGGTGGTGTGCTTGAGCTCGCCGATCAGTTCGAACTGATTGCCGCGGTTGCGGATCACGATCGCCAGGCGCTGTTCGATCAAGCGCAAATGCTCGTCGAATTGCCCGCACAGATTGGCGAAGCGGTGAGCCTCAAAGGGCTCGAGGATAAAACGATGCGGTTCTATGGGTGCGTTCAAGGTTGTTTTCAGCCGCCCTTGGGCAATTAAGATGAAATCAAGGATAACGCCAGTGGCCTGGGTGCGAAAGCTCTTAAATAACCAACGTCGTACGCAGTCCCTGTGGGAGCGAGCTTGCTCGCGATGGCGGCGTGACAGACGACACATTTGCTGAATGTCAGATCGCAATCGCGAGCAAGCTCGGCTCCTACAGTGATCGGCGGTGTTATTGGATCAGCGAACCCCGCAGCGAGTGTGGCTGTGCGGCGTCGATGTGCACGTCGGCGAACTGGCCGATGAGGGTCGGTGTGTCGCAGCGGAAGTTGACGATGCGGTTGTTCTCGGTGCGCCCCTGCAGTTCGCCAGGGTCTTTTTTCGAGTAGTCGGTGACCAGGATCCGCTGGATCGAGCCGACCATTTGTCGGCTGATTTCGAAGCCTTGCTGATTGAGGCGATGCTGCAGGGCGTTCAGGCGCTGTTTTTTCAGTTCTTCCGGCGTGTCGTCGGCGAGGTCGGCGGCCGGGGTGCCCGGGCGCTGGCTGTAGACGAACGAGTAGGAGAAGTCGAAGCCAACGTCTTCGATCAGCTTCATGGTCTGTTCGAAGTCTTTCTCGGTTTCACCCGGGAAGCCGACGATGAAGTCCGAGCTGATGCAGATGCCCGGCACGGCGGCGCGCAATTTGCGCAGCTTGGACTTGTACTCAAGTGCGGTGTGGTTGCGCTTCATGGCCGAGAGGATTCGGTCCGAACCCGATTGCACCGGCAAGTGCAGGTGCTTGACCAGCTCCGGTACGTCGGCGTGGGCCTGGATCAGGCTATCGGAAAACTCCAGCGGGTGGGACGTGGTGTAGCGGATACGGTCGATGCCGTCGACCGCCGCCACCACCCGGATCAGCTCGGCCAGGTCAGCCAGGCGCCCGTCGTGGGTGGTGCCGCGGTAACCGTTGACGTTCTGCCCCAGCAGGGTCACTTCACGCACGCCATTCTCGGCCAGGTGAATGATCTCGGCGATCACGTCATCGAACGGCCGGCTGACTTCTTCGCCACGGGTGTAGGGCACCACGCAGAAGGTGCAGTACTTGCTGCAGCCTTCCATCACCGAGACATAGGCGCTCGGGCCGTCGATGCGCGGTTCGGGCAGGTGATCGAATTTTTCGATTTCCGGGAACGAGACGTCGACCTGCGGCAGTTTGGTGATCCGCGCGGCGTCGATCATTTCCGGCAGGCGGTGCAGGGTCTGCGGGCCGAAAACCACGTCGACATAGGGGGCGCGGTCGCGGATGGCGGCGCCTTCCTGGCTGGCCACGCAGCCGCCGACGGCGATCACCATCTCCGGGTTGGCCAGCTTCAGCTCACGCCAGCGGCCCAACTGGGAGTACACCCGGTCCTGGGCACGTTCGCGGATCGAGCAGGTGTTGAGCAGAATCACGTCTGCGTCTTCGGCGCGGGCGGTCACTTCCAGGGCCTGGTGTTCACCCAGCAGATCAACCATGCGCGAGCTGTCGTACTCGTTCATCTGGCAACCGTGGGTTTCGATGTAAAGCTTCTTGGCCATGGACGGGTTCATCACGTGATTCAAAGAACCGCGCATTATAGGGAACAAGTCCTCAGGTTCCTACCGTCGTGCGTCCAGCGGCTATGCTATAGTTCGCGCCCTCATTTTTATCCCTCGATGTGTTACCCGCCCACCATGACCAAACGTGAAGCTCCAATCTACAAGGTGATTTTCCTCAACCAGGGCCAGGTGTTCGAAATGTACGCCAAGCAGATCTATCAAAGTGATCTGTGGGGCTTCCTGGAAGTGGAAGAGTTCGTCTTTGGCGAGCGCACGCAAGTGGTCGTCGATCCGAGCGAAGAGAAGCTCAAGGCGCAGTTCGAAGGCGTGGTGCGCAGTTTTGTGCCGATGCATTCGATTGTGCGCATCGACGAGGTCGAGCGCCTGGGCACGCCAAAAATCAGCGAAGCCCGTGGCGCGGTCGGCAATGTCATGCCGTTTCCGATGCCAATGCCTGAGAAGTAAGCCTTAATACCGCGTCGTCTTCATCGCGAGCCTGCTCGCGATGGGGCCAGGCAGGTCTGTGAAGGCTTACGGCAGTGGCGAAAACGGCGTACGCCCATCGGCGTTTTGCAGTTCCATCAGGTACTTGCGGAAAATCTGCCCCAGCACCTGGGTGGCGACTTCCAGTTCATCGCGTTGCATGTGCTCGGCGACTTCGTCGGCAGTGTCCAGCGCATCTTCGGCGCCGTTGACCGCAGCCATTTTCAGCACGATGTACGCCTGGACGTTGTTGGCGGGCACGCCTTCGCCGTGGAAGAACATGGTGCCGAGCTTGAATTGCGCCTGGGCGTGGCCTTGCAGGGAGGCCTTTTCGAAGTAGCTCAGGGCTTGATTGAGGTCGCGCGGTGCATTTTTACCGTCGTAGTAGAACTCGCCCAACTCGTATTGCGCTTCCGCATCCCCGGCGTCCGACGCTTTCTGGCAGGCTTCAAGGGCCTCCTTCAGGTCTTCAGGCTGGGTATTGAGGGTGCAACGACCCATTGCCGGGATCAACAACGAGTTGCCGCCTGCTTGTGCGTGCGCGAGCAGCGGCTGAAGGAGCAACAGGCAGCCCAATGCAAGGGTGCGGCCGGTGCGGTTCATGGGAATCGACTTACCTCTGAAGGGCGCGCGGACCCATCGAGGGATCCAATAAGCGCGCATTATGAAATAAGCAGGACCATCCTTACAAAGTCTTTACTCGTTTTTCTGCCGCGCGGGAACTATATCTACCGCTTTTAGCGGGAACTTGGATAGTCGTAGCAGCAAAAAGACAGCAATGTAGGATAAAGCTGACGTCGACCCAGGCCGACGTCAGCGGTTTTGGCTTACTTCAGCGCGGCAAATGCACGCTCGGCTGCGTCCAGGGTCAGCTGCAACTCGGCGTCGCCGTGGGCGATCGAGGTGAAGCCGGCTTCGAAGGCGCTTGGCGCCAGGTACACGCCGCCTTCGAGCATCAGGTGGAAGAAACGCTTGAACAGGTTGGCATCGCTGGCCATGACGTCGTCAAAGGTCACGATGTCGTCGGCGCCACTGAAGTACAGGCCGAACATGCCACCTGCCTGGGTCGTGACGAACGGAATGCCCGCCGCATCGGCACGCTGTTGCAGGCCATCGAGCAGGCGGCTGGTGTAGTCACTGAGTTCGGCGTGGAAGCCTGGGCGGCTGATCAGGCGCAGGGTGGTCAGGCCGGCCGCCATCGCCAGCGGGTTACCCGACAGGGTGCCAGCCTGGTAGACCGGGCCCAGCGGGGCAATGTGCGACATGATTTCGCGCTTGCCGCCGAAGCAACCCACCGGCATGCCGCCGCCGATGATCTTGCCGAAAGTGCTGAGGTCTGGAGTCACGCCGTAGTACGCCTGGGCGCCGCCCAATGCCACGCGAAAACCGGTCATCACTTCGTCGAAAATCAGCACCACGCCGTGCTGGTCGCACAGGCTGCGCAGGCCTTCGAGGAAGCCGGGCGCCGGCGGTACGCAGTTCATGTTGCCCGCAACCGGCTCGACGATGATGCACGCCACTTCCTGACCGACTTCGCCGAGCATCTTGGCCACGGCATCGATGTCGTTGAACGGCAGTGTCAGGGTGTGCTTGGCAAAGTCGGCGGGCACCCCGGCGGAGCTCGGCACACCTTGGGTCAGCAGGCCCGAGCCGGCCTTGACCAGCAGGCTGTCGGAGTGGCCGTGGTAGCAGCCTTCGAACTTGATGATGCTGTCACGGCCGGTGAAACCACGGGCCAGGCGAATCGCGCTCATGGTCGCTTCAGTGCCGGAGCTGACCATGCGCACCATTTCCATGGACGGGACGATCGAGCAGACCAGGTCGGCCATTTCGGTTTCCATCGCCGTCGGGGCGCCGTAGGACAGGCCGTGCTCCAGCTGCTTGCGCACCGCGTCCAGCACGTCGGGGTGGCTGTGGCCGAGAATCATCGGGCCCCAGGAGCCCACGTAGTCGACATAACGCTTGTCGTCTTCGTCCGTCACGTAGGCGCCTTCGGCGTGCTTGAAGAACAGCGGAGTGCCGCCCACGCTCTTGAATGCACGTACGGGGGAGTTCACGCCGCCGGGAATGTGTTTCTGGGCATTGGCAAACAGGGTTTCGGAACGAGACATGGTAGGGCTCTCAAAAATTCAGGAAGTGAACAGTGCGTTGAAGGCGCGCGCGCGGCGGGTCACTTCGCTCGTGCTGTCGGCGCCGAACAGGCCATGGACCACGGCCAGCAAGTCGACCCCATGGGCCACCAGCGGGGCGGCGTTGTCCAGGGTAATACCACCGATCGCACAGATCGGCAGGTTCAACCGGGCGCGGGCCTGGTCGAGCAGCTCGAGGCTGCAGGTCGGTGCGCCGGGTTTGGTGTTGGAGTTGAAGAAGCGGCCGAAGGCGACATAGCTGGCGCCTTCCTTGGCCGCTTGTTCAGCCAGCTCGATCTGCGCGTGACAGGTCGAGCCAATGATCGACTGGCGGCCCAGCAGTGCTCGGGCCGGGGTCAGTGGGCCATCGGTTTGCCCCAGGTGAACGCCGACGCCCAGGCGCGCGGCCAGTTCGGCGTCGTCGTTGATGATCAACTGGGTCTTGTAGCGCTCGCACAGGTCGCGCAGGGCTTGGGCTTCGCGCAAGCGGCGCGCCTCGTCGCTGCTTTTATCGCGGTACTGCAGCAAGGTCACGCCACCCTCCAGTGCTGCTTGCACATAGGGCAGGAACTTGCCGGCCAGTAACTGACTGTCGGTAATGGCGTACAGACCACGTAATTTCATCGGGCAAGCCTCATGGCGTTACGAGCAAAAATCCAGCGGCAGGCGACGCGGAACAAACTGGCCTTTGCCCAGTTGTTCGGCGTCACGCAGGGTGCGCCAGGTGTAGTCCAGTGCTGACTTCACCGCGCTGGCGAGGTGTTCACCCTGGGCCAGGCGACCGGCCAGCGCACTGGCCAGGGTGCATCCGGATCCGTGGTAGCTGCCGGGCAGGCGCTGGCAGGTAAAGGTTTCGCGGTGACCGTCGCGGCTGTAGAGGCGATTGTGTACTTGATGTTCGTCGCCATGCCCGCCGGTAATCAGCAAGTGTTTGACGAAAGGGAGGAGTTTTTCTGCGCACTGGTCGGCGCTGCCGTCTGGCAGTTCAGCCAGGATCCGGGCTTCAGGAAGGTTGGGGGTGGCGATAATCGCCAGTGGCAGCAGGCGCTCGCGCATGGCGTAGCCGACTTCGTCCTTGCCCAGGCGTCCGCCACCGCCAGCGCGCAGCACCGGGTCGCAGACCACGGGCAGGTGCGGATGCGCCTGGAGCAGTTCGACCACCGTGTCGACCATTTCCAGTGAGCCGAGCATGCCCAACTTGACCGCCGCAACCTGCGAGTCGTTGAGGACGGCATTGGCCTGGGCCAGTACCCACTCACGATCGAGGACGCGGAAATCACTGACATTGACGGTGTCTTGCACGGTCAGGGCAGTGACGGCCGGGGCCGCATGACAACCCTGAGCCAGCAGGGCTTCGATATCTGCCTGCAAGCCGGCGCCACCACTTGGGTCGTGGCCGGAGAGACAGAGGACAACGGGGCGAGAGCTGTAGATATTCATGGTGCGCGAGCTTACCACCAAACAAGTTTTTTCGGTGCGCCTGGCAGCACGCCAGGACTTGCTGCCAGCCGCGTGGTCTCGTGGCCGCGGCGGTTGGTTATGAATGATCCTCATAATCTGACCAGATCTTCAGATCTTGACTGTCGTGGGCCCCTGAAAAGCCCGTGCTAGAGCCTTTAAACTAAAAATTTCAATGGTGTTCAATCGCCACCAACGGCTATGCTAGAGTGGATCCAAACCAATAACAGGTTGTACCGGCTCGACGTCTGCTCAAAAGGAAATGGGGGGCTTCCTGACGCACCGGACAGGCCATGCTGGGGCTTTATGCGCTATTTGCTGATGTTGCTGTTGAGCTTGCCCATGTTGGCGAGCGCAGCGGATTTTGATGAGTCCACCCAAAAACTCCCCTTGGGTCGGATCATGCAGGTGTACGAGGATGTCGCCGGCACTGCGAGCATCGAAGACGTCCAGGCACAAGCGGCGGCCGGCCATTTCCAACCCCATCACAAAGCCACCCTGAACGCCGGTTACTCCCGTTCGGTGTTCTGGCTGAAGATCGACCTGCATTACCGCCCGAACAATCCCGACGTCTTGCGCACCTGGTTGCTGGAGCTGGCGTATCCGCCTCTGGATCACGTCGACCTGTACCTGGCCGATGGCGCTGGGAATTATCAGCTCAAGCAGCGCACCGGCGACGCCTTGCCGTTCGCCACCCGGGAAATTCGCCAGAACAACTACCTGTTTGACCTGCCCTTCGTGGCCAATGAACAGAAGACCGTTTATCTGCGCCTGCAAAGCCAGGGTTCGATCCAGGCGCCGTTGACGCTGTGGTCGAGTACCGCCTACCTGGAAGACCAGCCGGTGCGCCTGTATATCCTCGGGCTGATTTACGGGGTCCTGTTGGGGATGCTGGTCTACAACCTGTTCATCTACCTCAGCGTGCGCGACACCAGCTACCTCTATTACATCTTCTATATCGCCTCGTTCGGCCTGTACCAGCTCTCGGTAAACGGGGCGGCAGTGGAGTACTTCTGGCCGGACAACCCGTGGTGGGCCAACGCCGCGACTCCGTTTTTCATCGGCTGCGCGGCACTGTTCGGCAGTCAGTTCGCCCGCAGCTTCCTGCAGACCTCCAGCCACAGTCGCTGGCTTGATCGTCTGCTATTGGCATTGGTGGCCTGCAGCGCGGTGGTGGTCGGCCTGTCGTTGATGACCAGTTATGCCCTGGCTCTGCGTCTGGCCACGGCACTGGCGCTGATCTTTACCGTGGTGATTTTCTCGGCGGGGATTTTCGCCTGGTGGCGCGGCCTGCGGGTGGCACGCTATTTCATCATCGCCTGGTCGGCGTTCCTGCTCGGCGGCATCGTCAATACGCTGATGGTGCTGGGCTACCTGCCTAACGTGTTCCTGACCATGTACGCCAGCCAGATCGGTTCGGCAATTGAAGTCGCGTTGCTGTCCCTGGCCCTGGCTGATCGCATCAACACCATGCGCGAGCAGCAGGCGCAGACATTGCTCGACGCCGGGCAGAAGCTGGAAGTGTTGAACCAGCAACTGGCCCACAGTAACCAGCTCAAGGACGAGTTCCTGGCGACCCTGACCCACGAACTGCGCACGCCGATGAACGGGGTGATCGGTTCGCTGGAGTTGATGCAGACCGTCGAGCTGGATCCGGAGCTGGAGCAGTATCAGCAGACCGCCGCCGGTTCGGCGCGGGACATGATGCGCATGGTCAACGGCATCCTGACCCTGACCGAGTTGCAGGCCGGGCGCCTCAAGGTCTACCCGGAGTCGTTCAGCCTGCGTTCGGTGGTCGATGGCCTGCACCAGCAGTTCGCCGCCAATGCCGCGAGCAAGGCCCTGGATTTCAAGGTTGAGCTGGCCCAGGGCCTGCCCGATCGCCTGCACGGTGACAGCGCCAAGCTGGTGCAGTGCCTGGAGTGCCTGCTGGACAACTCGATCAAGTTCACCCACGTCGGCGGGCTGGCGTTGCGGGTCAGCGGCAAGCCGGCTGAAGCCGGGCGCCAGGCGTTGTCCTTTGCGGTGATCGACACCGGCATCGGCTTCACTGACCTGGGCGAAGCGACCATGTATCAGCGTTTTTTCCAGCTCGACGGCTCCATGACGCGCGAGTACGGCGGCCTGGGCGTGGGGCTGGCGATCTGTCGGCAATTGGTCGAGTTGATCGGCGGGCGCCTGACCCACCGTTCCGAACCCGGGCGTGGCAGCCGGTTCCAGCTGGATGTCGAGTTCGAGATAGTGACGGTGCAGCCGAGCGTCGCCCCTGTGCGCCACGGCCAAGACCTGGCGAGCGTGCGCGCCCCTCAGGATTGCAGGGTGTTGTTGGTCGACGACGACAGCATCAATCAACTGGTGGTGCGCGGCATGCTGCTCAAGCTCGGCTATCGGGTGCGCAGTGTCGACAGCGCCCCGGCCGCGCTGGAGTGCCTGCGCCGTGAACAATTTGATGCGGTGTTGCTGGACAGTCCCATGCCTGCGCTGGGCGGGCAGTCGATGTGCGAACAGGTTCGCGCGCTGCCGGGCTACGCCAATGTGGCAGTGCTGGCTGCGGTGGCCGCCACCCGCCTGGACTTCGAGTCCGGGCTGACCGATTACCTGAGCAAGCCGGTGAAATTCGAAGAGTTGCAGGCGGTGCTCCATCGCCGGTTACTCTGCCAGAAGCAAGGTGAAAGCGCCGGTATTTAGGCGCATATGCCACTTTTTTAGGGGGTGGCAGGGTGCTTAACTGAGGGTCTTCGCTGACCCTAGAAGGCCCGCCATGAACCTGCACCAGTTCGCCGAAACCCACGAAGTCACCAATCAGCCACCCTCCCTGGACGGGGTCAACCTGTACCGGATCGACCTGCCGTTACAAGAATGGTCGCGACGTTTCGGGGCGGGCTGGGCCGAGTCGCGAATCGACGCCTATGGTGCTTTGGCGGGGGGGCCGCTGATGGCGGCGGGGTTCCTGGCCAACCAGAACAAACCGCTGTTCTCCAGCCATGATCGCTATGGCCACCGCATCGATCTGGTGGAGTTTCACCCGGCCTACCATGAACTGATGCGGACGGCGGTCGAGCACGGGCTGACGTCCTTGCCCTGGACCGACCCGCAGGCCGGCGCCCATGTTGCCCGGGCCTCGATGTCGTACCTGCACAGCCAGGCCGAAGCCGGCAGTGGCTGCCCGCTGACCATGACCTTCGCCAGCGTGCCTGCCTTGCATCTGCAGCCGGACATCGCCCGGCAATGGCTGCCGAAAATCCTCGCCCGCGAGTATGACCCACGCAATGTCGGCATGGCCCACAAGGCCGGCGTCACCATCGGCATGGCGATGACCGAGAAGCAGGGCGGTACCGACGTGCGGGCCAATACCACCAAGGCGTACCCGGTCGGTGCTGCCGGTCCGGGCCAGGCCTATGAACTGGTGGGCCATAAATGGTTCTGCTCGGCGCCGATGTGCGACGCCTTCCTGACCCTGGCCCAGACCGACAAGGGCCTGACCTGCTTCCTGCTGCCGCGTCATCGTCCGGATGACACGCGTAACCAGTTCTACATCCAGCGTCTGAAAAACAAACTGGGCAATTGCTCCAATGCCTCCAGTGAAGTCGAGTTCCGTGGGGCGCTGGCGTGGATGATCGGTGAAGAGGGACGTGGGGTACCGACCATTATCGAAATGGTCGCCATGACCCGTTTTGATTGCATGGTCGGTTCCAGTGCCTTGATGCGCCAGGCGCTGACCCAGGCCAGCCATCACTGTGCCCACCGCCAGGTGGGTGGCAAGTTACTCAACGAACAGCCGCTGATGCAGAACGTGCTGGCCGACCTGGCACTGGAAAGCGAGGCCGCCCTGGCCTTGAGCCTGCGCATGGGCCAGGCGCTGGATCAGCGGGATGACGCCCAGGAAGCCAAATTCGCCCGGCTGGTGACGGCGGTGGGCAAGTATTGGATCTGCAAGCGCGCCCCGGCCATGATCAACGAGGCGGCCGAATGCATGGGCGGCGCCGGTTATGTCGAGGAAAGCATCCTGCCGCGCCTGTACCGTGAGGCGCCGGTGAACTCGACGTGGGAAGGTTCCGGCAACGTACAGTGCCTGGACGTGCTGCGCGCCCTGTCCAAAGAGCCCGGAGTGCTCGATGCGTTGTTCTGCGAACTGGGCGACGGGCATGGCGACAAGCGCCTGGCCGCACACATCCAGCAGTTGCAGGCGGCGTTCAAGGACACCAGCGACATCCAGTACCGCGCCCGCCAGTTGACCGAAGACATTGCCCTGGGCCTGCAGGCCAAGTTGTTGCTTGAAGCGGGCAATTGCAGTGTCAGCGATGGCTTTATCGCCAGTCGGTTGGGAACGGCTGGGCGGGTGTATGGCACCTTGCCGCGCGGCCTGGATGTCGAGGCGATTGTGGCGCGCTCGACCCCGCAGGGTTTCTGATTGCGCGACACCCCCACTCCGGTGTTCCCGTGACGCGGTGTTGCAGGCAAGATGAAGGCCTGCAAGCCAGAACACAGGAAGCTGATCGTGACCGAAGACTTTATTGTCGTTCAAACCGCTGAACAAGCCGTGGACCGGCTCGCCGCGCTGCACGAGCGAGCCACTACGGCGTTGAACCAGGCGCTCAAGCGTTATCTCAAGGACCGCATCGAACCCGATGCCGAACAGCGTGCGATGTTCCGCTACCCGGAACTGCGCCTGACCTACCTGTGCCAGGGCGAAGTCCCACAGACCACCCGGGCTTACGCCAAGGTGCAGTTGCCCGGGACCTACAGCGTCACCGTCACCCATCCGGCGGCGTTTCGTAAGTACTTGCTGGAGCAACTGGTGCCCCTGATGCACGACTTCACCGTGACGGTGGAAGTGGGTGTCAGCCAGCAGAATATCCCTTACCCCTACGTGGTCGAGCAGGGCGATGAACTGGCCGGCTCCGGCGTCACCGCCGCGGTGCTGGCGCGGGTGTTCCCGAGCACCGACCTGTCGGCGGCCACCGATGGCATCGCCGATGGCCTGTACGATTGGGAGAACACCGATCCGCTGCCACTGGCCTTGTTCGACGCCGCGCGCGTCGATTTTTCCCTGCGCCGCCTGGTGCACTACACCGGCAGCGACTGGCGGCACGTGCAGCCGTGGATCCTGCTGACCAACTACCACCGCTATGTCGACCAGTTCATCGTCCATGGCCTGGAGCAACTGCGTAATGACCCGCGGTTTGTGCGCATGGTGCTGCCGGGCAACGTGATCATCGAAAAGAGCATGGATCACGGCGAAGCCTCGGCCATTGCCGCCGGTGTGGTCTGGCACCGCTACCAGATGCCGGCCTACCACTTGCTGGCGTCCGACGGCCATGGCGTGACCCTGGTCAACATTGGTGTCGGCCCGTCCAACGCGAAAAACATTACCGACCACCTGGCGGTGCTGCGTCCGCACTGCTGGCTGATGATCGGGCACTGCGGCGGCCTGCGCCAATCCCAGACGATAGGCGACTACGTGCTGGCCCACGCCTACATGCGGCGTGACGGGATTCTCGACCGGGTGGTGCCGCCGAACATTCCGATCCCGGCGTTGGCCGAAGTGCAAATGGCGCTGCAACAGGCAGCGGCCAACGTCACTGGCGAGAAGGGTGATGACCTGAAAAAACGCCTGCGCACCGGTACCGTGCTGACCTACGACGACCGTAACTGGGAACTGCGCTGGGCCCAGGAGCGGCCGTTGATCAACCTGTCGCGGGCCGTGGCGGTGGACATGGAAAGCGGCACCATCGCTGCCCAGGGTTATCGTCTGCGGGTGCCGTATGGCACGTTGTTGTGTGTCTCGGACAAGCCGCTGCACAGTGAAATCAAGCTGCCGGGTTCGGCCAACGCCTTTTATGAACGTGCGGTCAGCCAGCACCTGAAAATCGGCATCGCCGCGGTGGATCTGCTGCGCACCGAGCTCAACTCGTTGCACTCGCGTAAACTGCGCAGCTTCGACGAGCCGCCGTTCCGCTGATTGTTATCGTGGTCATTTGACGGTCGGGGCACTAGCATGGGCAGCCCTGACCGTTAGATGTTGTGTTTGCCATGTCCCGTCCTCGTCCTCTTTCCCGTCGTCCAGGTGCTGCAGCCGCCGGCCCGCGCCGCGTGGCCAAAGCGCCCCCGGCTGAACCGAAACTGATTCTGTTCAACAAACCCTTCGATGTGCTGACGCAGTTCAGTGATGGCGAAGGGCGGGCGACGCTCAAGGATTACATCGAGATTCCGGGGATCTACCCGGCCGGACGCCTGGACCGGGACAGCGAAGGGCTGCTGTTGCTGACCAATGATGGCCAGTTGCAGGCGCGGATTGCCGACCCCAAGCACAAGCTGGCCAAGACCTATTGGGTCCAGGTCGAAGGCGAGCCGACGGCCGCGCAGTTGCAGCGCTTGCGTGACGGTGTCGAGCTCAATGACGGCATGACCTTGCCCGCCGAGGCCCGCCAGTTGGAAGAACCCGAGCTGTGGCCACGCAACCCGCCGGTACGCTTTCGTAAAAGCGTGCCGACCCATTGGCTGGAATTGGTGATTCGTGAGGGGCGCAATCGGCAGGTGCGGCGCATGACCGCGGCCGTGGGCTTGCCGACCTTGCGCCTGGTGCGCGTGCGAATCGGTGACTGGACGATCGAAGGGCTCGACCAGGGCCAGTGGAAGGAAGTGCCTGCGCGCTTATAAAGTGCCGGATTCGATCAGGCCAATCACCACGCTCTTGATGATGAATGCCGCCACACCCAGGCCCAGCACAAAGAACAGGATGAACGAGCCGAAACGTCCGGCCTTGGATTTCTTTGCCAGGTCCCAGACGATGAAACCCATGAAAATGATCAGGATGCTGACCAGGCCGGTCATCATCCACTCTTCAAACAGTGCAGGATCCATCGAACATCTCCAGCGTACGCAGGGCAAAAAAGGCCGGGGGAGTATACGCCAAGGGTGCGCGGCGGGGCATTGACCTGCGTCGGTGTGCCGCAGCTGTTCGTCGCCGCCACGAGCGCGCCCCGTAGGAGCAAGGCGTGCCCGCGATGCGCACTCAGCCGCGCAAATGGGTCAACGGCAACTCGGTGCTGTTCAATACCTGGTTGAGCACGAAGCTGGAGCGCACACTGGTCACCCCTTCAATTCGGGTCAGGTGGCCGAGCAGCAGTTTCTGGTAATGGTCCATGTCCGGCACCACCACCTTGAGCTGGTAGTCGGCGTCCATCCCGGTGACGAGGCTGCACTCCAGTACCTGGGGCAGGGTGCGAATAGCGGCCTCGAAGTTCTCGAAGCGCTCGGGGGTGTGGCGGTCCATGCCGATCAACACGTAAGCCGTCAGGCTCAGGCCGAGCAGCTTGCGGTCGAGCAAGGCGACCTGGCGACTGATGTAGCCATCGTCCTCCAACTGCTTGACCCGCCGCGAGCAAGGCGAGGGCGACAGGCCAATGCGCTCGGCCAACTCCTGATTGGAGATGCGTGCGTCGCGCTGCAATTCCGCCAAAATGCTCAAGTCGTATCGGTCGAGTTTGCTCATGAAACAGGCCTTTGTCATAACAATTGCGGTGGATTATCTATCAGTGGTGAAAAATTGCGCAAGTCATGTTTATTTGAGCAATCTTCGCAATCCTCTGTCGTGGCCTCAGGCCTATTCTTATTACCAGAATCACTGCCCGGACAAACAGTCCACAGCGGCCCGCCGAATCAGGCCAGCCGCGGCCACCCCTCCAACAGGAGGCGAGTTGGCCCCCGGGCTACACACTGTCCAGAAGACGGAGTGAGGTGAGCCGGCGTCAAAAGCGTCGAGCACGGACTAAGTTCTCAAGGGGAGGCCGACGGGCCTCCCTTTTTTATTGCCTGCGAAATAAGGCCAGGCACTGATAACCTCTCGCAGCACCGGCCGGTGCAGTTCCAATCGTGTGTACAGGTCACCCTAGGCAGTGAGGAATAGCATGAAGTCGCGCATCTGGCGTGTAGCAGGTGTTGGTCTGGTGTGGGCAAGTGTCAGCGTGCCGACGCAGGCCGGGAACCAGGAGTATCCGCAAAACCCTTCCACCGCCGCTGAACTGCCGATCCAAAGCCGTCCCGACAGCGTGCGCCAGACTCAGGAGCCACGACCTGGCTACTACCAGGACGTGCCACGGCGCCACGATAACCCGCACGGATACCAGGGGCCGCGCCCAGGCTACGACCCGCATTGGCCTGGACGTCCCGACGGGCATGGCAATGGTTGGGGCCCTGGCCCGCAATACCGCCCGGGCGATGTGACCGAGCGTTTTCCCGAGCACAATGACCATGTGCCTTACCGGGGCGCGGACTATTTCTACTCCGCCGGCTACTGGTATCGCCCTCAGGGGCCGAGGTATGTGGTGGTGCGGCCGCCCTATGGAATTGGAGTCAACTACCTGCCGGACTACGCGCGGCAGGTGTGGAGCGCTGGGGCGCTACTGTTCTTCGCCGCGGACACTTACTACCGCTACGACGCCAGTACCCAGCAGTATGTGGTGGTGCAGCCGCCGATGGCGGGGCCCGAGCCCCAGCCGCCCCCTGTGAGCAATGGCTACGACGTGTTGGCCTATCCAGCCAACGGCCAGTCACCGCAGCAGGTCAATCAGGATGGGGAGGATTGTTCTCGCTGGGCTGTGCAGCAGACTGGGTTCGATCCACGGACCATGACCTATCAGCCTGCGCCACAGGTGATTCAAGCCTACCGCCAGGCCCAGGGCAATTGCCTGGGCTCGCGGGGTTATCAGGTGAGTTACTGATGGCGAACGGGGTTGACCACTTCCTGCGGATCAGCGTGCACCAGCACTTCGGCTCGCGGGTAAGCGGCGTGAATGGCATCGGCCGCCTGGTCGCTGATGTCGTGGGCGACGGATAGGGTCAGCTCCCCCGGCAACTCCAGATGCAGTTGCACAAACCAGTGGCTGCCCGAGACCCGGGTGCGCAAGTCGTGGGCACCCAGCACGCCGGGAACGCCACAGGCCAGCTCGAGCATGTGCTGGCTGACCTCGGGCGGCAGCTCCTCGTCCATCAGCACGGTAAAGCTTTCCCGGGCGATCTGAATCGCACTCCACAGAATGTAGGCCGCAATGGCCAGGCCGAACCAGGCGTCCAGTTGATGCCAGCCAAACCCGGCCAGCACCAGGGCAAGCAGGATGCTGCCATTGAGCAGCAGGTCGGAGCGGTAGTGCAGTGAATCGGCGCGCACCGCATTGGACCCGGTTTCGCGGATGACCCGGTGCTGCAGCATCAGCAATGCCGCCGTCATGCCGAGGGAAAACACAATCACCCCGATACTGATCCAGGGGGCACCGATCGGCTCAGGATGCTTGAGCCGGTCGAAGGCCTGGAAGGCGATCAGTAACGCACTGCCACCGATGAACAGCGCCTGGGCCATGCCCGCCAGGGACTCGGCCTTGCCATGCCCATAGCGGTGATCATCGTCCGCCGGGCGCAGGGCGTAGTGCACCGCCAACAGGTTGAGCAGCGAGGTCACGCCGTCGAGTGCCGAATCCGTCAAGCCGGCGAGCATGCTCACCGACCCGCTCAACCACCAGGCAATGGCCTTGGCGACAATCAGGATACTGGCCACCGCCACCGACGCGCGGGTGGCCAGGCGTAACAGGCGAGCGTGTTCCGGGCTGCTGGTCATAGGGGCATCGTTCCTTCAGTGCGCGCCATCAAGCGGCGGGTTGCAGCCCTAGCGATGCCAGTTGCTGGGCACTGCCCTTGTGCTGGATCAGGCGTGGGTCGTCCAGCGGGAAGCTGCGGCCCAGCTCGGTTTGCAGGATGGTCTGCAGCTTGGCGTTGTCGACCTGGCCGTCGGCGCCGATGGCCTGCTGGAGTTTTTCCGGGGCCACCTGGGCGGTCTTGCCTGGCTCGAAATAAATCGCCCCGGTGGTGAAGTCCACGGCAAATGCGATCAGTCCGGGGATCACATAAAACAGCAGGCCCACGGCATCGAGCACGGCAATCGCCGGGTCGATCTTGCCGTCGATCTGGCCACGGCGATCGGGGTAGAAAATCGACCCGCACGCGGTCAGTTGGGTCAGCAGGGTTGCTACCAGCACACCGCCAATCAGACGAAACGGAACACGCATAAGAATTCTCCTGGGCAAACTTGAAACGAAACGTCGTCGCTGTGAATTAGGACCGTGACGAACGCAAAGCAGTTCGCCGTTATACTCGCCGCTCTGTTTTGGAGCCAGCATGATTTCTTTGCCGATTGATGAAGTTTTACCCGCGCTGCGTGAAGCCCTGGCGACACGCCATGAAGCCGTGCTCGAAGCACCGCCCGGCGCCGGTAAGACCACCCGGGTGCCGTTGGCGCTGCTCAATGAGCCGTGGCTGGCCGGGCAAACCATCCTCATGCTGGAACCGCGCCGGCTGGCCGCGCGCGCAGCGGCCGAGCGCCTGGCCAGTGAGCTGGGGGAAAAAGTCGGGGAAACCGTCGGCTACCGGATCCGCCTGGACAGCAAGGTCGGTCCCACCACCCGCATCGAAGTGGTCACCGAAGGCATCCTCACCCGGCGCTTGCAGGAAGACCCGGCGCTGGAAGGCGTGGGCCTGCTGATTTTCGACGAGTACCACGAGCGTAGTCTGGATGCCGACCTGGCGCTGGCCCTGAGCCTCAATGGCCGGGAGCTGTTTCGCGACGAGCAGCCACTGAAGATTCTGCTGATGTCGGCCACCCTTGAAGGCGAACGCCTGGCGGGCTTGCTGGGTGACGCGCCGATCCTGCGCAGCGAAGGCCGCATGTACCCGGTGGCGATGCGCTGGGGCCGGCCGTTCCAGCCGGGCGAATTCATCGAGCCACGGTTGGTGCAGACGGTGCTCGAAGCCTTGAATGACGAGACCGGCAGCCTGTTGGTGTTTCTGCCCGGGCAGGCGGAAATCCGGCGGGTGCACCAGCAATTGGCCGATGCCCTGGGCGAGCGTTCCACGGTGCTGTTGTGCCCGTTGCACGGCGAACTCGACCTGGCCGCGCAGCGGGCGGCCATCGATCCGGCGCCAGCGGGGCAACGCAAGGTGGTGCTGGCCACCAACATTGCCGAGACCAGCCTGACCATCGACGGCGTGCGGGTAGTGATCGATGCCGGGCTGGCGCGGGTGCCGCGTTTCGATCCTGGCAGCGGCATGACGCGCCTCGATACCCAGCGAATCTCCCGCGCCAGCGCCACCCAGCGCGCCGGTCGGGCCGGACGTCTGGAGCCGGGGGTGTGTTATCGGCTGTGGTCCCAGGACCAGCATGAACAACTGGCCGCCTACGCCAGCGCCGAAATTCTCTCGGCGGACCTCGCCGGCCTGGCGTTGCAATTGGGGCGCTGGGGCGTGACCCCGGGGCAACTGGTGTGGCTCGATGTGCCGCCGGCGGCGGCATATGCCCAGGCCCAGGACCTGCTCGAACGCTTGGGGGCCCTGCAAGGCTCCTCGCCACAAGACTGGCAACTGACCCGCCATGGCCAGGCCATGGCCGAACTGCCGGCCCACCCCCGTATTGCCCATTTGTTGCTGCGCGGCCAGGCGCTGGGCCTGGCGAACATGGCCTGCGATGTCGCGGCGTTGCTCGGCGAACGGGATATTCTGCGCGGTGCCGGTGCCGACCTGCACAGTCGCCTGGTGCTGCTGTCCGGTGAGGAGCGTGCGGCCCGGGGCGCCCAGGGAGGTGTGCAGCGGGCTCGGCAACTGGCGCGGCAGTATCGCGGTTATCTGCGTGGCAAAGCCGAGCAACCGGTGCCGGACCCGCAACATCCGCGCTGGCTCGGCGCGTTGCTGGCCCTGGCCTACCCGGACCGCGTGGCCCAGCAGCGCCGCCCGGGCGGTGCGGAGTATCGCTTGGCCAACGGGCGCGCGGCGTTGTTTGCCGAAGCCGACAGCCTGATGAAGCAGGGCTGGCTGGTCATCGCCGACCTGGGCAGTCGCCAGGGGCAACGGGAAGAACGGATCTACCTGGCGGCGGAGTTTGACCCGGCACTGTTCGACTCGGTCTTGGCCGAGCAAGTGCGTTGCGTCGATCAACTGGATTGGGACGAGCGCGAAGGCGTGCTGCGGGCCGAGCGCCAGCGCAAGGTCGGTGAGCTGGTATTGAGTCGTGAGCCGTTGACCGGCCTGGATGAAGCGGCGCGCAGTCAGGCGCTGGTCAACCTGGTGCGGCGCAAGGGCCTGGAGCTGTTGCCCTGGACCCCGGAGCTGCGGCAATGGCAGGCCCGTGTGGCGCTCTTGCGCCAGCTCGACCTCGATCAGCAGGGCGACAGCGGTTGGCCGGATGTCAGCGACGGCGCGCTGCTCAAGGGCCTGGAACACTGGCTGATGCCTTATCTGGGGCGGGTTTCGCGGCTCAGCCACTTTGCCAACCTGGACCTGTCGAGCATTGTGCATAACTTGCTGCCCTGGCCGTTGCCCCAACGCCTGGATGAACAGGCGCCCCATCACCTGAGCGTGCCTTCGGGGTCGTCGATCCGCCTGGACTACAGCGAACAGCCACCGATTCTCGCGGTGCGCCTGCAGGAATTGTTTGGCCTGGCCGAGACCCCGCGCATTGCCGGTGGCCGGCAGGTGGTCAAGCTGCACCTGCTGTCACCGGCCCGCCGCCCGGTGCAAGTGACCCAGGACCTGGCGAACTTCTGGCGCAGTACCTACGCCGAAGTGAAGAAGGACTTGAAGGGGCGATACCCCAAGCACTACTGGCCCGATGACCCCCTGGTGGCAGAGGCCACGGCACGGGCCAAGCCGCGCAAGTCCTGAAGGTTGGGTGGGAGCGGGCGGGTTGGCGCTCCGCTTGCCCTCGGTGGTCTCGGTATCTACACAACAGTGGTGCGACGTTGCACCTCTGGGCCGACCGGGATGTTGGATATGTACTCGGCCAAATCCAACACCCCGGTCAGCCAAGAGGCCGCTACAAAAAGCCCAGGGTTACGGCGCTGCCGGTAACAGGAACCGTGCAATCACCGGCAAGTGATCGGAGATGCGCAGCGTATCGTCCTGCCGGACCTCGCCTTCTACCCGCTTGATCCGTGGGCTGTAGAACAGGTAGTCGACCGTTCGGTCCGGGCCGTTGAGTCCGGGGTCGTTGGGGTAGTGGGTCAGCCAGCGGGCGCGGTCGATGCCGCTGGCTTCGTTGTTGGTCGGGATCATCGGGTACTTGTCCCACAACGCGTGCAGGGGGCTGTCGGCGGTGTAGGGCGTGCGCTGTTCAGGGGGCAGGCGCTGGAACTGGCCCAGGGGCAGCAGGTTGAAGTCACCCCCGATCAGCCACGGGGTGCCGCGCGCTTCGAATTTGTCCACCACCTTGGCGATGGCCGCGACCTTGTTCTGCTGGCTGTCGTCCGGCTGGCGTACCCAGTCCAGGTGAGTATTGAGCAGCGCCACCTGGCCGCCGTCTCTGAGGGGCAGGTAGCTCACCAGCAAGGCGTTTTTCGGTTGGAACTGGCGACTGATGAAGTTCAGCGGCGGCTCGGGCAATTGCTGGCGTTCGGCGTGTTCGATCTGGTAGCGGCTCAAGGTGGCCAGTTGCCGGCCAACACTGCCGAAAATATGCAGGTCCGGCACGAAGTCAGCTTTCCAGTCGAACGCCCAGGTACTGCAGGGATAGAGATCCGCCAGACGTTCGCGCAGCAGTTTGAGCTGGTCCTGATAGTCGCTGGCCTTGGCGCCGTCATCCAGCTCCTGCAACAGCACGACATCCGGCTGTTCATCGCGGATCACCCGCGCCACTTCATCCAGGCTGAAGGCCATGTCTTCCGGGGTCGGGGATTCGTCGCTGCCCTGGGCCAGGTCGTTCCAGAACACATAACGCTTGCCCGCCAGGTACTGCACGTTCCAGGTCATGACCTTCAGCGCCTGGCCAGGCACCAGCGACGGGGCGGGGCCGCTGCACTGCACGGTCAGGGATTCCTTGGCCTCGGGGCGCCAGGTCAGGCTGTAGGTCGAGGCCAGCAACAGGCCGGCAAGGATCAGCAGGCCCAACAGGGTGTAGCGCAGTAGGCGGGTCATGGGCTCGGCTTATGGCGTTACAAAGTTGGTCCCGAGCATAACCGAGAGCAGGGGCCAGCCCAAGGGGGCTGCCGTCAGGCGTTGCCCTGGGTTTTGTCAGGCGCTTCGCTGATCAGCATGAACAGGCGAAACAGCACCACGCTGGTGAACAGTTGCAGAAAGCTGTGAGCGCTTTCGATAAGCACCGACAGCACCGGGTTCTGGGGTGACGGATAGAGCGAGAAAGTCACGCCCTTGAGCAGCCACAGTGGCCCCATCACACAGAGAATGCACACCAGGATGCGCAGGAAATTACCCCGGGCCAGGCGCATGCTTTCGCGGATCGCGGCCAGTGGCGCCAGATTGCGCAGCACCAGCAGGTACTCGGCGAACGCCAGCATCACCATCAGCCAGATGCCCGGCAGGAAGTACAGCGACAAGCCCACCAGAATCATCAGCGTGTTGACGGCCGTCAGCAAGGCGAAGCGCGGCCACAGGCTGGCCGAGGCTGCCAGCAGGTCACGGGTGCGCGGCGACTCGCCCCGGCTGCGGGCATCGAGAAACAGGATCAGCGCGGCGGTGTACAGCGGATAGACCAGCAACCCGACAATCACGCTGTAGCCGGGAAACGCCTCGGGTCCCTGGGTGTGATCGACCAGTTGTTGCAGCAGGGCCTCGATCACCACCAGCGGCAGGCACAGCGCAACGATGCCGCTCAGGTTGCGCTTGAAGAAATACAAGGAGTCGCGGAGTACGTCTAACGGATTCATCGGTCGCTTTCGCAGGTTGCAGAGTATGGCGACACTGTAACCGATGGGGGGCGTACCTGAACAAAGGTAAACGTTAGGTAAAGCGCATTGAAACAGTTGGCATCGGCCCCATTACTGCCGGGCACCTTATCCAGACGGGATAAGGGCACAGATTTCTCCGGCAATCTATGAGGTCGCCATGAACAACCAAGAGCAAACCCTGATCGATGACCTGTTTGCACGACTGCAACAGGCACAAACCCAGGCCGAACCGCGCGACGCCCTGGCGCAGGCGCGGATCAACGAGCACCTGGGCCGCCAGCCCGACGCCGGTTATTTCATGACCCAGGCGATCCTGGTGCAAGAAGCGGCGCTCAAGCGCCTCGACGAGCAAAACCGGGCGCTCGCGCAACAGGTCGAGCAATTGCAGAACCAGTTGTTGCAGGCCCGGGCGCAGACCCCGGCCGCGGCGCCAAGCGGCGGTGGCGGGTTCCTGTCCAGCCTGTTTGGCGGGCCCCGTGATCCACTGCCTGGCGCCTCCCGGGCTCCGTCGGCGTCCGGCGGCAATGGCTGGCGTGAGCCCGGACGCTCGGCACCCACTGCGCAGCTCGGCGCGCAAAACTTCAGCGCGCCGGCCCAGAACGCCGCCGCCCCGGTGCAACAGGCGCCAGCGGCTGGCGGCAGCTTCCTCGGTGGCGCCCTGAAGACCGCTGCCGGGGTGGCGGGCGGGGTGATGCTGGCGCAGGGCATCAGCAGTCTGTTCCACAGCAACCAGGCACCACAGGAAGTCGTCGAAGTGATCAAGGAAGAACCCGCGCCGGTCAATGACAGCGGTACCGGTTGGGGTGACGAACCGCGCATGGCCGGTAACGACAGCTACGGCAACGACCAGGGCGGGTTTGCCGACGCCGACTACAGCGATGACGGCTCGTCGTTGTTCGGCGACGACGACAGCTTCGTCTGATCCGCCATTCGTCCGGGGCATTGTGCTGCCCCGGACTGATGATTCGCCCAACCTTCCTTGCGGCTGGCATACTGGGCGACTTTTCGGGCCCTGGGTCCGAACAATCGCCAGCGCCTGTGCGCGCAAAGAGGATGTGCGGTGAAGAAGATCGCAGTGTTCGCCGATGTCCAGAACCTCTATTACACCGTGCGCCAGGCCTACGGCTGTCATTTCAACTATGCCGCCTTGTGGGCTGACATCAGCCAGCACGGGCAGATCGTCGAGGCCTATGCCTACGCCATCGATCGCGGCGACAGCAAGCAGCAGCAGTTCCAGCAGATCCTGCGCAACCTCGGTTTCACCGTGAAGCTCAAGCCCTACATCCAGCGCAGCGACGGCTCGGCCAAGGGCGACTGGGACGTGGGCATCACCCTGGATATCATGGACGCCGCCGATCACGTCGACGAAGTGGTGCTGGCTTCCGGTGACGGCGATTTCGACATGCTGCTCGAGCGCATCATCAACAAGCACGGGGTGGCCGCCGTGGCCTACGGTGTGCCGGGTCTCACCGCCAATTCGCTGATTCGCGCGGCCACACGCTACGTGCCGATCGAAGGCGCGTTGCTGCTCAAAAACTGATTATTGAACGCAAGGAACAGGTTTGGAACGCATAGCCGTCATCGACTTTGAAACCACCGGAATCTCCCCCAGCAGCAGCTGCCGGGCCACGGAAATCGCCGTGGTGATTCTAGAACAGGGGCGCATCGTCGAGCGTTACCAGAGCCTGATGAATGCCGGCGTGCGCGTGCCGGCGTTTATCGAACAACTGACCGGCATCAGCAACGCCATGCTGCGCACCGCGCCCAGTGCCCAGCAGGTGATGAACGAGGTCAACGAGTTTGTCGGGACCACGCCATTGCTGGCGCACAACGCAGCCTTCGACCAGAAGTTCTGGGACTTCGAGCTGGGGCAGATCAAGCGCACACGCTTGCAGCACTTTGCCTGCTCGCTGTTGCTGGCCCGGCGCCTGATGCCGGCGGCGCCCAACCACAAGCTGGGTACCCTCACCCGATTCGCCGGGTTGCCCCACACCGGCCAGGCTCACCGGGCCATGGCCGACGCCGAGATGGCGGCCAACCTGACCGCGCACCTGGCGCAGGAGCTGCGGCACACGCACGGCGTGCGCGAGCTGTCCCATGATCTGCTGCGCAGCCTGCAGAAAGTCCCGGCGGCCAAGATCAACGAACATCTCAAGCGCCATCGCGGGTTCTGACTTTCCAGGCCGCCCGAGCAGCCCGGGACCTCATGCGCCGTTTTTGCCGTTGCCTTCCAGTTGCCCTAGGGGGATGCGTTTTTCGAAGGCGCTGGAAAGCACGATCGAGGTCTTGCTGGAGCCGAACTGGGCGACACGATTGATCAAGTCTTCCAATTCGATCATCGAGGCCACCGCGCCGCGCATGATCACGCAGGAGTCGCCGGTGACGCGATGGCACTCGGTGAGCTGGGGGATCCTGATCATTTCGTCATAGGCTTTCTGGTTGCCGTGCTGGGTCAGGCGCAGCTCGATCAGGCACTGGATCGGCAGGCCGACCTTGGCCAGGTCGACGTTGGCCTGGTAGCCGGTGATCACGCCGCTGGACTCAAGCTTGGCCACGCGCTCGGCGACGGCGGGGGCTGACAGGTTCACTTTGCGCGCCAATTCGGCGTAGGACGCTCGCCCGTTTTCCATGAGGGCGCTGAGCAGCATCCGGTCGTATTTATCCATAAACAGGCTCCCTGAACAGCTGGCTTTCGAAAGTACGGCTTATAGCCGTTATCTCCGTGTTTTGAAAAGTGTATGGGCCTTATAAACAGGTTTTGTAACTTAAGTTCCGTCTGTCGGCTTTCTAGAATAACGCTCCACTTGTCCTGCCTTAGAGCGTCCCATGCCTGGTCTTCGCCGATTCCCGTTACCGCTGATTGGAGCCTTTTTTGCGCTGTATGTGATCTGGGGGTCGACCTACCTGGTGATCCGCATCGGCGTCGAGTACTGGCCACCGCTGATGCTGGGGGGCGTGCGTTTCATCATTGCCGGGACCCTGCTGTATGCCTTTTTGCGCTGGCGCGGGGTGCCGGCCCCCACGTGGCAGCAGTGGAAGGCGGCTGCGGCGATCGGGGTGCTGTTGCTCAGTTGTGGTAACGGCGCGGTGACGGTGGCCGAGCACGCGGGCGTGGCCTCGGGGGTGGCGGCCTTGGCGGTGGCCACGGTGCCGCTGTTCACTCTGCTTTGCGGTTATTTCTGGGGCGCGCGCAATACCCGCCTGGAGTGGGCGGGGATCGTGCTGGGCCTGATCGGGATCGCCATGCTCAACCTCGGTTCCAACCTGCAGTCCAGCCCCCTGGGCGCGGCGTTGCTGATCTTTGCCGCGGCGGCCTGGGCCTTTGGTTCGGTGTGGAGTAAACATTTGCCGTTGCCCCAGGGGGCGATGGCCAGTGCCGCCGAGATGCTGGTGGGGGGCGTGGTGCTGATGATCGCCAGCGCCCTGTCCGGCGAGCGCCTGCACAGCCTGCCGCCGATCGAAGGCTGGGCCGCGCTGATGTACCTGGTGCTGCTCGGTTCGATCGTCGCGTTCAACGCCTACATGTACTTGCTCAAGCACGTGCGCCCGGCAGCGGCCACCAGCTATGCCTACGTCAACCCGGCCGTGGCGGTGTTGCTGGGGATCGTTTTTGCCGGCGAAACCATAGGCCTGGAAGAGGCCCTGGCCATGACGGTGATCATCAGTGCCGTGGTGCTGATCGGCTTGCCGCAGTGGCGTAAGCAGAAACCGCAGTGATTTAAGGTAAACTGCCGCGCATTGCCCACGTGCGCTGATTTTTTCCTACGGTATCCCAATGACTTTCGCCACTCTTGGCCTGATCGAACCCTTGCTGCGCGCCCTAGAGACGCTCGGTTACCAGACCCCAACCCCGGTCCAGGCGCAAGCCATTCCGGCGGTACTGGCTGGTCGCGACCTGATGGCCGCGGCCCAGACCGGCACCGGCAAGACCGCCGGCTTTGCCGTGCCGCTGTTGCAGTTGCTGGCCATGGAAGGGCCGAAAGTCACCAGTAACTCGGTGCGCGCGCTGATCCTGGTGCCAACCCGCGAGCTGGCCGAACAGGTGCATGAAAGCGTGCGCCAGTACGCCGAGCATCTGCCGTTGAGCACTTACGCCGTGTACGGCGGCGTCAGCATCAACCCGCAGATGATGAAGCTGCGCAAAGGCGTCGACCTGCTGGTGGCCACTCCCGGTCGCCTGCTGGACCTGTTCCGCCAGAACGCGCTGAAATTCAATCAGCTGCAGACCCTGGTGCTCGACGAAGCGGACCGCATGCTCGACCTGGGCTTCTCCGAAGAGCTGTCGAACATCTACCGGGTGCTGCCGAAAAAGCGCCAGACCCTGCTGTTCTCCGCGACGTTCTCGGATCAGATCCGCCTGTTGGCCGGGCAAATGCTCAACGACCCGCTGAGCATCGAAGTCAGCCCGCGCAACGTTGCCGCCAACACGGTCAAGCAATGGCTCTACACCGTCGACAAGAAGCGCAAGCCAGAGCTGTTCGTGCATTTGCTGCGCAAGCACAAGTGGAAGCAGGTGCTGGTGTTCGCCAAGACCCGTAACGGCGTGGACGCGCTGGTGGATAAACTCCAGGGCCTGGGCGTCAATGCCGACGGCATTCATGGCGACAAACCCCAGGCAACCCGCCAGCGGGCGCTGGACCGTTTCAAGGCCAGCGAAATCCAGATCCTGGTGGCCACTGACGTCGCGGCCCGTGGCCTGGACATCGAAGACCTGCCGCTGGTGGTCAACTTTGATCTGCCGATCGTGGCCGAGGACTACATCCACCGGATCGGCCGTACCGGTCGTGCCGGGGCCACCGGTGAGGCGATTTCGCTGGTGTGCGCCGATGAAGTGAACCTGTTGTCGGCGATCGAGATGCTGACCCGTCAGGGCCTGACTCGCCATATGGAGCAGGACTTCGAGCCGGAGCACCGGGTGCCGGACACCGACGCCAGCGGCCTGGTGATCAAGAAGCCGAAAAAACCGAAGAAGCCCAAGGCTTCCGGTGGTGGCAAGCGTAACCTGGGCAAATGGGTGGACAGCGGCGAGACCGTGGCCGATGTGCCGGTCAAGCCGGTGCGCAAGGTACCGGTATTCAACACCGGGCCGCGCAAGAAGAAGTGAGGCGCCTGTAAGCCGCAAGCTTGAAGCGTGCGGCTTTTAGCGGCTCCTCAGCCACTGCACCATCCCCATCCCCGCCGCACGCCCACTGGCGAAACAGGCGGTCAGCAGATAGCCGCCGGTCGGCGCTTCCCAATCGAGCATTTCGCCCGCGCAGAATACGCCGGGCAATGCCTTGAGCATCAACTGTTCATCCATGGCTTCGAAGGTCACGCCGCCGGCGCTGCTGATGGCTTCGTCCAGCGGCCGGGTCTTGACCAGTGTCAGGGGCAGGGCCTTGATGGCGTGAGCCAGCGCCAACGGATCGGCGAAGGACTCGCTCGGCGCCAGTTCGCGCAGCAGCGCGGCCTTGACGCCATCCAGGCCCAACTGGCTGTGCAGGTGCTTGGCCATGGAGCGGGAGCCGCGGGGCTTGCTCAGCGCCGCGTGGATTTTATCCACAGGGCGCCCGGGCAGCAGATCCAGGTGCACAGTGGCCGAACCCTGCTGCTCGATGGCATCGCGGATCGGCGCAGACAGGGCATAGATCAGGCTGCCCTCAACCCCAGTGGCGGTCATCACGCATTCCCCCAGGCGCGGGACATCGTCATTCAAACCGATGGCGATGTTTTTCAGCGGCGCTCCGGCAAATTTGCTGCGCATCAGTTCACTCCAGGCCGCCACCTCGAACCCGCAGTTGCTCGGTCTCAGGGGCGCCAGGGCGATCCCGCGTTGTTCCAGGGGCTGCATCCAGGCGCCGTCGGAGCCCAGGCGCGCCCAACTGCCGCCACCGAGTGCCAGCAACAGGGCGTCGGGGTTGATCGCCTGTTCGCCGTCGGGATTGGCAATGCGCAGGCTGCCGTCCGGGTTCCAGCCCAGCCAGCGGTGGCGGGTGTGGATAACCACTCCGCCATCGCGCAGGCGCTTGAGCCAGGCACGCAGCAGCGGGGCGGCTTTCATGTCGGTGGGGAAAACGCGGCCGGAACTGCCGACGAAGGTTTCTATCCCCAGGCCGTGAATCCAGGCACACAGCGTGGGTGCATCGAAGCCGCGCAACAACGGGGCGATGTGCGGGGCGCGCGCGGCGTAGCGTGCGAGGAATGCCGGGTAGGCTTCGGAGTGGGTGATGTTCATGCCGCCGACACCGGCCAGCAGGAATTTGCGGCCCACCGACGGCATGGCGTCGTAGAGGTCAACCCTGATCCCGGCCTGGCTCAACACCTCGGCGGCCATCAGGCCGGCAGGGCCACCGCCGATGATGGCGACGTGCTGGGGAGGGAGAGGGGCGGGTTGGCTCATGGCGTGCACTGCGATTCGGTTCGAAAGGCCGCGTATTCTAGCAGCACCGCAGGCCCCCTGTAGCAGCTGCCTCGCAAGCTCGGCAGCGGCTACAGGGGGAGTCATGGGGCGATGGAGCTGGTTGAAAAATGATCAGCGCCTTGCAAGGCATAGGGGGCAGGGCTTCTAGGTCCTTTCACTCAGGTTATCCACAGGCCGTTCCACAGGCATTGTGGGTAAAGCATCCATAACTCAATGACAGCCTGATGACTGCCAGACCCGTTGCGCGCTGTGATGGAGGATGCCGTGGCGTCGGGCCAGGGCCTGGCGGTCCTTGCTGTAGCCCCCGCCGATCACGCCCATCACCGCGATGTCGCGGCCCAGGCAGTGGCGCAGTACGGCTTCATCGCGGGCGGCAACACCGGCGTCGGTCAGCTTCAGATAGCCCAGGGCGTCGTCCTTGTGCACATCGACCCCGGCGTCATACAGCACCAGGTCCGGCTGGTAGAGCGGCAGCAGGTAGTTGAGCGCGTCATCGACCACCTTGAGGTACTCGGCATCGCCCATGCCCATGGGCAGCGGGATGTCCCAGTCGCTGTCGGCCTTGCGTGCGGGAAAATTCTTTTCGCAATGCAGGGAAACCGTCACTGCGTCCGGGGTATGTTGCAGAATCCGCGCCGTGCCGTCGCCCTGATGCACGTCACAGTCGAAGATCAACACCCGTGAAACCCGCCCGCTTCCCAACAGGTAATGGCTGATGACCGCCAGGTCGTTGAAGATGCAGAAACCGGCGGGGTGATCGTAGTGGGCGTGGTGGGTGCCACCGGCGAGATGGCAGGCCATGCCATGCTCCAGCGCCTGTTCGGCGGCCAGCAGGGAGCCGCCGACTGCCCGCACGGTGCGCCGGGCCAGGGCTTCGTTCCAGGGCAGGCCGAGGCGCCGCTGGTCTTCGCGGGACAACTCGCCGCTCATGTAGCGTTCGATATAGCCGGGGTCGTGGGCCAGGGCCAGAATGTCCGCCGGGCAGATCTGTGGACGCAGCAGGTGCTGGTCCTCGGTCAGGCCACTGTCCACCAGGTGATCGCGCAGCAGCCGGAACTTGTCCATGGGAAAGCGATGTTCCGCGGGGAACTCGGGGCTGTAGTCTTCGTGATAAATCAGCGGCAGGGGCATGGTGGGTTCGTGGCGTGGCGTGGAGTGACGAAGTGAAGGATCCTACCAGCGATCTAGACTTGTTTGCAGGGAAACGGAGGGGAGCGATGGAGCCGATACTGGAACTTGAGAGTGCGCGGCTGCTGATGCGCCAGTGGCGGGATGAGGATTTGCCGGCATTTGCCGCGATGTGCGCCGACCCGCAGGTCATGCGCTACTTCCCGGCACCCTTGAGTCGCCTGGAAAGCGCTGCATTGATCGGGCGAATCAGGGGGCATTTTGCTGAGCATGGTTTTGGTGGATGGGCGCTGGAGCGCAAGGACAACGGTGCATTCATCGGCTTTACCGGCTTGGGGGTAGTCGGGTTCGAGGCCCCGTTCACGCCGGCCACCGAGATCGGGTGGCGCCTGGCCCGCGAGCACTGGGGCCTTGGGTACGCCAGCGAAGCGGCCTGGACCGCTCTGCGCTGCGGCTTTGACCGTTTGCAGCTGGATCAGGTGGTGGCCTTTACCACCGAGGCCAACCTGCCGTCACAGAAAGTCATGCAAGCCATTGGCATGCACCCTGACCCGGCGGGCGATTTCCAGCACCCCAATGTGCAGGCCGGTCATCCGCTGCGCAGCCACGTGCTGTACCGCATCACCCGTGAGCAATGGTTGGAAACCTTGCATGGATAAGCTGGCCGGGATGTTTACAATGTGCGCAATGTTGGCCCGGGCCAAAATCTGAATTGACCGCCGCAGCCAAGACTGCGCGGCATCGCTCTGTGTGAGGAGAGTCTGAATGAGCCAAGTGCTGGAAGATCTGGTCGACCTGCTGACCCTGGAACCGATCGAAGAAAACCTGTTTCGCGGCCGTAGCCAGGACCTGGGCTTTCGTCAGTTGTTCGGCGGCCAGGTGCTGGGCCAGTCCCTGTCGGCGGCCAGCCAGACCGTAGAGGAAGCGCGTCACGTGCATTCGATGCACGGTTATTTCCTGCGTCCCGGCGACGCCGGGTTACCGGTGGTCTACCAGGTGGATCGGGTACGCGACGGTGGCAGCTTCAGCACCCGCCGGGTGACGGCGATCCAGAAGGGCCAGCCGATCTTCACCTGCAGCGCTTCGTTCCAGTACGACGAAGAAGGCTTCGACCACCAGAGCGCAATGCCCCAGGTGGTTGGCCCGGAAAACCTGCCCTCGGAGCTGGAGTTGATCCAACAGCGGGCGCACCTGATCCCCGAACACATGCGCGAAAAACTGCTGTGCCCCAAGCCGATCGAGTTCCGCCCGGTGACCGACAGCGACCCCTACAATCCGCAGCCGGCCGACCCGGTCAAGTACGTCTGGTTCCGCGCCGACGGCGCGCTGGCGGACTCGCCGGCGCTGCACAAGTATCTGCTGGCCTATGCCTCCGATTTCGGCCTGCTGGTCACTTCGTTGCTGCCCCACGGCAAATCGGTCTGGCAAAAAGACATGCAGGTGGCCAGCCTCGACCACGCCTTGTGGTTCCACGCCGACGTGCGTGCCGATGACTGGTTGCTGTACGCCATGGACAGCCCATGGGCCGGCAACTCCCGAGGCTTTTCGCGCGGCAGCGTGTTCAACCGCGCCGGCAAACTGGTGGCCTCGGTGACCCAGGAAGGCCTGATTCGCCATCGCAAGGATTGGGCATGAGCCTGGCGCAGGTACGCCATTGGGTATTCGACATGGACGGCACCCTGACGGTTGCCGTGCATGACTTTGCGGCGATCCGCCAGGCCCTGGCGATTCCCCCTGAGCACGACATCCTGACCCATCTCGCCGCGCTGCCGGCCGCCGAAGCCGCGGCCAAGCATGCCTGGCTGCTGGAGCACGAGCGGGACCTGGCGCTGGGTTCGCAGCCGGCCCCTGGCGCCGTCGAGTTGGTGCGTGAGTTGGCCGGGCGTGGTTATCGTTTGGGCATCCTTACCCGCAATGCCCGGGAACTGGCCCACATCACGCTGCAGGCGATTGGCCTGGCAGATTGCTTCGCGGTCGAGGATGTCCTGGGGCGCGATGATGCGCCGCCCAAGCCCCATCCCGGTGGATTGCTGAAACTGGCCCAGGCCTGGGAGGTGGCTCCCGGCAATATGGTGATGGTCGGTGACTACCGGTTTGACCTTGATTGCGGTCGCGCGGCGGGCACGCGCACGGTGCTGGTGAATCTACCGGACAACCCGTGGCCGGAATTGACCGACTGGCACGCCGCCGACTGCGTGGCACTGCGCAATCTGCTGTCGGCCCCAGACGCCTGAGAGCCCCGTGCTGAGCCGTGAAACAGCGCTTGCTGGCCCTGGTGGCCGGGGCTGAGGATCAGCCGCCAGCCAGGGTTTTGCCATTCAGAGGCTCTTCGCGGCAAAGGTGTCGCATTGACCGATCTGGCCTTGGGCGAAGCCGGTCTTGAACCAGCGCACGCGTTGCGCCGAGGTGCCATGGGTGAAGGAGTCCGGGACCACGCGACCTTGACCCTGTTGCTGCAAGCGATCATCGCCGATGGCGTTGGCGGCGTTCATCGCTTCTTCAACATCACCCGGTTCAAGCCAGTTCAAACGCTTCTGCGCATGGTTGGCCCAGACGCCAGCCAGGCAGTCGGCTTGCAACTCCTGGCGCACCAGCAGCCCACCATCACCTTCCATGCGTTGCCCTTGCTGGCGCGCAGCCTGGATCTTGGCGGAGACCCCGAGCAGGGTCTGCACGTGGTGGCCGACCTCGTGAGCGATGACGTAGGCCTGGGCGAAGTCGCCGGCGGCGCCAAAACGCTGGGACATTTCCTGGAAGAAGCTCATGTCCAGGTACACCCGTTGATCCGCCGGGCAGTAGAACGGCCCGGTCGCCGCCGAAGCACCGCCGCAGGCTGAGTTGACCCGACCGCTGAACAGCATCAGCTTGGGCGCCGCGTACTGGCGCCCGGCCTGTTGGAAGATCTGGCCCCAGGTGTCTTCGGTGTCACCGAGGATCCGCGCGACAAATTCCGCCTGCTCGTCATTGGCCGGCGGCGCCTTGCGGGTTTGGGTGGTGGCGGGGGCTGATTGCTGGTCCATTTGCCCGGCCAGTTGCCCGAGAATCTGCATCGGGTCCTGTCCGGTGATCCAGCCGATCCCGACGATCAGCACGATGGCCGTCAGGCTCAGCCCCTTGCCCCCGCCGAAACGCATACCACCGCCACCACCCCCCTCACCTCGGGCATCCACCACGTTGTCACTGCGGCGGCCTTTTTTCCATAACATGTGGGAATCCTCTGATTTTGCGTGGTGTGAGTGTTGCTGGTGAGTGGGATAGTCGCCAGTCCAGTCGTCAGACGATGTCGGACGAAAGGCAGTATGGCATTCGGTGTGCGGCGCTGTCGGGCTACAGCGGGTTGGCCGAGAAGGTATCGCACTGCTCGATGCGACCTTGCTCGAAACCGCGCTCGAACCAGCGCACACGCTGCGCGGAAGTGCCATGAGTGAAGGTCTCAGGCATCGGGCCGGTCGTTTGGTTCCCGCGCCGGTAATCGTCACCGAACACCGCGGCCGCTTCCAGCGCGGCCTGCAGATCGCCTGGCTCCAGCCAGTTCAGGCGCTGCTGGGCGTGGTGTGCCCAGACGCCCGCCAGGCAATCGGCCTGCAGCTCCGCGCGCACTTCCAGGCCGTTGTCACCGGCAGTGGGGTGGCCGGCACCCAGGGCTTCGTCGAAGGGCCGGGACAATCCCAGGCGGGTCTGCACGTGATGTCCGACTTCGTGGGCGATCACATAGGCCTGGGCAAACGCGCCGAAGTCGCTCATCCGTTGGGCCATCTTGCGGAAAAATCCCAGGTCCAGGTACAGCGCCTGATTGTCCGGGCAATAGAACGGCCCGACCGCCGACGAAGCGTAACCGCAGCCGGAAGTCACGCCCTGTTCGAAGAGGGTCAGGGTGGGTTCAGGGTAGGGCTGGTCCAGGGATTGAAACAGGGCTCTCCAGGTGTCCTCGGTATCCCCGAGCACGGCACGCACGAACGCCAGGTCGAGGTCCTCGGTGTTTTCCGGCGTGACTTCGCTCACGGGCGGCGATGCCGGGTCAGCCTCCTGGGGGGCGGTCAGGCTGCCCAGCGCCACGGCTCCCGAGAGGGCGGCAGCACCGAGGGCGATCACGAGTTTTTTGCTCGGGGGGAGGCGGTTGGAGGGGGATTGGCGGGTATCGGTGACGTTATCGCTGGGACGGGCTTTGTTCCAAAGCATGTCGACATTCCTTGTGATTTGAGCGGCATTCATTGCCTGGTGTCTGCATACCAGCTACGGCGCGAAAAGTGACGGTCAATGTGTAAACGCAGGTGAGCGACAGCACCGCCGTGTGCCGGGGCAAGTTGTATTGAAATCGTAAGCAGGGGGCTTATACGAGGTAGCGATACTTCCTTCGCTACAGCGAGCGGCCCATAATCGTCGGCCTCTGCAGCGTCGGCCACGAGCCCGGAATGAGAATGACCACAGACCTTACCGTAGCGCCCGAAGCGGCAGCGCTCGAGCCACGCAAGAGTCGTAAGAACAACCCGGAAAAGACCCGCGAGAACATCCTTCAAGAAGCCATTGTCGAGTTCGTCCAGCAGGGGTTGTCCGGGGCGCGAGTGGATGCCATCGCCGAACGAATCCATACCTCAAAGCGCATGATCTATTACTACTTCGGGAGTAAGGAGCAGCTCTATGTCGAGGTGCTGGAGAAGCTCTACGGGAATATCCGCAATACCGAGAATCGCTTGCAGCTCGCCGAACTCGCACCGCGCGAAGCCATCCAGCGGCTGGTGGAGTTCACCTTCGATCACCATGATCGGAACGTCGATTTTGTGCGCATTGTCAGCATCGAGAACATTCATAACGCCGAGTACGTGAAGCACTCCGAGTCGATCAAGGCGATGAACAACACCATCCTTGATGCACTGGGGGAGATACTGCGACGTGGAGTCGCGCAAGGGGTGTTCCGTGAAGGACTCAACCCGCTGGACGTGCACCTGCTGATCACCTCGTTCTGCTTCTACCGAGTGTCGAACCGCCACACCTTCGGTGAGATCTTCCAGATCGACCTGCCCGATGTGGCGATCAAGCAGCGTCATCGGCAGATGATCGGCGAGTCGGTGCTGCGCTACCTGCAGGCCTGAACCGAGATGAGGGGCCGTGGCCCCGGCACCCACAAAAAAGCCGTCCTCGGGACGGCTTTTTTGTGGACCGCGTCAGCGATTAACGACGGGTCAGCAAGACCCCGGATTCCATGTGGTGGGTCCACGGGAACTGATCGAACAGCGCACAACGGGTGATGCGATGGGTGTCGTGCAACTGGGCGATGTTGGCTGCCAGGGTCTCTGGGTTGCACGAGATGTACAGGATGTTGTCGAAGCGTCGGGTCAGCTCGCAGGTGTCCGGGTCCATGCCGGCGCGCGGTGGATCGACGAACACGCTGCCGAACGCGTAGCTCTTCAAGTCGATACCGTGCAGGCGACGGAACGGGCGCACTTCGTTCAAGGCTTCGGTCAACTCTTCGGCGGACAGGCGCACCAGGGTGACGTTATCCACCGCGTTTTCGCTGAGGTTGCTCAGCGCGGCATTGACTGAAGTCTTGCTGATTTCCGTGGCCAGTACTTTGCGTACGCGGGTCGCCAGGGGCAGGGTGAAGTTGCCGTTGCCGCAGTACAGCTCCAGCAGATCGTCCGGACGCTCGCCCAGGGCGTCATATGCCCAGTTGAGCATCTTCTGGTTCACCGTGCCGTTGGGCTGGGTGAAGGCCCCTTCGGGCTGGCGATAGCTGAAGGTGCGCCCGCCGACTTCGAGTTTCTCGACCACATAATCCTGGCCGATCACTTCGCGTTTGCCCTTGGAGCGCCCGATCACGCTGACGTTCAAGTCGGCCGCCAACTGGCGGGCCGCCGCATGCCAGTGCTCATCGAGCGGGCGGTGGTAGCACAGGGTGATCATCGCGTCGCCTGCCAGGGTGGTCAGGAACTCCACCTGGAACAGCTTGTGGCTCAAGGCTGCGCTGGCCTGCCAGGCGGCCTTGAGCTGCGGCATCAACTGGTTGATGCGCAGGCTGGCGATCGGGAACTCTTCGATCAGGATCGGCGTGCGCTTGTCTTCCTGGGAAAACATTGCGTAGTGCCGCTCGCCGGCTTCGCGCCACAGGCGGAATTCGGCGCGCAGGCGGAAGTTGGCCAGCGGCGAGTCGAACACCGCAGGTTGCGGGGCATCGAACGGTGCCAGCAGGTCACGCAGGCGCGTGACCTTGTCTTCGAGCTGAGCGGCGTAAGCCTGGGAATCGAATGTCATGCGTTGAACCAACCCAACTTGATCACGAACAGAATGGAGAGAATCACCAGCGCCGGGTTCAGCTCACGGCCACGACCGGACAGCAGTTTGATGGCGGTCCAGGCGATGAAACCGAAGGCAATGCCGTTGGCGATGGAGTACGTGAAAGGCATCGCCAGGGCAGTGATCACCACCGGCGCAGCCACGGTGATGTCATCCCAGTCTATTTCCGCCAGGCCGGAAGTCATCAGCACGGCGACGAACAGCAGGGCCGGCGCGGTGGCGAAGGCCGGAACGCTGGCGGCCAGTGGCGAGAAGAACAGCGCCAGCAGGAACAGGATGGCCACCACCACGGCGGTGAGGCCGGTCCGGCCACCGGCGCTGACGCCTGCTGCCGATTCGATGTAGCTGGTGGTGGTCGAGGTGCCCAGCAGGGAGCCGGCCATGGCCGCCGTACTGTCGGCGATCAGCGCCCGGCCCATTTTCGGCATGTGACCGTCCTTGCCCATCAGGCCGGCGCGCTTGGCGACGCCGATCAGGGTGCCGGAGTTGTCGAACAGGTCGACGAACAGGAAGGCGAAGATCACGCTGACCAGACCGATGTCCAGGGCGCCCATGATGTCCAGTTGCAGGAAGGTCGGCGCCAGGGAGGGCGGCATCGACACTACGCCGCCGAACGGGGTGAAGCCCAGGGCGATGGAGGCGATGGTCACGGTCAGGATGCCGATCAGTACCGCACCGCGCACTTTCAGGGCTTCGAGGGCCACGATCATGGCAAAGCCCAGGGTCGCGAGGATCGGTGCCGGTTGCTTCAGGTCACCGAGGCCGACCATGGTCGCCGGGTTGCTGACCACGATGCCAGCGTTGTGCAGGGCAATCAGGGCCAGGAACAGGCCGATACCGGCGGCAATCGCCGAACGCAGCGGCAGCGGGATGCTGTTGATGATCCATTCGCGGATGCGGAAGATCGACAGCAGGAAGAACAGCACCGCCGAAATGAACACCGCGCCCAGCGCCACTTGCCAGGTGTGGCCCATGTGCAGGACCACGGTGTAGGTGAAGAAGGCGTTCAGGCCCATGCCCGGTGCCAGTGCGATCGGGTAGTTGGCAATCAGGCCCATCACGGTGGAGCCGATGGCGGCCGCCAGGCAGGTCGCGACAAACACCGCGCCCTTGTCCATGCCAGTCTCGCCGAGGATGCTCGGGTTGACGAACAGAATGTAGGCCATGGCCAGGAAGGTCGTGACGCCCGCAAGAATCTCGGTGCGCACGTTGGTGTTGTGTGCCTTGAGTTGAAACAGCCTTTCCAGCATGTCTGCTCCCCGTGGCGCATCTTGCGCCGTGAATGTATCGACTTGAACAGCAAAGCACAGACCACAGCAGGCGCCCGGGATTTTTCTGTCGGTCGGAAAAAGCCGCGCATCATACCAGCAGCTTGGGGCTATGGCTGCGATCGTCGGCGATGTTTTGCCTTTGAGGCGGCTGGGGCATACTGCGCGCCGGTTCCGGGAGTGGTCATGTCTTCTAAAAAGCGCAGGTTGAGTCTGGTGGTGGGCGTGTGTGGCGCCTTGTTGTCCGGCATGCAGGTGGCCCAGGCGGCTTCCGCACCGCCGTTGAGTGAAATCAAGGTGCTCAAGGTCCAGTCGCCGTCCTGCGGCATGGAGGACATCAGTCCCGGGCAGGCGCAAACCCACTGTGATCATGAAGGGCCGAACATCAAGATCTACGTGCTGGAGGTCGGTTATGGCCGTTCGCCCCAGGCCGGACTGGATGGCGCGGACATCGACGGCGTGCGCATCCGGGTGTGTGCCTTTGATAACGGCGACCTGACGGAATGCTCCGGCATGGTCAGCAAGATCGTCGGCTACCTCTATATCTTCGATATGGCCGGCAAGCAGCGTGGCACCTTCACCTTGCGCAATACCTCGATCAACGCGCCGGGCAACAGCCTGTCGACCCAAATCTACATCAAGTAGTCGGCACAGGCGCGTAGGGGGAGTTGAACGTCGGTCAATAAAGGTGACTACGCTTTAAGGATCACCCTGTGGACACCGACCATGACCTTTAGAGCCCTGATTACCCTTGCCGAGGGCATCGACGACCTGCAAAGCGTCACCCTGATCGACGTGCTGCGTCGGGCGAATGTCGAAGTGGTGGTGGCCAGCATCGAGGCGCGGCGCATGCTGACGTGCGCCCGGGGCACACGCCTGACCGCCGATGCGATGCTGGTGGACGTGCTGGCGCAACCCTTCGACCTGATTGTCCTGCCCGGCGGCGCCGTGGGCGGCAAGCACCTGGCGGCCCATCAGCCGTTGCAGCAGTTGCTCAAGGACCAGGCCGCCGCCGGCCGGCTGTTCGCCGCCATCGCCGAGTCGCCGGCGCTCGCCCTGCAGGCCTTCGGCGTGTTGCGCCAGCGACGCATGACCTGCCTGCCTGCCGTCAGCCAGCAACTGCTGGGCTGCACCTTCGTCGATCAGCCCGTGGTGGTCGACGGCAACTGCATCACGGCCCAGGGTTCGGCAGCGGCCCTGGCATTTGCCCTGCAATTGGTGGAGCAACTGTGCGGCAGGGCGGTCAAGGTTGCGGTGGCGCGGGAACTGCTGGCTTAGCGGCGGTCTGCGAGTCCTTGGGGGCATCCACCGGTATATGCATGCGATCACGCTGGGCCAGGGTAGGGAACAGCTTGATCCAGGTCCCGGTGACCAGCAGCGTGCCGACGCCACCCATGACCACCGCCGGCACTGTGCCGAACCAGTGTGCCGTCAGGCCGGACTCGAACTCACCCAACTGATTCGAGGCGCCGATGAACAAGCCGTTTACGGCGCTGACCCGGCCGCGCATTTCATCCGGGGTTTCCAGTTGCACGAAAGATGCGCGGATCACCATGCTGATCATGTCCGCCGCCCCCAGCACCACCAGCACCGCCAACGAGAACCAGAATGAGGTCGACAGGCCAAAGGCTATGGTCGCCACGCCGAACACGCCGACGGCGGTAAACATCACCCGGCCCACTTTGCGTTCCACGGCAAACCGCGCCAGCCAGAGTGACATCAGCAGGGCGCCCACGGCCGGTGCCGAGCGCAGCAGCCCCAGGCCCCAGGGGCCGGTCAGCAGGATGTCCTTGGCGAACACCGGCAACAGCGCGGTGGCGCCCCCCAGCAGCACCGCGAACAGGTCCAGGGAGATCGCCCCGAGAATGTCCGGGCGACTGCGGATGAAGCGAACGCCGGCCAGCAGGGAATCCAGGGTGGCCTTGCCTTTGTTCAGCGGGGTTTGCCGCGCTGGCAGGTTGAGCATCAGGGTGCAGGCGATGGCGTACAAGAGCACCGTCGGCCCGTAGACCCAGACGCTGCCAAAGGCATAGAGCAGGCCGCCAAGGGCCGGGGCGATGATGGTGGCCGACTGTTGCGCCGACTGTGCCGCCGCCACCGCACGTGGGAACAGGGCCGTGGGCACGATGCTGGGCAGCAGGGCCTGGGTGGTGGGTAACTCGAACGAGCGCGCGGCGCCCAGCAGGAACGCGAGGATGAAGATCAGCTCGCGCGTCACCTGGTCGGTGGCGCTGCCGATGGCCAGGGCCAGGGCAATCAGCGCCTGCAAGGACTGGCAGAGGGCCGCGACCTTGCGCCGGTCATAGCGGTCGGCCACATGCCCGGTGTGCAGCATGAACAGCACCCGCGGAGCGAATTCCACCAGCCCGACCAGGCCCAGGTCCAGCACGTTGCCGGTGAGTTGGTAGAGGTTCCAGCCAATGGCCACGGTGAGCATCTGAAAGCCGCTGGCGGTGAAAACCCGTGCCAGCCAGAACGCAAGGAAAGGGCGGTGATGACGTAACAGCAGGGGCTCTGGGCTGGGCATCGGCGGACAGGTCTGGTGGGAAAAAGCTGAGCCTATCATCAAGTTGTAACCGGAGGTTGCAGTGATCGCCTCGATCGGCGCACCAGGGGCCTGAGGCAACCTGTCACGCGGCAATAGACCACACGCTCTGCCGGTGAAAATGCGACTACTCTTTGATCGTTGCTTGATCCAGATCAAAGCCCCTGGGGGATTTGTTCTGACGGCCAGAAGGCCAGACTCCCTGCGTTGTGATGTTTGTAAAAAAAGAACGAATTCGAATTCGCCACACTCCATACCCGTAGGGGCGGTGGGTGCAGGCCACAAGCCTGTAGCCGTATTACCTGACAGAGGAAGACTTATGTTCGGTTTGGAGGCACTTGATCTCGCCCGAATTCAGTTCGCGTTCACCATCTCATTCCACATTCTGTTCCCGGCGATCACCATCGGCCTGGCGAGTTACCTGGCAGTACTCGAAGGTCTGTGGCTGAAAACCAACAACAACACCTACCGTGACCTCTACCATTTCTGGTCGAAGATCTTTGCCGTCAACTTCGGCATGGGGGTGGTCTCTGGCCTGGTCATGGCCTACCAGTTCGGCACCAACTGGAGTCGCTTTTCGGACTTCGCCGGCTCCATCACCGGGCCGTTGCTGACCTATGAAGTGCTCACGGCATTCTTCCTCGAAGCGGGTTTCCTCGGCGTCATGCTGTTTGGCTGGAACAAGGTGGGGCGCAAGCTGCACTTCTTCGCCACGGTCATGGTGGCGATCGGTACGCTGATCTCGACGTTCTGGATCCTCGCTTCCAACAGCTGGATGCAGACCCCCCAGGGTTACGAAATCATCAACGGCCAGGTCATCCCGGTGGACTGGTTCGCGGTGATTTTCAACCCCTCGTTCCCCTATCGCCTGATGCACATGGCCACCGCCGCCTTTGTCGCGACCGCGTTCTTTGTCGGTTCGTCGGCGGCCTGGCACCTGCTGCGCGGTCGCGACAACCCGGCCATCCGCACCATGTTGTCGATGGCCATGTGGATGGCGTTGATCGTTGCGCCGATCCAGGCCGTGATCGGTGACTTCCACGGGCTCAACACCCTTAAGCACCAACCGGCGAAAATCGCTGCGATCGAAGGTCACTGGGAAAACCATGGCGACGAACCAACGCCGCTGATCCTGTTTGGCTGGCCGGACATGAAGGAGGAGCGGACCAAGTACGCGGTGGAAATTCCGTACCTGGGCAGCCTGATCCTCACGCACTCCCTGGACAAGCAGGTGCCCGCGCTCAAGGAGTTCCCGCCGGAAGATCGGGCGAACTCGACCATCGTGTTCTGGTCGTTCCGGATCATGGTGGGCCTGGGCATGCTGATGATCTTCACCGGCCTGTGGAGCCTGTGGCTGCGCAAGCGTGACCGGCTGTATTCGAACCGCGCGTTCCTGTACCTGACCCTGTGGATGGGGCCTTCCGGCCTGATCGCGATTCTTGCGGGCTGGTTCACGACGGAAATCGGGCGCCAACCGTGGGTGATCTACGGGGTGATGCGCACCGCCGATGCGTCCTCCGGGCACAGCGTGGTGCAGATGAGCATTACCCTGGCGCTGTTTGTGGTGGTGTATTTCTCGCTGTTCGGTGTGGGCCTTGGCTACATGATGCGTCTGGTGCGCAAGGGGCCAAAGCTCAACGAAGGGGCCGAACCGAGCCACGGTGGTCCTGGTCAGCAACGCACGCCGGCCCGTCCGCTTTCCGCTGCCGATGACGGCACCGAAGGTGACCACAGCGACAGCCTGAACAAGGGGAATTGAGTCATGGGTATTGATCTTCCACTGATCTGGGCCGTGATCATCATCTTCGGCATCATGATGTACGTGGTCATGGACGGCTTCGACCTGGGGATCGGGATTCTTTTCCCGTTCATCAAGGGCAAAAGCGACCGTGACGTGATGATGAACACCGTCGCCCCGGTCTGGGACGGTAACGAAACCTGGCTGGTACTGGGGGGCGCCGCGTTGTTCGGGGCCTTCCCGCTGGCCTATTCGGTGGTTCTGTCGGCCTTGTACCTGCCGTTGATCCTGATGCTGATCGGCCTGATCTTTCGCGGCGTGGCCTTTGAGTTCCGCTTCAAGGCCAAGGACGACAAGGTGCACGTCTGGGACAAGGCGTTTATCGGTGGCTCGATCACCGCGACCTTCTTCCAGGGCGTGGCCCTCGGTGCGTTTATCGATGGCTTCAAGGTGGTCGACCGGCAGTTCGCCGGCGGCTCCCTGGACTGGCTGACGCCGTTCACCCTGTTCTGCGGTGTGGCGCTGGTGGTGGCGTATGCGCTGCTGGGGTGCACCTGGTTGATCATGAAGACCGAAGGCAAGCTGCAGGAGCAAATGCACAACCTGGCGCGGCCGCTGGCGTTCGTGCTGTTGGCGGTGATCGGTATCGTCAGTCTCTGGACGCCGCTGGCCCATACCGAGATCGCTGCGCGCTGGTTCACCCTGCCTAACCTGTTCTGGTTCCTGCCGGTGCCGATCCTGGTGCTGGTGACCATGTACGGATTACTGCGCGCGGTAGCCCGCAATGCCCACTACACCCCGTTCCTGCTGACCCTGGTGCTGATCTTCCTGGGCTACAGCGGGCTGGGCATCAGCCTGTGGCCGTACATCGTGCCACCGTCGATCACCATCTGGGACGCGGCCGCACCGCCGCAAAGCCAGGGTTTCATGCTGGTCGGCACGCTGTTCATCATTCCGTTCATCCTGGGCTACACCTTCTGGAGCTACTACGTGTTCCGCGGCAAGGTGACCCACGAAGACGGCTACCACTAGGTGTACGACGGCGCCCTGACCGGCGCCCTCTCCCCAACCGAGGACCTGAGCCATGGCAGATAAACATTCTTTGCAGGAAATCGAAGAGGCTGAAAAGAAGCCGCTATGGCATCGGCTTGGCTGGCTGGCCGGGATCTGGGTCGGCAGCGTGCTGGCGCTGTTCGTGGTCGCCAGCCTGATGCGCCTGTTCATGAACGCCGCAGGCTTGAGTACCCACTGAGCACTGAACTTCCCATCCCGTTGCCTTGCGGCACGGATTTATAACCCTCCGCTGGAGGGTTTTTTTTGGCCGGTTACTTGCGTGCTTTGAGGATCACGAACTTTGGCGTGGCCGCCACTTGCTCGACGCCACGGAACAGGCGCGCCAGTTTGCTGTGATAGCCCAGGTGCCGGTTGCCGACGATGTACAGGGCACCGCCCACGACCAGGGCTTCGCGTGCCTGCTGGAACATGCGCCAGGCCAGGAAGTCGCCCACCACCTGTTGCTGGTGGAACGGTGGATTGCACAGCACCACGTCCAGCGACTGCGGCTCCTGCCCGGCCAGGCCATCGCTGGCGCGCACGGTCACTTCGCGCTGAGCCAGCGCGGCCTGCCAGTTCTGCGCGGCCGACTGCACGGCCATGAACGACTCGTCGACCAGGGTGTAGTGAGCTTCAGGATTGTTCAGGGCGCTGGCGATGGCCAGTACGCCGTTGCCGCAGCCCAGGTCGGCGACCCGCGCCTGGCCGAGGTTGCTGGGCAGATGAGGGAGGAAGGCCCGGGTGCCGATGTCCAGGCCCTCGCGGCAGAAGACGTTGGCATGGTTGAGCAGTTCGATCGCCGGTTGATCGAGGCGATAGCGGGTCGGGTAGGGCGATGCCACCGCAGGCCGGCCATCCGGGGTCGCGATCAGCAATCGGGCCTTCTTGACCGCCAGCGAGGCCTGCATCGGGCCGACATACCGTTCCAGCAGTTCGCCCGCGGCCCGCGGTAGATGTTTGATCATGGCGGCGGCAACCACTTGAGCGCCGGGCGCCAGTTTCCCCTGCAAGCGGATCAACTGCTCTTCCAGCAAGGCCAGGGTCTTGGGTACACGAATCAGCACCCGATCGAACGGGCCGAGCAGGGGGGCGCTGGCGGGGATCACCGTGACCGCGTCAAACGGCAGGCCATTGCGGGCCAGGTTCTTTTCCAGAGCCAGGGCGGCGAGAAACGAGTCGGTGCTGCTGGTGAGCGCCACCTTGCCCACCAGGCTTGCCGCCAGGGCGCCAAAGCTGTCGTTGAGCACCAGCACTCGCGTGCTCGCGGCGGGCTGCTGTTCGGCCAGATGATTGAGCAGGTACTCATCCGCGGCATCGAAGGCCTGCAGCGGTTCGTTGGGCTGTTCCGGTTGGCGAATCAGGTCGAGTTGAGCGAAGGGGCTTTCGAGCAGGGGCATGGGGCGGGGACTCTGGATAATCAACGAATGTCCCGCGGGTCTGCATGGGGTGAGGCTGGCGGGACCGCCTGAGTGGACTGCGGCGCGTGGATTTGGGCGCCACCACTCAGAATGGAGCAAATGGTACGTTTTTTTCGGCGCGAATACTTGTCGGTTTTCCTCGCCGCGCAAGGATCATTCACGGCGCGGTCCGGTCAACGTTCAGATCATGCGTGATCTGGCGGCCTTCACCACGGCCGATATCTTGTTGCTCACCCCCAGCTTCCTGATCGAACTGCTGACGTGGAAATTCACCGTACGCTCACTGAGGTTCAGAATGGTGGCAATGTCCGAGGCGGTCTTGCCATCTGCCGACCATCTCAAGACTTCGATTTCGCGCGGGGACAGGTGGGTCACATTCACGCACTGCGGGTGCTGGTTGCAGAGCCTTTGCATGGCCAGGGAATGCAGCGCGTGACTGATAAACACCGCATAGCCGAGGTGCTCGTAAAGCTCGAAAGCGCTGATCTGGCAATGACTGCGGGCCATGCTCAGCATGCTGACGCTCTGGCCGTTGGGGTCGCGCGCCGGCTGTGACCAGCCATGCTGCAAGCCTTGCTCCTCCAGTGCGTGCCAGAGGGCGGGGGCCTTGGCAAACGTCTTGCTGTCCCAGACGATGGGCAGAATCGAGTGGTGGCAATGAGCAACTATTGGATCGATCGAACTGTAGTGGTTTTTCTCATACTCGGTGTTCCAGTCGTGGGGGTAGTTGTTAAGGTTAACGCTGTCGAAACGTTGGCCCGCCAAATGCGCAGTCGTCGAGAATGCACAATATTCATAACCCATACTATTGAAGAAGTTCAGAGCGATTCTGTAGGCGGTTTCTACATTCGATTCAACCGCCAATTTCCTTAGCTGGGTTTCCTTCCAGATCTCCATTCAAACCTCTCCTGATCGTCGGCGTCACAATAATGCTGGCTGCGTCCAAATAACAGCACAGCCTGAGTGTAGGATATGTCCTGCCACTAGTCTGTGATTTTTTTGCTCTTGCGAGAGGGGATAAAACAACTAATTGGTTATGAGTTACATGGTTGTATTGTTGCCGGCTTTCACGAAGTGTTAATTGATAGTGTTTATGTGTTAAGTGGCTGTATTTAAAGGATGGCTGATTAAATGATGGGTGTAAGTGTTTAGTTTATTAACTATTTAGTGAGTGTTGTGGTGTGTGGCCGTGAATAACACTACAAATCAACGGTTTTTCTTCCCCTGGCTTTGCGGGACACTGGGGCCATCAGACCTACGGAGCCCCTCATGAGCGCCAGCGAAGAGAAATTCACCCGTCAGACCTTGCTCGATGTACAGCCCTTGACCCCCAGCCTGTTTACCCTGCGCACGACCCGTGACGCAGGCTTCAGGTTCCGGGCGGGGCAGTTTGCACGCCTGGGCGTGACCAAGGCCGACGGCAGCACGGTGTGGCGCGCCTATTCCATGGTGTCTTCGCCCCATGACGAGTTTCTCGAATTCTTTTCGATTGTCGTGCCGGGAGGCGAATTCACCAGTGAGCTCAGCCGCCTGAGCGTGGGCGATACGTTGCTGGTCGACCGCCAAGCCTTTGGGTTTCTGACCCTGGATCGGTTTATCGATGGGCGCGATCTGTGGTTGTTGTCCACCGGCACCGGGATCGCCCCTTTCCTGTCGATCCTGCAGGACTTTGAGGTCTGGGAAAAATTCCAGCGGATCATTCTGGTGTACAGCGTGCGTGAGGCCCGGGAGCTGGCCTATCAGGCGTTGATCGCCGGCCTGGCAGAGCGCGAGTACTTGGCCGAACACGCTCACAAGCTGCAATTTATTGCCACAGTGACCCGCGAGCAGCACCCGGGGGCGCTGCAGGGGCGGATCACGCAGTTGCTTGAGAACGGGGAGTTGGAGCGGGCCGCGGGTGTGCAGATTACCCCGGAGCACTCACGCGTGATGTTATGTGGCAACCCGCAAATGATCGACGACACGCGCAACCTGTTGAAGCAGCGTGACCTGCAGTTGAGCCTGAGTCGGCGACCGGGTCAGGTCGCGGTGGAAAATTACTGGTAAAAAAAACGGCGCCATCGGGCGCCGTTCTTGATTGCTTCACAGCCCTCAGGGCTTGCTGTTCTGTACCTTGAGCAGGTCGCGGATCTCCCCCAGCAGCTCTTCTTCCTTGGTCGGAACCGGTGGCAGGCTAGGTGCCACGGCCTCTTCGCGTTTCAGGCGGTTGATGGCTTTCACGCCCATGAAGATCGCGAACGCGACGATCACGAAGTCGATGATGCTCTGGATGAATTTACCGTAGGCCAACACCACGGCCGGGGCGTCGCCCTGTGCCGCTTTGAGGGTGATTGCCAGGTCCCCGAAGTCCACCCCGCCGATCAGCAGGCCGATGGGCGGCATGATCATGTCACCGACGAACGACGTTACGATTTTGCCGAACGCTGCGCCGATGATGATGCCCACGGCCATGTCGACCACATTCCCTTTGACCGCGAAGGCCTTGAACTCACTTATCACGCCCATAGGTTATTCCTTGTTACAGATGAGGTTGGTAAACGCAGTGTAATTCACCAAAACGTGTCTTGCTCGACACACGTGCTCAGGTCGCACGTCACTATCGACCCAAGAGGTGGCAAAAAGTTTACAAAACGCCATCAATCACCCGTCGGGGGTGTCCGCAGCCATCGATCGAGCGGCCGGTGAGCAGCGCTAGGCTTGCTTCGTTCTGTGAGTGATCGGGGGGGGCGGTGAGTTGGGTTTGGATGCACTGTTGTTGACGTCACGTTTACGTCTAGTTGTTCGGTGTCAATCGATTAGCGCGGGTTGTTTGATGCATAGAGCGGGCGACCCAAGTGGTGCGCGGCAGTTATTTGGCGATTGGGCTGCACAAAGTGTTTATAGTTTTCAGATTTTGTATAACTTCTGCAAGAGTGTTTGATAGATATTGGCTACAAGTTGGCAAGTAACTGTTTAGTTAACTTGCGGTAGTGTAAATGCTCTACTGCGTTGATGCGTGTCGTATAGTCGGGTGCATAAGCGAGGGGCAGCGCACAACTTTCAAGTGCGTATAAGTATGGCCTTGGCGCAAAAGTGTATACGAAACCACGGCTGTCCTCGCCAGCTGAGTTATCATCGCGGTTTTTCCCGGGAGTTCAGATGGCCAAGGCAAAGCGCATGTACGGCTGCACCGAGTGCGGATCGACCTTCCCCAAATGGGCAGGCCAATGCGGTGAGTGCGGTGCCTGGAACACCCTGACCGAAACGATGGTGGAGAGTGGCGGTGCCGCTGCCCCCAGCGGGCGTACCGGCTGGGCCGGGCAGCAGGCGCAGATCAAGACCCTGGCTGAAGTCAGCGTTGAGGAAATTCCGCGTTTCTCCACCGCCTCCGGCGAACTGGACCGAGTGCTGGGCGGCGGCCTGGTCGACGGTTCCGTGGTGCTGATTGGCGGTGATCCGGGGATCGGCAAGTCAACCATTCTCCTGCAAACCCTCTGCAACCTCGCCACCCGCATGCCGGCCCTCTATGTCACGGGTGAGGAGTCACAGCAGCAAGTGGCCATGCGTGCCCGACGCCTGGGCTTGCCCCAGGATCAACTGCGGGTCATGACCGAAACCTGTATCGAAACCATCATCGCCACGGCGCGGGTGGAAAAACCCAAGGTCATGGTGATCGACTCGATCCAGACGATTTTCACTGAACAGCTGCAGTCGGCACCTGGCGGCGTGTCCCAGGTGCGCGAAAGTGCGGCGCTGTTGGTGCGTTATGCGAAACAGAGTGGCACGGCGATTTTCCTGGTGGGGCACGTGACCAAGGAAGGCGCGCTGGCGGGGCCCAGGGTCCTGGAGCACATGGTCGACACCGTGCTGTATTTCGAAGGCGAGTCCGATGGGCGCCTGCGACTGTTGCGTGCGGTGAAGAACCGTTTTGGCGCGGTCAACGAGCTGGGTGTTTTTGGCATGACCGACAAGGGGCTGAAAGAAGTCTCCAACCCATCGGCAATTTTCCTTACCCGGGCCCAGGAAGAAGTGCCGGGCAGCGTGGTCATGGCCACGTGGGAAGGTACCCGCCCCATGTTGGTGGAGGTCCAGGCACTGGTGGATGACAGTCACCTGGCCAATCCGCGTCGGGTGACCCTGGGCCTGGATCAGAACCGGTTGGCCATGCTGCTGGCGGTCCTGCATCGCCATGGCGGCATTCCGACCCACGACCAGGATGTATTTCTCAACGTGGTGGGTGGGGTCAAGGTGCTGGAAACCGCTTCGGACCTGGCGTTGATGGCGGCCGTGATGTCCAGCCTGCGCAACCGCCCGCTGCCCCACGACCTGCTGGTGTTTGGTGAAGTCGGCCTGTCCGGGGAAGTGCGCCCGGTGCCCAGTGGCCAGGAGCGCTTGAAGGAAGCCGCCAAGCATGGCTTCAAGCGCGCGATCGTGCCCAAGGGCAATGCGCCCAAGGAAGCGCCGGCAGGTTTGCGGATCATTGCCGTGACCCGCCTGGAGCAAGCCCTCGACGCATTGTTCGAGTAACCCCGGCGCTCAGGTTTCGATCAGGGCACCCAGCTCGCGCTCCAACTCCTGTGGGTCACCGAGATTGAGTTCGATCAGCCGGCGCAAGCTGCTGACGGACTCCAGGCTGATGTAGCGACAGACAAATCCGAGTTGGTCGTGCTCTTCGTGGGTCAATTGCACGTCCATGCGGATTTCGGTTTCTTCACTCAAGTGAATGTCCACCGAAAAAATCTGGTTGCGATCGCCCAGCCAGGGGGTCGGGCGTTGCACCAGCAAGCCCTTGAGCGACAGGTCGAGCAGTTTCACCGGCCAGCGGTGATTGCCCTGGCTCAGTTCGGTTCGGGCATCGAATGCGATCCGCCGGAAACGGCGGCGATTGCCAGCGTGGGTGCTCATTGGATAGTTCCTCTGCGAATGGGCTGACTATAGACCCCCATCCCAGGGTGCTGCCACTCAAGGCAAGGCTCTAGACCAATGTCGGGGTATGGCCTTTGGCTAAATCGGCGCTAAACTCGGGGTGGCTGTCTCTCAAGTCCACCTGGCTGGAATAAAAAAATGAAAAATAATAATAGCCTGCTACGCCACTTACCCTGGCTGCTGCTGGCAATCGTAGGAGCGTGCGCTCTTGGTGTAGTGGCATTGCGACGGGGTGAGGCGATCAACGCCTTGTGGATTGTGGTCGCGGCAGTGGCCATTTATCTGGTCGCATATCGTTACTACAGCCTGTTCATCGCAACCCATGTGATGCAACTCGATCCACGGCGGGCCACCCCCGCAGTGCTCAACAATGATGGTCTGGACTATGTGCCGACCAACAAACACATTCTGTTCGGTCACCACTTTGCCGCTATTGCCGGTGCAGGCCCACTGGTCGGCCCGGTGCTGGCAGCGCAGATGGGCTATTTGCCCGGCACGCTGTGGCTGATTGCCGGCGTGGTGCTGGCGGGTGCCGTCCAGGACTTCATGGTCCTGTTCATGTCCACCCGCCGCAACGGTCGTTCCCTGGGGGACATCGTCCGTGAAGAAATGGGCCGCGTCCCCGGCACCATCGCGCTGTTTGGCTGCTTCCTGATCATGATCATCATCCTCGCGGTGCTGGCGCTGATCGTGGTCAAAGCCCTGGCTGAAAGCCCATGGGGCATTTTCACAGTGATGGCGACCATCCCGATCGCGATGTTCATGGGCATCTACATGCGCTACGTCCGCCCGGGTCGCATTGGCGAAATCTCGGTGATCGGCGTGTTGCTGCTGCTGGGCTCCATCTGGCTGGGTGGGCAGATTGCCGCGGATCCGGTCTGGGCCAAGGCTTTCACCTTCACCGGGATCGAGATCACCTGGATGCTGGTGGGCTATGGCTTTGTCGCCGCATCGTTGCCGGTGTGGCTGATTCTGGCGCCCCGTGACTACCTGTCGACCTTCCTCAAGATCGGCACCATCATTGCCCTGGCCATTGGCATTCTGGTGACCATGCCAGAGCTGAAAATGCCGGCACTGACCCAGTTCGTCGATGGCACAGGCCCAGTGTGGAAGGGCGGTCTGTTCCCGTTCCTGTTCATTACCATTGCCTGTGGTGCGGTCTCGGGTTTCCATGCGCTGATCTCTTCGGGTACTACGCCCAAGCTGCTGGATAACGAAACCAACGCCCGCTACATCGGTTACGGCGGCATGCTGATGGAATCCTTCGTGGCCATCATGGCCATGGTTGCCGCTTCGGTGATCGAGCCAGGCGTGTACTTCGCCATGAACAGCCCGGCAGCCGTGGTGGGCAGTGATGTCGTCAGCGTGGCGCAAACCGTCAGCAGCTGGGGTTTCGCGATCACGCCGGAAGCCCTGCAGGCCGTGGCCCATGACATCGGCGAAACCACCATCCTGGCGCGCGCCGGCGGTGCACCGACCCTGGCGGTCGGTATCGCGCAGATCCTGCACAGTGTCCTGCCGGGTGAAAACACCATGGCGTTCTGGTACCACTTTGCGATTCTGTTCGAGGCGCTGTTCATCCTGACTGCCGTGGACGCCGGTACCCGTGCCGGGCGATTCATGTTGCAGGACCTGCTTGGGTCTTTCGTTCCGGCGCTCAAGCGCACCGAGTCCTGGACGGCCAACCTGATCGCGACAGCCGGTTGTGTGGCGATGTGGGGTTGGTTGCTGTATCAGGGCGTGGTCGATCCGCTGGGCGGGATCAACACCTTGTGGCCGCTGTTCGGTATCTCCAACCAAATGTTGGCCGGTATCGCGCTGATGCTCGCGACTGTCGTACTGATCAAAATGAAACGCCAACGCTACATCTGGGTCACCATGCTGCCCGCGGTATGGTTGCTGATCTGCACCACCACCGCAGGCTTCATCAAGCTGTTCGACGCCAACCCGGCGATCGGCTTCCTGTCCCTGGCCAAGAAGTACAGCGATGCCCTGGCCAACGGTCAGGTTCTCGCACCGGCCAAGGACATCGCGCAGATGGAGCACGTGATCTTCAACGCCTACACCAACGCAACGCTCACCGCGCTGTTCCTGTTCGTGGTCTTCAGTATCCTGTTCTATGCACTCAAGGTCGGTATCGCCGCCTGGGGCCGCAAGGAGCGTACGGATAAAGAGTCGCCCTACCAGGCCCTGCCGGATGCGTAAAAGAGGATTGCACCTGTGTTCAATGACCTGAGTCGCCTCGGTAAATACCTCGGTCAGGCCGCGCGCCTGATGGTCGGCATGCCCGATTACGACAATTACGTCGAGCATATGCAAACCAATCACCCGGACAAGCCGGTGATGAGCTACGAGATGTTCTTTCGGGAACGCCAGGAAGCTCGTTACGGCGGCAAGGGTGGGCCCAAGTGCTGTTGAGGCACGAGATGTAAATGGCAACACAACCCTGTAGGAGCCGGCTCGCCGGCGATGGCGATCTTGAAGACGCCATCGCGGGTCAGCCAGGCTCCTACAGTTTTTTTTGCGTTCGGGAGATCCAGTTTTGTTAAGCCCTATCCCCGTTACCATCCTCAGCGGCTTTCTCGGCGCGGGTAAAACCACGCTGTTGCGCCACCTGCTCAAGGCCGAGCATGGCCTGAAGATCGCGGTCATCGAAAACGAATTCAGTGACGCCGGTATCGACACCCAGTTGCTGGGCGACGAACCGGTGCAGGTGATGACGCTGTCCAATGGCTGCGTCTGCTGCACGATTCACACCGACCTGAGCAAGGCCCTGTACCTGCTGCTCGAGCGCCTGGACAGCGGCGAAATCAGCTTTGATCGCCTGGTGATCGAGTGCACCGGCCTGGCCGACCCGGCTCCCGTGGCCCAGACATTCTTCATCGACGAAGAGTTGCGCGAGCGCTACATCCTCGACGGCATCATCACCCTGGTGGATGCGGCGCACGCCGACGTGCACCTGACCCAGACCATTGCCCAGGCGCAGATCGGTTTTGCCGACCGCTTGCTGGTCAGCAAACGCGACCTGGTGGACGAGCCGACATTCACGGCGCTGAGCGAGCGCCTGACCCGGATCAATCGCCGGGCACCGATCCGTCTGGTCGAACACGGCAAGATCGACCTGGCCGAGTTGCTGGATGTGCGCGGCTTCAATCTCAATGCCGACCTCGGGGGTGGCGTCAGCTTGCGCCCGGTGAGCAAGGCGCCATCAATCGACCGCATCACCAGCCTGGTGCTGCGCAGCGATCAGGCGCTGGATATCGACCGGCTCAGCGAGTTCATGAACGAGCTGCTGGAAGAGCACGGCAAACAACTGCTGCGCTACAAAGGTGTGCTGAATATCGCCGGGGAATCGCGGCGCATGGTGTTTCAGGGCGTGCTGAAGCTGTATGGCTTCGACTGGGACACTGAATGGGCCGAAGGTGAAGCGCGCGAAAGCGTGATCGTGTTCATTGCCGATGATTTGCCGCAAGACAAGATCCGCGAAGGGTTTGCCCGGGTGGCGGCCCAATAGAACACCAGGCATGCGCTTTCTGTGAGCGCATGCCAGTTTGAGTTATTTACCGCCGATTAGCCGGATAGCTTCCGTGAGCAACCTGGTGGGTTTACACATCCAGGGAGTGTGTTCAGGGCCCTATCCACTGGGGTTGAGCGGTTTGACCGGCGAAAAAAAACCGGCCAATCACTTGGCCGGTTATTTAGGCTGCGGATCTAGCGGTGCAGTTACGCGCCGTATACCGGCAGCTTCTTGCAGATAGCCTTGACCTTCTCACGTACGGCGTCGATCACCGCTTCGTTGTTCAGGTCTGCCAGGATGTCGCAGATCCAGCCGGCCAGTTCCTTGCACTCAGCTTCCTTGAAGCCACGAGTGGTCACAGCCGGGGTGCCGAAGCGCAGGCCGGAGGTGACGAACGGGGAGCGTGGATCGTTCGGTACCGAGTTCTTGTTGACGGTGATGAACGCTTTGCCCAGAGCGGCGTCGGCGTCTTTACCGGAGATTTCCTGCTTGATCAGCGACAGCAGGAACAGGTGGTTTTCAGTACCGCCGGAGACCACGTCGAAACCGCGCTCGATGAACACGCTGGCCATGGCCTGGGCGTTTTTCACCACTTGCTGCTGGTAGGTCTTGAACTCAGGCTGCAATGCTTCCTTGAAGCAGATCGCTTTAGCGGCGATCACGTGCTCCAGCGGGCCACCCTGGGCGCCCGGGAATACGGCGGAGTTCAGCTTCTTCTCGATGTCGGCGTTGGCGCGAGCCAGGATCAGGCCGCCACGTGGACCGCGCAGGGTCTTGTGGGTAGTGGTGGTCACTACGTCAGCGAATGGCACTGGGTTCGGGTAGACGCCAGCAGCGACCAGACCGGCCACGTGGGCCATGTCGACGAACAGGTAGGCGCCCACTTTGTCAGCGATTTCGCGGAAGCGTGGGAAGTCGAGGATCTGCGAGTAGGCAGAGAAACCGGCCACGATCATTTTTGGCTTGTGCTCGACTGCCAGGCGCTCGACTTCGTCGTAGTCGATCAGGCCGTTGGCGTCGATGCCGTACTGGATGGCGTTGTACAGCTTGCCGGAGGACGAAACGCTGGCACCGTGGGTCAGGTGACCACCGTGGGCCAGGCTCATGCCCAGGATGGTGTCGCCAGCCGACAGCAGGGCCAGGTAAACGGCGCTGTTGGCCTGGGAACCGGCGTGCGGTTGAACGTTGGCGTAATCGGCGCCGAACAGTTCTTTTGCACGGTCGATGGCCAGTTGCTCAACCACGTCGACGAATTCGCAACCGCCGTAGTAGCGCTTGCCTGGGTAACCTTCGGCGTACTTGTTGGTCAGTACCGAGCCTTGAGCTTCCATCACCGCTGGGCTGGTGTAGTTCTCCGAAGCGATCAGCTCGATGTGTTCTTCCTGGCGCTGAGCTTCTTGCTCCATGGCGGCAAAAAGGTCGGCGTCGTACTTGGCAATGGTCAAATCACGGCTGAACATGGCGGTCCTCAAGGATCGGGGGGGCAGAAAAGGAGGGCATTCTAACTCAATGGCTTTTGTCTGGCATATGAAACGACATCATGTCGCAGACAAGTGGCATTCATGACGGGATCAGCGGTGATCATGCTGACCTCATCGCGAGCAAGCTCGCTCCCACGGGGGATTTTCGGTGTCCACAAATTTTATGTGCCCCCCAAAAACCTGTGGGAGCGAGCTTGCTCGCGATGAGGCCATCAGCCTCTGTGCAGGACGTCAGTCGAGCATGAAGAGCGCATCATTGCTGAACTGCGCTTCAAAGCGTGCCGCCGGCATCGGCCGGCCGAACAGATAACCCTGCACCTCGTCGCAATCATGCTCACGCAGGAACTCCAACTGCTCATGGGTCTCCACGCCTTCGGCGATCACGGCCAGGTTCAAGCTGTGGGCCATGGCAATGATTGCGCGGGCAATCTGCGCATCCTGTTCGCCTGACGGCAGGCCGTCGACGAAGGTGCGGTCGATTTTCAGCACATCGATCGGGAACTGTTTCAGGTAGTTGAGCGAGGAGTAGCCCGTGCCGAAGTCGTCGACCGCGATGCTCAGGCCGAGGTTCTTCAGGCTGGCGAGGATCTGCATGGCCTCGCTGACTTCGCGCATCAGGATGCTTTCGGTCAGTTCCAGCTCCAGGCAGGCCGGCGCCAGGCCCGTGTCCTTGAGGATGGTGGCGATGCGTGTGCCGAGTTGGCCATCGGAGAACTGTCGCGCGGAAATGTTCACCGAGACCTTCGGTACGCGCACCTGCGCCTGGTGCCATATCTTGAGTTGCTGACAGGCCTCGCGGATCACCCAGTCACCGACGTCCACCACCAGCCCGAGTTCTTCCAGCACCGGAATGAAGTCCCCCGGTGGCACCAGCCCGCGCCGCGGATGCTGCCAGCGCAGCAGGGCTTCGGCCCCGGTCAGGCGCTTGCCGTCGCCGCTGAACTGCGGTTGGTAATACAGCACAAATTCATTCTGTTCGAGGGCGTGACGCAGGTCGCTTTCCAGTTCCAGGCGTTCCAGGGCGCTGGCGTTCATCTCCGCCTGGTAGAACTGGAAGTTGTTCTTGCCGCGCTCCTTGGCGTGGTACATCGCGGTGTCGGCGTTTTTCATCAACTGGCTCAGTTCGTTGCCGTCCTGCGGGCTCAGGGCGATGCCGATACTGGCCGTCACAAAAAACTCACGGCCTTCGAGGACGAAGGGCTTCACCAGGCTGGCGAGAATCTGCTCGGCGACATGAATCGCTCGGTTCAGCGCCAGTTCGCGGGTGGCGCGCGGTTGCAGCAGCAGGGTGAATTCATCACCGCCCATGCGGGCCACGGTGTCATCGTCGTCGACGCAGCCGAGCAGGCGGGTGGCCATGTCCTTGAGCATGCGATCGCCGGCGGCGTGGCCCAGGGAGTCGTTGATCGGCTTGAAGCGGTCCAGGTCGAGGAACATCAGCACCACCCAGGACTTGTGCCGCTGCGCCGTTTGCAGGGCCGTGTGCAGGCGGTCCTGGAACAGGGTGCGGTTGGGCAGGTGGGTCAGGGCGTCGTAGTAGGCGAGGCGGTGAATCCGCTGCTCGCTGGCCTTGCGCTCGCTGATGTCGCTGAAAAAGCACACGTAGCTGGCCAGGTCGCCCTCGTCATCGAGCACCGCGGTGATCCCGACCCAGGCCGGGTAATGCTCGCCGTTGCGGCGCTTGAGCCAGATTTCACCTTCCCAGCTGCGGTGCTGGTGCAGTTGTTTGAGGATATAGCCCAGGTGGGCTTCCTGCTGCTCATCGACGGTCAACATGTTCGGCAGTTGATCGAGGACCTGGGACACCGCGTAACCACTGACTCGGCTGAACGCGTCGTTGGCCTGCACGATGTAGCCGGCGGGGTCGGTGATCAGGATCGCCGACGTCGAGTGTTCGAACACCGTGGCGGCCATGCGCAGGTCTTTCTCCGCGCGCCGTTGCTGGCTGATGTCGCGACCGACCCCCAGCACGCCTTCGAACGCGTCGTGCTCGTCCCACACCAACACCAGCCGCAACTCGATGGGGATCTTGCGGCCATCGGCGCGCAGGCAGTCGAACAGGAACAGTTGGGTCTTCACCTGGCTGCGCAGTTGCGCCAGTTGCTCGGGCTGGTTCAAGGCCCGGCTGACGCGGTCCATCAGGCTGTAGATGCCGGTCAGTTGCTGCGGGTTGGCGACGATGGACTGCCAGCCGTTGCGGAAGATCCATTGCGCGTCATAGCCGAGCACGGCCTGCACCGACGGGCTGACGTAGTTCAACGCGAGTTTGTTGTTGGTGGAGAAGATGACGTCGCTGATGCTCTCGGCGAGCATGCGGTAGCGCTGCTCACTGTCGCGCAGGGATTCGCTGGCTTCGATCTGGTCGGTGATGTCCTTGGCCACGCCGATGATCCGCGTGACCTGGCCGTCAGCGTCCCGCGCCAGGGCCTGCTCGCGCACCTCGAAGCAGCGCCACTGGCCGTCGCGGTGGCGAAAGCGCAGCGGGCACTGGCGCAACGGGTGATAACCGGCCTGGCGTTGTTCGTCGCGCAGGCAGTGGTAGAGCTCGGCGTCTTCCGGGTGCAGGAGGATTTCCCAGAAGTACTCGCCCATCTGTTGCAGTTCGGACTTGTTGTAGCCCAGGGTCTGCCCCAGGTGGTGATTGCTGAAGATCATGCGCTGGCTGAGTGCATCCTGGACGTACAGGTGATCGGGCACGGTGCGCACCACGTCGGACCAGAAGCTTTCGCGCTCCAGCAGCGACAGTTCCACCAGCTTGCGGCTGGTGATGTCGTTGATGCTCAGGATCACCGCGCGATAGTCCGGTTGTTCCTGGGGCAGGCGCAGGACCAGCCACAGGTGCTGATCCTGGCCCTGGTCGTCCTTGAGCTTGATTTCCAGCTCCAGTTGGCGCTGCTGATTGAGCACAGCTTCCAGCAGCGCGGCGCCAATGCTGTTGTCGTCTGCTGGCCGGCCTTCGATCAATAATTGCCAGGCCTGCGCGCAGGACTGGACGCCGAGCAGGTGCAGCGCCACCTGGTTGACTTCGGTGATGCGCAGCTCCTGCAGCAGTAACTGGCGTTGTTCGTGATTGCCCAGGGCGGCACGTAGCGCTTGGCTGTCGTGCACCTGGGTTTTGTCGAAGGCATCGTGGAGCCCCGACAGATCCAGCACGCACAGCGCAACACCGGTGCCATCGAAAATGTCCTGGTACCGCCTGCGGCCTTCATGCAACTGGAGTTGGCGGCGGCGCATGTTCAACAGGGCAATGAATGGCAACAGGGACAGGGCCAGCCCCAGCAGGCATTTACCGATGAAGGCCGGCAGCAGTTCCTCGATCACCCGCTGGCGGTCGAACAGGCCGCGCAGTTGCCAGTCGCTGCTGCTCAGCGGCACGGTCAGCACGGTGTTGGCCTGGTCCTGCGGGGTCAGTAGGTTCGGCTGGGTCGAGGGCTGCAGGTCTTCACGGCTGATGATTTGATGATTGATGCGGTTTTCCACCAGCCACCGTGGACGCAGGGTGCCTTCACTCTGCTTGGCCAGGCCTGCGAAAAAGCTCGGCCGCAGGCGCAAGGCCCAGTAGCCGCGCGTGCTGCCGCTGGCCTGGTGCAGCAGCAGGTGCACCACCGAGCCGTCATTGGCGTTGCTGAAGTAGTGCGCCTGGGCGTGACTGCGCCTGACCAGTTCGCTCAGGTAGTCGGCATCCGGGGTGGTGGCGCTGTCATGGAGCACTTTGCCAGAGGGGCTGAGCAGCGCCACGCTGAGCAGATCCGGCAGGGACTGCTGCAGTTTGCGCAACAGGGCCTGTTGCTGCTCATGGGTTTGCGGTTGTTCGACGATCGGTAGCAGATTGAGCGCGATCTGCGCATTCAGCGCCATGTTCAGGCTGACTTGGGCGGCCAGGTCGGCGGTGTAGTCGATGGTGTGCTGGCGCTGGTCTTTCTGGGTGTCGTGCAACTGATCGAGCAATTGCCAGAACAACAGTCCGAGCAACAGCAAGACCAGCATCGCCAAGGTGCCTTTGAGTGTCCCGCGCAGGGGCGATCCGGGCGCAGGGTTCAGTGCGCGCGCGGAGGAAGGCGGAGTGGCGTTGGACAATCTGTAATCCTGCGGTGGGGCTGGACTGGCGCGACGTGCACTATAAGCCTGACGCCCGAAGGGCGGCTAGCATGCCTTGAGTTGTGGCAAAGTGCCAGTCCCCTCCGGCTGGACGGGTATGTCACATTGAGGTAGCTTTGCCGGTTACGCAGGGCGTTCCAGCCCCAGACATTCAGGCTTTTTTACGCAAGCAGGCATCGACCCTCCGGTCCATGCCCGCGCCGCGCATGGCCTGACACGGGCTTGGCCCGCTTTATTCCACCGTTACTGACGCTAGGTTCTCCATGGCTCAATACGTCTTCACCATGCATCGGCTGGGCAAAGTTGTTCCGCCGAAGCGGGAAATCCTGAAAAATATTTCGCTGTCGTTCTTCCCTGGCGCGAAGATCGGCGTTCTCGGCCTCAACGGCTCGGGTAAGTCCACGCTGCTGAAAATCATGGCCGGCGTCGACACCGAGTTCGACGGCGAAGCCCGTCCGATGCCAGACCTGAACATCGGCTACTTGCCGCAGGAACCTATCCTGGATCCGACCAAGACCGTGCGTGAAGTGGTCGAGGAAGCGGTCAGCGTGATCAAGGACGCGCAAGCGCGCCTGGACGAGGTCTACGCGGCCTACGCCGAACCGGATGCCGACTTCGACAAGCTGGCAGCCGAACAGGCGAAGCTTGAAGCCATCCTGCAAGCGGGCGACGGCCACAACCTTGAGCGCCAGTTGGAAGTCGCCGCCGACGCGCTGCGCCTGCCGGCCTGGGATGCCAAGGTCGAATTCCTCTCCGGTGGTGAGAAACGTCGTGTGGCCCTGTGCCGCCTGCTGCTGTCCGCGCCGGACATGCTGCTGCTCGACGAACCCACCAACCACTTGGACGCCGATTCCGTGGCCTGGCTGGAGCACTTCCTGCACGACTTCCCGGGCACCGTGGTTGCGATCACGCACGACCGGTACTTCCTGGACAACGTTGCCGGCTGGATTCTGGAACTCGACCGCGGTGCGGGCATTCCTTATGAAGGCAACTATTCGGGTTGGCTGGAAGCCAAGTCCGATCGTCTGGCGGCTGAATCCAAGCAGCAGTCGGCTCACGAAAAAGCCATGAAGGAAGAACTGGAGTGGGTGCGCAAAGGCGCCAAGGCCCGTCAGTCGAAATCCAAGGCTCGTCTGCAACGCTTCGAAGAAATGCAGTCGCAAGAATTCCAGAAGCGCAGCGAAACCAACGAGATCTACATCCCGGCCGGTCCGCGCCTGGGTGACAAGGTCATCGAGTTCAAGAACGTCACCAAGGGTTATGGCGATCGCGTCCTGATCGACAACCTGTCGTTCTCCATGCCTAAAGGCGCCATCGTTGGCGTGATCGGCGGTAACGGTGCGGGTAAATCCACGCTGTTCCGCATGCTGATGGGCAAGGAACAACCGGATTCGGGCAGCATCGAAGTCGGTGAAACCGTGCAGTTGGCCTGTGTCGATCAGAGCCGCGAAGACCTGGACGGCAGCAAGACCGTGTTCCAGCAGATCTCCGACGGTTCCGACCAGATCCGCATCGGCAACTACGAGATCCCGTCGCGCACTTACGTCGGTCGCTTCAACTTCAAGGGCGGCGATCAGCAGAAGTTCGTCAAGGACCTGTCCGGTGGTGAGCGGGGTCGCTTGCACCTGGCCCTGACCCTGAAAGAGGGCGGCAACGTGCTGCTGCTCGACGAACCGTCCAACGACCTCGACGTTGAAACCCTGCGTTCCCTGGAAGAAGCCCTGCTGGACTTCCCGGGCGCCGCCATTGTGATCTCTCACGATCGGTGGTTCCTTGACCGCGTGGCGACACACATCCTGGCGTACGAAGACGACTCGCAAGCGATCTTCTTCGAAGGTAACTACACCGAGTACGAAGCCGACCGCAAAAAGCGTCTTGGCGAAGCGGCTGCCCAGCCACACCGGGTACGCCACAAAAAACTGGCCTGATTGGCTGGTGGCATGAAATAACGGAGCCTGCGGGTTCCG
>NZ_JACMYG010000015.1 GCF_014236655.1 Pseudomonas kielensis
GTTTTGCTTACTTTTGGCTGGGCCGGCATTCCGGCTCTCAAAAGTGAGCCGCTGTAAGAGCGGAACCATAGGTGGCCGTTACCGCAGAAATGGATATGTACCCGGTCGAATCCAACACCCCAGAGGCCCACAGGTGCAACGTCGCACCACAGTTGTGTAGATACCTACGCCGCGATATCGCAAGCCAGCAACCTCACGGCGTCTGCTTGACCACCACCGTGCAGGTAATCCCCGCCGCCAGCAGCACCCCGTCCGGGACTTCGTCGATGTGAATCCGTACCGGCACCCGTTGTGCCAGGCGCACCCAGTTGAAGGTCGGGTTGACGTCGGCGATCAGTTCACGGCTTTCGGGGTTGTCGCGGTCGTAGATGCCGCGGGAAATGCTTTCCACATGACCCTTGAGCACTTCTCCGCTCATCAACTGCATGTCGGCCTGATCGCCGACGCGCACCCGGGGCAGTTTGGTTTCTTCGAAGAAGCCGTAGACCCAGAACGAGTTCATGTCGACCACCGCCATTTTCGGCTCGCCGATACGCGCGTAGTCGCCGCGATGCACGTTGAGGTTGGTGACATAACCGTCCACCGCCGCCAGCACTTTGGTGCGTTTGAGGTTCAGTTGCGCCGCTTCCAGCTGCGCCTGGGCGTGCTGGTAGTCCGCCAGTGCCGAGTCAGCGATGTTGCTGGCGTCGTCACGGTTCTCGCGGGAGATCACCAGGTTGTCGAGGTCGGCGCGCCGGTGGGCGTTGACCTTGCGCATCTCCCAGGTGGCCTTGCGCGAGGCCACCTGCGCTTGCGCCTGCTTGACCGCGATCAGGTAGTGCTCGGGGTCGATCTGCATCAGCAGGTCCCCCCTTTTCACCAACTGGTTGTCGCGCACCGGTACGTCCACCACTTCACCGCTGACGTCGGCGGCGACGTTGATGATGTCGGCACGCACCCGGCCATCGCGGGTCCAGGGGGTGTTCATGTAATGCACCCAGAGGGTCCGGCCGATCCACATCGCAAGGGCCAGCACCAACAGGGTAGCGAGCAGGCTGAAGAGCTTTTTCATCGAAGCGGTCTCACTGGTAGACAGTCAGCGCCAGGGCGCCGAACAAGCAAATGAACAGGCTCAGGCGCAGCAGCGCCGGATGCCAGAAAAAACGGTACAGGTCGAACCCGGACAGAAACCGGTCCAGCGCCCAGGCCAGTACCGCGGCGATGAAAAACATCAGGGTCATGGTCGGCATGTAGACGCCATGGAAAGCGATTTCACGGGGCATGGTCAGGTCCTTGCAGGGCGGCCAGCGGCGATTGCGGGTCGAGCAGCGAAGTGCGGATGAAATGCAGGTAGCTCTTCACCCGGCGCAGGGGCGAGGTATCGAAGTGCGGGGCGAAGGGTTCGTCGCTGGCCTGGACCCGGCTGATGGCATGGTCGACGGCCACCAGCGCGCGCTCCAGGTTGCTCTGCCCCGGTTGCAGGAACAGCCGCACCAGGGCGCGACCCATGACCCGGATCGCCTGGCGCCAGGGTTGCGCTTCGGCATAGGCCGGGTGCACCGGCAGGATTGCCTGTTCCTTGCGCAATTCGATGATCGCGTGGCCGACTTCCAGCACCACGAACATCCAGCGCAGCAGATTCCGTTGCACCTGGGGCTGCCCGACCGCCAGGCCGTATGCCTGGTGCAGCAAATCCCGGGTGCTGCTTTCGAAACTCGACGCCAGGCCCTTGAGCTTGCCGCTGATGGCATACACCACTTGCCCGCGCAGGTCCTGCTCCAGGCGGCGCCACAACCAGCGGCTGTTGGGCGGCAGAATGATCGCCCCGGCGGCCGCGCACACCAGCATGCCCATGACCATGGCGATGTAGTCGTTGATGAAGGTGTAGGGGTTGTAGATCGTCAGGTTGTCCGGCACCGAGCCGGTGCTGAAAAAGATCAGCAAGCCCAGGCCAACCCCGGCGTATTGCGGGCGTGAAGAGAGGAACGAACCGAGCACGATCACCGGCGCCAGCATCACGCACAGCAGGGGGAAACCGTCGATCCAGGGGAAGATGAAAAACATTTCGACGAAGCCGATCAACGCCCCCAGCAACGTGCCGCAGGCCATCTGGAAGGCCATGCGCTTGGGGTTCGGCGTGGCCGCAGAAAGACCCACCGTGGCGGCCGCGATCAGGGTCATGGTGGCGCCGCTCGGCCAGGCCGTGGCGACCCAGTAGCTGCCCAGCACCAACAGAATGAACGCGGCCCGGATCCCCGAGGCCGCCGAGGCCAGCCAGTTGGTTTTCGGGGTGTAGGGCTCATCCCATTGCTCGCGTTCGTGGCGGTGATCGGCCAGCGAGGCGTGGGTCTGGGCATAACTGTGCAGCTCATCGACAAAGCGATAGAGCAGCTCATAGGCGGTGTGAAAATCCAGTTGGTCGGCGTCGCTTGGCGCGCTTTCCTGGAAGCTGGCGCGCAGGCTGCGTACCCGCGCCCTCAGGCCGTCCTTGTAGTCCGCCAGTTGCATCGCCAGGCGTGCCGCGTCGGCATGGGTCAGGGCCCGGCCAGAGAAGCCGTCGAGCAGTTCGGCCAGGTCCAGCAAGCCAGGCTTGATCGCCGCGATCACCTGGTCGGCGCCACTGCCGCGCAGGCGTTCGAGCAACTGGTGCAGGGCATTGAAGCGGGTGGTGATGCCCATGAACTCGCTGTTCAGGCGGCTGAGCCGGCCGTTGCGCCGACGCATGTGCGGGTCTTCGAACACCGTGACGCTGCGCAGTCCTTCCAGGCCCACGGCTTCGGCGATAAAGCCAACGTTGCGCCGCTCAAAACTGTCGGCCTGACTGCGCCCGCGCAGGCCATCGGTGACGAACAGGGCGAACACCCCGAAACGCTGGTACAAGGCATTGCGCATCGCCGCGCTGGCGGTTTGCGGGAGGATCGCGGCGCTGACCAGGGTCGCGCAGAGAATGCCCAGGGAGATTTCCAGCACCCGCCACACCGCCGCCATGAACGCCCCTTCGGGGTGCGCCAGGGCAGGCAGGCCGACCATCGCCGCGGTGTAGCCGGCGAGCACAAACCCGTAGGCGCGGAAGTTGCGATAACGCGCCGCACCCGCCGAACAGATCCCGACCCAGATCGCCAGAGCGCCGAGAAACAGCTCGGTGTTCTGCGCGAACAAGGCGATCAACGCGACCATCACCGCCGAACCCGCCAGGGTCCCGAGGAAGCGGTAGAAGCTCTTGGCGAACACCTGGCCGCTCTGCGGTTGCATGACAATGAACACGGTGATCATCGCCGTGCGCGGTTGCGGCAACTCCAGGCGCATGGCCAGCCACAGGGTCAGGAACGCGGCGATCAACACTTTGAAGATGTACACCCAGGTCACGCCGTCGCTGCGTGCCCAGTCGAAAAAACCACGGCGCCAGTCAAGGGCATACAGCCAGCGCAGCGGTGCAGGCAAGGGAGTCATGGTGTCCTGTCAGTGGTCGAGGGCAGAAAGAATGGCCGGGGTGGGCGGTGCCTGCAGCTGGTGCTCGGCGGGCCTGTCGGCGCCGGCACCGAGGCCGCCCCCCAGGGCGGTGACCAGTTCGGCGTGGGCACTCAGGCGCGCGGCCTGGACCTGCTGCTGCACCTGTTGCTGGCGCAACAGCAGGGTTTGCGCGTTGAGCACGTTGAGGTAGTCGGTCAGGCCGCGCTGGTAGGCGATCATCGCGATGTCGTAGGTTTTCTGCGCGGCCGCCACCGACTCGGTAGCGAAGGCTTGCTGCTTGTCCATGGACTCCCGGCGGATCAACTGATCGGAAATGCCCTTGAGGGCATTGACCAGGGTCTGGTTGTACTTGGCCACGGCCAGGTCATAGCCGGCCGCGGCCTCGCCCAGCTCCGCCCGCAGGCGCCCACCGTCAAAGATCGGCAGGGAGATCGCCGGCCCCACGCTGTAGTTGAGTTTCTTGCCGGTCAGGAACTCCAGCGCCCCACCGCCGGTGGCCATGTAGCCGAGGCTGCCGACCAGGTCGACGTTGGGGTAGAAACCGGCGTGCGCTACTTCAATGCCGCGCGCCTGGGCCGCCACCTGCCAGCGGCTGGCCACCACGTCCGGACGTTGTCCGAGCAATTGCGCCGGCAGCGCCGACGGCAGTTTCAACGCCGTCCCCAGGGCCAGGGTCGGACGCTGCAGACGCGCGCCCTCCCCCGGGCCCTTGCCGGCCAAGGCCGCGAGCTGGTTGCGGCTCAGGGCGATGCTTTCGTCCAGGGCGTCCAGTTGGCGATGGGTCTCGGGCAACGGGGTCTGCGCCTGGCTGACTTCAAAATGGGTGCCGATGCCGCCGTCCAGGCGCTTTTGCGCCAGATCGACAATCTGTTGTTGCTGGGCCAGGGTCGCCGCAATGATGTCGCGCTGGGCGTAATGCAGGGACAGCTGGATGTAGGCCCGCACCACGTTGTTCTGCAGTTCGAGCTGGGCCATGCGCGCTTCGGCGGCGCTCATGTGGGCCAGGTCGACGGCTCGCTCGCTGGCATTGCTTTCGCGCCCCCACAGGTCCAGCGCGTAGCTGAAGCCCAGTGCGGCGTTGTTGTCCCAGGTGGTGGTGTTGGCCAGTTCGCCCGGGCCGTAGAACTGATCGGTGGGCCAGTTGTGGCGCTTGAGGGTGCTGTCGGCGTTGACCTGCAACGACTCGGCGGATTCCACCACCCCGGCCATGGCCCGGGCCTGGCGCACTCGCGCCGCGGCCATGGCCATGCTCGGGCTACCCTGCAGGGCGAGATCGACCCAGGCATTGAGCTGCGGATCGCCATAGGCCTGCCACCACTTGGCGCTGGGCCAGTGTGCATCCTGGGTCGCGCTCTGGATGGCGACGTCTGTGGCCAATGTATTGGCATCGAGTGCCTTGCCTTGTGGGGCAATACCTCCGGTTCCGATGCAGCCGCTGATTGCTAACGATAAAGCCCAGACACTGAGAGTCTTCAACTCTCTGTTGATGCGACGCGGCACTGCTGCAAATTCCTGAGGAGGGGGTGATTTCCAATCGGCGCAATTCTAGGGCTGGGCCTGGGCGGCGATAAGCTGGGAATCTTGTGAATCTTTGTTACCGTTAGCGAGATAATCCCTTGGTTGAATGCCTGAACCTTGTAACTTCGTGTCACAATTTGCCATCTGCCTTGAGAGCACCCCATGGACACTTTGCAAAACATGCGCGCCTTCAGCTGTGTCGCCGAGGCCGGCAGTTTCACCGCCGCCGCTGTGCAGCTTGATACCACTACAGCCAATGTCTCGCGCGCGGTCTCCAACCTTGAGGCCCACCTGCAAACCCGCCTGCTCAACCGCACCACCCGGCGCATTGCCCTGACCGAAGCCGGCAAACGCTATTTGCTGCGCTGCGAGCAGATCCTGGCTTATGTCGAAGAAGCCGAGGCCGAAGCCAGCGACGCTCATGCGCGGCCGGCCGGGCAACTGAAAGTGCACACCATGACCGGGATCGGCCAGCACTTCGTGATCGACGCCATTGCGCGCTACCGCAAGACCCATCCCGACGTGACCTTCGACCTGACCCTGGCCAACCGCGTGCCGGACCTGCTGGACGAGGGCTACGACGTGTCCATCGTGCTCGCCAGCGAATTGCCAGACTCCGGTTTCGTCTCCCAGCGCCTGGGCATCACCTACAGCATCGTCTGTGCCTCACCGGCCTACGTCAAAGCCAACGGCTGCGCGCACAAGCCCAGCGACCTGCTGAACCACGCCTGCCTGCGCCTGGTGAGCCCGGTGATTCCCCTGGAAAAATGGCTGTTCGACGGCCCCGAAGGCCAGGAAATGGTCACCATCAACAGCTCGCCGTTCCTGGTGAACTCCGCCGACGCGATGAAAACCGCGATCACCAGCGGCATGGGGGTGGGTGTGCTGCCGGTGTACGCGGCGATTGAAGGGTTGCGCAACGGCACGCTGGTGCGGGTGATGCCCAACTACCGCTCCCAGGAGCTGAACCTGTACGCCATCTACCCGTCGCGCCAGTACCTGGACGCCAAGATCAAGACCTGGGTGGAATACCTGCGGGGCTCGCTGCCGGAAATCCTCGCGGCCCATCAGGCGGAACTGACGGCGTATGAGCTCAGTGGCAGTCTGGGTGGGGCGCGGCTCAGCACCTGATGACGCGAGCAGGCGCAGCGCTGCTCGGGGCTCGCCTAGACCCCGGCAAGAATGATAGCTTGCTTGGCATTCTCCCCCGCCTGACGAGCCTTCCTGCGATGAAAAAGACTGTCCTTGCCTTCAGCCGTGTCTCGCCTGCCATGGTCGAGTCCCTGCAACAAGACTTCAACGTGATCGTGCCCAACCCCAAGCAGGGTGATATCAGCGCCCAATTCAACGAAGCCCTGCCCCACGCCCACGGCCTGATCGGCGTCGGGCGCAAGCTGGGTCGGGCGCAACTGGAAAACGCCGGGCAGTTGCAAGTGGTCTCCAGTGTGTCGGTGGGCTACGACAACTATGACCTGGACTACTTCAACGAACGCGGGATCATGCTCACCAACACCCCGGATGTGCTGACCGAAAGCACCGCCGACCTGGCCTTTGCCCTGCTGATGAGCAGCGCTCGGCGGGTAGCCGAACTGGACGCCTGGACCAAGGCCGGACAATGGCAGGCCACTGTCGGCGCACCGCTGTTCGGTTGTGATGTACACGGCAAGACCCTGGGCATTGTCGGCATGGGCAACATCGGCGCGGCCATCGCCCGGCGCGGTCGCCTGGGCTTCAACATGCCGATCCTGTACAGCGGCAACAGCCGCAAGAACGCGCTGGAACAGGTGCTGGGCGCGCAGTTTCGCAGCCTCGACCAATTGCTGGCCGAAGCCGACTTCGTCTGCCTGGTGGTGCCGCTCAGCGACAAGACCCGGCATTTGATCAGCCATCGCGAACTGGGCCTGATGAAGTCCAGCGCGATTCTGGTGAATATTTCCCGCGGCCCGGTGGTCGATGAGGCCGCACTGATCGAGGCCCTGCAGGACAACCGGATCCGCGGTGCGGGGCTGGACGTCTATGAAAAGGAACCGCTGGCGCAGTCGCCTCTGTTTGCCCTGAAAAACGCGGTGACCTTGCCGCACATCGGCTCCGCCACTCACGAAACCCGCGAGGCCATGGCCAACCGCGCCCTGGCCAATTTGCGCAGCGCCTTGCTGGGCGAACGGCCGCAAGACCTGGTCAACCCGCAGGTGTGGCAAGGATGATGGACTGGCGGCACGCCACTGGGCACGTGCCGCCCACTTCATGGGCAATACGCGGATGAGTTAGATCCGCCACTACAACTAACTGACTGCCATACAACATCAAGCGACAAAAGTTGCAACTTCGGCTCGCGACAAACTTTCGCGCGCGCGTTATAAACTTCGATCAATACAAAACAGCGCATTAAACGCGGCTCACACTCGGAGATAGCGCGCATGATAAAACTCACCACCACTTGTGCGATTCGGCGCAGCAAAGTACTCGTTGTACTAATGGCCGGCGTATTCGGGATATTTACCCTTGTCAATAACTACACCGACTATACGGCCTACTATGAATACATTGGCGACATCCTCAGCATGAGCACCACCGAAGGCAACGAATCACGACGCTACAGGGCGGTAAAGTCAAAGTTATTCCATCATCGTTTCTACTGGACGATCATCACCCTGGAAACCATCTTTACGTTATGTTGCCTGGTCGGAACCTACCAACTTTACCGAAAACTCACTGCCAGCCATAAGGAGTTCCGCGGAGCAAAAAAGATGGCCGTCGTCGGATTGACCACGGCCATTACTGTTTACTACGTCATGTACATCATCATTCTCAACGAATGGTTCGACATGGAATACTCCACTAACCGAAACGCTTTCGATTGGGCCCGTAGTAACCTCGAGTATATGTTCCCCGCGTTAATCTACCTGACGCTGGAGAATGAGAACTAACACTCTGCCCTCCTCACGCCAGACCCGCTTTGGCCTGGTTAATACGCACAGCGGGTTTGCGAAACACCAGCAGGTTGCCCAGCATGACCAACACCAACCCGGCCAGGGCCGGCGCGGTCCACTGATAACCTTCGACGAACGCCGAGACGTTCAACGCCACCACCGGAAACAACACGGTGCAGTAAGCGGCACGCTCCGGTCCCATGCGCCCGACCAGCGTCAGGTAAGCGGTGAAGCCGATCACCGAACCCGGAATGACCAGGTACAGCAGCGACCCGATGTAGCGGCTATTCCATTCCATGTCGAAGGGAATGCCCTGGACCAGGCAGTACAGCGACAGCATTGCCGCCCCATAGGCCATGCCCCAGGCGTTGGTGGTCAGGGGCTTGAGGCCGGCTTTCTGTTGCAGGCTGGAGAGCATGTTGCCCGCCGAAAAACACAGCGTGCCAAGCAACGCCAGGCCCAGCCCCAGCAGCGTCTGCGGGCTGGCCGTGTGACCCGCCAGCTCCGGCCAGAACAACAACCCCAACCCGCCCAGGCCCAGCGCCCCGCCCATCAGTACGTTGCGGGCGATTTTCTGGCCGAAGAACACCCGTGCATTCAAGGCATTCCATAGCGTCGCCGTGGAGAACACCACGGCGACCAGGCCGCTGGGGATCCACTGGCTGGCATAGAGGAAGCACATGAAGTTGATGCAGAACAGGCACAGGCCCTGGGCCACGCAGATCAGGTGCCCGCGCCGGCTCATCACCTGCAGCTTGCGACTGAGCAGCAGAATCACAAACAACACCAGGGCGGCCAGGCCAAAACGATAGACAATCGACACCGGTATGGCCACGACCCCCAATTGCAGTTTCAAGGCAATCCAGGTGGTGCCCCAGATCAGCACAGTCAGCAGGTATAGCGAGAGGTTCATGACGGCAACTCCTGAAGATGGCCTCCAGTCTGTGCCGCCGTCGCATGGCGCGCTTGCATAAACTTGCGCTTTTGTCCGGTGCCGGGCTGGCACGCACAGGCCGACGGAGTAGGATGCAAGGCGTTGGAGAAACGATCATGCCCGCACTGGAAACCCTGCAAGTCTTTCAAGCCCTCAACCGCTCGCCCCATGCTCGTCTCGAGCACAGCGCCGAGCTCGGTGACGGCATGGCTGCAGCCCTGTGGAGCAACTACCACGACGCCCAGGATTACCAGGCCCCGGGGCATCACACCCTGTCCTGCTACCTGGCCGGCGGTACCGGGACCTTCCGCCGCGAACAGCCCGGCACCACCGGCGGCCCGAACAAACTCTGCGTGCTGCCCGCCGAACATCAGTCAGCCTGGGTGATCAACGGTGAAATCCGCCTGGCCCACCTGTATTTCAGCCAAGAGCAGTTCGCCCTCGGCTGCGTCACCCTGCTCGACCGCGAACCCCGTGCGCTGCACCTGCGCGAAGGCACCTTTCTCGACGACCCGTTGCAGGCCCGACGCTTTCACCAACTGATCGCCTTGAACTGGGATGAACCCGGCGAGCGCCTGCTGACCAGCAGCCTGGCCCACGAAATGCTCAGCCACACCCTGCTCAACCAAGTTGGCCTGCGTCAGGGGCTGCGACTCAAGGGCGGTCTGGCCGCCCATCAGCGACGCCTCCTGGTGGAGTACATCGACAGTCATCTGGAGCAGTCCATCAGCCTTGGCCAACTGGCGGCCCTGTGTGCGCTGTCGGAGTACCACTTCGCCCGGATGTTCCGTGAAAGCTTCGGCCTGCCGCCCCATCAATACCTGCTGGCCCGCCGCCTGGCACAGGCCCGGTATCTGCTGCGCAGCACCCGGCACCCCTTGGGCGAGATTGCCCTGGCCTGCGGTTTTGCCAGCGCCAGCCACTTCACCAACCGCTTCCGCCAGGCCATGCACGGCACGCCCGGCGACTACCGCCAGGCGTTCCAGGCTTAGCGCATCACTCAGAATTCGAGCGTGCTGGACAACGACACCTGGCGCGAATCACCCATCGAGACAAAAAAGCGGCTGGCCGCCGAGGTGTAGTAGGTGCGGTCGAAAAGGTTCTTCACGTTGAGCTGGAACTTGACCTTCTGCCCGTCGAGCCGGGTGTCGTAGGTGGCGAAGGCGTCCGCCACGGTGTAGCCCGGCAGGTCAAAGTCGTTCACCGCATTACCCGCCCGTTCGCCGACATAGCGCGCGCCAGCGCCGACGCGCAGTTGATCGCCACCGATCAGGCTGCCGAAGTCGTAGACCGCCGACAGTGATCCGCTGTTGCGGGCCACGTTCTGCAATTTTTTGCCCTGGTAGGTCGGGTCTTCGGTGACCTCGGCATCGGTGTAGGCATAGCTGCCGATCAGGCTCCAGCGCTCGCTCAACTGCCCGCTCAGGTCCATTTCCAGCCCCCGGGAGCGAACCTCGCCCGCCGCACTGTAAATCGTCACCGGCCCCTCGGCGTTGGCCACCAGCACGTTGCGCTTCTTGATGTCGAACAGCGCGATATTGCCGGTGATGAGCCCCGGCAGAACGAGCTTGGCCCCCAGCTCCCAGGACTTGGCCTCTTCCGGCGCCACGCTGCCATCAAGCACTGTGCTGCTGCCACTGAGCGGGGCAATGGTGGAGTTGGGTTTGAAGGATTCGGTGTAGCTGCCGTAGAACGACAGCGCATCGCTGTAGCGATACACCAGGCCGGCGCGGGGTACCCACTTCTGGCCGTTGGTGTCGGTGTTGGCCTTGAACGGACGCCCCTTGCCGGCGTACTGGTCGTACTCCTGGAAGCGCCCCCCGGCGACGAGGATCCACTGTTCGTTGAGGTGAATCGAGTCCTGCAGGAACACCGAGTCGCTGCGCAGCAGGTCTGTCTGCGCGCTGTCCGCGGCGCTGACGGTGGTACCCGCCACTTCACGGCCATAGACCGGGTCGAGGTAGCTGAACGACGGGGCCTGGCTTTTCTGTCGGATCAGGTCGGCGCGGTAGATCTTGCGGTACTCGTCATCCACCCCCAGCACCAGGTCATGTTGCATGCCGGCCAGCTCGACCTGGCCCTGCAGGCTGACGGTGGTGAAGCGGTCGGTGCTGAGGGCGCCCTGGGTGCCGTCCATGTTGCGGGTCAGCGTGCCCTTCGCCGGGTCGATCGCGGTGATGCGGACCTGGCTGGCATCGTAGGTTTCGCGGTTCCAGCTGTAGCCGAAGTGGGCGCTCCAGTTGTCATTGAGCTGGTGATCGGCTTCAACGCGATAGAGGTCCGAGCGCCCCTCCATGTGATTGAACGGCTCGTCCAGACGGCGCTGTGCCGGAATGTCCAGCGGGTGATTGGTCAGTGGGTCGATGGCCGTGCCACGGTCGAATGGCGAGAGGAATTCGCGGTGCTCGTAGGCGAATTTCAACGTGGTGCTGTCGCCGTACCAGGCCAGGGACGGCGCGATCAGGCTCTCGCGGTGGGTGCCGAAATTGCGCCAGTAATCTTCGTCTTCGTGGTCCAGCACCAACCGATAGGCCAGGCCGGACTCCCCCAGTGCGCCGGTGCTGTCCAGGCTGGCGCCGCTGCCGTTCTTGCCGGCGCCGTAGCTTGAGCCGCGCGCGGTCAGGGCGTTGTAGGCCTGCACCTGGGGTTGCTTGCTGACCATGTTCACCACGCCGCCCGGGTCCTGGATTCCGTACAGCAAGGAGGCTGGTCCCTTCAGCACCTCGACCCGATCCACCGAAGCATTCAAACCACGGCCCTGCACGATCGGCATGCCGTCGCGCATGATCGAACCGTTGCGGTTGTCACCAAACCCGCGGGTCATCACCGAGTCCTGGGTGCTGCCCAGGGTATTGCCCTGGGTGATGCCGCTGACATTGGCCAGGGCATCGTCGAGGTTGCGCGGCGCCTGGTCACGCAGGACCTGGGCCGCGACCACGTTGATGGTCTGGGGGATTTCCTGCAGCGTGGCCGAGGAGCGCGCAATCGAGGTGGTCGCCGGCGGCTGGTAGCTCAGCGAGGCGTCCTGCACCGAGGTGATGGTGGTCGCCCCCAGGTTCAAGACGCCAGCACTGGGCATGGGTTCCAGGACCAGGGTATGACCATCGGTCTGGCGGAACGTCATTGCCGACCCGCTCAACAGCCGCTGCATGGCTTGCTCGGCACTCATCTGCCCACTGATGGCCGGCGCCGTCACGCCGTAGGGCGCTTCATCGGTGTAGACCACGCTGATGCCGGTCACCCGGCTGAAATCGCTCAGGGCCTGAGGCAAGGGTTTGGCGGCGATATCGAAGCGAAACTGACCTGTGTGCTGCTCACTGGGCTGCGCGGCCTGGGCCACGTTCAGCGCTGACACTGCCACCACCGCCAGGACCGAGCCTGCGAACCACTGTTTGACCGAACCGCCTGCCACCGAACTTGCCCTGGACTTCATTGCTTGGACCCATGTGTAGTAACGCAACCGATGCGAACAATTCGCACTTTCATCACTACACGGATGGCGCTCGGGTTTACCTCACCTGATCCGCAAAAATATTTGCATACCCCGCCCTCTGCTACGGACGGCTACGGAAATCGTTTGGCCTTCAGCGCAGGATGATCAGGTTGCCCAGGTGGTTCTGCTGAAAACCCAGCACCTCTTGCAACGACGCCAGGACGGCTTGCGGGTCGTGGCTGGGAAAGCTGCCGCTGATGCGACGCGCGCCCAGCTCATCGTTGAGCAGGAGGATTCGCCCCGGGTAATAACGCCGCAGGTCCTGCACCACATCCGCCAAAGGCGCCTTGTAGTAATTCAGCCAGCCCTGGCGCCAGGCCAGTTGCGCCTGCGCATCGATCGCTTGCAGGGCACGGGCATGGCCGGCGCTGTAGGCCACTTGCTGGTCGGCGCCCAGCACCTGCTGCTCGGCACCTTTGGCCGGGGTGACGCCGACCCGTCCCGAGAGCACGCTGACCTGCGCGCCCATGGGTTGCAGGCGCACTTCGAACTGAGTGCCCAGGACCCGCGCCTCGCCTCGGTTGGCATCGACCACAAAGGGTTCGCCAGTGTGGCTCACGCTGAAAAACGCCGCCCCCCGGCGTACCTCGACGTGCCGCTCACCTCCGCTGAAATCCACGGCAATGGCGCTGTCGGCATCCAGGGTAATCACCGATTGATCGGCCAGGGTCACGCTGCGCACTTGCCCCGGCGCCGAGACATAGTCGGCGCCCAGGTCATCGAACCAGCGCGACGGCTGCCAGCCCGCGCCCATCGACACCATCAGCAGCAGGCTGGCGGCCAGCGCCAGCCCACCCGACCAGCGCCGCACGCTGGAACGCCGCGCGCGGTTCATTGCATTCAAGTAGCCCTGCAAGGCCAAGGCATCTTCGTCGGCCAGGGTGCGGGCGGGCACTTCGCTGAGCTCCCAGATCACCTGGGCCTGGGCATAGGCCTCGGCGTGGGCAGGGTCGGCCTGCAGCCAATGGCTGAAGGTTGCTTGATCGCCACTGCTCGGCTGATCGTGCAGCAGGCTCAGCCAGGCCAGCGCGGCCTGTTCCTGAGCGGGCGTCGGCAGGACGCGAGTGTCGTGGTTCACGGGGCTTTCCCTGGCGGACGTGATTCGGGGTCCCGCAGACTGTCCTTGCAGGCTTGGAGCGCGCGCATCATATGTTTTTCCACGGCACTCTGGGACAAGCCCATGACCTTGGCAATGTCGGCGTACTTGCGGCCGTGGATGCGGTTGAGCAAAAAGATCTGCCGGGTGCGCTCGGGCAAACTGCGCAGCGCAGCCTCGACATGGCGCAAGTCATTGCCGGCTTCGAGTGCCGCTTGGGGCTCCACGCCAAGCGTGTCCTGTTGTTCCGGCAGCCAGCCTTCGCTCAGCCGGCCCCGGGCGTCTTCGCTGCGCAGGTGATCGATGGCGATGTTGCCGGCGCAGCGCAGCAAATACGTGCTGAGTTCCTCGACCTGCACCAACGGCCGCCGCCAGAACCGCAGGAACAGGTCCTGCACCAGGTCGGCCGCCGTCGCCCGACACCCCACCCGCCGACTGACCAAGGCCTCCATCTGCGAGCGCTGGGACAAGAACACCTGGAGAAAATGTGCGCGGCCGCTCGGGCTGTCACTGCCGTCGGCCTTCTGTGGTTCAGGGGGTATGCTGATCATCCGGCTCGACTCGCCTACCCCAGCGCCAACGCGACCAGCGGGCTGAACAGCAGCCCGAGGGCCGCCATGAGCATCACCAGGCGCGGCCGATAGGGCAGCAACCAGACCAGCAGCAGGGCGCTGGCCATCAGGGCCGCGCACCACTGCACCAGGCCCAGGCTCCAGCCGGTGGCCAGGACGGCCGCCGCCAATGACAGCCCCAACAGCGACCAGCCGCACAGCTGCAACAGCCGCCGCACACGCGCCGTCGGGGTGCGGGCGAGCAGGTCGCGATGATGGCGGTCCATCGACAGGCACAATGCGGTAAATCCGCTGTAGCTCAGCAATACGGGCAGCAGCACTCAGTTCACCTCGACGTTGGATGCCACATTCGGCGCACGCACCGCACGCGCCGGGGTTTTGCCGCTGAGCTGGCCGGCACGCTGCATCTTCCACGCCGCCCAGGCGAGAAACACACCACTGCAAAGGCACGTCAGGTCAAAGCCCAGGCGAGTCCAGTCGCCTTGCGCCAGCAGCACGCGCAACGACTGCTCGCTGCTCAGGGCGTCCAGCAGCGGCACGACACAGAACAACCCGGCGGCCAGGGCCAGTTGCTCGATCCAGGCGGCGCGACCACGGCGCACCAGGGCATGGACCAGGCTCAAGCCCCAGGTGATGAAAAAGCAGTTCACCTCCCACTCGCCACGCCCGGCCAGGCTCTCCGGCAACAGGCGGTTGGCGCAGAAGAACACCGCCACCGCGATCAGCAGCCCCGACATGCTGGCGATGTTGAGCACCTCCACCAGCCGCAACTCGAACGGCATCACCCCGCTCCTGGCATGTTTCAACTGGCGCTTGCCCAGCCAGATCACCAGCCCGGTGCCGATCATCGCGGTACCGGCCAAGCCACAGATGAAGTACAGCCAGCGCAGGGTCGGCCCGGCAAAATGCCCCAGGTGCAACCCGTAGAAACCACCCGCAATGACCATCGGCGCCGGGCGTGCCGGATCGGCCGTGAGAAACGCGCCGCTGACCCCGTCGAACGCCACGGCACTGCCGAACTCATGCATCACCCGGTCAGCGCTGCTGCGCATCACATTCACCGTGGCCTTGATATCGCCCGGATGGCTCACCGTCACCAGACTCACCTGACCGCCGCCCCACTGCTCGCGAGCGCGCTCGACAAAGGGCGCCAACGCCAGCAATTGCCCGGGCTGGCCCTGGGCCTTGGGCGACTCGGACGCGGGGAACAGCTCGCTGAAGAAGCCGTCGGTATCGCCCTGGTAAGCCACCAGGATGCTCGCCGGCATCACCATGTACATGAAGATCACCAGGCTGCTGTAGGTGATCATCAGGTGAAACGGCAGCACCAGTACCCCCACCGCGTTGTGCCCGTCGAGCCAGGAGCGCTGGCCCTTGCGCGGACGGAAGGTGAAGAAGTCCTTGAAGATTTTCTTGTGGGTGATGATCCCGGTGATCAACGCCACCAGCATCAGCATCGCTGCACTGGTGGATAACCAGCGCCCCCAGGGATGGGGCATCTGCAACTGGAAATGGAAGCGATAGAAGAAGTCGCCGCCGCGGGTATCGCGCACCTGCAGCACCTCGCCACTGAGCGGGTCGAGTTGGCGTTGCTCACGCGGGCCGCGTCGGCCCTCGTTACCCGGCATCTGCCAGGACACCGACAGGCCGGGGTCACGCGCGCTCGGCAGGCTGATGACCCAACGCCCGGCACCGGCGGCGTGCTGCTGCAGGTAGTGCTGCGCCAGTGTCAGGCTGGCTTCGCTGCTGACCTGACGCACCGGCACTTCCGGCCGCATCCAGTGGCTGATCTCGTCGTTGAAGTACGACAGGGTGCCGGTGAGGAAGATCGCGAACAGCATCCAGCCGAAGATCAATCCGGTCCAGGTGTGCAACCAGGCCATGGCCTGACGCAAGCCCTCTTTCATGATTGCCCCAACCAGTAACCCAGGCCACCGAACGCCGCCAGCACCACGCCGGGCAGCAACAGACCAAACCACGCCTGCCAGGCGCTACGACTGGCAAAACACCAGAGCACGGCCACCAGGTACACCAGGAAGGAGGTCATCATGCCGCTGACCACGGCTTCGGCGCGGGCCATGGGCAGCCACAGGCTCATGCAGATACTGGCCAGTGTTGCGAGGAGGTATCCGCCAAACAGCGCGGCCAGCACCCGCGAGGTGACGGCCAGACGATAGGAAACGGGGAGGCTTTTCATGTTTCGACCTTGAAACGAAGAGAAATCTGCGCGCGGTCCATGCCAACGCAGGGTCAACGGAGGCCAATAGTAATGATAAATATTCTCATGTGCAAAAGACTCTGATGAAAAAGCCTTGGCACCCCCGGTCAGCGTTGAGTGCTTGATGGCCCCCTCTGCCAACCTCGGTGGTGCTCTGCACGTTGTAGCGGCTGGCGCAGGACGCGACGCAGCGGCGACACACAGGCCCCAAAACAAAACGGGCCTGCATCTGCAGGCCCGTTTTCATTGGGGTGGTAAAGGTGTATCAGGCATCAGCTATTGAGCGCGGCCTGCTCGTTCTCGAGAAATTCTTCTTCCAGCAGCGCGTCGGCGTGGGCTCCCGATTGGATTGGGGTCACCGTTGCGCGTTTGCCGCGCAGTTTGCCAAACAGATGCTCCAGCGCGTGTTCAAGCTTGGTGGCCGCCCCTTCGATTGCCTGTTCCAGTGTGTCGGCTTTATGAGTCACGGATACCGGTTGATGGCCTTTTGGCCGCGCTTCAAGCTGGCAGCGCATATCGTGTGGACCGGGTTTATCGCCGTTCTCATCCCGCAGGTGGACCTCGATGCGTGTCAGGTCTTCGTCATAACGTTCGAGCGTGCTCTCAATGGTAGTACGTACCCACTCCTCCAGTCGGATGCTGCTTTGAATATGGTTATCGCTGTTGACTTGGATTTGCATAGTTCATCCCTTATTTCAGCTAGCTCGCGAGAGGTCCGGTGTAGCGTTGATTCTTGAATGACCGTGACCTCTTACTTACAGAGTTGGGCAGACGGAGAAACAATTCAACCCCTAAAAAAAGATAAATTTTCATTGCTGAAAAAGTCGGACAACGGGCAAAAGCGCTGTTAAGGTCGGGAGTTGGGTCGCCTGGTAACACTGCAACAATTACTCACAGTTGCCCTCGCCCAAAGGGTGCATGCCGCGAAAGATCTGCGCCTCTTCCACCAGCCAGTCATGCACCGCGCGAACGCCCGGATGGCTCAGCGCACCCGGCGCATAGAGCAGCACGTAACGTTTGTAGTTGGGCACCGCGACGCCGAAGGGCACGATCAGGGTGCCACGCTCCAGCTCATCATTGAGCAGCGTGCGCCGGGCAATGGCCACGCCCATGCCGGCAATCGCCGCCTCGATGGTCAGGTGGTTGCGATTGAACGTATGCCCCCGGCGCACATCGGCTCCGTCGAAGCCGATGGCATTGAGGTAGAACTCCCATTCCGCGTATTCATAGCTGCCACGCCAGGCGGTGATGTCGTGCAACAACGGAAAATGCACCAGATCCGCCGGCCCGTGCAGCGGGGGACGCCCGCGCAACAGGCTGGGCGCGCAGACCGGAAAAATCTGCTCATCGAGCAGGGCTGTGGATAACAGTCCCGGGTAGCTGCCGTCGTTCAGGTCGATCGCCAGGTCGAAATCACCTTCGTGCAGGGCCACGCTGCTGTCCTCGGCCACCAGGCGCAACTGGATGTCCGGGTAACGCTGCTGCAAGCGCGGCAGGCGCGGGGTCAGCCATTTGCCGAGGAAAGATGGGATCGAACGCAACCGCAGGATGCCACTGATCATACCGGCGTCCAGTCGGCGCAATTCCGCGTCGATGCTGCCATAGGCTTCGCCGACGGTGATCGCCAGGCGCTGGCCTTCGGCACTCAATTCGACGCCTCGGGCGCGCCGATGGAACAGGCGGAAACCCAGGCGCTCTTCCAACTGGCGGATCTGCTGGCTGACCGCCCCGGGGGTGATGTGCAGCTCTTCGGCACAGCGGGTAAACGACAGGTGCCGCGCCGCACAGGAAAACACATGCAGCCAGACATACGTCTGGGCGTGAAATTGACGACTCATCGTTTAGTCCTGCTAAAGCCTGTCTTAGGAAGTTTCGTTGGTCACCCTGGACCGAGGTAGGCAGTATCGCCGACATTGCGCTTGGCCTACAAAAAATGGCGGCGATTCCTACTCCATTGCTTGTAAGGCTTTAGCATGGCTATCAGTGTTTTTGATCTATTCAAGGTCGGCATCGGCCCGTCCAGCTCCCACACCGTCGGCCCGATGCGCGCCGCTGCCACCTTCGTCCAGGCGCTGTTCGACCAAGGCCTGCTGGGCCAGGTCTGGCGGGTTGAAGTCCGCCTGTATGGCTCGCTTTCCGCCACCGGCGTCGGCCACGCCACCGACCGCGCCTGCGTCATGGGCCTGATGGGCGAATGGCCAGACAGCATCGACCCCACCCGTATCGGCCCACGTATCCAACAGCTGCGCGACAGTGGCGAACTGCTGCTTGGCGGCCGCCTGAACATTGCTTTCGACTGGCAGCGCGACCTGCTGCTGCTCGATGAGAGCCTGCCCTACCACCCTAACGCCATGGCGTTGAGCGCCTTTGGCGAGAACGGCCTGCTGTTGGAGCACACCTATTACTCGGTGGGCGGTGGTTTTATCGTCGAGGCGGCCGAGGTCGAGTCCGGCACACTGGCAGGCGATGACGTGCAGTTGCCGTACGATTTTTCCAGCGCCGCCGAACTGTTGTCGCTGTGCAATCAGCACGGCCTGCGGGTTTCCGAGCTGATGATGGCCAATGAACGGGCCTGGCGCAGCGATGCGGAAATTCGCCAGGGGCTGCTGCACATCTGGTCGGTCATGCGCGAATGCGTCGAGCAGGGCTTGCGCCACGAAGGCATCTTGCCCGGCGGCCTGGATGTGCCACGACGCGCGGCGAAACTGCACCGCAGCCTGCTGGAAATCGGCAAACCGAACGTCATCAGTTCGACCCTTTCGGCGATGGAATGGGTGAACCTGTTCGCCCTCGCCGTCAACGAAGAGAACGCCGCCGGCGGGCGCATGGTCACCGCACCGACCAACGGCGCGGCCGGGATCATTCCGGCGGTGCTGCATTACTACATGAAGTTCAACCCCGAGGCGTCGGATGACGATGTGGTGGCGTTTTTCCTCGCCGCCGCGGCCGTGGGCATCCTGTGCAAGAAGAACGCCTCGATCTCCGGTGCCGAAGTCGGCTGCCAGGGTGAAGTCGGCTCCGCCTGCGCGATGGCCGCTGCCGGCCTGGCCGATGTGCTGGGCGCCACGCCCGAGCAATTGGAGAACGCCGCCGAGATCGGCCTGGAGCACAACCTGGGCCTGACCTGCGACCCGGTCGGCGGGCTGGTCCAGGTGCCGTGCATCGAGCGCAATGCCATTGCGGCGGTGAAGGCGATCAACGCGACCCAAATGGCCCTGCGCGGCGACGGGAAACACTTCATCTCCCTCGACCGGGTGATCCGCACCATGCGCGATACCGGCGCCGACATGCATGACAAATACAAAGAGACTTCACGGGGCGGCCTGGCTGTCAGCTGGGTGGAATGCTGAGGAGCATTCCCTGCCGCCCGTAACACGTGAGCCCGAGCAAAAATAATAACGAGGCCAAAACGATGACCGATGTACGTACACCTGCTGCCGAAAACCCCGCTGTAGATCTGACCCACACAACGCAAACGGCCGACAAAGGCTGGAGCAAACACGACAGCACCTGGATGCTCGGCCTGTACGGCACGGCCATCGGTGCGGGCACCCTGTTCCTGCCGATCAATGCCGGCGTCGGCGGTTTCTGGCCGTTGCTGGTACTGGCGGTGCTGGCTTTCCCGATGACCTTCTTCGCCCACCGAGGCCTGACCCGCTTTGTCCTGTCCGGGCGCTCCGGTGACATCACCGAGGTGGTGGAAGAACACTTCGGCGTCGGTGCCGGCAAGCTGATCACCCTGCTGTACTTCTTCGCTATCTTCCCGATCCTGCTGGTCTACAGCGTGGCGTTGACCAACACCCTGGGCAGCTTCATGGAACACCAATTGCAGATCACCCCACCACCACGGGCGGTGTTGTCGCTGGTGCTGATTCTCGGCCTGATGGCGATCGTGCGGTGCGGCCAGGGCGTGATCGTCAAGGCCATGAGCGTGCTGGTGTACCCGTTTGTCGCCGCGCTGCTGTTGCTGGCCCTGAGCCTGATCCCGAACTGGAACGGTGCGTTCTTCGCCTCCGCCGGTGAAGGCATGCCGCTGCCGGAGTTCTTCAAGACCCTGTGGCTGGCGATCCCGGTGATGGTGTTCTCGTTCAACCACTCACCGATCATCTCGGCCTTCGCCGTCGACCAGAAGCGCCGCTACGGTGCCCAGGCCGAGGCGAAAAGCAGCGGCATTCTCGCGGTCGCCCACAGCATGATGGTGCTGACGGTGATGTTCTTCTGCTTCAGTTGCGTGCTGGCCCTGTCCCCCGCTGACCTGGCGGCTGCCAAGGCGCAGAACATCTCGATCCTGTCGTACCTGGCCAACCACTTCCAGACCCCAGTCATCGCCTACGCCGCGCCGTTGATTGCGCTGGTGGCGATCACCAAATCCTTCCTGGGCCACTACATCGGCGCCAGTGAAGGTTTCCAGGGCCTGATCGTCAAGAGCCTGCGCGGTCGTGGCCGGGTGATGTCGGCCAACTGGCTGAACCGTGCCACCGCACTGTTCATGATCCTCAGCTGCTGGGCCGTGGCGACCTTCAACCCGAGCATCCTGGGCATGATCGAAACCCTTGGCGGGCCGGTCATCGCGTGCCTGCTGTTCCTGATGCCGATGTATGCGATCCGGCGCGTGCCCTCTCTGCGCCAGTATTCGGGCCAGGTGTCGAACGTGTTCGTGGTTTTGATCGGCCTGATTGCACTGTCTGCGATCATCTACTCCGTTCTGCCCTGAAACGGACCGCCGGAAGCTGAGCGGTGAATGCCGCTCAGCTGACTCATGTGGGCTGGCTTGCCAGCGATCGCGGAGTATCAGGCGCCGCCGATGGGGGGTGCGCCGGCTCTATCGCGGGCAAGCCCGCTCCCACGGGGTGGGGTGAGGCTCGCTGATCTGAAGGTGATCACGCCTACGGCATGCCCCTTGCTACGTCCCTGCTATCTGCCGACGGTCCGGAACTGCGAACAATTTTGGGCACAGCCGGTCAATGACTGCACGATCCAATCAAGCGGTGACGCATTATGGACAACCCCTTCCAACTGATTACCGACACCTTTGCCGACGATTATCAGATCAACCTGAGCATTCAGGGGCTGGACGGCGGGATCATGCTGACCCTGTCCAACGCCGGGCGCATTGTCGCCAAGCGGATGATCAGCCTCGCCCAGCGCAACGATCCGCAGCGTTTGAAACGGCTGGTGCAAAGCATTCAGTTCGGCATCGCCATCGAGCAAGGGCACAGTGCCGTGGCCATTCTCGAAGCCATGACCGACAGCGACAACCTCAAGTTGCCGCCGCCGTTGAGCAGGTCCTCCCTGCCCCTGTCAGCCCGACCTTAAAGCTCGCCCTTCTCGACTTCCGGGTGCTCACTGGAGCCGGCTCCCACCTTGCGTTGCGGGTGCTGGATCTTCACCGAGGGGAACTGCGAAGAGGCATAACGCACCACCAGGATCGCAAACGCCAACAGCAGAATCCCGCCGCACAGGTAGATGATGCCCAGGTCCGGCGGGTTGTGGTGCGACACGTTGGAGATCAGCAGGCGGGTCAAGGCGGTGATCGCCACGTAGATCAGAAACCGCACGGGCATGTGGTTGGTCTTGAAGTAAATCCCGACCATCGCCCCCAGTTCCAGGTAGATGAACAGCAGCAAGATGTCGTCGATCTTGATGTGCCCCTCTTCGATCATGCCGAGAAACTCCATGATCGCCGCCCACGCCGTGACCGCGCCAATGGCGAACAGCGCCAGGTAGTGGAAGGTTTCGACGAACAGATTGCCCAGGGTTTCAGCCAGCTCATGCACGTTCTGGCGAAGTCGCTCCGCCCAGTTGATTTTCACGGTGATTCTTCCTTAGGTCGGTTGGACCGGATGATGCGGGTTCGACATGACTGTTGTTCTGCATGCAGAAAAAAGGCCAGCAGCTGTCAGATGAGATGACGGTGGACCGAGATGGGACACTTTGTGTGTCTAACCACAGCGCGGATCATGGCATAGCGCCACCTGACAAACCGTGAAACCGGTCTAGATTAAAAAGCGACTACCCAAAGGACCGGGATTGGCTTATCCTTTCGCTGTATATAAATACAGTAGTCGCAATAGACAACTAATGTGAAGGCATGTGAGGTGGTAAATGGCCGTCGAAGTGGTATACCGCAGCAGCCGAGATCTGGAGCGCTTGTTCATGGATAAAGCCGAAGCTGACCGTCATGACAAAATGCTCGAACTCGCCGAGTTGCTGGCAGAAGTGCTGCAAAAAGCCGTTCCGTCCCTGACCGAACAGCAAGTGGAAGAAGCCGGGATCTACATGGCGAAGAATCGCGATGTGTTCGCCAAGGCATTCAAGAGCCAGCCGGACGCCCTGACCGAATTGCTCAGCGCCCCTGCCCCAGCTGTAGCAGCGGTCGAACCTGCTGAACCCGCCGCAGACGTCGAGCCGGGCGAACCCGCCAAGGCGGCCAAACCGGCCAAGGCTGTCAAAGCCGCGAAGTAACGCCCGGCAGAATTGAACAGGCCCTGAATCACTGATCCAGGGCCTTTTTCATGCCTGTGGGATGAGAAGGCGAAGCGGGTTTCGGGCATCGCCATCAGCGACTCGGCCAGCGCCTGAGCCCGAAGGGCGGGAGATGGTTCCTCAGCGATAAAGCAGGCGCTCTGCCAATTCGTCCGCCACCCGCGCCGGCGAGCGTTTTTCCGCCTGGGCGTGGGCGAAGACTTCGGTCAGGCGCGAACTGATTTTCGACAGGTGCCCGGTAATGCTCGACAGCTCATCGCCGCGGTGCTTGAGCACCACGTAGATCAGCCCACCGGAATTGATCACATAATCGGGCGCATAGAGGATGCCACGGCCTTCCAGTTGGTCGGCGACGCTGAGGTTGGTCAATTGATTGTTGGCAGACCCGGCCACCGCCGCACACCGTAACTGCGCCACGCTGTGGCTATTGAGCACCCCGCCCAGGCCGCAGGGCGCCAGGATGTCGCAGGGGGTACTGAGCAGGGCCTCGTTGGCAATCGGATGGGCACCCAACTGCTCCATTGCCAGTTGCACCTTGCCCGGGTCGATGTCGCTCACCAGCAGCTCGGCCCCCGCGGCATGCAGTTGCTCGGCCAGGGCGAAACCGACATTGCCCAGGCCCTGGATCGCGATGCGCAAACCCTCCAGGTTATCGCTGCCCAGGCGCGCCATGGCGGTGGCACGAATACCGGTGAACACGCCCATGGCCGCATGGGGCGATGGGTCGCCCGCGGCAGTGGTGCTGGTGACGTGCTGGGTTTGCTGGGCGATGCAGTCCATGTCGACCACCGAGGTGCCGCTGTCGATGGCGGTGATGTAGCGACCGTCGAGTTGCTCGACACAGCGCCCGAAAGCCTCGAACAGCGCCGCGCGGTTTTCCACATGGGGCGGGCGGATGATCACCGCGACTCCACCACCTTGGGGCAGGCCGGCCAGGGCCGCTTTGTAGCTCATGCCCTGGGCCAGGCGCACGGCATCCGTCACGGCGCTTTCATCGTCGGGGTAGGCAAGGTAACGGCACCCACCCAGGGCAGGTCCCAGGCGGCTGCAATGAATGGCGATCACGGCCTTCAACCCGGTGGCCGGGTCGACGCTCAGGTGCAGCGATTCAAGGCGAGTGCTTTGCATGAGAGCGAACATCGTAGGGCTCCCGAATCACTTTCAGTAGTCGCCAGTATAGGCGCGCGGGCAAAAATTGCTGGAGCGCACCGGAATAAGCGAAGGCCCGCGCCAAGGCTTTGCGGCATAACTTGCACGCCCTCGCGCGCGGCACTGGACGAATGCTTGCGACGGGGCTAAAACGGGGCATTCGCCGGAGATTTCAATGAACCCGCGCCACGCCTTTTTCGCCTGCCTGCAACGCTCACCCCCGGCGCTTTTTGAAGCGGCGTTGTGGATCGCCGTCGAACATGATGCCGAGGTGCAACCGCAGGTCGTGCTGGAGCAGTTCAAGGACCTGGTGCAGCGGGTCAGCAGTCGCCTGCCGATGTTGCCGGTCAGCGAGTTGGGGCAACCGCTGCTGCGCCTGCTCAACGACCTGGGCTACCAGCAGGACGAAGCCACCCCGTTGCGTCCCCAGGCTGCCCTGCTCAACAAAGTCCTGGAACGGCGCCGTGGGCAGCCGCTGGCGCTGGGGCTGATCACCCTGGAACTGGCACGTCGTCTGGAGATCCCCATGGTCGGGGTCAACTTCCCCGGCCACTTCCTGCTGCGGGTGCCCGGCGCCGATCACCTGCTCGACCCCTGCGGCGGTCGACGCTTGTACCCCAACGATTGCCGGGAGCTGCTGCAGCGCCAATACGGTCCGAACATGGCCCTGAATGCCGAGCACCTGCTCACCAGCGAACCGCTGCAGATGCTCCAGCGCCTGTCACGCAACCTGCGCCAGCTGCACTTGGCCAACGACGACTACATCGGCGCGCTGATCGATGCCGAGCGGGTGCTGGAGCTGGGTAACGCCAACGCCAGTGACTACCTGGCCCGCGCCAGCCTCTATCAGCGCCTGGACTGTCCCAACGCCGAACGTTTCGACCTGGAACACGCCCTGCTGCTCAGCGACGACCCGATCCAGCGCCTGCGCCTGACCGAACGCCTGAGTCATCTGCCCCCCAACTCGATTGTGCATTGAAGCGATGGATGCTCCACTGGCGCCCTGGAATTTTTTGCGCCACCACGGATGAGGCTGTCATGCACTTCCCTTCCCCTGCGGAACGTTTCCTTGAAGACTTTCACCAGCGCCGACCCGGCACCACCAGCGCGGCGTTTGCCCACTTGTGCAGCGAACGCCAGGAATCGTCCTACGCAGCGCTGGCAGCCACCCTGCCGGATTCGTCCGCCAGCCTGAGTGTTCTGGACCTGGCCTGTGGCAACGGTTATCTGCTGCAACTGCTCGAGCAACGTCATCCACAGCGATTGCGGTTGATCGGCGTCGACCTCAGTCAGGCCGAACTGGACGAAGCCCGCACGCGGTTACCCGCCAGGGTGAGCCTGCTCAAGGAGCGGGCACAGGCGCTCTCGCTCGGCACGGCCAGCGTCGACGTGGTGGTGTCGCATCTGGCACTGATGTTGATGGACGACATCGAGCAAGTCCTGCGCGAAATACGCCGCGTGCTGCGCAAGGACGGCAAGCTCGCCACGATCGTTGGCCGGGGGTTTCTGCTGGGCGCGGTGGGTGACGCGTATCTGCAGGTGTTTCGCCAGGTGGCGCAGCAGGATGCCTTGGCGCATTTGCCGATGGGTGATCCGCGCATGCGCACCGAGGAGGGTTGGCGAGCGCTGCTCGGCACCGACTTCGAGCAGGTGACGGTGCAGGACATTGATGTGGCTTGGCAGCCCGACTTCGCCGAGCTTTGGCAATCACTCAGCGCCACCTACGACGTCGACCGGCTGACACCCGCCGCCCGCGTGCAATTGCAGGAGCGCTTCAAAACCGCAATCGAGCATCTGCCACAAGCCGACGGCACCTTCGCGACCGGCTGGGGATTGCGCCTGATCCAGGCACACCCCCGCCGGTGTTGAATACGGGTAGCCGCCGTTACGGGGTATCCGGCTGATTGGCGGGATGAGCCTTGATGAACGCCGGGTGTTGCGCTGCCAGCGCGGCGACCCGGCGAATCCGTGGATAGGCATCAAGGCTGATGTTGAAACGCTCAGCCGCATACAGCTGCGGGATCAGGTACACGTCCGCCACACCCGGTGCGCTGCCAAAGCAGTACCCCGCGTCGCCGATCAACTGCTCGACGGCCGCCAGCCCCTGGCTGATCCAGTGGCTGATCCACTCCACCACCTGTGGCTCGTCGTGCCCCCACTGACGCAGCTTGTTGAGCACGCTGACGTTGTGCAGTGGATGAATGTCGCAGCCAATCAACGCCGCCACCGCACGCTCGTGCGCACGCTGGGCGAGGTTGCCGGACAGCAGCGGCACCTGTGGATAAGCTTCTTCCAGGTACTCGATGATCGCCGGTGACTGGATCAGCAACTCGCCTTGATCGGTGCGCAAGGCCGGTACCCGACCCTGTGGGTTGAGCTGCAAGTAGGCCGGCTGCCGGTGTTCACCGCCTTGCGCGGCGATCAGGTTGACCGCCAGCGCCTGGTAATCCAGGCCCTTGAGCGCCAGGGCAATGCGCACCCGGAACGACGAGGTCGAGCGGTAGTAGGTATAGAGCTCCATGGGCCGAACCTCTCAGCGCGCTGGCAGGATCTTGCCCCGGCATTCGCCGAAGCCGATGGACGCAAAACCGTCACGGCTGCAACGCGCGCGCAGGATGATTTCGTCGCCGTCCTCAAGGAACTTGCGCACTTCGCCTGATGCCAGCTCGATGGGCTTTTTACCGCCCTCGGTGATTTCCAGCAGGCTGCCGAACTGACCGCTCTCAGGCCCCGACAGGGTGCCCGAACCGAACAGGTCGCCGGCCTGCAACTGGCAGCCGTTGACGCTGTGGTGCGCAACCATCTGCGCCACGGTCCAGTACATGTGCTGGGTGTTGCTCAGGGTCAGGCGGTGCGCCGGCAGATTCTGCTCGCGCATGGCTTCGGTCAGCAGCAGTACTTCCAGCTCGATATCAAAGGCGCCAGCGGCCTGGTCACGCGTGTCAAACAGGTACGGCAGCGGTTGCGGATCGCCTTGCGGACGCGCCGGCTGGGCACGCCGGAATGGCTCCAGGGCCTCGGCGGTGACGACCCAGGGCGAAATGCTGGTGATGAAGCTTTTCGACAGGAACGGACCCAGTGGCTGGTATTCCCAGGCCTGGATATCCCGTGCCGACCAGTCGTTGAGCAGGCAGAAACCGGCGATGTGCTCGGCGGCGTCGCCGATGGCAATCGAGTCACCCATGGCATTGCCCTGGCCGATCCAGATCCCCAGTTCCAGCTCGTAGTCCAGGCGTGCGCACGGGCCGAAAGTCGGCTCGCTCTGGCCGGCTGGCAGGGTCTGGCCTTTGGGGCGACGCACGTCGGTGCCGGACGGACGAATGGTCGACGCGCGGCCGTGGTAGCCAATCGGCACGTACTTGTAGTTCGGCAGCAGCGGGTTATCTGGACGGAACAGTTTGCCGACATTCTGCGCGTGCTCGATGCCCACGTAGAAGTCGGTGTAGTCGTTGATGCGGGCCGGCAGGTGCATCTGGCAGTCAGCGGCCAGATGCAGCAACTGGGCGCCCTGGGCTTCGATCTTGCCGCGCAGGGGACTGCCCTCGGCCAACAGCTCCAGCAAGCGCTCGCGCAGCGCCACACGGGGGCCCCGACCGAGTTCGAAGAAGGCGTTCAACTGACCGCCACGGGTGGCTTGCACCGCCGTGCGGGCCACACCGTCAAACAGGCCGGCGTCGAGTGCCGCCTCGAGGTCGAAAATCTGCTCGCCGATCGCCACACCGCTGCGCGGCGCCGAACCCTGGGTGCTGAACACGCCCAGGGGCAGGTTCTGCAGCGGGAAATCCGCGTGGCCGTTGGCACAGGCAACCCAGCTACGAGTGGGGGTGGTCTGGGTCATGGGTTATCTCCGGTTCGGGTTGAAAGTGGCGGGCAGCGAGGCCCAGCAAGCATCGTAGGTGTTTTGCAGTTGCGGGCAATCCAGGGCGAAACGACTGGGGCGCAGCACCTGGCTGGTCTCGAACATGAAGGCCATGGTGTTGTCGATCTTGCTCGGTGCCAGTTCGGCGTTGATCGCCTTGGTGCAGGTTTCGCCGTCCGGGCCATGGGCGCTCATGCAGCTGTGCAAGGACGCGCCGCCGGGCAGGAAGCCTTCGGCCTTGGCGTCGTATTCGCCCTGGATCAGGCCCATGAATTCGTTCATCAGGTTGCGGTGGAACCACGGTGGACGGAAGGTGTTCTCGGCCACCATCCAGCGCGGCGGGAAGATCACGAAGTCGAGGTTGGCCAGGCCGTGGACGCTGGTCGGCGAGGTCAACACGGTGAAGATAGACGGGTCCGGGTGATCGAAGCTGACCGTGCCGATGGTGTTGAAGCGTCGCAGGTCGTATTTGTACGGCACGTTATTGCCGTGCCAGGCCACCACGTTCAGCGGCGAATGATCGAGCTCGCAGGCCCACAACTCGCCGAGGAATTTCTGCACCAGGGTGGTCGGTTGCTGGAGGTCTTCGTAGTGCGCGACCGGGGTCAGGAAGTCCCGTGGATTGGCCAGGCCATTGCTGCCAATCGGCCCCAGGTCCGGCAGGCGCAGAGGCGCGCCATGGTTTTCCGCCAGGTAGCCACGGGCTTGCGGATCGAGCAGCTCGATGCGGAATTTCAGGCCGCGCGGCAGCACGGCGATTTCCAACGGCGCAAGCTCCAGCACACCCAGCTCGGTGGCGATGCGCAAACGCCCCGCCTGCGGCACCAGCAACCACTCGCCATCGGCGTTGAAGAACACCCGCTCCATCGAGCGATTGGCGCCGTAGTGATAGATGCTGATGCCGGCCGGTTTCTCCGCCCCCGAGTTGGCCGCCATGCTCACCAGGCCGTCAATGAAGTCGGTCGGTTCGGTTGGAATGGCCAAGGGGTTCCAGCGCAGGCGGTTGGGCGTGACCTCGCCCAGCGGGCCACCGGCCAACTGCCGCTCCAGCTTGACGAAGGCCGGGTGATTGGCCGAGGGCTGGATACGGTACATCCAGGTCCGCCGCGCTTCGCTGCGCACCATGGTGAACGCGGTGCCGGAGAACAATTCGGTGTAGAGACCGTAAGGGGCTTTTTGTGGCGAGTTCTGGCCGACGGGCAAGGCACCGGGCAGGGCCTCACTGCAAAATTCGTTGCCGAAGCCTGACTGGTAAGCCAGCGCTGGCGCCGTTGAATCGAGGTTCATGGAGCCTCCTGAACAGGGAGTGGGCCGTGGCCATGGCTCCGCTTCAGAGTTTTGGCACGTCCTGGTTATTTTTATCGTAATTCGATTACGCATAACGTAATTTGATTGGTATTGACCGTCAAGCTATAAAGACGCCCATTCATCTCCAGATACGACTCAACCATGGAAAAGCCGCGCGCCACGAGCGACAGCAACGGTAAACAGAAAGTCCGCTCGGCCGAGGTGGGCACCGACATCCTCAAGGCCCTCGCCGAGTTGTCGCCCTCGACCTCGCTGTCGCGCCTGGCCGAACATGTGCAGATGCCGGCGAGCAAGGTGCACCGTTACCTGCAGGCGCTGATTGCCAGCGGTTTTGCCGAGCAGAACGCCGCCACCAATCACTACGGCCTGGGACGCGAAGCCCTGCGCGTCGGCCTGGCGGCGCTGAACAGTATGGACGTGCTGAAAGTCGCCGCCCTGCCCCTGTCGGAGCTGCGCGACGAACTGAACGAGACCTGCTTCCTCGCGGTCTGGGGCAATCAGGGTGCGACCGTGGTGCATATCGAGCCGGCGGTCCGGGCCGTCACCGTGGTGACCCAGCTCGGCTCGGTCCTGCCGCTACTGAGTTCGTCCACTGGCCTGGTGTTCAGCGCCTACCTGCCCCACCGCGAAACCGCCGAGTTGCGCGAGCAGGAAGTCGGCGCAGTCCAGTCCCATCCACTGGCCAGTGAACAGGCCTACGCCAGTGTGTGCGAGCAGATTCGCGGACGCGGCCTGCACCATGTGCACGGTTTGCTGATGCCGGGGGTGGATGCGCTTTCGGCACCGGTGTTCAACGCTGTCGGGCAGATCGCCGCGGTGCTGACCATCGTCGGCCCGACTTCATTGTTCCATGCCGACGAAAACGGCCCGGCCGCCCAGCGTCTGCTGGCCGCGACCCGGGCGGTGAGCTGGCGCATGGGGCATGACGGCGGCGCGCCCCAGGCCTGAGCTCAGGCGAAAAAACCCAGTGCCTTGGCTTTCGCCACGGCCTGGGTGCGCCGCTCGACCGCCAGCTTGCCGTTGATTCGCCGGGCATGGGTCTTGACCGTGTGCAGGGAAATGAACAACTGCTCGGCGATTTGCAGGTTGGAGTTGCCCTGGGCGATCAGGCTGAGCACTTCTATTTCGCGCTGACTCAGGGGATTGTCGCGACCGCACGCCGGTGTCGGCTGCGGCGTTGCAGCCTGGGGCGGCGGCGCAACAAACAATGACGGCAGGCTGCGCTGCAACTCTGCCAGCGCCTGGCGCAGGTTGCAGCGCTCGACCAGTGCCTGCGCAGTCTGCAGCGCCGCCCTGGCCTCGACGGGCTGGCCCAACAGCCACGCCACCTGCGCCACGCTCAGTTGCAGCACTGTTTCCAGCCCCAGCATGCCGCATTGGCGTGCCCGCAGCAGTTGGGCATTGAGCTGCTCCAACGGCCGCGAGGCCTGGTGCAGATACACCTGGGTGACGACCAACAGGTATTCCAGGCGCGGAATCAATTCCAGGGTTGCCGGCGGGGCCTGTCGGGCCTGCGGGCCGTGGTAATGGCGCAGCACCCGGGTCAGGGCTTCGTGAGCCAGTTGCGGGCGTCCCTGTTGCAACCAGAAGTGACTGCTGACGTGCAGCAGGACCCCGCGGTACACCGTGTCGGGGATCTGCCGGCGCTGCATCATGCGCTCGGCGTCGCGTAAATGGAGGAACGCCTGGGCAAAATCCCCCTGGTTGGCGGCCACGTGCGCCAGGCCCAGGTACCCATACAGCACACGCTTGTCGTGACTGCGCAAACAGGCCTCGAGCCCGGACTCGAAAAACTCGCTGGCCCGTGCCTCCTGCCCCTGGCACAACGCCAACCGACCGCGCCGCAGGGCAATGCGCCCCAGCAACGGGGTGGCGAACCTGGCGTGCTGGCACAACAACTGGTGAATGCCGCTCAACAGGCTTTCCGCGCGATGGGGCGCACCGCGTTGCTCGAGCAACTGCGCGTGATCGAGCTCCAGCAGGCCCTCGAACAGCAACGCCCCCTGGGCTCGCGCCAGGCACAACGCCTCGCGATTGAGCGCCTGCGCGACATCCAGTTCGCCGCGTAGCAGGGCCTGTTGGGTCAACCCGGATAAACACAGCAGGCGGGCGGGCCAGGCGCTGGCCGGCAGGTCGACCAGGGCTTCGAGAAAATGCCCGCGTGCCGGCGCCATCCACCCCTGCAGGTGCAGCAACCAGCCCTGTTGCGCCTGCCAACGCGCCACCAGTTCGCGCTGCTGGGCAGCGCACGGTTGCGGGGCAAAACGCGCCATGTGCTCGATGCACAGGCCGGCCTCTTCAAAGCGCCCGGCAAACAACAAGGCCGCCGTGATCAACCCGACCAACTGCGCACTGCACAGCAGCAAGTCGGCGCCTTGCTGTTCATACAGACGCAGCAACAACACCACGTTGTGCTGCTGGAACAAGTGCTCGAAGCCAAAGTGCTGCAACAGGCTGATGGCCATTTCGTTTTCATCGGCCAACAGGGCCTGTTCAAACGCCGCCTGCCAGTCTTGCTCGGCGACGAACCACTGGCACGCACGCCGATGCCATGAGCGACCGGCCTCCCAGGCCTCGTCGCGCACCAGTTGCGCCACCGGTGCAAAGACCTGCAGCCAGTCCGGCGAGTCTTCCCAGGGTTCGATGAAACACCCCAGCTCCTGCAGAGTGCGCATCCAGTGCCCACCCTCGCCCGCGCCGAACAGGTGCTCACACAACCCCAGATTGAATCGCGGCAGGTGGGCCAGCACGCGCCAGGCTTCGGCCAGTTCCGGTGCCAAGCCGTTGAACAGTTCATGCTGCAGGTAATCGAGCATGATCGCCGAGCGCCCCTCCTTGAGCTCGCTGGCACTGCGGCCGTTACCATCTTGCAAAGCCACCCGCACGCTGGCGCACCAGCCACCGCTGCGCTGGAAGATCCGTTCGCAGGCATTGGCGCACAGCGAATGGGGTAGCTGGGCGATCAGTTGCTGGATTTCGCCACGACTGAACGCCAGCTCGGGGCCGGCGCTCTCGTACAGGTCGTCGTTGAGCAACAGGCGTGGCCAGTTGCAGTGCGGCCGCCGGCGCCCACCCAGCCACCAGGTCAGGGCCGGACTGCTCAGGGTCAACAGGCGATCGAGCAAGGCATCGAGCTGCGGGGCGGGCACCCGGCAGTAGTCATCCAGAAACAACCAGGTGGGTGTCTGCCAGCGAGCCAGGCAGGCCAGCAACTGCGCTTCGCTGTCTACCACCAACCCGAGGGCCTGGGCCACGGCCCGAGAAAACTCCTCAGGACTCGAGACGAGCCCATTCAACGCCAGCCAGTGCACGGTGCAGGTCGGCGGGGCCTGCAGCAGGCACTCGGCGAACAACGCGCTCTTGCCGCTGCCGGCCGGCGCGCAGAGCAACCTTACCCGGGCGGGCGAGGCCAGCAACGGCTGCGTCAGGCGCTCGCGGCGCACGTGCAGGGAAGACAAGCGGGGCACCACTCCCGGGCGATCCAGACAGTGCGTCATGGCGGTCATTGCAGCGGGCCTTTTTATCATTGTGAGCCTACCCTAGCCCTCTCCCGCGGCCTTGTTGAGAAACATTCAGAAGGCTGATTGCCAGGCATAAAAAAGACGACCCACGGATCAATGCCGAGGCATCAATCCGTGGGTCGCCCTGGGTACAGGGGCCGTTCAATTCCTTAGCGCACGCCCTCTGCGCGCAATGCCGCCGGCGTGTAGTCCGCCGCCTTGGCGTCGAAGCCAAAGACGAAGCTGTGCTTCTCTTCGTTTTTCATGCCCAGGGCGATGTAGCGGCCGGCGATGAGGTCGTACAGCGCTTCCAGGGTGTACGCCTGGGTCTGGTGATCGTAGTAGTACTGGGCATGTCCTTCGGCCACGCGCCACAGTTGGCCACGACCGTCGTAGTGGTCGACCAGCGCCACCTGCCAGCTGTCTTCATCGATGTACATGTGGCGCTTGGCGTAGATATGCCGCTCGCTGGGCTTGACCGTGCCGACCACTTCCCAGACCCGGTGCAGCTCATAACGCGTCAGGTCCTGGTTGATGTGCCCGGCCTTGATCACGTCGTCGTACTTCAGGCTCGGTGAGTCGAGCTTGTAGCTGTTGTAGGGGATGTACATTTCCTTCTTGCCGATCAGCTTCCAGTCATAACGATCCGGCGCGCCGGAGAACATGTCGAAGTTGTCCGAGGTGCGCAGGCCATCAGCGGCCGTACCCGGCCCGTCGTAGGCCACTTGCGGTGCGCGACGCACGCGACGCTGGCCGGCGTTGTAGATCCAGGCCAGGCGCGGCTCCTTGACCTGGTCGAGGGTTTCATGGACCAGCAGCACGTTCCCCGCCAGGCGCGCTGGTGCGGTCACCGACTGCTTGAAGAAGGTCAACACGTTGGCGGCTTTTTCCGGGTCCAGGTCTTTCATCAACTGGGGTACGGCGATTTCTTCTTCAAAGCGAATCGGCGTGTAGGCACCGTTGGTCTGCGGTGTCACCTGGGTGATGATGCGTTTGAGGTTGCCGCCGTGATAACGGGTGATGTGGTTCCACAACACCTCGACCCCGCTCTTCGGAATCGGGAAGGCGTAGTAGCGATTGCCGGTAAAGTTGGCCAGGCCGTTGCCGTCGTTGATGCTGGTCACGTTCAGCGCGCTGCGCTTGGCCGACTCGTAGATTTCCGGGGGCACGGCCACGGTGCGGTGGGTCGGGTAGACCGGAATCCGGTAGGTCTCGGGGTAGCGTTTGAACATTGCCACCTGGCCATCGGAAAGCTTGGCCTTGTACTTGTCGACATTGGCCGCGGTGATGGTGAACAGCGGTTTTTCACTGGCGAACGGGTCGGCCAGGAAGCCCTTGCTGTCGACCGCACCGGCATTCTTGGGAATGCCACCGGTCCAGGCCGGGATCGAGCCGTCAGCGTTGCCGGCCTTTTCCGCGCCCAGCGGGGTGAGGGTCGTACCGAGTTTGTCGGCTTCCTGCGGCGACACCGCCGCCATCACGTTGGCCGCCAGCAGGCTCAGGGCCAGGGCACCGCATTGCAGAATCATCTTGCGCATAAGGTCATCCTTTTCAGCCAGATCAGAAGTTCACGCCGAAGCTCAGGGCCAGGAAGTCGCGGTCTTCGAGGGTGTTGTAGTCGCCCCCGAAAAAGTCGGTGTAGCTCAGGCTCGCGGTGTAGGTGTTGCGATAGTCGGCATCGACCCCGACGCTGACCGCCTTGGCGCCCTCGTTGAACAATCCGTTGGGGCCATAGCCGGCAACGTCGTGGGACCAGGATAGGTTGGGCTTGAGGTTGATCCCGCCGATCACGTTGGCGTAGTCGAGGATGGCCCGTGTGCGGTAACCCCAGGAGGTGGAGGTGACAAAACCTTCGGTATCGCCGCCAAACCCGTACTGGCCGTAGACCGAGTCCCGGCCGTAACGCAAGGTGCTGCGTGACTCCAGGCCGCCGACCCGCACCACCGCGGCCTCGCCGACGAGGGTCAGGCGCTGGGCACCGAGGACCTGGTCAAAGAAGTGGGTCAGGGTGCTCTGCACCTGGGTGACTTCCTTGCGCCGATAGCCTTTGTTGTCGGCACCTGGGGTGGTGCTGATCGGCGACAACGCACCGCCGGCAATCGGGTTGAGCAAGGCCAGGGTCAGGTCGTTGGTACTGACCTGGACCGGTGCGTTGGGCCGATAGCTGATTTCCCCGGTCCAGGCCGTGCCGGTGGGCAAGGTGGTGGAAAAACTGGCGCCGTACAGGCGGATGTCTTCGGGGTAGTCGAGGTAGTACTGGCCGCGACCGAGCATCACGCTTTGCGCCAGCCCCGAACCGGTGCCGGGCGCGATGGCGTTGGCGGTGCCGACGATGCCCGGCAATGCCGACAGGGTCGAAAGGCCCGCCGTGACGGTGCCGACCGTGGGCGTGCGGCTGTGGTAGTTCATGAAATACAGGCCGTACTCGGTGTCATCGCCCAGCCAGCGCAACGCGGTGCCCCACTGCCCGGAATCACGGGCATCCCGGTCGCCCCCCCGGGGCACCACCACCCCTTCGCGAGTCACTTCGAAGCCTTGGCCAAATGCCGCGGCAACCGGCTGCAACGGAGCGATTGCCGGGCTGCCCACCGTGTAGTTATTCACGCAGCCATCGGCCACCACATCGTTGCCAAAGAAGGTCCCGCAGTTATCCACAACCGTCTGGTCCCACTCCAGTTGATAAAAACCTTCCACCGTCAATTGGTCGGTGAGGCTTTGGGTAGCAAACAGCATGTTGACCGGGATCAGGCCCTCTTTGATTTCGGCACCCGGGCGCCGAAATGCCGAGACGTCGAGCGGGTTGATGCTGTTGATCGAGTTGCCGATGAAGGTGCTTTCGCCCCAACTGACCACCTGTTTGCCGGCGCGCACGGTGCCGGGCAGATCGGCGATGGAGTAGTTGTGGTAGACGAAGGCATCGAGGATCTGCCCGCCGGAGGATTTGGCGCCTTCCTTGCGATTGGTGTCGCTGATGTCCTTGAACGGACGGCTTTCGTCCTTGAGCTCGAAGTCGTACCAGTATTTGCCACGGACAAATACCCCGGTATCACCGTATTTCAGCTCCAGGTCGTGGATACCCTTGAAGATCTTCGAAAAGGTCTCGCCCTTGCTGAAGTTCAAGCGCCCATCGTCGCCGGTCGATGACTGTCCGGAGCCTCCGTTGACCGTGCCCACCAACGCATCATCGGCATCGCGCATGCCCCAGCTCGCACCAATCGACAGCGACGAATCGAACGTACCCTCGATTTCGCCAAGGTTGAATTCAACCGCCTGTGCCTGGGCGCAGCAGCCCAAGGCAACCGCGACGGCCAGCGTCTGCGGCGTGAAGATGGCGCGCATTGTTGTTTTTGTCATGCGTCTTCCCCGGTGAGTGACTTGAGGCCCCCACCCTACTGCTGCCCGCCAGGAGCGATAAGCGCACCAAGGAGGTATTCGCGGTGTCGCTCCAAAGGATGAATGCCCGCACAGGGCAAGGCTTTGCGCTCGGCATGGGCCGGCTGGATGAGGGGTTATCAATCAAACCGATGATCCGGGCAACTGTTGCCGACGGCGTAACAGTGCATGTCCCGAAACGCTATTTTTCCTTTACCAAGAAGGACTTATTCTAATCGGGCTTCGACGGCAACAGCCCCGAAGCCCCGCCAGCGGAGTGTGGGTTGTCCACTTGAGCGGCGAACTTTTCAGATGCTCCGAATGCCCATCATTCAGTTCATCACCCTGTGTTCACTGACGTTGATTTGTAGCTCCTTGATCTAACGTCTTACTTTGGCCGCTGCCTTTGCAGCGGCTTTTTTTATGGGGAATTTTTTACCTGGCAGATTGCTGAAAGCGGCTACAGAACAACGAGAAAACCACTACCGAATCTCCCTACAGGTACTGCTACCTTGCTGCGAATGGACGATTGAAGATCAACGCCGATTCACACAACAGGGTAGTTAAATCATGTCTCCGATAAACACCAGCTATCGAGCCAAGGCTTTCAACAACCGCATCCGCTTCTTGATCCTGCATTACACCGCCGCCAACTTTTCCAGTTCGATTGGCGCACTGACCGGACCCAATGTCAGCGCCCATTACCTCATTCCTGACATCAGCGACCCTACCTATATCAAGGCCGGTTTCACCGACCAGCAGATCTTCAGCCTGGTCGATGAAAACCATCGGGCCTGGCATGCGGGTGTCAGCCAGTGGGCTGAGCGCAGTAACCTCAACGACACGGCCATCGGCATCGAGGTGGTCAACCAGGCCACCGATGACCAGGGCAAGTTCACCTTCCCGCCGTATCACCCCCAGCAAATAGACGCCATCGAGCAACTGGCAAAAGACATACTCAAGCGCTACCCGGACATCACCCCGCGTAACGTGCTGGGTCACTCCGACATTTCCATCGGCCGCAAAAGCGACCCCGGTGCGGCATTCCCCTGGCACGCGCTGTACTTGAAAGGTGTGGGGGCCTGGTTCGATGAGCTACAGCGCGACGCTTTTCTGCGCCAATACAGGGAGGGGGGAATACCGAACCGCGCGACGCTGCTGGAGCAGTTCAAGCGGTATGGCTACAACACGTCGCAAGCCACCAACGAGTCGGGATTCCAGCAACTGGTGAGGGCGTTTCAGTTGCACTTTCGTGCCGAGAACTACGACGGGGTAATGGATGTGCAGACCGCGGCCAATCTGGCGGCGCTGGTGCGTAAGTACGCGCCTTGAGCAATCCTTCCAGTCCGAGCACAAGCCGCCAGGCTTGCGCTCGCCCCCTGCCCCCTTACAACGAATACTTCTGCAGATTCCCCATCATTTCCTTCAGCGCTTCAATGTTGTCCTTCGGATGCGCCGCACCTTCGAAGTCGCAGATCTGCTGCCAATGGGCTGCCACGTCTTCCGGGGAAAAGCCCTGGCGCGGATCAAAGCCGGCGCCGAGGCTGCGCTCCCAGCGAACCTTGCCCATCCAGCCACCGCCGACTTCAAACAGGCCCGAGGTTTCCTGGCAGTTTTCGCTGGCCAGGTACACCACCAGCGGGCTGACCAGTTCCGGCTTCAGTTGTTCGAACACTTGCGGCGGGATCAGGCCTTCGGTCATGCGGGTGCCCCCGGTGGGGGCGATGGCGTTGACCAGGATGTTGTTCTTGCGCCCTTCGATGGCCAGGGTCCGGGTCAGGCCATAGAGACCGAGCTTGGCCATGCCGTAGTTGGACTGGCCGAAGTTGCCGTAGATACCCGAGGTGGAAGCGGTGAAGATCACCCGACCGTAGTTTTGTTCACGCATGTGCGGCCAGGCGGCGCGGGTGACTTTGTAGGCACCTTCGACATGAACCCGGTACACCAGGTCCCAGTCGCTGTCGTCCATTTTATGGAAGGTCTTGTCCCGCAGGATCCCGGCGTTGTTGACCACCACATCGACACGGCCAAAGGCATCGAGGGCGTGCTGGACGATTTTTTCGCCGTCGGTCACCGAGTCATGGTTGGCCACGGCACTGCCGCCCGCCTCCCGGATCTCTGCCACCACACGGTCGGCGGCGGAGGCGTTGGCACCCTCGCCTTGCGCGGAGCCACCCAAGTCGTTGACCACCACCCGGGCGCCCTGCCTGGCGAACAACAGTGCATGGGCCCGTCCCAGGCCGCCGCCCGCACCGGTGACGATCACGACTTTATCTTCGAAACGCACAGACTCATTCATTACCCAACTCCAGCAGGCCAAGGACAGTGGAACCGAGTGTCAGGCACGGGGGCCGGGCTCACAATCAACTGGGCTGGGGCTGAATGGTGCGCGATAAGGCACGGGGATGATTGCGCGGCAGGCGCTCATCGGGTGGCAGGGTCAGGTTGGCCGACGAACACCTCAGGAGCAGGCGATCTTCAAGGCGGGAGAGTCCAGCTCTTCACGAAACGCCAGGTAGTGCTTGAGCACCTGCACCGGGGCTTCGATTTGTGGGTAATGACCAATCCCGGGCAATAGCACGGTGTCGGCATCGGCAATCAATTGCCGATAACGCTCGACCATGTGGGCACCGGAAACCGGGTCGACTTCGCCGTCGATCACGCGCAACGGCACTTCACCCGATTGCATCGCCGTGAGCCAGCGATCGCGGTGTACACGGCGCTGGGGCACGTACTGGATCAGCTTGTGCATGATCCGCGTCCCGCGGTTGTTGTCGATCAGGCTCCAGAAATCGTCCAGCTCGCTTTCGCTGGGCCGAGTCTGCGGACCGAAGATCTGCCGGAAGCTCTTGACCAGGGCATCGCGGGTGAAGGCACGACCGATCATCCAGCCCAAGGGGCTTAGCAACAGCTTTTGCATCAGTACCGGGCGATGGGTCTCGGGGAAAAGGCCGCCATTGAGGAACACACAGCTGGCGATATTGCTGCGTGCCTCCTGGTGCCTGGCGAGCAATTCCTGGGCGACGCTGTCGCCGTAGTCATGGGCCAGCAGGTGCACTGGCTGATCGATGCCCAGGTGCGCCAGCAACGCCTGTTGCAAGTCGGCCTGCTCCAACAGGCAGTACTCATGGCCCATGGGTTTGGCCGAATCGCCGAAGCCCAGCATGTCGCAGGCAATGACTCGATAGCGCTGGGCCAGGGGCTGCCATAGGTAGTGCCAATCCCAACTGGCGGTAGGAAAACCGTGGATAAGCAGTAAGGGCTCACCCTGCCCGGCCACCCAATAACGAATGGTCTGACCCCGGAATACAAAGCTCTGGCTGCGTTTGCGCCAGACGCACAGTGGAATCTCGGCGAGTGCCATTAGAGTTTATAACCCGGGTCTTGTTTATCGAGTTTACGCAGCAGCGCCGGCCAGGCCAGCGCGCCCCCCATTCCTTGAGCACTTTTGGTCACGCCGGCAATCATCGCCTTGGCCCCCGCGAGGATCTGCGGCTCGATGGCTATCAGCTCAGCGCCACCGTTCTGCGCCAGCACCTGGATATCGCAGGCCCGCTGGAAGGTAAACATCATCAGAAAGGTATCGGCGATGGTGCTGCCACAGGTCAATAGCCCATGGTTGTGCAGCATCAGAAAATGCTTGTCACCCAGGTCGGCCTGCAATCGAGCCTTTTCTTCGTGATTGAGCGCCACCCCTTCGTAGGCGTGATAACCCAGGCTGGAAAGGACAAACAAGGATTGCTGGCTGATCGGCAGCACCCCTTGTTTTTGCGCCGAAACGGCCACGCCCGCGGCGGTATGGGTATGCAGGACACAGACCACGTCGTGACGCACTTCGTGCACGGCGCTGTGGATGGTGTAGCCGGCGGGGTTGATCTCGTAGGGGCTGTCCATCAGCTTGTTGCCAGCCTGGTCGACCTTGACCAGGCTCGACGCGGTGATTTCGTGGAACATCATGCCAAACGGATTGATCAGGAAATCTTCGGTGCCGGGGACCTTGGCCGAGATGTGCGTGAAGATCAAGTCATCCCAGCCATGGGCGGCCACCAGGCGATAACAGGCCGCCAGGTCGACTCGGGCCTGCCACTCGGTGGGGCTGACCTGATCTTTTACGCTCAGGCTTGACTGGACGGGGGCTACGCTCACGGCAAGGACCTCGGGTTTTTTATTATTTTGTGGGTGTGAACGCAGTCTAGTCAGCTGTCGGGATTCGGGTAGTTGCATTGGCAGCCAGCTTACTGACCCAACGAGTCAGTTGGCTTTCAAGCAAGACCCACTGTGCAGTGGATCACAGTATGTGCATCAGCAATGGCGCCGCGAACAGGTTCAACAACCCCGTCAGGACCATCACCAATCCCGCCACCGAACCTTCTTCCCCGCCCACCTCATGGGCTCGACTGACGCCAGCGCCATGGGCCCCGACCCCGAACAATGCGCCACGGGCCAAGGCGCTGCGCAGTGGCAACCACTTGAGCAGGATCCCGCCGAGCATGGCGCCAAACACCCCGGTGAACATGACGAACACCGCCGTCAGCTCCGGTACGCCACCCAGGTCGTGGGCCAGCGGCATGGCGAATGGCGTGGTGATCGAGCGCGGCAGCAGCGACAGGGTTATCGAACTGTCCAGCGCCAGGAGCCGGGCCAGGCCAAACGAACTGCCAATCGATGCGACGCTGCCGGCCAGCATCCCCACCAACAACGCTGACCAATGCCGCGCCAGCAACTGGCGCTGCTGCCAGATCGGCACCGCGAACGCCACGGTGACCGGTCCCAGCAACGCCATCAGCCAGTGGGTATTTTGTGCATACTCGCTATAGGCCGTGTGCAGCGGCACTGCCACCACCAGCAACAGCACGGGCACCAGAATCAGCGGCGACACCAGGTAACGTCCGCTGCGTCGATACAGCCAGCGACTCAAGACATAGGCGGCCAGGGTAAAGACCAGCCAGAACAGCGGCATCCACTCACTTCTCATGAGCCAGCCTCCAACGACAGACCCATTCGACCGTGAATGCCGTTACCAGCATGACCAGCAGGGTACTGACCGCGATCACCACGAGGATCCGCCAACCCTCATGGCGCAGCAGGCCACCGTAGTCGAGCAGGCTCATCAAGGCCGGAATGAAGAACAGCAACATCTCGGCCATCAACAGCCCGGCCCCCCTCTGCAGCGCCGCCGGCTTGACCCACCCCAGGGCAAATACCAGCAGCAACAGCGCCAGGCCCAGCACCCCGCCCGGAATCGGCCAGGCCAGCCATAGGGCCAACTGGCATCCGAGCAGATAAATAGCCGCCAACACCAGCAGTTCAGCGAGCAGGCGGGCGAGTTTTTTGACGCGTGTTACGTTCATCGGTTGGCTCCTCACAGGAAGCCATTTTAAAGAGCGGGCTGTCATCACCGAAGCGAATTGTTAGACTCAAGACTATTCCAAAACGGAATCTGATAATGGAATTCAAACAGCTGCGCAGTTTCATTGAAGTCGTCCATCAGGGTGGCTTTACCCAGGCCGCCAAGACCTTGCACATCAGCCAATCAGCGGTGAGCAAACAAGTGGCACAGCTGGAGCACAGCCTGGGCGTGCTGTTGCTGGAGCGACTGGGGTCACAGGTGCGGTTGACGGCGGCCGGCACGGTCGTCCTGCAACGCGCCGAGGGCATGTTGCGCTTGCGCCATGAACTGCTGAGCGAACTCGACGACCTGAGTGACCTGCGCCGTGGCGAATTGCGCCTGGGCCTGCCGCTGCTGGGCAGCGATGCGCTGTTCGCCGGCTTGTTCGCCGAGTACCGCCGGCGTTATCCGAACATCAGCGTGCAGTTGCTGGAAGGCGGCAGCCTGAACATTGAGCAGGCCGTGCTCAGCGGAGAACTGGAACTGGGCGGCAGCCTGCTGCCTCAGGACCCGCAGTTCGCCTGGCAGCCGTTCTGCAACGAACCCCTGGATGCGCTGCTGGCGGCGGACCATCCATTGGCCGGCAAGGCCAGCGTACGCCTGGAAGAGTTGGCGGATACCCCGTTCCTGCTGTACCAGCGCAGCTTTGTGCTCAATGAACGCCTGCTGCAGGCGTGCCAGCAAGTGGGCTTTACACCCAGGGAGGGCGGGCGAAGCGGGCAGGCGGATTTTCTCGTGGCCCTGGTGGCGGCGGGACAAGGCGTGGTGCTGTTGCCGCGGGTGGTCGCGCGTGGCCTGGTTCGTCCGGGGGTGGTGCGCCTGAAGTTGCAGGCGCCCCGTGAACTGCGCTGGGACATCGCGTTTATCTGGCGTCAGGACGCCTATCTGTCGAAAGCCGCCCAGGCTTGGCTCGCGTTGTTGCGCGAGTTTCCGGTCAGCCGCGCAGAGCCGTGATCAACTCCGCCAGCCAGGGCTCGGCATCGCTTTCCGGGGTCACGCTCTCGCTGGCGTCCAGGCGCAGCATTGGCAGCACTTCGCGCACGCCCAGTTCACCGAACAGCTCACGCAGTTGTTCACCGCCGCCACAGAAAGTATCGCCGTAGCTGGCATCGCCGAGGCCGATCACCGCCCCAGGCAAGCCACGCCAGGCGCCTGGCAATTGATCACGAATCATCGAATACAGCGGCTGCAGGTTGTCCGGCAACTCACCCATGCCGGTGGTCGAGGTCACGGCCAGAAAGGCTTCGGGGCCAAACGTCTGAATATCGGCGAGGGTGGCGCGTGGGTTATGCCACGTCTGGAAACCTGCTGTCTCGAGGAGTTTCGACGCGTGCCGGGCAACTTCTTCTGCCGTGCCGTACACCGAGCCGGAAATGATGGCGACTTTCATCAATCTGATCCTGCAACTGAGTCAAAGACCGGGATCTTACCAGTTGCCGGAAATAAATCGCGATTGACTCCCATTTGGCACGATGGCAAGTGGACAGCCTTGCCTTAGAATGACAACCACTCTGTAGCCTGCAAAGGACCCGATCCGATGATCAATGCACAATTGCTGCAACTGGTGATCAATGCTTCGAACGATGGAATCGTGATTGCTGAAAGGGAAGGCGAAGATAACATTCTGATTTACGTGAACCCGGCCTTCGAAAAGCTCACCGGCTACAGCGCTGATGAAATCCTGTACCAGGACTGTCGTTTTCTCCAGTCTGGCGATCGAGACCAGGCCGCCTTGGCACGGATTCGCGAAACCCTTGAAAATGGAGGATCTTGCTGTGAGGTCCTGAAAAACTATCGCAAGGATGGCACTCCATTCTGGAATGAACTGTCACTTTCAACTGTTTTTAATGAGAGCGACAAACAGACCTACATTGTCGGAGTGCAAAAAGATGTCACCGTCCAGGTCAAGGCCTTGCAGCGTGTGGCACACCTGGAGGCGCAATTGGCGACCACTCAGGCTGAGTTGCAGGCAATGAAAACGACCAACGGTCAGAACCTGCAGGCGAATTAACGGTCACTAACTACAATCACCACTAACTTTGTAACTATATCTTTCGAGCTAGCCATGCAGCACGATGCCCTCCTCACCCAGGATGAGCTGGATTTCATCCAGACCATGCAACATAACCCGCAGCTCAACATGCGTGATGCGACGTCGAGCCTGCTGGTCAATGGGGGCTCGCAAATCCGCGATCTGCTGACGCGCCTGGCGGCCAACGAACAGGTGACTATCCAGGCACAGTTCGAGAACCAGCAGATGACCTTTCCGCTGCACCTGGTGGAAGATGAGTTCCATGCGCTGCATTTGCGCCTGGGGGTACCGAGCATTTATGAAGGCGGGCCCAAGACGGTGCGTCCTTGGCGCCTGACCCTGGAAGAACCGGTCGCCCTGGAGAATGCCAAAGGCCAGCCGGGCACCCTGTGGGTCCACGAAGTGTCGTTCAAAGGCATTTTGCTGGAAGTGCGCAACCGCACCAAACCACCGAAGAGTTTCGCGCTGTGGTTCAGCCCTTCAGGTTACGAGCGCATTGCCTTGCGCGGCACCTTCGAGCGGCAGAACGAGCAGGGTTACTACGCCTATCAGCTCAACCAAGGCAACACGGTGGAAACCGAGCGCTTGCGCCAATACATCCTGCAGCAACATCGCCTGACCCACCCCACCCTGCACGTCTGAATTTCAGGTATCCAGCGTTCCGCCAAGAAATAGCTGCAGACGCTGACGCATCAAGCCCCCGTCATTACCCAGGCAGCCGATAGACGAACCGGCCAGGCTCTCCTGCGCCAGCTGCGAAGCATCGCCGCACAACAACAGGCGACACTGCAGGGTCATCGCCAGCCGATTCAGTCGCCGGGTAAAGTCAGCTGCCGGGGCCCGATTGGACACCAGCACCAGCGCCTGGGGCCGGATTTTTTCACAGACCAGGGTCAGCTCCTCGAAAGGCTTGCCCAGCGCCAGCACCCGGACGCCCACCTCGCCACCGCTCAGGAACAATGCGCTCAGCAGCAACTCCAGTTCATGGCAATGCCCGTCGATTGCCGCCACCGCAACCCGAGCCGGCAGTGAGCCGCGCAACAGGTTCAGTCGCTGTTGCACCCGTGAGCGCAGGAAGGCGTCGAGCATGACCCATTCACTGGTTTGCCCGAAGATCTCCTTTTGCTGCAGCGCCTGCATCCACACCGGCATAAAGATGTCCTGGAACACCACATTCAATGAATAGGTGGAGAACACCTGGCCGTAGATCCGCGCCAGTTCCAGGTCATCATAATTGCTCAATGCCGTGCGGACCTGGCCCTGCCACTGGGCATAATCGGCCTGGACCAACGAGTCCGGAACAATGCTCGACAACACCTGCGCGGCCTGGCTCCTGGCCAGAAGCTGGCCGATCTTGCTGACCGCCACCCCCCGTGCGATCCAGCTCAGAATGCTGCGAATCTGCTCGATATCGGTCAGGGAATACAGCCGATGCCCGCTTTCGGTGCGCGTTGGCTGGATCAAGCCGTAGCGTCGCTCCCAGGCACGCAACGTCACTGGATTCACGCCAGTCAGGCGCGCCACTTCACGAATCGGGAACATTTGTTCCTGACTGATGGCATCAACAGCCTGCAACGGCTCGGGAGACTCAGTGATGACGGGCATCGGCGTGTAGATATCCATTGCGTATTGGATCCCATTCTATCGCGCAACTATGGGCGACATTCAAGTGGTGCCTGATCGTCGAAGGTCGCTGGTGTAATTCGTAGAATCAGGAATAATCCTTGCTTGTTGTAACTCAGCCCTCCACCCCGGGCTGTGTTCGGCGCGCCTCCTACCCGGAATCGCGCCCCGCTTTATGGAGATACATAATGTCGACCTCACCCGTTACCCTGATGGTAGCGCGCCGCGTTGCCAGCGGGCGCTATCAGGAACTGATCGCCTGGCTGCGCGAAGGCGAACAACTGGCCACTGACTTTCCCGGCTACCTGGGCTCCGGCGTGCTCGCCCCGCCGCCTGGTGATGACGAATTCCAGATCATTTTCCGCTTCGCCGACGAAAAGACCCTGCACGCCTGGGAGCATTCCGCCTCGCGCACGGCCTGGCTGGGGCGTGGCAGCGAGCTGTTCGCCCACCCTTCGGAGCATCGGGTCAGTGGCATCGATGGCTGGTTCGGCGCCGCCGGCCAGCGTCCACCGCGCTGGAAACAGGCCGTCGCCATCTGGCTGGCATTTTTTCCGGTCTCGCTGCTGTTCAACTTTGTCCTGGGCCCATTGCTCAGCGACCTCGACATGCTGCCCCGGGTGTTCATCAGCACCCTGGCCCTGACCCCGTTGATGGTCTACTTCTTCATCCCACTGTCGACCCGCCTGCTGGCCAACTGGCTGAGCAGCACGCCGGCACCGTCGTTGCCAGCCGAGGCGACTGCGCAGAACCGCTAAAAGGGGCATGGCTCGTCCAGTCGCTGGTATAGTTTTGCCATACCCGCGATGCGAGCCATTCATGACCTCTTCCCCTGCCCCGATCCTCATCACCGGCGCCAGCCAGCGCGTTGGCCTGCATTGCGCGCTGCGGTTGCTGGAAGCCGGACAGCCGGTGATCATCAGCTACCGCAGCGAACGCCCGGGCGTGCAAACCCTGCGCGACCTGGGGGCAATTGCGTTGTTTGCCGACTTCTCCACGCAGGACGGAATCCTCGCCTTCATCGCCGAGCTCAAGGGGCACACCCAACAATTGCGGGCCATCGTGCACAACGCCTCGGCATGGACTGCGGAAACGCCCGATAACGAAGTCGCGGCCTTCACCCAGATGGTCAACGTGCACATGCTTGCGCCTTACCTGATCAACCTGCAGTGTGCCGAGCTGCTAAGGCGCTCGAGCCCCGCCGATATCGTGCACATCAGCGACGACGTCACACGCAAGGGCAGCAGCCAGCACATCGCCTACTGCGCCAGCAAAGCCGGGCTCGATAGCCTGACCCTGTCGTTCGCCGCCAAGTACGCGCCACACATCAAGGTCAACGGCATTGCCCCTGCCCTGCTACTGTTCAACCCCGACGACGACGCGGCGTACCGCGCCAAGGCCCTGGCCAAGTCGGCGCTGGGCATCGAACCCGGCAGCGAAGTGGTCTACCAGAGCCTGCGCTATTTGCTGGACAACCCCTATGTCACCGGTACGACCCTGACCGTCAACGGCGGACGGCACGTCAAATAGGCCCCCCCGCGAGGATGTACCATGCCATTGTCCCTGCCCCAGAATTACCGCGAGATCCTCATCGGCCTGGGCGAAGACCCCGACCGCGAAGGCCTGCTCGATACCCCGGCCCGCGCGGCCAAGGCCATGCAGTACCTGTGTCATGGTTACGCGCAAAGCGTCGAGGAGATCGTCAACGGCGCCTTGTTTGCCTCTGACAACGATGAAATGGTGATCGTCGACAACATCGAACTGTACTCACTCTGCGAACATCACCTGCTGCCCTTCATCGGCAAGGCACATGTGGCTTATATTCCTACCGGCAAGGTGCTGGGCCTGTCGAAGATCGCCAGGATCGTCGACATGTTTGCCCGGCGCCTGCAGATCCAGGAGAGCCTCACCCGGCAGATCGCCGACGCTGTGCAGCGCGTGACGGGGGCTGCCGGCGTTGCGGTGGTGATCGAGGCCCGGCACATGTGCATGATGATGCGCGGCGTGGAAAAACAGAATTCGACCATGAACACCTCGGTCATGCTCGGCGCCTTCCGCGACTCGAGCAACACCCGCCAGGAGTTCCTGCAATTGATTGGACGGAGCAAGTAGCAATGCCACAACTTCAACCAGGAATGGCCCGCATCCGGGTCAAGGACCTGTGCCTGCGGACCTTCATCGGCATCAATGAAGACGAAATCCTCAACAAGCAGGACGTGCTGATCAACCTGACGATCCTCTACGCCGCGCAGGAAGCGGTGCGCGATAACGACATCGATCACGCGCTCAACTATCGCACCATTACCAAGGCGATCATCGCGCACGTGGAGGGCAATCGTTTTGCTCTGCTCGAACGCATGACCCAGGAATTGCTGGACCTGGTGATGGCCAACCAGAGCGTGCTGTACGCCGAGGTCGAAGTCGACAAACCCCACGCCCTGCGGTTCGCCGAGTCGGTGTCGATTACGCTCGCAGCCAGTCGGGCGACTGCGTAGTCGCTACAAGCACCCGGCGCCACGCTGTAAACTGGCAGCCACCGCCATCCAACTTGCAGCTTGAAGCGTGCCGCTTGAAGCTGTCTCGCAGAGACCGCCATGACCGAACAACAACGCCTGGAACTCGAAGCCGCCGCCTTTCGCCGGCTGGTTGCCCACCTGGACAGCCGCAAAGACGTGCAGAACATCGACCTGATGAACCTCTCGGGCTTCTGCCGTAACTGCCTGTCCAAGTGGTACAAGGCCGCGGCCGACGAACGCCAGATCGACGTCAGCCTCGATGACGCCCGCGAAGTGGTCTACGGCATGCCGTATGCCGAATGGAAAGCCCACTATCAGCAAGAAGCCAGCGCCGAGCAGCAAGCGGCGTTCGCCAAAGGAAAAACCCATGACTGACCTGAACACCCTGCGCGCCAGCCTCAAGACCGGTGAACATGCATTTGCCGACACCCTGGCCTTCATCGGCGCGAACTACGACTACCAGCCGCAAGCCTTCAACAACGGCGGCGTGGAAAACGCCGCCGGGCAGAACGAAGGCTCGTGCAAGACCCTGGGCCTGGCCTTGCTGGAAGGCTTGAGCGATGAAGAAGCCCTGCTGGCATTCGGTGAGCATTACCGTGCCGTGCTGAACACCCCTGAAGGCAGTGACCACGGCAACATCCGTGCGCTGATGGTGCATGGTTTGGCGGGAGTTGAGCTTTCAGCACAGCCGCTGACTCGGCGCTGACGGCAGCGCTGGAGCTTTTTCAGCGCTACAAAAAAACCGGCCGAAGCCGGTTTTTTCATGCCCGAAGAATCAAGCGTTCTTCAGGTTGTCCAGGTAACGCTCTGCGTCCAGTGCGGCCATGCAGCCGGCGCCGGCGGAGGTGATGGCCTGGCGGTAGACGTGGTCGGCCACGTCACCGGCGGCAAAGATACCTTCGATGCTGGTGGCAGTAGCGTTGCCGTCACGGCCGCCCTGCACAACCATGTAGCCATCCTTGAGGATCAACTGGCCTTCGAACAGCGAGGTGTTCGGGGTGTGGCCGATGGCGATGAACACGCCGTCGACTTTCAACTCGTCGAAGCTGCCGTCGTTGTTCTTCAGGCGCGCACCGGTCACGCCCATGTTGTCACCCAGCACTTCGTCCAGGTTGGCGTTCAACTTGAGGATGATCTTGCCTTCGGCCACACGGGCGTTCAGCTTGTCGATCAGGATCTTCTCGGCGCGGAAGGTCTCGCGACGGTGAACCAGGGTGACGGTGCTGGCGATGTTGGCCAGGTACAGGGCTTCTTCCACAGCGGTGTTACCGCCGCCAACCACTGCGACCGGCTTGTTGCGATAGAAGAAACCGTCGCAGGTGGCACAGGCCGAAACGCCCTTGCCCATGAATGCCTCTTCCGACGGCAGGCCCAGGTAACGCGCACTGGCGCCGGTGGCGATGATCAGCGCGTCACAGGTGTAAGTGCCGCTGTCGCCCGTCAGGGTGTAAGGCTTGGCAGCGAAGTCGACGGCATTGATGTGGTCGAACACGATTTCGGTCTCGAAACGCTCGGCGTGCTCTTTCATACGCTCCATCAGCGCCGGGCCGGTCAGGCCATGAACGTCGCCTGGCCAGTTGTCGACTTCGGTGGTGGTGGTCAGTTGACCGCCAGCCTGCATGCCGGTGATCAGCAGCGGCTTGAGGTTGGCACGGGCGGCATAGACCGCGGCGCTGTAACCGGCAGGGCCGGAACCGAGAATAATCACTCGCGAATGACGTACATCAGACATGACTCACTCCTATCGACCGGCCGGTATGACCTGGCGCGGGTGCCGGATTGCCGGCTGGAATAAAAAAGGACCGTGCCAGCACTTGGGGAAGTGCATCGCGGGACAGCCCTGAAAAATAATGGGTGCAGCGTATCGAGGAGGCGAAGATTAAGGAAATACCGTTTAACAATCCAGCTCATAGGCAGTCTCTATCTCCAAGCGGCCGATTTAACGGCGCCTTTGTTACAGTTAATGTCGATCCGCTTGCCACGCTTTCGCCTGTGGGGCAAAGCCGGTAAGGTCGGCGCGTTTTCCCCCTTGCTCGGAGCACCTTATGCCCGCCCCCGTTCTGTCCGGCCCGCAATACCTGCGCGAAGGCCTGAAGCTGGTCTTGAGTCCCAGCCTGCGTTTGTTCGTGCTGCTGCCGCTGGCCATCAACCTGGTGCTGTTCGTCGGCTTGATCTACCTGGCTGGCCACCAATTCAGCCTGTGGGTCGACACCCTGATGCCGTCGCTGCCCGACTGGCTGAGCTTCCTCAGTTATGTGCTCTGGCCGATGTTCGTGGTGTTGGTGGCGCTGATGGTGTTTTTCTCCTTCACCCTGCTGGCCAACGTGATCGCAGCACCCTTCAATGGCTTCCTTGCCGAGAAAGTCGAAGTGGTGGTCCGCGGTACCGACGACTTCCCGGCCTTCAGTTGGGGCGAGTTGATGGCCATGGTCCCACGGACCCTGGCCCGGGAAATGCGCAAGCTGGGGTACTTCCTGCCCCGGGCGCTGGCACTGTTCATCCTGTCGTTCATTCCGGTGGTCAACCTGATCGCCGCACCGCTGTGGTTGATCTTCGGGGTGTGGATGATGGCGATCCAGTACATCGACTACCCGGCGGACAACCACAAGCTGGGCTGGAACGAGATGCTCGCCTGGCTGCGGGAAAAACGCTGGCAGAGCATGAGTTTCGGCGGGATCGTCTATCTGGCGCTGCTGATTCCGGTGGTGAACATCCTGATGATGCCGGCCGCGGTGGCAGGGGCGACCCTGTTCTGGGTCCGTGAGCGCGGCGCGGAAAACCTGGTCACTCGCCAGGGCTGAGCCGGTCATCAATTCATCATCACCCTGACACAATGACGACATGACCCCCACTGACACTGGGGTCATGACGACAACACTGCACATCACCCTGATCACCGAAACCTTCCCTCCGGAAATCAACGGCGTGGCCAATACCCTGGGCCGCCTGTGTGATGGCCTGCGCGCCCGTGGACATCAGGTCGAGCTGGTGCGCCCGCGCCAGGATGGCGATCAGGCCCTGGCCAGCGACGACGCCCTGCTGCTCTGCCGGGGCTGGCCGCTGCCGGGGTATCCGGGGTTGCAGTGGGGTCAGTCGTCGATGCACAAATTGCTCAGGCGCTGGAAACGCCAGCGCCCGGACGTGCTGTACATCGCCACCGAGGGCCCGCTGGGCCTGTCGGCCCTGCGCGCGGCACGGCGCCTGGGGATCTCGGTAGTGAGCGGTTTTCATACCAATTTCCAGCAATACACCAGTCAGTACGGCCTCGGTTTGCTGACCCGGATGCTGACGCATTACCTGCGCTGGTTTCACAACCGTTCGGCGCTGACACTGGTGCCGAGCGTCAGCCAGCAACTGGAGTTGGAGCGCCGGCATTTCGAGCGTCTGGCGCTGTTGTCCCGGGGGGTCGACAGCCAGTTGTTTCACCCAACCAAGCGGCTCAATGCCTTGCGTGAGCAATGGGGCCTGGCCGAGGGGGACATTGCGGTCATTCACGTCGGGCGGCTCGCACCCGAGAAAAACCTTGGCCTGCTCAAACGCTGTTTCGAACAGCTGTGCAGCACTTATCCACAGCGCAATCTGAAACTGATAGTGGTCGGCGACGGGCCGCAACGCGCGGCACTGGAAAAGGATCTGCCGCAGGCGATTTTCTGTGGCTCACAGCGCGGTGAGGCCTTGGCGGCGCACTATGCGTGCGGTGATGTGTTTGTGTTTCCGAGCCTGACCGAAACCTTCGGCAATGTGGTGCTGGAAGCCCTGGCCTCTGGGCTGGGCGTAGTGGCCTATGACCAGGCCGCGGCGGCGCAGCATATTCGCCATGGTTACAACGGAGTGTTGGCGATGCCAGGCGATGAAGAGGCGTTCTGCGATGCGGCAGCGTGGTTGCTGGAGGAAGATGAAACCCTGCGCTGCGTGCGTCTGAATGCGCGGCAGCACGCCAGCCGCCAGGGCTGGGCGGCGATCATCGAGCAGTTTGAAGAGCAATTGCGCGGGGCCTGTCAGGTCCCCGCGTCAGAGAAGGTTGCGGTGGCGCTTAAACCAGCGTCATCAATGCTTCGCGACTGAACGGCAGGATCTCGCCTTCACGGCCATCCCGGACTTTCTGCGCCCAGTCCGGGTCGACCAGCAACGCACGCCCCACCGCCACCAGATCGAATTCATCGTTGTTCAGGCGTTCCAGCAGGTTTTCCAGGCTGGCCGGCTGCGCCACTTTGTCGGTGTTGACCATAAATTGCAGGAACTCACCGTCCAGGCCCACGCTGCCCACGGTGATGGTCGGTTTGCCGGTCAGCACGCGAGTCCAGCCGGCCAGGTTGAGGTCGGAACCGTCAAACTCCGGCTCCCAGAAACGTCGTGTCGAGCAATGGAAAATGTCCACACCCGCGTCGGACAACGGCTTGAGGAACGCCCCCAGCGCCTCGGGCGTCTGCACCAGGCGTGCGGTGTAATCCTGCTGCTTCCACTGGGAGAAACGGAAGATGATCGGGAAACCTTGGCCGACCGCTGCCCGCACTGCCTGGATCAACTCAATGGCAAACCGCGAGCGATTGGCCAGGCTACCGCCGTAGTGATCGGTACGCTGGTTGCTGGTCTCCCAGAAGAACTGGTCCACCAGGTAGCCGTGGGCGCCGTGGATTTCCACGCCGTCCATGCCAATGCTCTGCGCGTCCTTGGCGGCCTGGGCGAAGGCGGCGATCACTTCCTGGATATCCTGCTCGGTCATGCCGTGCACCACGACCTGGCCGTCCTTGAGTTTTTCCGATGGACCATAGCCCGGAACACTGACGTCCGGCTCGGTGCCGATGCGCCGCACGCTACCCACGTGCCACAACTGCGGAACGATCTTGCCGCCTTCGGCATGCACCGCGTCCACGACCTTTTTCCAGCCGGCCAAGGCCGCTTCACCATAGAACTGCGGAACGTTCGGGTAACCGTTGGCCGCCTTGTGGCCTACCGTGGTGCCCTCGGTGATGATCAGGCCCACGCCCGCCGCCGCGCGACGGCGGTAGTACTCGATGACTTTGGAGTTAGGCACACCGCCTGGGGAAAACGAACGGGTCATGGGGGCCATGACCACGCGGGTCGGCAGTTCAAGGGTGCCGAGCTGGAACGGTTTGAACAAGGCTTGTACAGGCATGCGGCACTCCACAGGGATGCGAGGTTTATGACGGGGATAATATGGAGTGAGCATCGTGTTGAACAGCACTATTGATTGCAGTGATTAAGGACCAAAAGATAGGAAATATTGTAGGAGCGAGCTCGCTCGCGATGGACTGGAGAACGCCGCGCCGTATCAGGCTCGCAGCGTTATCGTTGACGACCATCGCGAGCAAGCCGCAAGCGGGCACTCGCTCCTACAGGGGGGAGATATCAGCTCAGCGCTTTTTCGATAGCCTGGACGACCGCAGGATCATCCGGTGCCGTACGCGGCGAGAAACGCGCCAGCACACGACCGTCCTTGCCCAGCAGGAATTTTTCGAAGTTCCAGGTGATGTCGCCAGGAAACTCCGCACCCTCGCCCGCCAACAGACGGTACAACTGATGGCGCTCATGGCCGTTGACTTCCAGCTTGCTGGACAACGGAAAGCTCACGCCGTAGTTGAGGCTGCAAAATGCCTTGATCTCGTCGGCAGTGCCCGGCTCCTGGCCAGCAAACTGGTTGCAAGGCAACCCCAGCACGCTGAAGCCCTGGTCTTTGTACTGCTGGTAGAGGTTTTCCAGGGCGGCATACTGTGGGGTCAAACCACACTTGGAGGCCACGTTGACCACCAGTACGACACGCCCTTTGAAGGGCGCCAGCGGAAGCGCCTGGCCGTCCAACGCTTTTAAAGTAAGGTCGTGAAAAGCACTCATGATGAACTCCAGATATCCCGTGTTTTTCTCGAAACGCCCTTCAACCGCACTCTCGCCCGGCGCCCTTTAACCGGCGCCGACTAAAAAGGCGCCCAAAGGCGCCTCTCCAGATACCTGAGCTTAGCGCAGAAATCAGTGGTGATGACCACCTTCGCCATGGACGTGACCATGGGCGACTTCTTCCTCGCTGGCGTCACGGATGGCGATGATCTTCACCTGGAAGTTCAGGCGCTGGCCAGCCAACGGGTGGTTGCCGTCAACGGTCACGTCGTCGCCGTCCAGGTCACGGATGGTCACGATCTGCATTTGGCCGTCTGGCGCGGAAGCGTGGAACTGCATGCCCACTTCCAGTTCGTCGACGCCTTCGAACATGCTGCGGCTCAGGGTGCTGACCAGTTCGGCGGCGTATTCGCCGTAAGCGTCTTCAGGTTCAACAGCTACGGTCAGTTCGTCGCCGACAGCTTTACCTTCCAGGGCTTTTTCCAGGCCTGGAATGATGTTACCTGCGCCTTGCAGGTAGACCAGCGGCGCGCCGCCGGCGGAGCTGTCGATGACCTCACCAGCGTCGTTGGTCAGGGTATAGTCGATGGAGACAGCCTTATTGGCGGCGATCAGCATGGGGCGAGACCTTTTGCAGAAGAATAAAGAATGGACAAGTTTAGCGAAGCAAACGCCCGAAAGCGAACGGAACCCGGACCAACGGCCCGCTTCGAAGGCTTCGATCATCACCGGTTTCCATCAGGACCAGGATGGGCACTGGGTGGCCGAGCTGTCCTGTGGCCATACCCAGCACCTGCGCCACCAGCCTCCCTGGCAATCCCGGGCCTGGGTCCTGGACCCATTGCAGCGCCAGGAAAAAATAGGCCAGCCCTTTGATTGCGGTTGGTGCGCTCAAGGCCCGGTTAGCGATAACCTTGGCGTCTGAAATTTCGGTAGGAGGCCAGTCATAGGCCTTCACCTTGCCATGCACCTCTAGAGAATCCGCATGCAAACTTTTTTTATCGCACCCACCGATTTTGGTGTGGGCCTGACTTCCATCAGCCTCGGGCTGGTGCGCACCCTGGAACGTGCAGGGTTGAAAGTCGGCTTCTTCAAACCGATTGCCCAACCGCACCCCGGTGATACCGGACCGGAACGCTCCACCGAACTGGTGGCCCGCACCCATGGCCTGAAACCACCCCAGCCACTGGGCCTGGCCCATGTCGAGCGGATGCTCGGCGACGGCCAACTGGACGAGTTGCTGGAAGAAATCATCACCCTGTACCAGCAAGCCGCCATCGGCAAGGACGTGCTGATCGTCGAAGGCATGGTGCCGACCCGCAGTGCCAGCTATGCCGCCCGGGTCAACCTGCACCTGGCCAAAAGCCTGGACGCCGAGGTGATCCTGGTCTCGGCGCCGGAAAACGAAGTGCTCACCGAACTGTCCGGGCGCGTCGAGTTGCAGGCACAACTGTTCGGCGGCCCGAAAGACCCGAAAGTCCTCGGTGTGATCCTCAACAAGGTCAAGACCGAGGAAAGCATGGAGGCCTTCGCCGCGCGCCTGAAAGAACACTCGCCGTTGCTGCGCAGCGGTGACTTCAGGCTGCTTGGCTGCATCCCGTTCCAGCCGGAACTCAATGCCCCGCGCACCCGCGATGTGGCTGACCTGATGGGTGCGCAAGTGCTCAATGCCGGCGACTTCGAAACCCGGCGCATGACCAAGATCATCATTTGCGCACGGACCATGCGCAACACCGTGGAGCTGCTCAAGCCCGGCGTGCTGGTGGTGACCCCGGGAGATCGCGACGACATCATCCTGGCCGTCAGCCTGGCGGCGATGAACGGCGTCCCCCTGGCCGGCCTGCTGCTGACCAGTGACACCCTGCCCGACCCGCGCATCATGGACCTGTGCCGCGGGGCGTTGCAGGCCGGCTTGCCGGTGCTGTCGGTGAGCACCGGCTCCTACGACACCGCCAACCAGTTGAACGGCCTGAACAAGGAAATCCCGATCGACGACCGCGAACGCGCGGAAATCATCACCGACTTCGTCGCCAGCCACCTGGACGCCAACTGGCTGCACCAGCGCTGCGGTACGCCGCGAGAAATGCGCCTGTCGCCCGCGGTGTTCCGCTACCAGTTGATCCAGCGCGCCCAGGCGGCCAACAAGCGCATCGTCCTGCCCGAGGGCAGCGAGCCCTTGACCGTGCAAGCGGCGGCCATCTGTCAGGCGCGCGGCATTGCCCGTTGCGTGTTGCTGGCCAAACCGGCGGACGTCGAGGCGGTGGCGCGTGCCCAGGGCATCGAGTTGCCCCCAGGCCTGGAGATTCTCGACCCGGACCTGATCCGCGACCGCTATGTCGAACCGATGGTTGCCCTGCGCAAGACCAAGAGCCTCAATGCGCCGATGGCCGAGCAGCAACTGGAAGACACCGTGGTGATTGGCACCATGATGCTGGCACTGGACGAGGTCGACGGGCTGGTGTCCGGGGTCATTCACTCCACCGCCAATACCATTCGCCCCGCCCTGCAACTGATTAAAACCGCACCGGGCTGCACCCTGGTGTCCTCGGTGTTCTTCATGCTGTTTCCAGAGGAAGTACTGGTCTACGGCGACTGCATCATGAACCCGCACCCCAGCGCCAGCGAGCTGGCGGAAATCGCCCTGCAAAGCGCCGACTCCGCCGCCGCCTTCGGCATCACGCCACGGGTGGCGATGCTCAGCTACTCCAGCGGCGACTCGGCCAGCGGCGAAGAAGTGGAGAAGGTGCGCGAGGCCACGCTCCTGGCCCACGAAGCGCAAAACTCGCTGCTGATCGACGGACCGCTGCAGTATGACGCCGCCGCCAACGAAGCGGTCGCCCGGCAACTGGCACCCAACAGCCAGGTGGCCGGGCGTGCCACGGTGTTCATTTTCCCCGACCTCAACAGTGGCAACACCACCCACAAGGCCGTGCAGCGCAGTGCCGATTGCGTCAGCCTCGGGCCGATGCTGCAAGGCCTGCGCAAACCGGTGAACGATTTGCCGCGCGGTGCGCAGGTCGACGACATCGTCTACACCATTGCCCTGACCGCGATTCAGGCCGCCAACCGACCGATGGATCTCTAAATGCTGGATTTTCTCCCTGGCGCCGTGCGTGGCGTGATCGCCGCGCTGCTACTGGCACTCAACACCCTGTTGTTGTGTTCGTTCCTGTTCTGCGTGGCGATCTTCAAGGTCTTGCCGTTCGCCCTCACCCAGCGCTTCACCGCCTGGCTGATGAACCACACCCATGAGGCCTGGATCAGCAACAACAAGGCCTGGATGCAGTTGGTCTGCCGTACCCGCTGGCACCTCAGTGGCCTTGAAGGCCTGGACTACCAGCACTCGTACCTGATCACCAGCAATCACCAGAGCTGGGTCGACATCATGGTCCTGCAGTACCTGTTGAACCGGAAAATCCGCCCGCTGAAGTTTTTCCTCAAGCAGGAGCTGATCTGGGTCCCGGTGATTGGTCTGGCCTGGTGGGCCCTGGGCTTCCCGTTCATGAAGCGCTATTCCAAGGCCTACCTGGAAAAGCACCCGGAGAAGAAAGGCAAGGACCTGGAAACCACCCGCAAGACCTGTGCGAAGTTTCGCAACAATCCGGTGGGCATGTTCAACTTCGCCGAGGGTACGCGCTTCACCGAGGCCAAGCACAAACAGCAGCAGTCGCCGTTCCGCTACCTGCTCAAGCCCAAGGCCGGCGGGATTGCCTTTGTGCTGGATGCCATGGGCGAACAACTGCAGTCGATCGTCAATGTGACCATTCACTACCCCGCCGGGCGCCCGGGTTTCTGGGACCTGCTGTGTGGCAATGTGAAGGAGGTGGTGGTGCACTTCCAGGAGTTGCCGATCCCGCCGCAATTCATCGGCAAGAACTACGAGCAGGATGGCGAGTACCGCCTGCAGTTCCAGGGCTGGATCAATCAGCTGTGGGAAGACAAGGATGCGTTGCTGGAGCAGATGCATCGGGCGTATCCAGCGAAGTAAAAAGGCGTCTGTTCCGACCTCATCGCTGGCAAGCCAGCTCCCACGGTGATTTTCAGTGGGTACAGGTGTTGTGTACGACCGCGAAACCTGTGGGAGCTGGCTTGCCAGCGAAGGCGATTTTGAAGACACAAAAAAACCCGCCGATGATCACTCATCGGCGGGTTTCTTTTTACTGGCTAACGCTTAGATCGCACCGCGGCTACGCAGCAGATCCAGCACCTGCTTGACGCTGTCTTCCAGCGACAGCGCCTGGGTGTCGACCACCAGGTCGGCGTCCAGCGGCACGTCGTACGGGAAGGACTCGCCCGGGATGTTGTCCCCGGCCGCCGCGTACAGGCCTTGCGGGTCACGTTCGGCACAGACTGCCGGCGAGGCCTGGACGTAGACCGTCAGCAGGCGGTCCTTGCCAATCAGGTCCTTGGCCTGCTCGCGACCTTCGGAACTCGGCGCAACGAACGCTGCCAGGGTCAGCAGACCGGCTTCGTTGAACTGACGCGCCACATGCGCGGCACGACGCCAGTTCTCGGTACGTCCGGCGCGATCCTGTGGCAGACCTTTGTTGAGGTCGTGACGCAGGTTCTGGCCGTCGAGGACAAACACCGCACGCCCCATGTCGAACAGCTTGCGCTCGACCGCATAGGCCAGGGTGCTCTTGCCGGCGCCCGACAGGCCGCTGAACAACACGGTGGCCGGTTGCTGGCCGAAGCGCTGAGCGCGCTCTTCGGTAGCGACGTGCGCCAGTTTGCCGTGATGGGTACTGGTGCCATGCGCCAAAGGCTGGGCGACGATCATGCCGGCACCGACGGTGCCATTGGTCAGGCGGTCGATGATGATGAAGGCGCCGGTGGTGCGGTTGCTTTCGTAACCGTCGAGGGCGATCGGCGCATCGAGCGCGATCCTGACCTTGCCGATTTCGTTCAGCTGCAACGCACTGGCCGGGCCTTCTTCCAGGGTGTTGACGTCGACCTTGTTGACGATACTGGCAATGGAGCCCGGCACGTAGCTGGTGGCGCGCTTGATGTCGTACTTCTTGCCTGGCAGCATCGGCTCTTCAGCCATCCACACCAGCATGGCTTCGAAGCTGTCGGTCACCGGCGGCACGTTGTCGGCATGTACCAACAGGTCGCCACGGGAGATGTCGATCTCGTCTTCCATGGTCAGGGTCACTGCCTGGCCAGGACCGGCGTGCTCCAGCTCACCTTCGAAGGTGACGATGGATTTGACGCGGCTGCTCTTGCCCGAAGGCAGGACCACGATTTCGTCGCCTTTCTTGACGATGCCGCTGGCCAGGGTGCCGGCGAAACCGCGGAAGTTCAGGTTGGGACGGTTGACGTACTGCACCGGGAAACGCAGGTCGGTGAAGTTGCGGTCGCCCGCCACTTCCACGGTCTCGAGGATTTCCATCAGCGACTGACCGGTGTACCACGGCGAGCGCTCGGACTTGTTCACCACGTTGTCGCCCTTGAGGGCCGACATCGGCACGAAGTGCATGCTGGTGGGCTTCATCTTCAAGCCTTCGGCGAACTGCAGGTAGTCGGCCTTGATCGACTCGAACACGCCCTGGTCGAAGTCCTTGAGGTCCATCTTGTTGATGGCCACGACGATGTGCTTGATGCCCAGCAACGAGGCGATGAAGCTGTGGCGACGGGTCTGGGTCTGCACGCCGTAGCGGGCATCGACCAGGATGATCGCCAGGTCACAGGTGGACGCACCGGTGGCCATGTTGCGGGTGTACTGCTCATGGCCCGGGGTATCGGCAATGATGAATTTGCGTTTGGCGGTGGAGAAATAGCGATACGCGACATCGATGGTGATGCCCTGTTCACGCTCGGCCTGCAGGCCGTCGACCAGCAGTGCCAGGTCGATATCGTCGCCGGTGGTGCCGACTTTTTTCGAGTCGCGGGTAATGGCTTCCAGATGGTCTTCGTAGATCATCTTGGAGTCGTGCAGCAGGCGCCCGATCAGGGTGCTCTTGCCGTCGTCGACGTTACCGCAGGTCAAAAAGCGCAGCAGCTCTTTACGCTCGTGCTGGCCCAGGTAGGCGAGGATGTCCTCGCTGATCAAATCAGATTGATGCGACATGACAGCCCCTTAGAAATAACCTTGACGTTTTTTGTCTTCCATCGAGCCGGCGCCATCGTGGTCGATGACACGGCCCTGGCGCTCGGAAGTTCGCGTCAGGAGCATTTCCTGAATGATGTCCGTGAGGCTTTCGGCCTCGGACTCCACCGCGCCCGTCAACGGGTAGCAACCAAGGGTACGGAAACGCACTTTCTTTTTGACGATGTGGGCTTTGTCTTCATCGCTCAGGTGTTCGAGGATGCGCTCGTCGTCGATCATGATCAGCGTGCCATTCTTCTCGATCACTTCGCGCTCGGCGGCGAAGTACAGCGGCACGATCGGGATGCCTTCGAGGTAGATGTACTGCCAGATGTCCAGCTCGGTCCAGTTCGACAGCGGGAAGACGCGGATCGACTCGCCCTTGTTGACCTTGCCGTTGTAGACGTTCCACAGCTCGGGGCGCTGGTTTTTCGGATCCCAGCGGTGCTTGCTGTCGCGGAACGAGTACACGCGCTCCTTGGCGCGGGACTTCTCTTCATCGCGGCGCGCACCACCGAAGGCGGCGTCGAAACCATGCTTGTCCAACGCCTGTTTCAGGCCTTCGGTCTTCATGATGTCGGTGTGCTTGGCGCTGCCGTGGGTGAACGGGTTGATGCCCTGCGCAACGCCGTCCGGGTTGACGTGGGTGATCAGGTCCAGGCCCAGTTCGGCGACCATCTTGTCGCGGAAGCTGTACATCTCCTGGAATTTCCACTGGGTGTCGACGTGCATCACCGGAAACGGCAGCTTGCCCGGGAAGAACGCCTTGCGTGCCAGGTGCAGCATCACGGCGGAGTCTTTACCGATGGAGTACAGCATCACCGGGTTATCGAACTCGGCGGCCACCTCGCGGATGATGTGGATGCTTTCCGCCTCCAGCTGTTTCAGATGCGTCAGTTTGTCGACCATGGCTACTCACGAAAACTTTCTTATGAACGGCCACCGGGCCGTGTTCGAGCGGGGATCCTAGCACAGCGTCCCCTTCTAATCAGGACGCCAACTAGATCGAAAGGGTATATCAATATACCTGCCTGTTTGGCTGTTAAATGGGGTTGGGGCAGTCGATGAAGATGTGCTCCAGGGCAAACCGGCGCGCCAGGTATTCCCCCAGCGCCTGCACGCCGTAGCGCTCGGTGGCGTGGTGACCGGCGGCGATGAAGCTGATGCCGTTTTCCCGGGCGCTGTGGAAAGTCTGCTCCGACGCTTCACCGCTCAGGTACAGGTCGACGCCGGCCTGCACGGCCTGGTCGATATAGCCCTGCCCGCCCCCGGTGCACCAGCCGACTCGCCGGATCATCTGCTCGCCTTCGATCAACAGCGGCTCGCGGCCCATGACCTGCTGCACGTGGCGGGCAAAGTCGCGGGCGGTCATGGGTTCGGCGAGAGAGCCGACCAGGCCGACCACCTTGGCATTGTCCGGGTCCAGCGGACCCTCTACGGTAATCTCCAGCTGCCGGGCCAGTTGCACGTTGTTGCCCACATCCGGATGCAGGTCCAGCGGCAGGTGATAGGCCAGCAGGCTGATGTCGTGTTTGAGCAGGGTCTTGAGCCGGCGCTGCTTCATGCCGGTGATGCACGGGCTTTCGCCCTTCCAGAAGTAGCCATGGTGGACCAGGATCAGGTCGGCGCTGGCTTCGACGGCGGCATCGAGCAAGGCCTGGCTGGCAGTGACGCCGCTGACGATACGCATGACTTGGGGCCGCCCCTCGACCTGCAGGCCATTGGGGCAATAATCGGCAATCCGCGAACTGCCAAGGTAACGATCCGCTTCTGCTACCAGGGTGCTCAGGGCAACGGCCATAAAAGACTCCTAAATATCCCGTTCAGAGGCACGCGCGGCCTCGTATAATGCGCGACATTATGGGCCGTCGTTGGCCCCTCGTAACCTCCCAGGATTTGTTCAATGCTCAAGGGTCTGCGTTTTTTTGGCTGGCCGCTATTGGCCGGCGTGCTGATTGCGTTGCTGATTATCCAGCGTTACCCACAATGGGTCGGTCTTCCGAACCTGGATGTGAACCTGCAGCAGGCCCCGCAAACCACTCTGACGCAACAGGGCCCGGTGTCCTACGCGGACGCGGTCGTCATCGCCGCCCCCGCGGTGGTCAACCTCTACACCACCAAAGTGGTCAACAAGACCAGCCACCCGCTGTTCGAAGACCCACAGTTCCGACGCTTCTTCGGCGATAACGCGCCCAAGCAGAAGCGAATGGAATCGAGCCTCGGCTCGGGCGTGATCATGAGTTCGCAAGGCTATTTGCTGACCAACAACCACGTCACCTCCGGCGCCGACCAGATCGTGGTCGCGCTCAAGGACGGTCGCGAAACCCTGGCCCGGGTGATTGGCAGTGACCCGGAAACCGACCTGGCGGTACTCAAGATCGACCTGAAGAACCTGCCGTCGATTACCGTCGGCCGCTCGGAAAGCATTCGTGTCGGTGACGTGGCCCTGGCCATCGGCAACCCGTTCGGCGTCGGCCAGACCGTGACCATGGGCATCATCAGCGCCACCGGGCGCAACCAGTTGGGCCTGAACAACTACGAAGACTTCATCCAGACCGACGCCGCGATCAACCCCGGCAACTCCGGTGGCGCACTGGTGGACGCCAACGGCAACCTGACGGGCATCAACACGGCGATCTTCTCCAAGTCCGGCGGTTCCCAGGGCATCGGCTTCGCCATTCCGATCAAGCTGGCCATGGAGGTGATGAAGTCGATCATCGAGCACGGCCAGGTGATTCGTGGCTGGCTGGGCATTGAAGTGCAACCCTTGAGCCAGGAACTGGCGGAGTCGTTTGGTCTGTCCGGGCGTCCGGGCATCGTGGTGGCGGGAATTTTCCGTGACGGCCCGGCGCAGAAAGCCGGCCTGCAGCTGGGGGATGTGATCCTGAGCATCGACGGTGAGCCGGCTGGCGACGGCCGGCGCTCGATGAACCAGGTGGCGCGCATCAAGCCCACCGACAAGGTCAGCATCCAGGTGATCCGCAATGGCAAGGAGCTCACGCTGACCGCAGAGATCGGCCTGCGCCCGCCTCCTGCACCGATAGTCAAAGAGCAAGAGTAACGCCTGATGTAAACCTCGGTGGGAGCGAGCGCTCGCTCCCACCGAGGGCTGCGTTGCTTTAGAGGTCGCCCAAACCGTCGATCAACGCCTGGTTTTGCTCCGGCGTGCCGATGGAGATGCGCAGGAACTGGGCAATCCGTTCCTGCTTGAAGTGCCGGACAATCACCCCTTGCTCACGCAACTTCGCCGCCAACCCGGCCGCATCGTGCTGCGGGTGACGGGCGAAGATGAAGTTGGCTGCCGACGGCAGGACCTCAAAGCCTTTTTCCTGCAACTGCGCGACCACCTGCTCGCGGCTGTCGATGACCAACTGGCAAGTCCTGGTGAAATACTCCCGATCCTCGAACGCCGCCGCTGCCCCGACAATCGCCAGGCGATCCAACGGGTAGGAGTTGAAGCTGTTCTTGATCCGCTCCAACGCTTCGATCAGGTCCGGATGACCGACGGCCAGGCCGACCCGCAAGCCGGCCAGCGAGCGCGACTTGGACAGGGTCTGGGTCACCAGCAGGTTCGGATAGCGATCCACCAGGCTGATCGCCGTCTCACCGCCGAAGTCGATGTAGGCCTCATCCACCACCACCACGGAATCCGGGCTGGCCTTGAGGATCTGCTCGACAGCGTCCAGGGGCAACAGGCAGCCGGTTGGCGCGTTCGGGTTGGGGAAAATGATCCCGCCGTTCGGCCGCGCGTAGTGCGCCGGGTTGATCTGGAACTGCTCGTCCAGAGGCACTGCGTCGAACGTGATGCCATACAGGCCGCAGTAGACCGGATAGAAGCTGTAGCTGATGTCCGGGAACAACAGCGGCTTATCGTGCTGCAGCAGGCCGTGAAAGATGTGGGCCAGGACTTCGTCGGAACCGTTGCCGAGGAACACCTGATTGCCTTGCACGCCGTAGTAGCTGGCCACCGCCTGCTTGAGCAGGTCGCTGTTGGGGTCCGGGTACAGGCGCAGGTTGTCGTTGAGCTCGACCTGCATGGCGGCCAGCGCCTTGGGCGATGGGCCGTAGGGGTTTTCGTTGGTGTTGAGCTTGACCAGCTTGGTCAGCTTCGGCTGTTCGCCCGGAACGTAGGGCACCAGGTCCTTGACGAACGCACTCCAGAATTTACTCATGTTCAGTTCCCTTCCTGATCGGCAACGATGCGGTATTCGGCACTGCGGGCGTGGGCGGTCAACGACTCGCCACGGGCCAGTACCGAAGCAGTCTTGCCCAGCTCAGAAGCGCCCGCTTCGGAGCAAAAAATGATCGACGAGCGTTTCTGGAAGTCGTAGACCCCCAGCGGCGAGGAGAATCGCGCGGTGCCGGAAGTCGGCAGCACGTGGTTGGGGCCTGCGCAATAGTCGCCCAGGGCCTCGGAGGTGTGACGCCCCATGAAGATCGCGCCAGCGTGACGGATCTGCGGCAGCCAGGCTTGCGGGTCCGCCACCGACAACTCCAGGTGCTCCGGGGCAATGCGGTTGGCCACGTCGATGGCCTGTTGCATGTCACGCACCTGGATCAGCGCGCCACGACCATTGATCGAGGTCTGGATGATCTCGGCCCGCTCCATGGTCGGCATCAGCTTGTTGATGCTCGCCGCCACCCGGTCGAGGAATTCGGCGTCGGGACTGACCAGGATGGCCTGGGCGTCTTCGTCGTGCTCGGCCTGGGAGAACAGGTCCATGGCGATCCAGTCGGGATCGGTCTGGCCATCGCATACCACGAGGATTTCCGAAGGCCCGGCAATCATGTCGATACCGACCTGGCCAAACACGTGGCGCTTGGCGGTGGCGACGTAGATGTTGCCAGGGCCGACTACTTTGTCCACGCGCGGCACGCTTTCGGTGCCATAGGCCAGCGCGGCAACCGCTTGGGCGCCGCCGATGGTGAACACCCGGTCGACGCCGGCGATGCAGGCCGCAGCCAGCACCAGTTCATTGATTTCGCCCCGTGGCGTCGGCACCACCATGACCACCTCGGTCACCCCCGCGACCTTGGCTGGAATCGCGTTCATCAGTACCGAGGACGGGTAGGACGCCTTGCCGCCTGGCACGTACAGGCCCGCACGGTCCAGCGGCGTGACTTTCTGGCCCAGTACCGTGCCATCGGCTTCGGTGTAGCTCCAGGAGTCCTGCTTCTGCTTTTCGTGGTAGCTGCGCACGCGGGTCGCGGCGACCTCCAGGGCTTCGCGCTGGGCCACGGTGATGCGGGTCAAGGCCAGTTCCAGGCGCTCGCGCGGCAGGATCAGGTCGGCCATCGAGGCCACTTGCAGGCCGTCGAACTGCTGGGTGAACTCCACCAGCGCCGCATCGCCACGCTCACGCACAGCCTTGATGATGTCCAGCACCCGCTGATTGACCGAGTCGTCAGACACACTTTCCCAGCTCAGCAGATGATCCAGATGATGCGCGAAATCCGGGTCAGCAGCGTTGAGTCGGCGAATTGCAGTCGGTGCGGTCATAGCGAGAGCCTCATAGGAATGGCAAAAACTCAGGCGCCCTAAACTAGCAGTCGTTCCGCTTGGGCACCTGAGAATTCTGGCTATGAGGCGGATAGACGGGCGCGACTTAACGTCGCGCAAGCGAATCAGCCGCGGTGTCGCGACTCCACTGCCTGGCGCAGGGTGTCGATCAACGCCTGGATCCTGGCGTGTTGCATTTTCATCGAAGCCTTGTTGACGATCAGCCGGGAGCTGATGGCCGCAATGAACTCCTGTGGCTCCAGGCCGTTGGCCCGCAGCGTGTTGCCGGTATCGACCACGTCGATGATCTTGTCCGCCAGGCCGATCAGCGGCGCCAGCTCCATCGAGCCATACAGCTTGATGATGTCGACCTGGCGACCTTGCTCGGCGTAGTAGCGCTTGGCAACGTTGACGAATTTGGTGGCGATCCGCAGGCGGCCCTTGGGCTCGATGGCACCGACCTTGCCGGCGGTCATCAGCTTGCATTGGGCAATCTGCAGGTCCAGCGGCTCGTAGAGGCCCTGGCCGCCGTATTCCATCAACACATCTTTACCGGCGACGCCCAGGTCAGCGGCACCATGCTCGACGTAGGTCGGCACATCGGTGGCGCGCACGATCAGCAAGCGCACATCGGCCTGGGTCGTGGGGATGATCAGCTTGCGGCTCTTGTCCGGATTCTCGGTTGGCACAATGCCCGCTTCAGCCAGAAGCGGCAGGGTGTCGTCGAGGATGCGGCCCTTGGACAGTGCGATGGTCAACATGGGAAACGTCAGTCCTTATCAGGCTACTGATGCCCGGTCGCAAACGGCGCCGGACACACGTCGAGCCCGTAACAGGCTCGACTTCAACAAATCTGTGGGCACCTCCCTGTGCCCTTGACGCAACGACTAGCCCGGTACGCGGCGGATCTTCGCGCCGAGCATCTGCAGCTTCTCTTCGATGCACTCGTAACCACGGTCTATGTGGTAGATGCGATCGATCAGCGTGTCGCCTTCGGCTACCAGCGCCGAAATCACCAGGCTGGCCGAGGCCCGCAGGTCGGTGGCCATGACTGGCGCGCCCTTGAGCTTGTCGATACCGGTCACGATGGCCGTGTTGCCTTCGACCTGGATATGCGCGCCCATGCGGTGCAGTTCGTAGACGTGCATGAAGCGGTTTTCGAAGATCGTCTCGATCACAGCGCCCGTGCCTTCGGCAATGGCGTTGAGGGAGATGAACTGCGCCTGCATGTCGGTCGGGAACGCCGGGTACGGCGCTGTACGCACGTTGACCGCCTTGGGCCGCTTGCCGTGCATGTTCAGCTCGATCCAGTCTTCGCCCGTGGTGATTTCCGCACCGGCTTCGCGCAGTTTTTCCAGCACCGCCTCGAGGATGGTCGGATCGGTGTCCTTGACCTTCACACGGCCGCCGGTCACGGCTGCCGCTACCAGGTAGGTACCGGTTTCGATACGGTCCGGCATCACGCGGTAGGTGGCAGTGCCCAGGCGCTTCACGCCATCGATGGTGATGGTGTCGGTGCCCGCGCCCTGGACGTTGGCGCCCATGGCGTTGAGGAAGTTCGCCAGGTCGACGACTTCTGGCTCACGAGCGGCGTTCTGCAGCACGCTGCGGCCGTTGGCCAGGGCTGCGGCCATCATGATGTTCTCGGTACCGGTCACGCTGACGGTATCGAAGAAGAAGTTGGCCCCGCGCAAACCGCCTTCCGGCGCCTTGGCCTTGATGTAGCCGCCTTCCACGTCAATGGTCGCGCCCATGGCTTCAAGGCCACGGATGTGCAGGTCGACCGGACGCGAGCCGATGGCGCAACCGCCAGGCAGTGCCACTTCGGCTTCACCAAAACGGGCAACCATCGGCCCCAATACCAGGATCGAGGCACGCATGGTTTTCACCAGCTCGTACGGTGCGATCAGGGTCTTGATGGTACGCGGGTCGATTTCGACGCTGAGCTTCTCGTCGATCACCGGCTCAATGCCCATGCGACCGAACAGCTCGATCATGGTGGTGATGTCGTGCAGGTGCGGCAGGTTGGCAACCGTCACCGGGCCATCGCACAGCAGCGTTGCCGCCAGGATCGGCAGGGCAGAGTTCTTTGCCCCGGAGATGCGGATTTCGCCATCAAGACGAACGCCGCCGGTAATAATCAATTTATCCATAAGAATCTCGACGCCCTTGGGCTCAGGTGCGCTCGGCCCAGGCCGCGCTGCTGAAAAATTTCATAGTGACCGCGTGGATGCTGCCATCGGCGATCCATGGGTTCAAATGGGCATAGATGCTCTGCTGACGCTTGACCGGGCTCAAAGCCACCAGTTCATCGCTAATCACGTTCAGCTGAAAGTTGCAGCCTTCGCCTTCAACTTCTACCTGAGTTCCGGGAAGCTTTCCCTCAAGGAAGCTCTTCACTTCTACGGCCTGCATGCTCAACCTCAATCGGCGCCCTGTGCGCGCGGGTCGGACATCATACAAAAAAGCCCCGCGCCTGCGAACCCCGCATAGCAGGACTCTGACGGGGGGCTTCTTTATAGATGCTAGTTAAGGGTGCGCCAAAAGCTCGGTCAAACCTGAGACCTGAGCAATTTCACGCATATCGTCTGGCAAGGCACGAATGCTCACCGCCTTGCCGGCCGCTGCCGCATCGCGCATGAACGCCAGCAGCAAGGACAAGCCAACGCTGCTGGATTTCTCCACGCCGGCGCAATCGAGCACCACGATAGGTGCGGTGCTCGACTGGATCAAGGCCTGGCCCTGCTTGCGCAGGACTGGCCCGGAGCGGTAATCGAGGACTCCGCTGAGCAGCAGCTCACCGGCTTCACCCAAACGCACGGCCGAGTCACTCATTGGCTTTGCTTCTCGGAGGTTTCCTTGGCCTTGGCCACTTCACCGGCCCAACCATTGATGGTCTTGTCCAGGTTGTTGCCGTTGCGCTGCATGGCGTCGGCGAACTGGTCACGGAACAGCTTGCCAATGTTGATGCCATTGATGATCACGTTGCGCAGTTTCCACTCGCCATTGATCTTTTCCAGGGTGTAGGACACTGGATAGATCGCACCGTTGCTGCCCTTGACGGTCATGCCGACACTGGTGCGGTCGCCCGACTCGTCCTTGGCCGGATCAACGGTGATGCCCTGGTTGTTGTACTCAAGCAGGGCATTGCCATAGAACTGGAACAGGCCGGTCTTGAAGTTCTCTTCGAAGGCCTTCATCTGCGCTGGCGTGGCTTTGCGCGAATACTTGACGGTCATGATGCTCTTGGAAATGCCCTCGGCATCCACCACAGGCCCGACAATGCTGTTCAATGCGGCGTAGAAGTCTTTCGGGTCCTGCTTGTACTTTTCCTTGTTGGCCGCCAGATCGGCGAGCAACCGGTTGGTCGTGTCCTGCACCAGCTCGTGCGCAGAAGGCGCAGCCACAGCGTTAGCCACCAGCGGCAAGGCCGCGAGCAGTACCAACAGGCCACGTCGCAAGGTAGAGATCATGGAAAAACTCCTCATTTAGCGTCTTTACTCACAGTATTGAGCAGGAATTTACCGATCAGGTCTTCGAGTACCAGCGAGGACTGCGTGTCATGGATGGTACCGCCATCCTTGAGCAACGACTCTTCGCCGCCCACGCTGATACCGATGTACTTCTCGCCCAACAGGCCAGCGGTGAGGATAGATGCAGTGGAATCGGACGGAAGGTTATCTACCCGTTTTTCCAGCTGCAGCGTCACACGCCCGGTGAAACTGTCGCGATCCAGATCGATTGCCGTGACCTTGCCGATGGTCACACCGGCCATGGTCACTTTCGATCTGACAGTCAAACCGGCGATATTGTCGAAATACGCATAAAGTTTATAGGTGTCGGTGCCCGACACCGGGGACAGTCCACTGACCCGCAGGGCAAGCAACAGTAAAGCCAGGATGCCAGCCAGCAAGAAAAGGCCGACACCGATTTCCAGGGTGCGGTTTTGCATCAGAAATCTCCAAACATCAAGGCGGTCAGAATAAAGTCCAGGCCGAGAATGGCCAACGAGGCATACACCACTGTCTTGGTGGTGGCACGACTGATCCCCTCTGAAGTGGGCTCACAGTCATAGCCTTGGAATACGGCGATCCAGGTCACGACAAAGGCAAAGACCATGCTTTTAATGATGCCATTAAGCACATCGCCATTGAACGTCACGCTGTTTTGCATGTTCGACCAGTAAGAGCCTTCATACACGCCCAGCCAGTCGACAGCCACCCAGGAACCACCCCAGATACCCACCACGCTGAAGATCATCGCCAGCAGCGGCAGGGAAATGAAGCCGGCCCACAACCGGGGGGCAATGATGTACTTGAGCGGGTCGACGCCAATCATTTCCAGACTGGACAACTGCTCAGTGGACTTCATGTTGCCGATTTCCGCGGTCAACGCCGAACCGGCGCGCCCGGCAAACAGCAGCGCAGTCACCACCGGCCCCAGTTCGCGCAGCAGGGTCAGCGCCACCATCTGCCCGACCGCCTGCTCCGAGCCGTAGCTGGAGAGGATGTTGAAGCCTTGCAGCGCCAGCACCATGCCGATGAAGATCCCCGAGACCACAATGATCACCAGGGACATCACGCCAACCGAGTGCAGTTGCTTGATCAGCAGGCTGAACCCGCCGCCGACGCTGCCGCGCCCGAGCAAGGCGTGAAACAGGAACAATGACGAACGGCCAAGCACCGCGACGCTGTCGATGGCCGCCTGGCCGAATCGACGCACTCTCTCTATCAGTGAAGTCTTGCGCATCAGCGCTTCCCCAGAAGATCTGCGCGGTAATCCGTCGCGGGAAAATGGAAGGGTACCGGACCGTCCGGATCACCTTTCATGAATTGGCGGATCCGCGGATTATCGGAATCCATCAGTTCGGCGGGTGTGCCCTGCCCCAGCACCTGGCCATCACCGACCACATACAGGTAGTCAGCGATGCTCGCGGTTTCGGCCAGGTCGTGGGAAACCACGATGCTGGTGATCCCCAGGGCATCGTTGAGCAGGCGGATCAGGCGAACCAATACCCCCATGGCGATGGGGTCCTGCCCGACGAAGGGCTCGTCGTACATGAGGATGCCCGGGTCCAGGGCAATCGCCCGGGCCAGCGCGACACGACGTTTCATGCCGCCGGACAGTTCGTCGGGCATCAAATCGGTGGCACCGCGCAAACCCACGGCCTGCAGCTTCATCAGGACGATGTCGCGGATCATTTCTTCGGGCAGTTGGGTATGCACGCGCAGCGGAAACGCGACGTTCTCGAACACATCGAGGTCGGTGAACAGCGCTCCGCTCTGGAACAGCACCCCCATATGCTTGCGCGCATCGAACAGATCGCTGCGCGACAGCTTGGGCAAATTCTGGCCGTTGACCCACACTTCGCCACTGGAAGGACGCAACTGCGCGCCCATCAGGCGTAGCAGCGTGGTTTTCCCGCAACCGGAAGGCCCCATGATGCCGGTGACCTTACCGCGTGGTATGCGAATATCGACATTATTGAAAATGCTGCGCGCGCCGCGCTTGAAGGACACTCCCTTAAGCTCGACCGCGTAGGCGTTATCGGCACTCATCTAAACTCCTTGCGATGCAAGCCTCACACTGGGACGCCGCACCCTCCGACGAGAGCACATATCATCCTTGGCAGGCCGGACAGGCGGCGAACTATATCACTGCCCAGTCATGGCGCCCAAGGCCGAAGACCGCCGCATTCAGCTTCAATTAAGGTGAAAGCCGGTTAATCGCAGGGTTCCCGTGACGCAGCCCGCACAAAGCGTGACGAACTAACGTGAGGGAATTGATCATTACCGCTATAATCGCCACCTTTTCCCAGGCTATTCGACTTCAGACATGAGCCAGTCCAGCGACCCGATCAAATCGGCACAACGTACGATCCGCCTCGAGCTGGAAGCCGTCAAAGGCTTGCTGGCCCATATCGACGCAGACTTCGTACGCGCTTGCGAGTTGATTCTGTCCAGCAAAGGCCGAGTGGTGGTGGTCGGCATGGGCAAGTCCGGGCACATCGGCAACAAGATTGCCGCGACCCTGGCCAGCACCGGCACCACGGCCTTTTTTGTGCACCCCGCCGAAGCCAGCCATGGCGACATGGGCATGATTACCCGCGATGACATCATCCTCGCCTTGTCCAATTCCGGCTCGACCCACGAAATCATCACCCTGCTCCCGCTGATCAAGCGCATGGGAATCCAGTTGATCAGCCTGACCGGCAACCCTGACTCGACACTGGCCAAAGCCGCCGACGTCAATCTGAACGTGCATGTCGAGCATGAAGCCTGCCCGCTGAACCTGGCGCCGACGTCATCGACCACGGCAGCGCTGGTGATGGGCGACGCCCTGGCGGTGGCCTTGCTGGAAGCCCGGGGCTTTACCGCCGAGGACTTCGCCTTCTCCCACCCGGGCGGCGCGCTGGGTCGGCGCCTGCTGCTGAAAGTCGAAGACGTCATGCACATCGGTGCCGAACTGCCACAGGTGGTGCGCGGTACATCGCTCAAAGACGCCTTGCTGGAAATGACCCGCAAGGGCCTGGGCATGACCGTGGTCCTGGAAGCCGATGGCACCCTGGCCGGGATTTTCACGGACGGCGACCTGCGGCGCACCCTGGACCGCTCGATCGACTTCCAGCAGGCCAGGATCGAAGAGGTCATGACCCTTCATGGCAAGACCGCCCGGGCCGACATGCTCGCCGCACAAGCCCTGAAGATCATGGAAGACAACAAGATCAACGCCCTGGTGGTGGTCGACAACGATGACCGCCCGATCGGCGCCCTGAACATGCACGACCTGTTGCGCGCAGGGGTGATGTAATGGCTGACGACCTGCTCGAACGCGCCAGGCCCGTCAAGCTGGCGGTCTTCGATGTCGACGGCGTACTCACCGACGGTCGCCTGAATTTCCTCGAGGATGGCAGCGAATTCAAGAGTTTCAGCACCCTCGACGGCCAGGGCATGAAAATGTTGCTGGCCAGCGGTGTGACAATGGCCATTATCAGTGGTCGAACAAGCCCGGCGGTCGAGCGTCGCGCCAAAAACCTGGGGATAAGCCACCTGTATCAAGGCCGCGAGGACAAACTTGCGGTGCTCGACGAGCTTCTCGCGCAACTGGGCCTAAGCTATGAACAGGTCGCCTATCTGGGCGACGACCTACCCGACCTGCCGGTGATTAGGCGCGTCGGCCTCGGCATGGCCGTTGCCAATGCCGCGAGTTTTGTCCGCGAACACGCCCACGGCATCACCGAGGCCCGTGGTGGCGAAGGTGCTGCTCGAGAATTCTGTGAATTGATATTACGCGCCCAAGGCAATCTGGAAGACGCCAACGCTGCGTACCTGTGAGTCATTTATGCTGAGTAAAAAGTTTCGCAATATCGTGTTTTTCGCAGCCATCGCCGCGTTGTTAGCGGCTGTCGGCTACTGGAACATCAGCCCTGAGCGCTTTCTCGACAAGCCGGTAGCCGCGGTCAACGAGAGCGAGATCGACTACTACGCCATCAACGCCCACAGCGTGCAGTTCCAGCCAGATGGCAAGTTGCAGTACGACATGACGTCCGACAAGGTCGAACACGTCAAGGCCAGCGAAGTCACCTTGCTGACCAAGCCGGACCTGCAGATGTATCGCGGCAGCGAATTCCCCTGGCATGTGCAGAGCGAGCGTGGCGAGGTCAATCCTGACGGCACCGAGGTCGAACTCATCGACTCGGTGCGCATTGCACGCACCGATGCCAAGAATCGCCCGATGGTCATCACCACCACACGCATGACGGTATTCCCCAAGCAACAATATGCGCAGACCCAGCAAGCCGTTAGAATCGACGGCGCTGGCGGTGTATCGACTGGTACCGGAATGAAGGCGTATTTGAAAGAAAGCAGGATACACCTGCTATCGAACGTAAGAGGACAGTATGAGGCTCGTTAAAACCCTCCCTATTTTGCTCAGTTTGGGCGCAGCACTGGGAAGCGTGAGCGCCTGGGCCCTGCCGACCGATAGAGATCAACCTATCCGCATCCAGGCCGACGACGCCCAACTGGACGACAAGAACGGTATCGCCACCTACAAGGGCGACGTGATCATCACCCAGGGCTCGATGAAGGTCACCGGCAACACCGTGACCATCACCCGCACCGCAGCGGGTGACATCGACGTCGTGACCTCGGTTGGCAACCTGGCCTACTTCGAGCAAGTGCAAACGGCGGGCGACTCCAAACCCGTGCAGGGCTACGGGGTGACCATCCAGTACCACGCCTCGCAAGACCGCGTCGTGCTGATCGATCGGGCCAAAGTCGTCGACAAGGACGGCAACATTACCCAGGGCGAGAAAATCGTCTACGACACCAACAAAAAGCTCGCCAGCGCCGGTCGCGCCACGGGCAGCAAGGTCACTGAGCAACGTCCGCGGATCGACATGGTCATCCAGCCGAAAAAGAAAACTGACGAGCAAAAGGCCCAGTAATGGCAACTCTGAAAGCCCAGCACCTGGCCAAGAGCTACAAGAGCCGTCAGGTCGTGCGTGACGTCAGCCTGTCCATCGACAGCGGCCAGATCGTCGGCCTGCTTGGCCCCAACGGTGCCGGCAAGACCACCTGCTTCTACATGATCGTCGGCCTGGTGCAGGCCGACCAGGGTCGCGTACTGATCGACGACCTGGATGTCAGCCACCAGCCCATGCACGGTCGCGCACGGGCAGGTATCGGCTATCTTCCACAGGAGGCGTCGATCTTCCGCAAACTGTCGGTTGCCGACAACATCATGGCCATTCTCGAAACCCGCAAGGAACTCGACAAGGCCGGTCGGCGCAAGGAACTCGAAAGCCTGTTGCAGGAGTTCCACATCAACCATATCCGCGACAACCTGGGCATGAGCCTTTCCGGTGGCGAACGACGCCGCGTGGAAATTGCCCGCGCCCTGGCCACCGCGCCGAAGTTCATCCTGCTCGACGAACCTTTCGCCGGCGTGGACCCGATTTCGGTCGGTGACATCAAGCAGATCATCCATCACCTCAAGGCCAAGGGCATTGGCGTACTGATCACGGACCACAACGTGCGTGAAACGTTGGACATCTGCGAAACCGCCTACATCGTGAACGATGGTCAACTGATCGCAGAAGGTGACGCTGAAACCATCCTGGCCAACGAACTGGTCAAGGAAGTGTACCTGGGCCACGAGTTCCGCCTTTAAGCAGCGAGGCGTCTGGCCTGCCGGTAGAGCGCATTGTCAATGAAAGCCTGAATATTTTTATTGTCATGACGCTCTAGGCAAACACTTCAGTTTCAGGCATATAATTTGCTTAAGTTTGGCGCTCCGGCGCCCTGTAGTGGATGGCGCACGTGCGCCGGCGAATAAGGTGTTAAGCCCCAGCCATGAAACCATCGCTAGTCTTGAGAATGGGCCAGCAGCTGACGATGACACCGCAGCTGCAACAGGCCATCCGCCTGCTCCAATTGTCGACCCTGGACCTGCAACAGGAAATCCAGGAAGCCTTGGAGTCAAATCCAATGCTCGAACGCCAGGAAGAAGGCGACGACTTCGATAACGCCGACCCTATGGCGGACAACATCGAGCACAAACCCAACACCGACGTCCAGGAACCCTCCTACCAGGAAACCGCCCCCACGGTGGATAACCTCGAGGAAGGTGAATGGAACGAACGCATTCCCAACGAACTGCCGGTCGACACCGCCTGGGAAGACGTCTACCAGACCAGCGCCAGCAGCCTGCCCAGCAACGATGACGACGAGTGGGATTTCACCACCCGCACCTCCGCCGGTGAAAGCCTGCAGAGCCACCTGCTCTGGCAATTGAACCTGGCCCCGATGTCCGACACCGATCGCCTGATCGGCGTGACCCTGATCGACTGCATCAACAATCAGGGCTACCTGGACGAAACCCTCGAGGAAATTCTCGAGGCATTCGACCCGGAACTGGACATCGAGCTGGACGAAATCGAAGCCGTCCTGCACCGCATCCAGCAATTCGAGCCCGCCGGCATCGGCGCCCGCAACCTGGGTGAGTGCCTGTTGCTGCAATTGCGCCAGCTGCCCGCCAAGACCCCTTGGCTGGCAGAGGCCAAGCGCCTGGTCAGTGATTACATCGATCTGCTCGGCAGCCGCGACTACAGCCAGTTGATGCGGCGCATGAAGCTCAAGGAAGACGAACTGCGCCAGGTCATCGAACTGGTCCAGAGCCTCAACCCGCGGCCCGGCTCGCAGATCGAGTCCAGCGAAGCCGAATACGTGGTGCCCGATGTGATCGTGCGCAAGGACAACGAACGCTGGCTGGTGGAACTGAACCAGGAGTCGGTACCGCGCTTGCGGGTCAACCCTCAGTACGCCGGTTTCGTGCGTCGCGCCGACACCAGCGCCGACAACACCTTCATGCGCAATCAGTTGCAAGAGGCACGCTGGTTCATCAAGAGCCTGCAAAGCCGCAACGAAACCCTGATGAAAGTGGCCACCCAGATCGTCGAGCACCAGCGCGGCTTTCTCGAATATGGCGACGAGGCGATGAAGCCGCTGGTCCTGCATGACATCGCCGAAGCGGTGGGCATGCACGAGTCGACGATTTCCCGGGTCACCACGCAAAAATTCATGCATACCCCGCGCGGTATCTATGAGCTGAAATACTTTTTCTCAAGCCACGTCAGCACCTCCGAAGGCGGCGAATGCTCGTCCACGGCGATCCGCGCGATCATCAAAAAACTGGTTGCCGCGGAAAATCAGAAAAAGCCGTTGAGTGACAGCAAGATCGCTGGTTTACTGGAGGCACAAGGTATTCAGGTAGCCCGTCGTACCGTCGCCAAGTACCGTGAATCCCTCGGGATCGCGCCTTCGAGCGAACGCAAGCGATTGATGTAACGGGCCACGCCACCGCGTTCCAGGGTGTTTTCGAAATCTTTCGCAGACACCCTAGTGGCAGGCAACTCGGCCTGCCGCCTTATGCACTGGCAACGAAGGAGAAGCTGTATGCAAGTCAACATCAGTGGACACCAACTGGAAGTTACCGAACCTCTGCGCACCTACATCGGCGAAAAACTCGACCGACTGGAGAGGCATTTCGACAAGATCACCAACGTGCAAGTCACGATGAATGTCGAGAAGCTGTTGCAGAAAATCGAAGCCACGCTGCATATCCCCGGCGGAGAAGTGGTCGCCAATGCCGAGCATACGGACATGTATGCCGCCATTGACCTGCTGACCGACAAGCTGGACCGTCAACTTAAAAAGCATAAGGAAAAGACCCAGAGCCTCCTCCAAGGCGCAACCGGTCGTTAACACCCCCATCCCATGATCCGACTTGAAAGCATCCTGACCCCCGGCCGTTCTTTGGTGAACGTGCCGGGCGGCAGTAAAAAACGCGCCCTCGAACAAATTGCCAACCTGATCGCCCGGGAAGTCCCGGATCTGGAGATGCAAGATGTCTTCGAGAGCCTGATTGCCCGTGAAAAACTCGGTTCGACCGGTTTTGGCAACGGCATCGCCATTCCTCACTGCCGCCTCAAAGGCTGCGAGGCGCCCATCAGCGCCTTGATGCACCTGGATGCGCCTATTGATTTCGACGCCATCGACGGCGCTCCGGTCGACCTGCTGTTCGTGCTGCTGGTCCCGCAAGCCGCCACCGATGCCCACCTGGAACTTCTGCGCCAGATCGCCAGCATGCTGGACCGCAAGGAAGTGCGCGACCGCCTGCGCAGTGCCAGCACCAGCGAAGCCCTGTACCAGGTCGTCCTGGACGAACAAAACGGTCACTAATCATGCGCCTGATCATCGTCAGCGGCCGCTCCGGCTCCGGTAAAAGCACGGCCCTCAATGTTCTGGAGGACAACGGCTACTACTGCATCGACAACCTGCCCGCCGGGTTGCTGCCAGAGTTGGCCGAACGCGCGTTGCTTCACGACGAGTTGGCCCAGCCGCTGGTGGCCGTATCGATCGATGCGCGCAACCTGCCGAGCCATTTGTCGCGTTTCCCTGAATTGCTCGAAGAAGTGCGCAACCGGCACATCCAATGTGATGTGCTGTTCCTCGATGCCGATGAAGAAACCCTGCTCAAGCGCTTCTCGGAAACCCGTCGCCGCCACCCGCTGAGCAGCTCGCAGCGTTCGCTGGCCGAAGCCATCCAGGACGAGACCCGCCTGCTGGAGCCGATCGCCGACCTGGCCGACCTCAAGCTCAACACCACCGACCTGAACCTCTACCAACTGCGTGACACCATCAAGTTGCGCCTGCTCAATCAACCCGAGCCGGGCACGGCATTCCTGGTCGAGTCGTTCGGGTTCAAGCGTGGCATGCCAGTGGATGCCGATTTGGTGTTCGACGTCCGCTGCCTGCCCAACCCCTACTGGAAACCGGAACTACGCGCTCAGTCCGGGCTAGACCAGCCGGTTGCCGAATACCTGGCCGCTCAGCCGGATGTCGAAGAAATGTTTGAAGACATCTCCAGCTACCTGCTCAAATGGCTGCCGCGCTTTGCCGCCAGCAATCGGGCCTACGTGACCATAGCCATTGGCTGCACGGGCGGGCATCACCGCTCCGTCTACCTGACCGAACGCCTGGGCCAGGTCCTGCAAAAATCCCTGAAGAATGTCCAGGTTCGCCACCGCGACCTTAGCTAAAGGATTCACACCGCGATGCCTGCTCTGGAAATTGAAATCATCAACAAACTGGGCCTGCACGCCCGCGCTTCAGCCAAGTTCGTCGGCGTTGCAGGCCAGTACCCATGCCAGATTCGTGCAGGACGCACCCCACAGTCGATGGTCGACGGCAAGAGCATCATGGCCATGATGATGCTGGCCGCAGGCAAAGGCACTCGCATCCACCTGAGCACCGAAGGCGAGCAGGAACAGGAAGCGCTGGATGCCCTGGTAGCACTGATCAACAACTACTTCGACGAAGGCGAGTAGGCAGCCCTACCCCAGCGCTGTATCCATCACCATCATCAGGCAAAACCCGATCAGCAAACCCAGGCTGGCAAGCTTCTCGTGGCCATTGCGGCGCGACTCGGGGATCACCTCATGCGTCACCACCAGCAGCATCGCCCCTGCAGCCAGGGCCAGGCCCAACGGCAGGATCACCTCGGCCAGGCTCACCAGCCAGGCACACAGCAGTGCAAACACCGGCTCGACCAGCCCTGATGCGGCGCCGATCAGGAAGGCCTTGACCCGCGACATCCCGGCCCCGGCCAGCACCAGCGCGATGACCAGCCCTTCCGGCACATCCTGCAAGGCAATGCCCATGGCCAGGCTGTCTGCGTCCGCCATGCCACCACCGGCCGAGACTCCCACGGCCATGCCTTCTGGAATGTTGTGGGCAATGATGGCGAATACGAACAGCCAGATGCGTGGCGGGATGACTGGGCGCTCTTGGGTGCCCACCAGCATCTCGGGGGTCGCACCGGACATCTGACGATCCACCACAAACAGCCCGAACGCCCCCAGCAGGATGCCGCAGCAGATCAGGCCGCTGGCAGCCCAGGAGGACAGCCCCAGACTTTCAGCGGCGGCGATTCCCGGCACAATCAGCGAAAAGGCCGTTGCTGCCAGCATCACCCCGGCGCCAAAACCCAGCAAGGTGTCGCTGAGCGCCACCGGCATCCGCCGGATCACCAGCACCGGCACCGCGCCCAGGGCCGTGCCCAGCGCGCAGATCGCCCCGCCCTGCAGGGCCCGCATCAACTTTGGCTCAAGGTTGAGCCACGCCAGGCCATGGGCCACCAGCAAGGCAGTACCTGCCAGCAGCAGGAGCGAACCCAGCGCATAACGAAACATTCGCCCACTGCTGATCGTCAGTGTTTCAGTGCCCATAAGTGGCCTTAGATCTTCTTACAGTGAAGGCTCAAGCCAGCGCAGCCTGATAACGCTGCGCAACTTCCGGCCAATGGATAACGTTGTAAAACGCATTGATGTATTCCGGGCGACGGTTCTGATAGCGCAGGTAATAGGCGTGCTCCCAGACATCCAGACCAAGGATTGGCGTATTGCCATTCATCAACGGGCTATCCTGGTTGCCACTGCTTTCCACCACCAGGGTCTTTTCTGGGGTCACACTCAGCCACGCCCAGCCACTGCCAAAACGGCTCAGCGCGGCCTTGGTGAAGGCCTCCTTGAAGCTGTCGAAACCACCCAGTTGAGCATCGATCGCCTTGGCCAAGTCGCCTGCTGGCAGACCACCACCGTTGGGCACCATGACCGCCCAGAACAACGAATGGTTGGCATGCCCGCCACCCTGGTTGATCACCGCTGCGCGCAGCTTTTGTGGCAATTGCTGGACACTGGCCACCAGGCGCTCCACCGGCCACTCGGCAAACTCGGTGCCCTCCACCGCAGCATTGAGGTTGTTGATGTACGTCTGGTGGTGCTTGGTGTAGTGGATCTCCATGGTCTGCGCATCGATATGCGGTTCCAGGGCATCGTAGGCGTAAGGCAGGGCCGGCAAGGTAAAAGCCATTTTAATGAGCTCCATAAAAAGCGTGCGCGGCATTGGGCTGCGCAGCGGTATCGATGTGCAGCAAACGCTGGGTACGCGGGTACTCGCCGTACTCGCTGATGAACGTGAGCAGCTCGACATAGGTCTTGCTGCTTTGACGCAGTGCCGCCTCACGTAAGGCCGGTGCCTGACGCGGGTCCTGCAGAGTCTGCAACAGCATTTGATGGATGGCGCACAGGTATTCAGCGCTCTCCTCCGGCTGGTTCAGGCGCAGATGCAGGTCGGCGAGGTTGTGATGGGAGATCACGCAGGCGGCTACCGCCTCGTCCGCGTCCGCCCAGCGGGCGAACAACACCTGGGCCAGTGCCAGGGCCTGCAGGTAGGCCTCGCGAGCATCGATCAATTCGCCCAGCATGAAGCAGCGGTTGGCCCTTTCGATCGTGCGTTTCCAGTGCTCCATGGTGAGCCTCCTAAGCGGTGACAGTGATTACACGCCGCCTGCGGTGAGCTTTTCCGGATTGAGCAGCTCTTGCAGTTGGCTTCGCGACAGGTCGGTGTGCTCCAGGGCCACATCGATCACCGGGCGACCTTGCTGGTAAGCGGTCTTGGCGATTTCGGCGGCCTTCTGATAGCCAATGATCGGGTTGAGCGCAGTGACCAGGATCGGGTTGCGCGACAGAGCTTCCTTGAGCTTGGCCTCGTTGACCTTGAAGGTAGCGATGGCTTTGTCCGCCAGCAGGCGACTGGAATTGGCCAGCAACTCGATGCTGCTCAGCAGATTCTGGGCAATGATCGGCAGCATCACGTTCAGCTCGAAGTTGCCCGACTGCCCAGCGACGGTGATCACGCTGTCATTGCCGATCACCTGCGCGGCCACCATCGCGGTCGCTTCTGGAATTACCGGATTGACTTTGCCGGGCATGATCGATGAACCCGGCTGCAACCCTTCGAGCTCGATTTCACCCAGGCCGGCCAAGGGGCCTGAGTTCATCCAGCGCAGGTCGTTGGCGATTTTCATCAGCGATACGGCAGTCGCCTTGAGCTGTCCGGACACCGCCACGGCGGTATCCTGGGAACCGATCAGGGCAAACAGGTCCTTGCCCGGAGTGAACGGCACCTTGGTCAGGGCGCTCAGTTGCTGGCAGAAACGTGCCGCGAACTGCGGGTGCGCATTGATCCCGGTGCCCACCGCCGTGCCTCCCTGGGCCAGGGATTGCAGGGCCGGCAACAGATTGTGCACATGACCGATGTTGGCCCTGAGCTGCTGCGCCCAACCGTTGAGCACCTGACTCATGCGCACTGGCATGGCGTCCATCAGGTGGGTACGCCCGGTCTTGATGAACGGGTGAACCTGCTCGGCCTTGCGCTCGATCACCTGCACCAGGTGCTCGAGCGCCGGCAGCAGTTGTTCGTGCAGCGCCAGTGCGGCGCTGACGTGGATGGTGGTCGGAATGATGTCATTGCTGCTCTGGCCGCAATTGACATGGTCGTTTGGATTGATCGGCTCGCCCAGCAGGCGACTGGCCAGGGTGGCCAACACTTCGTTGGCGTTCATGTTGGAACTGGTGCCGGAGCCGGTCTGGAAAATATCCACCGGAAAGTGCGGCATGAAATCCCCTTCGAGCAGCCCCTGGGCCGCATCGACAATGGCCTTGCCCTGGGCTTCGCTCAACTGCTGGAGCTCCACGTTGGCCTTGGCAGCGGCCGCCTTGGCGAGGATCAGCGCACGAATGAACTGCGCCGGCATGCGCTGGCCGCTGATGGGGAAGTTGTCCACGGCGCGCTGGGTCTGTGCGCCGTACAAGGCGTTTAACGGGACTTGCAACTCACCCATGCTGTCACGTTCGATACGGGTATTACTCATCGGGAAATCCTTGCACCAGTTCAATGAGGGGAATGGAGGGCAACAACTCGCAGGTCGCCAGTTGCCAGGTGTAGCTTTGCCAGCGCTTGAGCCGGCACTTGCACAACGACAAGCGCTCCAGGTCGCGCAGTGGTCGCCAGGCCTGGTCCAGGCAGAGGCTGCGCCAATGCCAAGGCAAGGCGACATCGACAGCGGTGTCGAGCAGCAAACGAAATGAGGTTTCAGCAACGGTCCAGGCCGAAGTGGCCGTACAACAGGACAGATACCGGCCTTCGGCCAGGTAATGTGCGATCAGGCGCGGTTCGTCAGGCTCCAGCGCACAGCGGATCTGACGACTCATCCAGCGCCAGCTTTCGAGGTAAGGCTGCTCGTGCAAGGCAAAACTCATGACCCAGACTCATTCGGTAATGAGATTTATTATTAGATGATAATGAGAACCAAAACAAGCCCACTGCGAACGGAGGACTCATTGCGGGAGTGTCCGTTGGGATCCTGGGGAGTGTTCGACCGCCATCGCGAGCAAGCGGAGCGCCGCCCGGCTCGCTCCCACTGGGGGCCGGGTAAGGCACATAAAAAAAGGCGCGCCATCCGATGGGATGGCGCGCCTTTTTTGCAGCGTTAAGGTTTAGCTGCCCGCCACCGTCATCCGCTCGATCAGCACCGAGCCGGTGCGAATATTGCTGCGCAGCTCCAAGTCATTACCGACGGCCACGATCTGCTTGAACATGTCGCGCATGTTGCCGGCAATCGTCACTTCCTGGACCGCAAACTGGATTTCGCCGTTCTCGACCCAGAACCCTGCCGCGCCCCGGGAGTAATCGCCGGTCACCATGTTCAGCCCATGGCCCATCAGCTCGGTCACGAGCAGGCCACGACCCATGCGCCGCAACAGCGCTGCCTGGTCTTCATCACCATGGGTGACGAACAGGTTGTGCACGCCGCCCGAGTTGGCGGTGCTCGGCATGCCGAGCTTGCGGCCGGAATAGGTACCCAGCACGTACGAGACCAACTCGCCGTTTTCGACGAATGGCTTGGCGTAGGTGGCCAGGCCATCACCGTCGAACGCCGAACTGCCCATGGCGCGCATCAAGTGCGGGCGCTCATCGATGGTCAGCCACTCAGGAAACAGTTTCTGCCCCAGCGCGCCTTCGAGGAAGGATGACTTGCGGTACAGATTGCCGCCGGAGATCGCCCCCAGGAAACTGCCAAACAGGCCGCCCGCCAGCTCGGCGGAAAACAGCACCGGCACTTCACAGGTCGGCACCGGCCGCGCGCCCAGGCGGCTGGCGGCGCGCTGCGCTGCGCGTTGGCCAATGCTCGACGGATCGGCCAGCAGGTTGCCCTGGCGATTGACGTCATACCAGTAGTCGCGCTGCATCTGGCCGTCGGCCTCGGCGATCATCACGCAACTGAGGCTGTGGCGGGTCGACGCATAACCACCAATGAAGCCATGACTGTTGCCATACACCCGGCAGCCCTGATGGGTGCTGAGGGTCGTGCCATCGGCATTCTTGATCCGGCTGTCGGCGGCAAAGGCGGCGGCTTCGCAAGCCAGAGCCTTCTCGATCGCCTGCTCAGGCGTGATGTCCCAGGCGTGGAACAGATCGAAGTCCGCCAGGTCCTTGGCCATCAGCGCGGCATCGGCCAGGCCCGAGTGTTCGTCTTCGGAGGTGTGCTTGGCGATCGCCAGTGCCGCGGCAACGGTTTCGCGAATCGCCTCGGCGCCACTGGCCGAGGTGCTGGCCGAGCCTTTGCGCTGGCCAACATACAAGGTGATGCCAAAGCCCTGGTCGCGATTGAACTCAACCGTTTCGACTTCTCGTTGGCGTACCGAAGTCGACAGGCCCTGCTCAAGAGACACAGCCACTTCGCAGGCACTGGCACCCTGGCGCTTGGCTTCGGCAATGATCTGCTCGACTTGCTCTTGCAGTGCCGGCAACGCTTGTGGGCCGACGCTTTCAACTGCACTCATGCTGTTCTCCACTCAAATTCTGCTTTCGGTTAAGGCCATCGAGCGACCGGGCCGGACAAGTGGCCCCCGACTGGTTATCATGGCGGCGTTTCTTTGCGGACGGCCACCATGGTTGATTCTTACGACGACTCCCTCGATACGGGAGAAAAAAGCAAATCCCAGGTCAAACGTGAGCTACATGCTCTGGTTGACCTTGGCGAGCGCCTTACAACACTCAAGCCTGACTTGCTGGCAAAACTGCCTTTGACCGACGCCTTGCGCCGGGCCTTGGCCGATGCGCCCAAGCACACCGCGAATATCGCGCGTAAACGGCACCTGCAGTTCATTGGCAAGCTGATGCGCGATCAGGACACCAGTGCCATTCTGGTACTGCTGGACCAACTCGACGCCTCCACTCGCCAATACAACGAACGTTTCCACGGTCTGGAACGCTGGCGTGATCGCTTGATCGCCGGCGACGACGCTGTCCTGGAAAAATTCGTCATCGAGTACCCGGACGCGGACCGCCAGCAATTGCGCTCCTTGATCCGTCAGGCTCAGCACGAGGTTGCGCAAAACAAACCTCCTGCTTCCAGCCGTAAAATCTTCAAATACATCCGCGAGCTGGACGAGACACAACGCGGCCTGCGTTGAACCTCGTCGCGGATGGGTTGCCTGGCAACCCATCCGCAGCTCCACCCCTTACGCGCCCGTGCCACCCACGGTGATCGCGTCGATTTTCAAGGTTGGCTGGCCGACACCCACCGGCACCGACTGCCCATCCTTGCCACACGTCCCCACACCGCTGTCCAGCGACAGGTCGTTACCGACCATCGACACCCGACTCATGGCTTCCGGCCCGTTGCCGATCAGGGTTGCGCCTTTGACCGGTGCGGTAATCTTGCCGTCCTCGATCAGGTACGCTTCGCTGGTGGAAAACACGAACTTGCCGCTGGTGATATCAACCTGGCCACCGCCGAGGTTGGCGCAATAGATGCCCTTCTTCACCGAGGCGATGATTTCTGCCGGATCGCTTTCGCCACCGAGCATGTAGGTGTTGGTCATGCGGGGCATCGGCAGGTGCGCATAGGATTCGCGTCGACCGTTGCCGGTACGTGCCACGCCCATCAGCCGCGCGTTGAGCTTGTCCTGCATATAGCCCTTGAGCACGCCGTTTTCGATCAGCGTGGTGCACTCGGTCGGCGTGCCTTCGTCATCGACGCTCAACGAGCCACGGCGACCGGCCAGGGTGCCGTCGTCGACAATGGTGCACAGCTTGGAAGCGACCATCTCGCCCATGCGGCCGCTATAGGCCGAACTGCCCTTGCGGTTGAAGTCGCCTTCCAGGCCGTGGCCCACCGCTTCGTGCAGCAACACCCCGGACCAGCCCGAGCCCAGCACGACGGGCAAGGTGCCGGCCGGCGCCGGGATCGCTTCCAGGTTCACCAGCGCCTGGCGCAGGGCCTCGCGGGCGTAACCCATGGCACGGTCTTCAGCCAGGAAATAGCGGTAGTCGGTCCGCCCGCCACCGCCGTGACCACCGCGCTCACGACGGCCGTTCTGCTCGACGATCACACTGACGTTGAAGCGCACCAGGGGTCGCACATCCGCCGCCAGGCCACCGTCGGTGGAGGCCACCAGGATCCGTTCCCAGACCCCGGCCATGCTCACGGTGACTTGCTGGATGCGCGGATCGAGCGCACGCGTGGCGACGTCGATGCGCTTGAGCAGCTCGACCTTTTCCGCACGGCTCAACACTTCCAGCGGGTTATCCGGCGCGTACAGCTGGGCGACGTCCTGGGTGGTAAAAGCCTGCACCGTGCCGTTCTGCCCGGCGCGGGAGATCGAACGGGCCGCACGGGCCGCCAGGCCCAGGGCTTCCAGGGTGATGGCATTGCTGTAGGCAAAACCGGTCTTCTCACCCGATTGCGCCCGCACACCCACGCCCTGGTCCAGATTGAAGCTGCCTTCCTTGACGATGCCGTCTTCCAGCGCCCAGGACTCGGAGATCTGTCCCTGGAAATACAGGTCGGCGGCATCGATGCCCGGCCCCGCCAGGTCACCCAGCACGCTTTGCAGGTTCTCGATGGTCACGCCGCCTGGCGCTAGCAGATGTTCACTGACTGAGGACAACAACTCGCTCATAGGTTTACGCCTTAATTCAACGTTCTGAGGCAGGTCGCTGTGCGCCCTGCGAGAAAAAGCGCCGGTGACTGGACACCGGCATCCGCGCCCTGATGGACGCCTGTTCGCTGCTATCACGTTCGGCCAGCAGCACGGCCTCGCCTTGGTCCTGCTGGGCCAGCACGCGCCCCCAGGGGTCGACAATCGCGGCGTGACCAAAGGTCTCGCGCGGCCCCGGGTGTGTGCCTCCCTGCGCGGCCGCCAGCACATAACACTGGGTCTCGATGGCCCGCGCCCGGATCAGCACCTCCCAATGGGCCGCACCGGTCACCGCGGTAAACGCCGCAGGGGCGGTAATCAGCTCAGCCCCGGCGGCGCGCAGTTCGCTGTACAGCTCGGGGAAGCGCAAGTCGTAACACACCGTCAGGCCAACCCGGCCTACCGGCGTCTGGGCCACCACCACCGTACTGCCATGAGCATAGTCATCGGATTCACGGTAGCGCCCCCGATTGTCCGCCACATCGACATCAAACAGGTGCAGCTTGTCGTACCGCGCCACGGTTTCGCCATGCTCGTCGACCAGCAACGAACAGGCATTGGCCTTCGCCTGGGGTTGATCGCGCGGCGGCAATGGCAGGGTGCCGGCCACTATCCATAACTTGAGGTCACGGGCGGTCTGTTTCAACCATGGCAGGATCGGGCCGTCGCCCAGCGCCTCGGCGCGGCCAAGTTCAGCGACGTCGCGCCGCCCCATGGCAGCGAAGTTTTCCGGCAGCACGGCCAAGCGTGCGCCCGCCTCGGCGGCCTGCTCGAGCAACTTGCGGGCCTGGGCAAGATTGGCCAGCACATCGCTCTGGCTGACCATTTGAATCACCGCAAGAGACATGGCGCACTCCGTTTCAGGTAAGCGGCCATGCTACTCCATAGGCCCTTGGCGTGCGTTCGGAAAAAGCGCCTCAAAAAGGTTTTTCAAAGGTGATCTTCGGCTCTTTTACCGGGCCCTTGACGGTGTACTTGACGCTGGCAAATCGCGCCACCCGATCACCGATCAGTTTGTCGATCAGGAACAACGCACCACCCACCGCCGGCGCGCCGACGATCAGCGCGGCAATCGGCAGGTTATTGGTCAACGGCAGGGTGACCAGCACCTTGGCATCGATCCGGTCAGCGACCATGTCCAGGGTGCCGTTGAGCTCCAGGTTACTCGAGGGGCCGGTCAAGGTAATCGGCTCGCGGGTGACATACACCCCGCTGCTGGCGACCAGCAAGCCCTTGACCCGGTCGTAGCTCAAGCCCTTGTCGAACAGGTCGGAGAAGTCCAGGCGCAGGCGTCGGCCAATCGAGTTGAAGTTGAGCAGGCCGAATACCCGCAGCGCCTGCGCGCCCCCTTCGACTTCAACCATCTGCCCCTTGTTCAGCGTGGCATCCAGGCTGCCGGAGTAGCGTTTCAGGCCGACCCAGGCCGGTGAACCGGGCCACCGCCCGTCGATATCCAGGTGAAAGTTCTCACTGGTTACCGTCGGTGCGAACCCCCAGCCCTTGAGCACATCCGCGAGGTTCTTGCCCTCGAGTCGGCCCTTGTACCAACTGCTGGTGGCGCCCGGCACACCTTCCCAGCCGCCCGCCCCCTGCAGCTGCATACCCTTGAGCCCCAGGTTCATGCTGTTGAACGCCAGCCCCTTGGCAATGGGCCGCACTTTCAGGGACCAGGCACCTACCAGGTCCTTGCCCTGAAACAGCTGAGCAATATTGATATCCAGGGCCGGCACTTTGGTCGGGTCGACCGAGGCCAGTGGATCCGGGGCATTTTCGTCGGCCTGCACCGCTGGGTCCGGCGCCGGCAGGCGCACATACTGCAGGTTCACAGTAATCGGAGCGCCCTTGGCATCAGGCAGCCCGACCGCGCCCTTGACCTGCTGGCTATCGAGTTGCAGCGCCCAGGCGGTCGGCTTGCGATCCAGTTGCAGCCGCGCCTGATCCAAGGTGGTGCCGAACCCCGTGAGCTTGCCGACCCGGAAGTCGGCACCGCTGAGCAGCTGTTTGGCACTGCCCCCCGGATCCTGTCCGGAATAACGATCGACCAGGGCATTCCAGGGCTCCACATCCAGCTCCGAAAGCACACCACGGATGCGCAGGCCCTTGGCGCCCGGCAATACCGCGTTGCCGCTGCCAAGGAACAACTCACCACGACCGTCGGCGAAATTGCTCGCTGGCGCGGCGAAAGTGAAGTCTGCCAGGTCGCCGTAGTCGAGCCAGTAGCGCCGCTCGGCGCCCTGCAGGGTCATGCGAAACACCGTGTCGCGGCCCTGTGCCGCCGACATGCCAAAGGGTGCCGGCAAATCAACGGCGACGCCCTTGAGGCTGGAGCTGACCATCAACTGGCTGTCGGCGCCATCAAGATTGAGCTGCAACTGATAGGGGATGTCGCCGGAAACCGGCAGCGGCTGGGTGACCTTCAGCCACTCGGTGAGTTTCTTCACCGTGACCTGGCCGGACGCGGTGACCCGGGTATTGATCTTGCCACCCTTGCCATCGGCGAAGATCCGCGCGCTCACCGGCCGGTCGAAGGCCCGCGCGGTAATGCCCTGGCCACTGAGGCCCTTGGTGCTGTCAAAGCGGAAGTCGCCCTTGAGCTGGGTCAGTTCCAGCTCCGGCTCGCTGAGTTTGAGGCGCGCCTTGGCAGTCTTGAAATCCACCAGGATCTTCGGCTCCTCACCCTGCTCCAGCGGGATGTCGAGCTTCAGCGTGCCTTGCAGGTCACCCTCGCCCTGCCAACCGGCAAAGGTCGGACCGGTGCCGATCGGCGCATCCTGCAGAATCTTCACGCCATCGCCCAGGCCACCGGCAAAGGCGCCATCGATGTACATGTGACTGTTCTTGCCCGCAGGTACGTGGGGAATGTTGACGAAGACATCGCGCACCTGGGTGTCGAGCAATTGCCCTTTGCTGGCCAGGATGCGCACGCCACTGTCCTCGACGAACACATCGCCGCTGATCTTGCTCAGGTGCGGCCAGCCGGGCTGGAATGCCAACTCCGCGTCATGCACCTTGAAGAACAGGCTGATGCTGCGTGCCGCCTCGACCGCATCGTGATTCAGCGAGCCCTGGTACTGGAAGAAACCCTCATCGACCGCCCCCTTGAGAATGGCGGTACGCAACCATTCGTCCAGCGCGGGACTGAGGACCGTGGGCAGGTACTTGGCGGTGTAGCGCCCGTCCCCCTCCAGCAGGCCGACCCGCAGGTCCATGTAGTCTTCCTGGGTCGGGTCGAAGTGCAAGCGAATCAGGAAGTCACCGGCAATCTTGCCTTCTTCTCCCAGCACTTTCAGGTACGGCGCAATCAGGGTGAAGCCTTGCTTGTCGAGCTTCCAGGTCAGCCGTGCGTTGGCCTGGATGTACTGCCATGGCTTGGCGAAGATCGGGTCCAGGTGCAGGGAGAAGTCCTTGCTGTCCATGCGCAGTTCGCCCTGTCCGAGATCACCGCTGATGCTCCCGGACACGTTACGGGCCGCGGGCGCGCCGTGATAGGCATCAAAGCCGACCTGCTGCAGATTGGCGGCGAAGCTGAATTTGCTGTCGTCGGTGGCTTCAGGGCGGATGTCGAGCAGTACATTGCGCAAGGTACCGGTGACCTTGAGTCGCTCCACTGTCGTGGCCACCCCTTCAGGCAGTGGCCCCAGGGCATTGAGGATCGGGGTGATGGGGGTCAGGTCGAGGCGGTCGGCCTGCAGGTGCCAGAGCTCCTGGGTTTTTTCCGTGCTGGAGGTCTGCTGCAATTGCAGGCGGGTTTCCCAGCGAGTCTCACCCAGGTTCAAGGCCAGCGAATCCAGGCTCAGCTTGAAGCCTTCGGCGCTGCGCTGGAAAAAACCGTTGAGCGCCAGATTGTTGATTTGCACCGGCTTGCGCTCGCCGTAGGCGCCCTTGAATTGCGGGGCATTGAGGCGGATCGCGGCGCTTTGCAAGGTGCCCTTGCCCCAGGTTGCCCACAACTCCCCTCCGGCCTTGATCTGGGAAAACTGCCATTGCTGGGTGATTCTTGCCGGGAGCCAGCGTGCCCAGTCACTTTGCGGCAGGCTCAGGTAGGCGTCGGCCTCGGCGTCTCTCCATTGGCTGGCGCGAATCCGGCTACGCAGGTTCATGGCCAGCGGTTGCCCGTCGGGCAGGGTCAACCGCACGTCGAGGCGTTGCTGGCTGCTGCCAGTCTTGAGACTCAGGCCCACGTAAGTCAGGGTCAGCGGCGGCTGGTCCAGCGGTTGCAGGGTGATCTGGCTGTCGAGCACCGACAACTGGGCGAGCATCTGCATCTGGTTCAGCAGTTGCTCGGGGTCGAGGGGTTTGTCCTGCTGCACCGGCAGGCCTTCGAGCGACCATTGACCGTCGACCCCCTCCTTGAGGCTGATCTTCAGGCCATCGAGCTCCAGGTGCTGGACGCGCACCGCGCGTGACAACAGACTGCCCCAGACGTCGGGCACCACCCGCACCTTATCCAGGTGCAAGGCGTTGGCGCCCTCCCCGACCGTGACGTCGTGCGCCAACAGGACCGGCGACATGCCGCTCCAGCGTCCCTCCAGGGTGCCGATCTGCAGGGGCATGCCAAGCGCTTCACGGGCCTTGGTCTGGACCTCGGCCCGATACTCGGCCACCAGCGGAAACAACTCCCGCCCCAGGTTGACGTAAAGCGCGACCAGCACCAGCAACAACGCGCAAAGCCCCAGCCCCCAGCGGGTCAGCGCGCCCAGAATGCGGATCAGACGTTCCATGTCAGTGGGTCCCCATGGAAAACAGGTTTCGCGAGTGCTGACCTGTCATCAGTCGCACAACGCAGCGATTCAGAGCAACACCACGTCGTATTGTTCCTGGGAGTACATGGTCTCCACCTGGAACCGGATGGTGCGGCCGATAAAACCTTCCAGCTCGGCGACGTTGCCCGACTCTTCGTCGAGCAGCCGGTCGACCACTTTCTGGTTGGCCAGCACCCGATAACCTTCGGCCTGATAGGCCCGAGCTTCGCGCAGGATCTCGCGGAAGATCTCATAGCACACGGTTTCCGGCGTCTTGAGCTTGCCCCGGCCCTGGCAACTGCTGCAGGGCTCGCACAGGACCTGCTCGAGGCTTTCACGGGTGCGCTTGCGCGTCATCTGCACCAGGCCCAACTCGGTGATCCCGATGATGTTGGTCTTGGCGTGATCACGCTCCAGTTGTTTCTCCAGCGTGCGCAGCACCTGGCGCTGGTGCTCCTCATCTTCCATGTCGATGAAATCGATGATGATGATCCCGCCCAGGTTGCGCAGGCGCAGTTGCCGGGCAATCGCGGTCGCCGCTTCCAGGTTAGTCTTGAAGATAGTCTCTTCGAGGTTGCGGTGCCCGACGAATGCACCGGTGTTGACGTCGATGGTGCTCATCGCCTCAGCCGGGTCGACCACCAGGTAGCCGCCGGACTTGAGCGGCACCTTGCGCTCCAGGGCTTTCTGGATTTCGTCCTCGACGCCATACAGGTCGAAGATCGGCCGCTCGCCGGGGTAGTGCTCCAGGCGATCGGCAATTTCCGGCATCAATTCGGCGACGAACTGCGTGGTTTTCTGGAAGGTTTCCCGCGAGTCGATGCGGATCTTCTCGATCTTCGGGCTGACCAGGTCGCGCAGTGTCCGCAGGGCCAGGCCGAGGTCTTCGTAGATCACGTTGGGCGCACCAACGGTCTTGATCTGCGCGCCGATCTGGTCCCACAGGCGCCGCAGGTAGCGGATATCCATCAGGATCTCATCGCCCCCCGCGCCTTCGGCGGCGGTGCGCAGGATGAAGCCGCCCGCTTCCTTGATACCTTCCTTGGCCACACAATCGGTGACCACCTGCTTGAGGCGCTCGCGCTCGGCTTCGTCCTCGATCTTCAGCGAAATTCCGACATGGGCGGTGCGCGGCATGTACACCAGGTAGCGCGAAGGAATCGACAGCTGGGTGGTCAGGCGTGCGCCTTTGGAGCCGATCGGGTCCTTGGTGACCTGCACCACCAGGCTCTGGCCTTCGTGCACCAGGGCGCTGATGCTCTCGACCGCCGGCCCCTCGCGCAGGGAAATTTCCGAGGCGTGGATGAACGCCGCACGATCCAGGCCGATGTCGACGAACGCTGCCTGCATGCCCGGCAACACTCTGACTACCTTGCCTTTATAGATGTTGCCGACGATGCCGCGCTTCTGGGTACGCTCGACATGCACCTCTTGCAGGACACCGTTTTCAACCACCGCCACGCGTGATTCCATTGGCGTGATGTTGATCAGAATCTCTTCACTCATGGCAGGATCTCGTTCAGGCATGTTCACGATTATGGCCGCATCAAGTCAGTACGGCGCAGAGCGCGCGATAAGGGTTTGCCAACAGGGTATGCCGAAATGGCCGAGCAGCTCGCAGGTTTCGCACAGGGGCAGGCCCACCACGGCCGAGTAGCTGCCATTGAGCCCGCTGACGAACACCGCACCGAGCCCTTGAATACCGTAACCGCCAGCCTTGTCATTGGGCTCGCCGCTGGCCCAGTAGGCGCTGGCCTCGGCCTGGTCGATGGGGCGAAAACGCACCAGGCTGCGCACCACGCGCGACTCGCAACGCTGGCCATCAAGCAGGGCAATGGCGGTCAACACTTCATGTTCGCGCCCGGCCAGGCCCAGCAACATCGCCTGCGCCTCGGCTTGATCCTGCGGTTTACCGAGAATCCGTCCGTCGAGCACCACGGCCGTGTCGGCGCCCAGCACACAAGCCGGGCCGGCGGATTGTTCGGCGCTCAGCGCGGCGTAACCCGCCTGGGCTTTGCCGCGCGCCAGGCGCTCGACATAGGCCGCAGGGGATTCGTCTGTCAGAGGGGTTTCATCGATGTCCGCGCCGAGGGCGGTGAACGGCACGCCGATCTGCGTCAGCAGCTCACGCCGGCGTGGCGAACCTGAGGCGAGGTAGAGCGCAATCATCAAGACATCTCCCTGTCGAGGTGCGGGCAAATGCCTGACCGAATTAATTGATTTTGTAGCGGCGGCTCAACCCACGCAATCCGAAGCTGACCCAGGGCCAGAGCAACGCGCTGATCAGCGCAGGCAAAAGCACAGCCAGCGTCTGCCGGTTGCCGGTCAGGGCGCTGAGCCACAACTGCAGCAACTGCGCGAGCCCCAGGATCACCATGATCACCAGGCTTTGCTGCCACATCGGGAACATCCGCACCCGCTGTTGCAGGGTCAGGATCAGAAAGGTGATCAGGGTCAGGATCAGTGCGTTGTGTCCCAGCAACGTGCCAAACAGCACGTCCTGGGCAATACCCAGGCAGAAGGCCGTGAGCATCCCGACTTTCTGCGGCATTTCCAGTGCCCAGTAGGCCAGTGGCAAGGCGAGGAACATCGGACGCAAGATCTCGACATGGGGAAAAGGCACAACGCTGAGCAGCAAGCCGATGGCGAATGTCAGCCAGATCATCCAGCCATTACGGGAACGGGTACTGGCCATTATTCTCTACCCCGGGTCGTGGCTGCGGGTGTCGTCGCGGACGGCTTGACCGGCGCTGCCTGGGCCGGCGGTGTTGCGGGCTTGGCCGGCGTCACTGGCTTGGGAGCCGTTGCGGGCGCTGCGACCGGCGCTGCGGGGGCCGCCGCCGATGGAGCAGCGCCAGGTGCTGGCGCCGGCACGACGACGGCGTTGCCGACATGCTGATCCTGCACATCCTGCGCTTGTGCGGCTTCGTTGGCGCGTTCTTCCGGGGTGCGGCTGTCGCTGAACACCAACAACATGTAGCGGCTGCGATTGAGCGCCGCCGTCGGCACCGCCCGCACAATAGCGAACGGCTGGCCCGAGTCGTGAATCACTTCCTTGACCGTGGCCACCGGATACCCTGCCGGGAATCGCTGGCCCAGGCCGGAGCTGACCAACAGGTCGCCTTCCTTGATGTCGGCCGTGTCCGCCACGTGGCGCAACTCCAGGCGCTCCGGGTTGCCGGTGCCGCTGGCGATGGCGCGCAAGCCGTTACGGTTGACCTGCACCGGAATGCTGTGGGTGGTGTCGGTCAGCAGCAGCACCCGCGAGGTGTAGGGCATCAGCTCGACCACCTGGCCCATCAGGCCCCGGGCATCGAGCACCGGCTGCCCCAGCACCACGCCGTCTCGCTCACCCTTGTTGATGATGATGCGATGGGTGAACGGGTTGGGATCGACGCCGATCAACTCGGCCACTTCGACCTTTTCATTGACCAGTGCGGAGGAGTTGAGCAACTCGCGCAGCCGAACGTTCTGCTCGGTCAGGGCCGCCAGCTTCTGCATGCGCCCCTGCAACAGCAGGTTTTCGGTCTTGAGTTTCTCGTTTTCGGCGACCAGCTCGGTGCGGCTGCCAAACTGGCTGCTCACGCCTTGCCACAAACGCTCAGGCAGGTCGGTGACCCAATAGGCATCCATCAAGACCAGCGACATCTGACTGCGCGCAGGCTTGAGAACGTCAAAACGGGCATCCACCACCATCAAGGCGACCGATAGCACGGCCAGCACCAGAAAGCGCACGCCCAATGAGGGGCCTTTGGCGAAAAGCGGTTTAATAAGCCGCTCCTCCCAGGCAAATGTTCTGTTTATTCATACGGCATCAAACCGGCCTGGATGCAGACTGACAGAAGATAAACGCCAACAGGCAGCACTGCAAAGTGCTGCCTGTGCGTGAACAGCATAGAGGCGTCCGGCGAACTTACTCGCTGGAGAGCAGATCCATGGTGTGCTTATCCATCATTTCCAATGCACGGCCACCGCCGCGAGCAACGCAGGTCAGCGGATCTTCGGCAACGATCACCGGCAGCCCGGTTTCCTGGGCCAGCAGCTTGTCGAGGTCACGCAGCAAGGCACCACCACCGGTCAGCACCAGGCCACGCTCGGCGATATCGGACGCCAGCTCTGGCGGCGATTGCTCCAGCGCGCTCTTGACCGCCTGCACGATAGTCGCCAGCGACTCTTGCAGGGCTTCGAGCACTTCATTGGAGTTCAGGGTAAAGGCACGTGGAACGCCTTCAGCCAGGTTACGGCCACGAACATCGACTTCGCGTACTTCACCGCCCGGGTAGGCAGTACCGATTTCCTGCTTGATGCGCTCGGCGGTGGATTCACCGATCAGGCTGCCGTAGTTGCGGCGCACGTAGGTGATGATCGCTTCGTCGAAGCGGTCGCCGCCAACCCGTACGGATTCGGCGTAGACCACACCATTGAGGGAGATCAGCGCGATTTCAGTGGTACCGCCACCGATATCGACCACCATCGAACCGCGTGCTTCTTCAACCGGCAGGCCGGCACCGATGGCCGCGGCCATTGGCTCTTCGATCAGGAATACTTCACGGGCACCAGCCCCCAGGGCCGACTCACGGATAGCGCGACGCTCAACCTGGGTGGACTTGCAAGGAACGCAGATCAACACACGAGGACTTGGCTGCAAAAAGCTGTTTTCGTGAACCTTGTTGATAAAGTACTGCAGCATCTTTTCGCAGACGCTGAAGTCGGCGATCACGCCGTCTTTCATCGGACGAATGGCAGCAATGTTGCCCGGCGTACGACCGAGCATGCGCTTGGCCTCGGTGCCGACAGCAACAACACTTTTCTGGTTACCGTGCGTCCGAATGGCCACAACCGATGGCTCATTCAGGACGATACCGCGCTCGCGCACGTAAATAAGGGTGTTGGCAGTGCCCAGGTCAATGGAAAGATCGCTGGAAAACATGCCACGCAGTTTCTTGAACATGGGAAAGGGACCCTAGGCAACGCGTGGGTAAAAAAGTGCGGCAAACTCTAACAACGACAGGGATTTTGGGCAAGGCGCCAATATGTTAAATTGGCAGCTTTTCCGTGCACCAACCCCCACAATCGCGGCCTTATGACCGTAGAAATGCGGTAGTGTTCCGACAATCTAACACACGGACGACCTCCGTTTTGTTTTCCACTGGAGAATCCCATGGCGCTTGAACGCTCCGACGTGGAAAAAATCGCTCATTTGGCCTGTCTTGGCCTCAATGAAGCCGATCTTCCACATATCACTTCGGCCCTGAACAGCATTCTCGGGCTGGTCGACGAAATGCAGGCGGTCGATACCGACGGTATCGAACCGCTGGCCCACCCCCTGGAAGCCAGCCAGCGCCTGCGTGCAGACGTTGTGACCGAGTCCAATCACCGCGAGGCCTATCAGTCCATCGCACCAGCGGTCGAAAACGGCCTGTACCTGGTTCCGAAAGTCATCGACTAAAGGGAAAGAGCCTGCAATGCATCAATTGACTCTGGCCGAGATCGCCCGCGGACTCGCCGACAAGAAGTTTTCCTCCGAAGAGCTGACCCGTGTCCTGCTGGCGCGTATCACCCAGCTCGACCCGCAGCTCAACAGCTTCATCAGCCTCACCGAAGAGCTGGCGCTGCAGCAGGCGCAAGCCGCCGACGCACGCCGCGCCAAGGGTGAGACCGGGGCCTTGCTGGGCGCGCCGATCGCCCACAAGGACCTGTTCTGCACCCAGGGTATCCGCACCAGCTGCGGCTCGAAGATGCTCGACAACTTCAAGGCCCCGTACGACGCCACGGTGGTCGCCAAGCTGGCCGCCGCCGGCGCCGTGACCCTGGGCAAGACCAACATGGACGAATTCGCCATGGGCTCGGCCAACGAGTCGAGCTACTACGGCGCCGTGAAGAACCCGTGGAACCTGGAGCACGTGCCAGGTGGCTCGTCCGGTGGTTCGGCCGCCGCGGTTGCCGCGCGCCTGCTGCCAGCGGCGACTGCCACCGACACCGGTGGATCTATCCGACAGCCGGCAGCCTTCACCAACCTCACCGGGCTGAAACCGACGTACGGTCGTGTTTCGCGCTGGGGCATGATCGCCTACGCCTCCAGCCTCGATCAGGGTGGCCCGTTGGCCCGCACCGCTGAAGACTGCGCAATTTTGTTGCAAGGCATGGCCGGCTTCGATGCGAACGACTCCACCAGCATCGACGAACCCGTGCCGGACTACAGCGCCAGCCTCAACGGCTCGCTGCAGGGCCTGCGCATCGGCGTGCCGAAAGAGTACTTCAGCGAAGGTCTCGACCCGCGCATCGCCGAACTGATCCACAACAGCGTCAAGGAGCTGCAGAAGCTCGGCGCGGTGGTCAAGGAAATCAGCCTGCCGAACATGCAGCACGCCATTCCAGCGTACTACGTGATCGCCCCGGCCGAAGCCTCGTCCAACCTGTCGCGTTTCGACGGCGTGCGGTTCGGCTACCGCTGCGAAGACCCCAAGGACCTGACCGACCTGTACAAGCGCTCGCGCGGCGAAGGTTTTGGTGCCGAAGTCCAGCGCCGGATCATGGTCGGTGCCTACGCCCTGTCCGCCGGTTACTACGACGCCTACTACCTGAAGGCGCAAAAGATCCGTCGCCTGGTCAAGAACGACTTCATGGCCGCCTTCAATGAGGTCGACATCATCCTCGGCCCAACCACGCCCAACCCGGCCTGGAAGCTCGGCGCCAAGAACAGCGACCCGGTCGCTGCGTACCTGGAAGACGTCTACACCATCACCGCCAACCTCGCGGGCCTGCCTGGCCTGTCGATGCCAGCCGGTTTTGTCGATGGCTTGCCGGTCGGCGTGCAACTGCTCGCCCCGTATTTCCAGGAAGGCCGCTTGCTCAACGTTGCGCACCAGTATCAGTTGAACACTGACTGGCACACCCGCACCCCGACAGGCTTCTGAGGAGAAACACATGCAATGGGAAGTTGTGATCGGGCTGGAGATTCATACCCAGCTCGCCACCCAATCGAAGATTTTCTCCGGCAGCGCCACCACCTTCGGTTCCGAACCGAACACCCAGGCCAGCCTGGTAGACCTGGGCATGCCCGGCGTACTGCCGGTGCTGAACCAGGAAGCGGTGCGCATGGCGGTAATGTTCGGCCTGGCGATTGACGCCGAAATCGGCCAGCACAGCGTGTTCGCCCGCAAAAACTACTTCTACCCGGACCTGCCCAAGGGCTACCAGATCAGCCAGATGGAATTACCGATCGTCGGTAAGGGCTACCTGGATATCCCCCTGGAAGACGGCACCATCAAACGTGTCGGCGTGACCCGCGCGCACCTTGAAGAAGATGCTGGCAAGAGCCTGCACGAAGAATTCAACGGTGCCACCGGCATCGACCTGAACCGTGCCGGCACCCCACTGCTGGAGATCGTTTCCGAGCCGGACATGCGCAGCGCCAAGGAAGCCGTGGCCTACGTCAAGACGATCCATGCGCTGGTACGTTACCTGGGCATCTGCGACGGCAACATGGCCGAAGGCTCGCTGCGTTGCGACTGCAACGTGTCGGTGCGGCCCAAAGGCCAGGTCGAGTACGGCACCCGCTGCGAGATCAAGAACGTCAACTCGTTCCGTTTCATCGAGAAGGCGATCAACACCGAAGTGCGTCGCCAGATCGAACTGATCGAAGACGGCGGCAAGGTGATCCAGCAGACGCGCCTGTACGACCCGAACAAAGACGAAACCCGCGCCATGCGCAGCAAAGAGGAAGCCAACGACTACCGTTACTTCCCCGATCCGGACCTGTTGCCGGTGGTGCTTGAGGACTCGTTCCTCAACGATATCCGCGCCACCCTGCCGGAACTGCCGCCGCAAAAACGCGAGCGCTTCCAGGAGCAGTTCGGCCTGTCGGTCTACGATGCCAGCGTCCTGGCTTCGAGCCGCGAACAAGCCGACTACTTCGAAAAAGTGGTGAGCATTGCCGGCGACGCCAAACTGGCGGCCAACTGGGTCATGGTTGAACTGGGCAGCCTGCTGAACAAGCAAGGCCTGGAAATCGACGCAGCGCCGGTGTCGGCCGAGCAACTGGGCGGCATGCTGTTGCGGATCAAGGACAACACCATCTCCGGCAAGATCGCCAAGACCGTGTTCGAAGCCATGGCCAACGGCGAAGGCAGCAGCGACGAGATCATCGACAAGCGTGGTCTCAAGCAAGTCACCGACAGCGGCGCGATCTCGGCCGTGCTCGATGAAATGCTCGCGGCCAATGCCGAGCAGGTTGAACAGTACCGCGCGGCAGACGAAGCCAAACGCGGCAAAATGTTCGGCTTCTTCGTCGGCCAGGCCATGAAAGCCTCCAAAGGCAAGGCCAACCCGCAACAGGTCAACGAACTGCTGAAAAGCAAGCTCGAAGGCTGATGACCATGGAGCCAGCCGTCAACACTGGCTCCACTCCCTGTGGGGGCGAGCGTGCTCGCTCCCACACTTGTTGCAGGGTTCCTTTTGATGAAACGTCTGCTTAGCGCCTGCGCCCTGCTCTCCCTGCTGGCCGGCTGTGCCAGCCACGACGTCGATCCCCGGGGCTACGACGAAACCGGAACCGCCTCCTATTACGGCGCCAAACACCATGGCAAACGCACCGCCAGCGGCGAACCGTTTGACCAGTACGCCATGACCGCCGCCCACCGCCAGTTGCCCTTCGGCACACGGGTGAAGGTCACCAACCTGAAAAACGACAAGAGTGTGGTGGTCCGCATCAACGACCGCGGCCCCCATACCCGTGGCCGCCTGATCGACTTGTCACGCGGTGCCGCCGACAAGCTGGGCATGCTGCGCAGCGGCACCGCACGGGTTCGCGTGCAAGCCTTGAACAACTGACCGGGAGCCGCGACCATTTCCGGACTAGCCCAATTATCCCTGCCCAACGTGCTGCTACTGCTCTGCGCCCTGCTCCTGCTGGTGGCCGGTGCCGAACTGCTGGTGCGAGCGGCCGTGCGCCTGGCCGCTCACCTCAGGGTTCGACCGCTGATCATCGGCCTGAGCATGGTTGCCTTCGGCAGCAGCGCGCCGCAGATGGCCGTGAGCCTGCAAGCCGCCCTCGGGCAAAGCACCGACATCGCCGTCGGCAGCGTGATCGGCAGCAACATCTTCAACCTCCTGGTGACCCTCGGCCTGTCGGCGCTGATCATCCCCTTGCGGGTTGCCCGGCAACTGGTACGCCTCGATATCCCGTTGCTGATCGGCGCCAGCCTTCTGGTGCTCGTCCTGGCCTGGAATGAACAACTGACCGCCCTCGACGGTTGTGTACTACTGGCGGCACTGGCGCTGTACCTGGGCCTGCTGTGGCGCCAGTCACGACCCACGGCGCGCCCCTCTCGGCCGACCTCCGACGCGGCGCGCACGCCTTGGTTGAGCAGTGTCCTGCTGATGATCGCCGGGCTGGGCCTGCTGGTGTTCGCCGGCCACTTGCTGCTTGGCGCGACGGTGGCACTGGCCAGCGAGCTGGGCCTGTCCGAGCGCATCATCGGCCTGACGGTCGTCGCCGTCAGCACGTCCCTGCCGCAGCTCGCCACCTCGCTGATTGCCGCCCTGCGCGGCCAGCGTGACATCGCCGTGGGCAACGTGATCGGTGGCAACCTGTTCAACCTGCTGGGGGTCCTGGGAATCACCGCCCTGCTGGCGCCGGTGCCACTGTCGGTCTCCCCCAATGCCCTGGACTTCGATCTGCCGGTGATGCTCGGTGTCACCCTGCTGTGCTTGCCCGTGTTCTATTCCGGCTACCGCATCACCCGCGCCGAAGGCGTGCTGCTCCTCGCCCTCTACCTGGCATACGGGCTGCATGTGGTGTCGTTCACCACCGGCATGCCCCTGGCCGGCAAGCTGGAACAGCTGATGCTGCTTTGTGTCCTGCCGGCCCTGCTGGCATTTTTACTGTTCACATCAGTGCGCGCCTGGCGCCGCCAACACAACAAAAGAGAATCGCCATGACCGACTCCGCAAGCTCCAGCAAACCCACCGGTATCGAAGTCCGCCGCCAGGTCATGGGCGATGCGTTCGTCGACCGCTCCATGGGCAATGCCACCGACCTGACCCGACCGTTCCAGGAGTTCGTCAATGAACACGCCTGGGGCGCGGTGTGGAACCGTGGCGGCCTGGAACTGAAGACTCGCAGCCTGATCACCCTCGCCGCCCTGACCTCGCTCAAGTGCCCCCAGGAACTCAAGGGACACGTGCGCGGGGCACTGAACAACGGCTGCACGGTGGACGAGATTCGCGAAACCCTGATGCATTGCGCGGTCTACGCCGGCGTGCCAGCGGCGATGGAAGCCTTTCGCGCCGCGCAGGAAGTGATCGATAGCTACCAGAAGCCCGAGTGACCCAGTTGCATTGAAATGAACCGGCCCTTCAGATCCAGCCGCCCCACTGCAGCAGGAAGATCCCCACGTTAGTCGTCACCGCCGCCATCAAGGTGGTGATGACAATGATCGCCGCCGCCAGTTCATGATTGCCATTGGCCGCCCGGGCCATGACAAAGCTGGCGGCGGCGGTCGGGCTGCCGAAATACAGGAACAGAATCCCCAGCTCCGCGCCGCGAAAGCCCCACAGCCAGGCACCCAGCGTGGCCAGGAGCGGCAGGCCGATCATCTTCACCAGGCTTGAGCTCAAGGCCATGTTGCCGCTTTTGCGCAGCGCTGCCATCGAGAGCGTGCCGCCAATGCAGATCAAGGCCAGCGGTAGGGTCATCTGCGCCAGGTAACTGCCGGACGTCTCCAGCCAACCGGGCAAGCCAATCTGAAAATAAGCAAACGGGGCCGCGCTGATCACGCTGAGGATCAGCGGGTTGCTGAACACGCTTTTGCAGATGCTCCACGGATCGGACTTGATCACCGGGCTGTACACCGCCAGCACGATGGTCGACAGGGTGTTGTAGAGCAGAATCACCAACGCCGCGAGGATCGCTCCCAGGGAGATGCCGTAGTCGCCATACATACTGGCCGCCAACGCCAGGCCGATGACCCCGTTGTTGCCGCGAAACGCCCCCTGGGTGTAGATCCCCCGGTCTTCACGCGGGCACTTGAAAATCGCCCAGCCCCAGGCAAGGGCAAAGCTGGCCAGCGTGGCGAGGGAGAAGTAAATCAGCAGCGCCGGCTTTAATGCCGCGTGCAGGTCGGCATGCAGAATCCCGAGGAACAACAGCGCCGGCATGGTGACGTTGAACACCAGCGACGAGGCGACGTGGATAAAGTTGTCGTCGATCCAGCGGATACGCTTGAGCAGCACCCCCAGAAACAGCATGGCAAACACCGGCGCAGTGATGTTCAGGGTTTCGAGGAAAATTGCCAGCATGCCGGGAAGACCTTGGGGTGGGCGTCGTTAGGGGGCTAATGATAAGCCACAGAAGACTTCGCCGTCTGGTCGGCCGCCTTCACGAGCAGGCTCGCTCCCACATGGATCCGCGCGAACAGAAAACTTGTGTAGGGCGCAGATCCACGTGGGAGCCAGCCTGCTGGCGATGAACGATAACGCGATATCAGGTAATCGGCGCCGGGTTGAACAAGGTGATGTCGTTATGCAGCTTGTGCTTTTCAGCCCACGTCTGCTGTTTGCCGCTGGCCACGTCCAGGTAGAAGTGGAACAGCTCCCAGCCCAGCTCCTCGATGGACGCCCGTCCGGTGGCGATGCGCCCGGCATCGATGTCGATCAGGTCCGGCCAGCGTTGTGCCAGCTCGGTGCGGGTCGAGACCTTGACCACCGGCGCCATGGCCAGGCCGTAGGGGGTGCCGCGCCCGGTGGTGAACACGTGCAGGTTCATCCCGGCCGCCAACTGCAAGGTGCCGCAGACAAAATCGCTGGCCGGCGTGGCGCAGAAAATCAGCCCTTTGCGCTTGAACCGCTCGCCCGGGCCCAGCACGCCGTTGATTGCGCTGTTGCCGGACTTGACGATCGAGCCCAGGGATTTCTCGACAATATTCGACAGACCGCCCTTCTTGTTGCCCGGTGTGGTGTTGGCACTGCGATCGGCCTCGCCCTTGGCCAGGTACCGGTCGTACCAGTCCATCTCGCGCACCAATTCCTGTGCCACCGCTTCGGTTTCCGCCCGCGAGGTCAGCAGGTAGATGGCATCGCGCACCTCCGTCACTTCGGAAAACATCACCGTGGCCCCGGCCCGCAACAACAAGTCCGAGGCGAAACCCAGGGCCGGGTTGGCGGTGATCCCGGAAAACGCATCGCTGCCGCCACACTGCATGCCGAGGATCAACTCCGACGCCGGCACGGTTTCCCGACGCCGTTGATCGAGCTTCTTCAGGCGGGTTTCGGCCAGCGCCATGATCTGTTCGATCATCTCGGTGAAGCCGTGACTGGAGTCCTGCAGGCGGTAGAGCCATGGCTCGCTCAAGTCCACCGAACTGTCGTTCTCGTGCATCACCTGGCCGGCCTGCAGCTTCTCGCAGCCCAGGCTGATCACCAGTGCTTCGCCGCCCAGGTTGGGATTGCGCGCCAGGTTGCGCACGGTACGAATCGGGATGTAGGCGTCAGTGGCCGTGATCGCCACGCCGCAGCCGTAGCTGTGGGTCAACGCCACCACGTCATCGACATGTGGGTACTTGGGCAGCAACTCGTCCTTGATCCGCTTGACCGCGTGATCGAGCACCCCGGTGACGCACTGCACCGTGGTGGTGATCCCGAGAATGTTGCGGGTGCCGACGGTACCGTCGGCGTTGCGAAACCCCTCGAAGGTGTAGCCTTCCAACGGTGCCTGGGCTGCCGGCACCTCGGTGGACAGCGGCAGGCTGTCCAGCGGCGGCGCGGTCGGCATGCGCAGTTGATCTTCCTTGACCCAACTGCCACGGGGGATCGGCTGCAACGCATAGCCAATGGTCTGGCCGTAACGAATCACCTGGCCGCCTTCGGGAATGTCCTGCAGGGTCACCTTGTGGCTTTGCGGCACGAAATCCAGGGTCAGCAACCCATCGGGGAATTCGGTGCCCGCCGGTACGCCCTGGTCATTGACCACGACTACCACGTTGTCGCGCTCGTGCAAGCGGATGTAGCGCGGCGAGTCGGAATGTTCAATCAACTGCATGACGCCGCTCCTCAGGAATGCGCTTGGGATAATTTGCTGGAGGCTTGAGGCCCGTTGACCGGCGGCTCCTTGAGCACCACTCGCTTGATCGGACCTACGATCACCAGGTAGCTGAATACGGCGACCAACGCGTTGCAGCCGACAAAGACCAGGGCCCACTTGAACGAACCCGTGGAACTGATGATGTAGCCGATGACAATCGGCGTGGTGATCGAGGCAATGTTGCCGAAGGTGTTGAACAGACCGCCACTGAGACCGGCAATCTGTTTCGGCGACGTGTCGGATACCACCGCCCAACCGAGGGCGCCCACGCCTTTGCCGAAGAAGGCCAGGGCCATGAAGCCCACCACCATCCATTCAACGTCCACGTAGTTGCACGCCACGATACTGCTGGAGACCAGCAGGCCGGCAATGATCGGGGCCTTGCGGGCGAAGGTCAGGGAATGGCCCTTGCGCAGCAGGTAGTCGGAAATCACCCCGCCAAGCACGCCACCGATGAAGCCGCAAATCGCCGGCAACGAGGCAATGAAACCGGCCTTGAGGATGGTCATGCCACGCTCCTGCACCAGGTACACCGGGAACCAGGTCAGGAAGAAGTAAGTGATACCGTTGATGCAGTACTGGCCCAGGTACACGCCAAGCATCATGCGGTTGGTCAGCAACTGGCGAATGTAGTCCCACTTCGGTCCGTCGGCTTTCTTGCCCTGGCCCTTGTCGTGGTCCATGTCGACCATGCCGCCGTTGTCGGCGATGTGCTTGAACTCGGCCTCATTGATCATCGGATGCTGGCGCGGGCTGTAGATCACCTTCAGCCAGATACCGGAGAAGATGATGCCGATGACGCCCATGACGATGAACACGTGCTGCCAGCCGAAGCTGTAGACGATCCAGCCCATCAGCGGTGCAAACAGCACCGTGGCGAAATATTGCGCGGAGTTGAAGATCGCCGAGGCCGTGCCACGTTCCGCCGTCGGGAACCAGGCGGCGACGATGCGGGCGTTACCCGGGAAGGAGGGCGCTTCGGCCAGGCCCACCAGAAAACGCAGCATGAACAGCGCGACAACCGCGGTCGACATGCCAAATTCACCGACATAGCCTTGCAGCACGGTGAACAGCGACCAGGTGAAGATGCTCAGGGCGTAGATTTTTTTCGAACCGAATCGGTCCAGCAGCCAGCCACCGGGAATTTGCCCGGCCACGTAGGCCCAACCGAATGCGGAAAAGATGTAACCGAGGGTGACCGCGTCGATACCGAGGTCTTTCTGCAGGCTGGAGCCTGCGATGGCGATAGTGGCACGGTCGGCGTAGTTGATCGTGGTCACCAGAAACAGCATGAGCAGGATCAAATAGCGGACGTGAGTCGGCTTGGTCGCTTGCATGTACGTGTACTCCCACTGATTATTTTTATGCGCGGGTGAATCTGTCAGTGCGGTATCCGGTGGACCCGGATACCGCGGTGCAGCGGGTTACGATCCGATGTAGGAAGTTTTTACGACCGTGTAAAACTCTTGTGCATAGCGACCTTGCTCACGAGATCCATAGGATGAACCTTTTCGCCCACCAAACGGAACGTGGTAATCCACGCCAGCGGTCGGCAGGTTGACCATCACCATTCCCGCCTGGGAGTGGCGCTTGAAGTGGTTGGCGTATTTCAGCGAGGTGGTGCAGATACCCGCCGACAAGCCGAACTCGGTGTCATTGGCCATGGCCAGCGCCGCCTCGTAGTCGGCGACCCGGACGATATTGGCCACCGGGCCGAAGATTTCTTCACGGCTGATGCGCATGCCCGCTTCGCTGTCGGCAAACAACGTCGGGGCAAGGAAGTAGCCTTCGGTGTCGCAGGTCACCAGCGATCCTCCGCTGACCAGGCGCGCACCTTCGGACTGGCCGATGTCGATGTACTTGAGGTCCTGTTCAAGCTGGGCCTGGGACACCACCGGGCCAATGTCGGTCCCGGCCTGCAACGCATGGCCAACCTTGATCGACTTCATCCGTTGGGCCATGGCCGCGACGAACCGGTCGTGAATCCCGGCGGTGACAATCAATCGGCTCGAGGCCGTGCAACGCTGGCCGGTGGAGTAGAACGCACTCTGCACCGACACCTCGACCGCCTGCTCCAGGTCGGCGTCGTCGAGAATGATCTGCGGGTTCTTGCCGCCCATTTCCAACTGCACCTTGGCCTGGCGCGAAACACAGTTGACCGCGATCTGCCGGCCTACACCCACCGAGCCGGTAAAGCTGATGCCGTCGACTTTCGGGCTGTTGACCAGCGCCTCGCCCACCACACGACCGCTGCCCATCACCAGGTTGAATACGCCGGCCGGGAAACCGGCACGGGAGATGATTTCCGCCAGCGCCCAGGCACACCCCGGCACCAGGTCGGCCGGCTTGAGCACCACACAGTTGCCATACGCCAGGGCCGGGGCGATTTTCCACGCGGGAATGGCAATCGGGAAGTTCCATGGGGTGATCAGGCCGACCACGCCGAGGGCTTCGCGGGTGACTTCAACGTTGACTCCCGGGCGTACGGACGGCAGATAGTCGCCGGACAGGCGCAGGCATTCACCGGCGAAAAACTTGAAGATGTTACCTGCGCGGGACACTTCGCCAATGGCCTCGGGCAGGGTCTTGCCCTCCTCACGCGCCAGCAAGGTGCCCAGTTCTTCGCGACGCGCGAGGATTTCGCTACCGACTTTGTCCAGCGCATCGCTGCGCGCCTGGATACCGGAGGTCGACCAGGCCGGGAATGCAGCGCGTGCAGCATCGATGGCGGCGTTTACCTGGGCCAGGTCGGCCTTGGCGTACTCGCCCACCACATCGGACAGGTCCGAGGGGTTGATGTTGGCCGAATACTCAGCACCGGCAACCCATTGGCCAGCGATGTAGTTGTCGAATCGTTTTACGTCTGCCACGGCAATCTCCTTACGCAAAAGGCCGCTGATTACTCAGCGGCCTTGTTTAATCGGGTTGTTACTGCGCACCTTGCTTGTCGATCAAGGCGGCCAGTGCTTCGTATTCTTCAGGCAGCAGATCGGTCAGCGGGGCACGTACCGGGCCTGCGTCGTAACCGGAGATCTTCGCGCCGGCCTTGACGATGCTCACGGCGTAACCGGCCTTGCGGTTGCGGATATCCAGGTACGGCAGGAAGAAGTCATCGATGATCTTGCCGACGGTGGCGTGATCTTCACGGGCAATGGCGCGGTAGAAATCCATCGCGGTTTTCGGGATGAAGTTGAACACCGCCGACGAGTAAACCGGAACACCCAGGGCCTTGTAGGCGGCGGCGTAGACTTCTGCGGTCGGCAGGCCGCCGAGGTAGCTGAAACGATCACCGAGGCGGCGACGGATCGACACCATCAACTCGATATCGCCCAGACCGTCCTTGTAGCCGATCAGGTTCGGGCAACGTTCGGCCAGGCGCTCGAGCAGCGGCGCGGTCAGGCGGCAAACGTTACGGTTGTAGACCACCACACCGATCTTCACCGATTTGCACACGGCTTCAACGTGGGCGGCAACGCCGTCCTGGCTGGCTTCCGTCAGGTAGTGCGGCAGCAGCAACAGGCCCTTGGCGCCCAGGCGCTCGGCTTCTTGTGCATATTCGATGGCCTGGCGGGTGGAACCACCAACACCCGCCAGGATCGGCACGCTGGTTTCACAGGTGTCGACGGCGGTCTTGATGATTTCCGAGTATTCACTGGCGGCCAGGGAGAAAAACTCGCCGGTGCCACCGGCGGCGAACAGGGCCGAGGCGCCATACGGGGCCAGCCATTCCAGGCGCTTGATGTAGCCAGCGCGGTTGAAGTCGCCCTGGGCATTAAAGTCAGTCACCGGGAAAGACAGCAGGCCGGAAGAGAGGATGGACTTCAGTTCTTGTGGATTCATTATTCGAACACCCTAAGTAGCACGTTGTGATGAAAGCCGCTCAGCGTCATGCTGATGTTGTATGTCATCGTACAACTTAAAATACAACCGTCAACTGCAATTCATCATCCACGCACCCAGTCAGCCCCCAGGACGACCTCGATTGATAGTTAAGTGATTGATTTAACAATGGTAAAAACGAAAACAAAAAACATCCCGGACACCGCTGATCAGCGCGACGGCTTTTTCTGTTATGGGATGTCTTACGGCTAACACCGGCAATTCCGATGCTGGCCTCACACAGTGGGCCTTGCGCCCACTGCGGGTAGCGCGGTGCGGTCTAGCCGCGCTGGGCCTGGGCCTCTTCGTGGGCATGGCGCAGCCGCTCACGGCTGTTGGTCAGGTGCAGGCGCATGGCGGCGCGGGCGGCATCCGAATCCTGGCGCGCGATGGCGTCGTAGATTTCATCGTGCTCACGGGCCAGCCGGCTCATGTAGTGCTGGTGATCATCATGGGCCAGGCGCGCCGAGTTGAGACGGGTACGCGGGATGATGCTAGTACCCAGGTGGGTCATGATGTCGGTGAAATAGCGGTTGCCGGTGGCCAGGGCAATCTGCAGGTGAAACTGGAAGTCCGAGGCCACGGCGTCACCGGCATGGGCGGCGCTTTCATTCAGGGCATCCAGCGCCTCTCGCATCAAGGCCAATTGCTCGGGGCTGCGGCGTTGCGCGGCCAGCCCGGCAGATTCCACTTCCAGGCTGATGCGCAACTCCAGTACCGCCAGTACGTCACGCAGGGTGACCACGGTGGCCGGGTCGATGCGAAATCCGCTGGGGCTTGGCGTGTCGAGCACAAAGGTGCCGATCCCGTGGCGGGTTTCCACCTGCCCCGCAGCCTGCAAGCGCGAGATCGCTTCACGGACCACCGTCCGGCTGACGCCATGGGCCTCCATGATCGCCGACTCGGTGGGTAACTTGTCGCCACGCTTGAGCAAGCCGTCGCGAATCTGCTCGGACAGCACCGTCACCAGTTCCTGCGCGAGGCTACGGCGCTTGCGGGGCAGATGAGGGACGTCGATCGGGTTTTCCATGGTCAAGATCAATCTCAGGCAAGCAGTGATACGCACATCATAGCGCAGGGCGGTTGTACGATCACTGTTGACCTACATTTCCAATGGGATCAGGCCGTCACGGTCTGCTCTTTCAGGTGGCCATTGTCAATTCGCACATGGCGCGGATGGAACCGTTTCAGGCTGCTGCGGTGCCCAACGCTGACAATGCTCAAGCCTGGCAGTTGATCGATCAGTGCCTGGTACAGCGAGGCCTCGTCTTCTTCGTCCATCGCGGAAGTGGCTTCGTCCATGTACAACCATTGCGGTGCATAAAGCAGTGCGCGGGCGAATGCCAGGCGCTGCTGCTCACCCGGCGACAGCATGCGCTGCCAGTGGTTGGCTTCGTCCAGGCGCGGCACCAGATGGGGCAAACGACAAGTCTCCAGCACCTGCACGTAACGCTCGTGCGGGTAGGTATCGCCGGACTGTGGATAACTCAAGGCCTCACGCAGCGTGCCAATGGGCAGATACGGTTTCTGCGGCAGGAACAGGTAGCGCGCACTTGGCAGGCGAATCGCCCCATGCCCGGCCGGCCATAACCCGCCCATGGCTCGCAGCAGGGTACTCTTGCCACTACCGGAGCGACCGCTGAGCATCAGCCTGTCGCCCTGCTCCACCGTCATATTGGCGCTGGTCAGCAGATGACGACCATCCGCCAGGTCCAGGCCCACCTGCTGCACCTGCAGCTCAGCGCCCTCCTGGCGTACATCGATGGCCGGCGCACGCTCTTCGTTTTCGCTCATGGCCTGGCGGAAACTCAGCAACCGGTCACAGGTGGCACGCCAGGCGGCCAGGTCGGCGTAGGCGCTGATGAACCAGCTGAAGTTCTCCTGGACGTTGCCGAAGGCCGAGTTGATCTGCATCAGCTCCCCCAGTTCGATCTTGCCGGAAAAATACCGCGGTGCCGCAACGATGAACGGGAATATGATCGCGATCTGACCATAACCCGCGGTAAAGAACGTCAGGCGCTTGGACACTTTCATGATGTCCCAGAAGTTGTGCCAGACCATGCCGAACCGCGTACTCAAGCGCTGGTTTTCATTCGCCTCACCGTTGTACAGGGCAATGCTCTCGGCATTCTCCCGGACCCGCACCATGGAGAACCGCAGGTCGGCTTCAAAGCGTTGTTGCTGGTTGTTCAGCCCGATCAGGCGACGACCGATCAGGTGCGTGATCCAACTGCCTATCAACGCGTAGACCAGGGCGCACCAGAACATATAGCCGGGAATGGTGTAGCCAAATACTTCGATACTGCCGGACACACCCCACAGGATGATCGAGAACGACACCAGGCTGACCACCGTGCGAATCAGCCCCAGGCCCAGGCTCAGGGTATTGCTGGTGAAGCTGTTGAGGTCTTCGGAGATCCGCTGGTCCGGGTTGTCGGTGTAACCGCCCTGCTCCAGCTGGTAGTAGTTCTTGTGCTCGAGCCAGCGGGTGAAATGTTTTTCGGTGAGCCAGGCGCGCCAGCGGATGGTCAGCATCTGGGTCAGGTACAAACGGTACACCGCGCCCAGGATCGCCACCGCGGCAATCCCGCAGAAATACAGAATCAGGCTCCAGAACGCGGCATCGTCCTTCTTTTGCAGGGCGTTGTAGAAGTCCTTGTACCAACTGTTGATCCACACTGAAATCGCCACGCTGAACAGCGACAGGCCGATCACCGCAATCAACAGCAACCAGGCCTTGCCCTTCTCCTCACTGCGCCAATAAGGCGTGATCATCTGCCAGACACGGCGGAAAAACTGACCGCGCACCGCATCGTTGACCGCGGAATATTCAGCGTTCTGATTCATGATTCAGGCTCGATAGGAAACACAGAGAGTACGAACCGATCATAGATGATCGGTTCATTTTGTCCCGGGGGGGCTGGCGATATTCGTTCAGCGACGGTTCAGCGGCGAACCGGACGCTTCTGCAGTTTGCGCTGCAGGGTGCGCCGATGCATGCCCAGGGCGCGGGCTGTGGCGGAAATGTTGCCTTCGTGCTCGGTGAGGACGCGCTGGATGTGCTCCCACTGCAGGCGGTCCACCGACATCGGGTTTTCCGGCACCAGGGTATCCAGGTCGGCGTGCTCGGACAGCAAGGCGGCCAGCACATCATCGGCATCGGCCGGTTTGCACAGGTAATTGCAGGCACCGCGCTTGATCGCCTCGACGGCGGTGGCAATGCTCGAGTAACCGGTAAGGATCACCACGCGCATTTCCGGGTCGAGCTCCAGCAGCTTGGGCAGCAGCACCAGCCCCGAATCGCCATCCATTTTCAGGTCCAGCGCGGCGTAGTCCGGCAGGTCCTGCTGAGCGATGACCAGGCCTTCCTCGGCGGAACCGGCGGTGCTGACGCGAAAACCGCGGCGGCTCATGGCGCGGGCCATGACGCGGGTGAAAGTAGCGTCGTCGTCTACCAGCAATAAATGCGGCAGGTCTTCGCCTTCGACTTGGATCTCGTCACTCATGTTCGTCTCCTCGTGCGGCACGGGGCAGGCGCAGCTCGGTGAGCGTACCGCCTTCCTCATGACTGTAGAGTTTCACTGAGCCGCCGGCGCGTGTCACGCTGGCCTTGCTCAAAAACAGGCCCAGGCCGAAACCTTTGCCCTTGGTGGTAAAAAATGGCTTGCCGATCTGCTCGGCAATGGCCAGCGGCACACCGGCACCGTGGTCGCGAATACTGATGGTCAGCTCCACGGCGTCCCAGTCCAGCGTCACTTCCAGCCCTTCCGGGCAGGCATCGGCGGCATTGTTCAGCAGGTTGAGCAAGGCCTGGGTCAGGTCCGGCGGCGGTGCCAGGCGCGGCTCGCTGCCTTCCCCCTTCCGCTGCAGGCGGTAAGTGGCTTCGGGGCGCATCAGGTGCCAGCGGTCGAGCGCTTCGTTGAGCCAGACGCTGACGTCCTGCATGTCCACCGCCAGGCGACGATTGTTCTCGGCGGCGCGCACCAGTTGCTGCAAGGTCTGCTTGCACAGCTTCACCTGATCCTGCAGCACGCTCAAGTCCTCGCGCAGCATCGGGTCATGATGGTCTTGCAGCATCTCGTTGATCAGCACGCTCATGGTCGCCAGCGGCGTGCCCAACTCATGGGCAGCGCCAGCGGCCTGGGTGGCCACGGCCAGCAATTGTTGATCGCGCAGCCCCTCTTCCCGACGGATCGCCCGCAGCTCTTCCTGGCGGCGCAGTTCTTCGGCCATGCGCGCGGCAAAAAAGGTGATGACCGCCGCCGCCAGGGCAAAACTCAGCCACATGCCGTAGATCTGCATCTTTTCCCGGTACATCGGGAAGGTTTCCAGAGGGTAGAACTGCGCCAGCAGCAAGGTGTACATGGTCAGCGCAATGCCCGACAGGATTACCGAATAGCGCCACGGCAGGGTCACGGCAGCGATGGTCAGCGGCACCAGGTAATAAGAGACGAACGGGTTGGTCGAACCGCCCGAGAAATACAGCAGCGCACTGTGGATAAACAGGTCGCAAGCCAATTGCACCGCGTACTCAAGCTCAGTCACCGGCCATGAGGTGCGCAGCCGGATGGCCGTAAAGGCGCACAGCAGCATCGAGCAGCCGAGGGTCGCGGCCAGCTCCAGCCAGGGCAGCGGTAACAGGTCGAACCAATAGGCGAGCCCCACCGAACCGGCCTGGGCGGCCAGCACCAGGGTGCGGATGAACGTCAGTCGCCAGAGGTTCTGGCGAGTTGCGGAAAGTAGTTGTACGGGGGCGAGCATGAGCTCTCCTGATGAGCGCTCCAGGCGGATCGCGTCGAGTATAACCAAGCAGGGGGCCTGACAGGCAAAAGTGCGGCAAAGCGACACAGGGCAACGGGTCGCGCCGCGACAGCCTGCGCGCTATCTGTATAGAAGTTGTAACCGGCTGAACCGGACAATAGCAGCTAGAGTCTGATGGTTTTACGCAGGCTCGCACCGTTACCCCTGCGCACCACCCAAGGAGCTTTCATGAACACATTTCGCCGCAGTGCCGCCCTTCTCGCCCTCAGTGCCGGCACCCTGGCCAGCCTCCCGGCCCTGGCCGCGGACGAGTTGCACTACAACCAGATTTCCCTGCGCGCCGAAGTCAGCCAGGAAGTGGCCCGCGACCTGATGATCGTGACCCTCTACACCGAGGAGCAGAATGCCGACCCGGCCAAACTGGCGGCCGTGGTAAGCACCGCGATGAACAAGGCTCTGGGCCAGGCGCGGCAGGTCAAGGACGTGACCTTGCGTCAGGGCAGCCGCAACAGCTACCCGATCTACGACGACAAGGGGCAGAAGATCACCGGCTGGCGCGAGCGCGCCGAACTGCGCCTGGAAAGCTCGGACTTCGCCGCACTGTCCAAGCTCACCGGCGAACTGCTGGGCGATCTGAAGATGGCCGGCATGGACTTCGCCATCGCCACCCCGACCCGCAAGGCCAGCGAAGATGCACTGCTCAAGGAAGCGGTCAACGCCTTCAAGGCCCGCGCCCAACTGACCACCGAGGCCCTGGGCGGCAAGGGTTACAAAATCGTCAACCTGAACCTCAACAGCAACGGTTATCCGCAGCCTTACCTGCGTGCGCCAATGATGATGAAAGCCGCCGCCATGGATTCCGCCCCGGTGACCCCGGAAGTCGAAGCCGGCACCAGCCAGGTCAGCATGACCGCCGACGGCTCTATCGAAGTGTTGATGCCGTAACACGTGTAGGAGCGCGCTCGCGAAAGACCTCAACGCTGACGTGCGTAATCTTTCGACACGCGGCGTCCTTGAGTTCATCGCGAGCGAACGCGCTCCTACCGTTGCTTCCCCCTCGCCATCGCGAAAAACCCGTCTAGGCTGTACGTAGGTTCGGTAACACCTTGCTTCGGCAAGGTGCGCCAACCGTGCTTTCAGCACCCATTGGGTGCACCTATTGCACCGAAACAACCCCGCGCAAACGATCAAATGCGTCAAAGTTTATAGGAATGCGACATTAAGGTACGTTCGTACCACTGTTTAAGACTTGTAGCCGCTCTGGATCTTGCAATGGGTATAGGCCCTGCATAAGTATCCGCAGGTCGACTCACGAGGTCGTCCTCTAATTCCAAAAATGACAACAAATCATGAGGCCACCATGCTCAAACACGCGGTCATTCCGTTTTTAGTCGGCGCCAGCTTGCTCGCTAGCGCACCTTTCGCCTCCGCTGCGACTAACCTGGTGTTCTGCTCCGAAGGGAGCCCGGCCGGATTTGATCCGGGCCAGTACACCACCGGAACCGACTTCGACGCCTCGGCAGAGACCATGTTCAACCGCCTGAGCCAGTTCGAACGTGGCGGCACCGCTGTTATTCCTGGCCTGGCCACCAGCTGGGACGTGTCCCCGGATGGCCTGACCTACACCTTCCATCTGCGCGAAGGGGTCAAATTCCACACCACGCCGTACTTCAAGCCGACCCGTGAATTCAACGCCGACGACGTGCTGTTTACCTTCAACCGCATGATCGACAAAGACATGCCGTTCCGCAAAGCCTACCCCACCGAGTTCCCGTACTTCACGGACATGGGGATGGACACCAACATCAAGCACATCGAAAAAATCGACGACAAGACCGTCAAGTTCACCCTGGGCACGGTAGACGCCGCGTTCATCCAGAACCTGGCCATGAGCTTTGCCTCGATCCAGTCTGCCGAATACGCCGACAAACTGTTGAAGGAAGGCAAGCCGGGCGACATCAACCAGAAGCCGATCGGCACTGGCCCGTTCGTGTTCAAGAGCTACCAGAAAGACTCCAACATCCGTTACACCGGCAACAAGGACTACTGGAAGCCTGAAGACGTCAAGATCGACAACCTGATCTTCGCCATCACCACCGACCCGTCGGTGCGGATCCAGAAGCTGAAGAAAAACGAATGCCAGGTCACCCTCTTCCCACGTCCGGCCGACCTCAAGGCCCTGGGTGAAGACAAGAACCTGAAACTGCCGCATCAGGCGGGCTTCAACCTCGGCTACATTGCCTACAACGTGATGCCGGTCCTCAAGGGCCGTACTGACGCCAACCCACTGGCCAAGCTGGAAGTGCGCCAGGCACTGGACATGGCGGTGAACAAGCAGCAGATCATCGACTCGGTCTACCAGGGCGCGGGCCAACTGGCCGTCAACGCCATGCCGCCGACCCAGTGGTCCTATGACGACACCATCAAGGACACCAAGTACGACCCTGAAAAGGCCAAGGAGCTGCTGAAAAAGGCAGACATCAAGCCGGGCACCGAAATCACCCTGTGGGCCATGCCGGTCCAGCGTCCGTACAACCCGAACGCCAAGCTGATGGCAGAAATGCTGCAGTCGGACTGGGCGAAAATCGGCCTCAAGGTGAACATCGTCAGCTATGAATGGGGCGAGTACATCAAGCGTTCCAAAGGTGGCGAGAACCAGGCCATGATCATTGGCTGGAGCGGTGACAATGGTGACCCGGACAACTGGCTGAACGTACTGTTCGGCTGCGACTCCCTGAGCGGCAACAACTTCTCGAAATGGTGCGACAAGCCGTACGACACCATCATCAAGGAAGCCAAGGCCACCACCGACGTCGCCAAACGCACCGAGCTGTACAAGCAGGCGCAACACCTCCTCAAAGATGCAGTCCCGATGACACCTATCGCGCACTCGACGGTGTATCAACCCATGCGCAACACCGTGCAGGACTTCAAGATCAGCCCGTTTGGCTTGAACTCCTTCTACGGCGTCAGCGTCAGCAAATAAGGTATTGCCGCGGCGACGTTGCTGACGTCGCCGCGGCTCTATCTGCCAAGACAGCGGAACTGACCTGCTTCCCAAATCACTGCGGCCTACAACTGCGGGTTTAGGACGCATCGCCTTTTCTTACCTGTTCTTCAGGCCTTTCGCATTTACCGCCCGACACTCGGCCCACTAACGCCGAGGCGTCCGACCGTACTGCGCCTGAACCGGCAATCGCTGAAACCCGTGGTTCTGGACCCGTGATACCCGCACGTCCCCGGACGGGACGAGGGCTCATGGTTTACATCCAATAAGAGAGGGAGCGTCATGCGCCATACCTTGGTTTTATCCGCCCTGCTGGGCACCGGTCTGTTGGCCGCCACTTCCATCAGCCAGGCCGCCAGCAACAGCCTGGTGTTTTGCTCCGAAGGCAGCCCGGCGGGCTTCGACACTGCGCAATACACCACCGCCACCGACAACGATGCCGCCGAGCCACTGTACAACCGCTTGGCCGAGTTCGAGAAAGGCGCCACCAGCGTCGTACCGGGCCTGGCGACCCGCTGGGATATTTCCGCAGACGGCCTGACCTACACCTTCCACCTGCGCGAAGGGGTGAAATTCCACACCACCAAGTACTTCACCCCGACCCGAGATTTCAACGCCGACGACGTGCTGTTCACCTTCAACCGCATGCTTTCCCCCGACCACCCCTTCCGCAAGGCCTACCCCACCGAGTTCCCGTACTTCAACGGGATGAGCCTGAACAAGAACATCGCCAAGGTCGAAAAAACCGCGCCCCTGACCGTGGTCATGACCCTGAACTCGGTCGACGCTGCGTTCATCCAGAACATCGCCATGAGTTTCGCCTCGATTCTCTCGGCCGAGTACGCCGACCAGTTACTGGCCAAGGGCAAACCCAGCGACATCAACCAGAAGCCCGTCGGCACCGGGCCGTTCGTGTTCCAGCGTTACCAGAAAGACTCGCAGATCCGCTATGCGGGCAACAAACAGTACTGGGACCCGAGCCGGGTCAAACTCGACCAACTGATTTTTGCAATCAACACCGATGCCTCGGTACGGGTGCAGAAACTCAAGGCCGGCGAGTGCCAGGTCACCCTGCATCCGCGCCCGGCCGATGTCGAGGCGTTGAAAAAAGATCCGAAGCTGCAACTGATCGAAAAACCCGGGTTCAACCTCGGCTACATCGCCTACAACGTCCAGCACAAACCCTTCGACCAGCTCGAAGTGCGCCAGGCGCTGGACATGGCGGTGAACAAGCAAGGCATCCTCAACGCCGTGTACCAGGGCGCCGGTCAACTGGCGGTGAACGCCATGCCACCGACCCAGTGGTCCTATGACGACACCATCAAGGATGCCGCCTATGACCCGGAAAAAGCCAAGGCACTGCTCAAGGCTGCCGGCGTCAAGGAAGGCACCGAAATCACCCTGTGGGCCATGCCGGTGCAGCGCCCGTACAACCCGAACGCCAAGCTGATGGCAGAAATGCTGCAGTCGGACTGGGCGAAAATCGGCCTGAAAGTGAAGATCGTCAGCTACGAATGGGGCGAGTACATCAAGCGCACCAAGAACGGTGAACACGACATCAGCCTGATCGGCTGGACCGGCGACAATGGCGACCCGGACAACTGGCTCGGCACCCTGTACAGCTGCGACGCGATTGGCGGCAACAACTACTCCATGTGGTGCGACCCGCAATACGACAAGCTGATCAAGCAGGCCAAGATCGTCACCGACCGCGACCAGCGCACGGTGCTCTACAAACAGGCCCAGCAGTTGCTCAAGCAGCAAGTGCCGATCACCCCTATCGCCCACTCCACGGTCAACCAGCCATTAAGCGCCAAAGTCGAAGGATTCAAGGTCAGCCCCTTCGGTCGTAACGTGTTCTCGGGTGTCGGTATCGACCAATAACTGATTAGCCAGAACCTTGGGGGCGATTTTCGCCCCCGCACCAGACTGTCGCCTGAATTCGGCGATCTCGCCCCATGCAAACGTTTGCGATGCCTTGCTTGTGTTCAAAACCAAAGAGCCGGATCAGTGCAAGAGACCGGCAATAACAAGAGAAAAAAAGGAGCTTCACTGATGAAACTGAGCAACTCCGCCCTGTTGGCCCTGGCCATCAGCAGCATCACCGCAACCGCCTATGCCGAACCCCAGAGCCAGGCGTTCAACCCGGTGACGATCAACACCGGCAATGCCCAATCCGAGGCCACCGGCTTCATCGAAGGCCAGACGATCGGCGGCAGTACCCGCAACTGGTACGCCAACGAACAACTCAAGCGTGGCGGCAAGTTCGCCTACAAGAAAGACGGCGTTTCGACCCCCACCGATCGCCGGATCAACTGGGTCCAGGGCACCATCGTCAAGTACAACTCCGGTTTCACCCAGGGCACCGTGGGTTTCAGCACCGAGCTGGCGGCCTACAACGCCGTTGCGCTGGAACGTGATCGGGAAAACCTGGCCTCCAACAACGGCGGCGCTCCCGGCACTCGCCCTGGCGCAGGCAACAACCGGACCCTGACCAAAGAAGGCGGCGACGCCCAGGGACAATGGAGCAAGCTGGGCCTGGCCAACGTCAAGGCCCGCATCTCCAACACCACCCTGACTGCCGGGCGCATGAACTTCAGCAGCCCGCAAGTCGACGTCATCAGCAACCGTGCCCTGCCCTCGAGCTTCCAGGGCGTGGCCTTGCACAGTGAAGAGCTGACCAACCTGGCCTTCGACGTGGCCACCTTCGATCGCAACTCGCCGCGAACCGAAGAAAGCCTGAGCAAATTCCGCTCCGAATACGGCGCCATCGATGCCGAAGCCGATCACGTCAACACCGCCGGCATCAGCTACTCGCCGTTCGCCAGCCTGACCACCAGCCTCTGGGCCACCCAGGCCGAAGACATCTGGAACCAGTACTACTTCGGCGCCACCCATGTGCTGGGCGACAGCTCGGTGCTGAGCCTGACCACCGGCCTGAACTACTACAAGACCCAGGAGGAAGGCAAAGCCAAGCTGGGCAACATCGACAACGACACCTACTCCCTGTCGTTCGGCCTGACCCACCAGGCTCACACCCTGACCTTCTCCTACCAGGAAGTGAACGGTAACGAGTACTTCGACTACCTGCACGAAACCAACGGCATCTACCTGGCCAACTCCCTGCTGTCGGACTTCAACGGCCCGAACGAGAAATCCTTCCAGGTTTCCTACGGCCTGAACATGGCCGAGTACGGCGTACCGGGCCTCAAGTTCAACATTTACCAGGCACGCGGCTGGGGCATCGACGGCACCCACTACACCGGCACCGGCTACGACGGCATCCAGTCGCAAGACGGCGAACACCACTACGAATATGGCATTGGCAGCACTTACGCCATTCAGAGCGGTCCGCTGAAAGCCACCACCGTCCGCGCCACCTACACCGCGCACCGGGCGAGCGAAAACCAGGCTGATGGCAGCATCAACGAGTTCCGCCTGGTGACAACCATTCCGTTCAACGTCCTCTAAGGCGTGACAACTGCGGGGCCGATTCGACGAATCGGTCCCAACGACTAATCTGGCTCATGGAATACGGAGGGTTTATATGAAGATGCTTCCCTTGCGTGCGGTTGTCGCAGCCACCGTGCTGATGACAGCCATCGGTGCTTCGGCCAAACCCTTGGTGGTCTGCACCGAGGCCAGCCCGGAAGGTTTCGACCCAGTGCTCTACACCACTGCCGTTACGGCCGACGCCGCGGCAGAGACGCTGTTCAACCGCCTGGTGGACTTCAAGCCCGGTACCGCGCAGATCCAGCCGGCCCTGGCCGAAAGCTGGGACATCAGCCCGGACGGCCTGCAATACACCTTCCACCTGCGCCCAGGCGTAGCGTTCCACACGACCGACTACTTCAAACCGACGCGCACGCTCAACGCCGACGACGTGGTCTGGAGCTTCCAGCGTCAACTGGACCCCAACCATCCTTGGCACAAGCAATCGGCTGTCGGCTTTCCGTACTTTGAAAGCATGGACTTCCAGAACCTGCTCAAGCGCGTCGAAAAAGTCGACGACATGAGCGTCAGGTTCACCCTGAACCGCCCTGAAGCCCCGTTCCTGCTGGACCTGGGCATGGCGTTCACCTCGATTCACTCGGCCGAGTACGCCGCGCAGTTGCAAAAGGCCGACAAAATGGCCGACCTCAACAGCAAGCCGATCGGCACCGGCCCGTTCATCTTCCAGCGCTACGCCAAGGATGCCCAGGTCCGCTACAAGGCCAACCCGCACTACTTCCGTGGCAAGCCGCCGGCAGACCCACTGATCTTCGCGATCACCCCGGACAACAACACCCGCCTGCAAAAACTCAAGGCCAATGAGTGCCAGGTGGCGCTCTATCCCAAGCCCGACGACGTCCCGAGCATCCAGGCCGACCCGGCCCTGCAAATCGCCACCATCGCGGCGATGTCCACCGGCTATACCGCGATCAACACCAGCCACCCGTACCTGAGCGATGTGCGGGTGCGTCGGGCCATCGAGCTGGCCCTGGACAAACAGAACTACGTCGACACCCTGTACGGCAAGGGCAACGCGATTGCCGCGGTCAACCCCTACCCACCCGCGCTGCTGGGCTATAACACCACGCTGAAGAACCCGCCCCAGGACCTCGACCAGGCACGCGCCCTGCTCAAGGAAGCCGGTGTTCCACCCGGCACGGTGTTCACCCTGTACACCCGCAACGCCGGTGGCCCGACCAACCCGAACCCGCAATTGGGCGCGCAGTTGATCCAGGCAGACCTGGCCAAGGTGGGTATCACCATCGACATTCGGGTCATGGAGTGGGCGGAGATGCTCAAGCGTGCGAAGAAAGGCGAACACGACCTGGTGTCTGCTGGCTGGAGCGGCGACAACGGTGACCCGGATAACTTCCTCGGCCCGCTGCTGAGTTGCGAAGCCGCCAAAAACGGCGAAAACTACAGCCGCTGGTGCAACCCGCAATTCCAGGCGCTGATCACCCAGGCTCGGGCCACGACCGGTACCGCCGAGCGCGCCGCCCTCTATGAAAAAGCCCTGGTTATCCTGCACGACGAAGTGGTGTGGGTCGATCAGGCTCATCCCAAGATGTTTACCGCCATGCGCAAGAACGTAGACGGTTATTACATGAACCCGCTGACCACCAATAACTTCGCCACCACCCAGGTGAAGTAGAAAAAAACGCCGGCCACAGCCCGATCCTGGGCTGACCGGTACGCCTAACCGGCTGATGAGGTACACCAGAAGATGTTTAGTTTTATTGCCCGCCGATTGGGGTTGTTGATCCCCACGTTCTTCGGCATCACCCTGCTGACGTTCGCGTTGATTCGCATGATTCCC